>JAYRWX010000030.1:0-326283 GCA_041917795.1 Verrucomicrobiales bacterium
ATGAGAGCGATCTGGATCGTTCTTCACTACGGTCCGAACGCCCGTGTCTGATTGGAACCGCCCTGTACGGAGCCGTACGCAGGGTGGTGTGGGACCCGTGGCTGGCTGAGTGAAAGCTCAGTCAGTTGCGGGGACCCGATTAGGTGACATGGGTCATGATGCTATTCCGCCGGATCAGCAAGCTTGATTTTTGCGACTCGTAACAGATCGTCAAGAGGTTTGGAAGTCCCAGTGATGCTCACGCCGGGAAGACTCTTCTCTCCTTCGTAGATCGCGACTGAGTTGCACTCGAAACAGATCACGAAATCATACGTTGTTCCTTGTGGCGTAATAATACGCACGCCATGTCGGGGATTAAAACACGCAGCCACCAAACCGTTAAAGTCTCGGATAGCGTTCGTGATGGTAGCAGCAACTCGCTCACGGGAAATGTGGTCTGTAACATCCGTCTGTCCAAGGACTCGATAACCATGGAACTTCTTTGCGAATAGGCGTGCGGGTTGGATGTCAGGATCAAGAGAAAAAAGCGTGATCTTGGAGGACGTTTCTAGAGATTGAGCGACCTCCGGCAAGAGACTGTTGGAAGCGTCCTCGGCTATTGCTACCGTGCCGACGAAAATTAGCGATACAAGGAAGTTGAGCGTGGTCCTCATGGGTTGTGCGGAATGTCACCTAACGTCTCGGATCAGGCGACGGCGAGCGCAAGACGTTGCTGACACGACAGATAGCCTTCGAGCCGTTGCCTGCATCCGTTTTGTTCGGCCTTGGTCGTATCTGTGGTAGTGACTGCATGACTGTTCTCTGCGGTGTCAGATCTCACTGCGACTCCAAGGTCCGTCCTGAGTCTCTCGGACTGCCTCCCAGCCGACAGGTAGGTCTGTGATTTCAGTAAGTGACGGGTCCAAGTCGAGGAAGACAGCCTTCGGCAATACGACTGGGCCAGTCAAAGGCTCGATGTCGTCGTAAAACTGCCATCCACCATGTCCCTCGTCATGCACAACGCGGAGCACTGGTTGGCGGCGCTCAGCAATCGCTGGAGTCGTGATGGCTGCGGGATCAAGCGGACTGGCCCAAGCGAAACGTGAATCAGGCATAGTGGCGTGTTTAGTTGGCCGAACGTCAAGGCGACTCACGGCGGAACGCCGTTGAGTCCGCTGTCATGTTCGCTGGCTTCGTTCTTTCGGCTTGGCACTCGCGAATCGCCAGTCGTGCGAACTCGCGACGCTCTACCGCAAGCTGCTCAGCAAGAAAAGGATCGATGTCCGGATGATTCAAGTTGGTGAGAGCGGTGGTAGCGGCATCAATAAACGCTGGGGTCGCGCTACCCCAATGATTCTTAATCCAATCGAGTATCTTCCCTGATACCGCTACATCGAACCCCTCATCGGGTCGGTAACCTCTGGCAAATATCGCATCAACAATACAGTCGACTACCTCTTGTTGCGGAATATTGGGATTACGCTCGAATGCCTCGGCTGCCTGCGCTAGAACGGCATTGACCTCCGATGTCTCGAGAACGGATGGCAACTGGTCCAAATCGGGCAAGATCGCAGGATTCATTTTCTTCAGCGAACAGTATTAGATAACGCATTCCGATATCACCCCGCCTGCTGTTCACCCGTCGGCGGAGCCGATCGGGTGCAACGCAGGCGCGGATTTTCGGGGCAGGCGGAAAGATTCTACCGACCGGGCGAGAAAGGCGTCAAGCTGAAAGCTTGAGGGTCCCGGCGAACGTGCTGGGCGACCCGGAGCGTGCTGCTTTTCGGAAGGCCCCCAAATTTTTCTTGCCATCCATTGCCCTTTTTTGCTAACCCCTGAAATCGCCGCGGCGGAGCCTCCCCTCCGTCCGCGGGCGACGCGATGATCGGTTTTGGTCAGGCGATCGGTGCGAAGGGCGCAATGCTCCGCCGGTCCGTCGTGCCTTCTCCGATCCGCCGCGCGGCTTCGTCGGGGCCCTCCTCGTCTTTCCCGACCCCCTGCGCGGCTTTTTCACCGCGCTTCACGGCTCCCGCGACCGCCTGCGCGGCTTTTTCGCCACGCTTCACGGCTTTTCCGGCAGGCTACGCGTCTTTTCAGCCGCGCTTCACGGCTTTTTCGGTGCCCTTCACGGTGAAGGCGACCCGAAAAGCCGTGTCGGAGGGTTCGGCTCGTCCGACCTCGCCGACCGGCTCGACGGCTTCGAACTGATCGGGTGAGGGCAGGCAACAGGGTAGGGTGACTCATCCAACCCTCTTGAATCCGCGATGAATCCACCCCTCCCCAACCTACGGGAGGGGCCGGACGGCCCGGGACGTGGAGATGAGTCCGTGGATGCCGGTGGAGGAAGGGTGTGCGGGGATCGTCCCGAAGGGGGCGGTTGGGGCACGTGGGACCGGCGTCCCGCCGGTCAATGACTGGCGGGATGCCAGTCCCACGTGTCTGGTCGGATTTCACGGATTGATCACGCCCATTTCATTCTCCTTTCACGGGAGAATCCGAAGGTGGTCGCATCACCCTGAATCCCGATGAAACGACACCCCATGCCCATGAACCTGGCGAAATGGATCCACCATTTCGGCACCGCCAACCGCCTCGATCGTCCCGAGCCCGAATGGGATCTGCCGCTCGCGCTGGATGCGGGGAGGCGGAACGCTCTCGCCGCGACCCTCGCCCAATACCAGCTCGGAGACGGCGGCGGTCCCTGTCGTCTCATCGCGCGCGATGCGGAGCGGCTCCGGGCCTCGGACGACGAGGTCAGGAGGGTGGTCGACCTCTGGTTCGCGGAAGAGGCCGAACATTCGCGGTTGCTCGGCGGGGCGGTGCGACGTCTCGGTGGCACCTTCGTCGACGACAGTTTCGCCTTCCGTCTTTTCAACCGGTGCCGCCGGGCCTTCGGCGCCCAATTCGAGATGATGGTGCTGCTGATCGTCGAGATCGTCAGCACGGCCTACTATCGTCTCATTCGCAAGACCTGTGGAGATGAGCCGGTGAGACAAATGTGCCGGCTGATCCTGCGGGACGAGGCCGGGCACATCACTTTCCACCGCGAGCGGCTGTCGGCGTGCCATCCCGACGGAGTCACCTGGCGCTGGACGATGGCATTCTTTTCCCTGGGCGCGGCGTGCGCGGGCTTCCTCTGGCTCAGCCATGGCCGTTGGCTCCGTCGGCTCGGAGTGAGGGCGGGCGATCTGTTTTTCCTGAGCGGGCGGGGCCTCGTCCAGTTTCATCGACGCCTCCCTTCGTCGGCCCGTCGCCAATCAAGACAGCGGCCGGTGAGTGCGGGACATGGAATCTCGCTACACCACCTGTCGGGAATGTAGGATAGTTCCCCCCCCATGCCTTCGATCTTCACCCGTATCCTCGCAAACGAACTCCCCGCCAGCTTTGTCCATCGCGATCCGCAGGTCGCGGCCTTTCTCGACATCCAGCCGCTCACGCCGGGGCACACGCTGGTGGTGCCGGTGGTGGAGGTCGCCTCGCTCTCCGATCTGCCGCCGGATATCCTCGGGCGGGTGACCGCGCTGGGGCAGGAGATCGGCAAGGCGATCCGGGCGGTCGATCCCTCGGTGACGGGGATCAACTGGCTGCTCTGCGACGGACCGGATGCGGGGCAGGAGGTGCCGCATGTGCATCTCCACGTGATCCCGCGGCGGAAAGGGGACGGGCTGCGCCTCGGCGGCAAGTCGCGCCCGGCGGAGCGGGCGGAGCTCGATGAGTGGGCGGGGCGGATCGCGGGACGCTTGCTCGCTCTGGAAGGACCGGATGACGGCGGGTGAAGTGTCAAATTTGCGGTTCGACACCGGCGAGGGTGCGATCTAATTTCGAGGCCATGAACGCGCCCGTGTCCCGCCTCCTCGCCCGGATCCTGGTTTTCAGCTCGCTGATGGGGGTGGGATGGACGCAGGCGGCGCCGGGCGATCCGGACGGGAGTTTCGGAGCCCACCAAAAGGGTGCGGGCGCGGCGGTTTACATGCTCGCGCTCCAGCCGGATGGAAAGATCGTGGCGGGTGGAGATTTCACCTTCATCTCCGATGCTACCAACGGGTATGCGCGGAACCGCATCGCCCGATTCAATGCCGATGGATCGGTCGACACGGCCTTTGGCGCGGAAACGAAGGGCGTCGGCGGCAGTGTCTTCGCGCTCGCGGTGCAGCCGGACGGGAAGATCCTCGTGGGTGGGAGCTTTACCACGGTCTCCGATGCGGGCAGCAGCTACAACCGCAGCAACATCGCCCGCTTCAACGCGGACGGCAGTGTCGATACGGCCTTTGGCTCGGACGGGAAAGGGGTGGGCGGCAACCTCTACACGCTGGCGGTGCAGCCTGATGGGAAGATCTTGATCGGGGGCAGCTTCACGAATGTCTCCGACGCGGGCGGCACCCACAACCGCAACAACGTCGCCCGTCTCAATGCCGACGGCAGCGTGGACACGACTTTCGGCACCGATGCCAAGGGACCGGGCAGTGACGTGAACACCCTGGTGCTCCAGCCGGATGGCAAGGTGGTGATCGGGGGCATTTTTACGGACCTGACGGACGGGACGGGCTTTTTCAACCGGCGTCGCTTCGCCCGTCTCAATGCGGATGGCAGCGTGGACACGACCTTCGCGGCGGAGGATACGGGGGCGAACGACAGCGTGTTTTCCATGGTGCTACAGCCGGATGGAAAGATCCTCCTGGGGGGGCGCTTCACGTCGATCACCGACGCGACGGGTACGACGAACCGGAGCCGCATCGCCCGTCTGAACTCGAATGGCAGTGTGGATACGGGCTTCGGTGCGGATGCGAAGGGGGTGGCGGGCCCCGCCCTTTCCCTGGCGCTGCAGGCGGACGGCAAGCTCGTGGTCGGGGGCAGCTACATCGCCGTCTCCGACGCGACGGGCAGCTACAACCGGACCCGGATCGCCCGGTTCAACGCCGATGGCAGTGTCGACACGGCCTTCGGGACGGACTCGGCCGGAGTGAACAGTTTTCTCTACCAGGTCGTGTTCCAGGAAGACGGTGGGATCGTGCTGGGCGGGGACTTTACCTCGATCACGGGATCGGCGGGCAGTGCGAGCCGCGATCGGATCGCCCGGCTCGTCAACGATGCGGCGGTCTCGGAACTCTCGGTGCCCGATCCCTCCACGGTCCGCTGGCTGCGGGGTGGGTCGGCCCCTGAGGTGAGCGGGGTGCTGGTGGAGCTCTCCACGGACAACGGGGCGACCTACTCGACGCTGGGCGAAGCCTCGCGCATCACGGGGGGGTGGGAACTGACGGGGGTGACGATCCCGCTCGTGTGCAAGCTGCGGGCCCGGGCTGCGGTGCCCCACAGCGGGATCGGATCGGGCCTGGTGCAGGCCGAAGCCGAGGTGAGCCGAACGAACGCGCCCCGACTGACGATCCTGGGCAAAAAGAGCTTCTCCACCAGCAAGGGCAAGGTGACCCTGCGGGGCACCGCGAGCGATCCCGACGGCGACCTGGTCTCGGTGCGCTACCAGGTCGGCAACGGCTCGTCGCTGACGGCGCGGGGCACGGCGAACTGGACGGCGGCGGTGAGGCTGAAGCCGGGCAGCAACCGGATCCAGATCCAGGCCTTCGACTCGCGCACCGTGGGTTCGGCGGTGGGCCGGGTGACGGTGAAGCGGCGCTAAGCGGACCGGGGCTCGCATGCCGACCGTGGGCGAGGGCGATCCGAGCCTCTGGGGTGGCTCGCGCACTTTTCCAAGAAATTTCTGTAGGCCTGCCGTGTTTTCGCGCAATGATGGGGCATGAAATCTTCGTTTCACGTTCTTTCGCCCGCCTTCGCCCTGTTCGCCTTCTCCGCGGCCTCGCTGCGAGCTGCGCCTGTCGTGATCGACGAGTTCTCGACCGACGTGGCGGCGGCGACCACGAACGACTTTTCCGTGGACGGCGCGATGCTGGGGGGAGAGGTGGACATCTTCACCGCCTTCTTCGATGCGGCCACGACCGGGATCGCCGGCGGAGTGCTCACCGTTTCCGGCGTCACCGAGACGGGAGGTCCCAGAAACGCGCAACTCACCTATGACGGGGAGGACAACGCCTCCGCCCAAGCCTTCGGACTTACGGCGGTCGATCTTACGGATGGTGGAGCGAACGATCGCTTCGATGTCGACCTGAGTTCCGTGACGGGCACCATCGAGGTCGAGGTGCGCGTTTGGGCAAGTTCCGGGAACTTCTCCACGTTACAAATCGGTGCTTCCACGGGGGGCGTGCTGGAGTTTCCTTTCGCCGACTTCACGGATGCGGGTACCGGCGGAGACTTTGCGGCGGCAACCCAGATCGCGATCTTCGTTTACCTCGATACCGGGGAAGGCTTCGCGATCGATTCCTTCGTGGCCGACGGCCCTGCCCCCGTTGTTGTTCCCGACACGATCCGACCTGCGGTGACGATTCTGAAAACCAATGCGCTGAAGACTCCGCGCCCCCGCCACACCATCCAAGGCCGCGCTACGGACAACGTGGCGGTGGCCAGGGTGGAGGTGAAATCCAAGCTCAAGACGGGCTGGCGCAAGGCGACACTGTCCGCCAACGGCACGTTCCGCTACAAGGCGGCGCGTCTCCGGTCCGGAAAAAACAAACATCAGGTCCGCGCCGTGGACCCCAGCGGCAACCTGTCCGCGATCCGGATTGCGAAGCCGGTGGGGAGGTGAGGTTTTCGAATCTCCTCGGGATCACCCGCCCTCGCTGAGGGTGCTGGAATGCCTCGGCCGGATCGAGATCCATCTGGCGTGTTCTGCCGAGGTAGACTGTTTGCCAAAAGTCCGTTCGTGAATCGGCCGAGTCGGAATTCGTGATGCCAAGGCGCGAAGAGGGAGTGGAGCGGGCTCCATGACCGATGAGCAACGCGGGAAGCGCGAATTGCGGCCGGTTTGGAGAGAAGTTCGAGCGAAGCGAGCAAGAATCCAAACCCAAAGAAGAATCCGATTTGCGAACGGACTTTTGGCAGACGGTCTAGCCCCGTCCGGCCCGGGCGGGGAAGGCGGAAGACACACCGCGCGGGCCGCGCGGTGCTACCTGTGGAATGCTCACTGCCCGGCCTTCACGGTCTGATCGGCGATCTCGGCGGCCTCGCCCAGCAACTGGCGGGCGAGGTAGCGATCAACGATGGCATCGACGGCGGGGCCGAAGCCTTGACCGTGGCCGCCGCCCTCGACCGTGACGAGCACGGCGGTCACTCCGGCGGCTTCGAGCTTTTTCTCGAGGGCGACGGATTGGGGGTAGGGGACGAGAGGATCCTCCGTGCCATGGACGATCAGGAATGGGGAGTCGTCTTTGCCGGCGTGCTCCAAGGGTGAGGCGTTTTTGGCCTTGTCAGGGTTCTGCGGAATGGCTCCACCGATCAGTTTCGCCTCGGGACAGTCGGGTGAGTTGTGATCGATCGTGCTCTCGTGGTCCCCCATGGTCAGCAGGTCGGTGGGTCCGAAGAAGTCGACGACGCATTGGACCGAGGAGTCGCGATCCGTGTGCGCGCCGATGCTGCCTTCGAGGTCCGCAAGCCCCTGCGACACGCCGAGCATGGCGACGAGGTGGCCGCCGGCGGAGGTGCCGTAGACGGCGATGCGATTCGGATCAAAGCCGTATTCGGCGGCATGGGCCTTCAGCCAGCGGATCGCGGCCTTGCAGTCGTGGATCTGTGAAGGCCACTGGGCCTCGTCGCTGAGTCGGTAGCCGATCGAGGCACCGGCGTACTTGCCGCCGGCGACAAAGCGGGCGATGCGCGCGCCGCCGCCGTTTTTGTCACCACCCTGCCAGCCGCCGCCGTGGATGAAGACCACGAGGGGCAGCGGGCCCTCGGCCGTGGGTTTCTCGGGGAGGTAAAGGTCGAGCATTTGCCGCGGATTGCCGGTGCCGGCGTAGTCGAGGTCGGCGACCTTTTTGATGCCTTCGGGCAGCCGAGCTCCGGGACCCTTGTTGCCGCCGCCTGGATTCTGCTGACGGCGCTTCTGCATCTCGGCATCCTCCTCTCGCGAGACAAAGCCGTCCTGGTTTGTGTCGATGCGGGCGAAATTCTTGCGGAGCGGTTCGGGCACTTCCTCGAGGGTGAGTTTGCCATCCTTGTTTTGATCCCACCGATCAAAAGGACTGCCGGGTCCTTGCTGGGCGTGCGACAGGGATGTGGTGAGCAAGAGAGCGAGGAGGGCGGGAAGGGTTTTCATGCCCTCAGTAACCGATCCCACGCCGCAAAGTTGCAAGAACCCGCCGATTACCGTTTACCGGTTACCGATCTCCACATCACCCAGCCACTCCAACAACAACCAAGGCCAGCGTGCCGGTGGAAATCCGTTTTTGACCCGCTGCGGGATCAGGTTGCCGACGCCGTGGCCGCCCTCGTCGAACTCGAGCAATTTCACGGGCACGCCGAGGGTGGTGAGGTCGCGGGCGATGGCACGGGGCAGCTCGATGGGGGCTCCGCCGATCCGCCCCTGAGGATCGGGCAGGCCGTCGTTGGTGGCGTGCAGAAGAAAGACGGGTGGCGCGTCCTTTTCGAAGACGAAAGGCGACTCCTTTTGCCGCCAATGCCAGGTGGCCATGCCGACGGCGAAATCGGGCCGGCTGCTGAGGCGGTCGATGGGATCTGGGGCGCCGGGATCTCCGGCTGTGAAGTTCGCCGCGAGGTTCATGGCGAGATTCGCACCCGCGGAGTAGCCCCCGATGCCGATCTGGCCGGGATCGATGCCCCATTCCCCAGCGTGATGGCGGACGAGTCGCACGGCGCGTTTCGCATCGAGCAGGGTGAGCGCCTGGATGCCGGCATTGTCGAGCTTGTGCGGAGGACGAAGCCGGTATTTCAAGCCGATCACGGTGACTCCGAGCGGGCCGAAGACTTCGGCCGCGTAGAGGACGTGCGTCTTCCAAGCGAGCCCGCCGTAGCCGCCACCGGCACAGAGGATCAGGGCGATGCCGGTGTTTTTGTCAGGCTCAGCAGGGAAGACGGTCAGGGTGGGGCGCGTCACTCCATGGATGTCGCCGTTTTCCGTCTCCGTCTCCGGCGGGGCGTCGGCGAGGTAGTGCGGCGGATCGCCGGGCCAGAGCGGGAGCTCGACAGGGTCGGCGCAGAAACCTTGTCCTGACAGGAACACCAATAGCAGTGAAAGCGGGAGTTTCATTTCACTCCTTCAGGTAGTGGATCGATGCTTTGGATCCGCCGCCTTTCCAAATGTCGTATTTGGGATTCGCGTAGGTCTCGAAGAACCCGTCGAGCCGTTTTGCGAGCGCCTCGCGAGTCGTCTCGGTGCCGGGCTGGCCGTAAAGATTGAAGCGCTCCTGCGGATCGATCTCCATGTCGTAGAGCTCGAAGGGGCCCTCGGGAAAGCGGGCCACGTATTTCCAGCGTTGCTCGCGGATGGCGCGGGTGTTTTCCATCTCGTAATAGATCGTGTTGTCCCAGTCAGTGAGGGCCTCGCCGCGCAGGGCCGGGGAAAAATCGCGGCCCGGTGATGTCGGCGTGTCCGGCATTTTCTCCGAGAGACCGAGGTAGCCTAGCACGCCGGGGAGGAAGTCGTAGTTGCTGACAAGGGCATCGCAGGTGCGGCCTGCGGGGATGCGACCGGGCTGACGGAAGATCAGGGGCACCTGCATCATCAGCTCGTGCGCGCCGATCGGGCGGGTGTGGTCGCCCATGCCCCAGATGCCGTTCTGTCCGCCCATCCAACCCTGGTCGCTGCTGTAGATGACGAGCGTATCGGACGAGAGTCCCTCGGCCTCGAGCAGGTCCATGATTTCTCCCACGCCGTCGTCGACCCCGCTGACCTCGCTGGCCATGCGCCGGCGGGCTGCATCGGTGTTGTGGAACTGTTTGTTGGCCGCCTGCCAGGGATGCATCGCGTCGCGCGGGAAGGATAGCAGCGGCTTGTCGGCGTAGTAAGCGGCGTGCCGGTTGCGTGCCGGCGCCGACATCAGCTTGCCGAGCGAATAGGGTCCGTTGTAGGCAAGGAAGAGGAAGAAGGGACGCTCCTTGTTGGCGCTGATGAATTCCTTGCCCTTCCGCGTCCAGTAGTCGGTCGTGTAACCGGTCTCGATGCGGACCTCGCCGTTTTCGATCACCTTCTGATCGTAGAACTCCTGGGTGCTTCCGTCCGGCTTGGTGGTCCAGGTGGTGAAACCCTCGCTCGGGGTCAGGTTCGCCCCGAGATGCCATTTGCCGCTGAGCCCGCAGACGTAACCGGCGTCGCGCAGGATCTCGCCGAGCGAGGTGAACTCCGAAAGCGTGTTGTAGGCCTCGGGACCCATCATGTACTTCGGGTCGAGGAAGGAGTGAACACCGTGTTGTGAGGGAATCAACCCGGTCAGGAAGGTCGCCCGGGTTGGCGAACAGACGGGATTGCTACTGAGCGCGCGGGTGAAGCGAACGCCCTCCGCTGCGAGGCGGTCGATGTTCGGTGTGCGAATGTCAGGGTTGCCGTAGCAGCCGAGGGTCCACGCGCCCTGGTTGTCGGTCAGGATGAAGACCACGTTCGGAGGTCGGTCCGCGCCTGCGGCGCTGGCGAGGAGAAGCAAGGGAATCAGAAAACGACCGATGGATTTCACCCCGTCAGGAAATGAAATCGCAGACCAGAGGGCAAGTCCGGATCGACGGAGCCGCAGGCGACCGGATTTCCCTCAGCTGATCTCAACCCGCCAAAATCTGCTCGAGCACGTAGGGCAGGATGCCGCCGGCGTTGTAGTAGTCGACTTCGGCGGGCGTATCGAGGCGCACCTTGAGCGGGATCGACAGGGTGGTGCCGTCGCTCTTGCGGGCGGTTAGCGTGGCCGTCTGCATCGGACGCAACTCGCCGGCGATGCCGGTGATGTCGAAGGTCGCGTCGGTGAGGTCCTTCACCTTCTCGTAGTCGGCGGGATCGGCGAAGTTCAGCGGCAGCACGCCCATCCCGATGAGGTTGGAACGGTGGATGCGCTCGAAGGATTTCGTGATCACCGCGCTGACGCCAAGCAGGCGGGTGCCCTTGGCGGCCCAGTCGCGCGAGGAACCCATCCCGTAATCCTCACCTCCGATGATGATGAGCGGATTCCCTTCGGCCTGATAGGCCATCGAGGCGTCGTAGATGAAGGTCGGCTTCGCGCCGCCGAGCGGAGCGATGGTGGTGTCGGGCGCGGGGACTTCGGACTTGCCGAAATACTGGGTGTAACCGCCCTCGACACCGGGGCACATCAGGTTCTTGATGCGGACGTTGGCGAAGGTGCCGCGGGTCATGACGCGGTCGTTGCCGCGCCGCGCGCCGTAGCTGTTGAACTCGGCGCGGTCGACGCCGCTCTCGAGCAGGAAACGTCCCGCGGGCGAGGTCGCCTTGATCGAACCGGCCGGGGAAATGTGGTCGGTGGTCACGGAGTCACCGAAGATGCCGAGCGGACGCGCTCCGACGATGTCGGTGCTCGCGCCGATCTTGCTGTCGAAGAAGGGCGGCGACTGCACGTAGGTCGAATCGGGATCCCAGGTGTAAGTCTCGCCGGTGGAGCCGTTGATCTCGGCCCACTTGGGATTGGCGGTGTCGATGTTGCCGTAGAGTTTCTGATAAACGGCGGGCTTCAGCGCGGCGTCGAGTTGCTCGCGGATTTCGGCCTGGGTCGGCCATAGGTCGGCGAGGAAGACGGGCTCGCCTTTGGTGTCCGTGCCGATCGGTTCGGTGGTGAGATCGAGGTCGACCCGGCCTGCGAGGGCGTAGGCAACCACGAGCGGCGGCGACATCAGGAAGTTCGCCCGGATCGAGCCGTGGACGCGGGCTTCGAAGTTGCGGTTGCCGGAAAGGACCGAGGCACAGACGAGGTCGCCCTGGCGGATCGCGTCCTCGATGGCGGGGTGGAGCGGGCCGGAGTTGCCGATGCAGGTGGTGCAACCGTAACCGACCGTCTGGAAGCCGAGTTGGTCGAGCTCTTCCTGCAGTCCGGTGGCCTCGAGGTAATCGGTGACGACGCGCGAGCCGGGCCCGAGCGAGGTCTTCACGTAGGGCGGCACGGTCAGGCCGCGATCGTTGGCTTTCTTCGCGAGCAGGCCGGCGGCAAGCATCACGCTCGGGTTGCTGGTGTTCGTGCAGCTCGTGATCGCGGCGATCAGCACGGCACCGTGGCGGAGCTGGGTGTTGATCGGATCAAAGGCCTCGGCGGCGAGCACCGGGGTCGGGGTGGGACGATTGGTGGTCATCTCCACCTTGTCCATCGGCGCTCCAGGCTGGGGCGCCTCAAGCAGCGAGCCGACCGCATAACCGGCCGGATGCGGCATCACCACGGGGACGGAAGTGGCGCGCTGCTCGGCGGAAAGGCCGTAACCGCCCGCGGCGGCGGGTGCGGTGAAAAGCTCTTCGAATTTTTCCCGCAACTTCGGCACATCAATGCGGTCCTGCGGGCGCTTCGGTCCGGAGACGCAGGGCACGATGGAGGCGAGGTCGAGCTCGAGCAGGTCGGTGTAATCGCAATCGCCCTTGTCGGGGATGCCGAAAAGGCCCTGGGCCTTGTAGTAGTTTTCCACCGTGGCGCAGAGTTCCTCGCTGCGGCCCGTGCCGCGGAGGTAGTTGATCGTTTCGCCATCGACGGGGAAGAAGCCCATCGTCGCGCCGTACTCAGGTGCCATGTTCGCGATGGTGGCTCTGTCAGGAAGCGAAAGCGCCGTGGCGCCGGGACCGAAGAACTCCACGAACTTCCCGACAACGCCGTGTTTCCGCAGCATCTCGGTGACGCGCAGGGTCAGGTCGGTGGCGGTGACGCCTTCCTTGAGGCTGCCGTGGAGATAAACGCCGACGACTTCGGGCACGAGGAAGGTGACCGGCTGGCCGAGCATGCCGGCTTCCGCCTCGATGCCGCCGACGCCCCAGCCGACCACACCGAGACCGTTGATCATGGTCGTGTGCGAGTCGGTGCCGACGAGGGTGTCGGGATAATAAACGCCGTCCTTCGAGAGTACGCCCTTGGCGAGGTATTCGAGGTTCACCTGGTGGACGATGCCGATGCCGGGAGGCACCACCGAGAAGGTTTCGAAGGCCTGCTGGCCCCATTTGAGGAACTCGTAGCGTTCGCGATTGCGGATGAACTCGATCGCCATGTTGCGGTCGAGCGCGGCCTGCGATCCGGCGAAATCGACCTGCACCGAGTGATCGACGACGAGGTCGACGGGCACGAGCGGCTCGACCTTCGCGGCCGAAGCTCCGCGGGCCACCGCGGCATCACGCATCGCGGCCACGTCGACAAGCAGCGGGACGCCGGTGAAGTCCTGCAGGACAATGCGGGCGACCGTGAAGGGGATCTCGTATTCGCCCGGAGCCTTCGCGTTCCAGTTGGCGAGGTTGCGGACATCGGCTTCGCTCACCTTGCGGCCGTCGACGTTGCGCAGCACCGACTCCAGCACGATGCGGATGCTGACCGGCAGGCGGGAAAGATTCGCGGCGATCCCGGCATCGGCGAGGGCGGGCAGGGAGTAAAGTTTGCCCTCGGTTCCGGAACCGGTGGTGAAGGTGCGGACGACGTCGAAACTCATCGGGATCTGGTTGGCTGGATTGGAATAACGAGGGGCCCGGCCGGTCGGCGGAGCCGTTGGACCGGCGGAAAGGGCGGGAGCTTAAAGCACCTTTCGGGCCGGTTCAACCGCCGGTTTTCAGGCAAAAAGCGCCGGGATTTGCAGCTCGATCCGGCTGCCCGCATGGATCTCGCAGAGGCCGTCGCCGGGTTCCTCGCGATAGGCACCCTCGGCGAGCACGAGCAGTCGTGCGCTCCGCTCCTCCGGGTCGACGATGAGGTAGTAGGGCACCCCGTTGGCGGCGTAAAGCTCGCGTTTCGCGATGAGATCCTTCTGGCGGGTCGCGGGTGAAAGGATCTCCGCGACGAACTCGGGGCGCTTTTCGATCGAGCGACCCTCGGGCCGCTCGCACACGACGAGCAGATCGGGGCGGACGACCGTATTGTGATCCACGTGCCAGTCGATTTCGTAGATCACTTCGCAGCGCTCATCGCAGGAATCACGGTGGAGCTGCGCCACGATCGCCAGGAGGAGCCGCCGGCCCACCGATTGATGGAAAAAATCAGGCGAGGGCGATATCGACACCGGTGCCCCGTCCCATAGCTCCCAGTCTCCCTCCCAGCGGAGGAAGTCGTCGACGATGTAGCGTGGTCGATAGGAGACGGCAGGCATTCCGGAAAACTAGCAGAAGCCGTCCGTCGCGCCAAGACCGGACGCAGGCGGCAGGGACGCCGGTGTCACCTGGCAAACGCGTTCCCGTCATTGCCAATTCCCGGGGAATCAGCCAGAAAGCCCTTCCGCTTTTCGATGAAAACCACTCACCCACCAGTCGGCAAGGGCGTGCTGCTGACCCTCCTGGTCGTGGCGGTCGGAATCAATTACATCGACCGCGGCACGCTCTCGGTGGCGAAGCCCGACCTCGCCCGCCAGTTCAAGTTGAACGACACCGAGATGGGTTTCCTCTTCTCCGCTTTCTTCTGGAGCTACGCCCTCTTCCAGATCGTCGCGGGCTGGTTGGTCGACCGCTTCGACGTCAAATGGGTCTACGCGATCGGCTTCCTCGTCTGGTCCCTGGCAACGGCGGCGATGGGGGTTTTGTCAGGGTTCGCGATGTTCTTCGCCCTGCGTTTGATCCTGGGCATGGGCGAGAGCGTCGCCTACCCCGCGACCTCCCGCCTGCTCGCGGCGAATTACGAGGAAGACCGTCGCGGTTTCGCCAATGCGCTGATCGATGCGGGCACGAAGGTCGGACCCGCCATCAGCATGATGTTGGGCGGTCTGGTCGTCGCGCATTTTGGATGGAGGGCGCTCTTCCTCTTCGTCGGACTGGCCAGCCTGCTCTGGTTGATCCCCTGGATTGCCCTGGTGCCGTCGGCGCGACAGAGCCGCACGCACGAGCCGGCTCCTGCCGGGGAGGTCCCGTGGGCGGCTTTGCTGATGCGGCGCGAGGTCTGGGTGACTTCGTTGGGCATGTTCTGCCTCGGCTATGCCTGGTATTTCCTGATCTCCTGGCTGCCGGCCTACCTCGTCGAGGAGCGAGGTTTTTCGAAGGAAGAAATGGCTGTCCTCGGATCGCTGCCCTTTTGGGCGGTGGCCGCCACCTCGCTCTTCGGAGGATGGCTTTCGGATTTTTGGATCCGCTCGGGTGCCGCTCCCACGCGGGTTCGCAAAACCTTTCTGGTGGTGGGATTCCTCCTTTGCGCCGTCCTCATGATCGTGGCGGTGCGGGCCGACCGGGCTGGTGAATGCATCGCTTGGCTGACCGCCTCCTGTGCGGCGCTCGGCTTTTTCAGTTCGAACGTGTGGGCGGTCACCCAGACGCTTTCCGGCGCGGCGGCAGCGGGACGCTGGACGGGTCTGCAAAACTGCATCGGCAATCTCGGTGGCGTGGTTTCCCCCATCGTCACGGGCATGATTGTGACCCGCACCGGTTCCTTCTCGCTCGCCTTCACCGCCTCGGCGGCGATGCTGCTGCTCGGGGCGGCTCTTTACGCCTTGCTCCTGGGGCGGATCGCTCCGATCGAATGGCCGGGGCGGAGCGCTGGAAAACCCTAACCGATGCGCCAAGAACCAGTCATCAACACCCTCGCGGAACTGGTCCGCATCCCCAGCGTCAATCCCGCCTACGAGGGCGGTGTCTCGGAGGCGGGGGTGGTGGCATGGCTGCGTGAGTTCTGCCGCATTCGCGGGATCGAGACTTGGGAGACGGAGGTTTTTCCCGGGCGTCCCAATTTGATCGCCCGACTGCCCGGACGCGATCCGAGACGGCGCGTCGTACTCGAGGCGCATACCGACACGGTCTCGGTGAAGGGCATGACGATCCCGCCTTTCGACCCCGTGATCGATGGTGGATTGCTTTATGGCCGCGGGTCCTGCGACACCAAAGCCGGCCTCGCCGCGATGCTGCATGCGATGGCTTCGCTGAAAGAGGAGAAGTTCGTCCCGACCTGCGAGGTCTGGCTTGCCGCCGTGGTGGACGAAGAGTTCTCCTATCGCGGAGTCGTGAAACTCTGCGAAGGGCTCACCGCCCATGCCGCGATCGTTGCCGAGCCGACCGAACTGCGCCTCGTCGTCGCGAGCAAGGGCGTGCTGCGCTGGCGGATCCGGGTGAGGGGGAAGGCGGCCCACAGTTCCAAACCCCATCTCGGCATCAACGCAATCGAACACATGGCGCGGGTGGTGCTCGCGATCCATGAAGATGGCGAAAGGCTCGCGGCAAAGAACCATCCCCTGACCGGGCCGGCCACCTGCAACGTCGGGGTCATCTCCGGCGGCGTGCAGGTGAACTTCGTGCCCGACGAATGCGTGATCGAACTCGACCGGCGATTGCTGCCCGGCGAAAAGGCGGCCGACGCCCTGACCGAATACCAAAGCCTCCTCGACGGGGTGGCTTCTCGCCATCCGGGCCTCATCGCGGAGATGGAGGCTCCCATACTCACCGACGAGGGGCTCGATACTCCTTCCGATGCTGCTCCGGCCCGGCTCGGAGGAGAAATCCTGCGTGAAATGGGCTTGAACGGCGATCCGGCAGGCGTGCCCTTCGGCAGTGATGCCAGCAAGCTCTCGCGGCAGGGCGTGCCCAGTTTGGTCTTCGGTCCCGGCAGCATCGACCGCGCTCACGGTGCAGTGGAATACGTCGAGGTCGAGGAAGTCCTGAAGGCGGAATTCTTCTTCCGGGAATTCTTGCGACGCTTCGAGTGAGGCGGTTTTGTGGGGAAAAAAGCGGTTGACGCCGTCAGGGTTTGTTGCAACTGGATCTCAATATCGGAGCCGCCCCGATTTTTTTGACCATGCGAAACACAAACCGCGCCATCCTCTTCGTCCTCGCTTTTGCCGCCGGGATTTTTGTCACCGACAGCGAAGCGATCGACCGTCGTTTTGTCTATTCCTACGAGACCAACAACTACGTTCCCGGCAGCATCGAGCTGGAGAACTGGATGACATGGAAGGAGCGCGATGACGACACCTACCGTTTCGAGTTCCGCCATGAGGTGGAGTTCGGAATCACCGAGGACTTCCAACTCGGCATCTACCTTGCCGACTGGCGCGTCGACGAAGGAGCCGGAGAGTCCTTCCACGACTTTGCGATCGAGGGCATCTACAACCTCACCAACCCGAACACCGATTGGATCGGTTCGGCGCTCTACGGCGAGGTAAAGTTCGCCAACGAGTTCCTCGAGCTCGAAGGCAAGCTGCTGCTGCAGAAGAATTTGGGTCCCATCGCCTTGGTCTACAACGCGGTGGTGGAGACCGAGTGGGAGGAAGACGGCCTCTCCGAAATGACCGGCGTGCTGGAGCAAACGGCCGGTGTCAGTTACCAGTTTTCGCCCTCCTTTCTTGTCGGTGTGGAAGGTTTTTCCGAGATCGAATACGATGAGTGGAAATCGGGCGGCGACATGGCCGTCTACCTCGGCCCGAATTTCTCGCTGCGCGGTGGTGATCACTGGCTGACGACCGCGGCGCTTTGGGAAATGACCGCAACCGGCGAGCCCGACTTTCAACTCCGCACGATCTGGGGCATCCACTTTTGATCAAAGACCGTCCGGGAACGGGAATGAAGATCATGAAGCTTCTCTTTGCCGGCTTGCTTGCCGCTGCTTTGTTGGCCTCTTGCGAGACGGGACCGGCACCGTCCTCCTCGGGCGCTACCGCGTCGGCGACGGGCGCCGCGGCACCTGATGGTCGGAAGCTTTACTACGGTCGCTGCACTTCCTGCCACGCCGCTGATCCCATCAGCGACTACAGCCGCTCCGAATGGCACGGCATCATCGCGGAGATGGCGCCGAAGGCGAAGCTGAGCGGAGCCGAGCGTTCGGCCCTGACCGCCTACATCATGGCACACGCCGGCGGTTCGTGATCCTCCTGCGGCGCGAAGACGCCTCCCCTCCACGCCCTCATCGCAAGAATGAGGGTCGACGGGGTTCCGGTAATCTGTCACGAATCGGGACGACAAACTCCGATTCATGATCTCCCTTCTCCGCGTTTTCCTTGCTGTGTTCGGCTTCGCAACCCTGGCTTCCCGCGCCGCCGAGCCGGTGAAAATCGTCCTCGTCGCCGGTCATGTGAAGCAGATCGACAAGGCCGGACATCACGACTACCTCGGTGGCTGCCGACTCATGGAAGTACTGCTCCGGCAGAGCGAAGGAGTCGAGCCCGTGCTCGTCGAGAAGGATTGGCCCGAGGATGAATCGGTTTTCGAAGGGGCCAAGGCGGTTGTCTTTTACACCGACGGCGGAGGCAAGCAGGCCTACCTCGCCCATCCTGACCGAATCGCCAAAATTGAAGCGCTCGCGGGAAAGGGGATCGGAATCGTGAACCTTCATCAAGCCGTCGAATTTTCGCCCGCGTTCGCGAAGCAATCGTTCGCGTGGACCGGAGCCGCCTACACGCCGCTCTCCGCTCGCGGGCACTGGGACAGCGTCCATGAGAAATTTCCCGACCATCCCGTTACCCGTGGCGTCAAGGCCTGGCAGATCAACGACGGCTGGCTGCATCGTTTCCAGTTCGCCGACGCGGGAATCACTCCGCTGGTCTGGTCGGCCAAGGAAAGCGGCGGATCCCCCGAGGGCGGGATGCCTGCGGTGGTGGCCTGGACCTACGACCGACCGGATGGAGGCCACTCCTTCAGCTTCTCCGGACTCGACGCTCACGCTGCCTGGGAGCGCGAGGGCATGCGTCGGCTCGTTATCAATGGCATCCTCTGGTCTGCTGGCCTGGAGGTGCCCGCGGCGGGTGCGTCCTGCACCGCGGACCAGTCGCTGATCGATTCCTTCCTCACCCCTCGCACGGCCCCTCCCGCGAAAGCGAAGAAACCCTAAGCCCCTTCATGAAATCCCGGCGAGCTTTCATCCATTCCGCGGCCTCGACCGCCGTGCTCGGAGCCTTTCCGCGATCGGCTGTCGCGGCCATCGACGGAGACATCGACGCGCATGTCCACGTCTGGACTCCCGATGTCGCGAAGTATCCTCTGGCGGAAGGATTCTCGGTTTCGCAGATGAAACCGCCGAGCTTCACCGCCGAAGAGCTTTTCGCCCACACCAAACCCAACGGAGTCGGTCGCATCGTGCTCATCCAGATGAGCTACTACCGTTACGACAACCGCTACATGCTCGACACGATGCGGCGCTTCCCCGGGGTTTTCTCTGGCGTCGCCATCGTCGACGACTCGGCATCCGATCCTGGAAAGGCGATGCGGGATCTGCGGGATCAGGGCGTGCGGGGGTTTCGCATCCATCCCGGCAGGACTCCGGTCGATGCCTGGATCGGGTCGCCGGGAATGGCGGCGATGTGGAAAACGGGCGCCGAGGAAGGGCTCGCGATGTGCCCGCTGATCGGACCCGACGTGCTGCCCGCGATCGGAACGATGTGCGGAAAGTTTCCCGAAACGCCGGTCGTCATCGATCACTTCGCCCGCATTGGGGCGGACGGACAGATCCGCGAAGAGCAGCTCGAGGCCCTCTGCCGGCTCGCCGACCACCCTCGGGTCTACGTGAAGACTTCGGCCTTCTATGCGTTGGGAAAAAAGCAGCCTCCCTACAACGATCTCGCGCCCATGATCCGACGGCTCCGCGATGCCTACGGGGCGGACCGGCTGATGTGGGCGAGCGACTGTCCCTATCAGGTCGGTCCGACGCACAACTACGCCGATGCGATCAGCCTCGTGCGGGAGCGGCTCGACTTTCTCAGCGAAGCGGAGCGGAACGCCATCCTCCACGACACCGCCGAGAGCGTTTTCTTCAGCTGAAGGTCCGGCCGATCGAGCCTAACAAACGCTCAATGTCCTCGGAGGTGTTGTATCCGTGCACCGCGACGCGGATTCGTCCGGCGTGATGCATCACGTGGATTTCTTCCTTCTCCAAGGCCGCGTGGATTTCCGCCGAGCGCGGATGAACGAAGGAGACGATGCCCGTCGGTCGGTCGGGATGCAGAGCGGCGAGCGGCGTGATCCCGAACGCTGCCAGTCCCTCGTGGACCCTTGCCACGAGCGGGTCCGCGTGACGCGAAATCGCCCCGATTCCGATCGCGTCGAGGTAACGCAGCGAAGCGTTGAGTGCATAGAGCGCGACGAAGTTCGGCATGCCCACCGAGTAGCTCGCCGCTCCGCTCTTGCTCACCGCCCGGTCAAAGCGGTCCGCCTCGAAAGCGTTCGTCAGGTGGAACCATCCCCCGGCGCGGGTGGTCAGCTTTTCCGCTCCCGTCGCCGGGATCCCGACGACACATCCGCCATGGATGCCGAGGGTCCATTTGTGGGTGCTCGAGATCAGGATGTCCGCGTCGGCGCAGTCCAGCTCGACCCGCCCGAAGGCTTGGGTGATGTCCACCGCGAGCACCGCTCCCGGCGCTCGGCTCCGCACCGCATCGCGCAGTGCGGGCCAGTCGACCCGGAAACCATTGTAGAAGCTGACCAGCGAAACCTGCACGAGCCGTGTCTTCGGATTCAAAAGCGGAATGAGGTCTTCCGTTCGCAGCTCACCCTGACAAGCACGCCAAACCCGCAACTGCGGCGCCTGCGCCGACCGCAACCAGGGAGTCGCGCCCGCGGGGAAGTCGAGGTCGCTCACCACCACCTCGTCCCCGGGATCAAGGTTGAGTGCTCCCGCGAGCAAGTTGTAGGCCTCGGAACTGCAGGAGCAGAAAGACACCTCCGCCGGCGTGAGTCCGGTCAGCTTCGCGCTGATCTCCCGGCAAGCCTCCACCGTCGCGAAATGCGGTTCGCGGCCCCGCATTCCGAGCTGCTTGTCCTGCCAGTATTGCGAGATCGCCTCGCCCACGCAGCGCGGCGGGATGCTCTCCGCGGCGGTGTTGAGGTAAGCGATGCCATCGAGCGCGGGGAAGTCGGAACGGCGGGATTCGGGAGTCAGCATGGGAAACGATCCCTATCAGGAAGCGGAATCCTGTCAATCCGCATCCATCTTCAGCGGATTCCACGGCGCGATGATGCACGTCCGCCTCGTTGCGTTTCCGTTTAGGATGGAGACATGAAACGTCCTTTCGCCCTTCTTTGCTGGATCGTGGCTCCGCTCTCGGCCCTCGCCGGACCGAACACCGAACCGACCAACGCCGCCGAAGCCGCCGCAAAGAAGGCCGCTGCCGAAGCCGCCGTGGCCGCGAAGTATCAGGACTGGGTCGCCACCCTTTCGCCCGAACGTCAGGCTTGGGAAAAGGTGCTGCAGGAAAATCTTGGATCCTTTTACCTGCCCATTCATCAGAAAGAGAAGATCGAGGGCAGAAGCAATGCCTGGGATTTTGTCGAAGACGATCCCGCCCTGCCCCGCGTGCTCATCATCGGCGATTCGGTCTCGCGGGCTTACACCCTCGGCGTGCGGAAGGCGCTCGCCGGCAAGGCGAACGTGCACCGCGCTCCAGCGAACTGCGGCCCCACCAAGGCCGGGATCGAGAAGCTCGATGTCTGGCTCGGTGACGGAAAGTGGGACCTGATCCATTTCAACTTCGGCATCCACGACCGCGCCACCCCGATCGACGATTACCGCACGCGCCTCGGACAAATCGTCGACCGGCTCGCCGCGACGGGGGCGAAGCTGATTTGGGCGACCACCACGCCGATCCCCGATGTGCCGGCGAAGAGCTACACCACCGCTTCCATCGACGAGCGCAATGCCGCCGCCGCTGACGTGATGAAAGCAAAAGGAGTCGCGATCAACGACCTCGGTGCCGCCATCGCCCCGCACGTTGCTGAATACCGCCTCGCTGAGGACGTGCACTTCAATCCCGCGGGTTACGAGTTCCTCGCCGCAAGGGTGGCGGAGACGATCGCCGCTGCGCTGGGGAAATGATCCCCTGATCGCGGCACCGCAAATGATCGAATCATACCAATCCGGGGTTTCAGCGTCCAAGACGTTCGGGCCTCGTGGCTTGACCCTGTTCAGCGCGGCACTTTACCCTCTTAGGTCATGATCTCCGGATGTCGGTTCACCTTGTTCCTTTTGCCCTTCCTGGCTACCGCCCATGCCGCCGATCTCCCGCCAGCGGCCGAGCGCTTCGACTTTCAGCGTGACATCCGGCCCGTGCTTGAGACCTCGTGCGTTTCTTGTCACGGACCGAAGCAGCAGAAAGGGGACTTCCGGCTCGATTCGGCCGAGCATCTTCGCAAAGGCGGCGAGAACGGCGCGGCCTTCGCCAATGGCAAGAGCAATGAGAGCGATCTGATCCACCGCATCGCCCGCCTCGACGCCGATGACGCGATGCCCCCGAAGGAATCGCAGGCACTCAAGCCGGAACAGGTCGCGAAGTTCCGCGCCTGGATCGACGCGGGCGCCCCGTGGCCCGAGGGTTTCGTGATCCGCGACACGACGCCGCTCGAATTGTCCAAGGCCGATCTCGCGAAACTGCCCCCCGCGGCCAACCGCAAGATCGATTTCGTGAAGGACGTGCAGCCCATCTTCGCGGGAGCCTGCTACGACTGCCACGGACCGAAACATCAGGAGGCCAATTTCCGGCTCGATCACAAGCCGACCCTCTTTGCCGGAGGCGAACTCGGCGCAGCCTTGGTGAAAGGCGACGGTGCGTCCTCGACCTTGATCCATTTCGTCGCCGGGCTCCGGCCCGAAGGACGCATGCCGAAGAAAGGCGATCCGCTGACGCACGAACAGATCGGCATCCTCCGCGCGTGGATCGATCAGGGAGCGGACTTCCCCGATGAAGCGAGCGTCGTGATCGAGGACAAGCGCGACCACTGGTCTTTCCAAGCGCCGGTGCAGGCTCCGGTCCCGCAGAATGGTGAGCAGAATCCCATCGACGCCTTCGTGAAGGAACGACTCTCCCGCGAGGGACTCGACTTTTCCCCCGAGACCGCACCGACGACCCTGCTCCGCCGCATTCATCTCGATCTCACCGGATTGCCTCCGACGATCAAGGATCAACGCGCTTTCAATCCCGATCGGATCGACCAGTCGATCGATGCCCTTCTGGCATCGCCGCATCATGGCGAACGCTGGGGGCGCCACTGGCTCGACGCGGCGCGCTACGCGGACAGCGATGGATACGAAAAAGACAAACCGCGCATCAATCACTTCTACCGCGACTGGGTCATCGGCGCGATCAACCGCGACCTGCCTTACGATCAGTTTATCATCGAGCAACTTGCGGGCGACCTGCTGCCCAAGGCGACGCAGGAGCAGATCGTCGCGACCGGCTATCTGCGAAATTCCATGCTCAATGAGGAAGGCGGCGTCGATCCCGAGCAGTTCCGCATGGAGGCGATGTTCGACCGCATGGACGCGATCGGAAAGGGCATCCTCTCGCTCGGACTGAATTGCGTGCAGTGCCACGACCACAAATACGATCCCTTCTCCCACGAGGAGTATTTCCAGCTCTTCGCCTTCCTCAACAACGACCACGAGGCCCAGCCGCGTGTCTACACGCCCGGCGAGTCGATGGAGCGCGCCGAGGTCCTCCGCGGGATCGGCGAGATCGAGGCGCGGCTCCGCGAGGAAACGCCCGACTGGGAGGCGAAACTCGCGGCGTGGGAAGACGAATGGCGCGCCGCCGTGAAACCCACCTGGACCGTGATCCGTCCCGAAGTCGACAAGAACGCCACGGGAGGTCAGCGCATTCTCCCGCAGTCGGACGGTTCCTTCATCGCCGCCGGATTTCAGCCTACCAAAAGTACCACGGTGCTGCGCCTGAAGTCGGATTTGAAGAACATCACCGGATTCCGACTCGAACTTCTCAATGATCCGAACCTGCCCGCGAACGGACCGGGACGCTCCTTCATGGGCACCTTCGGTCTCTCCGAATTCGAGGTCGAGGGCACCGGAGCCGACAGCAAGCCCGCGCCCTTGAAATTTGCCCGCGCCACCGCCGATCTCCAGGCCCCGGAGAAAACGAAGGTGCATCCGCTCTTCAACGAGAAGGAGCCCAAGGAGCGCTTCTTCGGTCCCGCGAGCTACGCCATCGATGGCAATCCCGACACCGGTTGGTCGTCCGATCTCGGACCCGGCCGCCGCAATTTCGAGAGCGTCGCCGTCTTCACTCCCGCCGCGCCGGTGGATGGGAAAGAGCTCACCTTCAAACTCTCGCAGAAGATCGGCGGCTGGAATGCCGATGATCTCCAGGCCGCGCAGATGGGGCGCTTCCGGCTCAGCGTCACGACCTCGCCGGATCCCTCGGCCGATCCTGTGCCCCCGCTGGTGCAGGCGGCGCTCGCGGTGCCGAGGGAACAACGCACGCCGCAGCAGGTCGCGACGATCTTCACCCATTGGCGCAACGTCGCGGGGCAACGCCATCCCGAACTCGCCGAGAAATACACGAAGGCGAATGCGGAGATTGAATCGCTCTGGGCGCGGCATCCCGAGGGCGTCACCCAGTTCACCCTCATGGCCCGCGAGGAGCCGCGCCTCACCAGCGTGTTGAAACGCGGCGATTGGCTGAAGCCGGCGGAATCCGTCACTCCCGGTGTGCCCGCGGTGCTGAATCCGCTTCCGGAAAACGCGGGGCAGGACCGCCTCACTTTCGCGAAGTGGCTCGTCGCCCGCGATGCGCCAACGACGGCGCGAGCAGTCGTCAACCGTGTCTGGCAGGCTTACTTCGGCATTGGACTGGTCGCTACGCCCGAGGAATTTGGCACGCAGGGCGAGGCTCCGAGCCATCCCGAATTGCTCGACTGGCTCGCCGTCGATTTCATGGAGCACGGCTGGAGCCTGAAGCACCTCCACCGGCTCATTCTCGATTCGCGCACCTACCGGCAGGACAGCCGCGTCACGTCGGAGCTCCTCGCCCGCGATCCTGAGAACCGCCTCCTCGCCCGCGGTCCGCGTTTCCGCGTCGAAGGCGAGATCATCCGCGACATCCAGCTCTCCGTGAGCGGTCTCCTCCAACTCGATGTCGGCGGACCCGCCGTGATGCCGCCCGCGCCGCAGTTCCTCTTCGAACCGCCCGCGAGCTACGCGCCTTTCCCGTGGAAGGAAGCGACGGGCAAAGACCGCTACCGCCGCGCCGTCTACACCTGGCGCCGCCGCACCACGCCCTATCCCTTCCTCCAGACCTTCGACACGCCCGAAGGCAACGTCGCCTGCGTCCGCCGCACCCGGGCGAACACGCCGATCCAGGCGCTCGTGGCGCTCAATGAAAACCTCTCGATGGAAGCGGCCCGCGCCTTCGCCGGTCGCATCCTCAAGGAAGGCGGCCAGAGCGAATCCGAACGTCTCGACTTTGCGTGGCGTCTCACCCTCGCGCGCTCCCCGCAAACGGACGAAATCGCGGCCCTGCTTCCCCTGATGGAAAAACAACGCGTCGCGAAGGCCGGACCCGAAGCCGAAACCGCCGCCTACACCCTCGCCGCGCGCGTGCTGTTGAACCTCGACGAAACCTTCACCAAGGAGTGACCCTGCCATGAACCACCTCACCGAACTCCTCGAGGAACAGCGCCGTTTCCACACCCGCCGTTGGTTCTTCCGCGACTGCGGCGTCGGACTCGGCAGCATTGCCTTGGCGTCTTTGTTAGGACAGGACAAGGCCCTCGGTGCCGCATCGCTCCGCGCCGGGCAGCGCCCTCATTTCGCGCCGAAGGCAAAGCGGGTCATCTTCCTCTTCCAAGGCGGCGCCCCGAGCCATCTTGAGCTATTCGACCACAAACCCGAACTCGCCAAGTGGGACGGCAAGCTCCCGCCCGCCGAACTCCTCCGTGGTTACCGCGCCGCCTTCATCTCGCCGAACAGCACCCTGCTCGGGCCCAAGTACAAATTCGCCAAACACGGTCAGAGCGGCGCGGAAATCTCCGAACTCCTCCCGCACACCGCGGCGATCGCCGACGACCTCTGCATCGTGAAGTCGATGGTGACCGACGCCTTCAACCACGCCCCGGCGCAGATTTTCATGAGCACCGGCTCGCAGCAGTTCGGTCGTCCCAGCATGGGATCGTGGGTGACCTACGGGCTCGGCTCGGAGAACCGCGACCTTCCCGGCTTTGTCGTCTTTTCCACCGGCAAGAAGGGCGCGAGCGGCGGGGCGAACAACTACGGCTGCGGTTTTCTCCCGACCTCCTATGCGGGCGTGCCCTTCCGCAGCGTCGGCGATCCCGTGCTCTACCTTTCGAATCCCGAGGGCGTCGACGATGCCTTCCAGCGCGACACCATCGAAGGCGTGCGGGCCCTCAACCAGAAACGCCTCGGTCTCGTCGGCGATCCCGAGATCGCGACGCGGATCGGTTCCTACGAACTCGCCTACCGCATGCAGCAAGTCGCTCCCGAGGCCATCGACATCGCCAAGGAGAATCCCGAGACCCTCGCCCTGTACGGCGCGAAGCCCGGTGAAGCTTCCTATGCGAACGCCTGCCTCACCGCCCGCCGCCTCGTCGAGCGCGGGGTGCGTTTCGTGCAGATCCATCACGAGGCCTGGGACCACCACGGTGGTCTCACCAAGGGGCTGAAGGAGCAATGCGAGGCCACCGACCGCGCCAGTGCCGCTCTCGTCACCGATTTGAAACAACGCGGACTGCTCGAGGACACCCTCGTCATCTGGGGCGGCGAATTCGGCCGCACCCCGATGGTGCAGGGAGGCAACGACGGACGCGACCACCACCCGAACGCCTTCACGATGTGGTTCGCCGGCGGCGGGATCAAGACCGGCCAGACCATCGGCGAGAGCGACGAGTTCGGCTTCAACGTCGTCTCCGACAAGATCCACGTCCACGATCTCCACGCGACGATTCTGCACCTGTTAGGATTTGACCACGAAAAGCTCAGCGTCCGTGCCCAGGGACTGGATTTCCGGCTGACCGGAGTGGCGGGCGAGGTGGTGCCGAAACTGATGGCGTGACTCACCCGGCCGGAGCCGGTTCTTCCTCGGGGCGCTTGCTCCCCACCAGCTTTTCGAAGATCGGCGAGGCCATCAGCGTGGTCACCACCGCCATGATCACCAAGGTCGCGAACAGACCCTCGGAAATGATGCCACGCTGCAGGCCGATGTTGATGATGATCAGTTCCATCAGGCCCCGAGCGTTCATGAGGATGCCGATGCCCATGGCCTCGCGGGCAGGGAGCCCGGTGGCGCGGGCCGCGAGGGTGCAAGCCGCCCACTTGCCGAGAATGGCCGCGGCGAGGATGGCGAGGCACATTCCCCAGAGGAACCAGGAATTGAGCAGGCCGATCTTGGTGTTCAGGCCCGAGTAGGTGAAGAAAAGGGGCAGGAGCAGGGCCACGGTGAGAGGCTGGATGCGGGCGATCAGGTCCCTGACAAAGGCACCGCGGGGCAGCGCCGCTCCCATCACAAAGGCACCGAAGACGGCATGCAAATGGATTGCGTCGGTGAACCAGGCTCCGAGGGCCATCAACGCGAGACCGATCACGAGTCCGGCATCGCTCAGTTTGCCCTCTCCGTCGATCAAAAGATGCTGGAGCCGCGCCATGAGCGGGCGGATCACGCCCAGCGTCACGGCGACATAGGCGACCGCGCCCCCGATGTTGTAAAGTGACTTGGCGATCTCTCCATCGAAGCTGGCGAGCACCACGGCGAGGAGGATCCAAGCCATCGCATCGTCGACCGCTCCGGCGCCGATCGCGACCGTGCCCATGGTGGTCCCCGCGAGGCCCTTGAAGTGGATGATCCGGGCCAGCATCGGAAAGGCGGTGATGCACATGGAGGCGCCAAGGAAGAGCATCGCCTCAAACAGCGAGGTCTTTTCCGGGAAAAGGTTGGTATGGTGATAAAGCACCCAGCCGAGTCCTCCACCGAGCACGAAAGGGGCGGCCATGCCCGCGAGCGAGACGGCGATGGAGCTTTTCAGCTTTTCCCTGACGATGTCCATGCGGAACTCCAACCCCACGATGAACATGTAAAGCGCCAATCCGAGTTGGGATGCAGGGAAGAGATAGGCCGAGGTGTCCCGCTCCGTCTGGGACGGATCCCAAGGGAAAAGCCAGGCCTGCGCTCCCGGGGCGAGCAGCCCGAAAAGCGAAGGGCCCAGCAGCACGCCGGTGATCATTTCCGCCACAACCTGGGGCTGGCCCATCCGCGCGGCGATCGCGCCGACGATCCGGCATGCCAGCAGGATCACCGCGATCTGGAGGAAGAAGTGGATGGCGAGCTGGAGGTTGTTCATCGGGTCGAAAAAATAAGATGGACCCGGGGCGTTGTGTAACGAAAATAGATTATTGTGATAGTCGTTATGCCGGTGAGGTATGAAAGTGAGATGGAGCGAGGGGCATCAATCGACTCGGATTTCTTGAACTCCCGGTTCGAATCCATCGACCGAAAATCTCACAGGGAGGAACTCACCGATGATCTCCATGTTGCTTTTGCTGTGACTTGAGATGTAGCGGGTACGAAGCAAACCGCCGCCCGCCAGCGCCATCGGCAGGAGCAACTGGTCGGCGAGATGAACTCCCACCGGGGCCGCGGAGGCGAGATAACCGCGCAGTCCTTTCGCCGCGCCTGCGGCGACGCTCTCCGCCGATTTGCCCATTTGGGCGACGCCGGTGGAGATCTCCGTGATATGCTCGAAGGCCGCCTCGAGAAGGATCGCATTTCCCGGACCACTGCTTTCGCGGACTTCTTCGACGGAAAATCGCTCGGTCGGCCATTCAAGCACCCGTGCCGCGGACGCGATCTCGCGTTGGGCGATGTCTTCGGGAAGGTGCGCCTGGACGACAATCCCGCGGCTTTCCAAAGGCTCGCCGCGCTCGGTCAACTTCAGCTTCTTCCATTTCTTGAGCGGCTTCACCGTGGCGATGAGCCGTCCGCCACCCGCCTGCATGAAGCCGTGGCGTTCGAGCGCGACGGTCGCCTTCACCCCCATCCGCGCGAGCACGGGGAGGTAACAGCGTTCGATGAATTCGAAGGGAGGCGCCAAGGGATTGTGCGTGCCGCCTTCGATCCGCAGCGTGCTCGCGGAGTCGGCGTGCAGCAACGCCGGGAGCAGCGTCTGCAGCACCAGCGTCGTGCTGCCGCCGGAGCCGATCGCGAATTCGTAGTCACCGCCGACGACGGGACCGGGCTGAAAGACCAGCTCGGTCGATCCGAGTTCCCCACCGGTCACCTCCGCACCGCTGATCTCGGCGGCCGCCCTCACGCAGGCGAGATGCTGCCGCATCAAGCCCGGCTTCGGACGACGGGCGCGGATCTGCTCCATGCGAAAGCCTCGGCCCGTGATCATCGCGAGCGAAAGGGCCGAGCGCAGGAGTTGTCCGCCGCCGGATTCGCCGGAAAGGGAAAGGAGGGAAGGTTTCATCTTGTGGCTTGCGACTCAATCATCCGCCTCGGCCGCATCCTTGATGACGAAGCGCGCCTTCAGTTTGCAGACTTGTTGGGCGAGACCGGCGGACTCGACGCTGTGGAGGACTTCCTGGAAATCCTTGTAAGCGTTCGGGGCCTCGTCGATCGGATACTTCCGTGCGTTGAAGAGGATATCGTGGGTCTCGAAGTCGGCGTCGACCGTCTTCTGGTCGAGGTTTCGTGCCGCGGCCTTGCGCCCCATGCAGCGTCCCGCCCCGTGGTTGACGCTGTAGCGGCTCTTCGCCGCGTCCGGTTTCGCCACCATCACGACCGACCCGTCGCGCGGATTTCCCGGCAACAGGATCGGGTGACCCGTCTCGGCGAAGGGCGTTCCTGCGAGGGCATGGTGACCCGCCGGGAAGGCGCGCGTCGCTCCCTTGCGGTGGACCCAGGCCAGCTGGTTGTCGACGACCTCCTGCCGCGCGATGTTGTGGCTGATGAAATAGACGAGTTGTCCCGTCGTTCCCGGCAGCACTTCCTGGAAGGCCTCGAGCACGAGCGCGTTGATGAGGAGATGGTTCACGGTCGCGAAGTTCGCGCCGAGGGCCATGTCGTCGAGGTAGGCATCCGCTTCCGGCGTTCCCAGCGGCGCGTAGACGAGCTGACGGTCTCCGGCCGGGAAGCCGAGGCTCCAGGTGCGGAAGAACCCTTCGAGCTCCTTGAACTGGCGTTGTGCGAGGATGTTCCCGAAGCCGCGCGATCCACAGTGGCTGAGGAAGGCGACGTGGTTGTCACGCAGTCCGAAGACCTCGGCGGTTTCGCGCATCGCGGGATCATCGACGAGCTGCACCACCTCGCATTCCCCGAAGTGGTTTCCTCCTCCGTAGGATCCCAGCTGGGTCATCTTGTTGTCGAAGTTCGGGAATCCTTTGAAGGCGCGCATGCGATCGAGGCGCTCCTGCAGGGTCGAGACGTTGCCGTCGTGACCGTAGTGCGCGCTGTCCTCGCAGCGCTCCGCCCATTCGTGCGGAATCCCGAGGGCTTCGCAGACGCCCGGGCTCGCGCCTTCCGTGCAGACGCGCACGCCGAGATCGGATGAGACGCGTCGCGACTTCTTCGCCTCGCGCTGTCCGCGACCGGCTCCGGTGGGCGTGCGCGCGACGATCGCCTCGATGAGGCGGCGACGCACCGTCTTGTCGATGATCTCATCCGCCGGGATATCCATCTGGAGGAGCGACATCGAGCACTTGATGTCGACGCCGACCGGACCGGGATAGATGTGGGTGGGCGAAACCATCACGCAACCGACCGGAGCCCCGTATCCCGCGTGGGCGTCGGGATTGAGCACGAGATCGGTCACGCCTGGAGCCGAGCGGGAGTTGAGGGCCTGTTCGATGCAGGTCTGGTCAAAGGTCGAACGGATCGCCTCCGTCCCGATCACGGTGATCGGTTTTCCCGCGTTGTCGCGGGCCGGGAGAATGGCTTCGGCTTCGCCGGTGATGTGGAAGGGGGTGGTCATGGGGTGGGGGGAGGGATTGGGAGTGGTGGAGTATGGGAGTGATGGGGTGGTGGTGTCACGCGTTCAGGAGGCTGAGAAGCCGGCTTTCGGCTTCGAGGATGTCATTCGCGCGCAGTTTGAAATCGTGGATGGGGGCACCGGAACGGTTCCAGGCGAAGTCGCGCCAGAGTGCGAGCACCGCCGGTCCGTCGGAGAATCCATGGAGCCGTTCGAGCAACGCGGAAGCATAAGCTGATCTGGAGGCGTCGAGACGGTTCGACTCGATTTCGAGGATCGAATGAGCCTGGTCTTCGTCGAAGCCGGTCCCGGCCTCGAGTGCAAGTTCCTCAAGGCGGCGGAGGCGCAGTTTGGCGGCGCGCTTCTTGTCCTGGGACGTGAGTGTTTTGGGGATCAGGTTCCGGGACTCCACGAGACGGAGGCAGAACGAACAGTAACATCCGCAGCTGCTCACGAGACGTTTCGCCGGAGATTTTTTGAGGTCGAAAGAGGTCTCCAGATAAGTGCCGAAGAAATTCGCGAAGGCCTCGATTTCGTCGTCGGCCGGACGACACGCGACCGGCAGGCTGCCGCGCTGGCGCTGGAGCCAACAACGGGCGGCGTCTCCGGCCCCGGCCACGTCGTGGGCAAGAACGATCGGCACAAAACCCTCGCGGACGGCCTTTGCAAGCCACTGGAGCAGCTTGAAGGAGCGTTCCTGGATGGAAAGTGCGAATTCGATGTTGGTCCGGGTGATCATGGTTCGGAAAAGGCGCTGGCGACAAGGGGATTGATGAAACGTTCTCCGCTCTACCGGGCTGAGCTACGGTCCCGTGAGGTGGAACCGGCGGGATTCGAACCCGCGACCAGAGGCGTGATAAGCAATGTAGTTCCATCGGCATTCGCCGGCATTTTGGGAAAGGTGGATTGGGGTGAGATCCGGCGACAAGGGTGGAGGGACATCACCGCCTTGCGGCGGGGCGGGATTTGAACCCGCTGGTTACCAGTGTAGTCCGCTCCGGCATTCGCCGGAAAATTTCAAAAAGGTGAAGGCGACAAGGGTTTGAGAAACACTTCAATTGCTCTACCCGGCTGAGCTACCGCCTCCCTTGCGGGCGACGGGCGGGATTCGAACCCGCGACCGATTGATCCAATGTAGTTCCTCGGGCATTCGCCATCGTTGTGGGTTTGTCAGGGTGGATCGAGGCCAGGCGACGAGAGTGGAGGGACTGTGGCTTATTCGGTAAAGGTAGTCCGCTCCGGCATTCGCCCGGCCTCGAAAGTTTTCTTACAGGTTGATTCGTTCGATTTCGCCGACCCAGTGATCGGGTCCCAGTTCGCCGGCGGCGAACGCGGCGATGACCTTGAAGACGGAGTCCGAGAACCCGCCGATGTTGAGGATGTCCTTTCGTTCCGACGCCTGCGTCGTCGCGTAGGGCTGGATGTCGAGACAGACGAGACGGGCCGCGGTGTTGCGCTGCTTGAACTTCGTCCACTCCGACATCGTCGCGGTCGGCGAGCCGCCGAAACGGCCGTGGCAGGGCGTATCCATCCACGACTCGTTGTCCGAGACGTAGATCACGAGATCGGCGCGCACCTTGCGGGCGTTGAGATCGGCGAGGACCGCGCTGCAGTTCGTTCCCCCCGCGGGCAGCGAGGCGAGCTTTTGCGCATTCGTCATCACCGAATCGCGCGGATTCAGGGAGACGCGTTGCACCTTGCTTTCGAACGGCAGGATCTCGGCCTCGCGGTTCTGCCGCAGGATCGAAGCCGCCACCAGAGCGGCGACATCGATGCAGCGAACCTTGCTCGTCGCACCCTGACGGTGACCGGTCACGGGCGAGTGCATCGATCCCGACACATCCGGAGCCACGACGACCTTTCCCGCCACCCGGGGCACGTTGGAAACCGCGATCTCCATCGCGTCCTGGAGCGCCTCCTTGATTTCCAGAGGCACCGCCGGGGTCACCATGTGATAGGCCGCCATCAGCTGATAGGGAAACGCCTTGGCCCGACGCACCTGTTCTTCGCTGCGGAGACGATTCGCGATGAGGCGCACCGTCTCGTCGCACGAGTAGACCCCGTGCCGGGCGAAGGTGTTCAGGTTCATCCGCGTGGTCTGCCACGAGGCGCGCCGGGCGATCTCCCGCCACTGCTCCGTTCGGAGAGGAAGGGCGGTCAGCATCTGGAAGGGCACATCCGGAGGCGTTCCTTGCGGAGCCGCCTTCCACGCCTCGAACTCGCGGACGAGACGGGGCAGGGCCGCCGCTTCGTGGGCGCGTCCGATGAGGTAGCCGTAGAGCGCCTCACGAGACTTCGACTCCGGGCGCGGGTGCACCATCTTCACGATGTCGGGAAGCGAAGGAGACGATCCGAGGTCGGCACGGAAGACGGCCTCGTCGGAACGCGATTCGAACCAGCGGCGCACGAGACGCTTGGGCAATGAACCGAGCGATTTCCGGCCGGTCACACCCGAGCGGAGGATCTGCACGAAGGTGCGCAGCATCTTCGCGTCATCGATGACCCGGTCGAAGACCGTTTCAAGCAAGGCCGCGTCGCGAGCCGCGAGGACCGCGCAGAGCAGGGCCGGCATGTCCTTCATGAAACCCTTTTCACGGCAGTGGACCGCGGTGCGGGCAATGAAGTCGGCCGGGACCGATTCGCAAAGTTCGAGGACACGCTGGAGCTGATCCTCGGCCGAGGCGTAGTAGGTCTGGTTCAGGCAACCCGTCGCCGCATATTGGGCCAGGGCGTGGCGCGGCGCGAGCGAGTAGGCGGCGCCTCCCGCTTCGTTGCGCGTGTCGGCTTTCGGAGCGAGGGCTCCGGCGAGGGTCCGGAAAAGTGAGGAATTGGCCATGAGGTTTGGATGGGTTGGTTTGTCCCCCTCTATTGCCTGAACCGTGCCAACACATGCCAAGCCGCGCTTCGATCGGGCTGGAGCCCTAGTGAAATCGCGGAGAAAAAATTTCGAGAGAATTTTCGAGCCGTGCCTGGCGCAGGGAATTGACCTTGCAAGTTTATCCTAATGGATAAGATTTTATCCCATTATGGGAGCCCGCAAACCAACCATCACCTTTGGCTTCCTCGGCACCTCCCTTGACCGGGGCGCGGGGCCGGATCGGTGGTCGAGATGGCGTCCCACCGTGGCGATGTGCCAGCACGAGGACCTCCTCATCCACCGACTCGAACTGCTCGTCGATCCGAAATACGGGGACGTGGCGAGGCAGGTCGTCGCGGATCTCCGCAGCGTCTCGCCCGAGACCGAAGTGGTGATCCACGATTTCTCGATGAAGGATCCCTGGGATTTCGAGGAGGTCTACGGGCGCCTCTACGATCTCGTGCGCGACTATGATTTCCAGCCGGAGCACGAGGATTACCTCATCCATCTCACCACCGGCACACACGTCGCGCAGATCTGCTGGTTCCTCCTCAACGAGGCCCAATTCATCCCCGCCCGCCTCCTCCAAACCTCACCGACCCGCGGAAAAGGACGCGAGGCGGGGCCGGCGGGTGCCTACGAGATCATCGATCTCGATCTCTCGAAATACGACCGCCTCGCGACGCGCTTCGCGCAGGAGCAGGAACGCACCCTCGACTTCCTGAAGAGCGGTATCGCCACGAAGAGCAAGAGCTTCAACCAACTCATCGAACAGATCGAACTCGTCTCGGTGAATTCGCGCGCTCCCATCCTCCTCACCGGTCCCACGGGCGCGGGAAAATCGATGCTTGCAGGCCGGATCTACGAACTGCGAAAAACGCGTGCGGGATTGGCCGGTCGTTTTGTCGAGGTGAACTGCGCCACCCTTCGCGGCGACCAGGCGATGTCGGCCTTGTTCGGTCACAAGCGCGGTGCCTTCACCGGGGCGCAGTCGGATCGTCCGGGCCTGTTGAAAGAGGCGGACAAGGGTCTCATCTTTCTCGATGAGATCGGCGAACTCGGGCTCGACGAACAGGCCATGTTGCTACGCGCGCTGGAGGACAAGACCTTTCTCCCAATGGGCAGCGACAAGGCGGTGCAGAGCGATTTCCAACTGATCGCCGGGACGAATCGCGACCTTCGCCGACAGGTCGCCGAGGGCCGCTTCCGCGACGACCTCCTCGCCCGCATCAACCTCTGGACCTTTTCACTGCCCGGCCTCGCGGAACGCCGCGAGGATCTCCCCGGCAACCTCGATTACGAGCTCGAACGCTATTCCCAGATCCATCGACGCCAGGTGCGGATGAACAAGGAAGCGCGCGAGGCCTTTATGAAATTCGCCCGCAGCCCCGAGGCTTCGTGGAGCGCGAATTTCCGCGACCTCAACGCCGCCGTCACCCGCATGGCCACGCTTGCGCCGAAGGGGCGCATCACCTCAGACTGCGTCGAGGCGGAGATCGCGAGGCTGCGGGAGGCGTGGAAGCCCGTCCCTGGTTCCTCGACGGCTGATGACGGCATCCTGACAGAATCCCAACGCGCGGAGATCGATTCCTTCGACCTGGTGCAGCTCGATTATGTCCTCAACGTCTGCCGCGCGTGCAAATCGCTCTCCGACGCGGGCCGGAAGCTTTTCAACGTCTCCCGGGCGAAGAAGGCGAAGTCGAACGACGCCGACCGATTGAAGAAATACCTCGCGAGGTTCGGGCTGGGGTGGGATTCCATCGAAACCGGACCACCCGCGCGTGAGAAGCGGTAGGGACTGAAAACCGCAGTCCGTCGCAATCCCGTTATTGCCCCAAGCGCCCCGATCTGGCAGGCTTGCAGGTTATGACCCGTAATTTCCTGTGCCTCCTTTTCGCATTTTCCCCGATGCTCCAATCCGCCGACTGGCCGCATTTCCAAGGTCCTACGCGTGACGGACGTTCCTCTGAGACCGGCCTGAGGCTGTCTGGCTGGAAGGCTGATGCCCCGCCCGTGGTCTGGGAAAAGACGCTCAACGAAGGTTTCGGTGGTGCGGCGATCGTCGGGGGCGAGGTTTTCGTGCTGGACCGCGAGAACCACGAGCGCGACGTGCTGCTCTGCCTCTCGCTCGAGGACGGCTCGGAGAAGTGGCGCTCTTCCCACTCGGTGGCCGGCATGCTGCCGCATCCGGGCAGCCGCGGAGTGCCGCTGGTGGAGGACGACGCCGTCTACATCATCGGCGGTTTCGGCCAGGTGCTGCGGATCAATCGAAAGACCCACGAGGCCGATTGGACCGTTTCGATCATGGATCAATACAAGGCCGAGCCGCCGAAGTGGGGCTGGGCGCAGAGCGTGATCAAATCGGGCAACGTGCTGGTGATCCCGGCGATGTCGACCGAGGTCGGGTTGGTCGGGCTCGACAGCAAGACGGGCAAGGAACTCTGGCGTACCGAGGGCTTCGGCGATTCGCATTCGACCCCGACGATCCTGAACCTGCATGGCGTCGAGCAGGCCGTCTTTGTCGCGACGAAACGTGACGGTGATGCCGGGGTGGGTACCACGATCAGCGTGGAGCCGGCCAGCGGGAAGGTGCTCTGGAAAACCGATGTCTACTTCAACAAGATCCCGATCCCTTTCCCCACGAAAGTGACCGAGGACCTCGTCTTTCTGACGGGCGGCTACGGCAACGGCAGTTGCATGATCCGGGTGATGAAAGCGGGCGATGAATGGAAAGTTGAAAAGGTCTTCGACCTGAAGCAGGGCACCCAGATCCATCCGCCCTTCGTGATCGGCGACCGCATTTACCTGCTGGCCAATGAAAACGACAATCACAACGGTCCGGCCCGCAAGACGGGCGGTCTGATGTGCCTCGACTTCGACGGCAAGACGATCTGGCAGACGGGCGACGAGCCCTTCATGGGGCGTGGAAACATGATCCTCGTGGACGGCCACCTCCTGATCCAGGACGGTGAGGTCGGCTACCTGCGCGCTGTCAAACCCTCGCCCGAGGGTTATCAGGAGGTGGCGATGACCGATGTCTTCGGCAAGAAGGCGGAGGTTGATGAGCAGATCGCGAAGCAGGCCAATCGCGAGGTGAAGAAGATGCCCGATCTGAAATACTGGTCGCCGATGGCCCTGTCGGACGGCAGACTGGTGATGCGTGGTCAGGAGCACCTGAAGTGCCTCGACCTGCGCTGAATCTTCCGAGCGCATGCGCACTGGCTCCGGCATCGTGATCTGTGCCCTGGCCGCGGCCTGGTTTGGTCCGGCGTCGGGCACGGAGACGCCCTTGGTTTTTTCCGATATCGAGGCACCGGAGCATGATTACTGGAACCGCACGCCGCAGGATCCCTTCACCCGGATCAAGGATGATCTCGAGCAGGGACGCCTCCCGCTCGATGAATCCTCGGAAAAGGCCTACCTCGAGAGCCTGCTGCGGGCGCTGAAGATCCCGGCGGCCTCGCAAATGCTGGTCTATTCGACGACCAGCCTGCAACTGCGCCTCATCTCGCCGCGCACGCCCCGGGCGATCTATTTCAACGACGAGATCTACCTCGGTTACGTGCAGGGCGGTCGGATCGAGATTGTCTCGGTGGACCCCGAACTCGGCGCGATATTCTACATCTTCGACATCCCGAAGGGCGGCGCCCGCCCGGTGGCGGACCGCTCGCGGCGCTGCATGAACTGCCATGCGGACGAGGACACCCGCGAGGTGCCGGGCATCGCGATCAAGTCGGTGATCCCGGGACCGACCGGCGGCAGCCTCGAGTCCTATCGGCGGGCCCTGACCGGCCATGAGATCCCGCTTTCCGATCGTTTCGGAGGCTGGCATGTGACGGGCGACGCAGGTGTGGGGAAACACTGGGGCAATCTCACCGGCAGCTTCACTCCGCAGGGCATCGTGACGACGCCGCTGCCTCCAGGCGAGCGCTTCGACTGGTCGACTTATCCGGTGGCGACGAGCGACCTGCTCGCCCACCTCCTCTTCGAGCATCAGGCCGGCTTCGTGAACCGGGTTGTCGAAACCCATTATCGGCTCCGCAGCGCGCTGGCCCGGGGCAAGGGCAAACTCATCGAGCAGGATCGGGGCGACATGGAACGGCAAGTGGAGGAGCTGGCGCGTTACCTCCTTTTCACCGATGAAGCCGCTCTGCCCGCAGGTGGCATCGCCGGGGATCCCGCGCTGAAGACCGCTTTTCAGGAGCCTCGCAAGGCGGCGTCCAACGGCGAATCGCTCCGCGACCTCGACCTGAAGACTCGTCTGCTGCGCAACCGATGCAGCTACATGATCTACACCGGTGTGTTCCAGTCACTGCCCGAGGGATTCCGGCGGCGCGTCTACGAGCGGATGGACCGGGCCCTCGCGCTCAGTCCGGCCGATCGTGATTTTGCGCATCTGGAACCGGAGGAAAAGACCCGGATCCGGCAGATCCTCGCTGAGACCGTGCCAGGATGGCCAAAGTGACCTGGACCAAAGAGGGTTGGGTCGCGGACCCAAGAGGGTCTTATGGGGCAAAAAAAAGCGCCCCCGCCGTGACGGGGACGCTTTTGGGAAAGTCGATGAATCGACGCGGCTCGATCAGCTCTTCTTGTCGGCTTTCTCGGTTTCCTTGCCGGCTTGGAGCCAGCCCGAGATGCCTGCGGAGAGGTGCTTCACGTTCTTGAAACCGGCGGCTTCGGCGGCCTTGGCGCCGGCTTGATAGGCGGAGCAGGTCGGGCCACCGCAATAGGCGACGACGAGCTTGTCCTTGTTGTCACCGAGCTTGGCGGCGATGTCATCCTTGTTGGCGCGGAAGTCGATCGCACCGGGGATGTGGCCCTTCTCGTAGGAGCTGGTGCCGTTCACGTCGAGGAGGATCACGTCGCCCTTCTTGATGGCGGCTTCGAGTTCACTGATGCTGATGTCGGGGTATTCGCCGGCGATGGCGGCGGAGGCAAAGAGGACGCAGGCGAGGGTGGCGAGCAGTTTTTTCATGGTGGTGTCAGGGTTATTGTCAGGACTTGGATTTTTGGTTTTGGTTTTGCGGCCCGGGAGGGACGACACCCTCCGGACGATTGGGCCGGGCGATAAGATAGAAAATCCGATCGCTTTGCTCAATACGGGGATGGGACGTGATCGGGTCCCGCTTTCTTACGATTTCGGGTCACAAAAAAGACAAATCGTCGCCAAGGGCGGCTTTCCTACCGAGCGGGCCGCGTAACCCGCTTGAGTCCACCGACTCCCGCCGTCCATGCTCGCGACCCTCCTCCTGATGCTGCTCGGCCTGCTGATCCTCGTGGCAGGGGCGGAGTTTCTGGTCCGGGGCGCTTCGGGGATCGCTTTGGCGGCGGGGCTTTCGCCGCTCGTGGTTGGTCTGACGGTCGTCGCTTTCGGGACAAGCTCTCCCGAGCTGGCGGTCTCGGTCAAAGCCTGTCTGGAAGGTGCCGGGGCGCTCTCGATTGGAAACATCGCGGGATCGAACATCTTCAACGTGGCTGTGATCCTCGGTCTCTCCGCGATGGTCTGCCCGCTCGCCGTGCATTTCCAACTAATCCGCCTCGATATGCCGGTGATGCTGGGAGCCTCCGCGCTTTTCATCGGCTTTTGCCTGAGCGGGGGAGCGCTGGTGCCTTGGGAGGGTGCGGTGCTGCTGGTGGGAGTCATATCCTACACGGTCTTTTTGATCCGGATGAGTCGTCGTGAGACCGCTGCTGCCGCAGCCGAGGCGACGGAATTCATGGAGCACGAGGGACCGCTCAAGCCGCGTCCGCTCTGGTTTCTCATCGTGCTCACCCTGTTGGGGCTGGGCGGATTGGTCTACGGCGCGAGGCTCTTTGTCGAGAGTGCCGTGGAAGTCGCTCGCCATCTTGGATGGAGCGAGGCTCTCATCGGCCTGACCATTGTCGCCGCGGGCACTTCCTTGCCGGAACTCGCCACCTCGATCGTCGCGGCCGTGAAAAAGGAAACCGACATGGCGGTCGGAAACATCGTCGGTTCGAATGTTTTCAATGTGCTCTGCATCGGCGGCGCGGCGGGTCTGCTGGGACCGATCCGGATGGAGGGGATCGACTTGCCGGACTTCGCGGTGATGTTCGGGGTCTCGCTCCTGCTGCTCCCGCTGATGTGGACGCGCGCCTGCGTAGTGCGGTCCGAGGGCGCGCTCCTGGTGGTCGTGTTCGTCGCCTACCTCGCGATGCGCTGGCCTTGAACGGCGAGTCAATCGGCGAAGATGGGCTCTTTCCAGATCGGCACGCTTGCCTTGATCCGGCGCAGGTATTCCTGACAGATCTCGAAGGCCGCGGCGCTGTGTTTGGTCTGCACCCGGATCAGGATGGAGGCCTCGCCCGCCGCGACGATGCCGACGACATGGTGGACGAGGGCGCGGTGTTCGGGATACACCGCCCACATCGCTTCGCCGATGCGCTCGAGTTCGCCCAGGGCCATGGACTCGTAGTGGGTGTAATGGATCGCCCGCAGGGCGCGGCCCTCCTCGAGATCGCGGACGACCCCGTGGAACCGCAGATCGGCCCCGTGCTCGGTCGATGACGGTAGCTCCGCCTCGACCTCCGCGACGGTCCGGGACGAGACAGAGTATACAAAATGAGGGCTTGCCATTGCTGAATACTGGATAGGCTTCCGTTTCTCCAGAAACCTTCCAAGAACAAAGCAATGAGCAAGAGCGATTTCGGACTGATTGGCCTCGCCGTGATGGGGCAGAACCTGGTGTTGAACGTGGAGAGCCGCGGCTTCCAGGTTTCCGTTTACAACCGCACCTCCTCGGTGACCGACGAGTTCATCGCGGCCAATCCGGGCAAGAAACTACAGGGCTACGCCTCGCTCGAGGACTTCGTCGCCAGCATCGAGCGCCCCCGCAAGATCATGATGCTGGTCCAATCCAAGGCCGGTGCCAACCCCGCCGACCGCGACGCCGTCGATGCCGTGATCGACTCGCTCGTGCCGCTCCTCGAGCCCGGCGACCTCATCATCGACGGGGGCAACACCTACTTCATCCACACCGAGCGCCGCTCCAAGGAGCTCGAGGCGAAGGGCCTCCTCTTCATCGGCACCGGCGTCTCCGGGGGTGAGGAAGGCGCCCGCAAAGGCCCGGCGATCATGCCCGGCGGTCCCGCGAGCAGTTGGGAACTGATCAAGCCGATCTTTGAATCCATCTCCGCCAAGGTGAACGGCGATCCCTGCGTCACCCACATCGGCACGGGCGGAGCGGGCCACTATGTGAAGATGGTCCACAACGGCATTGAGTACGGCGACATGCAGCTCATCTGCGAAGCCTACCAGATCTTCAAGACGGCCGGCTTCAGCACGGATGAGATCGGTGCGATCTTTGAGCAGTGGAATCAGGGCGACCTCGAGAGCTACCTCATCCAGATCACCAGCAAGATCTTCACGATCCGCGACGAGGAGACCGGAGAAGCCGTCGTCGAGCTCATCCTCGACAAGGCCGGCCAGAAGGGCACGGGCCGTTGGACGGTGATGAACGCGGCGGACAACACCGTCGTCATCTCCACGATCAACGCGGCGGTAGAGGCGCGCATCCTCTCCTCGATGCGCAACCAGCGCCTCGCCGCGTCGGGTCTCTTCGCGGGCCCCACTCCGAAGATAACCCTGCCCAAGGACGTCCTCGTGCAGAAGGTCCACGACGCGCTTTACGCCTCGAAGATCATCTCCTACGCCCAAGGACTCGACCTCATCAAGAAGGTCGGCGAGGCCCACGGCTGGGGACTCAACCTCGGCGCGATCGCCCGCATCTGGCGCGGCGGCTGCATCATCCGGGCGCGTTTCCTCAACCGCATCACCGAGGCCTACGAGCGCAATCCGAACCTCGTGAACCTGATGCTCGATCCCTTCTTCCTGGACATCCTCAACCGGAACCAGGCCGACTGGCGCGAGATCGTCGCTCTCGGCGTGACCAACGGGATTCCGATTCCCGCCTTCAGCGCCTCGCTCGGCTACTATGACAGCTATCGTTCGCCCCGCCTCCCCGCGAACCTGCTCCAAGCCCAGCGCGACTTCTTCGGTGCCCACACCTACGAGCGCATCGACAAGCCCGAAGGCGAATTCTTCCACACCCAGTGGCCCGAGGTGGTGGAGGATTGAGGCTCGAAAGAGGCTGGCCGAAAATGAAAAAGGGAGACCGGGAGGTCTCCCTTTTTGTTAGGGGTGAAGGAAGCGATCACAGCACCCCAGCTTCCGGCTCCGCCGGCTTCTCAGGATCCGGCTCGACCGTCTTCTTCGGCGACACCTGCGGCCCCTCGGGCAAACGGATCTCGAGGTCGCCGAGTTTCATCTTGTCGAGTTGGGCACGGGCCTCTTCGGGCAGGCCGGCGACCCCGGACTGGGGATCGTAGGCTCCGTCGAAGACGACGTTTCCTTCGGCATCCTCAATGACGAGGTGATGATGATCACCCTTGCGGGTCAGGGTCAGCTCGCCCTGTTCGTTGTCGATCTTCAAGATGCCCTCGGTGCCGAAGACCCGGAGCGGGAAACCGGGATTCACCTTCACTCCGGGCATGGTCGCACCAGGTGGCAGGGTGCCTGGATCCTCGGGCTGACCGGATCGTTTCCGCGGTTGCGGGTGACCTTGCCGCCATTCGGGCTGGTTCCGCTCCATCCATTGACGCCAGAAATCCTGCTGGCGCCGGGCTTCCTCGCTCCAGTCGGGCATGCCGCGGAGTTGGGGGACGCCCTGCGGGTGGGGACCGAAATTTCCGAAGAGGTCGTCGTCCGCTTCGCCGAGGGCGACCTCGATGGTCTCCTCGTGCCCCTTGCGGATGACGGTCAGGGGTACCCGGTCGCCGACCGCATGGGATCGCACCAGCAGCGAGAGGTGTTCGGGCGAGATGAGGCGCTGGTCCTCCAGCCTGAGGATGATGTCGTTGGCGAGAACTCCGGCTGCCTGCGCGGGGGAATCGGGCACGACCTCGACGACCTGGATCCCGAAACCCTCGGGAATGCCGAGGTGCTCGTGCAGGGCGGGATCAACTGGGCGGCTTGAAAGCCCGAGGTAGGTGCGCTTGGGAACTCCGGCTTCGGGGGAGGCATCGGAGGTCGCTTTGTCAGGACGTTGGGTTCCGGGTCTGGGAGGACGCGGTTTGGTGACGTTGTCAGGATCCAACTTCCGTTCCTCCCGGGAGGGGCGGGGTGTGTCGGAGGCGGCTTCCTCTGCAAAGAGGGCCGGGCCCATAAGGAGGCCGGCGAGGGCCAACAGGGCGGGGGATGGTTTCATGGTGAGGTCGGGTTTCGGGTTTCGAAAGCACAAGCGTTCCTCAATCAGTCACGAAAGGCACCACGATCTCCTCGCTGCGCGGCTGGAAGATGCGGATGTTCGTTCCGCTCTCGGGATCATGCCAATGGTAGGCATCCTGGTATTCCATGTTGAGCCGCTCCCGCGGTCCGGCTTCGGTTTCCACCACTCCGCCTGACGAGGCTTTCACGAGGGTGCCGTGGGCGGAGACGGGGAGAAAACGGGGGACCGAGGTGTTCGATGCGGGCACCGTCAGATCTGTCGCGGCGATCTCCGAAACCGCCGCGACTCTCGAGGTATCGGCGAGGGTCTCCTGCGATTGGTTCCGCAACAGCGCACCATAGCGGAAAAGAGCGACGCCGAACATCACGACGACGCAGGCCAGCATCACGGGCACCACGCGCGACCATTGCATCCTCGTGGGGCTGAAGTCATGCTCCATCATGATCCGCTCCCGGGTGCGGTTCAGCTCGGAGAACTGGTGCACGTCGAGACGGCTCGGGTGAAGCCCGCGCAAGAGGGCTTCCAATTCCGCATCTTCGCGGGAGATTTCGGGATCTTCGCTCATCCTTCTGCCGGTTAGAGCGAGACGGAAAGCGGAATCTGTCTAAATCGCGAAAAAAGCGCGGGGTGCCTCAGAATTCGACCCGGGTGTGGAGGCGTTTCTGCCAGCGGGTGATCTGCGCACCAACATTGGCGGGCGATGGGGCGCCGATGCCTTTGCGGGCTTTCAAGGCCGTTTTGAGATCGAGCACCTTGAAGACATCAGCCTCGAAGATCGGCGAGAATTGCTGGTACTCCGCGAGGGTGAACTCGGGAAAGCCGCGCTTCTCTTTCAAGCTGTGGGCGGTGAGTCGCCCGATCACCTCGTGGGCCTCGCGGAAGGGCAGGCCCCGCAGCACGAGGTAGTCGGCGAGGTCGGTGGCGAGCAGGAAGGGGTCGGATGCTGCCTGCAGGGTGCGATCCTCGCGCACCTTGGCCGCGGCCATCATTTCGGCAAAGACCTCGAGGGCGAGTTTGATCTGATCGATGGAGTCGAAGAGGGGTTCCTTGTCCTCCTGCAGGTCCCGGTTGTAGGTCATCGGCAGCCCTTTGATCGTGGTCAGCAGGGCGACGAGATTGCCGAGCAGTCGTCCCGATTTGCCGCGGGTCAGTTCGGCGACGTCGGGATTCTTTTTCTGCGGCATCAGGCTGGAGCCGGTGGTGTGCGCGTCGCTCAGTTCGATGAAGGCAAACTCGGCGCTGGCCCAGAGGATGACGTCCTCGCTGAGACGCGACAGATGGATGCCGCAGAGGGCGATGTCGAAGAGGAACTCGGCGATGAAGTCGCGGTCGCTCACCGCATCCATGCTGTTCTGGGTGATCGCCGGAAATCCGAGCTTCTCGGCGACTAGCTTCCGGTTCAGCACGATGGTCGATCCGGCGAGCGCCCCCGAGCCGAGCGGCATCACATTGATGCGGCGATGGGCGTCGCGGAGCCGATCCTTGTCGCGTTCGAGCATCTCGAGGTAGGCGAGGAGGTGGTGGGCGAAGAGCACGGGCTGGCCGCGTTGGAGGTGGGTGTAGCCCGGCACCACCGCGGAGGGATGGTTCACAGCCAGGGTCAGCAGGGCGTTCTGCAGCGTGGTGAGGCGATCGTGGATGGCTTTCACCTCGGTGCGGCAGTAGAGGCGGATGTCGAGCGCGATCTGGTCGTTGCGGCTGCGGGCGGTGTGCAGTTTTGCTCCGGCGGCCCCGATCTTCTCGGTCAGGGCCCGCTCGATGTTCATGTGGATGTCCTCGAGGCTGGTCTTGAAACGGAACTCGCCGGCTTCGATCTCGCGGCGGATTTCCTGGAGGCCCTTCACGATGGAGCGCTCTTCGGTCTTCGTCAGGATGCCGGCCTCGAGCAGGGCCGCAGCGTGCGCGATCGAGCCCTGTATGTCACAATCGTAGAGCCGCCAGTCGTAGGAGATCGACTCTCCGTAGCGCTGGACGAGGTTCGAGGTTTCGGTCTGGAATCTGCCTTTCCACATGGCTCTGCATCGCGCGGGGAAGCGCAGGGGGCAAGCAGGATTTTTCGAAGGGCGGAGCGGCTCGTCTTAAGCCCGCTTCTGGAGCCGCTGCTCGATCAGATTGCTGCAGATCCCATCCTTGCGGAGGCGGTCGCAGCAGGCCTCGATCCGCATCGACTTCATCGTCGGGCGGAAACCGAGTCGGCGCGTGATGCAGTCGATCAGCACGGCGGTGTTGTCGTCCTCGAATTCGATCACCTTGCCGCAATCGATGCAGATGAGGTGATTGTGGTCGGGTGAATCGAGGAAATTGGGATCGTAAACGCGCTCATCACGGCCCAAGTCGATCTCGCGCAGCAGGCCGCACTCGACCAGCAGCGCGATGGTGCGATAGAGCGTCGCGCGCGAGGTCTTGGGATCGAGTCGGCGAGCTTTGGTCAAGAGCTCCTCGGCCGTGAAATGATCGTCGCTGGCGAAGGCCGCCTCGAGGATGACATCGCGCTGGCCGGTCTTGCGCATGCCTTTCTGGCGGATGTAGGCGTCGAAGCGTTCTTTGACTTCCGGGTTCATCGTCTCTAATGGGGGTTTGAAATGGGAGATGGCAATCCCCGACCCGGCGCGGTATCGTTTCCGCGAGCCCGTCATGTCTGCCTTTCCCGATTCATTTATTCGATTCGAGCCGATTTATCAAACCCGAGTTTGGGGAGGTCGGCTCCTCGAGACCCGCTTTGGCCGACGATTGCCGGATTCGGAAATGCCCTATGGAGAATCATGGGAGGTCTCGGCCCGTCCCGAGGCCGACAGCCGAGTCGTCGGGGGCACTTTTGAGGGCAAGACCCTGACCGAGCTCTGGCACGACCCGGCGCTGAAGCCGCTCATCTTTGGGGCCGACGCACCCGGGGACGAGGCCTTTCCGCTGCTTTTCAAAATCCTCGACGCCCGCGAAGACCTCTCCATCCAGGTCCACCCGCCCCAGTCCGTCGCCACCTCCCTGGGTGGCGAGCCGAAGACCGAGGTCTGGTACATCGCCGACGCCGCTCCGGGTGCGAAACTTTACGTGGGAGTCCGCGAGGGCGTCGATGCGGAGCGCTTCCGCGAGGCGCTCGTGGCCGGAACCGTGGCCGAATGCGTCCATGCGATCCCGGTCGAGGCGGGGCAGCACCTCTTCATCCCGAGCGGAAGGCTCCACGCGATCGGTGGCGGACTGCTCATCTACGAGATCCAGCAAAATTCAGACACCACCTATCGCGTCTTTGACTGGAACCGCGCCGGGATCGATGGTAAACCGCGTGATCTGCACGTCGAGGAATCGATGCGCTGCATCGACTTTGCCGACCGCGAGCCGGGCATGGATAGCCCCGAGGGACCGCTGCTGGTGAACTGCGAACATTTCCGCCTCGAGAGACACGAACTCGCCGCCGGCGATCCGCTCGCCAAGGCCGTGCAAGGTCGCTTCGCGATTGTCACCGTGGTCTCGGGATCGGTGGGGAATGAAACGACCCGCTTCGGCGAAGGTGACTTTTTCCTCGTGCCCGCCGGCAGCGAGGGTCTGACGATGATCGAGCCCGGATCGGTGCTGGTGACGGGGTGGGGGGAGTGATTTTTTTTCCCCTCACACCACCCGGTGCCGCGTCAGGTCCTGGGTGTCGATCATGCCGACGGGCCGGCCCGCCTCATCGATCACGACGAGGTCGTCGATGCGGTGGGCTTCGAGCAGGCGCAGCACCTCGCCTACGAGCTTGTCGCGATGGACGTGCTTGGGATGGCGGGTCATCCGATCCCCGACCGGCTCGGCACCGACCTCGGTGCCACCCGTCTGGAAAGCCCGGGCAAAGTCACCCTGGGTGAAGATGCCCGCGAGACTTCCATCGGTTTCAACCACCACCACGGCACCGGCGCGGGCCTTGGTCATGCGGGCGATCACCTCACGGATGGCGAGGTCCGGGGCGACGGTGACAAAATCCTCGCCGCTGCGCATGATGTCGCCGGCACGGAGCAGCAGGGCGCGGCCCAAAGAACCACCGGGATGGAGCTCGGCGAAGTGTTCCTTGGTGAATCCACGGGTCTCGAGCAGCACCATCGCCAGCGCATCGCCCATCACGAGGGTGTTGGTGGTGCTCGAGGTCGGAGCGAGGTTGAGCGGACAGGCCTCGCGGCGCACCTGGATGTCGAGCACGCAGTCGGCGGCTTTGCCGAGAGTCGAGCCCGCTTTGCCGGTGATGGCGACGAGCTTCGCGCCGCGTCGCTTCAAATGCGGCAGAAGGGTGAGCAGTTCCGCGGTCTCGCCGGAGTAGCTCAGGGCGATCACGGTGTCGCCGCTGTTGACCAGGCCGAGGTCGCCGTGGATCGCATCCTGACAATGCAACACGGCGGCGGGTGCCCCGGTCGAGTTCAGGGTGGCGGCGAGTTTGCTGCCGATGTTGCCAGACTTGCCGACACCGACGATGAGGATCTTACCACCCGACTCGACCGTGGTTTTCAACAGATCGACCGCCGCGACGAAGCTGGCGTCGAGGCGTTCGTGGAGCCGGGTGAGCTCCTCGATCTCGAGCGAAATGACGCGGCGGGCCTGTTCGAGGGGGTCCATTGGGGGGAGCGGGAAAATACGGCGGATCGCCCCGCGGTCAAAACATCTCCAACTGCTCCCCGGCTTCGTCCTCGCCTGGCCGGAAGCGGACCGCGGCCCCGATCAGCCGCACCGACTTGCCTTCGCCGCGGGCCCAGGCCTCGGCGAGCAGCTCGTGCATCACCTCGCGGTCGATGTGGTCGGAGGCCCGCTGCGCCGTGGTCACCTGGAAGTCGGCGAACTTCACCTTCACCACACATTCGCGGATTTCCCGGACCGCGTGGCGTCCGGAGAGGTCCTCCTGCAGTTCGTCGATCAATTCATCGAGGCGCGGCCGGCCCTCGGCGACGGACTCCAGATTTTCACGAAAGGTGCGCTCGTTGCCCAGGGACTTGCGCTCGCGATGGGCGTTGACCGGGCGGTCGTCAATGCCGCGGCAGAGTCGATAGAGTGAGCTGCCGAATTTCCCGAAGCGCCGCACCAGCTCCATCTCGCTGCGGCCGCGCATCACGCCACAGGTGGGGATCCCGGCTTCGTGCAGTCGCGTCGCGGTGCGTTTGCCGACGCCCCAGATTTTTTCCACGGGGAGATCGGTCAGGAAATCCTCGATCGCATCGGCTTCGATCTCGTATTGTCCGTCAGGCTTGCGCCAATCGCTTGCAATCTTGGCGAGGAATTTGTTTGGCGCGATGCCCGCGGAGGCGGTCAGACCAGTTTCGTCACGAATCTGTTCGCGGATCGCCCAGGCCACCGATTCCCCCGTGGAGGCGAGGTGGCTGATGTCGAGGTAGGCTTCATCGAGCGAGAGCGGTTCGATCAGCTCGGTGTAGCGGGCGAAAATGGCCCGGATGCGCGAGGACTCGTGGCGGTAGAGGTCGAAGCGCACCGGCAGCAAAATCAGATCAGGGCAAAGCGCCCGGGCCTTGAAAGCCGGCATTGCGGAGCGGCAGCCATACTTGCGGGCCTCGTAGTTGCAGGTCGTCAAGACCCCGCGCCCGCTGCTGCCGCCCACGGCGATGGGCTTGCCCGCCAGTTCCGGGCGCTCCCGCATCTCGATGGCCGCGTAAAAGCAGTCCATGTCGATATGGAGAATCTTGCGGGTTGGTTCGGGCCGGGACATCGATCAAGGCCGGGAACGGTTCCCATTTTTACGAAAGCGCGTATCATCCTGACGCATGCCCGACTATGCCATCATCATTCCGGCCTACAACGAGGAGGCCTACCTGCCCGCCACGCTCGCTGCGGCGCGCGAGGCGGTGGCGGCGCTCGGCGACGAATTTGGCTCGGGTGAAATCCTCGTGGTCGACAACAACTCCACCGACGCGACGGCGCGGGTGGCCGCCGCGCACGGGGCCGACCGCGTCGTCTTCGAGCCGCACAACCAGATCGCCCGCGCCCGCAACGCCGGAGCCGCCGCGACCACGGCGGAGCGCCTCATCTTTCTTGATGCCGACACCCGGCTGCCCGCCGAGACCCTGCGGGCCGCCTTATCCGCTCTCGCGGGTGGCGCCATCGCCGCTGGTGGGGCCGGGGTGGCGATGGATTGCGAGGTCAGCCCCACCGTGGCCTCGATCACCCGCACCTGGAACCGCCTTTCCAAAGCCTGGTCCTATGCCGCGGGCAGCTTTTTCTTCACCCGCCGCGACGCCTTCGAGGCCGCGGGCGGCTTCGAGGAAAAAGTCTACGCCGGGGAGGAAATCCACCTCGCCCGTCGCATCAAGACCTGGGCGAGAAAGAGAAAGATGAAGTTCGTCGTCCTCGACGCCCCTGCCGTGATCACCTCGGGCCGCAAGTCTGACTGGTTCTCCGCCGCCGACTTTTACAAGCAGATCGCGATCCTCTTCCTCGTGCCCTGGGCGGCGCGGAGCAAGCGGCTCTGCGCGATGTGGTATCGTCGGCCCAAAGCGGCGGGCGAATCCTGACACAATCCTGTCGGCATGACCCTGTTCGGTCGCCGACCCAACCCTCTCTGGTCACGAGCGTGAACGCCCCCCCCCGTCTTTACCTCGCGCCGATGCAGGATGTCTCGGTGTTGCCGCTGTGGCGCTGCCTGGAACGTCGCGGTGGCCCCGATGTCTACGTGACCGAATACTTCCGGGTCCACCGCAACTCGCAGCCGGAGCGCGACATCCTGCGCTCGATTGCCGCCTTCCACGCGGAGAAACCCATCATCGCCCAGATGATCGGCAACGAGCCGGAGGAACTCGTCCGCACCGCTCGTCTGCTTCAGGATCAAAGTCCCTGCGCGGGCATCGACCTGAACCTCGGGTGCCCCTCGCCGACGGTTTGCGGCAAGTCGTCGGGCGGCGCGCTCTTGCGCGATCCCGATCTGATCCGCCGCATCGTCGAGGCGCTGCGTCCGGTGGTGCGCGGCACGCTGACTCTGAAAACACGGATCGGCTACGAGACGTCAGAGGAGTTTGAAGTTTTGTTAGACCTCTTTGCTTCGCTGCCCATCGACGGAATCGCCGTGCACGGGCGGACCGTGCGCGAGCGCTACCAGTCCGAGGTCCACCTCGATGCGATCGCGGCGGCGGTGCGGCGATTGCCGTTTCCCGTCGTCGCGAACGGCTCGATCGTCTCGGCCGCGGCGGCGCGGGCAATGGCCGGGGCGACGGGTGCCGCGGGCCTGATGATCGGGCGCGGCGCGATCCGAGATCCCTGGATTTTTGCGTCGATCCGTGATCCGCTGGTGCCGCGCCCCACGCTGCGTGATGTGAGGGATTACTTGTTCGAACTCGCCGAGGAGGTGCGCGCCGAGGGTGACTTCGGGCGCGAGATCGACCTGGTGAACCGGATCAAGAAGTTCACCAATTACATAGCCTCGAGTATCGCCGATGGCGCCCTGGTCGCCGAACTGCGCCGGGCCACCGATCTGGAGGGCTTCCGGCGATCCTGCCAAAGCCACCTTGATTCCGGTGATCCCTTTCCGGCCGAGCCGAGCGAAGATGGCACTTTGTTCTGCGGATTTGGCCCGCTTTGTGCCACGTGATCCGGCACCTGCCTGACGCAATCGCCCCGGCCCTCACATTTCCCTTGCCCCATCCGCTGGGAACACTAGGATCGACCCGATTTTGAGAGAAATGAGCGACTTCCTGGTCTTCGACAAGGTGACGAAACGATTCGGGGATTTCGTCGCAGTCCGGGATGCCAGCTTCTCGGTGGCGAAGGGCGAGGTCTTCTCCCTGCTCGGCCCCAGCGGGTGTGGCAAGACGACGCTGCTGCGCATGGTCGCGGGTTTCGCCTCGCCCGACAGCGGGCGCATTCTGCTCAACGGGAAGGATCTCACCGAACTGCCGCCGGAGAAGCGTCCGGTGAACACGGTGTTCCAGAACTACGCGCTCTTCCCGCACCTGACGCTGCGACAGAATGTGGCTTTCGGCCCCGAGTTGGCGAAGCGCCTCTCCCGCAAGGAGATTGACGATGAAGTCGATCGCATGCTCGAGCTGGTCGATCTTTCCGCGCATGCCGACAAGAAGCCCGCCCTCATCAGCGGTGGCCAAAAGCAGCGCGTCGCGATCGCCCGGGCGCTGATCAACAAGCCGGAGGTGCTGCTGCTCGACGAACCGCTCGCGGCCCTCGATCTGAAACTGCGGCAGCGTCTCCTCGTGGAACTCGACGAACTGCACGAGGAGGTCGGCATCACTTTCCTCTACGTCACCCACGACCAGCACGAGGCCATGGGCATCAGCGACCGCATCGCGGTGATGCGCGCGGGCAACATCGAGCAGATCGACGCGCCCGCCGCGATCTACGAAACGCCGGTGAACAGTTTTGTCGCGGCCTTCATCGGCGACACGAACTTCCTGACCGGGCGCGTCGACGCCGTCGTCGATGCCGAGCACAGCACCGGCACCTTCGATTATCTGGGTGGACCGATCCGCATCTACGATGACCGTCCCGTGAAGGTCGGCGAGCGGGTCAGCCTGAGCCTGCGGCCGGAGAAGATCTCACTTTCGCGGACGCGGCCCGATCCGCTGCCGGAGAACCGCAATGCGGTGCGCGGCACCATCGAGGACATGATCTACCTAGGATCGATGACGCGTTTCTGGGTCCGCACCGGCGAGGAACTGCTGATGGTCGAGACCCAGCACGGGCGTTTCTTTCTCGACGAGGCGAAGCCGCCGCAGTGGGGTGACGAGGTCTGGGTAAGCTGGAACGCCAACGACGGTTATCTGCTCGAGGACTTCCGCGAAGAAGACCGGCAGCTCCTCTCGCTGCCCGACGACGAGTGAATCGGAATGATCCGCAACCGCAACGAGATCCTCCTGACCGCGCCGACCCTGCTCTGGCTGGCGGTCTTTTTCGTGGTGCCGAGCGCGGCGATGTTGCTCATCTCCTTCCGCCCTGCGGACGTGAGCGGTGGTGTGCTGCCGGGCTGGAGCCTCGACGCATGGCGCTCGCTGGCCGATCCTGACTATCCCATCATCCTGTGGCGGACGGTCTGGCTGAGTGTTGCCACCACCGCGATCTGCCTGGTCCTCGCCCTGCCGATTGCATTTCTGTTAGGGAAAATGCAGGGCAGGTGGCGCGGCATCCTCGTGATGCTGGTGATCGTGCCATTCTGGACGAACTTCGTGATCCGGGTGGCCGCCTGGCGCATCCTGCTGCATCCCGAGGGCATGGTCCGCCAGACTCTCATCGGCCTAGGGCTGATCGGACCCGACACACTCCTGCTCTACAACGAGGGCGCGGTGCTGATGGTGATGGTCTACACCCACCTGCCCTTCGCGATTCTGCCGCTCTACGCGGCTGCGGAGCGTTTCGACTACGGCCTGCTGGAGGCGGCCCGCGATCTCGGTGCGAGCGGAATGCGGGCGGTGCTGAACGTGTTCGTCCCCGGCGTCAGCCGCGGGTTGCTCACCGCGATGGCGTTGGTGCTGATCCCCGCGCTGGGTTCCTACGTCATCCCCGACCTCGTCGGCGGTACCTCCGATGAGATGATCGGCAACAAGATCGCCCAGCGCACCCTCAGCAGCCGGAATCTGCCGCAGGCCGCAACCCTTTCCATCGCTCTGCTTGCCATCACGATGGTGCCCATCGTCATCCTCTTCCTGCTCCAGAGGAAGGAGCGCGCCTCCACCCGATGAAGTCGAGCCGTGTCCCCATGCTCATCCTGCTGGCGGTGCTGGTCTTCCTCTACCTGCCGATCCTGCTGTTGGTGGTGAATTCCTTCAACGCGGCCCGCTTCAGCTCGACCTGGTCGGGCTTTACCTTCAAGTGGTACACCGCCCTGATGAGTCCGCTGAACCGGGACCTGTGGGAGGCCGCCCGTCTCAGCCTCGGGATCGCCCTTTTTTCGAGCCTCATCTCGATGGTGCTCGGCACGCTTTCGGCCTGCGCCTTGCACTGGTACCGTTCCCGACTTCAGCAGGTCAACTACGGGGTGCTCTACCTGCCGATCATCATTCCGGATTTGCTGATGGGGATCAGCCTGCTGCTCTTTTTCGTCGCGCTCGGGGTGACGCTCGGGGCAGGCACGATCCTGATCGCCCACATCACCTTTTGTGCGAGTTTTGTCACGGTGGTGGTGCTGGGAAGACTCCAGGGTTTCGATGAAAACGTGATTGCCGCGGCCCGGGACCTTGGGGCGACACCGTGGGTCATCATTTCACGCATCATCATCCCGCTGCTCGCTCCCGGCATCATCGCTGGCGGACTGCTCGCCTTCACTCTGTCGATCGACGACTACGTGATCACTTTCTTCGTCTCGGGGCCCGGCGCGACCACCCTGCCGCTCAAGATCTACAGCATGGTCAAACACAGCAAGGATCTGCCCGTGATCAACGCCATCTCCACGATCTTTCTCGCCCTCACCTTCCTGATTGTCTGGCTCAGCCAGCGCCTCACCGAAAACCAACCCAATCGCACCCGATGATGAACCGCCTCCTCCCGCTCCTCGCCGCCGGTCTCCTTCTTGCCTCCTGCGGAGACAAGAAGCCCGAGCTCCATCTCTTCACCTGGGATGATTATCTCAAGCCCGAGTTGATCACCAAGTTCGAAGAGGAGCACAACTGCCGCCTTGTCATCGATATCTTCGACTCGAACGAGGCGATGCTCGCCAAGCTCCAGGCCGGGGCAACGGGCTACGATGTGCTGGTGCCAACCAGCTACATGGTGAAGGTGCTCGCTCGTGAGGGCATGATCGTCGAGCTCGACAAAACCAAGCTCCCGAATCTGAGCCACGTCGATCCCGTCTACCTCGAGAGCCTCGCTTTCGACAAGGAGATGAAATGGAGCGTGCCCTACATGCTCGCCCCGACCGGCATTGCCTACCTCAGTGACCGCGTCGAAAACCTCGAGCCGAGTTGGCGCATCTTCGAACGGGCCGACCTCAAGGGCCGTATGACCATGTTGAACGACAGCCGCGAGACCATCGGTGCCGCCTTGAAGGTGCTCGGATTCAGCATCAACACGATCGATCAGGGCCAGATCGACCAAGCCCGTGATCTTGTCATCTCGTGGAAGAGAAACCTCGCCAAGTTCGAGAGCGACCAATACGACAGCGGTCTCGCATCGGCGGAGTTTCTCCTTTCCCAGGCCTACGCCGGTGATGCCTACCAAGCCCAGGAGGATAACGACAAGATCGAGTTCGTCCTGCCCTCCGAGGGCACGTCGGTCGCCTGTGATGATCTTGTCATCTCGAAGAACGCTCCGAATCCGGAACTGGCCTACGCCTTCATCAACTTCCTGACCGATCCGGCCAACGCGGCGGCGAACATGGAATACATCTACTACCTCGCCCCGAACAAGAGTGCCTACGAGCTCGTCAGCAAGGAATTCCGCGAGATCGACGCTCTCTTCCTCGACGAGGCGACGATGAAGAAATGCGAGGTGATCGACGACCTCGGCGAGAACAACGCGCTCTACAACAAGGCCTGGGATTTGGTGCGGGCGGCGCAGTGATTTTTCTCACTCCTCCACCAGCCCCATCTCCTTCAGCTTCCGCTGCATGGTGCGGCGCGAAATGCCGAGGAGCTTCGCAGCCTCGGTGCGGTGATCGCCGGTGCGGTCGAGGGCTAGGCGGATGAGGCGTTCCTCCATCTTCGCGAGGTTGAGATCCTCGGGCTCGGCCGCGAGCGGCGACGCCAGCGTCGCTTTGGCTTTTCCGCCGGGGCCGCGCAGATCCCGCAGGGAATCATCCCGTAGAAACAAAGGCAGATGCCGCACCCCGATCTTGGGCGTATTCGACATCACGACGCCATGCTCGACCACGGTGCGGAGCTCGCGGACGTTGCCGGGCCATTCGTAATCGAGGAGCAACTGCATCGCTTCGGCGGTGAGTTCCATAGGCGCTTTGCCGTTTTCCTCGGTGAATTCCTTCAGGAAGGCGTCGACGAGCAGGACGATGTCCTCCTTCCTCGCGCGTAGCGGCGGCATCGCGATGGAGACGACGTTGAGGCGGAAAAACAGATCATCGCGGAAAGTGCCCTCGCGCACCATTTCGCTGAGGTCCTTGTTGGTCGCGGCGACGACGCGGACGTCGACCTTGATCGGTTTGTTCGAGCCGAGCCGCTCGATCGTCCGTTCGCCGATGGCGCGGAGCAATTTCACCTGGGTGTTGAGATCGATCTCGCCGATCTCGTCGAGAAACAAGGTGCCGCCATCGGCTTCCTCGAAGCGACCGACGCGCCGTTCCATGGCTCCGGTGAAGGCGCCGCGTTCGTGGCCGAAGAGTTCGCTCTCGAGGAGCTGCTCGCTGAGGGCGGCGCAGTGCACCGTGACGAGTTTCGACTTCGGCCGTCCGCTGAGATGGTGGATGGCGCGTCCGACGAGTTCCTTGCCGGTGCCGCTCTCGCCTTCGATCAACACGGTGGCCCGGGTCGGGGCGACCTGGCGGATCGTTTCGAAGACGGGCTTCATCGCCGCGGACCGACCGATGATGTTCTCGAGTCCGTAGCGGTCCGAGACCTGCGTCTTCAGCGCGACGACCTCGGCCTCGACGGCGCGGCTGCGGATGGCGCGTTTGATGACGATCTCGAGTTCGTCGATGTTGAGCGGCTTGCTGACGTAGTCGTAGGCGCCCTTCTTCATCGCCTCGACCGCGACGTCGACGGAGCCGTAGGCGGTCATGAGGATGCAGATGGGCGGCTTCGGACGGGCGAGGGCGCGGGTGATGAGGTCCATCCCGCTCTCTCCGCCGAGGCGCAGGTCGGTGAGCATCACCTCAATCGACTCGTTCTTCAGGATCTCCTCGGCCTCGGCGATGTTCGCCGCGATGTAGACGTCGAACTCGTCCTCGAGCGAGAGGCGCAGGCCCTCGCGCGTGTTCTTCTCGTCGTCGACGATGAGGAGGGTGTGTTCGGGGAAGGACATGGGAGCTGTTTGGCGGTTTGCGATTTGGCTGTTTATCGCAGGAAAATTTGGTTTTGATAGGAGTGAGCTAAAAGCCAAACGGCTCGAGGCCAAATGGCTTGCGCGGCTTTGCCACGTCACACGTCGATCACCGCGCTCTCCGCTTTCGATGGCAAAAACCGCATCAGTTTCTCGGCGCGGGGCAGGTAGACGGTCACCTCGGTGCCGATGCCTTCGCGGCTCTTGAATTCGACCTCGCCGCCGTGGTCGTGGACGATGCGGTGGATGATGAGCAGGCCGAGACCAGACCCTGTCTTCTTGGTGGTGTAATAGGGTTCAAAAACCCGGCTGACCTGGTCGGCGGGGACGCCGGGGCCGTTGTCGGCGATGGTGAAAAAGACGTTCTCATCATCGCAGCCGGTCCGCACGGTGATCTCGCCGTCGCTGCCCATCGCCTGGCAACTGTTGCGGACGAGGTTGTAGAGAACCTGCTTCAACTGATCTTGGTCAACGTGAAGGAGCGGCAGCCCCTCGGCGAGATCGAGGATCACGGCGATGCGGCGGTCGGCGACCTCGTGTCCGATGAAGTTCATCGCCTCCTCGATGAGCTGGTTGAGATCGGTGGCTTGCGGGTTCGGACGCACCGGACGCACCGCGTTGAGGAATTTCTCGACGATGAAGTCGAGCCGCTTGATCTCGCCGCGAGCGATCTCGAGGGACTCAAGCAGCTCGCCGGCGAGATCGGGATCGACGCGCTTCTTGATCTTCCTTTCGACGACCTGGAGGTGGATGTTGAGCGAGTTCAGCGGATTGCCGATCTCGTGGGCCACGCCGGCGGCGAGGCTGGTGACGGCTTCGAGCTTGCCCGACTCGATCTCCTGCCGCTGGCGCGCGACAGTGCGGGTCTGGTCGCGCAGGATGATGACGTGGCCGACGAGGTCCGAATCCGAGTCGCGGTCGGCGAGGGGCGCGACGTAGAAGTTCAGCAGTCTCGGCTCGGGATACCGCACGACGAGGTCGCGGTTCACGACTCCGCCCGAGGAGGTGATTTCCTCCCAATCGAGCCCGGTGAAGAGCGTTTCGACGTCGCCGCGGATCGCCTCCTTCGGATCGAGGCCGAAGAAATCACAGGCGGCCTGGTTGATGTAGTGGATCGAGCCCATCGCCCCGGTCACGACGACGCCTTCGCGGAGGACTTCGAAGACCTTCTCGAGGAAACCCTTCTCCTGCACGATCTTGAGGACGAGGCGCTGGACCTCCTCGGGTTCGAGCCGGTCGAGCCTGTCGAGGAGGCGGTCGATCATTCCGGGGTTCATGGGGAGTCACGGGTCACGAGGAACTGGCCAAACGGAAGGCAGATGCGAAGGTTTCTGATGATCGAGAGACAAAACGGCACCGAGGGGGAGGTGGTGATCTGCCTCACGACCTTTCCGGATTCCGAAAAAGGGAGACAAATTGGCACAATTTGGGTGGAATCGCAACTTGCGGCCTGCGTCAATCTGCTGCCCGGCGCCGAGTCGATCTACCGGTGGGAGGGAACGACGGAGCGCTCCGCCGAGGTGCTGGCGATCGTCAAGACGACCCGCGGCCGCCTCGCGGACCTGGAGGCGTCCCTGCGGGAGCTGCATCCCTACGAACTGCCCGAGTTTCTGGTCGTGTCGCCCGAAGGAGGATCGGCCGGATATCTCGCCTGGGTCAGGGGTGAAACGACATTGGACAAATCCGCATCCTGAGGCATAAGTCTCGCCCGCGTTTTCGCGGACCCACCCACCTGAAGCCTTGAGCCTCATCGTCCAGAAATATGGCGGCACCTCCGTCGGCACACCCGAGCGGATCCGCAATGTCGCGCGCCGCATCCTCGAGACGCAGGCCGAGGGCCATCAGGTCGTCGCGGTCGTCTCGGCCATGGCCGGGGTGACGAACAATCTCATCAAACTCGCCGACGAGGTCACCGGCGAAGGCTTTCCCACCGAGCGTGAGATGGACGTGCTCCTCGCCACCGGCGAACAGACCACGATCGCCCTCACGGCGATGGCGCTGAACTCGATGGGTGCCAAAGCCGTCTCCCTCACCGGTGCCCAAGCCGGGATCGTGACGGACGGGGTCCATACGAAGGCCCGCATTTCCAACATCACCCCCGACGGCGTCCACGAGTTTCTCAACGAGGGCAACATCGTGATCCTCGCCGGATTCCAGGGCCAGACCAGCGACGGGCGCATCACCACGCTCGGTCGCGGCGGATCGGACCTCACCGCCATCGCCATGGCCGCCGCGATCGACGCGGACATCTGCCAGATTTTCACCGACGTCGACGGCGTCTACACCTGCGACCCGCGCGTCGTGCCGTCGGCCCGCAAGATCGAGGAGATCAGCTACGACGAGCTCCTTGAGATGGCGAGCTCGGGATCGAAGGTGATGCAATCGCGTTCGGTCGAGTTCGCGAAGAAGTTCGGTGTCGTCTTCGAAGTGCGCAGCAGCCTCAACAACAATCCGGGAACCCTCGTCAAAGAAGAAACCATGAGCATGGAATCGATTGTCATCCGCGGCGTCAGCCTCGAGCGCGCCCAGGCGAAGGTCACCATCAGCGGCGTCAAGGACGTGCCCGGCACGGCGAGCCGCATCTTCGGAGCCGTCGGCAAGGCGAACCTGCTCGTCGACATGATCGTGCAGAACGTTTCGAAGACGGGGATCACTGATATTTCCTTCACCGTGCACAAGGACGACGTGGCCAAGGCCGAAGCGGCCCTGCGTCCCGTCATGCCCGAGCTCGGCGAAGGGGTCACCCTCGAGGCGACCGACGGCATCGCCAAGCTCAGCGTCGTCGGCATCGGAATGCGTTCTCACAGCGGCGTCGCCGCCGAGATGTTCAAGGCGCTCTCGGACGCGGGCATCAACATCGAGATGATTTCGACCTCGGAGATCAAGGTCACCGTCACCGTGGCCGAGGGCGACATCGACCGCGCCGCCAACGTCGTGCACGAGGCCTTCGGGCTTGGTGCGGCGTGAGACGAGAGTGCGGATCTATTTCGCTGCCCGCGAAGATCGCGATCTCAAAATACCGCTCGCTGCGACCAGCAGCGCGATCAGCCCCATCGCGATCGAAAAACTGTCGCCGATCCTCGCATAGATCGTCAGGGGCGGATTGCGATCGATCGAGACGGTGCCGGGCAGGCTGCCGCGGATGTAGGTCGATCCGCTCTCGGGATCGTGGAGGTAGCCCGTGACCCGCCCGCGCTCGTCGATGAAGCCGCTCACCCCGGTGTTGGCCGCGCGGATCATGGGTCGGCGGAATTCGATGCAGCGGAAGAGAGCGTTGTCGAAGTGCGCCCTCGGCTGAACGCTGTCGTAGAACCAGCCGTCATTGGTGACGTTGACGAAAACCTGCGGTCCGGAACGAAGGAACCGACGGACGTGGCGCGGCACCGTGTCCTCGAAGCAGATCAGGGGAATGATGCCGATCGGGTCGCCGCCCTTCTCGATCGAAAGCGGCTCGAAACTCGTCCCACGGGTGAAGTCGCGCTCGATGATGCCGCCGGCGATCCAAACGAACAGCGGGAAGGTGTGCCGGAAGGGAATGAACTCACCGAAGGGCACCAGGTGGGTCTTCTTGTGCATCTGGTAGGATTCCGTGTCCCCCTTGAGGATCGTGATCGTGTTGTGGACCTCGGTGTTCTCCAGGTTGACCTCTTCGAGCCCGGTGATGAGATGGAAGGTGTCGCCTTTGAGGATGTGGTCGTTGAAATACTCCTGGACCCACTCGGACGAAAACACCCCCGGCACGGCGGTTTCGGGCCAGAGCACGACATCCGGCGGGTTCTTGTCGACGAAGGTGCGGGTCAGGTCGCGGTAGTCGAAGATCACCTTCTGTCGCACCGCGAGGTCAGGCGACCATTTCTCCTCGAGCGGGATGTTGAGCTGGAGGATGCGGGCGCGGAGGTCGATGGACTCGCCGGCGGGCCGGAGCACCGCGGGCAGGCCGTAGAGGAAAAGTCCCGCGACGAGGAGCGAACCCGCAGCAAGGTCGAGGTGGGGACGGATCCGGCGGCGCTGCCGCAACTCGTGAGAGACCCTGACAAAGGTGCAGAACAGGATCACCGCGCAGAACATGAGGATGAAGTTGTAGCCCGCGATCCCGATCACATCGGCGAACTGGACGAGGACAAGGTGCTCCTTCAACGCCACTCCGAGCCCGTTCCAGCCGAAGCCGGTGAAGACGATGCCGCGCAGCCATTCCAGACCGCACCAAGCCGCGCCGTTGAGAAAGGCGATGCGGATCACCGCGAGAGAGGGGGCGAAGAGGGCGCGTTTCCCGGTCGCAGCGGTTTCTTCAGCCGGTGTCCAGCACCCCACCGTGGCGGCGAAGGCACCGAAGAGGCCGGGATAAATCGCGAGGTAGCCGGCCAGTCCGAGCAAGGCGGTGAAACCGGCGAGCCAGGCGCCCGCGACCCGCGAGATCTCGGTGATCCAGTGGACGTTGATCAGGAAAAAAACGAAACCTGTGGTGAAGCCGAGCCGGAATCCGTGCCACCAGCGCGGCTTCGTTTTCCTTTTCCCCGGTCGCGGTTCGGAAAACCAGAGCGCTGCCAACAGCGGCCCCGGCCACAGCCAGACCAACCAGTCCCAGGCGACGGGTTCGAAGCAGAGCGCGAGCAGGATTCCGCTGGCGAGCGCGGCCACGGTGGGCCAGTGGCGGCGGAGTCGCTCCATTGCTTGCTTCAGTTCGCCAACCTCGCCCGCATGTCCGCGACGACCGCGGCCTTGAGCGAATCGAAGGACTTTTTCGCGATTTCCTTGGCGGATTCGAGCTGCTCGGGCAAGCCGATGCCGTGGTGGCCGGGGCGGGGGCGCTGGTAGAGGTAGAATTTGATCTTCGGCTCGGTGCCGGAGGGGCGCACCGCGAAGGCGCGTCCATCCTCGAGATCAACGAAGACCATCTTCTCCTTCGGGATCGGATCGCCCTCTTCATCGACGAAGTCCTCGTTCTCGAAGTCGCGAACCCGGGCGACGCGGACACCGTCGATCTCGGCGGGCGGGTTCTGGATGTAGGAAAGGGCGAGCGTTTGGATCTGGGCGGCCCCCTCGGCCCCGGCGAGGGTCTCAGCATGTTGTCCCTCGAGGTGGACGCCGTGCCTGACAAAAAGCTCGTCGAGCAACTCGACGCAGGTCATGCCTTTCGACTTCGCGAAGGCGGCGACCTCGGCGAACATGACGACGGCTCCGTTGGCGTCTTTGTCCCGGAGGAAGTCGGCCCCGAGGTAACCGTAGCTCTCCTCGCCGCCGAAGACAAAAAAGCGGGAATGCTCGAGGCGTAGTTCACGGGTCTTGGCGTCGGAGAGGCTGCGGTAGTTTTCGCGGAGTTCCGCGGGGATGGCGGCCTCGTATTTCCGCAGTTTCGCCCCGATATACTTGAACCCGGTCAGGGTGTTGACGATGCCGACTCCGAAGTGGGCGGCGATGGCGGTCTGGAGTTCCGTGGTCACGAAGGTCTTCACGATCACGGCCCGGGCGCGGTTCGCGTCGGTGACGATGCCCTTTTCGGTGAAAGCGAGGAGCCGGTAATAAGCCATCAGCGACCCGATCTGGTTGCCGGTGAGCAGGGTCATCTTGCCGTGCTTGTCGCGGACGACCACACCCATGCGGTCGGCGTCGGGGTCGGTGCCGATGACGATGTCGGCTCCCGTCGCTTCGGCCTGGTCGACGCCCATCTGGAGCGCCTCGGCGTTCTCCGGGTTCGGCGACTTGACCGTGGGGAAGGCGCCGTCCTCGACATCCTGCGCCGGCACGGTGTCGCAGGTGAAGCCGAGACGACGGAGAATCACGGGCGAAATCTTGCCGCCGGTGCCGTGGATGTTGGTGAAGACGATCTTCAGATCGCTTTGCTGACGCACCATCGCGGGATCGAGCAGCAGGGATTCAAGGCGCTCGAGGTAGACCTCGTCCATCTCGGTGCCGAGTTCGTGGACGGTGCCTTGTTCGGACGCCGGCAGGGCTTCGTATTTCTCACCATTGACCGCGTTGACCTCGGCGATGATCGCGGAGGCTTCGGGCTCGACGATCTGGGCTCCGTCGCTGCCGTAGACCTTGTAGCCGTTGTCATGGGGAGGATTGTGGCTGGCGGTCAGGACGATGCCCGCGGTGGTGTTGAGATGCCGCACCGCGAAGCTGAGGTGCGGGGTGGAGCGCGGTTCGGCAAAACGGTAGACATCACAACCATTTTCGATGGCGACCCGGGTGACGCAGTCGGCGAATTCCTTCCCGAACCAACGGGTGTCGCGGGCGATCGCGATGGACGGCCGACCTTCGCCCCGGTGATGCTTTTTCAAATGACGGACCAGTCCGAGGGTGGCGCGGGTGAGGTTGAAGAAGTTCAGGTTGCCGGTGCCGACGCAGGGAAAGTCGGGCCTTTCGCCCGCTGCCGCCGATCCGCGTTCTGCGGGCGTCACGATCTCACCGACGGAGCGTCCTCGCAGCCCCCCGGTGCCGAAGGCGAGTTTGCGGAAAAAGCGGTTGTTCAGCTCGGTCCACTGGCCTTCGTTGGCGAGCCACCCGATCGACGCCTCGTAAAGCGGATTGTCCGATCCGGAAAGCAGTTCGGCGATGTTGTCGAAGCTGCTCCGGAGGAGGTCTCCGCTGGCGAGGGCGGCTTCGAGTCGGGTGGTGAGAGCGGCGTTCATTTCGGGAAGTTAGGAAGTGGAGTCCGGAAAAGCAACCAAGCGCAACGAATCGCGGTGAAAAGATTGACTCCTTCCCCAGGGACCGACACGACGGCTTGGCGCATTCTTCACGACCCGGAGCGTGAGCTCTGGATCGATCATTTCGACGGACGCTGGCTGGTCCAGACCCGCGAGGCGCGGCTGACGGATGCCGTGCTGGACCTGGCCCGGGGCAGGGCCAGCGCGGTCTATTGGCGCCCCCGGGACAAAGCCGCGGCCACTGCTCCCGTCCTCGTCGCCGGGGAGCCGGTGACCGAACGCTTCGCGGTGCGGGAAAATGGGGCCGCCTTCTGGATCGACTTTGCGGCGGGGTATTCGTCCGGCATTTTCACCGACCAGCGCCTCAATCGTTGCTGGGTGGGCGAGCGGACCCGGCCCGGCGACCGCGTCCTCAACACCTTCGCCTACACCGGCGGTTTTTCGGTAATGGCGGCCCGGGCGGGGGCCGAGACGACGACCGCCGACCTCTCCGGCACCTACCTCGATTGGACTTGGGAAAATTTCCGGCTTAACGGACTCGATCCGGCCGTGCACCACGGGGTCAAGGGTGATGCCTTCGGCTGGATGCGCAGTTTCGCGCGGCAGGGCCGGAGCTTTCACGGCATCGTCCTCGATCCGCCGACCTTCTCGCGCAGCGGCAAGGACACCTTCCGCACCGACCGCGACTACGCCGAACTCGCTGGGCTGGCCGCGGCCTTGGTTGAGCCGGGCGGCTGGCTCCTGTGCTGTGCCAACACCCACCGGCTTCCCGCGGACCGTTTCCGCGCCGATGTGCTGGAAGGTTTGCGTGGCCGAGGTCGACGTGCCGTATCCTGCGAGGCACCGCCGATGCCGCCGGAATTCGGGGGCGATGACTATTTGAAAACCCTCCGATTGGTAGTTGAGTAGCCCGCTCGCCGCGCTCCTGCCGCTGAACCGGACCACGGGAGGCTCCGAGATCGTAGATTCATTCCGATGCGCATCATCCGCCACGACCAGAAGAACTTCGCCGCCGCCCTCCGGAAGCTCGACCGACGTTACGCCCCACCTGCCGGGGTTGAGGCCATCGTCGCGGACATCCTGACCGATGTGCAAAAACGCGGCGACGCGGCGCTGATCGAGCTTTCGAATCGTTTCGACAGGGCCGGCTTCACCTCCGCGAAACAGTTGCGCGTCTCCGCCGCGGAATTGAAGGCCGCCGATGCCGCGGTCGACGAGGTCACCAAAAAAGCGATCGCCGCCTCGCGGAAAAATGTCACCGATTTCGCGAAGCGCAGCCTGCGCAAGGATTGGTCGGCGAAGAACGCCCAGGGGGCCCTCGTCGGGGAGCGGTTCCTGCCTTTCCAGCGCGTCGGCATTTACGTGCCCGGAGGCAGCGCCCCGCTCGTCTCGACCTCGAACATGACCGTCTGCCTCGCGGCCGCCGCGGGCTGTCCCGAGATCGTGGTGATGACGCCTCCCGGTCCCGGTGGAGTCGTCAATCCGGCCCTGCTCTACGCCCTACGCGAGGCCGGGGCCACCGAGATTTACAAGGTCGGCGGGGCCCAGGGCACCGCCGCGATGGCCTGTGGCACCAAAACGATCCGGCCGGTCTTGAAGATCTACGGCCCCGGCAATTCCTTCGTGGTCGAGGCGAAACGCCAGCTTTTTGGGGTCGTCTCCGTCGACCTGCTACCCGGGCCGAGCGAGGTCGTCACGCTGGCGGATGCCACCGGGAACCCCGCCTACATCGCGGCGGACATGCTGGCCCAGGCCGAACACGGCGGCGACAGCATCATGGGCTTCGTGACGAATTCGGAGAAGCTGCTCAACGCGGTCAACACTGAGATTGAAAAACAGATCAAGACCCTCACTCGCCAGACCCAGCTGAAGAAGGCGCTCAAGGACGGAGCCTGGATGGTTCTCGTCGAGTCCCTCGACGACGGCGTCGCCCTGGTCAATGCCTTCGCGCCCGAGCACCTTTCCCTGATCGTGAAAAACGAGGCCGCCGTGTTGCCGCTGATCACCACCAGCGGGGCGATCTTCATCGGCAATGATTCGCCGGTCGCGGTGGGCGATTTCCTCGCCGGGCCCAGCCACGAGTTGCCCACCGGCGGAGCCGGCAAATCTTTCCCGGGACTCACCGTCGACATGTTCCAGCGGCGCACCAGCATTGTGCGCCTTGACCGCGAATCGATCCGCAAATCGGCGCCCCATGTCGAGGCCTTCGCCCGGGTCGAGGGGCTCGATGCCCACGGGCGCTCCGCCACGATCCGGGTGCGATAGCCCGAAAGCACCGACTGTTGGCGTGGTCTTCCCTATGGAAAACACGGCGCGGCGCGTTTATCCTAGGTTATCGCCCAGGCTTCTGACATTCCCCGGATCCCCGACTTTGAAATCCTCACCCGCATCGGGGGAGGGGCCTACGGCGAAGTGTATCTGGCCCGCTCCGTGACCGGCAAGTACCGGGCCGTCAAAGTCGTGCGACGCGAGGACTTCGAATACGAGCGCACCTTCGAGCGTGAGTTCGAGGGCATCCAGCGGTACGAAGGCGTCTCGCACAACCATCCGGGACTTGTCGACATCCTCCACGTCGGCCGCGACCGCGAATCCGGCTTCTATTATTATGTGATGGAACTCGCCGATGACGAGAGCGGCGAGGAGGTCGACCCGGCTTCGGGCAAATACAAACCGCGCACCCTCTCGTCCGACCTGCGCCGTGGCAAGGCCCTCACCGTGCAGGAGTGTACCGATCTCGGCATCACCATCGCCGGAGCGCTGGGTCATTTGCATCACGCCGGACTGATCCACCGAGACGTGAAGCCCTCGAACATCATCTTCGTCAAAGGCGTGCCGAAGCTCGCTGATGTCGGGCTTGTCGCCAGCACCGGCCAGCGCACTTATGTCGGCACCGAGGGTTACGTGCCGCCGGAGGGCCCCGGCACCAGTGCCGCCGACCTCTACTCGCTCGCGATGGTGCTCTACGAGATGCACACGGGAAAAGACCGCATGGACTTTCCCGAACTGCCCACCAATCTCGAGATCCCGCCCAGTGTGAACCGCGACGAATGGCGCTCGCTCAATGCCGTGATCTGCCGGGCCGGTTCGCCCGATCCGCGGAAGCGCTACGAGTCCGCCTTCGCCTTCGCGAAGGCCCTGCGCGACGTCACCCCCGTCTCGTGGAAGGCTCCCGAACCGCGCCGCAGTGGCGTGGCGGCGTTTTTCGGCTTCGTCGCCGTGGTCGGCCTCCTTGCTTTGGTCGGTGGAGGCGGCTACTGGCTTTGGCGCGACCGCGAGAATTTCTCCCAAAGCCTGGGGCCGAAGCTGGCCGACTCAGGGCAGAAGGGCTCTTCCACTGGCACGAAGTCGGGCATCAACGGGGCGGGTCTACGGACTCCGATCGATCCGAAACCGCAGCCCGAAGTCAAACCCAAGGCGGATGAACCCAAGAGGGTTGAGTCCGAGACCCAAGAGGGTCGGGTCCCACCACCGCAGACTTCGCCCGAGGCTCCTGACAAAGTCGCCAAAACCGAAGCGGCCCAGCCTGACAAATCCATCAAGGACTCCAAGGAGAAGGAGAAAGCGACCGAACCTCCCGCTGAAAAAGTGGTTGAGAAGGTTGCGGAAAAGAAACCCGAACCGGTCCGCGCCACCGAGGTAAAGGAGGACGAGGCCAAACCCGCCCCGGAAAAGATGCCCCTCGTGGCCGATCCCGTCGAGAATGCCGCCAAGCAGGGCAAGGTGAAGGTGACGAGTGTCCCGGCCGCTGCTTCGGTGTTTCAGGGCGACAAGCTGCTCGGTGTGACCGAGACCAAGCTGTTCGATTTCGACCTCGGTCCGATCGAGTTGGTCCTGAAGCGCGAAGGCTACCGCGACACCGTCCTCAAGGGCGAGGTCAAGGAAGGCACCCAGGTGCTGACCGCGACGCTGCTGCCCGACCTCGGTCCGCAGCCCGGAACCCCTTGGTTGAACTCGCTCGGCATGAACCTGCTCCCGACCGCCGGAGGCTGGCACCAGTCACCCGAAATCACGGTCAGTCTTTTCGACCGTTTTCTTGATGAGAGCGGCGAGGCGATCCCGCGGGCGGCGTTGAATGGCATCGTCCAGATCAGCGACGAGCGGGCCGTGTGGAAGTTTGCCGACTGGCTCACCGAACACGACCGCGCCAGCGGCCACCTCGACGAGGGCAAATACTACCGACCCGTCCGGAGCGACCTGCCAGGGCGGAAAGACGCCTTTTCCGTGATGCTCGACGATCGCTTCGGCACCCTTGTGCTGAACTCCGAGCCGGTCGGCGCGAAGGTCTACCAGCAGGGCCGCTACCTTGGTGAGACGCCCACGGTGATCCATCCGCTCCGTCAGGGAGCTTTCGAGATCGAGCTTTACAAGGATGGTCACGCCGCCGAGATCGCGATGGGTGAGCTCGCTGGGATCGATCCTCAGCCCCTCAATGTGACTCTGGAGCCCGATGCCTCCGTCGTCTTCGGCCAGCGCTGGACCAACAGCCAAGGCATGGAACTGGTGCCGCTGGGGGATCTGCTCGTCGCCAGCACCGAGACCACCGCAGGCGCCTACCTGCAATACCTCGCCGATCAGGGGGTGGTGCTCGACCCGGGGGCCATCGCCGCGGGCCGCAACTATCCCGCCGCCGCCGTCGCCCACGCCCAGGCCCGCGCCTTTTGCCAATGGCTGACCAAGCGCGAACGCGAGCAGGGATTGATCCGACCCTGGCAGCGTTACCGTCTGCCCACCGACTTGGAATGGAGCCGCTTCGCCGGATTGCCGCCCGAGACAGGGGCGACGCCGGAGGCCCGCAACCGCGATTCGGGGCAATTCGTCTGGGGCACCGAATGGCCTCCCCCGGCCGGGGCTGGAAATTTCGCCGACGCCTCGGCCCGGGGCTTGTTCGGTGCCGGCATCATCGAGGGCTACACCGACGGTTATGGCACCACCGCGCCGGTGGGCAGCTTTGGGCCGGCAGCAAATGGTCTTTGCGATCTCGCCGGCAATCTCTGGGAATGGGTCGAGGAGCCCTACAGCGATGGCAGCGACGGACTCCAGGTCGTGCGAGGTGGCGGGTGGAACTCGGCCGACCGCGAGGTGCTCTCCGCTTCTTATCGCAACCCGGTTCCGGCCACCGCGGCAGAGGATTTTTACGGCTTCCGCTATCTGCTGGAAGATTCGGCAATCGAGGAGTGAAGGGTCGGATCCCGCAGGTATTGTGTCCTTTTTGGTAAGAAAAGGCTCCGAGTCCCTTGCTGGAAGCTCGAAACCCGATTGACTTTCAACGGCCCTCCCCGCACACTGCTACCGGGAGTGCTTGAACCAAGCCCCACCATGAAACCATGAAGAAATCCGTTTTACTGGCTCTCGCAGGTGCCCTTTCCGTGGGTGTCAATGCAGGTGATTGGGGCAAGGCTCCGGTCGGCAAACAAGTCATCGAAGAGTGCGTCGATCTCGGCGGCGAAATCAGCGTCGGCTACATGACCGATTACATCTTCTACGGTGTCCGTTTCGCCGGCGATAGCGTCTGGACCGACGTCAATTACACCTTCGACGGTTTGGCCGTGCCGATCACCGTCGGCGCCTGGTACCTGAACGGGATCAATGAAACCGCCCTCGGTGCCTTCGACGAGCTCGATCTTTACGCCAAGGCGGCTCTGGGGACCTTTGCCGGTTTTGACGTGAGCCTCGGCTACACCCACTACATCTTCCCCGAGTTTCGCAGCAATGTTTCCCCCACGGGCGGCTACGGCGAACTCGGGCTGGATGTCCGCCGCAGCCTCGGCTTCGCGGATTTCGTTGCTGAAACCAACTATGCCTTCGGTGGCGGCGGTGTCGCCCCCCGCGGCTGGTATCACCAGATCGGGCTTGAGCGCGCCTTTCAGATCACCGACAAGGTCAGCCTCGTCGCTGGTGCGGGTGTGGGATACACGGACGGATACTTCGAAGTGGGCGGTCTGGTGCCGAACGCCTTCAGCCCCCGCGGCAGCGGCTGGAATCACTACTATGTGAATGTTGCCCTGCCGATCGAGTTGAACTGCCGCACCACCCTGACTCCCTATGTCGGCTACCTCGGCGGACCGGACACCTGGATCGTCGACGGCATCGCCGGTTCGAACGAGTTCCAAAGCGATATCCTCCTCGGAGGTGTGTCGCTGAAGGTGACCTTCTGATCGGGCTCGCTGAGCATCTGGATTTTTTCGAAACGCCCTCTGGAAACAGGGGGCGTTTTTTATTTTACTTACCTGGGTTTGTAACTGACTCCGGAAACCGGGAGTTTTCATACTTTCCGAGTTATATATTATTCAAGAAGTGGAGATAGTCTTTGGGGCTTGGCGCGGGAGTTGGTAGCCTTCGCACCTTTTGCAGCCTGATCCGCTGCAAGCTCGATCCCATGAAACGCCACTTGTTCGTCTCCGCCCTGTTCGTCGCTCTTCTTCTTGCCTTCGGGCACCGCTATGTCGGCCGAACGGTCCTCGCTCCCGCCTCGTCTTCAAAGGCGGTTCCGGACACTTTGGAAGCGAGTGCAGAGTCCGATCCGTCGCCCGCAACGACCTTGGTGAATGCGCCGGCCCGGCTTGATGAAACCGCCGCGACGAACCCTCCGCAGGAGGATGCCCTCGCGGCCCTGCCCCAGTCCGAGCAGGAGTCCCTCTGGTCGGCCTTCCGCGAGGCTCGGCATGCCGTCGATGCCATCACCCCGGCGCAGGCGGCCCTCCCGCAGAACCAAGGGGTGCGCTATTTTGCCTCGAATCCCGGCCAGCAGATCACGGCCCGTTTCCTTGACGGGGCGGTTCGGGTCGAGTCGGGCCAGGGCGGCAGCTGGGCCGGCACGGTGAAAATGGCGGGCGGGACGAATCCCATGCCCGTGGCCGAGGGATCTCGCGTGGAGTTCTCGCATGGCAATGGAACCACCGAGTGGTATGAGAACCGGCCCGAGGGCATCGAGCAGGGCTTCACCCTCGCGCGACGTCCGGCGGATGGAACTGCGGAGGAGATCCGGATCGATGTCGAACTCGCCGGCCTCGAGGCGCGCTTCGCCGATGCGGAGAAGACTGCGGTGGAGTTTGTTGATGGCGAAAGCGGAACCGCCGTGCTGCGTTATGAAAAGCTGAAGGTCTGGGACGCGACCGGACGGATTCTGGAGTCGCGCTTCGATGTGGAGAAAACAGGGGTCGGTCTCCTTGTCGCCGACGCGGGAGCGGTCTATCCGGTGACGATCGATCCGCTGATTGTGTCGCCGCAGGAGGCGAAGCTCGAAGCCGGCGATCCGGCAGCCGGCGACCTTACCGGCTATTCCGTGGCCCTCGCCGGAGACACCGCGCTGATCGGCGCGATCTACAAGTACAGCACCGGAGCCGCCTACGTTTTCACCCGCAGCGGATCCCTCTGGGCCCTGCAGGCGAAGCTGACTGCGGACGACGGTGAGGTGGGTGACGAATTCGGGTATTCCGTGGCACTCTCCGTCGACACCGCCCTCGTCGGTGCGCGTCGTGCCTCCATCTCTGGAAATCCCGGAGTCGGCTGCGCCTACCTCTTCACGCGCAACGAAGGCGGCGGCTGGGAACAGACTTCGAAACTCACTGCGAGCGACGGGGCGGAGGAAGATAAATTCGGCACTTCCGTGGCCCTCTCGGGCAGCACGGCCCTGGTCGGTGCTCCGGACGACGGATTCTCGATCGAAGGAACCCCCGCCTTTTTTGTCGGCAGCGCCTATGTCTTCACACGCGACAGCGATGGCGGCTGGACACAGAAACAAAAGCTCATCGCTGGCGACGGGGCGGATTATGAAAGCTTCGGCTGTTCCGTGGCACTCGACGGCAACACCGCCCTGATCGGGGCATTCTTCGACGAATACCAGGGCGCCGCCTACGTCTTCACCGGCAGCGGAGCATCGTGGACACAGCAGGCGAAACTGACCGCGGATGACGGGGATCTTTTCGACAACTTCGGTCAATCTGTCGCTCTCTCCGGAACGAACGCTCTGATCGGAGCCCCCGGGGACGACTCTTCCAAGGGGAGCGCCTACTTCTACGTCGGCAGCGGCGCGAGTTGGACCCAACACGCGAAACTCACGGCGGGTGACGGAGCCGAGAATGACTTCTTTGGCAATTCCGTGGCCCTTATCATAAGGACCGCCCTGATCGGATCGCCCTACGACGATACCGGTGCCGGGCTAGACGCCGGCAGCGCCTACGTCTTCACCCGCACGGAAGAGGCCTGGAGTGAGCAGGCGAAACTCACCGCGGGTGACGGCTCTGAGTTTGACAACTTCGGCTCGTCCGTGGCCCTCTCCGGCAATACGGCGCTGATCGGAGCGCCCGTTGACGACACCGACGCCGGTCTCGACGCGGGCACCGCCTCTGTCTTCACCGGCAGCGGCGCGGCGTGGACCGAGCAGGCACTGCTCACCCTCGGGGACGGGGCGAGTTTCGACCAATTCGGCGAGTCTGTCTCCCTCTCCGGCGACACGGCATTGATCGGAGTCCGCAACGACGACATCGCCGGATCGAATGACGTTGGCAGCGCCTACGTTTTCACCCGAAGCAGAGGGACCTGGACCCGTCAGGCGAAACTGATCGCCGACGACGGTGAGGCCTATGACCAATTCGGCTATTCCGTGTCTCTCGATGGCGACACGGCTCTGATCGGGGCGGCCGCGGAAGGGCCCACCTTTTCCGAAGGCAGTGCTTACATCTTCACCCGGAGCGGCGCGGTGTGGACCCAGCAGGCAAATTTCGCCGCCGAGGACGGGGCGGATGATGATTACTTCGGATCGTCCGTCGCCCTCTCGGGCGGGACCGCTCTGATCGGGGCTTTCGGCCTCGAAAGCGCCTACGTTTTCACCGGCAGTGGAGTATCATGGACAAGCCAGGCGAAACTCACCCCCTCGGACGGTGAGTCGGACGACAAATTCGGCATTTCCGTCTCCCTCTCCGGCGATACCGCACTTGTCGGGGCACCCTGGAATGAGTTCAAAGGTGCCGCCTACGTCTACACCCGCTCGGGGGGGACCTGGGCCGAGGGGGCGAAACTCACCGCCAGTGATGGAGAGTCGCTCGACCAATTCGGCGGATCCGTGGCTCTCTCGGGAGCGACCGCCCTCATCGGTGCTTCCGCGAAAGATGGATACACCGGTGGCGCCTACGTTTTCACCGGCAGCGGCCCGACCTGGACCGAGCAGGCAAAACTCGCCGCCGAGGATGGGGTGACGTTCGACTATTTCGGCAATTCCGTGGCCCTTTTGGATGATACCGCCCTCGTCGGGGCTTTCGGGAAAGATAGCCAGACAGGCAGCGCGTATGTCTTCACCCGCCGGGGCACGACTTGGACGCAGAAGACCATACTCACCGCCAGCGACGGAGAGACGGGCGACCAATTCGGCAATTCCCTCGCCCTCTCCGGCGATACGGCGCTGATCGGGGCGTTCCAGGACGACACCACCACCTTGTCGGACAGCGGCGGCGCCTACGTCTTCCGCCTCTTCAAGACGGGACCCGAGATCCGGATCGATGGAAATGGTACCGAGATCAGCGACGGTGACTCCACCCCGTCCATCAGCGACGACACCGCTTTCGGCTCCACACCCGTCACTGGCGGCATCCTGACCAGAACCTTCACGATCCGGAACACCGGCTTCGGCGCTCTGAATCTCGCCGGCACATCGAAAGTGGCCGTCAGCGGTGATCATGCCTCCGAGTTCACGGTCACGACGGAGCCCGGCAGTTCCGTGGCGTCCTCGGGCAACACCACCTTCACCGTCACTTTCAACCCTTCCGCCCTTGGTCTGCGCACCGCCATCCTCAGCATCGAGAGCAACGACACCGAAATCAGCACCTACGACTTCGCGATCAGCGGCACGGGCTCTCTCGACGGCCTGACCCATCAATACACCGGGGCCGACAATGTTCCGGCGAGCGGACCGGGCGTCATCCTTTCCGGCACGGCCACACTCACCCTCGGCTACGTCCCGATTGCCGGCACGACTCTGACCGTGGTGCAGGATACCGGCCTCGGTTTCATCGACGGCACCTTCGGCAATCTCACCCAGGGCCAGGTGCTCAACCTGACCTTCGGCGGCAACACCTTCCCCTTCGTGGTGAACTACTACGGCGGCACGGGCAATGACCTCGTCCTCCAGTGGGCCGGGACCAAGGCCATGGCCTGGGGGGGCAACGGCGAAGGCCAATTGGGCAAGGGCGACAGTGGCTTCGACACGCACAGCACCGTGCCCAACGATGTGCTGAGCACCGGGGTCCTCTCCGGCAAGACCCTCATCACTGTCGCGGCGGGTCAATACCACAGTCTCGCGCTCTGCTCGGACGGCACCGTGGCCGCCTGGGGCGACAATGAGTATGGTCAATTGGGCAAGGGCGATAGCGGCGAGCCCTTGCCGAGCGTCGCGGAGCCTTCCCCGGTGGCCCTCACTACGGACAGCACCGTGCCGGTGGCGGTGAGCGTCGCGGATCCCAGTGCGATCGAGGAGAAAACCGTCATCGCCATCGCGGCAGGTCAATACCATAGCCTCGCCCTCTGTTCGGACGGCACCGTGGCTGCCTGGGGAAACAACGATTACGGTCAGTTGGGCGATGGAACCAACACCAGCCGCGACGAGCCCGTCGCAGTGAACGTCGCCGGCACGGCGCTGGAAGGCAAGACGGTCGTCGCGATCGCGGCGGGTGAATCCCATAGCCTCGCACTTTGCTCGGACGGCACCGTGGTCGCATGGGGTTACAATCTGGGCCAATTGGGCGATGGCACCTACTTCGACCGCAACGAGCCGGTCGCATTGGATGTGGTGGAAACGGCGCTGGAGGGCAGGAGCGTCATCGCAATCGCGGCGGGTCAGTACCATAGTCTCGCATTGTGCTCGGACGGCACCGTGGTTGCTTGGGGTGTCAACTCCAACGGCCAGTTGGGCACTGGAAACAACGACGGGACCACCAATGCGGTGGCGGTGCGCGTGGAGGGAACGCCGCTGGAGGAAGATACCGTCATCGCGATCGCCGCGGGTCATTCCCACAGTCTCGCGCTGCTCTCGGACGGCACCGTGACCGCCTGGGGTTTCAACCTCTACGGCCAATTGGGCAACGACACCAGCGGGGACGCGGACAGCAACGAGCCGGTCGCCGTGAGCGTCGCGGGAACCGCGCTGTCCGACAAAACCGTCATCGCCATCGCGGCGGGGCACGATCACAGTCTCGCGCTGTGCTCGGATGGCACCCTGGCCGCTTGGGGCAACAACGAAGTCGGAACCTTGGGCGACAATAGTACTACCAATCGTGACGTGCCGGTCGCGGTGAACCACCCGGCCCCTGTGGGCAGCCGCTTTGTGGCCGTCGCCAAGGGAAGCGTCTCCTACCACAGCCTGGGTTTGCTCGCGTCTCCCATCCCCGTGCCTGAAATCATCATCTACGGAGAAAAGAGCGAAATCCCCGATGGGGACACCACCCCCTCGGCGGACGACCTCACCCTCTTTGGCAGTACGGGAGCGGCGAGGATCCGCGAGTTTGACATCATCAACGCAGGGACAGGAGACCTCACTCTCGGTGGCACCCCGATCGTCGCCCTTTCCGGCAGCGCCGCGTTCTCGGTGACGACCCAGCCGGAGTCCGCGACCATGTCCCCAAGGAGCTCCAGTAGATTCAAGATCACCTTTGATCCCGATCTGCTTGCTGGAGTCCAGACCGCGACGGTGACGATCGCCAACAACGATGCGGACGAGGGTCCCTACACGTTCACGATCCAAGGAGTGGGCCTGCCGAAATTGACGCGAAACTCTTTCCGCATTGAGCGCGGCGATCGACCCCGGTCACTCGCGGGTCTCCTGGTCCCGGGTCTGTCTGGCGGTGCTTTCTCCGGAACCGGTGTCGTGAACGGCGCATTCAACCCTGGCAATCTCCCTTCCGGAGACTATCTCCTGACCTACACCACCCAGGACGCTCTCGGTGAGGATCTCTCGATCACTTTGACCGCCACGGTAACGGCCGAGCCCAAGCTGTCGATCGATCGGCCCAAGCCTTTCGACGAAACCCAGATCAGAAGGACAAGCCGCCAGCAGACTTTCGTGATTGAAAACACCGGTGGCAGCGAAGCCACTGGCCTGCAGGTGAGACTGCGGGGTGGAGGAGCCAAACATTTCAAAGTGGTTTCGCAGCCGGCTCGATCTCTCAGGGCGAAGGGTAAAACCCAGTTCCGGGTTGTCTTTTTCCCGCTGAAAGCCGGCCCGGTGGAAGCCAAGCTCGAGGTTTCGGCGAAGGGTGTGCCGCCCCTGACCGTCACCATTTCCGGCCGCGGAAAGATTCCCACGGGCAACGTGGGACACAATCCGGGCTCCGGGAATTGTTCCGGGAAGGTGCGAAACGCAGAGGGGGCGTCAAGACCGGGAAATCCATTTGAATTCCGCCTTGGCGCTTTCGATACTCTCCGATGCCCCGTATCCGAGTCGCTGAAATCCTCTGTTCCGAAACCTCGCCGGGAATCATCGTCGTGAAGGGCTGGGTGCGCACGAAGCGCGACTCGAAGGCCTTTTCCTTTCTCGAGGTCAACGACGGGAGCTGTCTCGCGAATCTCCAGGTCGTCGCCGATGCCTCGCTCGGGGGATACGAGGAGAACGTCGTGCCGGCGCGCACCGGGGCCTCGGTCGAGGTCGAGGGCGAGATCGTCGCCTCGCAGGGGCAGGGGCAGCGCTGGGAGTTGCGGGCGACACGCGTGACCCTTGTCGGCGAGGCACCGGAGGACTACCCGCTCCAGAAAAAGGGGCACACGATGGAGTTCATGCGCTCGATCGCCCACCTGCGTCCGCGGTCGAATCTGTTCGGCGCGGTCTTCCGCGTCCGCAGCCGCATGGCCTACGCGATCCACCGTTTCTTCCAGGAGCGCGGGTTCGTTTACGTGCACACGCCCATCATCACCGCCTCGGACTGCGAGGGCGCCGGGGAGATGTTCCGCGTCGTGACAATGGAAGGGGAGAAGGTGCGCGGCGGCGAGGAAGAGTTCTTCGGCAAACCCACCTACCTCACGGTTAGTGGCCAGCTCGAGGGCGAGACCTTCGCCTGCGCCCTGTCGAACATCTACACCTTCGGCCCCACCTTCCGGGCGGAGAATTCCCACACGTCGCGCCACGCCGCCGAGTTCTGGATGATCGAACCGGAGATGGCTTTCTGCGACCTCGAGGGCGACATGGGCCTCGCCGAGGAAATGATCAAGTATCTCGTTTCGGACGCGCTCGAACACTGCACCGAGGATCTCGATTTCTGCAACCGCATGGTCGACAAGGGACTGCTGGAGCGACTTCAGTTCGTCCGCGACCGGAATTTCGAGCGCATCTCCTACACCGCTGCGGTCGAGTTGCTCCTCGCCTCCGGCCAGGCCTTCGAATATCCCGTGCAATACGGACTCGCCCTCCAGTCGGAGCACGAGCGCTACCTGACCGAACACCATTTCCGCTGCCCCACCACGGTCTACAACTACCCGAAGGAGATCAAACCCTTCTACATGCGCCGCAACGACGACGGGAAAACGGTCGCGGCGATGGACCTGCTCGTCCCCGGCATCGGCGAGATCGTCGGCGGCAGCCAACGTGAGGAGCGGCTGGATGTGCTGGTCGCCAACCTGCGGGAGCAGGGCCTCGAACCTTCTGCCTACGACTGGTATGTCGACCTGCGCCGCTACGGCACCGTGCCGCACGCGGGCTTCGGGCTCGGCTTCGAGCGGCTCCTCATGTTCATCACCGGCGTGGGGAACATCCGCGACGTGATTCCCTTTCCCCGCACTCCGGGTTCGGCGGAGTTTTGATCAAAAGCCGTCGACCGAACAGAAAAGCGAGCGGTGTTTCGAGCTGCCGGTGCCGAGCGAGCCTCCCTTTCGGAGTTCGAGCACTTTGCCATCCTCGCAGAGCAGGATCACCTCGCCGCGGGGGCCTTGGCGGAGTCCGGTGAAGCGCTCTTCGGAGAGGCCGCCGAGTTCGATCCTCGATAGCGCACGATCCTCGGAGCGGAGCGCCAGCAGTTGGCCGTCGTGGCTGGCGACGAGCAGCGCGCCGGCCAGGGAGGGGAAGTTTTCGCCGCGATAAACAATGCTGCCGGTCGTCTGGGCGGTGGTTCCGGAATCGAGATTCATCGCCACCGCGGGACTCGTGACGACCTCGGCGAGACGCTGCTGATCGCCGCGACCCAGCTTGGAATAGGAATCGATGAGGTCCCAGCCGAAATGCTCTCCGCCATTGAAGCTGAGGTTGACCTGCTCCCGCCGTTCCCCGGAACGGTCGTTGATGCAAAGCCCCCGGCGAAAGGGGTCGTAGGTAAGGCATTTGGGAGCCCGAAGGCCGAAAGCCCAGAGTTCCGGCAGGGCATTCGTGACGAGCCGGAAGGGATTGCCCTCCGGAATGCCGTATTGGCCGTTGCTCGAGTTGATCCCGATCGGATCGATCCGTAACACCTTGCCGTAGGCGTTCGCCAGCGACGAGGCGTTGCGCGAGGCGGGATCCGGCGATGTTGTGGTGGCCGCGCCATCACCAACGCCGATATATAGCAAGCCCATTGGATCAAAGGCGAGGCCTGCAACGTTATGGTCCGGCCCGGGCTGGCTGAAGCGCATCAACTCGCGACGCGTTCCGCGGAACTCAGTCAGCAGCGGATCCTCGACCGTGTACTCGTAGAGGACGTCCTGATGGTGCTCGTGACCGCCGCCGAACTCGGGAGAAAAATCGCAGGTGCCACTGCCGGCCTTTTCGGATGCCAGCACGTAGAAACGGCCATAGCCGGGCTGGTCGGCCAGCAGAAAGTTCGGATGCAGCGTCAAAGCCGTGAAGGCCTCGCCATCGACGCTCCGCTCGTCGCGCAGGCTGGCGTAGCGCGTCGCTTCTCCGCCACCGAGGGTTGGCGAAACCCGGACGAGGTCGCCATCGCGCTCGAGGATGTAGTAAACCCCGAGTGCATCGCCCGTGGCATCGGCGGGGCGCTCCACCAGAGCGAGCAGATGGGCCTCCGCATCGAAGGGGACCGGTTCATCGCAGAGGGGAGTTGCCTCCAGCGCCGTATCCGCGACCCCGGCGAAGGCCTTGCCTCCGTCAAACTCCTGATAGATGCAGTAGCTGAGGGCGCCGAGGGCGATCGAGAAGGCGAAAAGTCCGACCTTGGCGAGCAGGGAGAGCAAAAAGGCTTTCATCGGCGGAACAAACTTGAAAGAGGTGTCTCAAATTTTCATATTTAATACGAGAATCTGATAATTTTTTCAAGATTGATCCCATTCTTTTGAAATCCTTCTCAGAATTGAGTGGCCTTGGGGTGGTGGGCATAAAAAAACCGGAGTCTCGCGACTCCGGTTTTTTCGGGGAAGGGGATCGGTTGGGACCAGATCAGGGAGCGAAGGGGCTCTCCACGAATTTCAGGTAGGCCTCTTTCATGGCATCCACCGAGGCCGTCGGTCCGGTCAGCTTGAGGAATACATCGCCCTGTTCGCTCGGAAGGATCGCGGCGAGCATTGTCGTGTCGGGTTTGGCGGTCTTCGGTCCACCCGAGAAGGGACCGGCTCCTGGCATCGACTCCATGAAGGTGCCTTTGGCGGTCAACAGCACGATCTTTTTGCTGCCGACTTCCTTCTCCTCCATCTTCGACTCAGGCGTGCCCTCGAACTGGCCGAGCCAGCGGTCGATATTTGCTTGGATTCCGCCACCGCCGCCGGCGCCGAAGAAGAAGATCACCAGCTCGATGTCCTGAAGCTTTTCGTCCTCATGGTCGTAGAGGAACTGCCCTGCCCGCATCGAACTCGCGGCCTGCTGGCGGATCCAGGGTTTGTCATATTTGAAGGTGAACTCGCTGACCTTGAGAGCTTCCTCCTCGGCACGGGCGAGGGTGGAGGCGGCCAGAACGAACGTCGCACAAAGGGCAAGGGTGGCTTTCATCGGGTCGGACTTTAGCTGCTCCGGTGAACCCTTTCAATCGCCGATGCGCGCCCAACGATCGTTCCACAAGGGCCAGTGGAGAGCTGCTCGAATTCGGCTCAACCCGGCTCTTGCCCACCGACTTCGGAGGTAGGCACGAAGAAGATCCCGTGCTCGCCGGCGATCGCGCCCAGCCGGGCGAAATCCGGACCGCCGGGGGCATTGCACCCTTCGGCAAACTGTTCGAAGAAAACCTCGAAGCCTGCCGGGGCGGCCTTCACGATCATCCGCAGCGGCGTGTCCCCGGGGTTCCGGTAAGTATGCCGGGAGCCGCGCGGCAGGTAGATGACTGAGCCGCCGGGCGCTTCGGACCACACGCCGTCCTGCCAGAGTTCGATGCGTCCCTCGAGGACGATGAAGCATTCGTCCTCCCGCGTGTGCCAGTGCGGCGGAGGGCCTCCTCCCGGGGGCGTTACCACTTCGACCAAGGTGAATGCCCCTCCGGTCTGCTCTCCGCTCAGCAACACCGTGACCTGGTCACCGAGTGCCTGGAACTGTTTGCCCGATCCGGGCGCGGAAACAAGGACGGAGAGGTTGGGGGCTTGCATGCCTATTTCTAGATGACGCCGATCGCTCTGCAAGCCCCCAACGGGATGGTGCGCGCTTTTCGTTAGGGCCCCTTAATCCCGCGCCGACGCCAGATCCGGATCATCGAGATCGAGCCGATAGAGGATCTGGTTGTAGTCGTAACGCGGCGTGTGCCTCGGTTCTCCGGAAAAAGTCTGGCAATAGGTGCCCTCGAAGAGCAGCACCGGGGAATCCTCCGGGGTGAACTCCGGATGAAGGCGCGGATTGTAAAAGGTCAGTTTGCGGTGGCTCAACACCTTGACCGCCTTCCCCCAGGGACCGAGTGGCGAATCGGCCTCCGCATACCAGAGCTCGCCGAGATGGGAAGGTTCGCCGCCGTTTTCGCAGAAGACCGTGACCCATCGCTTCCGCCACACGTTCCATGCGATCGAGCCACGGTGCGGTTTCACGGTGCGGCCATCCGCTCCCTCGAGCGACTTCGGCGTCTCCAGCACCTCCCAGTTCCGCCGGTCGCGCCATCCCTCGTAAGTCGCGGGCATCCGGATCGAGGGAAAGGGGTCGCCGAAAAGGAGCCAGCGTTTCCCGGCCCCGTCGGTCCAAAAGGAAGGATGTCCCACCGGTTGCAGTTTCGGCTCGGAACCGCCGACTTTCTTGTCCCAGAGCACTTCGACCGATTCGAAGTTCGCCGTTTCGTCGTTCCAGACACAGAGGCCGACCCGGTAGGCGTTCATCGGCAGCTCGATCTTCGAATAACATCCCACGAGGCGTTCCGTTCCGGCGGCATCCGGCAGACTGACATAACCACTGATCCACGTCGGCCCCGGATCATCGGGAAAGAGGTTCGCGACATTCCGGACGCGCCCCTCTCCGTCGCGGAAGTAGTCGAGCGGAAGCCGCAGCGGCGGTTCGAACGAGGCCAGCGGCCGCACCGATGTCGTTGCACTCGTCATGTGGAACAACCCGAGCGGGTAACGCGGCACGTTCGTGTCGCCCCAGGCCCAGAACATCCGTCCTCGATGCACCGCGTTCTGCACGCTGTCCGATCCGAGGATCCCGCTCTCGGTTTGGTCGGAGTGTTCCCCGAGTTTCTGGCTTTCGCCAAAGCGGCCGCCGCCGGTGAGCCGGCCGAGTCGCTTCGCGACGATGGCGCGCTCGACCTCGATGACCGCCTCGCCTCCCGGCCGGGGCGTAAACCGGAACCCGCGGAATCCGAATCCGTCCGCCTTCCGCTCGTAACCGTCGGCCTCGACCGTCAGCCAGGTCTCGACGTCCATCAGTTCGGGCAGATCAAAGGCCACAACCCCCGCGTTGTCGGTGAAAAAGGAAACGTGGTGGGTCGTGCGGAGTTCCACGAGCGGCACGGGCCAGCCGTTCTCCGCATCGATCACCCGGATGCGGCAGGGTTCGACGGCGGCGAGCTGCGAAACGACACCGAAGAGGGTGCAGTGGAGGACTAAAGAGGGTTTCATGAAGAAAGCAGCGGTCCCGTAGGGCTACAACAAGATCTCCTTCGCGACCTCGCCGCCGGTTTCGGTGAGCCGGAAGTTCCGCCCCCCGTAGTTGTAGGTGAGGCGTTTGTGATCCAGCCCTAACAAATGCAGAACGGTGGCGTGCCAGTCGCGGATGTGCATCGGATGCTCCACCGCCTCGTAGCCGATCTCGTCGGTGGCGCCGTGGTTGATTCCGCCCTTCACCCCGCCCCCGGCCATCCAGAGGGAGAACCCCTTGTGGTTGTGATCGCGCCCGTCGAGACCGGGAGCATAGGGCGTGCGGCCGAATTCCCCGCCCCAGATCACGAGTGTATCCTGGAGGAGACCGCGCCGTTTCAAATCGGTGAGGAGTCCGCCGACCGCCGTGTCGACGGTGGCGCAGGCCTTGGGAAGCTGCTGGGAAATGAGGGCGTGGTGATCCCAACCCTCGGGCGAGGCGATCTCCACGAATCGCACCCCCGCCTCGACGAGACGCCGGGCGAGGAGACACTGGCGCGCGAACAGATCCTCGCCCTTGCCGATCCCGTAGAGCGCCATCGTTTCGGCGGACTCTTCCTTCAGATCGAGCACCCCGGGCACCTCGCTCTGCATGCGGAAGGCGAGTTCGAACGACTCGATCATGCCCTCGACCTCGGGCTGGTGCGGTTCGCGGGCGAGGCGTCGTTCGTTCAATCCGCGGAGGAGATCGAGCTGGCGCCGCTGTTCCTCGGGGCTTCGGTCGGGATTGACGATGTTTTTCATCGGCGGACCGGGCGCCTCCTGTTGTTTGAGAAAGGCGGCGTAAAGTCCCGGCAACTGGCCGCCGCCGAGGCGCGTGCCCTGGCAGACGCTGGGGAGGAAGGCGCTGCCGTAGTTCCGTGCTCCCCCGTCGCCGGCCGGGGGATTGAGCGTGACGAATCCGGGCAGGTTCTCGTTCCCGCTGCCGAGCCCGTAAATCGTCCACGCGCCGAGCGAGGGACGCACGAACTGGAAGCTGCCCGTGTGCATCTGCACGAAGGCGGGCGAGTGGTTCGGCACATCGGTGTGCAGGGAATTGAGCACGCAAAGATCGTCGGCATGCGCGCCGATGCGGGGAAGCAGGCTCGTGAGGCGCAGGCCGGACTTGCCGTAGCTCGCGAAGGGATGCACCGGACCGAGCAGCTTCGCCCCGGCCGAGTCGCGACCGGTCGTCGAGGTTTTGCCCGAGTGTTTGATGAGCGCCGGTTTCTCGTCGAGCAGGTCGACATGCGAAGGGCCGCCCCGCATCGTCAGGAAAATGACATGTTTCGCCCGCGCCGGGAAATGCGGATCGCGCGGAGCGAGCCCGCTCGCGTTGACCGAGGCCATCGTGCGCTTCGCGGCCAGGGCCGAAAACGCCAGCCAACCCACGCCGAGGGCGGATTGCTCGAGAAAGGAACGGCGGGAGAATGGGTCAGGGGTCATGGGTCACGGTTGGGTGAGAAAAGGTTCGTTCGCGCCATCAATCGATCATCCGGAAATCCGCACTGGCGAGCAAGGTCTGACAGAGATCCTGCCAGCGTTTTTCCTCTTCCTTCAAGCGATCGGTGCCGTCCGGCAGCGGTGTGTTCAGGAACGCTTTCACGAGTCGGGATTCCTCCTCATCCGGGGCGCGATGGAGGCAGCGCCGGTAAACCTCGCCGATTCTCGCTTCCTCCGGAACCTCCATCACCCGCTTCGCCAACGCCGCGGCCCTCGCCCTGACAAAGTCACTGTTCATCAGGTAGAGCGCCTGGGGCGGGACATTGGTGCTGTCGCGTTTTCCGGTGACGAGGCTGGGCTCGGCGAAATCGAATTGCCTCAGCACGTCCGGCAACTGGTCGCGCATCACGGGCAGGTAGATGGATCGATGGGTCGATCCGTCGAGGTCTTCGGGGATCTTCTTGTTGAAGGGAACCATCGCGGCGGATTGCACGTCCAGCTCCGCGACGAGCGATCCGGGCCGTGGCGAAGGATCGAGTTCGCCCGATGCCGCCAGCATCGCGTCGCGCATCGCCTCGGCATCAAGGCGTCGTTTCGACTGGCGCCAGAGGAGCCGGTTGTCGGGATCCTTCAGGAAGGCCTCCTCCCGCCAGGTCGAGGCCTGCTGGTAGGTGCGCGAACCCACGATCTCGCGGATGAGCGCCTTGACCGACCAACCCTCCGCGACGAAACGCGCCGCGAGATGATCGAGCAACTCGGGATGACTCGGAGCGGCACCGGTGCGGCCGAAGTCATCGACCGTCTCGACGAGTCCGGCCCCGAAGAGATGCGACCAGACACGGTTCACCATCACGCGCGCGGTCAGGGGATGCTCCGGATCGGTGACCCACTGCGCGAGTTCGCGGCGCCCGCTCGCCTCCGCCGGCACGGCCCCTTCGTTCGCAATGCCGAAGATCGCCGGCACAGCGCGGGGCACGATTTCGGCGGGATGGGCGAGTTCGCCGCGCTCGTAGCGGGGGGAGTCGATTTTCTTCTCCGCTTCGAGCACGCCCATGGCGAGGGGCAGGGCGCGGCCTTCCTCATCGACGGTCTCGAGTTTGCCCACGATGGGACCGCGCGTCCAGAGGATGCGCAAGGCTTCGCGCAGCATGTCGTTGAACTGCGACTGCATGTCGACGCCTTCGCGGCGCATCTTTTCACCCTTTTCGCGTCCGGCCTTTTCATCGGCTTCGAGCTGGGAGAGCTGGCTCTTCAGTTTTTCCAACTCGGCCGGCGGAATCGATCGGTTCGGGATGAGTTGTCCGGGCAACTCGGGCAGGCGGATGAGCTTGCCGCCGCGATTGTTCTCCGAGTCGACCCAGGTGCCGTAACGCGTGTCGGTGCTCTTGAAAATCCCGGCGAGGGCGTAGTAATCGGTCATCGTCACCGGATCGGCCTTGTGGTCATGACAACGCGCGCAGGCGAGCGAACTGGCGAGGAAGGCGCGGGAGAGCGCGTCGACCTGCTCATCGGCGACATCGGCGGCGAACTGGGCGGGATTCTGTTCGGCGAGATTTTTCGGACCGAGGGCGAGGAAACCCGTCGCAATGAGGAGCCGGGCACGCTCGGCGTCGTTCTCCGCCGGCAGGAGGTCTCCGGCGAGTTGTTCTGTCAGGAACCGATCGTAGGGCAGGTCGCGGTCGAAGGCGTCGATGACGTAGTCCCGATACCGCCACGCGTGCGGATAAATCAGGTTCGCCTCCTTGCCGTTCGATTCTGCGAAGCGGACCACGTCGAGCCAGTGCCGCGCCCAGCGCTGGCCGTAGGCGGGACTCGACAGCAAGCTGTCGATCTGATTTCGGATCTCGGACTCGGTTGGACCGGCATTCCGGTTTCGGATTGAATCGGAGGGCGGCAGGCCGGTGAGGTCGAAGCTCAGGCGTCGCAGGAGCACCTCCGGATCGGCGTCAGCGGAAGGCTTGAGGCCGTTTTCCTCGAGTTTGGCGAGGACGAAACGGTCGATGTCATTGTAGGCCCAGTTGGTCCGTTTCGGTTGTGGGACCGCCGGAGCGACGACCGGACGGAAACTCCAGTGCGGTTTGCGGCTCGCGAAGTCGTCGCCGGTCTTTCCGTCTTTGCCGTTCGCACTTTCACGGGGATCGACCGCCCCTTCGGCGATCCATCGCTCGAAGTCCCGCAGGATCGCATCGGAAAGGCGCTCTTTCCGCGGCGGCATCTCAAGATCGGGATCGCTGTGGCGGATCGCGGCGAGGAGAAGGCTTTTCTCCGGCTTGCCCGGCACGAGGGCCGGACCCGAATCGCCCCCGCTCAACACCGCCTCGCGGTCATCGAGGCGCAGGCCGCCCTTCGCTTTGCCCGATTCGATGGAGTGGCATTCGTAACAATGCTCAACGAGGACGGGGCGGATTTTCGCCTCGAAATGGGTCGTGCCGGCGGCGGCCAGTCCGCCTCCGGCGATCATTCCGAGAAACATTCCAATTTTCAGCAACGGCTTCATTTGAACTCGAGCCATCCCTTGGTGGTTTTGTCAGGCCACGACGCGCTGGGATCGGTCGCCTCGCCGTTCTTCCACAGCATCCAGCGGACCCGTTTCGACTCCGGGTCGGGCACTGCGTAGGAAAACGACTCCGCATTCCGCCAGGAAGGCATCACGCGGGTCTTCCAACCGGGATGGGGCGGGGAGACGAGCTCGCTTTTCCCGCTTTCCAAATCGACGAGAGCGACCGCATCGGTGCCGCTCTCGACCACCGCGATACGGCGTCCGTCGGGCGAAGGCACGAAGTAGCCCAGATCCATCGGCAGGGCGCCTTCCTCCGTCGGGACCACCACGGGGGCCCCGCCATCGGCGGGAAGACGGAAGAGGCGCGGCTTCTCCTCGAGATCTCCGGCCGCGGCCGGCAAGGTTCCCGGATGGCTCGCGAAAAGGATCGCTCCGTCCGGCAGCACCGCGAGTCGCGGCGAAAAGGCGACGACGGCAAAGGCGAGCTCACCATCGTCCTCGCCACCCGGCAGGGTATCGCCGAGGCGGCCGTCTTCGTCGAGGACCCGGCGACGTTCGATCTCGACGAGCCCTCCGTTCCCGTCGGAGATCGAACTCATGAAGACGAGCGAGGCTCCGTCCGGCGTCCAATCAAAGGCGCGGGTGACTCCGCTTGCGACGGACAAAGGAGGAGCCGCAGTGAAGGGGATCACGAGCAGCTCGTAGCGGTCCGGATCCCCCGTTTCGACCGTGCAAGCGACCACGGGGTGGCGGGGGGAAACCCGCAGCGACTGCACTCCGCGAAGACCGCGCAGGATCACTTCCGCGGACTTGCCGGAATCGGGACGCAGCACCGCAATTTCGTGAAGGAGGAATCCATCCCATTCCTTCTCCCCCTCGAGCGAGGCGAGGGCCCGTGATGCATCGGCGAGGGCAGAGCGAACCGCGTCTCCGTTTTTCGCGAGGGCGAGCCGGAGGGCGTTGCTCAACGCAAGCGATTCGCCCGGCGCGAGTTTTCCGAGGAGCTGATCCGCGCGGTCCGCGTCTCCGTGAATTGCGACCGCCGCCTCGAGCAGTGCCGGAACCCTCGCGGCAAGCGCTTCGACCCGTGTCGCGTCGGCTTTCGGCAGGAGTGGGGTGAGATCCTCCCAGTTGGGGGCGAAGCGCAGACGGTGGAGCACCAATCCCGAGCTGTCCGGGAGCCAGTCAAACGCATCCACGAGGAGACGGCCCGGCCCCTCGTCCTGATCTGCGAGCGGTGCGGAAAGCCCGCCCTGCAGGTCGGTGAAATGGAGGCGTTGCTCGGAAAGAAGGGCCGCACGGCTCCCGTCGGGCGACCATTCGGCCCGCTCCTTCGGCTCGCAGGAGACGAGGGCGAGAAGCAGGACGAGGGCTCCGAAATGAAAGAACGTCTTCACGGTGGTTTTGTCAGGAATTCGGATCGGACGGGAGGATGACGGCGAGACGGCCGTTTTCTCCAACGCGGTATTGCGCCCATGGCGAAGGTTCCGATGATCGCATCCCGTCGGCCATCGCGGGTCGGCCCGGATCCGCGTCACCCGATTCTTTTCCCGCGAAAAACCCGGCCCCGGCCGCGAGGCAGAGCAGCACGACGGAAGCGGCGAGCCGAAGCAGAGCTGGGAGGCGGGAGGCCGGTTTCGGAAACTCCACCACTGCCTCGGGCCGGAGATCGAGCGGACGCGAAGCCACCGCCTGCGTGGTGAGTCCGACCGCATCACGGATCCGATCCGCCTCCGCCTGGTGCTCGGGAAAGGCCGCGAGCCAGGCTGCGAGCAGGGCAGAAGCCTCCTCGGACAGTTCGCCTAGCGATTCATCGATGATCAGGGCCTGGAATTGCGATGTCGTCATAAAATTTGGATTCTGAAAACGGATTATCGATCGCCGAGATGCCCCATCCTCTCGCGAACCATGGCGACGGCGTGGTGGAGCCGGGATCGCACCGTGCCGACGGGGATGCCGAGAGCCTCGGCGATCTCGGCGTAGGAGAGTTGCTGGGTGAAACGCAGTTCGAGGATTTCACGCTGGAGCGACGGGAGCGATTCGATCACTTCCCGGGCCGCCTCGACCCGGGCATCCGGCGCCGCCGCCGCGCTCGCCTCGGGCGAACCGGCGGAGCGATGTTCCCGCTCGCGGTCGCTTCGTTTCCACGCCGCCAGACTGATGTGCCGCGCGATTCCGAAAAGGTAAGCTCGAAGGGACCGCGGCTTGCCGCCCCGCTCGAGGCCCCGGGCCATTTCCAGAAAGGTCTCCTGCACGAGATCCTGCGGCGCCTCGGCCCCGTCGCGGTGCCTCCGCGCGAAATAGCGCGTCAGGTCGTCCGCCGCGTCGCGGAAGAGTCGCTCGAGATCGGGGCGCGTGTCGATGGCTTGCAAGAGGGTTCAGGATCGGTTTTTGATCAGCCCACGAATGGGGCTTCACTGGATGAGGTGGGGAATCTCCCGGAAAAAGTTCACTCGCGGTGATTTTTTTCCGACTTTCACTTCACCGTCAATTTCGCCTGGAGAATGACCGCCTCCTCCGTCCCCGGTTTCGGGTCCGCCGGCCAGTTCTGTGGGATTCCATTGCGCGCAAAGGGCCGGCCATCACCGTCGAACTTCGTGAAGACCAGCGGCTCGACGCAAGGGCCGAAGTGGTGAAAATCCGGTCCCCCCCAAACGATGGGTGATGACCAGCCCCAACCCGGAAGCTTCGTCCGCCAGACGACATTCTCCCTCTCGCTCCACGATTCAGGCAGGGAAGCCCCTTCTCCGATTCCATCGGAATCCGCACCCCGGTATCGCGGCCAGTTGGTGGTTTCGGCGCGGATTGTTGGCAATGCAGAAGCCAAGGCAAGGCCGCAGAGGAGGAACGACCGGATCATGGCATTCTTTTATCGAGTTTCCTTTTTCGTGTAAACTCCCGAGCGGCCGAACCGTATCCGCGTCCTCCTCCATGAAATTCGCCCTGCGCCGCCTTCGACCCTTTCTCGGAGCCCTGCTTTTCGTGATCCTCCTCATCGCGGTGAGCGGCGATGCGTTGATCGCCAAAAAGGTGGTCGCGCATCTCCTCATGCCGGCCGGAGTCCTTTGGATGGCCCTGTTGCTCGCCGCAATCTGGCCCGACCTGGCACGGACGACGAGGACCACGATCCTCGTGTTTTTCGCTCTCTACTCGATCGCCGGCAGCCCCTACGTCGGGGTCTGGCTGCTCCGCATCCTTGAGAAGCCCTTTTTCGAACTCGAACAACCGACCGAACCGCTCGACGCTCTCGTCGTGCTCGGCGGCGGCACCGCGATGTCGCCCGGGGGACGTCCCGCCCTCGGAAACCACGGCGATCGCATCACGCGGCCGGCGGTGCTCTTTTCCGAAGGACTCATCGGAACGCTGATCACCACGGGCCGCTCCATCACCGAGGACAATGCCGACCGGCTTCTTTCCCGCGAGACCTCGCTCCTGTGGCAAGCCATGGGCATCCCGGCCGGCCGCATCATCGAGGTCTCCGAACCCCGCAACACGAGCGAGGAACTGGCCGCCGTCGCGAAGCTGGCGGGAGAACACCCCGAATGGAAACGGATCGGGATCTGCACTTCCGCCTCGCACCTGCCGCGGGCGCTGGACGAGGCGAAGGCCCAGGGACTCGAGATGATTCCCGTGCCGTCGGACTTCCGGTCCGGTCCGATGATCTTCTCGCCGATGTACCTCGTTCCCCAGGGCCGCGGGTTCCGGGATGTGCAGGCCGCGATGTGGGAGTTTCTGGGGCGGGCGTTTTGACGTGATGGGGTCGGCAGCGTTTCGAGATTCTCATCCGCTGACTCTTCCGCTAGGGTCACTGGTCATGAACCTCCGGCTTGCCTTACTCCTCCTCGCGCTCGTCCCGATCCTTTCAAAGGCCCAGGACAAGCGTCCCAATTTCCTCTTCATCCTCGTCGACGACCAGGCGCCCTTCGATTTCAAGTTCTACGATCCATCCTCTCCGCTCAACGCGCCGAACCTCGAGAAACTCGCCGCCGAAGGCATGGTGATCGATCGGGCCTACCACATGGGCGGATTCGTCGGAGCGGTCTGCACTCCCTCGCGCCACATGATCATGTCGGGGAGAACGATCTGGCATTTGCCGATCGGTCCGCTCGCGAAGACCCATTGCCCGCCGAACCTCGAGAAGCAAACCATCCCCGCCGTCTTCAATCGAGCCGGCTACGACACGATGCGCACCTGCAAGCAGGGCAACAGTTACGAAGCCGCGAACAAGGAGTTCACCGTGCGGCACGATGCCTCCAAGCGCGGCGGCGACGCGGAGTCGGGCAGCGCCTGGCATGCCGAACAGGTCCTCGACTACCTGAAATCACGAGAGGAGACGAAGGACGCCGATCCCTTCTTCATCTACTTCGGCTTCTCCCATCCCCACGACACCCGAGACGGCACTCCGGAACTGCTCGCGAAGTATGGGGCGGTCAACCACGCCGATGAGAACAGCCTGCCTCCGGCGAATGCCCTGGCCCCGCCTCTGCCACGCAACTGGCTGCCGGAATATCCCTTCCACCACGGCCATCCCAATCTGCGCGACGAGGTCGCGGTGAGCGGGGTCTGGAAGAATCGCGACGCCGTCACGATCCGCAACGAGGTCGGGCGCGAGTACGCCTGCGCCGAAAACATCGATATCCAGATCGGCCGTGTCCTCGACCGGCTCGAGGCGATGGGCGAGCTGGAGAACACCTACATCTTCTACACCTCCGACCATGGCATCGCGATCGGACGTCATGCGCTCATGGGCAAGCAGAACCTCTACGAGCATTCCTGGCGTGTGCCCTATCTTGTGAAAGGACCGGGGATCAAGGCTGGAACGCGCGCCGATGGCAACCTCTACCTCCTCGACACCCTCGCGACCCTCTGTGACCTCGCCGGGATCGCCGCACCGGCGTCGAACGAGGGCATCAGTTTCAAACCCGTGCTGACCGGCGAAAAGAAAACGATCCGCGACACGCTCTACGGCGTCTACAACGGTGGCACCAAGCCCGGAATGCGCAGCGTCCGGCGAGGCCATTGGAAGCTGATCCAGTATGACGTGCTCGATGGAAAGGTGCGCGAGACCCAGCTCTTCAACCTCGCGGAGAATCCCGACGAGCTGCTCGAGCAACATCACGATCCCGCAATCCTCGCCCTCACCGGGGTGAAACCCACCGCCAACCAGCGTGATCTCGCCGAAGATCCCGCCTACGCCGGCAAGCTCGCCGAGATGAAAGCGCTCCTCCTCGAGGAAATGCGCAAACACGACGATCCCTGGCGGATGTGGGACCAGCCGGACGACGGACAGGTGCCACCGAAGGAGGAGGCTCCGAAGGCGAAGGGGAAAAAGGCGAAAAAGAACGCACCCTGATCAGTCACAGGTCGGCCCTTTGTCGCTCTGCCGGCGATAACGCTCGGCCAGCCCCGAGGGATAACGATGTTGGGTCAGGGCGCGAACCAGCGGCGATTCCTTGCAGGAAGTGATGGTGGCCTCACGAAGGACGACATCGCGCCCGCCGAAAGGCAGGCCGATCTCTGCAATGGCCTCATTGATGGAGCCCGCTGGAAGCTGGTAGCGTTTTTCCAATTCGCGGACTCCGTCGGATGAAGAGAGGTCGAAACTCATGCTCGGAGCGGTCGCATCCCTGCCATCGAGCCCCTCACCCTCGCCGAAGAGCGTGGCAATCGCGTTGCGTCTTGCGACGAGCCGGTGGACGAGCGCGGCTTGAACGAAGTCGGGCCAGAGCGATGCCGCCACCGCCGCCTCGATGTCGGCGACACGGATCGCGGCGAGGTGCCGGGCCATCCATTTGCCATCCGACCAGGTCGCGCGTCCCCAAACCTTGGGTTTGAAGAGCAGGGGCCCGTGGAAACGGTACTTCCGGTCCCCCTCGCGCGCAAAGTCGCCACCGGCGCGGAAGCGGTTCACGGTGCCCGAGGAGAAAAGGCCGCCAAAGGCCAGTCCGAGGTCGTGGTGCCCTTCGCTGTGGCTTTTGATCGAGTCACCGTCATGGGAACGCTGAAAGAAAACCTTGTTGTTGTCCGGCTTCACATCTCCGTTCTGAATCCAGAGATCGAACAGATACGCGGCGCGGTAGCCGCGGTCATGTGCGGTGGTGGGGTCATCGACCGCGGCACCGTCGATGCGGTAGACCGAATCATCCGGCTTCAATTCCGACCCTGACTCGCGAAAGGTGACCCACTCGCGGCCGATCAGATCTCCGGCCCGTGATTTCTTTCCGCCACCGGGCAGCAAGGCGAGGACGTCGCCGACATTCTCCCGGGTGATCGTCCCGGCGTCGTGAACATACGGCATGAGGTCGAAGCCGTAGAGATCCTCGAGTGCATCCGACAATTGCCCCAGGGTTGCGGCGTGGCGCTGATCATCCGACGTTTCCGCTTTCGCGACCGTCGAGGGATCCTCGAGTACCAGCGTCACTCCACCACGGCCGGGGCCGTTGGCAAAGACGAGATCGGTCTCACGTCCTCCGGCGAGCAGGTAGAGGCGGGAAGCAACCGGCTCGACGGCGGGTTCATCGCCCCATTTCAGTTTCCATTCGACGCCATAGGCATCCTCGGCATCGACCTTCGGCGAGGTCGCGGACCTTCCAATCTGGTCGAGGAATAACACCCGCCGCGCTTGGTCGAGGGAGTATGTCGAGCCGGGAGCCAGGCGGCCTTTGTCGTGGAGTCGCGCGACCAGACCCTGTTCGATCGACGACCTGACCCTCTCAGGTCGGGAGGCGCGGTTGTTGGCGAGTTCACGACTCGAAAGCCAAAAAGGGTGATCGGGTCCGATGTCGAGTGAGGCGATTTCCATGGGAGTGAGTCCCGCAAGTTCTTCAACGTTCAAGAAGCGCCCGCCCGAGGCATCGCGTAGAAACACGGATTCCTCCGCGGCGGCCGCGGCCACCGGCACCTGCTGCCGGTCGACAGGGACGAGCGGGATGCCATGTCCGAAGAGCGATCCCCAAACGACGTTGCGGACCATTTGGTTTGGGGGTGGGAGCTTGCTGACCTTTTGCTGGTCGGTCATTGAGGTGAGAATCCGATGGATGGAAGCACGATGGCGGATGCGCACGGCTTGGCTTGTCTCCGATGCCAGCAGGGATGCGAGGTAGTCGAGGATCTCTCGTGGCTCATCCTCTTCGGCGTTCGATCGCTGCCACGCGATTTCGGCCCTGAGTTCGTCGCGGCAGACGGTCGATGCGAGATAGGCCATCAAGGCTTCGCCGGATTCAGGCAGGGGCTCGAGGGCCCGCAGGCTGATGGTCGACGCAACGAAGAGAAAGAGGATGGGAGATTTCATGATGAGAAATTCAGTCCTTCCTGCGGCGTTTCTTTGAGGGACGGTCCCGGGAGTCCTGCTCGTCGACACGTTGACGGTACATGACGCGGAGGAAGACGCGTTTTCTCTCGACCCGCAGGATCTCGACGTCGTTGACGATGACGCCGAAGTCGTCCTCGATGCGTTTGCGGAGGAATTCCGGATCGAGCATGCGGCCCATCTCTTCGAGCGGCAGGCGCATCACCGTGGTCTGGAAGGCGTCGCGCCAGATCTTCGGATGATCGGCGAAAAAGGCCGTCGCGAGGACGATGAGCGAGGCAAGATACTCGACCCTCGCGGGCAGGACGGCATTGATCAGGGTCAGGGCGACGGCCCCGAGCAGATAGGCCACCTCGGTCTTGTCGAAGGTGTCGCTGCGCAGTCGAACGAGCGCGAGCAGGGCGAAGATGGTGAAGCCGATCCCGGCGGTGAGGACGGAGTTCAGCAGGAAGATGGGAAAGAGAAAGAGGTTAAACCCAAGCAGCAGGAAGAGCATCTTGTGGTCGTGATGCCTCCAGTAGTAGATGACGTAGGAGTAGATGATGATGGTGAGCAGGTTGAAGCCGAACTCCATCAGCAGCTCGATCCGGCCGATTTCATCGGGACGCATCGCCCCCGAGTTGAGATCGGTGAGCGGCTCGAAGAGCATGGAGGTGGCGTTCTCCAGGGTGACGGGGGGAGGCGGGGCTTTCTCGCCGCTCTCGAGGTATTCGACGTCGTGATTCTTGCCGCTGCGTTTGAATTCCACGTCGAAGAAGCTCCCGCGTTGGGCACTGTCGACCTTTTCGATCTCGGTGATCTCGTCGTCGCCGAACTCCTCGCGGATGGCCCGCTGCACCGGGTCGGGGAGCTCATCGAATTTCACCGATACCTCGGTCTCGACCCATTCGGCCATTTCGTTGAAATCGGCCCGGTGTTTGGTTCCGCCGATTTCGAAGCCAGCTTCCCAATAGCCGTTGCTGTCCACCTCCCACTCGGCTTTCCCCGCGTCTGGATAACGCGTCTTGAAGGCATCCTCGACTTCAGGTGGCACGGCCGAGGCCGGACTGATAGCGACGTGCAGCAGGATCGAGAGGATGAACACGAGGGGAGTTCTTTTCATGGACGCGTCCGCGGCGAGGATAAGGGAGGGGTGGGTCGCGCGGGCCGGGGATCAAAGAATTCATCGAAGACTTCGCCCTCGGAATCCATCGGCTGGTAGCGTTTGGTGCCATCGGGATAGGCGGTGACCTTGACGAAGTGATGGACGGTGCGCCACTCGGCAAGGTAGCGGTCGGCGCCGACGCGGGCGATCATCTCCGGGGTGATCTCGCGCAGCCGTGCGCCCCAGGCGCCGTCGCCGATGTAGAGGATGCCGCCCTCCGCGTCGGGGATGCCTCCGGTGATCTTGTGGGAGCGTTTGTAGACGTGGTGATCGTTTTCAAAGACGCAATCGACTCCGTGTTTCTCAAAGAGCGGGCACCACTCGCGCTGGATGTCGCGGGAGTTCCAACGGATGCCGGTGCCCCAGGCGGGGCGGTGGTAGATGGCAAAGAGATGCGGCAACTCGCGTCGGGCAGTGAGTTGCAGGTTCAACCAGAGGGTCTGTGACCGGACCCTCTGGGAATGGTTCGAATCGAGCAGGACGATCGAGAGGTAGTCGCCAAAGTCGACGGTGAAGTTCGATCTCTCTTCGGGTAGATCGAAGAGGGAGTAATAGAAGGGTGCGTCTTTCTTGCGGATGCGGAGACTTTTCATCTCATGGTTGCCGATTCCGGCGATGAGGGGGAGCTGGCGGCCATCAGGGGTGATGACTTCGTCGGTCCAGTTCTCGAGCCAGTCGAACCAGCGCTGCTCATCGCGACCGTTCGCGTAGGCGAGATCGCCGCCGACGAGGACGAACATCGGGGCGACTTTTCCAGCGAGCCGACAGAGGGGGATCGCTGCTACGGTGCCCATGTCTCCACCGACCACGAACTCGATCGGCCGCGTCTGCCGGGCAGGTGCGGTGCGGAACCATCCTTTGGAATGCACCTTGCCTTGCAAAGTCAGGACATACTCGTAGGCGGTATCGGGGAAGAGACCGTCGGCCTTCGCGTGGAAGACGGCGTTCTCGGTTTCCCCGAATTTGGAGTCGTCCACCTTGACGGGCGAGAAGCCGCGGCCGGAATGGCGGAGCCGAACCCTGAACTCCCAAGGGGACTTCTCGCGGATCAAGGCATCGGGTACGGCCTTGGCGACGGGTTCAGGAACGACCGCGGGCATCGTCAGATACCATCTCCCGGGTGGGTCGGCTCCGACGAGGTAGGTCCACATCGCGCTCTCGGGGATCAGCTCCGCGCTCCCTAGCCAGAGCGCCGGATCGAGGGTGAAATCGCGGCTGCTGCGACCGGAATTGTGGCCTTCGATCGCAATCAAGTTGCGACCCGCTTTCAGGAGCTGACGCGGGTTGCGGATCGTGAACTCCTCGGCTTCTCCGGCATCGTGGGAGTCCCTGACATCGCCATAGTGATGCTCGCCCCTGAGGTTGGAAGAGCGGGCGATTTCGACTCCGTTCAGGTAGGCCACAAACGCGTCGTCGTAATCGATGACCAGCCGCAAAGCCTGATCAGCCCGCCCGGCCGGAACTTCAAATTCGCGGGCGAGGTAGATCCGGGTATGTCCGGCGGCGTCTTCACGGATGCCGGTGCCGTCGCCTTCGTCACCCAACCCGAAGCCGGCCCGGCCTTCGCGCCACATGGGCGGAGCGGCGAGGTCGGGGACGAGTTTTTCAACCCAGGCGAAGGTTGCGTTGGAGGCAGGATCGCGATGCCATTGCAGGATGGGCCCGTAGACGGGGCCTTGGGAAAAGAGAGGGGTCGCCGTGGCGAGCAGGAGCGCGAGAGTTCGTCGGAATCGCTGCATGGGGTGGTTCCGGTCTCAGTCCCGAGGTCACCGCCGCCCTCCCAACGTTGAGGTCGGAAGGGCGGCGGATCGGTCGTCGAGCAAGGAGGAGGGCGCGGTCAACGGGAGGCCAGGAATTGCGACCGCACCATTCCGGGCTCAGCGAAGGGATACCGCGTTGGCGTTTTCTCCGGCCGACGGATCGACGGAATTCGTGCTGTCGCGCAAGGAAGCGAAGAGGACGGCGAAAAGGAGGGCGACGAAGGTGACAAGCAGGACCTGGAGGATTCTTCTCATGGCAGCTTCGGCCTTCGCTCGAAACGTGCCAGTTGGAACCTATGCGCCCCAGGCCTTGTCCCGCCTGCAAATCGGCAGCACTCCGCCTCGATTGACCGCGACGAGGGCGCGCATTTTGCCCGGGTTCCCGGGCGATGTGCAAGAATGAGAGCTATTTGCGGAACATGTCGTTCGTCGCATCGCCACCACTAAGCACGTAGGCTAGCAGGTCGAGCACCTCTTCTTTCTTCAACATGCTCAGCAGCATCGGCGGCATCGGAGACACCTTCGAAACCTCGATGCTCGTCACCTCCTTGCGGTCGATGTTCTCCCGCTGGTTCGGGTCGGTCAGATCTGTGTTCAGGGTGACGCCGTCGCCGCTCAGGTTCACGACAACACCGCTGACGACGCTGCCGTCCTTCTTGGTGACGATGATGGGGGCAAACTGCTCGTTGATCTCCTTGCTCGGGTTGATGATCTGATCGAGCAAATCGTGCGGCGAATACCGTCCGCCCGCGCCGGTGAGGTCGGGGCCGTTCATCCCTCCGCCGTCGCGGAAGCGATGACAGGCATAGCAGGCCGCGGCCGCGAACATTTTGCGGCCAGTCTCAAAGTCGCGCCCGGTCATGCCGGTCTCGGCGGCCTTGCTGAGTTCCTCGAGCGTCCACATCGTCGGGGTGCGGCCGGCGAAGATCGCGCCGACATTCTCGATCGCCGACTTCCTCTCGGGCTTTTTCGAGATCAGCTCGGACAGTCCCGTTTTCTCCGCCTCGGTGAAGGTGGCGAGAGCGTCGTTGCGGATGAACTCGATGAATTTGTCGAAGCTCGCCCCACCCCGGTAGTTCGCGGCCTTGAGGAACCACGCGAGGTAGGCGGTGCGCAGTTCCTTGGTCCACCCGGTCTTAACGAAGCGGAGGCTGCGGGCATATTCGAGTTGTTCTTCCTGGGAAACGGCCTCGTTCAGCAGGGCGATGCCCTTGGTGGCAATGTTAGGCGACTGAAGGTAGGCGAGGGTTTCGCAAAGGAGCCAATTCAGAGGGAACGATTTCGCGGGGAAGGCGGGATCGAGATCGGCGATGAGCTTGTCACCGAGGTCTCCGGCACCATCGAAGCGGTTCAATGTGATCTGCACGGTGCGCACGAGGGTGAGTTGAGACTCCGGCGAGAGCGAGTTGAAATCGATCGCAATAAGGGCTTTCAGGATCGCGTCGCGCAGGGCGGTATCCACCGGCGGCGTGGGTTTGGCGCCCTCGGGAATCGGGAGCATCTTGATCTCCGGCTCACCCGCGGGAGCTCCGAGTGGTTTCGCGGGGACTCGATGATAGGGGTCGATGCCGCCGACGCGGGCGAGCGCGAGGAGAGCCTCGACCTGCTTCGCCGGATCGGTTTCGGAAAGCGCTTTGTCTTTCCACGTGTCGATGGGCTGGTGCTCGATCGCGGCGCGGGCGGCCCAGCGGAGGTGACGGTCGGCGTGGGAAAGATGCGGCCAAGCGGCGTCGATCGCCTTCGGATCGGGTTTGCCGTGATAGGTCTCGAGCTGATGGCGCAGTTTCGCGGCATCGGTGAGGGTTTTGTCAGGCTCGACGGTGGCGGTGGACTCGCTGCCGGTGTAGGTGACACGATAGAGACCGGACTGGACGCGTCGTCCGCCGATCGCAAAGTACATGGCGCCATCCTGCGGGTGAATGAGGACATCGGTCACGGGAAGCGGCGCGCCGGAGATGAAGTCTTCTTTCGCGCCGGCGTAGCTCGCGCCTTTCGCCTCGAGATGCACGGCGTAGATCTTGCCCCAGCTCCAGTCGAGAATGTAGAGCGCATTCTGGTATTTGGCGGGGAACTTCGCGCCGTAGCCGAAGGTGGTTCCAGTGGGCGAACCGGGGCCGATGTTGACGGTGGCGGGCAGATTGTCGGGGTAGAATTCGGGATACTTGCCGGCGCCGTTGCGCCAGCCGAATTCACCGCCGCTGACGACGTGGTTCACGCGGGTCGGACGATACCACGGCGTGTTGAAGTCGTACTCCATGTCCGCGTCGTAGGTGAAGAGCTCGCCCGCATGATTGACCGAGGCGTCGTAGATGTTGCGGAAGCCGGAAGCGATGCGGGAGAAGTTTTTCCCGTCGCGCGAGACGCGGTAGATGATGCCGCCCGGCGCGAGGACGTGGCGGTTGTGACCGCGACCATCGGGCATGCGGGGAAGGAGATGATCTTCGCCCCAGATCGCCGGCACGGGCGAGGCGGGATCGGCTTCGACGGGGATCGTGTTGTTACCGCAGATCAGGTAGAAGTCGTCGCTGCCGGGCACGGGCACAACGGCGTGGACACCGTGATCACCTTTGGAATCCATCGCGCGGAGCGTCTCGACCTTGTCGAGTTGGTCGTCGCCGTCGCTGTCGGTCAGCTTGTAAAAGCCGCTCGAGATCTTCTGCTCGTAGTCGTTCACGCCGACGTAGAGGGCGCCATCGGAAAAGTGCATGCCGTTCACCGCACGGATCTCGGCGGGGACCTTTTCGACCGCCTTCGGGTCGAGCGTTTGGCCGGAGGCGGGAGCAGGGAAACGGTAGAGCCCGCCATATTGGTCGCTCGCATAGATGCGGCCTTTGTCATCGGTGCACAAGGCGACCCACGAGCCCAACTCCGCACCGGGCACGGAATAAAGCAGCTCGACCTGGAAACCCTCCGGAACCTTGATGCGATCCACCGGAGTGGCCACGTTTTCACCGATGGCCGGTCCCACTTCGGCCTGACGCGGTGGGCTCGGGGATTTGCCCTTGTCCTTTCCCTTCGCCTTGGCGGCTTTCGGAGTCTCCTTGGCCTTGCCTTTCTCCTTTGGCGCGCCCTTGGGAGCCGGCGGCATGATCTCCTGAGCGTCGTTCGGCACGTCCGCTTTCGAGAAAGGGGTGACCCCACCATCGGGGAGGACCTTGAGCCGCACGTCCTTGATCTGCACGGTCATGGCCGGACCGCGGTGGACCTGGAAGGCAAGCAAACCTTCGAGAGCGCGACCCGCCTCGTCGAAATCGTGGAGCTCGGTGGCGAGCTTCCCGTTGATCTGGTGGATGAGGTGATTGCCTTTGGCGATGATGGTGTATTCGTTCCACTCCGCGATGTTCACGGAGACCGGGTCACGGTCGACGGTGAGCCATTTCTTCGCTTGCGGATCGACCACGACGGTCTGCCCGTTCTGCGCGACGATGCCGCGGCCACGCTCGTGATAGACCATGGCGTTGTTCGGCGCGGCAGGGTGGACATCGCACTGGTATCCACCGATGGACCATTTGCCGTTCTCGGGCAGTTCCTTCGAGCGGTATTGGACGCCGCTGTTGTTGTCGCCGGTCACCTTGATCTTGACGTGCAGTTCGAAGTTCTTGAGGACACCGCCTCGCCAGATCAGGAACTGATTGTAGGAAAGGTGATCAGGGCCCTTCGTTTTGCCGGTGATGGCTCCATCCTCGACCGACCAGAGTTCGGGATTGCCATCCCAGCCGGTGAGGTCCTTGCCGTTGAAGAGTTCGGTGAAACCCTCTTCCGCCGCAACGGGAAGAGAGGCAAGGAAGGTCGCGAACAGGATCGAAAAGAGACCAAGGGGGGATTTCATGGGGGAAAGATGAAGGTTTTTGAACTCCGGCGCACGCCCAAAGTCGCGTGAGGTGCGGCAAGCTTTGTGTCGGAATCGGGAGGAACAAAGACCGGGCAGGTGGGCTTACAGGAATGTCGGCCCTTCCTGTTTATCCTTTGACCAACCCGAACCCTCCCTCGGCGATCCGCGCTCCGTTGACCTGCACCTCGATGCGATGAGTGCCGGGGTAATGTTTCCGGGTCGTGAAATCGCGGATCGTCTGGCGTTTTTCCAAGGTCACGGTCTCGCCGGCAGCAAGATCGAGCTCCTTCCACTTGAAGACCTTCTCTGACGTCGCGCCCGATTGCTTCACATAATGGATGACGTAGTCGACGAGGAGGTGCTGGGACTTCCGCGAAGTCGACGAGAGCTGCAGGGAGAAAGCCACGGTTCCTCCCAGTTTCACTCTCCGCGGCACGACTGAGAAGGAATCGACCCTCACCTTCGCCGCCTCGCCCGCACCCAAGAGGGTCAAGGCTCCGGCATGACCCTCTTTGATCAGGGTCCGCAAGGCTCGTTTCGCGATCCACGCGGTGTGGGGATGGGCGCGGTCCCACATGGCGAGCACGTTAAGCGTTTTGTCAGGATGATCCTTGGCGATGTCGTTGAGGTGGTTGGCCACGGACTTGCGTACGTAGAGGCTGGGATCGGCCTTGAGATTGTCGAGGATGGGCAGGGCGGGTGTCGGGTCGGAGACCAGTTCGGTGAGTCGAAAGGACCAGGGTAGCCGCGGTCGGCAGCCTTCGCTGGCGAGACGACGGACGTGTTCGTTCGCATCGAGCGACCAGCCGTGCATGACGCGGAGGGTGCGGTGGAGATCGCGCTTCAGGAATTCGCGGATCGCGAACTCGGCCGTGCCGAAGGGCGTGAAGAACTTGAGAGCCTCCATTGAAGCATCGAAATCGTCCTGTCCGTAGAGGCCCACATAGTCCGGCAGGAAGAGGGTGACAAAGGCGTGATCGATCTGCGGGGCGAGTTCCCGAAGAACCCCGATCGATTCGCGGTAGGAGAGTGGCAGCGATGCGTGGGTCGCCTCGGAGGTGCACCGAAGTCGTTGCATCAGGGATCGTTCCGTCAGTCCCTCAAGGGTGTGCCGGAGGAACTTGTTCCGGTCGAAGCGAGGATGGAGCGCGGCGAGTTGCGAAGAGAGCGTGCGGTAGCGGGCTTCGTCAAACCAATCCTTCAGACTGGGGGCCGGAGTGGTGTCGAGCGGCATGTCAGGAGTCGGTGTCGGAGGGTGAAGTCTTCGTCTTGGTCCTGTTCCGTTGGCGGGCCTCCCGCAAGGTGGCGACAGGCGGAAATGCAAGATCCCGTTTCGGGACCCCGATGCGCTGGGAAAGGTAGATGCCGGTGTGACCGCTGCAGAAGTAGGCCACGAAGCAGGCGACGGCGAAATAGACGGCGTAGTGGGCGCCGAAGAGTTCGATACCCATGACGGTACAGGCGAGGGGTGTGTTGGTCGCTCCGGCAAAGACGGCAATGAACCCAAGCGCGGCGAAGAGCGCGATGGGTTCGTGCAGTAGCGCACCGATCACGTGCCCGAGCGTTGTTCCGATGAAAAAAAGCGGGGTGACTTCTCCGCCCTTGAAACCGCTGGCCACGGTCACCGCAGTGAAGAGGGTTTTCCAAAGCCAGCTCATGGGGGTGGCGCCGCCCTCGTGGAAAGAGTCGACGATGGAAACCCGGCCTCCGGGCGGAGCCTCGACGCCGAGCCCGAGGTAGTCGCGCGTGCCGAGGGCGAAGACCATGGCGATCACGATCACCGCGCCCAAGGCGGGCCGAAAGGGGGCGTAGGGAACAAGCCTGGCAAAGCCACCCTGGAGGCGGTGGGTCAGCTCGGAGAACAACAGGCCCGCCAGTCCGAAAGCGACGCCGGCCAGGGCGGCCTTGGCGAGCAGCGCAGCGTCGAAAATCGCACGCGTGGCATCACCGTGGGGCACGTCGAGATGATAGACGGTGTGGTGCACGCCCCAGGCGGAGCAAGTCGCGTCGCCGACGATGGCCGCGACCAGCACGGGGATGAGGGCGTCATATTGGATCCTGCCGATCACGAGGACCTCCATGGCGAAGATCGCTCCAGTCAAGGGGGTGCCGAAGACCGCTCCGAATCCGGCAGCGACTCCGCCCATCAGCATGATGCGGCGGTTTTCCGCGGCGACGCGGAAGCATCGGGCCAGCAGGTCGGCGAGGCTGCCGCCCATCTGGACGGCAGTGCCCTCGCGGCCCGCGGAGCCGCCGAAGAGATGGGTCACCAGGGTGCCGATCAGGACCAAGGGTGCCATGCGCGCTGGCACGCCGCCGCCGGGCTGATGGATCTCGTCAATGAGCAGGTTGTTGCCCTGCTCGGATCCTTTCCCAAGGTAGTGATAGAGGAATCCGACAGCCACGCCGCCAAGCGGCAGGAGCCAGAGGAGCCAGGGGTGATGCCATTGCAGCCCGGTGACGCGGTCGAGGGACCAGAGAAAAAGAGCGCTGGCCGAGCCCGCGAGCAAGGCGACCGGCACGGCCAGCATCGTCCGGTGGAGGAGATGGCCGAGGTCGGATGAAAGCAAGCGGGAGCGCGAGGGCATCGGACACACCTTAGCGGCATCCGATCTTCTTGCCAGCACAAGGAAAGCGCGGGATCAGCCGGGCAATCCGACCTCGCGGGTCGCGACCTCTTCGAGCAGGTTGAGGATGGCGGGGATGTCGATCGGTTTGGTGAGGAAGTGGTCGGCCCCGAGCTGGGTGAAGTAGGTGGGCCCGTCGCCCATGGCATCGGCGGTGAGCATGGCGATGATGGTGCCGTCGAGCGAGGGCTCCTGCCGCAGGCGCACGAGAACCTTGTCGCCGTTGAAGTCGGGCAGGTGCACGTCGAGGAAGATCATCTCGGGCCGGAGCTCGAGCGCCCGGTCGATGCCCTGCTGGCCGGTCTCGGCGACATGGAGTGCCCAATGCGGGCTTTCCTTCACGACCTCGCGGAAGAGCCGGAGGTTCAGAGGATTGTCCTCGATGTAGAGGAGACACTTGCGCGGGGCCGCTGGTTCGGGTTGGCCGAGTCGCGCCAGCGGGAATTCGACACTCTCACCGGGAGCGGAGGCCGGTGAGCCGGTGCGGGGCAGTCGCAGGGAAAAGCGGCTGCCTTTGCCAAGTTCCGTGGTGACTTCGATCCGCGTGCCCATGAGTTCGGCGAGGCTTTGGGAAAGGGCGAGGCCGATGCCGGTGCCGACCGACTTCGCGTCGTCAGCCCCGAGACGCTCGAAAGGTGTGAACAGATCCCCCAACTGCTGCGGAGTCATGCCGGGGCCGGTGTCCTCGACAGAAATCTCCAGTTCGTTTTCGCCGATCGCTTCGCAGCGGACTTTCACCAAGCCGTCGGGACAGTTGTACTTGATCGCGTTGGCGACAAGGTTGAGGAAGATCTGCTTCAGGCGCTGCCGGTCCGCGAAGACGATGAAATCGGCGGGCACCTCGGATCCGAGATCGAGTTGGATGCGGTTTTCGAAGGCCAGCGGCCGCGCGTAAGCTCCGATTTCCTCGATGATCGATCGCATCGAGACTTCCTCGATCGAGCAGCAAAGCTTGCCGGCCTCGATGCGGGCGAGATCGAGGACTTCGTTGATCAGGTCGAGCAGGTGTTTGCCGGCCCTTTGGATGAAGAGCATTTTCTCCGCCTGCACCGGATCGGATTCCGCCCGGACGAGGAGTTGGCTGAAGCCGAGGATGGCGTTGAGCGGGGTGCGCAACTCGTGGCTCATGCGCGAGAGGAATTCGCTCTTCGCGAGGCTGGCGCGCTGGGCCTGGTCGCGGGAGTCGCGGAGGCGCTTTTCGAAGCGTTTGCGCGAGCTGATGTCGCGGACGTTCACGGTGTAGACGAGCTTCGTGCCGGTGTCGATCGGCGAAAGCGTCATCTCGACTGGGAAGGGGCTGCCGTCGGCGCGCCGACCGGTGAGCTCGCTGCGCCGGCCGACCAGGGGACTGCTGGCGATGTTTTCAAAAGGGTTGCCGCCCTCCTGTCCGATGTAAGCGCCGTGAGGATCGGTGAAGATCTCCCCGAGGTGACGTCCGAGTACTTTTTCGCCGAACGAGCCGAGCATGTTCTCGGCGGCGGGATTGATGCCGAGGATCCAGCCGCGCTCGTCGATGGTGAGGATGCCGTCGGGTGAGATGTCGAGAATCGTTGAGCTCTGCTGGAGGGAGCGCTGCAACTCGAGCTTCATCTCCTGCAACTCAGTGACGTCGACGACGATGCCATCCCAGACGATGGCACCGCTCTCGCTGCGGATCACCTCTCCCGATTCATCGCGGGCTGGCCGGGACTTTCCATGGATCCATTTCGATCCGCCGTCGGCTGCTTGCACCCGGCCGAGCCAGGTCCAGGGAGTGAGGTCGGCCATGGCCTGTTTGATCGACGCCCGGTAGGACGGGACATCGTCCGGATGGATCAGGTCCGAGAGCGAGCGCCGGTTCGCGAGCGCCTCGATCGGAGTCATCCCGTAGAGGTCGCGGACCCCCTCGCTGACGTAAGTGAGCCGGGTGCGACCCTCCTCGGATAGCTCGAATTGGTAAACCATGCCCGGGACGTTGCCGATGAGGCGGTCGAAGCGCGCCATCTCTTCCCGGAGTTGGCGGGTTCGGGCGGTGACGCGGTTCTCCAGCTCCTGGCGCGAGGCGAGCAGGGCGAGCTCGGCCTCCTTTTGTTTGGTGATGTCAGTGACGGTCCCTTCAAAAAAGAGAATGCCGCCAGCCTCGTCTCGGATGACCCGGGCGGACTCGGAGATCCAGATGATGCTGCCATCGCGCCGGTAGACCCGGGACTCGAATCCGGTGAGCACGTCGGTCTCGGACACCGCCTGCACGAAGGCATCGCGCCGCCCTTCGTCGACATAGAGATTCCGGGCGGTGAAATTCGACCGGTCGATCAGCTCGTCGACGCTGTTGTAGCCGTACATCTTTGCCAGCGAGAGATTGGCGCGGAGGTAGTTGCCGAGCAACGTGGTCTGGTAGAACCCCTCAATGGCATTTTCGTAGAACGTCCGGTAATGCTCGATCGCCGGATCGGTTCCGGTCTGCTGGTGATGCGAGACCTCGTAGCGGTAGAGTTTGTCGCGCAGGCAATCGACGAGGCATTCGATCGCGAGATGGAGCAACTCTCGATCTTCGCCGCCCTCATGGGGGCAGTCGATGCCATCCACGACCAGCACTCCCGGTGTGGTGCCATCGGGTGAAAGAGGAAGGAGGAGTCGGCGATTCTCGGAATGGGGCAGGCCCCCCCGCAGCACCGAGATCAGGAGTTCCCGATCAGGCGGGCTTTCGGGCAAATCGCCAATCGGGTGCCAGGTGCCGCCCGAGTCGAGGAAAGACACATAACAAGCGGACGGACGTAGCCGACACCTGACAATCGAAAGGATGGGGCAGAATCCCTCGCGGGAAAAGGCGGCCAGGACCTTCCCGGGGATCCGGGACAAGGCTGTCGCACCGCTGCGGCTATGCAAAGACTGCATGAAAATTCGGCAATATGGATATTATGAAAATTATATATTACAAGTCCTAAATTGCAGCCGACCGCAACTGGATCCCGGGTGGGTCGGCCCGACGCTTCGAAATGAATCACTTGCCGAGCTTCGATTTTTTTGCCTCGGGTGCGCGACTTTTCGCCGGGAGGGCTTCCTAAGTCTCGATTCGGGACCGGGGGCCGGGAGCACGGCCGGGGTGCAAAACCGCTTGTGAATCGCGGCCGACCCCGTAGATTCCCGACCCCGCCTCCGCAGGCGCTCCGAGGGAGGCGGGATCAAACATTCGGAGCAATGTCGGCAGGCCAAACCCAACCGAACAACCAACCCAAACCCAAAAACCACATGTCAGCCACCCTCACCCAGGAAGCTCAGGACCTCATGGCCCTGATCGACCAGAAATTCCACTCCCACCGCGAGAACTCCATCGTGCGTGGCACCATCATCGAAATCCGCCCGCAGGTCGTGGTGGTGGACATCGGTGCGAAGTCCGAAGGCATCATCCCGGTCTCGGAATTTGAAGATGAAGAGTTCGCCGTCGGCGACGAGATCGAAGTCCTCCTCGAGAAGCTCGAGAACGAAGAGGGCATGGTCGTGCTTTCCAAGGAGAAGGCGGCCCACAAGCAGAACTGGGACAAGATCGTCAAGGTTTACGAAGACGGCGGCCTCGTCAAAGGCAAGGTCAAGTCGGTCGTCAAGGGCGGCCTCATGGTCAACGTCGGTGTGGAGGCCTTCCTCCCCGGCTCCCAGATCGACATCATCCCCCCGAAAGATCTCAACGAATACGTGGGGAACGTCTACGAGTTCAAGATCGTCAAGGTCAACGACATCCGGAAGAACATCGTCCTCAGCCGCCGCGAGGTCATCGAGGCCGAGCGCGCCGAGCAGCGGGCCGAGTTCCTCGATTCCGTCAAGATCGGCGACCGCGTCGAGGGCATCGTCAAGAACATCACCGACTTCGGTGCGTTCGTGGACCTGCAGGGCATGGACGGCCTGCTCCACATCACCGACATGAGCTGGGGCCGCATCAACCACCCCAGCGAGATGCTCGCGATCGGCCAGAAGGTCGAGGTCATCATCCTCGATGTCGACAAGGAGAAGGAGCGTGTCTCCCTTGGTTCCAAGCAGCTCCAGGACAACCCCTGGGAGGCGATCGAAGCCAAGTTCCCCATCGGCATGGAAGTCGGCGGCAAGGTTACCAAACTCGTCCCCTACGGCGCTTTCGTCGAACTGGAGAAGGGTGTCGAAGGCCTCATCCACGTCTCCGAACTTTCCTGGACCAAGCGCATCACGCGTCCCAGCGACGTGCTTTCCCTCGATCAGGAGGTCAAAGCCGTCGTCCTCGCGATCAGCAAGGAAGAGCAGAAGATCTCCCTCGGCGTGCGCCAGCTCGAGACCAATCCCTGGGACGAAGTCGAAGGTCGTTACCCGATCGGCTCCACCATCAAGGGCGAAATCCGCAACCTCACCCCCTATGGCGCCTTCGTGGAGCTTGAGGATGGCATTGACGGCATGATCCACGTGTCCGACCTCAGCTGGACCCGCAAGATCAACCACCCGAGCGAGGTGGTGAAGAAGGGCGATGTCGTTGAAGCCTGCGTGCTCGAGATCGACAAGACCAACCAGCGCATCAGCCTGGGCGTCAAGCAGCTCGAAAGCGATCCTTGGAGCATCATCGACAGCCGCTTCAAGGTCGGCGACCTCGTCAAGGGCACGGTCGCGAAGATCGCCAGCTTCGGCGCCTTCATCCAGCTCGAAGACGACATCGACGGTCTCGTCCACATCTCGCAGCTCAGCGAGGACCACGTCGCCAAGGTCAAGGATGTCATCAAGGTCGGCGACGAAGTCGAGGCCCGCGTCATCAAGGTCGACAAGGTCGAGCGCCGCATCGGTCTGTCGATCAAGGCCGCCGAGTACAGCGAAGAGCAGCTCAAGAAGGAAACTGCCGCGTTCGACGCGCTGCGCCCCAGCTCCGACCTCGTCGGTCTGGAACAGGCCTTCAACCTTGCTACCGAAGAGTGGCGTCCGAGCGATTCGAAGAAGGATTGATTCCTTCTCTGAATACCAACGAATCCAAACAAAAAGGCGGGGGTTTTCCTCCGCCTTTTTTGTTTTTGGAAAAAAGGCGTCACAATCGGACGCTCCGGGATAATGTATTCAGTAGGAGCCTGGTCCCAAGCGGGCGCCCTGCCTCAAGCCCGAATCTTTCGTTGCCTTCACGCCCGCCCCTCTCGTAATCTCAGTCGGATCCCGATGCACCCCGAGACCACCCGGATTACCTTGCCGCCGCCGGAGCAGAGATCCCCGCGGCGCGCGCGATTTCAGTTCTGGGACTGGTTCCTCGTGGTGATCTGCACCTTTTCCGTCGGTGTTTGGGTAGGGTGGCGCGCCGGAACCTCGCAAGCCGGGGCTTCCCCGGCTCCCCAGGTCGCGGTGGAGGAGACATCGGCCGAGATTCCGGTGGTCGAGGCGGGGATCGTTCCCATCGCGACCGCACCGGGGGAGGCCACGACCGCCGTCACCGAAAAGATTGCCGCAGCCCGCCAAGCCATCTCCGACGGCCGCTGGGACATCGCCCGGAAGCGCTTCGAGGAAGTCCGCGAGATCGATCCCGACAACCCTGATGCCCTCGCCTCCCTGCTTTTGATCGATCGGCGTCTCGAGGAGGCCCGCGGCACCGTGCGGGTCGAGGCCGCTCCGGCGGGTGCCCTCGTCAAACTCGGCAACTATGAAGAGCAGTCCAGTCCTGCCATCTTTACGGGCGTGCCTTTCGGTGATCACGAATTGAGCATCCATCTCGAGGGTCACGATCCGGTGGTGCGGACCCTGACCGTTGCCGACGAGACTCCGGTCCTCGTCACCGGTGTAAAGCTCGCCAAGAGTTCTGGTCAGATTGAACTCGTCAGTGAACCTCGCGGGGCCGAGTTCAAAGTCGTCCGCACCAAGGAGAGTGAACCCGTCGAACTGGTCGAAGTTGGCAAGACCCCTGCGAAAATCGAGCGGCTCGATCCCGGTGAGTATCAGGTCTACATGTCCGTCGTCGGATTCCCCGAGCGCTCGCAGAAGGTCGTGGTCGAGCAGAACCGCAATACCTCCGTCTCTGCCGTTTTTGCCAGCGGGGGGCTCAACATCACCAGCGACCCCGCTGGTGCCGAAGTTTGGATTACCGACGCCCTGGCGGAAAAAGCCAAGGCCCGCAAGGCAGGGGTTACTCCCTTGAGCCTCGCCGATCTCCCGGCCGGTAGGCATCAAGTTGAACTACGCTACGGCGATTGGGAACCGATCCGCCGCACCGTCGAGGTCGGGGCCGGTTCGACCCAGGACCTTGAATTCGAATGGCAGCGCGCCCTTGTCACGCTCGACAGCGACCCGGTCGGTGCCGAAGTCTACCTTGGCGATCGCCGCCTCGGCCGCGGTCAACAGGTCACCCCTTTCCAGTGGGAGTTCCCCGAGGGCGAGTTCCAATTGACCGCAAAACACCCCAAGCTGGGTGAAGTCGGCGCCGTCGCCCAAGTGGGTTCGGACAGTGGCACCAACGCAGTGCGCTTTCGGTTCCCTTATGGATCGGTTCGTCTTGAGAGCGAACCTCCCGGCGCGGCCGTCGTCTCGAATGGCAAACCCCTGGGTCGCACCCCTCTGACCCTCGCGGTCGTGCCGCCCGGTCAATACACTTTTGATCTCAGCCTCGACCAACACCGTGCCGCGACCGTCTCCGGACGAGTCGAGCCAGGTGGAGCTCTCAATTTCGACGCCACTCTGATCCACGACCCGACTCCCGTCGTGAGCAAGAACTTCAAGAACAGCCTCGGCCGTGAGATGGTCTGGATCCCACACCTCCGTGGTTGGGCCGGCGCGACCGAAGTGACCCAAGCCGAGTATGAGCAGCTTGGCGGGACCAACCCGAGCTATTTCAAAGCTCCGAACCACCCCGTCGACAGCGTCACCTGGTTCGAGGCGGTCAAGTTCTGTGAATCCCTCACCGCCAATGAAAAAGCGCTCGGCACGGTGCCGCCCGGATACCGCTATCGACTGCCCACCGATGAGGAGTGGAGCCAGCTCGTGGGCAAGCAGAAGCTGGATGGCGCAATCTCAAGCCTCTTTGACCGGCAGAAATCGACCGCGCCGGTGGCCTCGCTCGCTCCGAATGAGTTCGGCCTCTACGATGTTCGTGGCAACGTTTGGGAATGGGTCAACGACTGGTATTCGCAGACCGTTCTCAACCGCGTCGAGCGCGAGGGGGCCTTCCCCAAGCGTGAATGGGTCGGCACCGACCGCAAGGTGTTGCGCGGTGGTGCCTGGAACCGCTCCAGCGAAGTCGACCTTTCCGTCGGCAACCGCATGGGCGCAGCCCCCGCCTCGGAGGATCGGTATGACGTTGGGTTCCGCGTGGTGCTGATGCCGGATTGATTTCCCCCTTCAATTCCCGCCGTTGAACGTCCCATCCATCACCGGAGGCACCGCGTCCCCGGGCCGGAAGTGATAAACCCGCTGGGCTTGGCCATCGGGATTCTCGGCGGCGTAGATCGCGACTTCCACCTTCGGCGCGGCGGCGCCGGCGTCGGGCAGCAGCTTGGATTGGATGCGAATGCTGTTGCCACCGCGGCGCACCCCGCCCATGACGAGTTCGGTCGTCTTGATGTTCTTGAAGGTGCCGGTGGGTTGTCCGTTGACCGTGATGGTGACCTCGTAACCGGTTGCGTCGATCCAAGCTTCCGCGATGAAGGCCGGGGTCTCGACGGGTTGCGGGATCGGGGGCAGGTAGGGGGCTGGTTGGAATTCTTCGCCGCGTAGAAAACTGAAGTCGCTGTTGCGGATTTGGAGGAGGAGTTCGCCATCGCCGGCGAGCTTGACAAGGCGAAGGTTGTCAAAACGCCAGCGGCCTTCCTCCCGCAGGAAATGCAGCACGAGGAGATTGTCGGGCACGACCACGCCGGGTTCATCGCCGAAGTTGGCTTTGCCGAAATAGGTGGAGGTGGCCGTGTCGCCCGTGGAGAGCACGCCCAGCGCGATGAGGCCGCCGAGGGTCGGGGCCGAGATGGGATCGTCAAAGAGGGCCTGGGGGAAGGGCAGCTTTTGCGAGACGATACGGTTGCGCGTCTCAATCTGGCGCGAGTAGGCGGTGGTCTGTTCCCAAAGGCCGAGGTCGCCGGTGTCCATCGCCTTGCGCCAGGTTTCGTAAGCGGACTCGAGGGAGACGCGGATCGAATTGTCGGGCTGGGCCGCGGGCGCAGCCTCAGACTGGGCGGCAAGACGGAGCGGGGAGAGACCGAGCACGAGAAGGATCAGGAATGAAAAACGCATCGCCCGCAGCCTAACACGCCGCCGCGGGGCTGCCCACCGCGAGTTTCGTCCTGCGGCCGGCTCCTGCTTCCGGCTTGATTTCCCGGGCCGCCGCCCTAGGCTCCGCGCAGGTTCCGGAAGAGACGATGAAGAAAGCAGTCGAGTGGATGCAAGATCGGGAAAAGCTGCTTCTCGGCCGCGCCAAGCGCGTCGTCTTCGAGAGTTTTGGATCCGAAGGCGAGCTGGCGCTTCATTTTTATCTGCCGAAAGATTTCCGGGAAGGGGATCCCCGCCCGGTGATCCTTTTTTTCCACGGCGGGGCGTGGGACCGGGGAAACGTCATTCAGTTCGCGCCGCAGGCTCTTTATTACGTGGAGCGTGGTGCGGTTTGCGCCTTGGCCGAATACCGGCACCTGGGCACGCGGCCTCCGGGTCGACCGCTCCAGTCTTTCATCGACGGGCGGGCAGCGGTGCGTTACCTCCGCGAGCATGCCGCCGAGTTGAACCTCGACCCGGAGAAAATCATCCTGCTCGGTGCCGGTGCCGGGGCCAACATCGCTGGTGCGATCGCGCTCGGTGCGCCTTTACAATCTGCCGAGCCGAACCACAAGCCCGAGGAATCGCGGGTCGCGGCCGCCATCCTGGTCAGTGCGCTGTTTGATTTGGCGAAGGACAAACCGGGCTACGCCGCCTGCGCCGACGCCGCCGAGGTCCGCCAGGTCTCGCTGGGGCGACACCTCGATGGCGACGGTCCGCCGCTGCTGCTGCTGCAGGGCAATGCCGACCGACATGTGCTGATCGAGGAGGTGACCGAATTTTTCTCGCGTCTGGAGCGGAAACGAAAAGGTTGTCGCCTCGTCGAGATGGAGGGGCGCGAGCGCGATTTTTTCAATCTCAATGTCGACCCACTCTCCTACGAGACGGCTCTCGGCGAGATCGACCGTTTCCTCAACGACCTGGGGTTGCTGAAAATCGAGCCCAGAGACCAAGGGCCGCACCTCATCTCGTGGCGCGAGACGGATTATTGAGTTGCAGTCGATCTGATCGCTATGGAAATTGCGGAATGCTTCGCTTTCTCCTGCTGGCTTCCCTGCTGTTACCTTCCGTACTCTTCGCCGAGCCGGAAAATCCGGCCGAATGGGAATTGACCTTCGTCGACGACTTTGACGGCGAGAAACTCGATTACACCAGGTGGACGCCGCAGGATCCGTGGGGAGTGGTGCGGAACGACGAGCTCCAGGCTTACATCGTGAAGGCCTTCGAGCTGCAGGAAGGCATCCTGAAAATCCGCTGCGAGGATATCCCCGCCTTCTACGACGGAGCCAAACGCGATTACCGCTCCGGGATGATGACAACGAGCGGAAAATTCTCCCAGACCTTTGGTCGCTTCGAGGCCCGTCTCAAGATCCCGCAGGGGAGGGGACTTTGGCCTGCGTTCTGGATGCTGCCCGATCCGCCCGCCTGGCCGCCGGAGATCGACATCCTCGAAATCCTCGGCCAAGAGCCCGACAAGCTTTACATGAGCCATCACTGGCCCAACCCGGCCGACCCCGGTGGCAATTCCCTTTCGCAGACCGGTGAATTCAAAGGCGTCGACTTTTCCGATGGCTTTCACACCGTCGCGGTCGAATGGGAGCCCGGCGAGATCCGTTGGTATGTCGATGGCAAGGAGGTGCACCGCACCACCGAGTCGGTGCCGCAGGGTCCCATGTTCCTGTTGCTGAACCTCGCCGTCGGTGGCTGGGCCGAACTGCCCACGCCGGAGACCGTGTTCCCCGCGTGGTTCGAAATCGACTATGTGAAGGCCTGGAAGAAGAAGACGCCCTGACCCTTTCCGGGCATCGTTCACGTGACTTGCGTTTTTCCGCGCGGTCGGCGATTTTCCGAGCATGAAACCCGTCCTCGCCACACTCGCCCTGACCTTCAGTCTCACCCTGCCGCTTTCGGCGCGAACTTGGAAACAGGCCGACTCCGGCAAAACGATCGAGGCCGAGCTGATCAAGGTCGAGGGTGGCAAGGTGCACCTGCAGCTTGCGGGCGGACGCACCGGGATTGTCGAGATCCTCTCGCTGAGCCTGGAAGATCAGGAATTCCTGGCTTCGATGGAGAAAAAGAGCACGGGTGGTGCCTCCGGGGCCGGTCAATGGCCTGCCTTCCGGGGTCCCAAGGCCGACGGCATCTCACCCGACACGGGCTTGCTTTCCAAATGGCCCGAGGGCGGACCGGAAAAGCGCTGGGTCTTTGAAGGCGCCGGCATGGGTTATTCCGGCTACAGCATCGTCGATGGCAAACTCTTCACCATGGGCACCCGTGGCGACGACGTCACCGTGGTCTGCGTCAACACCGCCGACGGCAAGGAAGTCTGGTCGGCGGCCATTTCGAAGGACGACCAGCAGGGCTACGCCGCCGGCTGGGGGCACGGTCCCCGCAGCACTCCGACCTATTCCGATGGCCATCTCTACGTGATCGATCCGAAGGGCGTCGTCGCCTGCCTCAATGCCGCCGACGGCAAGGAAGTCTGGAAGAAACACCTCGTCGAGGATTTCAAGGGCCAGATGGGCGGATGGGGCTTCTCCGAGTCGCCCCTCGTCGACGGGGACAAGCTTGTGCTCGCTCCGGGCGGTCAGGAGGCCGGCATGGTCGCGCTTGACAAGAAAAGCGGCGACGTCATCTGGAAGTCCAGCGATCTCAAACCCGGCAAGGCTGAATACGCATCCATCCTCGTCACCGAGATCAACGGCAAGCGTCAGTATGTGAAGCTCTTCGAAAGCCAGGTCGTCGGCGTTTCGGCCGAGGACGGTTCGGTGTTGTGGAGTTCCGAGTGGGGCGGCAAGACCGCCGTCATCCCCACACCCATCGTCGAGGGCAACGAGGTCTACATCTCCTCCGGCTACGGAGTCGGGTGCAAGAAGATCGCGATCGATGCTTCCTTCAAGGTCAGCGACGTATGGGAGAACAAGAACATGGTCAATCACCATGGCGGCGTCATCAAGGTGGGCGACCACCTCTACGGGTTCTCCGATGCCAAAGGGTTGATCTGTCAGGACTGGAAGACCGGCGAGTTGGTCTGGAATGAAAAGGGCCAGTTCACCCTGAAGGGTTCGGTCCACGTCGCCGACGGTCACCTTTATGCGCTCAACGAGGACGACGGCACCCTGACCCTCGTCGAGATCGATCCGAAAGGCTTCAAGCAGGTCGGCCAGTTCAAGCTGGATCCCCAGAGTCCCAACCGGAATCCGAAAGGCAAGGTCTGGACCCACCCCGTCGTGCTCGACGGCAACCTCTACCTGCGCGATCAGGAATACATCATCAGCTACAACGTGAAGGGCTGACCGCCCCCGTTGACTGAAGAGGGTCAGGTCGCCGACCCGACCCTGTCATGTCGGCCTCGTCCATGGAAGAAGCGGGTGTCCCCGGGGCCGTCGGTCCGACCACCAGGAAGGCGGCTTGGTGGGCGTGGCCGCTCATCATTCTCAGCCTGATCCCGCTCGAGCTGATCTTCGACCGCATCGGTCCACGGCCCGAACCGCAGGCCCTCCGCGAGACTGATCTCACGGATCTCGCGCTGCTGAAAATGCAGTCGCAGATGGTGATCGGGGTCTCGGCTTTCGACCAAAAGGCCGCGGAGCAGGCCCGCAAGGACCTCGGCCGCGCCCTTCACGGAGATCGCGGTCTCGCGGCAGTGGCATTGGTCGAACACTTCGTGGAGCCGGGATCGCCCCAGGCCACGAAGTATTTGGAAAAAGCGGGCTCGCCCGATTGGATGACGACGGTGCGGGAAGCCATCTCCACGGGAATCACCGCGGAACAGCGGAAGGAATTGAAAAGGCACCTCGGCTGGTTCGCCAGCCTGGCCCCCGGCCCCAATGGCGAGGCCGCGCCGGAGGCGGACAGCATCCGCGAGCGGTCCATGCTCGTCTGCGTGGTGATGCTCCTCGCGGTGACAGGAGCGATCTTTGCGATTCTTTCCGGGGCGGTGTTGCTCATCCTGCACCTGCGACGGGTGGGGGAAAATCCGGGGGTGAATCGTTTTGTTCCCGAGTCTGGTCCGACCACGACCGGTCCTTTGCTGGAGGCTTTCGCTCTTTACCTTGCGATCATGGTGGCGGGCTCGATCCTGGCGATCTGGCTCGGAACCTCCGCCGCGATCTCCGCTTATGGTTTGTCGGTGATCATCCCACTCTTCTGGCCGCGCTACCGCGGGATGACTTGGAGTGAATTCGGCCGCCTCATCGGATGGCATCGTGGCCGCGGCTGGTGGCGGGAGATCGGAGCGGGAGCGGTCGGTTACCTTGGGGTTTTGGCGATCGCTTCGATCGGGATCGCTGTCAGTCTCGCAATCTCGATGGCCGCCGGATTGGTGGCCCCGGGCGGTGAAGGAGGTGGTGGCGGGGCAGTGGCCGAGCCGGAGCCTCATCCCATCGTGGGCTGGTTTTTCGTCGACAACTTCTGGCTCCATCTCGGCACGCTGGCCCTTGCGGCGGTCTATGCTCCGGTGTTTGAGGAAATCTTTTTCCGTGGTGCGCTCTTCCGCCATCTTCGCGGACGGTTCCGCTTTTTCGCTTCGGCGCTGCTGGCGTCGCTGATCTTTGCGGCCTTGCACCCCCAGGGCGTCTATGGCATTCCCGCGCTGACGGCCATCGCGATCGGCTTCTCCCTGCTGCGGGAGTGGCGCGATTCCTTGATCGCTCCGATGGTGGCCCACTCGATCAACAACGGCTGCCTCGTGATCCTGCTCTGGACCCTGCTTTGAGGCGACCGTCTTCCCTTTCGAAGAGGGAAGAAAATTTAGGTCCCTTAATTATAAAAATGTCTTGATAAATCAGCGCAGTCATTCTAGGCTGGCTTTACTAGAAAAATCATAAATTCAATGCCTCTCGGGAGGAGGTGTGGTTTTTGAAACATTTTTCCCTTTAGCCAGCCCGGTTGACGCCATGTCCTTCTCTTTCCGAAACATCTTTTCACCTGACGACGCCGAACTTTCTGGCTCGGAGGGAAGCGAGGTGCCATCGGGATTCACGAGCCCCGGGGCGGTGACTTCGGGTCGGGGCGGACTGACCGGCAGCAAGCCGGAAGCCGGTGAGAGCCAGAGCTTTCTGGCGAGCGAATTGCTGCCTTTCATCCCCAAGGCGATCGCCGCCCAGAGCGGGATCCCGATGAGCAAGGAGATCCGGGTGCCGCTGCCGGCCGATGGGTCGCTGGACGTCCCGCTCTCGACGCTCTACCACCTTTGCCCCGAGCTCTTTGCCTCGGAGATCACTCCTCTGAACGATTCGGTGGTGACCTTGCCGCCGCGACTCGGTGCGACACCTGCGGCCGGCGTTACCAAAGAAACGCCGACTTCGCGGCCCTCACTGCTCGGCGAATCGAGTTCGAATCCTTTCTGGTCACCGGTGACCTCAGCCGCGCCGGTAGAGCCGGCCAATCCCTTTGCTGCGGAAGGGCAGACGGGTGCGACGCCCAAAGCGTCGATCGCTCCGCGCCCGAACCCCGGGAACGATCAACCTTTGGGTGGTTTCGAGCCGCCGAAACTCCCCGCCGCCGAGGGTGGCATCTTTGGTGCGGGCTTCACGCCAGGGGGCGCCAAAGCGGGCGCGTCCGGGCCCGCCCCGGCTTCGGGCGGCTTTTCATCGAACCCGTTCGAGAGCACCGAGGGTTTTGCGACCCTCTTCTCAAAGGGGGCCGAGGCGGATGCCGACATTCCCTTCCCCGAGTCCAAATCCGGAAAAGAAGTGTCCGGAGATTCAGAGGGGGTCTGGGGGGCGATGTTTGCCGCTTCGGGCGCCACGTCCGAGGATGATATCGAGGAATCCGAGGAGGTGACCACGTCGTTCGAGAGCATCGGAAACCTCCTGAAGCAGTCTGCCACTTCGGAACCTTTTGCGGCACCAGATCCCGCGCCGGCGCCTTTGTCCTTCGGGTTCCCGGCTGCAGCGTTCGCGCCCCCGGCCCTTACCCCTGCTCCCGAGCCCGCCCCCGCGTCCTTTGTGCCTGCGGCGGAATCTCCGACGGAATCCGTGCTTTCCGGTTTCGGAGCGTTCGCGCCCTCGGCGGAAGCTTTTGGTTCCGCCTTTGCGCCCTTCGCGAAAGCTCCGGAGCCTGCGCCGACTCCCGAATTGGCCCCGATTCCGGAGATGAAGAATCCCTGGGCGGAGTTCTCGCCTCCGGCCTTGGAGCCGAAAGCGATCTCCGTTCCTGCCTTCGAAGCCCCCGAAGTGGAAGAGGCTCCTGCCGATCAGGCTCCTGCCATGGAACCTGAGCCAGTAGCCGAGCCAGCGGGTTTTGCTGAACCGACCGGTTTCGTCGAGCCGACGAGCTTCGTGGAGGCCGCGCCCATGTCGGAGCCCTTTGTCGAGCCCGAGGCCGCTCCGGTTCCGGCTGGCTTCGCGCCTGCTCCTGCTCCCGCTCAAATTGAGGCCCCGGCACCGGTTGCCGTTCCGGAACCGGCTCCCGCTCCGCCGGTCGCTCAGGAACCGGCTCCCACTCCTGTCGTTCCTGCCGCACCGGTCGAGGCAGCGCCCGCCGTCGTGCCGGCTCCGCTTGCTGCACCGGCTCCGAAGCCCCAGCCGGCCAAGTCCGCCCCTGTCGCGGCCAAAGCAGCCGTCGTTCAGCCCGCCGCGAAGGAAGAGCCCGACGATATGCGCGACCTTGAGCTGCGTGCGATTTTCTCGACGAGCGAATCGTTCACCCTTTCGAAGGTGGCCCGGAAGATCGTCGGCATTCCCGGCATCGACGCCTGCTCGCTCTCGACTCCCGGAAAGCTCGTGCAAGCCTCGCGTCGTGAAGAGCACCGCATCGGCAACGAGGCGCGCGAAATGGTCTCGACCCTCCGCAACCTGGCGAAGCTGACCGGACTGCCCGAGGCCCGCACCTTCACCCTGCAGACCGACCGCGGAGTGGTGAGTCTTTTCATCGAGGGAGAATGTTGCGTGCTCGTCAACCACGAGTCTTCGGCCTTCGCCCCCGGTGTCCGGGAAAAACTGATCCTCATCGCGCGCTGCATTTCCCGTCTGCGTGACTGACCCCGACCCGCTCCGGCATGGCCCTGATTCGACACGATCGTCGCGAAGCGCAGTTCAAGATCGTTTATTGCGGTCCGCCGGAGGGGGGCAAAACGAGCAATCTGGAGTACTTGCATCGTCGCCTCGATCCGGCGATGCGCGGCGACCTCGTATCCATTGCCACGGAGCGGAATCGCACGATCTGTTTCGACTTCCTGCCGATCCACGAGACCGACATCGCCGGTTACCGGACCCGTTTCCAGATCTACGCCGTGCCCGGGCAAAAGATCCTCGCCGAGACCCGCACCCAGGTGCTGGCGGGAGCCGACGGCATCGTCTTCGTCGCCGACTCCTCGCCCGAGCGGATCAAGGCGAACCTCGAGGCCTGGCAAGGCTGCCGTGAGGCCCTCGCCGCGAATCGCATCGATCCCGAACGCATCCCGTTTGCCTATCAATACAACAAACGCGACTGCCCCGGCGCGACGAGGCCGGAGGTGTTCGACGAGCTCTTCGGCGTGCGGGTGCCATCCTTCCTCGCCTGCGCCCTCTCCGGATACCAGGTTTTCGCGACTCTCGACTGGGTCACCCGCGAGGTGCTGAGCCAATTTCACACGAGGCTTGCCTCCAGCCCGCAAAAGAAGGAAAATAGCCAAAGGGAGCGCGTCGGCGCGGTCGTCCCCTGATCGTGACGCCGGGAGCGATGAGCCCGGCGATCGAACCTTGAATTGCACATGGAAACCACCGGGAGCGACGCAGACTATTCGGCAGCGCTGCCCCTCGAGATCGACGAAGCGACCGCGATCGAGGCGGACAACCTGCTGCGCGAATACGCGGAGGCCGCGATACTCGAGACCGCCATCGTGGTCGATCGCAGCGGTGCCCTCGTGGCCGGCATCTCCTCGGAAGAAAACGTGACGATCGACGTCATTTCCGCACTTGTCGCCGGTGCCAGCGGGGCGATGCGGGCCTTGGTCTCTCGCCTCGGCGAGAGTGGATCGATCGAGAGCCTGCATTTGGGCGAGGATCGGCTCATCTACCTGAAGGAGGTCCGCGAGGGTTTCATCCTCGTCGCGGTGGCCGACACCGCGCGTCCCGCGGCCCTGGTGCGGCAGGCGGCGATCTCGATCGAGCCCCGCCTCTCTGAAATCCTCGGCAATGTGACGCCAAGTCCGCAGCTCCTGACCCGCGCGGAGCCGAAGCTCCGCTACCACGCCATCGTGCCGCGAACGTCCGCGCCGGAGCCGGAGTCGGAAGAAGACACCCTGCCCCTGCCGATTGATCCGATCGAAACGGATCCGGGCGGCAGTTTCGCCGATCTCGATCTGCAGGGCGAGGTGAGCGGCGGAGCCGAGCCCGAAGCGGAAGCGCCGCAATTGGAGATCCCGGAGCCCAGCGAGGTCCACGAGCCACTTCTCGACGAAGAGCCCGAGATCGTGGTGGAACCCTCCTTCGGCGCGAAGTTGCCGGTCGATTCGCCTTTTGAAGCCGAAGAGGAGGAAATCGAGGACGAAGAGATCGAAGAGATCGAAGAGATCGGACCTTCCTTGCCGGCGTTCGAGGAATCCCTCGATGAAGAGGATGATTTGCCTCTGACCCTGTCCCCGACGGTTACCCAGGAGCCGATCTTCGAGCTCGACGATGACGAGGAGGACGACGATGAGGAGGGAGAGGAGTTCGACGAGGACGAGGCGGACGAGGAGGTCTCCGGAGAACCAGAAGAGGAGGATGACGAGGCCCGAGCCGAGGAGCCAAGCGGCGTGGTAGCGTCCGAGACCCTGGAAACGCTGGTCGGTGAGGGCGACTTCAATCCTTTTGCCAGCGAGGACGAGCCGGCGCCAAGGTTGGGCAATGTCTTCCGTTTCGCCGACGACGAGGGGGAAGACCGGGCCTACCAGAAATTCGCCGAGGAACCGCACGAGATCGCCGTCGTGCCCCTGCGCCAAAATCCCTTCTCGGATGCGGCCAAGTGGGAAAGGGAAAGTGCGGCTCCGCCCAAAGCCGCGCACCACGAGGTCGAGTCGCTCTTCCCCCGGTTGGAGGAAGAAGAGGAAGAGGTCCGCAGCTCCGGTCCTTTTTACTTCTGATCCACCGCCGGAGCCTGGCGTTTCTCCGGCAGGATCGAGCAGGCACCCTTGCAGCCGAAGATGCGGCTGAAAAAGAGCCGGTGCTTCGAGACAAAGGCGTAGACGATCTCCGCGATCTTGATCACTCCGGGGATCCAAAGAAAAAGTCCCGTCGGCAGCAGCAGAGGGATCCGCATCCCGAGAAAGCGGATCGCGCGCGCTCCGCGATGGATCGTTCCATCCGGGGTGACGCAATGGATCGCCTCGAGCAGGTCTTCGCGGGTGAGGTGCGGGGCGGCGAGGGAAGCACGTTCGTCCTTGAGCGGCACCATTTCGACGACGGAAAACCAGTCGAGCCAGCCGAGCAGGCGGCTTTGAAAGGTGCAAAGCGGGCAGTCGCTGTCGTAAAGGAGGAGGTGTTTCATCGGGTGTATGATTCGTCTCCGGTCTCGTCCGCCACGACCATGTCCCATCGGTCGTTGCATCCGGTGCAGCGATAGGCGACAAAGTCACCGGCTTCCCAACCGTCCTCGGGCTGCTCGGTGAGACGGCGGGCTTCCTGTCCGCAGTCGATGCAGATGATCGAGTCGGGAATCTCCATGTCGTCAAGCTCGCACAACCCTCCATGTCCGGCAACGTCCAGCCCGTCATCATCCTCGTCCGGCCCCAACTCGGGGAAAACATCGGCATGTGTGCCCGCGCCATGCTGAACTGCGGGCTGGAGCGGCTCCGCCTCGTCGCCCCGCGCGATCCCTGGCCGAATCCGGCGGCGAGAGCCGCAGCGGCCGACGCCGATCGGGTCATCGACGCGGTGGAGGTCTTCGAAGATCTCGATGCCGCCATCGCCGATTGCCGGCACGTCATCGCCGCGAGCGCGCGAACCCGCTCCTTGCCGGCTCCGGTGGCCGGACCGGCGGAGATTGCCGGGAAAGTCGCCGCTTGGGACCGCGCCCGCGAACCCGTCGCCGTGCTTTTCGGGGCCGAGGCATCGGGGCTGGACAATGACGCCGTCGCCCGCGCCGAATGGCTGCTGCGATTTCCCACCAATCCCGGTTTCCCCTCGCTGAATCTCGCCCAGAGCGTCCTGCTCTTCGGTTGGGAGTGGATGCGAGCCGAATCGCCGGAATCCGCCTCTGAACCGGCCGAGGAACCCGCCGCGCCCCGTGCTGAATTGACCCACTTCCTCCACCGCCTTGAATCCGCCCTCGAGCAGCGGGGCTTTTTCCTGACTCCCGAGTTGCGGCCCGCCACGACAAACACCTTGCGCGGTCTCTTCGCCAAGGCGGCGCCGAGCGAGCGCGAACTAGCCCTGCTCCAAGGCATGCTGACCGCCCTCCTGCGGCCCTGAGAGGCGCGGATCCAGGCTTGCACGGCCCGGCATCCTGCGATTTGATGGGCCGGATTGCTCCTGCTACCCCCCACGATCATGAAAGCCCTCCTCGTTTGCTCCCTTTTCTTCGCCTCGGCGCTGCACCTCTCCGCCGTCGAGTTTTCCGTGAAGACCGAACCCGAAGGGATCGCGATCCTGATCGACGGCGAACTTTTCACCCGCTACATCACCAACGACACGGTCACCAACAAACCCTACTTCTACCCGGTGATCGGACCCGGCGGTCAGGCCATGACGCGGAACTATCCGATGAAGGATGTCGAGGGCGAAGCCCAGGATCACCCGCACCACCGCTCCTTTTGGTTCGGCCACCAGTTCGTGAACGACAATGACACCTGGCACGAGGAAATGACCCTGATCGAGCGGGCCAAGGGAGACGAAGCGAAGCTGGCTGAATTGAAAAAGACGCTCGGGGCCACCAAGCACCGCGAAGTGCTCGAGGCCGCCGCCCACGGCGACATGGCGGTGTTGAAAGTCAGCAGTGATTACCTCAATGCCAAGGGCGGCGTGATGGCATCGGACCTGCGCACCTTCACCTTCCGGGTCGCGGAAAATGGATCTCGCATCATCGATGCCGACATCGTTTTCACCGGCGTCGCTGAATCCGTCACCTTCTCCGATGCGAAGGATGCCGGACTCAGCCTGCGGGTCGCCCATCCCATCGCCGTGAAGTCGGAGAAGGGCGGGCGGATTGTGCTCAGCACCGGCCAGGAAGGCGAGGAGGCCTGGGGCAAACGTGCCGAGTGGTGCGATTTCAACGGGCCCGTCGATGGGAAAACGGTCGGCATCGCCATGATGAACCACCCCACCAGCCTACGTCACCCCACTCCCTGGCACGCGCGCACCTACGGCTTGCTCACCGCCAATCCGTTTGGTCTGAAGAGTGTTGCCTCGGAGACTGAAGAGGGTCCGGTCGTGGTGAAAAAGGGGGAGTCCTTCACCCTTCGCCACCGCGTCATCTTCCACGAGGGCGATGAGAAGGCGGCGAAGATCGCGGAGGCTTGGGATGCTTACGCAAAGGCGGAGTGAGCGGGATCACTCGGTCACTCCGTTCAAAAGCAACTCGCCCTCGCCGTTGAGACGGTCGTTGATCGAGACCCTGAGGCGCTCGACTCCTCGCCGGATCCGGGCTTTGACCGTTCCCAGAGGGCTGTCGATGCGCTCGGCGATCTGTTTTTGGGTGAGTCCCTCGAAGTAGGCCAGCTCGATCACCTCGCGCTGTTCGGGAGAAAGGGCGACGACCGCATTGTGCAGGATGTGTCTAGCATCGGAGCGGTAGAGCGCCTCGCGGCCGGTCGTGGCGGCCTCGGGGGCGTCGCCTTCGACCTTCTCCTCGAAACGGTCGTAGAGCGCGGAGCGGCGCTGGACACTGCGAACCCGATCGATCGCCCGGTTCCGCGTGGTCGTGCAGATCCAGGTGACGAGTGAACCTTTCTTGGGGTGATAGGTGTCCGCCTTCTTCCAGATCGTGGCAAGGACCTCGCTCATGACGTCTTCGGAGTCCTCGTAATGGTTGAGGACCTTGAAGGCGGTCGAGAAGATGAGGGCCGAATACTTGTCGGTCAGCTCGGCAAAAGCCCGGTGGTCCCGGGAGGAGACGCGGAGCATCAGTTCGGTTTCGGCTTGGCGGTCGTTGTTGGCTTCAGTTTCGGTTTCGGTTCGGTTCATGTCGCAGGAGGTTGAGTTGTTGACAAAGGTTTGTCTATGAACAGAATTTAGACAAGCACTTTTTTTCGTCAACTCCCGTAACAAGCAGCAGAGTCTTTGTCGCATTTCCGCGCGTAATGTTCGATTTTTGTCGAAAGTCTTATGAACACCCAAGAGGAGGAATTCTTTGAAATCAGTGCCGTCGCCCGTCTCACCGGGATCTCGTCGCACGTGCTGCGGGTTTGGGAACGCCGTTACGGCGTCGTCGACCCTCAGAGAAGTGACTCAAAACGAAGGCGTTACAACCGCGAGGACATCCAGCGACTCGGACTGCTCAAGACCCTCGTTGACCACGGCCATGCGATCGGCAGCATTGCGAAGCTCTCGACTGCGCAACTCGAAGAGCGGCTCTCCCAGGCGCTTGAGGCCCGCGTTTCGGAAGATTCTCTGGAGGCGACCGCCCCTGTCGGGGTGTGCCGGCTCGCCGTGATCGGTGCCGGAATCCGCCAAGCGGTCCGGACGGCTGCCGAGCGCAGCCCGGCGCTTCGGATCGTGGGAGAGTTCGACTCGGAGCAGGAGATGGCGGAGAGCCTGCGGCCGAGCTCGGCGGACTTGCTCCTGCTTGAGCGTCCAACGCTCTTCCCCGAGGATATTCAGGAAATCCAGGATCTGGTGAGCGGGATGAAGTTGCGGCGCGCGATCCTGGTCTATCAGTTCGCCAGCGAGCGGACCGTCGAGCCTCTCGATATCAAGCGGATCACCGCGCTGCGAGCCCCCGTGGAATCCACCGAGATCCAGCTCGCTTGCATCGCCGACATCCAGTTGGCGCTGCGTTCGGGCCGAGGTGACCATACGGAGCGTCCGCGTCCGGAGGTGCTCGTGGATGATGAAGCCATCCCCCAACGCCTTTTCACGGACGAGCAGATCGTCCACGCCTCGCGCATCTCCACGGTGGTGAAATGCGAGTGTCCGCAGCACCTCGCCAATCTGCTCTCTGGGCTGGTGGCCTTCGAGCGCTACAGTGAACGCTGTGAGAGCCGCAACGACGAGGATGCCGCACTCCACGCCTACCTCCACCGCACCACCGCCCAAGCCCGCCACCGTATGGAAGTCGCCCTCTCCGAGGTGTTGGCACAGGAGGGGATTGAGATTTGATCCGCCATCGGAGAGGGGGCGAAACCCGGTTTACTTTCCCTCGTAATACCCTAGGTTGCCGCCTTTTTTTCGACGATGTCCATCGAACTGACCCGCAACTTCTCGATCATCGCCCACATCGATCACGGGAAGACGACCCTTTCGGACCGCCTGCTCGAGACCACGGCGACCATTTCCCAGCGGGAGAAGCAGGATCAGCTCCTCGACTCCATGGATTTGGAGCGCGAGCGAGGCATCACGATCAAGTCGCACCCCGTGACCATGAAGTACAAGGCGCGGGACGGTAAGATCTACCAGCTCAACCTGCTCGACACTCCCGGGCACGTCGATTTCTCCTACGAAGTGAGCCGTTCGCTCGCCGCCTGCGAAGGCGCTTTGCTGCTCGTTGACGCCGCCCAAGGGGTCGAGGCGCAGACCGTGGCGAACATGCACCTCGCGAGCCAGGCGAATCTCCACGTCATCCCGGTGATCAACAAGATCGACCTGCCCAGCGCCGATCTGCCGTCGGTCAAGAAGCAGCTCGAGGAGATCCTCGCGATCCCCGGTGACGAGGCCATCCCGGCCAGCGCGAAGATGGGCATCGGCATCGAGGACATCCTCGAGGCGGTGGTCACCCGCATCCCGCATCCGAAGCAGCCGGATGACAACATCCTCCGCGCCCTCGTTTTCGACTCGGTTTTCGACACCTACCGTGGCGTCGTCAGTTACGTGCGGGTCGTCAGCGGCGAAGTCAAGCGCGGCACCAGCATCCGCACGATGGCGACCGGCAAGACGTACGAGGTCAAGGAAGTCGGCGTCTTCACCCCCAAACAATCGCCCCGCGACAAGCTCATCGCCGGTGATGTGGGCTACCTCATCGCGAACATGAAGTCGTCGCACGAGGTGAAAATCGGCGACACCATCACCGACACCCGCATCTCCGCGGAAGAACCGCTGCCGGGCTTCAAGGAAATCCAACCGATGGTCTTCAGCGGGATCTATCCGGTCTCTTCGGAGGACTTCGAGCAGCTCAAGCTCGCCATGGGCAAGCTGCAGATCAATGACGCCGCTTTCAGCTACCAGGCCGAAAGCTCGGCGGCACTGGGTTTCGGCTTTCGATGTGGCTTCCTCGGGCTGCTTCACATGGAGATCGTGCAGGAACGCCTGCGCCGTGAGTTCAACATGGACGTGATCTCGACCTACCCGGGGGTCGTCTATCAGGTGAAGCTGACGGACGGCACGGAGGTGGAGATCGACAACCCGAGTTTCCTCCCCGAGCCGCAGAATATCATCGAGATCCGCGAGCCCACGGTGAAAGCCTACGTGATGACTCCGAACGATTACATCGGAGAACTGATGAAACTCGTCGCCGAAAAGCGCGGTGAACTCGTCAATACCGAGACGCTCGATGCCACCCGCGTGCTTCTCACCGCGATCTTGCCGCTCAACGAGATCCTCGTCGATTTCAACGACCGCCTCAAGAGCATGACGCGCGGTTACGGCAGCATGGACTACGAGTATGCCGACTACCAGGCCGAGAAGCTCGTGAAGATGGACATGCTCATCGCCGGCGAGCCCGTCGATGCCTTCTCCGTGATCGTCCACCGCGACAAGGCCGAGTCTCGCGGCCGCCAGCTCGCCGCCAAGCTGAAGGATGTGATCCCGCAACAGCTTTTCACCGTCGCGATCCAGGCCGCCATCGGCGGCAAGATCATCGCCCGCGAGTCGATCACGGCGATGCGCAAAAACGTGACCGCGAAGTGCTACGGCGGTGACATCAGCCGGAAACGCAAACTCCTCGAGAAGCAGAAGGAAGGGAAGAAGAAGATGAAGGCCATCGGCAAGGTGAACATCCCCCAGGATGCCTTCATCAAGGTCCTGAAATCAGGGGATTGAGGATCCAGAAGTCGGAAGACGGAAGCTGTTCGGCGCGCTTAAAACTTAACATCTTAGATCTTAAAACCTCCCCCCATGTTTCAGAAGTTGAGCAAGGAAGAACGGGCCGCCCGTCCGTTGGATCGCCGGGGCCGCAAGGAAGCCAAGGCCCTCGCCAAGGGGGTCCGCCGCTTTCTCCGTTACAACGAGGACTTGATCTCGGGAGAGAAGAAGGAGCAGATCCTGCGGCAGCATGATTCCTTTGTCGCTTCCTTGCAGGACCGCACCCGCAAGCGGGGCGATCTCGAGACCGACGCCGAGGAGCTCACCGACACCTGCAAGAAAGCGGTCAAGGAATTCAAGTCCTCCGCCTGGAAGGAGAACATCGAGACAATCTTCGTCGTTCTCGTGATCCTGATGGGGGTGCGCGCCTATTTTTTTCAGCAGTTCAAGATCCCGACCGGATCGATGCAGCCCACCCTCAATGGCATCATCGCTTATCCGACGAAGGAAATGAACGCGAACTCGGAGCGCCATGCTCCCGATGGGTATGAAAAGCCCGGATTCATCAAGCGGGTCTTCGACGGGATCTGGTATGGGCGCAGCCACGTCAACTGGGTGGTGAAGGAGGACGATGTCGTCATCCTCGACCAAACCCATTTCTACGAGAAGAACCACTTCCTGCTCTTCCCCCGGACCTACCTCGTGCTGGGGAGCGGCAAGAAGTTCAGCGCTCCAGGGACGAGTTCCCGCATCCAGGGGCTCCTCAGCAGCTCGCTGGGATACCGGACCGAGGTGAAGGCGGGCACCGTGCTCGCCAAAGGCTATGTCGACACCGGCGACCAACTCGTGGTGAACAAATTGGTCTACCACTGGAAGCGACCGACCCGTGGCGAGGTATTCGTCTTTGATACGCAGAATATCTCCTTCATCCAGGCTGGGCTCGAGGATCCGCGCCAAGGTTCCCAGCATTACATCAAGCGCCTCGGCGGGGTGCCGGGTGACACGCTCGAGATCGAGCCGCCCCTGCTCAAGGTCAATGGTCAGGTGGCGACCGAGTCCGGATTCCGCCGCGTCATGTCCCAGGAAGGATACTACACCGGTTACACTCTGGGGCGGCGCGGTGTGAATGGAGCGACCCTCGGGCCGCGCGAATATTGGGCGCTTGGTGACAACAGCGCGAACAGTTCCGATTCGCGTGACTGGGGGGTGGTGCCGGAGGAAAACATCGTGGGCCGTGCCGCTTTCGTTTATTACCCCTTCGGCCATCACTTCGGATTCGTCGATTGAGGCATGTTGCCGACCAGCAATGCCACCGCCCGTGAGATCGTCCGCCGGAGCGGGTCGAACCTCGCCTTCACGCTTTCCATTCTCCCACGCGATATCCGTCGCGACATGGAGATCTTTTACGCTTTCTGCCGCGTCGTCGACGACCTCGCCGACGAACCCGGCCTCAGCGATGAGGAGCGCCGCATCGGTCTGAACCATTGGCGCGCGCTGGTGCAGGGCCACGTCGCCGCTCCGCAACCCGGCATCGAAAGTGAATTCGCCGATTTGTTGCGGCGACGGTTACCGCGGACCGACGACTTGCTGGCCATCATCGAGGGCATGGAAATGGACCTCGCGGCGCAGCGCTTCGAGGACAAGGCGGGGCTGCGGTGCTACTGCTACCACGTCGCCAGCGCGGTCGGACTGGTCAGCGCGCATCTTTTCGGTGCGACCGATCCGGCAGCGCGCGAGTACGCGGAGCAACTCGGTTACGCCCTGCAGTGGACCAACATCCTCCGCGATGTCGGCGAAGATGCTGCCGCCGGGAAACTCTATCTGCCCGAGGAGGATCTGCGGCGCTTTGGTCTTGCTCCCGAGACTCTCCTCTCAGGTCAGGCCGACCGGGCCAAGTTCGGTCGGCTCATGAAACACGAGGCCGCCGTCGCCCGCGCTCATTTCCGGGAGTCGCTCGCCATCTTCACCGCACTGCCGAAGTCCGATCGCCATGCCCTGCGTTCCGCCGAATTGATGCGACGGATTTATTCGGCCATCCTCGACCGGATGGAGGCGGATGGGTTCCGCGTCTTCGAAAAACGTTACCGGCTCGGCAAGGCCACGATGCTCTGCGAATTACTGCGCGCCAAAGCCGGCCGGTGAGTGCCATGGAATTCGTCCGCTTCAAACACGCCCGCTTTTCGGCCCGCCTTCCGGCCTCTTTCCGCTATTCGTTGAGCCATTACTGGATGGTCGAGGATGAGGAGGGTTCGGGTAGGTGGCGGGTCGGCTTCACCAAATTCGCCACCCGCATGCTCGGAGAACTCGTCGAGGCGCGCTACGAGGTGCCGGTCGGCGGCATCGTCACCTCCGGTCAGGCGATCGGTTACGTCGAGGGGTTCAAGGCCGCCAGTGACCTCTACTGCGTCATGGAGGGAAGTTTTCTCGGCGGCAATCCGCTCCTCGAAGCAGATGCCTGCCTGGTGAAAAGTTCTCCCTACGAGGACGGTTGGCTCTACGCGGTGCAGGGCGCGCCCGAGGAGACAAGCGTGGACGTGCACGGCTACGTCGCCCACCTCGAGACGCTCATCGAGAAGATGCAGAGCGAGGGGTATTGATTGAGCCTCGCAGCTTTGACTTCAAAATTTGGTGTCATATGATGACATCATGAGTGAAACCAAACCCTTGACCGTACGGCTTCCCATCTCCGTCTATGAAAAGGCGAGTGTTTTGGCGAAGGCGCGACATCAGAGCCTGAACAAGTTGGTTCAAGATGGCCTACAGTTTATCGAAGTGCAGGAACGCGAGAGGCGGCTTTTCGACGATTTTACGGCGATCGCTGAGTCCGGAGAAGACGAAACGGATGTTGAATTCGCCCTCCCGGCTCAATCGGAAGTGATCAAGAATTCATGAGCCGGAACCAGCCGAGGCGTGGCGAAATCTGTCTGGTGGATTGGAGTCCTGGGAGAGGATCGGAGCAACTCGGTCAGCAACCGGCGCTAGTGGTCCAAACCGACGCGGCAAATTCCAATCCGCGTTATCCGAATGCCATCGTCATCGCCATCAGCACGAAGGGTCTTCGTGTCGCGACGCATGTCGATTTGCTTCCGGACGCGGGCAATGGTTTGCGAGCGCCGAGTTGGGCCAAGTTCGAGCAGTTGCTCACCATTTCAAAGGATCGGCTCTTGTCGAAATGGGGAAACGTTTCTCGTGGTGATCTCGAAAGAATTGAGAAAGCCCTGATGACGGCGTTGGGCATGTAAATTCGTTCACCTCCCCATCCGCGCCACGATCCGGTGCATCACTTCGAAGTACTCGTTCAGCTCTTCCACCGCCATGGTCAGGGGAGGCGCGACGCGGATGACCTTTCCGGCGAGCGGCCCTAACAAATGCACCCCGCGGCCTTCCTCGTCGCCGAGGTAGCAGAGGCGCACGATCTCGTGGGCGATCTCTTCGGCGCTCATCGTGCCGACGGCCTGGCACTCGACGCCCCAGACGGTGCCTTCGCCGCGGACATGCTTGATGGCCGGCAGTTCATTGAGCTTGATCAGATTCTCCTTGATGGCCGAGCTGAGCTTGCGGCCTTGGCTGATCACGTCGGTCTGCTCGAACTCGTCGAGGGTCGCGAGCACCGCGGCGCAGCCCAGCGGGTGGGCGCTCCAGGTATCCGAGCCCTCGCCGAAGCCCATCCTTGCAAAAACGTCGGCGCGGCCCGCGACCGCATCGACCGGCATGCCATTGCCGAGACCCTTGCCGAGGGCGACGAGATCCGGTTCCACGCCGTACTCGCTGTAGGCGTACATCGAGCCGGTCCGTCCGAAGTTCGCCTGGATTTCATCGAGGAAGAAAAGCAGGTCGTTCTCCTGACAGAACGATGCGAGCATCTGCATGTATTCCTTTTGCGGGTGATACGAGCCGCCGCCGCCGAGGTAGGGCTCGGTGATGAGCACACAGAGTCGGTCGCCGAATTCGGCCTTCAGCGCTTCGAGCTCGGCGCGATAGGGCGCGAGGTCGAGCGGCTGCCGGCGCGCCTCGAGGCTGCGGCATTCCTCCTTCGGGAAGCTGATGAAACGAACGCGAGGGTCGCGTTCCTTGTCGGTCTCGCAGCCAGTCACCGCTCCTGAAAGACCCTTCTTGCCATGGAATCCGCCACGGGTCGCGAGGATGATGCCGTCGCCCTGGGGACGTTTCGCCAGCCCGGCCCAAAGGCCTTTTTGCACGGCTTCGCTGCCGCTCGCAGCCCAGAGCACCTGCTCGAGACGCCGGCCGCCCGGCGCGGCCTGAAGGCTGTCGAGGAGACGACGGCTCGCCTCCATTTCGACCTCGGTCACCGCGTTGTACGAGGTCAGGGTCACGCCCATATGATAACCGGTGTCTCCGCAGGCCTCTTCGAGGGCCATGTATTCCATGACGCGCTTCCACCAGCGTTTCGGATGATGTCCGAGATTGGCGACGAGCACGCCCGAGGTGAAGTCGGCGAGCTTGCGGCCTTCGGGAGTGAAGTGATAAGAGCCGGCGCTGCGGTGGAGAACGGCAAGGCTCGAAGTCCGCGTGCGCAGGCAGAGCGGCTCGGTTTCGACGAGCTCGTGGCGGTAGTGGTTCGAGGTCTCTTCGCCGGCGTGTTCGACGAGGTTCTGGGGACGGGTGGGAGCGAGGGTGTTCATTCGGAGTAAAAGGTGAAAGGCATCAGGTAAAAGGTGATCAAACGGTGTCGGGATAGAGAACCTCCGGTTCGGATCGACCGGGGAGGAAAAGGGCGAGGCCGCCGGATCGGCCGTTGACTTCAACGAGGCCGTTCGATTCGCCCTGCGCGGCTCTGGCGAGAATGGCTTCCATCGCTTGAACGGCCGCGACGACTTGGCGATCGGCGGAGAGGTCGTTGTAGTCACGTGCCGCCATCTCGGCGAGGCGGCGTCCACGATCCTCGGGAAAACCACCGGCTTCCACATAGGCGACCTCGCGGACGAAACGTTCGATCACCTCGATGCCATAGCCGCGGCGGCTGCGATCATTCCAAGGCTCGAGAAAGCTGCCGTTATAATGGTTGTTGATCGTGGTCTTGAGTTCGTGCGGGGTGCGGCCCTCGACGGTGAGCTCGACGCCGCGTTTGCGGCTGTGGCCGTTCCAGACGCCATTGTCGAAGCGGAATTGCACCTCCTGCTCGACGTAGCCGGGGAAATTGTCGGGCGTGACCCAGCTCGTGTGGATGTCGAAGGCAGCCTCGCGACCGCTCTCGTATTCATAAACGAGGCGGAGCTGGGTCGAATCCCAGGTGGGGCCATCCTTCGCCCCGACCAAACCCCGTTGACCCGAGCACTGGACACTCTTCAGTCGCCCCCCGAAGGTGAAGTCGATCAGTTTCAGATAGTGGACCGCGACGTAGGTGCCCGGATTACGACCCGTGATCCAGGCGGCGAACTGACTGCCCGAGATCGACTTCGGCTCAAGCAGCGAGCAGTAGCCGTTGTTGACGTGCGAAAGCACGCCGTCGTGGACGAGGGTGCGCAGCTTTTTGTGATCCGGGTCGAGCAGCTTGTGATAAACGACCTTGGCCAGCACCTGCTTCTCCCGGGCGCGGGCGACGAGACGGTCGAGCTCGGCGAGGCTAAGCACCGAGGGCTTCTCGATGATCACGTGCCGGCCCGCCTCGATCCCGGCGAGGGCCGCGTCGAAGTGGCAATCATCCGGCGAGGCGACGCAGAGGAAATCAATCCCGCTCGCCAACAGGTCGCCGACGGCGTTCGCGCCGGTATGGTTCCCGAAGTTTTTCAAGCCGCGACGAAGGCGATAGGCCTCGGCCCGGTCACCGGTGCGGGTGGCGGCCCCGGCCAGCTCCACGCCGAAGACCCCGGTGGCGGGATCGTAAAGACCCGCGGCAGCGGCTTCGAAGAAAGGAGCGTAGGTCTCCTCGAAGATCATGCCCATGCCGACCATGCCGCCACGGAAGTTGTGAAATGAATTCATTTTCAAAAGTGTATTCACTTTAACTGAGCGTTCTCTTCTGTCAAAGTGTTTTCGTGAGTGAGTCCCCCTTTCAGCCCCGCCGCTACCCCGAACTTTGCGAAATCTTCGGCGAGGAGGTCGTCGACGCCGAGCGGCGGTCCCTCGCGGAGGAGGCTCACGACCGCATCCTGCTGCAGATCATCCGTGGCGACCTGCCGGCTGGCACCGAGCTAAAATCCACCCGCCTCGCCGAGTCGCTCGGCATGAGCCGCACTCCGGTGATCCAGGCGCTGGCCCGGCTCGCCACCGACGGCATTGTCAGCCAGATCATGAACCAGCGCGCCATCGTCCGTGAGGGTGCCGAAAACTGGCTTGTCGATTTGCACCGTACGCGACAGCTGCTCGAGCCCGAAGCCGCGCGTGCTTCTGCGGGACGGATCCCGGCGGGCGTACTCGCCGATCTCGGCCAGCTTTGTGAAGACGCCCGTCCCGGCAAAGTCGCCGACTGGCAGGTCGCGGCCCGCTGGCTGGATCTGGGACTCCACCTGACCATTGCCGAATTCTGCGGCAACCTCTCGATCCGCGAAATCATCCGGCGTTGCTGGAGCTACAAACGCATCTCCTATGAAGCAGGGAACGATTCCGACGGCCACCTGCGCGAAGGCTGGAAACAACATCGCCGCATCCTCGATGCCTTGATCGCGGGCGATGGTGGGAGCGCCGCCGGGATCATGAGCGCCCACCTCGAGGCTGCGGCCAGTCGCAAGGGAGCGGCACGGATCCTCTGACCGTCAGTCGCGGAGCTTCGCCTTTACCTGATCGACGGTGAGACCTCCGACCGGAAGTTCAAAGCCGAGGGTGTCCCCGTTCGGCTTGAACCCGCCCCCGTCGACATCGACGAAGATCGGATTGTTGTAGGCGACGGGTTGCAAATTGGACTGGCCACTGCTCCCGAACCCGGTCTGGAGCGTATGCTTCTCGCCGATCGCGACCACGATGAGGTGGGCATCCTGCTGCAACGAGAGCTTCAGGGTCTGGTCGAATTTCACCGTGGCCGTGTCGAACATCTCCGGATTCTTCTCCCGCGTGTAGTTGTATTCGGGGAGCTGGCGTCCGTTCACCAAAACCTGGACCCGGTCGATGTCGAGCCAGGTGCTGCACTGCACGCGGACCTTCAGTTCGACTGCTCCACTGACACGGTCGAGCCCGCCCGCGATGATCCCGGAACCGGTCTCGACCTCCAGGTAGGGCCCGGTGGAAAGGATCATGCGGCCGGCCTTGGCATTGCGGCTGATCTCGCGCCAGTCGATCCGGGCCGGATCATCGGTGGAGCTTTTCACATAGGTGCGCCAGCCGCCGACGCCGTTGCCGTGGACGTGATGGGCATCGCAGACAGCGATGGCGCGCGGGCTGAGTCCCTGGTTCAGCAATTGCAGCCAGATGAATTCGCGAACCGGCGACACCACCCGGCCGGGGCCGCCGCCCTTCGCGGCGGTGAGTTTGTAAGGCGCGGTCGCGAGGATCTCGCTGGCGCCGTAGTTCTGAGACTCGAGACCGTCGATAAGGCCGCCGAAGTAGGCGAAACCACCGTCGGCTTGGCCGTTCCGGTCACGGTCAACGAAGTTCTCGATCATGTCGGGGTGGTTCACGTGCACCCAGCGATCCGGTTCGGCGCCCTGCCAGTCGCGGAGGGTGATGGCATTGAGGCGAGGGTCCTTTTTCCAGACAGGTGCGCCGCTGTCCTGCAAGGTTGAATCCGGGGCGAAAGGGAAGGAATTGAAGTGCGCCCCCGATCCGGTCAGCTCCATGCCGGGGACGGTCTTGAGGAAAGGCGAGAGCCCGAGCCGATCGATGTGCGGAGCCCAGTCGTAGAGGCGGTTGTGCTCGGTGGTCGGGGCGAACTCGATGTGCTCGGCGGCGAGGTTGATGAGTCGGTCGTCGGTGCCGCAGGTGTTGTCGCCGCTCGGGGTCGAGTGGTTGTGGAAATCGGTCGCGACCCAGCCTGGCGTCTTCACGATGCGAGGGAGCTGGTTGGTGATCACATGGGTCGAGCCCGGCTGGAGATCCACCTCGTGCCGCCGATGTTCGTGCTCCGGACCCCGGGTGACGATGACCTCATATTTGCCGGGAGGCAGCGCGACGCGGAAGCTGCCGCTCTCCGAAAAATACTGGTCCACGCAGCCGCGGGCCCGGTCGGTGGGTCCGAGATTGACGGGGGCAGTGCCCTCCATCGCGTTGAACTGGGCTTTGCAGGGCACGCTGCGACCGGTGTCGTCGCTGATCTCGAATGCGATGGCGGATTGGGGACCGAAGGCGAAGCTTTTTTCAGCCGATGCCCCCGCGGCAATCGCCACACTCTCAGACAGGGAAACGCGGCCGAGGTCCTCGCCACTCAGGGAATGGTTGCCCGGAGGCAGGACCAGTTCGATGCGCCCATTTTCATCGGGATAGGCGGGCATCGCGGTCGACGGATTGGTGCCAACGAGGACGCGGGCGCTGCTCACCGGTGTTTTGCTTTGGGCATCTGTCAGGCTCAGAGCAAGCTTTCCGGTGGAAGCGCCACGGGTGCGGAAATCCTCGACCAATCCGACCGCTGCGGCCGGGGAGCTGCCCACGGCGACGAATCGGGCCACCTTCACCGAAGCGCCCGGTGCGAGTTCGGTCTCTGCTTTAGCGGGGATCGCCGCGCCGCCCTCGGAGACCCAGGCGTGGGCGTAACCACACTTGTCCGCCGGATTGATCGCATCGGCCCATTGGATGCCGTTGAAACTGCCCTTGCTGCGCATCTGGGTCCACTGGTCGGCGAGGGAGATTTTCGCCGCTTCCGTGCCTTCATTGGTGATCGTGGTGATGATCAGGATGCCCGACATGCCATCTTTCAGGCGGTATTCATGCCGCTTCGCGAGACCTCCAGATTTGGCGGAGGAGGTGTAGGTCTCGAGGACCGCTTCGCCGTCCTTGCCATCGCTGACGATGCGGACATGGTTGATCGGGCCTCGCTGTCCCGATGGGGAGAAAATCGTGAGGTTGTCCTTTGCTTGACCAGACAGGGTCAGGTCGTAGAGGCAACCGGGTGTGATGCCGTCATCCCCGTAGAAGGTGCTCATGTTGGCGCGGCGAAGGGGGAGATTCCCCGAGATCAACGCCTCGATCTTGTCATTCCGGATCACGAAATCGCCGACAATGCCATCGGCTTCACGACCCTTGGGACGCTCGTCGAAGTTGCTTTGGCCGAGTTCGAAGACCTCGGTGGCGTGGGATGAGGCCGAGATGCCTACCACGAAAAGAAGCTGGAAAAAGCGAAAGGAGATCTTCATTCATGCACGATGAAGAACGATCGTTTCCTTGGATAGCAATTTCCGCGAGGTCCTCGCGAAACCGGGTTCCGCGTTTGCGGACTGGATTCGTTTCGGGGGGGAATCTCTTGACAGGGTCCCGCGCTCCGAATACCAAAGGGAGGGAGGACGTGGAGCAACATGAGTATTGATTCTTCGACGGGTGACGAGTTTGGAGGGAACCGGCTCCTGTCACGTCTGAACCGGCGACTCTCCGTATTGCTCCCATCGTTGTTGCGGCTTCCGGAAAATTGGGACGACAACCCGACTGGCCGCTTCAAGCGTCATCTCGCGAGAGTGAACCTCCTGGCTCTTTCTGTCCTGACCGCCGGTGGGATCATCGCGGCGGTATTGATGATGATTTTTGCGATCCGGGAGGATTCATCGTCACTGTTCTTCACCGGCGTCGGAATCCTGCCAGCCGTGTTTCTGGTGCAGTACGTGCTGAGCCTGTTTTGCTCGGCCAATCTCAATCTGGCGTTTTCCACCAAGATCCATCTTGTATCGCGTCTTGTCCCCGACGTGATCACTGTGGGTTCCTTCATCGGCCTGATCGCGATCGGAATTTCCGGCATCTTCTCCGCCATTTCAGCCTTTGACCAGTCGCTTCAACAGGGCTTGATCCTCACGATGGCCGCCTTTTGCAGCATCATCCTTTTCGCCATGAACGCCTGGGTCGCCGCGAACAGTGAAAGGCTCCTCGACGTGTCCATCAGTCCAGACGAGAAACAGGGTCCGGCCGACTATCTGTTCAGCTTGATCCTTTATTTCGGGAGATACCAATTGGTCCTTGTATCGTATCAGTTTCTCGCGAGCATGATCTTGGCAGCATTTGGGATCATCTATTTTGGAATCACGGAATTTGTTGGGGATAGCTCAGTGTCCGGCGGCGTAAGCCTGGATCGGATCATCATGATGACGACGATCGGTGCGGGAGCGGGCTATCTCGTCTGGTGGACCCTTTTGACCCCGATGATCGCCCATTTTGCCTATCTCCTCTTTGTTTCGATCGCGGACATCGGGGTCGCTTTTTTCCGGCTCGTCAAGGGGACCGAGCGCATCGCCCGGCTGTCCGAAGCTGCGATGGCGGAAGCCGGGGACGGTCCCGAAGGTCCAAGATAGTCGCGCCGTCTGTCGTCGAAACAGCCGCATGGATTCCACCACGCTCAAGATCGAAGTGGCGGGCAACGTGTTCTTCCTCGCTTGCCGGAGGAGGGAGCGGTTTTGTGTGGGTTCGGCACCCGATTGCAAACTCTCCCTCGATGGGCGCGGGGTGGCCGAGGAACATTGCGAAATCGAGCGAACCGGTCCGAATGAATTCCGGGTGACGCCGCTTCACGGGAATCCCGTCGAAGTGAATGGCGAACCAACCGGTGACGAGGCCGTGGAGTCCCCGTTCCGCCTCAAGATCGCCCGGCATCTTCTGGAGATCGAAATGGTTCCCGACGAGGACGCCATCCTGCTGGAAGATCCGGTGGAGGATGTGACGGCACCCACCGGGGATGCTTCGGCTATTCCTGCTTCGCCCGCCACGTTCCCCGCAAATCTGCTTCCGCTGCCTCCGCGGAAAGAAGTGAGTTTCCCGCGAATGCGGAGCGCGCGGAGGGCCGCCATTCCGGCCATTCGATTCGGAGCGGTTTATCCAGAAAGAATTGACGTCACCGGCCGGGAGCGTGGATGGAGATCTCAGGGGCCTCTTCGGGAAGTGCCGGTAGCGGTTCCATCAACCATTGCAATTCCTCCCCGAGGAAAAGGCGGGAGGCTTGTCGAACGAGCGTTGAAGGCTTCGAAAGATGAAGCGCCCCCTCGAATGGTGCCGGGGGGATTCGTGATGGGCTTGTTCCTGGTGCTTGCCCTATTTGTCACCGGGGGATTCGGGTGGTTTGCGTGGCGGAAATTCGTTCTCCCCAAGAGTCCCGAACTACTCTCCGAAAAAATCAGGCGGGGAGATACGGCGGCCGAGGCGACGCTCGCGCTATCCCACCTCCGCGGAGAGTGGGGGGCGGAGTTTGATTTTTCCAAAGGGCTTTCCATGACCGAGTCGGCCGTCGCGAAAGGAGATCCGTGCGGTTTGCTTCTCGCTGGTCTGCTCTGCGAGGAGGGATTTCCTTTGAAGGGTGTGGATGATTTGCCCGGACCAGCGGCGCGGCGATTCTGGAGTCGTGCGCTCGAATCCGGGGCTTCGGAGCGGGTCACGGATCTGGGCGATCCTCGTTGGGATGCCTTGCTTGCATACGCGGAGTTTCGCGTCAACGGATCGCTTTCAGCCGACTCCCGCCGTCTTCTCGACCGGTCTTTCGACGCGGAATATCCGACGGCTCCATTCGTCAGGATCGCAATCCCGGGGGAACCGCTTTCCCGGGAGGAACTGCTGAAACGGGCCGATGAATTCGCGAGAAAGGAACTGCGACGCGGCTCGGTGCATTCCGCGACCTTGCTGGGCCTGTTGCATACGAGCGAAGAATTCGCCGGAGCCGACCGGCGATATGGTCTGGATCGGCTCCGGGAGGCGGCGGATGCCGGTGAGCCCAAAGCGGCGGCGAGGCTCGCCATATTGCTCGCAGAGGAGGGAGAGGGTGACGATGCCTTCCGGCGGGTCTCGATGGCTCTCGGTTCGGGTTTGACCGAGGCGAAAGCTGTGGCCGGGCGTTTTTATTTAGAAGGTGTGGGAACGGTGCCCGACCCTGCCAAGGGGTTCGAGCTTGCCCATGAGGCCGCAACCCTGGGTTCCGTATCCGGAATGGCGACCGTGGCAAGAGCGTATGCCGATGGCGAAGGGGTCGCATCGAATCCTGGCGAAGCGATCCGCATCTGGCGAAATTTGATTGAGCGTGGCCGGGTGAGATACAACGCCGACCTTGGTGGTATTCTGGCAAAGCTGGGGAGGAACTCGGAGGCGATCGAACCTCTCCGCGCCTCCGCCCTGGTAGGCGAAATGGAATCGGCGTTTCTTTTGGGAAAGGTCCTCGCGGATGTCGGGGCCTCCGATCCCAAGGCGCATGCCGAAGCCGTAACCTGGTTCGAGAAGTCGATGGACGCGGGACACCCCGGGGCTGCGTTGGAGCTCGCGCGGATCATTGACGATCCGAAGCGGGAACATCGCGATCCTGCACGGGCGGTGTCGGTCCTTCGCAGCCTCGCCGATGGCGGTGATCATGCGGCTGCGGTGAGGCTCGCCAATTACCATCGTGATGGAAGAGGCGTCGAACGCGATCCGTCCAAGGCGCTCCTGTTGTTGAAGAGGGCCGCCGATGCCGGAGAGCGTTCCGCGTTTTTTCCCCTGGCGCAGATGTATGAGACTGGAACATCCTCCCTCACTCCAAGCCCCGCCACCGCATTCCTTTATTATCGCAAGGCGTTTGAGGCCGCCGACGAGCGAATCGGGGAGCGTTTTCCCGGCTTGGAACTGGGACTCGGTGCAGTCGAAGACTACGTCCTGAGTTGGGCGGGAGACGATCATCGCGCGACGCTCGCCTGGGTGGGTCAGCGAGTGACGAATTATTTCAGTTTGAGCGAGCCTGGCACCGTGGCGGTTGCGGCGCTGGAACAGGGGTTTCGACAGGCTTGGCCACGGAGAGAGGTGGAGCTTTCCGGAGATCCCGTGGCGGTCGCCTTGGTCTCCATGGAGCAAATCGAGTTCCGGCTTCCATACCGGATCCTCCTTTCAAGAGAGGGGCGCAGAGTCGAGGCCGAGGCCGTCGCAACCGTGTCGCTTGATTTCACGCATCCCGACGAGGTTCCGCGGGTTGTCGGGGTGCGGGAGAAGGTAAAACGCTGGCGATTGGATCCTTCGAACGCCCATTTCGAGCGTGGACAGGATTCGACAACCCGGGAAATTCTTCCGGCGGTTCCGGTCACTGAGTCCGAGGTCGACATCGCCAATCTTCCACAAAGAGCAGTGGAAAGCGCGAAGTCGATTCCCTTCGAGGACCGGTTCGGAGGGAGCTTCGCCATGGTCCCGGTTATTGCCGGAGACGGGATCGTCTCATTCGCCCGTTTGGAAGGCGGAGGTGAACTGCTCGTTCCTGAAACCTATTTCGATGAAACGGTGCTCACCCGCATCCGTCAGTTTGCCGAGGGGCAGTCGTTTGCGGAGTTCCAGGTTTGGCGCGGCGGATTGATCCTCGAGCCGGATCGAGCGGACCCAGCCACCGCGGAGTTGTTGCGACGGGCCGAGAACGGTGACCACGAAGCGGAAGCTCTCGTTGGTGAAGCATACTACGACGGACTCGGCACCTTTCCGAAAAACAGGGTCGAAGCCGGAAAGTGGTTTGCCCGTTCGGCGAGGATGGAACATCTGCTCGGGCAGGTGTGGATCGCTATCATGGTCCGCGACGGGGAATTCAAGGCGGATGCTCCGGCCCGCGACCTGTTTCTGAACCTCGTCTTCAGAATGAGCGAAGCGATCAACCTTTCTTCCACCAAGGCCGTTTACCTCAGGGCCGCCGCCGAATGCCATGCCGGTGCCTATGGTGAGAATCCCATGGACAACCGACTTGCGAAGGGACTCCTCGAACAAGCGGCGGTGGGAGGAGATCCTCGCGCCAAGCTTTTGCTTGGAAGAGATTACCTGAAGAGGAGCCCCACTCTGGCCGTGGGCCCCTTGCGCGTCGCAGCAGACAATCGTTGCGCCTCCGCGGCAACCGAGCTCTCGAAATATTATCTGGGAGCGGGCATCGAGATACCGCTTGCCGTCAACTTGCTGAAACTGGCGGCAAACAAGGGAGATATCGAGGCGCAGATGCTCCTGGGCCAACTCCTTGCCAGCGAAGAAGGCAGCGAGTTGGAAGCTGCGTTCTGGCTGGAGCTGGCGCTGAGGAACGCGCTGGCGGCGAATGACAAGGCAAACGAAGCGCGGATCCGGGCCGACATCCGGAAGCAAGGTGGTCGAATCAGCGAAGATTCTTTCAGGCGCTCTCGGAGCTTCCTCGACAAGACCCCGTCCACGCTCGAAGGCCGTCCCTGAAACCGTCGGTCAGGGTTCTCCGCGCGAGGCTCACTGCTGCACCACGCTCTCGGCTCCGATCAGGAGACCCTCGGCGGCAAGGCTGACGTTTCCATCGCCGTTCCCGGCGACGCGGGAGTCGACGATGTAATTGTCCTTGCAACTCGCGTCGTTGACCCGGATTCCCTGGGTCTTGTTGCCCGTCGCCGAGACGCGTTCGAAGGTGTTCTGGGTGCAGGCGCTGTCGGGAATGTCGCGGGTCTCGGCGATGAAGGCACCCTGCTCGCCGTTGTCCCGCAGATAGACGTTGCGGAACTGGTTCTGGTTCGAGTCGCGCATGAAGATGCCCTGGCTGCCGTTGCGGGTGAAGGTCGAGTCGACGATGACGTTGCGGTTGAAGTCCCAGTCGAGCGAAAGACCCGCGCTGCGGTTTCCGAAAGCGTGGATCTGGATGAAGGTGCTGTCTTCGGTTTCGTAGGCGGCGAGCCCGTCAAACTCGTTGTTGTAGGACTCGAGGAAGGAAATGGTGACCCGGCGGCAGCCTTTCTCCAGGACGATGCCACCCGAGCGGCAGTTGTGGGTGGAGAGATTCTTCAGCACGATGTCTTCGGCGCCGCGCACGCTGATGCCGTTGTTGCGGATGAAGGTCATGCCGCCGCTGTCGCAGGGGCCGCCGCAGCATTCGAACTTCTGCGCGCCCCGGTTGCCGTCGATGACGAGGTGCGAGACCTGGATGTTCCTGACGATGTGCGAGACCGGCGTGTGGGTGCTGCCGATGATGATGACGGGGCACTCGGCGGCGTCGGCGAGGCGCAGCACGGTTTCCTTGTTGATGCCACGGATCTCGACTCCGTTCCGGTCGATCACGATGGGGCGCCGGATCGGGAAGAGGGTGGGGCCGAGTTGGATCGTGCCGCCGGCCTCGGGCAGGGCCCGGATGGCGGCATTGATGGCCTCGTCGTCTCCCGTCTCGAGGTAGACGGAGGGCTTTCGGTCGATCAATTGATCCAGCGAAGCGATCGTCTCGGCGCGGCCACGGCCTGTGGCGAAGAGAGCGGCGAGGAGCAGGAGCGGGAGGCGGACGCCGGGGTAGGGTGCTTGGGGCATTTGGCAGGATCCGGGTTTTCCGGGGGGAACGGGAAAGTTTCCCGGAACCGGCCATTTTGGCAAGTGCGCAATCGTTCCGGCAAACCTGAGGAACGCTTCCGCGGCCGGAGCGGCGCTGCATCGATCCTTGATTGCAACGGGGTTTCGCCGAAGGTCGGGCATGTATCCGCGTCTCCTGATCCTCGCGCTGGGGGGAATTTTTGCGACCGCCTGTGAAAAGCAGGAACCTGCTCCCGTTGCCGAATCCGCTCCGGAAACTCCGGCTCCCGCCGTCGAAAAGCCTGCCGAACCGGCGGTTCCGACCTATTGGAGCGAAGTGAAGGTCCACGAGGTGATCCGTGCGGCCAATCCTGCATACACCGGAAACGGACAGTTCGAGATCGATCAACAGGGACAGGTCCAGGCCATTGCGCTCGACAACTGCGGGGTCACCGACATTTCGCCCTTCCGCGGAATGAAACTGATGGCGCTCTATCTGCAGAGCTGCGCGGTCCCGGACATCTCGGCGTTGCAGGGCATGCCGCTGATCGAACTCTACCTGGAGGGCACCGCGGTGAAGGACCTGTCTGCTTTGAAAGGAATGACGGGGCTCCGCAAGCTTTACCTCAGCGGCACCGCGGTGGAGGATCTTTCTCCGCTGCATGGCCTCGGTATCATGGAGATGAATCTGCTCGACACTCGGGTCGCCGACCTCAAACCGCTCGAGGGGATGCCCTTGCAGATGCTTTGGTTGACCGGCACGACGGTATCGGACATCGCCCCGCTGGCGCGGTGCCCGCTCGTGAGCCTGACCCTCCACCGCACCCAGGTCTCCGATCTATCGCCGCTCTCCGGCACGGCTTTGCAGCGGCTCCACATCGGAGAGACTCCGGTCTCGGACCTGACCCCCTTGCGAGGACTGCCGCTGACGCGTCTGGTCTTCGATCCTGACAAAATCACCAAAGGCATGGAAGTGCTCGAGGCGATGCCCTCCCTGACCGAACTGGGCACGAAGTTCGAGGAAGGGGCGAACGATCTCGCCCCACCGGCGGCTTTCTTCTCCAAACGCGGGGGTGCCGCTCCCGCCCAGTGACCCGGCTCCGTGCAGGCGCGCCATGTTCCGATCCTTTTTCACCGTCGGATCCCTGACCCTGCTCAGCCGCATCGTCGGCTTTGCGAGGGACAAGATGATCGCCTTTCACCTCGGCAGCGGGGCGATGGCCGATGTCTGGGTGGCGGCCTTCCAGTTTCCCAATCTCTTCCGCCGGGTTTTTGGCGAGGGGGCCTTCAACGCGGCTTTCGTGCCGATGTACAGCCGGCGACTCGAGGAAGAAGGGGACGAGAAGGCGGATCGCTTCGCGCGGCGGACGCTGTCGACGATGACGGTGATCCTGCTCGCTTGTTTCGTCCTTTCCTTCATCTTCATGGAGCCGATCGTGAAGCTGACCAACATCGGCTTCACGAAGGATGAGCGACTCGATGCCGCGGTCGCTGCCTCGCGGATCACGGTGGTCTATCTCGTCTTCATCTGCCTCGTGGCCGGCCTCAGCGGCATTCTGAACAGCCGGAAAGTGTTTGGTGCTCCCGCGGTCTCTTATGTGGCACTCAACGTGGTGTTTGTGGCGGCTCTCGCCATCGTCGTGCCCCGCACCGGTCACCCCCTCGAGGTATTGTGCTGGTCGGTCGTCGTCGCGGGAACAATCCAACTCGCCATCGTGCTGGTCTCCTGCCTGCGGCGCGGGGTCGACCTGCGTCCTTGTCTGCCGCACTTCGACGATGACATGAAGCGGCTCTCGCTGCTGATGGCCCCCGGCTTGATCAGTGCCAGCGTGCAACAACTCAATCTGATCGTCGGCGGTACGGTCGCCTCGCTCGAAGTGGGTGGGAAGATCGCGATCAACCTGGCGGACCGCATCAATCAACTGCCGCTCGGACTGATCGGCATGGCCGCGGGCGTGGTCCTGCTGCCCGAGATCACCCGCAACCTCCGGGGCGGCGACGAGAATGCCGCGCGACGAAGCTTGAACCAAGGGCTCGAGCTTTCGCTTTTCCTGTGCCTGCCCGCCGCCGTGGCCATGCTGGTGATTCCGCGCGAGATCATGTTCACGATTTTCGAGGGCGGCAAATTCGAGGGCGAAGCCGCCGCGGAGATGGGCTGGATCCTTGCCGCTTTCGCGACCGGCACGCCGGCCTACATCCTCGTGAAGGTCCTGCAGCCGGGTTACTTCGCCCGCGAGGACACCAGGACTCCGATGGTTTTCACGATCGTCGCGGCCGTGGCGAACATGTTGATGGTGTATCCGATGTATCTCTGGCTCGGGCCGGTCGGCTGTGCCGCCGCGACTTCGGTGGCGGGATGGCTGAATGTGGTCCTGCTCTGGTCGGGGCTGGGGAAGTCGGGTTACCTGAAACTATCGGCGACCTTTTTCGGCCGGGTCATCCGGCTCGCCGCCGCCGCCGCACTGATGGGGGTGGTGGTGAAAAGTCTGGCCGTGTCGGCGAACCATCTGCTGATGAAGGAGGGCGAGTTCTCCGAGCGGTTCCTCGCGATGGGGGCGCTCGTCGCCACGGGCCTGCTGGCTTACCTGCTCGCGGTGCTGGCCCTGCGGGTTTATTCGACCGCGGAGTTGAAGCGATGGTTCCGGCGGAGCGGAGCCCGCTGAGATTCGTGCTTTGTTCATTGCGCGGGAGACCGGCAAGCGTAACCTCGCGGAAACGCCCACCGTCTTCTTTCCGAATGGCCTCCCGCAACCGCTTCATGATCACCGGCATCGGCGCGCTCGTCCTGCTCTGGGCGGTCGTCTTCGGGGTTGTGAAATGGGCGGGGGCGGCGCGACCGACCCCGGAAAAGATCGAGCGTTTTGTCGCGGAGAATCCGCTCGATGAGATCAACGATCCCGGTCGGCGAAAAGAGGTCATCGGCGAACTCGCGACGATGCTCAACGCCCTCGAACCCGAGGAACTACGAGAGTTCGAATCGAGCGACCGCGAGGCCTTCCGCGGGAAGTGGTTCGAAAAGCTCAGCCCGGACGAGCAGATGTTTTTCCTCGAGCGGCGGGTCGGTCGGGCCTTCCAGCAGTTGATGGAATCCTTCAACAAGATGGAGCGCGAGGAGCGCCGCAAGATCGTGGATCGATCGCTCAAGCGGATGCGCGAGGAGCGCGGAGGCCCGGCCCGGCTCGAGGAGGCCGATCCGCAGATCGCGGAAAAGATCACCTCGGCCGGACTGAAGGCCTACTACGAGGACGCCAGCGCCGAGACGAAGATCGACCTCGCCCCGCTGCTTGAGGAGATGCAGCGTTCCCTCTCAATGATGCGCGGACGATGAGCCCGACCTCTCACAAGATCCGTGGCTTCACCTTCGTCGAGATGCTGGTGGTGATCGGAATCATCGTGTTGATCACGAGCATCGCGATTCCCGGATACCGGCAGGTGCGCGCGACGGCGCGATCCGGACAGTGCGCCTCGCGGCTGCGCAGCGTCGGGGTCGGGCTGAACAGCTATTTCATCGACCACGGCATGAAGTTCCCCACGCTCGTGGCCGCCCGGGAGAGCCGGGAGGAGGAGGCGCCCGCCATCGACACGGTGCTGCTGGAGTATGTGAAGGGTGACGAGCTCGTCTTCCAGTGCCCCTCCGACCACGGGGGTTTGTTCGAGCGCACAGGTTCGAGTTATTTCTGGAACAGCCTGGTCAACGGCCAGGACAGCGGCAACCTCAAGGTCCTCGGTCTCCCCAGTCACGCCGCGGGAGTGCCTCTGGTCTCCGACAAGGAAAACTTCCACGATCAGGTCGGGGACGGAGTCAACGTGCTCTACGCCGACGGTCACGTGCTCAACGAGGTGCAGTTCATGGTCGGCAACCGCTGATGCTCGAGTTCGTCCAGGTCTCGAAACGTTTCCCCCGGGCGGTCGCTCCAGCGCTCGATGATTTTTCGTTTTCGGTCGGCCGCGGTGAAATCTGTGGTCTGCTCGGCCACAATGGAGCCGGCAAAAGCACGGCGCTCGGGATCCTCCTCGGCATGGTCCACCCTGATCATGGCGAGGCGATCATCGACGGTATTTCGGTGCAGCGCGAGCGGCGGCGCGCCCTCGGCCGGGTCGGCGCGATCTTCGAGGCTCCGGCTTTTTATGAGTATCTGTCAGGGTGGCGGAACTTGAAAATCCTCACCGCGTACTCCGGCGGCGTGCCTGATCACCTGATCCGCGAGACCGTCGCCTGGGTCGGCCTGGAGAAGCGGGTGCACGACCGGGTCGGCACCTACAGTCACGGCATGCGCCAGCGTCTCGCCCTCGCCCAGGCCCTGCTGCCGCGTCCGGAGCTGTTGGTGCTCGACGAGCCGACCGACGGGCTCGATCCCGAGGGCATCGTCGAGTTCCGGCGCCAGTTGCTCGAGCTGCGCGAGCAACTCGGCTTGACCGTGTTGTTGAGCTCGCACCTGCTCAACGAGGTCGAGCAGGTGTGCGACCGGGTGGTCATCGTCCAGGCGGGGAAGAAGGTCTATGGGGGTGTTCCCGATGGAGTCACGGATGGGAAACGCTGGTTCCGGATCGGTTCGGAAAATCCCGAGCTGACCGCGGCTTGTTGTCGTTCGCTCGGTGGAGAGATTCACGGAGACCAGGTCGCGTTTCCGGCGATGTCGCGTCCGGCGGATCTTCTCGCGGCTTTACTCGCAGGCGGTGCCCGCATCACCTGCTTCGCGCCCGAGGAGGGATCGTTGGAATCGCTTTACCTGAGCGTGAGCGGAAAGGGGGGATCATGAGCGACTTTTTCCGCCACCTCGGCTGTGAACTGCTGCGCCTCTACGCGCGCCGCCGCACCCACATTGGATTTGCCGTCTTCCTTGCGGTGGAGATGCTGATCTATTTCCTCATCACCCGTGACAGTGCCCGCGCAGGGATGAAACGATTCATCGAGCGGGTCGCGGGCGGCTTCGAGGAGTATTTCTCGGCCCTGACCCTGGCCTTCATTATCGTCAGCGCGACGATGTTTTTGCTAGGTCTGGTCTTCATCGCGCTGGTCGCCGGCGATATCGTGGCGAAGGAATCCGAGGACGGCAATCTGCGCCTCCTCCTCGCCCGGCCCATCTCGCGTTTCCGGCTGCTGCTGACGAAGTTCCTCGCCTGTCAGGTCTACGCGGTCAGCCTTTATGTCTTTGTCGGCGTCACGACGCTGATCGTGGGTCTGCTGGAGCGCGGTTGGGGCGGAGGCATGCTGGTGATGACCCCCGCGATGCCCCGGGCCTCGCTGTTTGAATGGGATGAGGGTCTCGCGCGTTACGCCATGGCCATCCTCGCTTTTGGCATCGTGTATCTGCCGGTCACCGGCGTGGCTTTTTTCTTCAGTTGTCTGAAGATCAAACCGGCCACCGCGACCATCGCCACTGTGGCCTTTTTCATCGCTGACTCGATCCTGCACATGATCGAGCTACCGGCCTTCGATCCCTATCGCCCCTATTTCCTCGCCTCGAAGATGCGGGCTTGGCTTTACCTCTTCTACGAGGAGATTCCCTGGAGCCGCTTCCTTGAGGCATCGGCTTGGTTGATCGGCTTCAGCCTGACCGGTTTCGTGCTCGGTTGGATTGTCTTCGAGCGGCGCGATGTGAAATCCTGAGCGGTCGCTCAACCCTCGCGCCAGATCTGCATCGAGCGGTCCTCCACTTCGATCACACCGGGCGAAAGGCGCCGGATCTCCTGCCGCGAGGGATCCGCGGTATCCGCGACCAGCACCCACGACGAGCGCAGGCTGCGCGGGAAGCGGAATTCGCGAGTCTGGTGCCGGGAGTTCAGGAACAGCAGGAGCGACCCGTGGGTCTCCTCGCCATTGATCAGCACGGAGAAGGAGCCCGGCTTGTTCGCCTCCCAGTCGATCGATTCCTTGCGTTTGCCATCAGGACGCAGCCAGCAGATATCGGGCAGGGTGGAACCCTCCACGATTTGGCCGTTGAAAAAGGAATTCCGACGCAGGCAGGGGAACTCGCGTCGCAGCTTCAGCAGGCGTTTCACGAACTCGCGCATCTCGACGGCGTCGGGGGCGTCGTTCCACGGGATCCAGCTGATTTCGTTGTCCTGGCAGTAGCCGTTGTTGTTGCCGCCCTGCGAGCGGAGCCGCTCGTCGCCGGCGAGGATGAAGGGCACGCCCTGCGAGCAGATCAGGGTGGCGAAGAAGTTCCGGATCTGGCGGCGTCGCAGCGCGAGGATCGCGGGATCTTCGGTGGGACCCTCGACGCCGTGGTTGAACGAGATGTTGTGCGAGTCGCCGTCGGCGTTGCGTTCTCCGTTGGCGAGGTTGTGCTTCTGGTTGTAGCTGACGAGATCGAGCAGGGTGAACCCATCATGCGAGGTGATGAAGTTCACGCTCGCCTCGGGGGTCCGCCGGTTGTGGGCGAAGAGGTCCTCGCTGCCGGTGATGCGTGCCGCCAGCTCTCCGGACACGCCCGGATCTCCTCGCCAGAAGCGGCGTACCCCGTCGCGGTACTTGCCGTTCAGTTCGGCCCAATCGGTCGGGAAGTTCCCCAGTTGGTAGCCGCCATAGCCGAGATCCCAGGGTTCGGCGACCAGCTTGCAGGTCGCCAGGACGGGATCCTGGTGACAGGCCTGGAAAAAGGCGGCTCGCCGGCTGTAAGCTTCGGCATTCCGGCCCAGTTCCACGGCGAGGTCGAATCGGAAGCCGTCGACGTGCATCTCCGACACCCAGTAGCGCAGGCTGTCCATCACCAGGCGCAGCGAGTTCGGGTGGGAGACGTCCACCGAGTTCCCGCAGCCGGTGTAGTCGTAGTAATGTCCGGGCCGCGCCGGGACGGAGTGGTAATAGTTCGGATTATCAAAGCCGCGCAGCAGACAGGTCGGCCCGTCCGGCCCGGCTTCGCAGGTGTGGTTGTAGACGACGTCGAGGATCACTTCGATCCCTGCCCGGTGGAGCGACTTGACCATGTCGCGGAACTCGGTCACCGCGTCCGTCGTCGCCGCATACCGAGCCTCCGGGGCGAAAAACCCGAGGGTATTGTAGCCCCAGTAGTTGACAAGGCCTCGCTCCAGCAGGAACCCGTCGTCGAGATGCTGGTGCACCGGCATCAACTGCACCGTGGTAATGCCGAGATCACGAAGATATTCCGTCGAGGCCGGGTGACCCAGTCCGGCATAGGTGCCGCGGAGCTCCTCGGGGATTGCCGGATTCAATTTCGAGAAGCCTTTCACGTGCATCTCGCAAACCACCGTGTCCGTCATCGGATGCTGAAGGAGGTGATCGCCCTCCCAGTCGTAGGCGTCCGGCCCCGGCACGAAAGCCCGGGGAGCGAAAGGAGCACTGTCCGTTTTTTCCCGCTCACCGCTCTCATCGCGGGTCCGCAGGGCGGGATGGTGCCGGCTCGGTCCATCGACGCGGCGAGCGTAGGGATCGAGCAGTAATTTGTGGGGATTATAGAAAAGCCCGGAGTGGGGATCCCACGGGCCATCGACCCGGAAACCGTAGGTGCTCCCGGCCGGGATCCCGGCGACGCGGAGATGCCAGGTGCTGCCGCGGCGGTTTTGGATCGGGATCCGCAGGGTCTCGTGGGAGGGAGCCTCCGGATCGGTGAACAGGCAAAGCCACACCCCGCTGGCCGCGGTCCCGGCATTCACGGCGAAATTCACCGAGCCGTCGGGCTCTACGGTCGCCCCGAGCGGCTGGGGGCGGCCGGGGAGAATGGAGACGTGGGGTGACGGACTCGGCAACGGCATCTTCGGAGGGGAACGGCGATTGGGGGGCAAAAAGGGCGGTCGGGTCAGCATATTCGGAACCGAACGCCTTTCCAGCGCTCCATTCCTTCACCCGGACACGATTTTGACAGGCAGAATTCTTGCCAGTCGGGGCCCCGGAGAGTGGTTTCTCAAGCTTCCCCGACCTCGGCGGTGCCTTCACTTGCAAATCGCGGCGCCTGCGCCACCCTTGCCGCCGGCTTCCGTTGCGGCGGATGGCACATGGAGACCGCATTCCTCCTCGTCCTGCTTTTCGCCGCCGTGGCCCTTTTCGCCACGGAACGCATCTCCGTGGATGTGATCACCGTGCTCCTGCTCGCGGCCCTCACCGTGACCGGCATCCTGACGCCGCAGGAGGCCTTTGCCGGCTTCAGCAACGACATCATCATCATCCTCGCATCGATTTTTGTGATCGGGGCGGCCCTCCAGCGGAGCGGCCTGCTCGAGGCGGGTGCGGCGGTCATTTTGCGCTATTCGAGCTCCGGCATCCGCAAGCTCACCCTGCTGCTGATGAGTGTCAGCGCCGGATTCTCCGCCTTCATGAACAACACGACGGTCACGGCGCTGCTCGTCGCCCCGGCCGCCGGCCTCGCCGATTCCGCCCGGATCAGCCCCTCGCGGCTGCTCATGCCTCTGGCCTTTTCCTCCATCATGGGCGGCACCTGCACCCTGATCGGCACCTCCACCAACGTCGCCGTGAGCGGCTACCTCAAAAAGGCGGGCCTCGAGCCGGTCGGGATGTTTGAGATCACGCCGGTCGGATTGATCATCGTGGCGGTGGGCATCCTTTATTTCCTGATCCTCGGGAACCGGCTCCTGCCCGACGTGGGTGGGGAGACCGCCCTGGAGCCCGAGACCCTGCGGGATTACCTGAGCGAGGTCGTGGTAATGCCCGGCTCGCCACTGATCGGGCAAACGGTCTTCGATTGGGACCTGAATCTGGTTGGATTCCGCCTCGCCCGACTTGAGCGCTCCGGGGTGGAGCGCCTCCCCTCGCCCGATTTGTGCATCGAGGAGGGCGACCTCCTTCTGATCCAGGGGCGGGTCAAGGACCTGCTCCGCATCAAAAAGATCGAAGGTCTCGAATTCAAGGCCAGTGTCGATCCCAACGAGGTCGGTGGACGCCACGGCGATCTGCTCGTGGCGGAACTCGTACTGCTGCCCGACTCCGACCTGGGCGGACTGACCCTGCGCGAGGCGAAATTGAGACAATCCCGCGATCTGATGGTGCTGGCGATCAGCCGGCACGGTCAGTCCCGCGTCGCCGACATGGGCAGTCTGGTGCTGCGGACCGGCGATGTCCTCCTCGTCCAGGGCAAGGCGGAACGCGTCAACGCACTCCGCCGCGGCAGTGGTTTCGCCATCCTCGACGAGTATGAGCCGCCCGAGCTGCGGTGGCGTCAGGGTTTGATGTCAGCGGCGGTGTTTCTTGCCGCCGTGATTGTCGGTTCATTCGGGGTCCTGCCGCTCTCCGTCTCCCTGCTCGCTGCTGCGGTCATCATCGTGCTCACCGGGGCCCTGCCCGGTGATCGGGTCCGCGAAGTGATCGACTGGCGGATGTTGATCCTGATCGGCGGCATGACCGCCTTCGGCACTGCCATGGAAAAAACCGGCACCGCCGAGTTGTTGGCCGGCTGGGTGGTCGCCGGTCTCTTGCCCATGGGCGAGCTGGCGGTGCTGGCGGGCTTCTGCTTGCTGACGATCTTCCTGACCCAACCGATGTCGAATGCGGCCGCCGCCCTCGTCGTCCTGCCCGTCGCCATGAGCGCCGCCACCTCGATTGGCGCCGATCCCCGCAGCTTCGCCATCGGGGTGATGCTCGCCGCCTCGGTCTCCTTCATCGCCCCGCTGGAACCCTCCTGCGTGATCGTGTACGGACCGGGACGCTACCGCTTTTTCGATTTCGTGAAGGTCGGTGGCCTGTTGACCCTCATCCTGTTCTGCATCGTGGTGCCCCTGATCCCGGTTTTCTGGCCCCTTCGCTGACACAAAATGTTGTCACGCGGGCCCCGGGCTGCGACAAATCCCTGCGTCCCCCCCCCCGAAACCGATGTGCAAATTTCGACTTTTTTCGCTCCTGGCTCTCTCCGTCGCCGGCCCGGCCATGGCCATTCCGCCCGACGCTGTTCAGAACCTGGAGATTTATGCACCCAATGGTTCGCAGGTGAACCTCTCGTGGAAAGACGTCGCCAACAACGAGACGAGCTACTACGTGGACCGGTGGAATGCCACCACCAGCACTTGGGATGCCGTGGGCGGTCTCACACCCAACACGGAAGTATTCCGCTTTGCGGCACCATCGACGGCTGAAACGGTGGTCAAATACCGTGTCGCTCCCTTCGCGACCGGTGAGACGGTGGATTCGCTGAACTGGGTCGAGGCGGAGATCACCAAGCCTGCCGGAAGTCTCGATTTGGCCTACACTTATGTTCTCAACTCCCAAAACGTGCTCGTGCCTGTCGACACTCCCGAAGGGTTCTCGGCGCAAAGCAACACCCAATTCAATCACCAAATCGTCGTCTATGGCGGCACACCTGACAGCTACACCGCCCGGGGCATGCCTACCGGAGTTTCGATCGACGGAAATACGGGGATCGTCAGTGGATCGGTGTCCGCCGCCGGGGTTTACCGCTTTTTTGTCGGGGTCACCTTCAATTCAGGCAAGAAGTTCGAGCAGGTTCGTTATCTCAGGATCCTGCCGGGCGCGAGTACTCCGCTCGTGGTGAACTCGGGTTTCAGCCTGCCCACCCAGAATCTCGGAGTGGAGGGCATCCTCAACATCAGCTCCATCTTCGCCGATCTCTCGCGTCCCTATGGGGCCACCTTTGAAACTCCGAAAGGGTATTTCACCGTAGCCTTGCACAGCCAGGCGACTCCGAAGACCGTGGCGAATTTCCTCAGATACGTCACGGCCAAACAATACGATTACAGCATCCTGCACCGTGCCGACCCCGGGGCACCCACTTCGCTTGGCTTTGTCATCCAGGGGGGCGGTTATTACCCTTCCTCGAACACCAATCCGACCGCCTGGGGCAGGATCGGCACCTATGATCCGGTTCCCAACGAATCGGGCGTTCCCAATACCCGCGGCACCCTCTCCATGGCGAAGCTTCCGCCTGAAGTCTCCGGCGGTGGTCCCGACAGCGCCACTTCCCAGTGGTTCGTCAGCGTGGACAACAACATCGATATTCTTGATCGGCAGAACGGCGGCTTCACCGTCTTCGGCCAGGTCGTTGGAAACGGCATGACCGTTGTCGATGCCCTGATGAACCTGCAGCGTGGTGATTATACCGTGACCGTCGGTACGCAAAGTGCCACTCTGAATGACGTCCCCGTCCGCACTGCCACCAAACCGGCTACCCTGGGCTTCGACAGCATTGTTTATTTCCCCTCCGTCGTTCAATCGCCCGCCGTCGAGATTTCCGTCGTTGGCAACAGCAACCCGGGCATTCTTACCGCCCAGGTTGTGGGCATGGGCCTCTACCTCAAATCCCTCGACCGCATCGGTAGCACCAACATCACCCTGCGGGCGACCAACCTCGACGGGCGCACCGCCGATTTTGTGCTGCCGCTGACCATCGATGACATTGCCGGGCCCGGAGTCCGCCTCGTTTCGATCCGCGCTTCGGCCATTCCCGGTGCCCTCCTCGTCAAGGGCCGGGCGGTTGACAACAACGGCCTCAAATCCTGGCGCTACCGGGTCAATGGCAAGCGCTGGTTCAACGGCGGCCGCCTCTCCGGAAAGAGCACGATCTTCAACAAGGCGATGAAAGGTTTCAAAGCCGGGAAAAACCGGATCGAGGTGGAGGTGATCGATGTCAAGGGCAACAGGTCGGGCATCCTGACCCAGAAGTTCACCCTGGGTTGAAGAGGGTTGGGTCGTCGACCCAACCCTGTCAGGTCGGATTTCTCAGTTCGCCTCGAGCGCCTTCGCGATGATGCGGCGGAGGTAGATTTGATGGGGATTTGCCGGAGCCGCCGGCACGTGTTTCTCCAGCAAAGCCACCGCCTGGGCCCGGGCCTGCGCGCTCTGGGTGTTGCCTCCGGTGAGCCCGCTGACGCGGATGAGGCGCTCGATGTAGTCGATCTGCAGGGCCTCGCGGAAGGTGTCGGTCGCTCCTTCCATGATCGAGCTGTCGAGGCTGCCCATGGCGTCTCCGATTTTCAAGCCCTCGCCGTAGAGCGAGGTGTCGACGAGGCGCTTCAGGGTGGTGGAATGCAGCAGGTGATCGAGCGCCTGACGCTGCACCCCGGCGACGGCTTCGTGGATCTTGGGATCCTCGTTGCCTTCGAGATCGCCGAAGTCGAAGCCGCGGCGTTGCAACTGCAGCCGGGCCAGCAGCGCCGGCTCGAGGAAATCGAAGGCGGCGGGACCGAAAACGAAATCCCGCAACGCGGTCAGGGCGCGGTTCTGATCGGCGGCCGGCACCGGCACGAAGGGCGCGGGGGCGGCTCCGGCCTGGCCGTGAAAGGAGCGATCGATCTGCACGCCACCGACGTGGCGGCTCAGCACCGCGGCGGCCCGGCCATAGTCGCTCATCAGGGTGGTGAAGGCGGTGCGCAGTTCGTGGTAGCTCTCGCCTTCCTTCGGGAACTTCGCGGACAGGCCGCGCATCGTCGTGCGGACCCGCTCCATCGTCGCGACCGCGTAGGCGATGGGGTCGGAGGAGAGGTCGTTGATCATGATGTGGGGATCGATGCCGCGACCGGGATAGCGCATGTCGTCCGCGTCGTTGCCGAAGGCGTGTTCGGGCTTCACCGACTCGGCGAGGATGGCGGCGAGTGCCTCGGTTTCCTTCTCCGGACTCGTTTCGGTGTAGCCGTAGCGGATCGCCCAGTGGTCGTAGGGCCCGGGGACTCGTGAGAAATAGTGGCCCTGCTTGGTCCGGTCGTTGGAAAGGTTCGCGGGCGCGTAGTCCATCACCGAACCGGTCAGGCCGACCTTCGAGGTGACCGCCTTGTCGTTGAGCTGTTCCGGTTTCAGGTAGCTGCTCGCGTGGAAGTTGTGATTCAGGCCCAGGGTGTGGCCCACTTCGTGGAGGACGAGGTCGTAGAGCGCCTCTTCGAGCAGTTCGTCCATCTCGATGGTGCTCGCCCCCGCCACCGCGAGCGAGGCCCGGGCGGAGATGGCGTTTTCCTGGCGCAGCCGCCCCGCCTCGCAGTAAAGGCCTTCGCCATTCCGGCCAAAGGGGAATTGACCGGTGTTCCGGATCGCGTTGACCTCGGCGGCCGGACCGGTGCGGGTGATCAGGTCGCGCAGGCGCAGTCGGTTGGTCAGGAAGACATACTCGAGCATGATGTCGGCCCCGAGGATCTCCCCGGTGCGCGGATTGACGAAGCTGGGGCCGTAACCGCCGAAGGGCGGGTTTGGCGAGGAAGTCCAGCGCAGCACGTGGCGGCGGATGTCGCCCGCGTCCCAGTCGGCGTCGTCAGGCTGGATCTGGCAGACCACGGCCTTGGTGAAGCCGGCCGATTCAAAGGCGAGATTCCAGGCCTCCACGGCCGCCTTGATGGTGGGCCGCAGCTCGGCGGGGGTGGTGTTCTCGATCCACCAGGTGATCGGCTCGACCGGCTCCGACTTCGCGGCCTCGGGATTCTTTTTCTCGAGGCGCCAGCGATGGATCGGGTCGCGGTAGTTGGCGCTTTTTTTCGAGGTCAGATCGGTGACCCGGCTGGTAAAATAACCCACGCGCGGATCTTCGAAACGCGGCTCGAAACCATCCTTTGGCATCGCAATGAGGGCGTGCTGGACCGCGATGGTGATGTAGCGCGCGTCGGTGACGTCGTCCTCGCCCCATTCCTTCGGCTGTTCGTTGTTGTAGACGTAGTTGACCCGCAGCAGCGAGTTTTCAGGATAGTTCTTCAATCCGGCGAAGCGGGTCCGGTCGCCCGAGAGTGCGCCGAGCGCGAGGCGGCCCGAGGGTTTGTCCTTGTCCTCATCGTGCGAAAACTTGATCGGGGTGAAGAGTTCCTTCAGGAACAGGTCGTTCGCCTTGACGAGGTGGGTGGTCTTGTCCTCGGTCGTGGCCACGATCTTCAGGCTGGCGATGACGGCTTCGCTGATATTGGCCTTGGAGGCCCGCGAGAGTGCGTTGTCGGGGTCGAAGTAAAAGGCGGTGTTCTGCTGCACGAATTCGAGCCGGTCGTAGTGGCGCCGGATCAGGAAGACTCGCTCGTCGAGCGTTTTACCGCGGAAGAGACCGAGCTCGGGCAGGCCATCGAGCACGTAGCTGACGTGGATGAATTCCGGCCCGATCTGCGAGGTCTTGATGCCGAGGTAGACGGTACCGTCGTCGCGGTCGGTGTAGAGGTGGAAGAGTCCGTCGGTCAGCTCGCAGTTCTTCACGATCTCGCCGTAGGATTTCTGATCGCTCTTCGATTTCGAAGGGGGCTCCTGGGCGTGGAGCAGGGGAGCGAGGAGGAGGCAGGTGATGGCGGCGAGGATTCTCATGGCGGCGCATCCTAGGGAATCGCCCGGATTTTTGCAAGATGACACGATGGCGGATGGCGGAATCGGCTTTTCCCCTCCAAAATGGCGCAGACCGACCCTCCCATGCTCATCGCCCTCGAATTCATGGCCGTGATCGTCTCGGCGATCTATGGCATCCTCCTCGCCGCCCGCAAGGGCATGGACGTGATGGGCGTCTTCACCGTCGCCTTTGCGGTCGCTTTCGGCGGGGGAACGCTGCGCGACCTCTTCCTCGACCGGCAACCGCTCTTCTGGATCGGCCACCCCCATTATCCCGTGGTCGTGTTCGGGATCGCGCTGCTCTCGGGACTGATCTTGAAACACATCGGCCGGATCCGCCCGCTCCTGCCGGTGCCCGACGCGCTCGGCATGGCCCTCTTCGCCCTGATCGGCACCGCCTATGCCCGCGAGGCCGGCGTCGCGCCCTTCGTCGCGGTGATGATGGGCGTGATCACCGGCACCTTCGGCGGTGTCATCGGCGACATCCTCTGCAACCAGGTGCCGCAACTGTTCATCCCCAGTCCGCTGAACGCCACCTGCGCCTTTGCCGGCGCCTGGCTCTACCTCGGGTTGCTTTGGGCCGGGATGCCGGAACGCTGGAGCCTCGTCATCGGGATCGTCTTCATCACCGCATTCCGCCTCGCGGCGCTACGGTGGAACTGGACCTTTCCCGCGGTGCGGGAGCCGCGGACGCCTTCCTGAATCGGCACCTCACACGTTGAAGCGGAACTCCACGACGTCGCCGTCTTTCATCACGTATTCCTTGCCCTCGATGCGCAGCTTGCCGGCCTCGCGGGCCTTGGCGTAGGAGCCGAGCGAGACGAGGTCGTCGTAGTGGACGATTTCCGCGGCGATGAAGCCGCGCTCGAAGTCCCCGTGGATCACGCCCGCCGCACCGGGAGCCTTGGTGCCTTCGGTGATGGTCCAGGCCCGCGTTTCCTTTTCCCCGGTCGTCAGGTAGGTGCGTAGTCCCAGCAGGTGGTAGACGGCCCGGATCAGGGCCGACACGCCCGAGTCCTTCACGCCCATGTCGGCGAGGAATTCGGCGGCCTCTTCGGGAGAAAGATCCGTCATTTCCTCCTCGATCCGGGCCGAGATTACCACGGCCTCGGCCCCGAAGGTCGAGGCGGCGTAGGCGCGCACCTGCTTCACCATGGGATGACTGTCAGGATCGGCGGTGGCGGCCCCCAGTTCACCCTCGGCCACGTTGCAGGCGAAGATCGTCTTCTTCGACGAGAGCAGGAAGAACTCGCGCAGCGTCTTTTTCTCCTCGTCGGAGAGGGCCAGGGTCAGGGCCGGCAGGCCCTGGTCGAGGTGCGGCATCAGCTTGTCGATCAGCTCGACCTCGCGCTTCGACTCCGCGTCGCCCGTCTTGGCCTTCTTCTCGCGCGAGGCGCGGCGCTTTTCCAGGGTCGCCATGTCGGCGAGGATCAGCTCGGCGTTGATGATCTCGATGTCGCGGAGCGGGTTCACCGAGCCGAGCTCGTGGATGATGTCGTCGTTCTCGAAACAGCGCACCACCTGGACGATCGCGTCGACCTCGCGGATGTTCGCGAGGAACTTGTTGCCGAGGCCGGCCCCGGTCGAGGCGCCCTCGACCAGCCCGGCGATGTCGACGAACTCGATCGCCGCGGGGATCAGCTTGGTCGAGCCGCTCATTTTGGAGAGGACTTCGAGCCGATCGTCCGGCACCGTCACCACGCCGACATTGGGATCGATCGTGCAAAAGGGATAATTCGCCGCCTCCGCCTTGCGGGTGCGGGTGACGGCGTTGAAAAGGGTTGATTTGCCGACGTTGGGGAGTCCGACGATGCCTGCCTGTAACATGATGGGGCGGACTTTAGCATGGATCGCGGGCGCGACAGCGATTTGTTGCCCCTGTCGGTCGCCCCGCCTTCCTCCTTGCAATCGGGGGATCGAGCGCTTTTGCTGGCCCCCCGTCGTGAGCGAACCCGACCCAGAATCCGAATTCTCCTCCGAAGCCTTGGGCGAAGCCGCCTACAAGGTCGAGCTCGACATTTTCGAGGGGCCGATGGACCTCCTCCTCTACCTCATCAAGCGCGAGGAGATCGACATCTACGACATCCCCATCGAGCGCATCACGAAGCAGTACATGTCCTACCTGGACACCTTCAAGATGCTCAACATCGGCCTCGCCGGCGAGTTCCTCGTGATGGCGGCGAACCTCTGCTACATCAAGAGCCGGATGATGCTGCCCAAGCACGTCCAGCCCCCCGAGGAGGACGCTGATGAGGAGGATCCGCGCTGGGACCTCATCCGCCAGCTCATCGAGTACAAGAAGTTCAAGGAAGCCGCCCGCAAGCTCGGGGAAAAGGAAAGCGCGCAGCTCAACCATTTCTCCCACAAACCCGCCAAGATCGAATCCAACAGCGACGAGGTGCGCCCCCTCGACGACGGCATCAGCATCTTCGACCTGATCCGGGCCTTTCAGGACATCCTCGACCGCTTCCAGGACGAGGGCCTCGGCGAGATCGTCGACGACCACTACACCGTTGCCGACAAGATCGACCTCCTCCTCACGCTCGTCGAGCCCGGCGGGTCCATGCCCTTCGCCCAACTCTTCCGCGACGCCACCACCAAACACGAAATGATCGTCACCTTCCTCGCCGTGCTCGAGCTGATGAAGCTGAACATTTTCCGCGTCCGCCAGGAGCGCGTGCTTGGGGAGATCGAGCTGAGGCGGAATGAGGTGTGAGAGGGCTTCCGCGCTCAGGCGAGCGCCGAGAAGACTCACTTCCTAAATGGCAATTGCCATTTAGTTGGCGCTAAGGTCTACTGTCGCCGCCATGTCTGCCCCGACCTATCGCTTCGACATCGCCTTCTCCTTTGCAGGCACCCATCGGGAGAGGGTTCGGGCAATTGCCGGGATCGTGCGGGAGCGGTTGGGGCCGGATGTCGTCTTCTACGACGAATGGTTCGAGGATGAACTCAACGGAGATGACGCCGATGTGTTTCTTCAGAACTGCTACGAGAAGCGCAGTTTGATGGTGATCGCCGACGTTTCCGAGGACTATTCGGGGCGCCGATGGCCACAGGCCGAGGCGCGGGCCATCCGCGCTCTCAGGATGACCATCGACACGGCAAGGGATGAGGTATCGAGGCTGCGGCTTGCCTACATTCGGTTTGCTGAGGGGGACGTGCCTGGGGTGCACGGCACGGCCATCACTTGGGACGCTGCGAAGAAATCGGATGAGGAGTTGGCCGCCTTGATCTTAAGCCGCCTTCAGAAGCTGAAGGAGGGGATGGCGATTCCTGTCTCCACTCCTGGACCGCTTGTACGCGCCTCGCTATTCCAGCTCCCCCCCGTCAAAGCCGACTTCACCGGGCGCAAGACCGATCTCGATGCCCTGCGCGGCCTCGCGTCGGGCGATGGCGGAGCCGCCGCCGTCATCACCGGGCTCGGGGGCATGGGCGGCATCGGGAAGTCCGAACTGGCCAAGGTCCTCGCCCACGAATGGCGGCCCCGCTTCCCGGATGCCCAGATCTGGCTCGATGGCTACGGCACCCGCACCGATCCGCCGCCACCTTCGGCGGGCGACCTGATCGCCCAGGTCATCCGTGCGTTCCATCCGGAGGCGGGGCAGTTGCCGGAGGAGCTTGCGACGCTCCAGACACTCTACCGCCAGACGCTGGAAGGAAAGAGAGCCCTGATCGTCCTCGACAATGCCTCCGACGCGACGCAGGCCGGGCCGCTCGTCCCGCCGGAGGGCTGCGGATTCATTGTCACCTCGCGGCGCAGCTTCCTCGTTGGGGGAAAGCCCCCGCACCTCGTGGGACGGTTGCCCGAGCGCGAAGCCATCGACTTGCTGCGGGAGATTTGTCCCGCACTCGCCGAGACCGATGCCGCCCGGGTTGCCGCCCACTGCGGAGGACTGCCGCTCGCCCTGCGGCTCTCCGGCGCCCACTTCGCCCTCGATGGGGCCTCGTCCGACGCCGTTGCAGCCTATCTCGGAGTTTTGGCGGGCGGACGCCTCGCCACCCTCGACGCCGATGCCGCCGATGCCGGAGAGGTCACCATTCAGGAGACCCTTCGCCTCAGTGTCGATCCTTTGCCCGCCGCGGAGCGCGCCGCCTGGCTGCGGCTCGGGGTTTTCGCCGGAGATTTTGATGCCGAGGCCGCCCAGGCCGTGGCCGGGGAAGTGGCAGATCCCGCCTTCCTAAATCAGCTCGTCCGGCGGAACCTGCTGGAGCGCGTTGAAGCTGCCGGAGGCGGAGAGCGGTATCGACTGCACGATCTTGCCGCCGAGTATGCGCGGGATCGCCTCGTGAAGGAGGAAGGAACAGATGCTTGCGAGGCCGCCCATCTCACCCATGCCAAGCACTACGCGGCGGTGGGCGAAGTCGCTGATCGGCTTTACCTAAATGGTGATGCCCGTGCCGGACTAGCGCTTTTTGATAGGGAGCGCGACCAGATCGAGGCGGCTTTTGCGTGGCTAAGTTGCCACTCTGACAGCCTCAAGTCCGACCGGACCCTAATCTCCCTCGTCGGAGGGGTAATTGACACCAGCGGTCTACGCTTCCATCGGCGCCAGAGCATTGTTTGGTTCGAGGCCCTTCGCGTTGCTGCACGCCGCATCGGCGACCGATGCATCGAGGCGGCTGCCATATGCAACCTGGGCCGTTCTTTCGGCGACGTAGGCGAGATCCACCGCGCTATCGGGTATTTTGAGGAGGCGTTGCAGATTGCTCGCGAGATCGGCGATCGAGACGGTGAGGGCACGATCCTAGGCAACTTGGGAACAGAACATCGCCGGTTAGGCGACGCTGGCCGCGCAATCGAATACTTCGATCAGTGTTTGGAGATTACTCGCCAAGTGCTCGATCGGCGGGGCGAGTGTACTGTCCTCGGTAATCTTGGCATCGCCCACCTCACTCTGGGAGATACGAGCCGCGCCCTTGCTTGTTTATCTCGGCAGCTAGAACTCGCCCGAGAAATTCGCGACCGCTACGGAGAGGGTAATTGTCTTGGAAACCTAGGCCTCTTGCACATCAATCTCAGTGATTACCAACGCGCCTTTGAGCTTTGGGAGCAGCAACTGGAGATTGTACGCGAGATCGGTGACCAGCGTGGGGAGGCTAACGCGCTGTGGAATTTGACATTATCCCGCGATAACCTCGGCGAGCGGGCCGAGGCCCTGGCGCGAGCCGAGGCGGCGCTGGCGATCTACGAGGCGATCGAAGACCCGAACGCAGCCATGGTGCGCAAAACGATCGCGAAGTGGCGGGGAGAATAAGTGGAGATCAGAAGCCAGTAGACAGAGGCCTCACCCAAGAGGGTCAAGCCTCCGACCCAAGAGGGTCTGATGCGGCAGGGGGCTGGGGTCGTCGTCGGACCCCGCTGGGGTCGACGCTCCACCCCGGTGGGGTCCGCGCCCATACCTTCTTCAATCCGTCCGGCTTTCCTGCCGGTCGGCACGACCTTCAAGTCACCCGATCCGTCTTTCCCGGCATCCGGCGCGTCTTTTGAGATGCCCGGCACGGCTTTTCAGGTGTCCGGCACGGCTTTTGAGGTGCCCGGCGCGTCTTTTGAAGTGCCCGGCGCGTCTTTTGAAGTGCCCGGCGCGTCTTTTGAGGTGCCCGGCGCCGTGCCGGGCATCCGAAAAGACGAGTCGTCGACCCAAAAAGACGAGACGAGGGCATGGAAAGGCACTTCGCCGTGCCAAAATGGCGCATTTTCGACAACAAGGGGGGCGCCGACGGGGAACGGCGGCCGGGACGGGAACGGACGGCGCGACCGAGCCGCCGAGCCAGCCGATGGTTTGATCGAAGTGGCCGTCGGCGTGGAAGCGATCGTAGTGCTTCAAATCAACGGAGATGTCGGCGACGTCCGCCTCGTCGCAGTAAACGCGGGCGGGTTTCTCCCCCCTGTCCGCCCCCTTTTCCCCGGAAGAAATCCGCTTTCAAATCCCCCAAAGCGGTTCAGTTTACCGGCTCGTTCTGAAGCCCCATGCAGCTCATCCAAGTCATCGAAGCCCTGATCTATGCGGCACCGGAGCCGGTCACGACGGCGGAGATCGTGAAGGCGGTCCGGCGGGCGGCGGCGGACAGCGTGCTGCCGCAGGCGCGGGATTGGGAGTCGGTGAACCCGGGCGAGGTGGAGAGCCTGATCGCGGAGCTGGGCGAGCAACTGGCGGCGACGGGCCGGAGCATCGAGCTGATGGAGGGGGCGGCGGGCTGGCGCTTCGTGACCCGCGGGGATTTTGCGGAATGGATCCGGGCGCTGCTACCGGAGATGCGCCCGGAGAAGCTGAGCGCGGCGGCGCTGGAGACGCTGGCCCTGATCGCCTACCGCCAGCCGATCACGAAGGCGGACATCGAGGCGGTCCGCGGGGTGGCGGTGGACGGGACGATCCAGAAGCTGCTGGAGCGCAAGCTGATCCGCATCGGGGGCCGGGCGGACCTGCCGGGCCGGCCGATGCTCTACGAGACGACCGAGTTTTTCCTGGAGCACTTCGGCGTGAAGTCGCTGGATGATCTGCCGAATGCCTCGGAGCTGCGCCTGGTGGCGCTGCCGGTGGCGGAAACGCCGGCCGAGCCGGCCCCGGCGGCGGCCCCCGTGGCAGAGGAGGCCGAGGCGGGATCCGAACCCGAGCCGGACGAGGGTCCGCAGGCGGAGGAGCCGGCTCCGGAGCTCGAAGACCAGTTGACCGAAGATCCCGAAAGCTCGACCGATCCGGAGTCGGCATCCACCCCCGAAACGGAAACGAATCCTCCCGCATGAGTCTCGAAGAGCTGCGCCAACAGATCGACACGATCGACACCCAGATCATCCGCCTGCTGAACGAGCGCGCGGATGTGGTCCACGAGATCGGGGTGATCAAGAAACGCGACGGCCTGGAGATCTATGCGCCGGAGCGGGAGGAGAAGCTGCTGCGCAGCCTGGTGGCGAAGGGCGAGGGCGGGCGGCTGCCGGAGGAGTCGATCCGGGCGATCTATCGCGAGATCATGTCGGCGGCGCTGGCGCTGGAGGAGGATCTGAAGATCGCCTACCTGGGGCCCGCGGGCACCTGGACGCACCAGGCGGCGATCGGGAAGTTCGGCCACAGTGTGAAGTATCTGCCGCAGCCGGGCTTCGCGGATGTCTTCGACCAGGTGGAGCGCCGCATGGTGGACTACGGGGTGGTGCCGATCGAGAACTCGACGGAGGGTGCGGTGACGCACACGCTGGATCTCTTCGCGGATTCGCCGCTGAAGATCTACGGGCAGGTGATGCTGCCGATCGAGAACCACCTGATGGCGAAGGTGCCGAAGGAGGAGATCCGCCAGATCTACAGCCACCCGCAGATCCTGGCGCAGTGCCGGGGCTGGCTGGCGCGCCATTTCCGCGAGATCCAGCCGATCGAGAAGTCGAGCTCGGCGGCGGCGGCGGAGATCGCGGCGCAGGAGCCGGGTGCGGCGGTGCTGGGCGGCGAGCTGCTCGCGGAGCTCTACGGTCTGAACCTGCTGGAGCGCTCGATCCAGGATCTGGCGAACAACACGACGCGTTTCCTGGTGATCAGCCACAAGACCTGTCCGCCCACGGGCAAGGACCGGACCTCGGTGATGTTTTCGGTGAAGGACGAGCCGGGTTCGCTGGTGCGGGCGCTGGAGCCCTTTGAAAAGTTCTCGATCAACATGTCGAAGATCGAGAGCCGGCCCTCGAAGCGCCGCGCCTGGGAGTATTATTTCTTCGTCGACGTGGGCGGCCACTGCGAGGATCCCGAGCTGGCCGACGTGATCCGCCAGCTCGAAAAGCACTGCTCCTTCGTGAAGGTGCTGGGCAGCTACCCGGCCTAAGTCTTTCAGCCTCGGGCCCGGACGCGGGCGAGGGCGCGGTCGAGGTCGCTGATGGAGACGGGCTTGGTGAGGTGTTGGGAATAGCCGGCCTGACGGGATCGCTCGACATCGGGCTCCATGCCGTATCCGCTGAGGGCGATGGCGGGCGTTTGGAAGCCCTCGCCGCGGAGACGGGTGAGGAGTTCGTCGCCGCGTCCATCGGGCAGACCGATGTCGGAGATCATCAGATCGTAGACTCCGTCGCGGGCCGCAGTCTCGCCGTCGGCGATGCAACCGGCTTCGATCACTTCGTGGCCCCGGCTGCGCAGGAGCATGGCGAGGGTCTCGCGGGTGGCGTCGTGATCCTCCACGAGGAGAACCCGCAGGGGACGTCCCGCCTCCTTGGTGCCGGGGTGGGTCGGGTCGTTGCCGACATCCATGGAGATCGCGGGGGTTTTCATGGAGAGCGGCAGATGGATGGTGACGAGCGTCCCCCGGTCGGCGCCCTCGCTGGTGGCACTGATGCTGCCGCCGTGTTGTTCGACCAAGAGCTTGGCGATGGCGAGACCAAGCCCGAGTCCGCCGTAGCGTTGGCGGTCGAGCCCGGAGGCGCGGGCTCCCTGGACGAAGGGGTCGAAGATGCGGGTCAACTCATCGGCCGAGATCCCGACCCCGCTGTCGGCGACGGTGATGGTGAAGCGGGTCTCGTCGGCGTGGGTCGTGACTTTGATCCGTCCGCCCGTGGGGGTGAACTTGACGGCGTTGCGCATCACATTCCAAAGGATCTGACGCAGCCGGATCTCGTCACCCTGGAGGCAGACGTGATGAGCGAGCAACTCGGTCTCGACGGTGATGCCCTTGGCGCTGGCCTCGTTGTGGAGCACGGAGAGGGTCTCGGCGAGGAGGGAGTCGACGGTGACGGTGGTGATGACGAGGGGCAGCTTGCCCCGCAGGATGCGCGTCATGTCGAGGAGGTCGTCGATGAGACGGGCCTCCATCTCGATGTTTTTCCGGATCACATCGAAGTCGCGTTTCACATCCGCCGGCAGGTCGTCGCGGGAGACGGCGGCGCTGGAGATGAGGAGGACGGGATTGAGAGGCGTGCGCAGTTCGTGGGAGAGGACGGCGATGAAGTCATCCTTCGCCTGCGAGGCCTTGCGGAGCGCCTGCTCGACCTCGAGCAAACGGGTGATGTCGGTGTTCGTGCCGAACCACTGGACGACCTCGCCCGCCTCGTTGCGGACGGGGATGGCGCGGGAGAGGAACCAGCGGTATTCGCCGTCCTGGCCGCGCAGGGGGAAGGTGTCCTCCCACGGGGTCTGCGAGGCGAGGTGCTCTTTGAACTTCTCGGTGACCCGGTCGAGGTGGTCGGGGTGGTGCACCTGTTGCCAACCCCATCCTTTCACGTCTGCGAGCGTGGTGCCGGTGTAGTCGAACCATCGTTGGTTGTACCAGATGATGTCGCCATTGGCCTCGGTGATCCAGGCGAACTGCGACATGTTGTCGGCGAGCAGACGGAAGCGACGTTCGCTCTCGCGGCTGTGGCGTTCCGCCTCGAGTCGCGGAGTCAGGTCGACGCCCGACGGCACGAGATGGGTGACCCGGCCCTGCTCGTCGAAGATGGGGATCACGGAGATCTCCACGTCGATGATGCGCCCGCCGGAGGTCCGGGCGGTGGCGATGCGACGGACCGGGTGGCCGGCGGCGGCGGTGCGGATGTCTTCGGCGATCTGTCGACGTTCCGCCTCGCTGTGCTGCCACCACGGGCCATCGACCATGGAGCGGCCCACGACATCGGCGAACGAGACCCCGGCCACCTCGAGCGCCGCGGCATTGATCTCGAGCATGATGCCCTCGGGGGTCAGCAAGCCGGCGAAGGCGAAGATGCGATCGAGGACTTTGCGCAGGGTCTGTTCGCTGTTCCGCACGGCGAGTTCAGCCTCTTTTGATGCGGTGATGTCCCGCGAGGTGGAGAGGATCCGCTCGACGCGCCCCTCGCTGCCACGGATCGCGCTGACGGCGACATCCCACCACCGCAGCGTCCCTTTCGTCGTCGGGCAAGGGGCTTGGAAATGACTATCCACGCCCCGCGCCGCGAGTTGCAGAGCTTCCTCCGCAAGGTGCCTCGTTTCGGCGGGCCATAGCTCGGTCCAGACGGCGCCTCGCAGAGCCTGGAAATCGTCAATCTCCATGAGCGCGATGCCCGGCCCGTTCATGAACAGGATCCGGCCCTCGGGGTCGAGCACCTTGATGCAATCCGAGCTGCCCTCGACGAGGCTGTGGTTGAACTCCTCGTCGATGCGCAAGCGCCGGAGGGTTTGGGCCAGTCGCCGCCGCTTCTCGCGGAGCCTCAATTCTTTTTCGGTGAGGGAGCCGAATCCGGCCAGCGTGGCGAGGTCTTCGGCGGACCATTCGCGATCGATTCGATCCGTCACGCAGAGGCAACCGATCGCCTGTTTGGGATCCATCCCGCGCAGAGGCACTCCGGCGAAGTGGAGCGCCGGAGCGATGCCGGAGATCTCTGTCACGACCGTGCCCGTTTTCACCACCTCGGCCACGGCAGCCTCGAAAAAGCTGCGGGCTCCGGCCACGGTATCTTCGCCGGAAACATGATGGCCGTCGACCTCTCCGGGGATGAAGACGCCGGCCATGCGACAGGCGAGCAGACGGCGGGTCAATTCGAGGACGGTGTCGAAATCGGACGGGTCGGCGGGCCTTTCCAGCACGGCGAGGTCGAGGTCGCTGCAGTCGCCGGTTTCCGCGCTCTCGATGGCGGAGTTGTTCGAACCGCGGTCGGGCAACGACAGGGTGACCCGTGTGATGCCCTCGGGGAGGCGGCGGTAGTCGAGGGTGCCGCCGAGGAGTTCCGCGAAGCGACGGGCGATCGCTAGGCCCAGACCGGAGAGACTGTCCAAGGCATGCAGTCGCTCGAAGGCCGGAAAAGGATCGGCCAATCTGGCAGTCGGGAATCCCGCCCCGTCGTCGTCGATGTGAAAGGCGATCGCCCCTTCGACCTCCTCGGCCCGGAGATGGATCGTGCGCCCGCCATGGCGGATGGCGTTGTCGAGGAGAGTGGTGAGGACATGGATCAGCCAACTGGAAACGGTCGTGAGTTCAGGCCAGTCACCACTAACAGAAACGGAGGCACCTTTTTGGCGGGCGAGCGAACCCAGCTTCGTCGCCACGATGTCGGCGATCATGCGGGTGGGCACGGGTTCCGGGGCAGGGCGCTCTCCATAGCTGGCCCGCAGCGCGGCGGTGAGATGATCAAGGATGGCCAACGCCTGGCTGGCCGAACTCTCGATGTTCCGGACCAGATTCAGGATGCTCTGATCCCCCTGCATCAGCTCCGTCAGCAGTTCGGTGGTGGTCTCGATCGCGCCCAAGGGCGAGCGCATGTCGTGGTTGGCGCGTCTGGCGAGAGTCAGGGCGTCACCACTCCACTGTTCAGGGAGGGATTGCATCGGGGGAGGGGGATGTCCCGAGGGACGTCTCTTCATTAAGCCAATGGATCGGGATCGACAAGGATAAGCATCGTGTCGCGAAGATCAGACCCCGGAGCGTGCAGTCGGTGCGACCGGTTCGCCAGGTGCGGGCGGGCTGGCATCGACGGGCACTTCGTCGATCTGCATTTCACCGGTCGGGATCGCTTCGCGGGTGCGGACCTTCACGACGATCCTTCCGCCCTCGAACCGGATTTCGTTGAAACTCGGCGGCGTTGAGCGGATGCGCCGCGAGAGCGTGCCCGCCCCGATCATACGGATCGGACCGGCGGCAGATTCGTGGATCAGATCAAAAGGATCGTGCACATGTCCGGAGAGGACGGCCTCGACGCCGGCGGCGGCCAGCTCGCGCAGGGCGACGGCACCACCCCTGGTCAATCCGCGACCACGGGTACCGGCCTCCGCGAGGGGATGATGGGCGGTGACAAGGATGTGTTGGAGCGGAGGCAGCGCGTGGATCGCCGCGAGGGTTTGGCCGAGCGCATGGGCCGAGACCATTCCGTAGGACCAATTGAGCCTCCATTGGGCCCGGGCCGTGGTCTTGAGAGGCACCAAAGAAACGCCCGGCATGTCGATCTCGCGCTCGACGAGACCCTCCAGCTCGCGATAACGGCGATAGGGGAAAAAGAAGCGTGCGAGCAGGTTCAGATCGGGCAGGTCATGGTTGCCCATTTCCACCGTCACCGGAGCCTCGAGCGAGCGGATCCAGTCCGCTGCCTGGAGGAACTCCGAGCGCTTCGCCCGCATCGTCAGGTCGCCGGTGATCGCGACGGCGTTCGGCCGCTCCCGGCGGACGCAGGCGCTGAACCATTCGACCGCGTCACGATCCTCACTTCCGAAGTGAACGTCGCTGACATGGAAGAGGCGCATCAGGAGGGGCGGGTGAAAAGAAAATTCACGGAGCTGGTGGCGGCGCGCAAACGCAGGAGCGGACCCGAGTCGGCCGGTTCACCGTCGACGAGCAGGCCCAGCGGGTCGTCGGAGTGCAGGCTCAGTTCGTGATGCCATCCCAGATCATCGTGCGGGCCGTCGCGGAAGTCGCCGCGGATCCAGGCACGGGCGTGTTCGAGCAGGGAGAGCGGTCCGGTCGTGGTGAAACCGATCGCATGGAGCCGGTCGCGGTCGGGTTCGATGTAGATGGTCCGGTACTCCGCCCGGTGATTGCCGAGACGCACAGGTGTGCCGCGAATCGTTTCGCCCAGAGCGCGGGGAATGTCGTCGACGAGCGCGGCGAGGTTTCCATAGCGGATGTCTTCGCGGACCTCGCTCCAGGCCGTGGTCGGCCCGGCGAAAATCCCGACATGAGCGCAGGGCGGCCCTTGGTTGACCGCCTCGATGCGGGTGAGCGGCCGGGTGGCGCCCTTCGCCGCCAGGGCCCGGTCCAGAATGACCTCGACCGGAGCGTCGTCGTGCAAACGGCGGGAGAGCAGGTTCATGGTGCCGCCCGGGAGGGCGAGGAGGGCGCCCTCCCATCCGGCCGCGGCATGGGCCGCCGCGTTGATGGTGCCATCGCCGCCATGCACCACGAGCAGGTCGATGGTTTCCGCGCGTAGATCCTCGGCCGAGGGTGGCGGCTCCTCCGGGAAACGGGTCGAGCGGACGATGTCGGCTCCTCTATGACCGGCAATCTGGTGGACGAGGTCCACGACACCATCCTCGAAGCCGCCGCCCGCCGGATTGACGATCAACCAGAGCCGGGTCGATGCCGCAGGGTTGCCGTTTTCTCGATACACCCGCACGTCCTCCTCTCAGATGGAGCGCCGCTCGCGGGTGGAAATCTCGACAGGGTGCCGGGAGTTGGTCGCGGCGCCGATCAGGCCGAACCCGATGAGGATCAGGGCTCCGAAGCCGACCCAGAGCGGTGGAATGCCGAGATGGATGGCCGACCAGGCAAGTCCTCCGATGATGAGGAGGACACCGAGCAGATAAAGCGCGATTCTCATGAGCGTGATGCCACCCGGTTGCGCAGATCGCTTGCCACTCCCGACCCAAGAGGGTCAGGTCCTGAACCTGAGAGGGTTAGGTCGCGTCGGAATTACCGTTACGCCTGCACCCGGCTTGCACCTTGCGCGAGAGCCGCGCGGCGCGCCTTGCGAATTGCCTTTCGGCTCAGGCCTCGGCGCGAGGCTTCAGCACGTAGTTCACGGCGACTTCGCCAGGCTCCCAAGGCCGGAGACCGGAATCGTTCAGCGTGTGAACCTCGTAGTCGAGAGAGCGTACCATTTCGAGGACGGCGCGACCGTGGCCACTGGAATCGAGCGGCACATTGACTTCGAGCAGGAGAGCGGGTCGGTGGTGCAGCAGGGTGCGGCGGGCTCCGGCGAGGACCTCGAGTTCGTGGCCCTCGACATCGCATTTGATGAAATCGACGCGTTTGATGCCGTGGTGGTCGCAAAAATCATCGAGGGTGCTGATGGCGACGGATTCGGTGCGACCGGTGTCCGCGCTGTTGACGAGGGAGGCCTCGTAGTGGTTCAGGGTCCCGTCTTCCCGCTGGGGAATGACCATGCTGGCGGTGCCGGTGCGGTCGGAGAGGGCGGTGCAGACGCGCACGGTATTTTCGAGACCGAGCGCGCGGCAGTTTTGATCCAACACGCCGAACATGTCGCTGGTGGGCTCGAAGGAGTAGACCTTGCCCCGCTGGCCGACGCTCTCGGAAAGGAAGCGGGTGAAGAGACCGAAGTTCGCCCCGACATCAAAGACGACATCGCCCTTTTTGGTCAGCATCGGGATGACCGCGAGATCCGGCTCGTCGCTGATCCGGGCCGAACTCAACTTGCGGCGGAAGTGAAGCCGACGCAGGCGGTCTTGGAAGACCTCGGGCAGGAGGGCGGTCAGGCGCTTGAGGAGTGACTTCATTCAGGATGGTTTGGAAAGGATGACATTCTCAAATTACCCTGAATTTCTAAAATTCCAATAACAATTATCAAATCACTCCGGGTCTCCGCGCTCGATCCGGACGATGTGCTCGCCCTCGCGCTGGAGATTGAGGCGGTCCCGGGCGACCGATTCCAGATATTCCTTGTCGGTTTTGAGGAGGCGGTGTTCCTGCCTGAGCCGGAGAAGGCGGGATTCTTTTTGGTCCCGGATGTGGACGAGCCGCTGACGCTCCGCTTCGAGATCGTCGCGACGCCGCCACTCCGGGCCGAAAAGTTTCAGCGCGCCGAGCACGAGCAGGGCATAGATCATCACCTCCATGACGCGGGAGAGCTGCTTCCACAGAGTGGGGCGAGGCTTCTCCCGGCCCGCATCGAAATGCAAGGAAAACTCGGGCTGATCGGTGAACTCGGGGTCGCGCATGAAGGGGTGGGGCCGGTCAGACCCGCATTTTGCCGCCGTAGATGGCGTCGTCGCCGAGCTCTTCCTCGATGCGGAGGAGCTGGTTGTACTTCGCGATCCGGTCGGAACGGCTCATCGAACCGGTCTTGATCTGGCCCGCGTTGGTGGCGACGGCGATGTCGGCGATGGTGCTGTCCTCGGTCTCGCCAGAGCGGTGGCTGATGACGGCGGTGTAGCGGTTTTCCTTGGCGAGTTCGATTGCGTCGAGGGTCTCGGTGAGCGAGCCGATCTGGTTCACCTTCACGAGGATGGAGTTCGCCACGCCGAGGTCGATGCCCTTCTGGAGGAAGCTGGTGTTGGTGACAAAAAGGTCGTCGCCGACGAGCTGGGTCTTGGCACCCATCTTCTCGGTGATGGTCTTCCAGCCGTCCCAGTCGTTTTCGTCGCAGCCGTCCTCGATCGAGATGATTGGGTACTTGCTCTGCAGGTCGAGGTAGTAGTCGACGAGTTCGGAGGCGGACTTCACGGACTTGTCGGATTTCTTGAAGACGTATTTCTTCTGCTCCTTGTCGAAGAACTCGGAGGAGGCGACATCGAGGGCGATGAAGGTGTCTTCACCGAGCTTGTAGCCGGCCTTGTCGACGGCCTGGGCGATCACCGCGAGGGCGTCGTAGGCGGAGTCGAGGTTCGGAGCGAAGCCGCCCTCGTCGCCGACGGCGGTGGAAAGGCCGCGGTCCTTCAGCACTTTCTTCAGGGCGTGGAAGATCTCGGCGCCTTGGCGGAGCGCTTCGCGGAAGGTCGGTGCGCCTTTCGGCATGATCATGAACTCCTGGAAGTCGATGGGCGCGTCGGAGTGGGCTCCGCCGTTGATGATGTTCATCATCGGCACGGGGAGAACCTTGGCGTTGGGGCCGCCGATGTACTTGTAAAGGGGCAGCTGGAGCTGGTTGGCGGCGGCATGAGCCGTGGCGAGCGAGACGCCGAGGATGGCGTTGGCGCCGACGTTGGCCTTGTTCGGCGAGCCGTCGACTTCCATCATCAGCTTGTCGATGGTGGTCTGCTCGGTGGCGTCGAGTCCGACGAGTTCGGGGGCGAGCTTTTCGTTCACGGCTTCGACCGCCTTGAGGACGCCCTTGCCGAGGTAGCGGCCGCTGTCGCCGTCGCGCAGCTCCCAGGCCTCGTGCTCGCCGGTGCTGGCTCCGCTGGGCACGGCGGCCCGACCGATCGCTCCGCCCTCGAGTTCCACATCGACCTCGACGGTCGGGTTGCCGCGGGAGTCGATGATTTCACGGGCGCGGATGTTGGTGATCGTGGTTTCGAGCATGGGAGTGAGTCCGTTAAGATTGCGATTATTTCAGTTTTCTTCAATATAAAAATGCCTGAAATTATTGCAATTCCAAGCATTCCTTTGAGCCGGGCTTGTTAACCGTTCTGCGGGCTTTTGCAAGCAGCAAACTTGCCATTGCCAGCGTGGCAATGCCTCACGATTCCCTTGCCAGCCACCAAGCCCGGATCGGCTCGATGAAGATGAGCGCCAGGACCAGGGCAATGATCGTCAGGATCAGGCTGACATAGCCGATCATCAGGCCGATCGCGCCGAGGGTGTGGCCCGGGGCGGGCTGAACCGGACTATGTCGGGCTTTGGCGAGCGCGGTGTGGCCGAAAATGATCGCGAGCGGTGCGAAAATCACGCCGCCGAGACCGCAGACGACCACCGAAAGCACGGCGGTGACGATGGAGATCGCCCCGTAGATGGGTGAGGGCGGCAGATCGGGTTCGTCGTCCTCCTCGGGCTCCGGTGCGGCGGGGGCGGGATCGTTTGAAGTCTTGGGAACGACTTCCTCATCGACGGTAGACTTCGGGGGCAAGACGGGAGCCTGCTCCGCTGGGGGAACCGGGCGGGGGAGGGAACTTTCCGGCGACGGATCGGGCGGGACGGGGCGGATCGCCTCGCGAGGGGCCTCTTCCCGGCGTGAACCGGGAAAGCGGATGTCCGCGGAGCAGATCGGGCATTCGACCACGGTGCCGTAGAAGGTTTCGTCGCCGGACACCTTCTGCCCGCATTTGGGACACGCCACCTTGATCGTCGCCATCGTTTTGGGGAAAGGCGACTAGAAAAGCCGAAACGAGGGTCGCTGCAAACAAGAATCGTTCGCGATCTTCAACGGGCGTAGGTCTCGCAGTTTCCGGTGCACCAGTTTTGAACCTGCTCGCGGATGCGATCGCGGATCTCGCGGACCCGGGGCAGGCGCTCCGCTTCGCTCCCATTCAGAGCAGACGGATCGGGAAAGCCCCAGTGGAGCCGCTCGCCGCCGCCGGGGAAGACGGGACAACGCTCCGCGCTGGCCTCGTCGCAAACGGTCACGACGTGGGTGAAGGTGGTGCCAACGCTGAGAATTTCGTCGACGCTCTTGGTGCGGTTGTGGGAAAGGTCGATCCCGATCTCGGACATCGCTTTCACAACCACGGGGTTGAGCGAGCCCGGCTCGAGGCCGGCGCTTTCCGCGATGCACTCGCCGGGGCAGCAGCGGTTGAGGAAGGCCTCGGCCATCTGTGACCGGGCGCTGTTGTGGATGCAGACGAAGAGGAATCGTTTCATAAGAGAGTTCGTGTTGGTGGAGGGGGACGTTCCTGGTCCGAGAATCAGGCGACTCGCGCCCAAGGCGGCGATCGCACCCGCGACAGGAGCGAAGAGATAGATCCAAAGCGAGCCGATTTGTCCGCTGACCAGGGCAGGGGCGAGGGAGCGGGCGGGATTCATCGAGGCTCCGGAGATCGGTCCGGCGAAAAGAGCCTCGAGGCCGACGACCCCACCGATCGCGATCCCGGCGGTGACGCCGCGTTCCTTTCCGCCAGTAGCCACCGAGAGGATCACGAACATCAGGATCAGGGTCAGGAAAAACTCGAGCACGAAAGACTGCCCCGCCGACCCGGCCGGAAGCGTCGCCCCGAGGTTGGGGTGTTCCGGGAAAAGCAATCGCAGCACCGCACTCGCGGCAAGAGCACCCGTGATTTGGGCGAGAAGGTAGGGCAGCACGGATTTCCCCGCGAAGCGCCCTGCCGCGAAAAATCCCAGAGTTACTGCAGGATTCAGATGAGCGCCGGAAACATCACCGAGGGCTGCGATCATCGCGAGCACGACCAGACCAAAGGTCAGCGCCACGCCCACGTGGGTGATCGCCCCGCCTGAGACCTCGTTGATCACGATCGCGCCCGTCCCGGCAAAAACGAGGGCAAAGGTTCCGAAGGCCTCTGCGTAGAGTTTTCTCATGGGGAGCGATTCTAGGTCGGCCTCTTCCTTTTGTCATCCATTGTGACGAAAGGGTCACCCTGAACTCGTGCTTGCTCCCCGGGCGGGATGGACGCAGTCTTGGCGGACCCATGAAAGCGATCTTCCGATCCCTGCTTTTGTTCCCCGCGATCCTGTTGGCCTCCTGTGCCAGCGATCCCGCTCCCGTGGCGAGCGCCCCGGCTCCCGCACCAGCTGCGGCTCCGGCAAAGCCGGCGAACGCCGCTCCGACGCCCTCCGTGCCTTCGGTTCCGGTGACGACCGAGGTCAAACCTTCGCTCAAAGAGACGCACCGGCTCGACAAGGAGCTGGGCGGGGCGGTGATCCCTTACCCTTTCAACACCTGCGCCGTGATCCAGCGACCCTTCGATCGGGAGGGTCCGAAACACCGGCGCATCTATAAGGGCTACGAGGTGCTTTTCTGCTGCACGCCCTGCGTGCGGGCCTTCGACACGAATCCTGAGCCCTACATGCCGCGGATCATCTCCGCCGCGAATGAAAAAGCCGCGGGAGTCGTGACGCCGCCGGTCATTGCCCAGAGCCCGCAGTAAGGGTTCAGCGGTCCTGTACCTCGACGTCGATGACGTCGTCCTTTTTCGACTTCCGGCCGAAGAGACCGCCGATGTCGATGCCGAAATAGGCGAGACAGCTGATCAGGAGAGCGGCCGCGGCGGCTACGTCGAGGTTGCCGATGACCGGGATATTGTCGGGAATCAGCTCGAAAATTCCGGCGGTCGGATTGAAAAGATAGACGGCGCCCAGCGCTCCCATCAAGCCCACCAACACCGAGCCGATCGGGCTGCGTTTTGACTTGGAGTCACGGGCGACGGTCTTTTCCTGATTCATGGCGGTATTCTGAGGGTTTTGCGGCCTACGGGCGAGTAGAATTGCGGCTCGCCTTTGTAACGTTTTTCAAGGAAAAAGACTTTGTGAAATATTTCACAAAGTCCCCTTGACCCTCCAAAACGCCCGTCCGATACTCGCTTGCCCAAGCCGGTTTCGCGGACCGCAGGGCCCTCCGTAGCGCCCTCATGGCCACCATTTCCCGAGAAATCGACGTACCCGACGCAGCGGCCCGTGCCGCTGCTCTCGAAGGCTATCAGGCGACAACCGAAGACCTCGTCGGCGAGAAACTGGTCCTGAACATGGGACCCTCCCACCCGGCCACCCACGGCGTGCTCCGTCTGGTGTTGGAGCTTGATGGTGAGACGATCACGAAAGCCGACCCCGACATCGGCTTCCTGCACCGCGGCGACGAGAAGATCGCGGAGAACATGCAGTACAACCAGTTCGTGCCCTACACGGACCGGCTCGATTACCTTGCCCCCCTCGCCAACAACGTCGCCTACGCCCTCGCCGTGGAAAAACTGATGGGCTGGGAGCTGCCGCCCCGCGGTCAGGCGATCCGGACGATCTGCTGCGAACTGGCCCGCATCTCCGCCCACCTTCTCGGGCTCGGAGCCTACGCGATGGACGTCGGCGCGATGACCGTGTTCCTCTACACCTTCACGCAGCGCGAGACGATCTACGATCTTTGCGAGCAGCTCACCGGGGCGCGCTTCACGACCAGCTACACCCGCATTGGCGGCCAGATCCGCGATCTGCCCGAGGGTTTCCCCCAGCGCGTGCTCAAGTTTTGCGACGAGTTTCTCGTCTGCCTCGCCGAGGTCGATACCCTGCTGACCCGGAACAAGATCTTCCTCGGACGCACCCGCGACGTCGGGGTGATCACAAGAGAAGAGGCAATCGCTTGGGGGCTCAGCGGGCCGAATTTGCGCGGCTCCGGCGTCGATCACGACCTGCGCAAGGCCAACCCTTACCTCGATTACCACCGCTACGATTTCGAGATTCCGATTGGAACGGTGGGCGATTGTTACGATCGTTACCTCGTCCGCATGGAGGAAATGCGGCAGAGCGTCAGCATCCTGCGCCAGGCGATCAAGGGCCTGCCGGACGGACCGATCAACGTCTACGACCCGAAGGAGCGCCTCCCGAAAAAGGAGCGGGTCCTCATGGGCATGGAGGAGCTGATCCACCATTTCATCCTCGTCACCGAGGGACTCGACGCGCCCGCCGGCGAGGTTTATTTCGCCGCGGAAAATCCCAAGGGCGAGCTCGGCTTTTACATCTGCTCGAAAGGTGGGGGCGTTCCCTACCGACTCAAGATCCGCGCGCCCTCCTTCGTCAACCTCAGCATCCTGTCGAAGCTGCTCGAAGGCTGCATGATGAGCGACACCGTCTCCATCCTCGGCAGCCTCGACTTCGTCATGGGCGAGTGTGACCGGTGACCGTTGAGAAGTTTTCGAGTGTTCAGTTTTCAGTTTTCAAACATGCTTGCCGTCCCTCAGGAACTCGAAGCGGAAATCGACGAGCGCATCACCCATTATCCGGTGAGCAAGCGTTCGGCGGTGCTGCCGGTGCTGCATCACCTGCAGCATCACTTCGGCTACATCAGCGAGGAGGCGGTCGAGTGGACCGCGGCGAAGCTCGGGCTCGAGCCGATCAAAGTCCTTGAGGTCGTTACGTTTTATCCCGGATTCCGCCAGGAAGCGCCTGGCAAATACCACATCCGCGTCTGCCGTACCTTGAGCTGCGCGATGGCGGGCAGCTACGAGTTGATGGACTCAATCTGCACCAAGGCGAACATCGACCGCTCGGCCGTGACCCATCACCATCCCATCGCGGTGAGCCCCGATGGCAAATACAGCATCGAGTTCGCCGAATGCCTCGCGAGCTGCGGTTTCGGTCCCGTCTGCATGGTCAACGATGACTTCCACGAAGCCGTCACCGACGTGGACGGGCTGCTCGGACGTTACCCCTGAATCCTTCGATGAGCCGCATCACCTACAAGAGCGGTCGCGAGCCGCATGCCAAAGAGCACCGCCTCATCTTTCGCAATATCGACCGCGAGGGTTGGAACCCCGGCATCGACACTTACCTGAAGGACGGCGGCTACGAGCAGCTCAAGAAAGCGCTCGGCATGGAGCGTGCCGCCATCACCGAAGAGGTGAAAAAATCCGGTCTGCGCGGCCGGGGCGGGGCCGGTTTCCCCTGCGGCGTGAAGTGGACCTTCATCCCGCCGAGCAACACCAAGCCGGTCTACCTGATCTGCAACGCCGACGAGTCCGAGCCCGGCACCTTCAAGGACCGCTACATCCTCCACCAGGATCCCCACCAGCTCATCGAGGGCATGACGATCGCCTGCTTCGCGGTCGGCGCGAAGCTCGCCTACATTTACATCCGCGAGGAGTTCCCCGAGGCCGCGATCATTGTCGAGAAGGCCATCGCCGAGGCGCGCGAGAAGGGTTTCCTCGGCAAAAACATCCTCGGTTCCGGGTTCGACCTCGACATCTACGTCCACCGAGGTGCCGGCGCCTACATCTGCGGCGAAGAGACCGGCCTGATCGAGTCGCTCGAGGGCAAGCGTCCCTATCCGCGCATCAAGCCGCCCTACTTCCCGGCGGCGATGGGTCTTTATCTCTGCCCGACCATCGTCAACAACGTCGAGACCCTTTGCCACGTGAAACACATCGTCGAGATGGGTGGTGAGACCTACGCGCAGATGGGCACGCGCAATAATACCGGCACCCGCATCCTCTGCGTCAGCGGCGATGTCCGCAAGCCAGGCTACTACGAGGTCGAGGTCGGCAAGGTGACGATGGGCGAGGTCATCAATGATCTTTGCGGCGGACTCCGCGACGGTCGCTCGCTCAAGGCCGTCATTCCCGGCGGTTCCTCCGCCAAGGTGCTGCGCGCCGATGAGACTTTCACCGTCGGCCGCGGCGACGAGGCCCGCAAGCTCTCGATCTGGGACATCCCCATGGATTTCGACACCATGGCCGCCTGCGGTTCCATGGCCGGCTCCGGCGGGGTCATCGTCATGGACGACAGCCGGTCGATGAGCTGGGTCCTGAACAACCTCAACAATTTCTACGCCCACGAATCCTGCGGCCAGTGCACGCCCTGCCGCGAGGGGTCGCTTTGGATGAAAAAGATCACCGACCGCGTCGTCGCCGGGCTCGCGTCGCCGACGGACATCGACACCCTCTACGGCGTCGCCAAGAACATCGACGGACGCACCATCTGTGCCTTCGGCGAGGCCTGTTCCTGGCCGACCGAGAGCTTCGTCGAGAAGTTCCGCGACGAACTCGTCGCCGACACGAAGCCCCATCTCGAGGGCGCGATCGTGAACGCCGAAACCCTCACCGCCGCCGCCAGCCTCTGAGATGAGCGATCCGAAAACCGATCTCGTGGACGTTCAGATCGACGGCGTCTGGCACCAGTTTCCCAAAGGCACCCGCCTGATCGAAGCTTGCCGTCAGGTCGGCGTCGATGTGCCGCATTATTGCTACCACCCGAAGCTGACCTCGCCGGGCAACTGCCGCATGTGCCTCGTCGAGACCGGGATGCCGCCGCGTCCCGCGCCGGGCGCCGAGCCGCCGCAGCCCGACGAAAGCGGCCACCTGCCCATTTCCTGGATCCCGCGTCCCGTGATCGCCTGCGCCAACACCGTTGCGCCGAACATGGGCATCCGCACCACCGGACCCATCACCGAAGGAGCGCGCCAGGGCGTGATGGAGTTCCTCCTCGCCAACCACCCGCTCGACTGCCCGATCTGCGACCAGGCCGGCGAATGCACCCTGCAGGAATACAGCGTCGAACACGGCAAGGGTGAATCGCGCTTCCGCGAGCAGAAGGTGAAGAAACCGAAGAACGTCGACGTCGGTCCGCGCGTCCGCCTCGACGACGAGCGTTGCGTGATGTGCAGCCGCTGCATCCGCTTCACCGACGAGATCGCCGATGATCCGGTGCTGGGTTTCACCGACCGCGGCAGCCACACCGTGCTGACCGTCTATCCCGGCCGCGAGCTGGCCAACAATTACTCTCTCAACACCGTCGACATTTGCCCGGTCGGCGCTCTGACCTCGAACGACTTCCGCTTCCAGATGCGGGTCTGGTTCATGCGCGAGACCAACACCATCGACGTGAACTGCGCCACCGGGGCGAACATCGTCGTCTACAGCCGGCAGAACAAAATCTACCGCATCACCCCGCGGCGGAACAACGACGTCAATTCGGATTGGATGCCCGATTCCCACCGTCTCAGCTACCACTGGATCGATGGGCCGGCGCGCCTCACCGATCCGCTGATCAAGGAAGGCGGGAGCCATCGGCTCGCAACCTGGACCGAAGCGCTCGCGAAGATCGTGGAAAAGTTGGGTGCTTTGTCAGGATCGCAGATCGCGATCGTCGCCTCGGCCCGCATGACCAACGAGGAGCTCTTCCTCGTCAGCCGCCTCGCCAAACTCACCGGGGCCGCCCATGTCGACGTGGTGCCGCGCCAGGGTGAAGCCGACGGCTACCTGATTTCCGCCGACCGCAATCCGAACAGCAACGGTGCCAAGCTGATCCTCGGCCTGAAGCAGCCCGGTGCCGGACTCGACAGGGTCAAGTCCGCCATTGAACAGGGTCAGGTCAAGGCGCTGCTCGTGTTGCAGGAGGACCTCATCGGCGACGCCGGATTCACCGCGGAGCAACTCGCCAAACTCGACTTCGTCCTCGCGACCCATCCGCTCGCGAACCCGACCACCGGCGTTGCCGATGTGGTTTTGCCAGGGGCTTGCTGGGCGGAGAAAAGCGGCACCATGGTCAACGTGACCGGACGCATCCAGCGCCTCAACAAGGCCGTCGATGGCCCGGGCCAGACCCGCGAGCCCTGGGAAATCCTCCGTGATCTGATCCAGGCGCTCGGCGGAGGCAATGGAATCTATTCCGTGCCCGAACTGCTCACCCATCTCGCCGCCGAGGTGCCCGCCTTCAAGGGGCTGACCTGGGGGCAGATCGGCGATCTCGGGCTGCCCCTGATCGAAACCGGTGAAACCATCCCCGCGCTGGAGCGCGAGAAAGAACGCAAGGCCGCAGGCCTCATCGTCGGCTGAAGCATCCCATGGATTGGCAACTACTCATCGCAGCCGCCGTCAAGATCGTGGTCTTCGTCTTCCTGACGACCCTGCCGCTCGTGGCCATGTCCGTGTGGGCCGAGCGCCGCGTCAGCGCCGCGATCCAGGACCGCGTCGGACCGAACCGCGTCGGCCCCTTCGGACTTTTCCAAGCGGTCGCCGATGGCATCAAGTTCCTGCTCAAGGAAGATTTCACCCCGGCCCACGTGAGGAAGTTCTATTTCTGGCTCGCCCCGGCGCTGACGATGGTGCCGTCGCTGCTGACCTGTGCGGTTTTGCCATTCGGCAGCCAACTTTTCGGGGAGAAAATGGTCATCGCCGATCTCGACGTCGGTCCGCTGTTTGTTTTCGCGATCGCTTCGCTCACCGTCTACGGCATCGTCCTCGCCGGCTGGGCTTCGAACTCGAAATATCCCTTCCTCGGCGGGGTGCGTTCGACCAGCCAGATGATCTCCTACGAGATTTCGCTCGGTCTCTCGATCGTGCCGCTCGTGATGATCTACGGCGATCTGAACCTCGGACGCATCGTCTTCGAGCAGGCCCAGAACGGCTGGGCGCTCCTGCCACTTTGGGGCGAGGGACTGAGCCTGAAGGGCTTCATCCTCGCGATCCCCATCCTCATTTCCTTCGTCGTCTTCACGACCTCGATGTTCGCCGAAACCAACCGCCTGCCTTTCGATCTGCCCGAGTGCGAAACCGAACTCGTCGCCGGTTACCACACCGAATACAGCTCGATGAAGTTCGCGCTGTTCTTCCTCGGTGAATACGCGGCCATGATCATCGGTTCGGGACTGGCGGTGACGCTGTTCCTCGGCGGCTGGAGCCTGCCTTTTGGATGGCTGACGCCTGCGACCATCGACGCGGAGGTGCCGTGGTGGCACGGGCTCATCCACATCGGGACCTTCTTTGCGAAGGTGATCGCGTTCATTCTTTTCTTCATCGTGGTCCGCTGGACCCTGCCGCGCTTCCGCTACGACCAACTCATGCGTCTCGGCTGGGTTTTCTTCTTCGAGATCGCGGTCGCCAACGTCATCCTCACCGCCCTGCTGCTCTGGTGGCTTCATTGAACCCATTCCCGACATGGCAATCATCGTGCAACGTCCGAAACTGAAGTGGTGGGAACACCTCTACCTGCCCGCGCTGTTCAGCGGGATGCGCGTCACGCTCGGCCATTTCATCGCCACCCTTACCCGCAAAAACAAGGTGACGATGCAGTATCCCGAGGAGAAATGGGATGCCAACCTGCCCGATCACTACCGGGGCGCCCCGGCGCTGGTCACCGATGAGCATGGCCGCGAGCGCTGCGTCGCCTGCCAACTCTGCGAATTCATCTGTCCACCGCGGGCCATCACGATCCTGCCCGAGGAGATCCCATCCGAAGATAAGTGGGCCAAGGTCGAGAAGCGGCCCAACACCTTCGAGATCGACATGATCCGCTGCATCTATTGCGGCCTCTGCGAGGAAGTCTGCCCCGAGCAGGCCATCTTCCTCCGCAAGGACTACGCGATCACCGGCACGAGCCGGGCCGAGATGGTGCACGACAAGGAGCGTCTTTATCAGATCGGTGGGGTCAGGACCGGGCTGGTGAACAAGTGGAACGAGCTGAAGTAGGCAATAGAAGTCAGGAGCTAGAATTCAGGAGCCAGAATGTTTGAAACCTGCAAAGTCATTCGAGGATTTGATTGTGTGGCAAAAGGCTCACCAATTGACGCTCTCGGTGTACGCTCTGACGAAAGGGTTCCCAAAGGAGGAAATCTTTGGCCTTTCGGCGCAGATGCGACGAGCGGCGGTTTCGATTCCTTCGAACATTGCCGAGGGTTTTCAACTCAGTGGCGTGAAGGACAAGCTGAAGTTTTTCAACATAGCCCAGGGCTCCTTGGAAGAATTGCGCTATCAGCTGATCCTCGCTCGCGATCTCGAGTATGGGGACACATCCTCGATCGTCATTCTCGCCGTCGAAGTCGCCAAACTTTTGAACGCTTACATGCGAAGCATCCATTCCAGCTTCTAGCTCCTTGCTTCTAGCTCCCCATGTCCTTCCTCTTCTACCTCTTCGCCGCCCTCGCCCTCTTCGGAGGGATTGGTGTCGTCATTTGCCGGAACCCGGTCTCCGCGGCATTCTCGATGATCCTTTCCTTCCTTGGGTTGGCCGCGCTTTTCATCCAGCTCGACGCCTTCCTCGTTGGCACGATGCAGATCCTCGTCTACGCCGGGGCGATCATGGTGTTGTTCCTTTTCATCATCATGCTCCTCGATGTGCGGGAGGAGGAAAAACGCCGCGTCTCCCTGATCAGCTATCCCGGCGCGGCCGCCGTGGTGATCGCTTTTCTTGTGCTGGTGGTGATGGTGCTCTCACGCGGCGACACCGCCGACCGAGCCTTACCTGCGGTCACGGCTGCGGCGCCGGGCGCGACCGACGTCCACCGGATCGGGGAATTGCTTTTCGGCACCTATTGGTTCCCCGTGCAGGTCGTGGGTGTCCTGCTTCTCGTCGCCACGGTCGGGGTCGTCGTTCTCAGCCGGAAGGAACTCCGCTAAACCAAGCCCATGGAACTCACCCTGAATCATTTCCTCTTCGTGAGCGGCGCGCTTTTCGCGATCGGTCTCGCGGGCGTGCTGGTGCGCCGGAACCTGATCATCATCTTCATGTGTCTCGAGCTGATGCTGGCCGCGGCCAACCTCACCCTCGTGGCTTTCTCGCGTTTCAACCTCGTCGAGGGCCAGCCGGCCTACGACGCGCATGTGCTCCTTTTCTTCATCATCACCGTCGCCGCGGCGGAAGTCGCCGTGGGCCTCGCCATCATCGTGGCCCTGTTCCGCACCAAGGAGACGACCGACGTCACGAAGGTGAACACGATGAAGTATTGATCCCGCCGCTTGTTTTTCATGGAAGTCAATACCCTGGCCTGGTCCGTTCTCCTGCTCCCGCTGCTGGTGGCCGCCGCCATCCTGCTCGGCGTGAAGCGCTGGTCGGGAACGTCCGCACTGCTCTCGACCGGCTCGGCGCTGCTCTGCCTGGTCTTCTGCATCGTCCTCGCGGGCGGGGGAGAGGGGGCGGTGGAAACGAAGTCGTATCCGTGGATTCAAATCGGAGACCGGCCAACGGATGACGAAGTCAGTGCCGGTAAATTCAATCCTCACCCCGGCGAATTCCTTGAAGTCTCGATCGGCTTCAAGATCGACGGCCTCAGCCGCGGCATGATGCTGATCGTCAGTTCGATCGGTTTCCTCGTGCACCTTTTCTCGCTCGGTTACATGAAGGACGACAAGGGCAAGTCGCGTTACTTCGCGGGGCTCTCCCTATTCCTCTTCTCGATGACCGGCATCGTCCTCGCGGACAACTTCGCGATGATGTTCATCTTCTGGGAACTCGTCGGGGTCAGTTCCTACATCCTGATCGGGCATTGGTATGACAAGGATTCGGCAGCCGACGCGGCGAAGAAGGCCTTCCTCGTCAATCGCATCGGCGACTTCGGTTTCATGGCCGGCATCCTGCTGCTTTGGATGCTGACGGGTTCAATCTACTTCGACGAGATCGCTAAAGCGGTGGGCGGCGTCGCCAACGCCCAGCTTCTCAACATCGCGGTGCTCTGCATCTTCTGCGGTGCGGTCGGCAAGTCCGCCCAGGTGCCGCTGCACGTCTGGCTGCCCGATGCGATGGAGGGTCCCACGCCCGTCTCCGCGCTGATCCACGCGGCGACGATGGTGGCTGCGGGTGTCTTCATGCTCGCGAGGATCGCTTTCCTCATCGACCTCGCCGATTTCGCCGCCGATGTGATCGCCTGGGTCGGTGCGGTCACCGCCTTGCTTGCGGCCCTGATGGCCTTGCAGCAAAACGACATCAAACGCATCCTGGCCTACTCGACGCTCTCGCAGCTCGGTTACATGGTGATGGCCCAGGGGCTCGGCACCGCCGCCGGCAGCGACGCGGGCATGTTTCACCTCTACACCCACGCCTTCTTCAAGGCCCTGCTCTTCCTCGGATCGGGCGCGGTCATTTATGCCTGCCACCACGAGCAGGACATCTGGAAGATGGGCGGGTTGAAGAAAAAGCTGCCGATCACCTTCTGGACGTTCGCCCTCGGCACCGCCGCGCTCATCGCCGTGCCCTTCACGAGCGGTTTCTGGAGCAAGGAGGCCATCCTCGAGGAGGCGCTCAAGACCGGGCACACCGGACCGTATGTGCTCGCGATCATCGTGGCCTTCCTGACGCCCTTCTACATGACCCGGCTCGTCATCGTCGCCTTCCTCGGCAAGCCGCGGACAAAGGATGCCGATCACGCCCACGAAGTCGGTCCGATCATGTGGATTCCGCTGGCCTTGCTCGCGGTGCTTGCGGTCTTCTCCGCCTATTCCTTCGTCTCCAGTCCGCTTTTGGCGAGAGGCCATGCTGACATCGGTCATCTGCTCCACCACTTCGGCATGACCGCGGTTCTTTCGCTGCTCGGGCTCGTCGCCGGAGTCGCCGCCGCCGTGGTGCTCTACCGCGGGCGCGACAAGGACCCGGTCAACATTCCGCTCTTCCGTGACAAGTTCCGCATCGACGAGCTCTATCTCGGACTCGTCCGGGTCTTCCAAGACACCGTGGCCAAAGGCATGGACTTCGCTGACCGCTACCTGATCGATCCGCTGGTGGCGCGTTTCCCTGCGATGATTGCGGTGGCGGCCGGTTCCTTCTTCCGGGTCTTCCAAACCGGCAACGTCCAGACCTACGCCTTCCTCTTCGGCCTCGCTGTCGTGGCCGTGGTTTTTTACCTCGTTCTCTGACCGAAACCTTTTGTCCTTGTAACCGTGAGCACTCTCGAACTACTCGTCCTCCTCCCGCTCGTGGCCGCTCTGGCCGTCGGTCTGGGCGCTCCGGCACGCAGCACGTCCCTCATCGCCGCGATCGGGGTGCTCCTGATCGCTCTCTTCTGCGCGATGCGCTTCCCGGCCTCGGTGGAAGGAGCCACGCTTTTCAACAGTTCGCGGGCCCTTCTCGATCTGCCTGGCATTCCGAAACTCAGCCTCGCTTTCGGCCTCGACGGCATCAGCCTCGTGCTCGTCCTGCTTTCGGCGCTGGTGCTGCTGTCCGCGGTCTGGGTTTCGCCCAAGGAGGAAGCAATCCAAGGCAGCGCCCGTCTTTATTACCTTTCGTTGCTCCTGATCGGCGGCGGCGCCATCGGTGCCTTCTGCGCGACCGACCTCTTTTTCCTCTATGCCTTCCACGAACTCGCGCTGATCCCGACCTTCCTGATGATCGGGATCTTCGGACACGGCGAGCAGCGTGTCCGCACTGCCTGGACGATCACGATCTACCTTGGCGTGGGCAGTCTCGTCCTTCTCGTGGGTTTGCTGATCGCGGTGATCGGTCTTGGAGGAAACACCTTCGACATCGCCAGCCTCGTGGCGGCGGCCCGCAACCCCGCGGAAGCCCTCTCCGCCACGGAGCAGAGCTGGGTTTTCCTGCTGCTCTTCATCGGATTCGGCATTCTCGTCTCGCTCTTCCCTTTTCACGGTTGGGCAGCGCCGGCTTATGCGGAGGCCCCCACGCCCGTCGCGATGCTGCACGCCGGCGTGCTGAAAAAATTCGGTCTCTATGGCCTGATCCGTCTCGCCCTGCCGCTCGCTCCCGCGGGAGCGGAGAAGTGGCTGAACCTGATGCTGATCCTCCTGCTCGGAAACATCCTCTACGTCGGCTTCGTCACCATCGCGCAGAAGAAACTGGACCGCATGCTCGGCTACTCGAGCGTGATGCACATGGGTTACATTTTCCTCGGGATCGCCGCGGGCAATGTGCTGGGCCTCTCCGGCGGGGTGATGTTGATGTTCGCCCACGGTCTCTCCATCGCGCTGCTTTTCGCGCTTGCGGGGTGGATGCGTGATCGCTTCGGTGCGCTCGATTTCGATCAACTGGGCGGACTGGCCAAACCGCTGCCGCGGCTCGGTCTGCTCTTCGGTTTCGCCGCCTTTGCCTCGATCGGCCTGCCCGGCTTTGCCAACTTTGCGGCCGAGGTTGCTGTCTTCTTCGGAGCTTTCGCGGGCGAAGAGACCGGAATGAACTGGATCCGCTGGACCACGGTCGGCGCCCTCTGGGGCGTCGTCATTTCGGCGGTCTACATGCTGCGGGCCTATCGGAGCCTTTTCATGGGGCCGCGACCGGCGAAGCTGGAGGCCCCCGCCGACTTCACTTGGACCGAGCGACTGCCCGTGCTCGTCCTGATCATCGGACTTCTCGCCGTGGGCTTCGCCCCGGATCTGCTCAATCAATTCATCCGTCCCGCCGTTCACGGATTGCTGACCGGTGCCCTGTGATGCCGCAACCGGACCTTTGACTGCCAGCCGCCAACCACTCTTCCCATGCCGGTCTACTTTCTCGAAATCCTCGTCGTGGCACTGGGCCTCGTGATCCTGCTGGCCGACGCCTTCGCGAAGCTGGAGGACAAGCGTTCTCTCGCGAAGCTGGGCGTGCTCGGGCTTGCCATCATCTTCGGTCTTGTTTTCCTGGTGGAGGCTCCTGCTTCGACCGGGGGGACTTTTTGGAAGTTCTACTCTGCTCCCGATGGCGTCTCGCTCTTCTTCAAAGGCCTTTCCATTCTCACCACGCTCTTGGTGTTGGTGATGGCGCACGACTACAGTCCCGTCGTGCTCGCCCAGACCGCTGGCCCGGAAAAAGGCGCCCATCCCCAGGCTGGACTCGGCGAGTTCTACGCCCTGCCCATTTTCGCCTGCGCCGGCCTGATGTGGATGGCTTCGGCGACGAACCTGGTCAGCATCTTCGTCGCTCTCGAGACGGTTTCGATCACCTTCTACATCCTTGTCGCCTACCTCCGCCGGAATGTTGGTTCCCTCGAGGCCGGGGTGAAATACCTGATCCTCGGAGCGCTTTCGACCGGCTTCCTGGTCTATGGCTTCGCCTGGCTCTTCGGCATCACCGGCACCATGGACCTCGCCGGGATCAAAGCCACGTTGGCCAATCCGGAAATCAACCCGACCACCGCGCTCTTCGCGTTCGCTCTCATTCTGATTGCCCTCGCCTTCAAGGTCGGTGCCGCGCCCTTTCACTTCTGGATTCCGGATGTCTACCAAGGCGCTCCGACTCCCATCACCGCGTTCCTTTCGGTCGGCTCGAAGGCCGCGGGTTTCATCGTCGCGTTGCGGCTGATCACTCCCTTTCTTGAGGCTCCGGCCTTGGTCGAAAAGGCGGGCGCGGTGCTTGCGGGTCTCGCCGTCCTGACCCTGCTGATCGGAAACCTCGCCGCGATTCCCCAGAAAAACTTCAAGCGCCTCCTCGCGTATTCTTCGGTCGGGCATAGCGGTTTCCTGCTGATGATGCTCGCGTCGGCTCCCCCGATGGACTCGAAAGGCCTCATGCCGGTTACCGCGATCTCCTTCTATCTTGGCGCTTATCTGCTGATGACCCTGCTCGCCTTCCTGGTGCTGACCGCGCTCCGTCCGGTCATTGCGGGCGAGGACCTCGATGCTTTCCGCGGCTTGGGCCGTCGCTCGCCCTTCCTCGCCGCCGCGCTGATGTTCGCGATGGCCTCGCTCGCCGGCATCCCGCTGACGGCGGGTTTCTTCGGGAAGTTTTTCGCTTTCCAACTCGCCGTTGCATCCCAGCAGTGGACTCTATTGGCCTGTGGTCTCGTCGCGGCTGCGGCCGGGTTTTATTTCTACCTCCGCATCGCGGTATCGATGTATTTCACCGAACCGGCCAAGAGCGAGGAGCGCGAGGTCATCCCCGTCCACCCTCTCACCGGCACGGTCATGGTCATCCTGATGGTCTTGATCGTCCTGGCCGGCGTGGCACCCGGAGTGATCCTCGGTTTGCTTTCCTGACTGCGGCCCGGCCCACTCGGCCTGGACCCGAGTTTGGGATTGCGCCCGAGGGCGCTTTCCGCGACAGTTTGAGTCCGCTTGCTACCGGCACGCGCGGCGGCACACTTGTCATGAAACCCTGGCTCTTCCCGATCTGCGTTTTGGCGGTCCTTGCTTCGACCGCACCGGTGTCCGCCCAGATCAATCTCGAGTTGAAGCTCGACCGGGCCCTCTACCTCGCCCACGAACCGATCACCGGCGAGCTGAACATCGTCAACATGGCGGGCCGCGACCTGATCTTTGGCGAATCGGGCGGATTGAGCTGGCTCGACTTCACCGTCACGGACGGGGCCGGTCACCTCATCACTCCCGTGCAAGGCGAGCGCAACGAGCGTCCCATCGTGCTCGGGGCGGGTCAGACCCACCGGCACAAGGTCACGATCAACAAACGTTATCCCATGGCCAACATTGGCACCTACCGGGTCAAGGCGAGCGTCCATTTCCCCCAGATCAACCGGGTCTTCGAGACCCAGACCATCACCGTGCAGGTGACCGACGGCCAGCCGATGTGGAGCCAGATCGTCGGGGTGCCCCAGGGTCACCCGGATGCTGGCACCTACCGCGAGTTTTCCCTGATGACCTACTACCACGGCGCGCGGTCGAAGTCGCTCTACTTCCGGCTGAAGGACAGTGACTCCGGCATGGTCTACCGCACCTATCCCGTGGGCGACTTCCTCAACCTCCGCCCGCCCGTCCACGCAATCGATTCGCGCAGCCAGTTGCACATTCTTCACATGTCCGGCCCGCAAAGCTACAAATACACGGTCATCAACATCGACGGTGAACCGGTCCAGCAGCAGACGCTCTACGAAAAAGGCGCCAGCCGCCCCGAATTAAAAACTTCGAGCTTTGGAGAAGTCACCATCGTCGGCGGCGTCTCCGAAAGCGAAGCCGCGCAACCCTACGAGGAACAGCAGTTTCAGCGACTCTCGGACCGCCCTCCAGGATTGCCGAATTTTTGAGCCCACTCTCGGAAATTTGCAAAGATCCGGGCATTGTTTAAAAACTCGCCCTAACAGGACTCCAAAGAGTTTTCTGGTTTTCATGGATTTGGGAAGAATTCTTTTGAACATTTCTTTTCGAGGCAATACAGATAGGTAGAAATCAAAGATTTCTTAACTTATCGGAACATTGCCATGAGTCCCTTGACCCCCTCATCTCAGGCTTCGTCTCTCTCGGCTGTCATTCCACCGGCGAACTGCTACACCGTCCTGGTGGTCGACGACCTCGCCGCCAACCGAGTTCTTCTCAACAAGGTCCTGCGTGGTGCAGGCTACGCGGTGGCAGAGGCCGCTTCCGCCGTGGAGGCCCTCCAGCAACTTCGTGCCGGTGCCGTGCCCGACCTGATCGTGACCGACATCGAGATGCCCGAACTCGATGGGATCGGCTTTGTCCGCGAGATCCGCGGCAGCGCGGGTCCTCTCGCGAAGCTTCCGGTCATCGCCGCCTCCGGCAACGCGGATGAATCGATGCGTCGCGAGGCCCTCGCCGCCGGCTGCGATCTTTTCATGACGAAGCCCTTCGACCTCGGCCTCTTGCGCCGTGAGATCGGCAACCTGATCCGCGCGAGCCGGCAGACGATGATGGTCCGTCAAACCGCGCCGCGTCCTGCCGCCGCCGCGAAACGGGCACACCAGCCAGTTCGCGAGGCGAGTTGAGGGCTGAAACGGGAAAGCTTCCACTTTCGCTTTCCAAAATCGGGCGTATCCTCGCGGTCCACCCGGTCCAAACCTGAGCCCTGAGACCGGTGGTTCCTCTCTGCCCGTTCCTGCCGTGAACCACGTCTCCTTCTCCGAACTCGGCTTGCCCGAAGCCCTCCTCGCCGCCGTTGAGCAACTCGGCTACGAGGAGCCCTCGCACATTCAGGCTGCCTCCATCCCTGTCGCCCTTTCCGGTCGCGACCTGATCGGACTCTCCGAGACCGGTTCCGGCAAGACCGCCGCCTTCGGGCTCGCCGGTCTCGCCCGGATCGATTGGGAAAATCCCGATCCGCAGATGATCGTGATTTGTCCGACCCGCGAGCTCGCGGTGCAGGTCTGTGCCGAACTCCAGCGCCTCGGTTCGAAGCTGCCGCGACTGCGCGCCGTTGCGATCTATGGCGGTGCCCCCATCGATCGCCAGATCCGCGCCCTTCACCAAGGGGTGCAAGTCATCGTCGGGACCCCGGGACGTCTCATCGACCACGTCGAACGCGGCACCCTGAATCTCGAGTCTGTCCGCATCACCGTGCTTGATGAAGCCGACCGCATGCTCGACATGGGCTTCGCGGATGAGATGGAGGCCCTGCTCCGCGCCCTGCCCGAAGAGCGCCAGACCCTCTTTTTCTCGGCCACGATGAACGATGCGGTCAGCCGCATCATCCAGCGCTATGGAAAGAGTCCGGAGCTCGTCCAGATCCAGCGCGAGAGCCTGACCGTCGAGTCGATCGAACAGATCTGCTACGAGGCCCGCCAGCGTTCCCGCGTCGAGTTGATCTCGCGCGTCATCGACCTCGAGCAGCCAAAGCTCTCCATCGTCTTCTGCAACACGAAGCGTGCCGTCGACGAGTGCACCGAGGAACTCCTCGCCCGCGGCTACTCCGCTGATCGCCTCCACGGCGACATTGCCCAGACCATGCGCGAGCGGGTCCTCCGGCTTTTCCGAGAGGGCACCGTCGAGATCCTCGTGGCCACCGATGTCGCCGCCCGTGGCATCGACGTGAGCGACATCGATCTCGTCTTCAACTACGAGCTGCCGCAGGACCCCGAGGATTACGTCCACCGCATCGGCCGTACCGGTCGCGCCGGCAGGTCGGGCAAGGCCGTGTCGTTCATCCACGGTCGTGACATCTACCGTATCAAGACGATCGAGCGCTACACCCGCCAGCCCATCGTCCGGGCCGTGATCCCCTCCGTCGAGGAGGTCGAAAACCGTCTCGCCGAGCAACTCATCGAATCCGTGCGAGAGCGGATCGGCGAGGGAGGATTCGAACGCTCCATCGAGGCCCTGCAACCCATTCGGGAACTGGGTCACGAGTGGGAAACCATCGCCGGCGTGCTCATGACCCTGCTGCGCGAGGAAAATGGACGCGAGGGAGAGGAAATCGCCGAAGACCGCAGCCCGACTCCGAACGAACGTCGGGAACGTCCCGATCGAGCCGACCGTCCCGAGCGCGCCCCGCGCGAGGATTATGACCGCCCGCCCCGCGAGCGTGAATTCGAGCGCAAGCCGCGTCCGCAGTTCGGCGACCAGCCCGAGGAAGGCATGGTGCGGCTCTTCATCAGCCTCGGGAAGAACCACGGCATCAACCCCGGCGACATCGTCGGCATGCTGCACAACGAATGCCATCTCGAGCGCGGCACCGTCGGACGCATTCAGCTTTTCCCAAACTTCACCATCGTCGAGGTCGCCAAGGACGAAGCCTCGCAGGCGATCAGCGGAGGATCGCAGGCGACTCTGCGCGGCAAGACCTTTCGCATCGACTACGATCGGGGTCGTCCCGAGGGTGGTCGCCCGGAAGGCGGCAGACCCGAGGGTGGCGGCTTTCGCGACAAACCTTTCCGCAAACCAGGTGGCTTCGGAGGCTCCGGGGGCGGCTGGGACAAAGGCGGATCCGGCACCTTTCGCGAGCGCCGCGGCGAAGGTCGCGCCTATGATCGTGATGATCGTCCCCGTCGCGATTACGATCGCCCCGGTGGCGGACCCCGCGGCCGCGATTCGCGCGACAAACGCGATCGTTATTGAAGACCCGACCGGGTCGGGTGCTCGACCCAACCCTCTTCAGTCTTCCTCGAGCGAGGCCATCATCTCCTCGACGGCGTTCGTCGGGGCCTTGCAGGAGAAATCACGGCAGACGTAGGCCGTCGCCTTGCCGCCGAGGCTCGTCTGGGTCTCCGTGTAAGGTGCCAGCTTCGCCAAGTCCGCGGCATTTTCCGTCGTTCGCAGCAGCACGACCTGGTTGGGCCGCAATCCTCGTCGTAGCGCCGCGATCATCGCCCGGGTGCCTTCGTCGGCACTCTCTCCGCTGATTACGATCTCCTTGGTCGGGCCGAAGAAGAAATCGAGACCGCAGAGGGTTTCGGGATACGCCGAAGGACGCTCGGTGATCTCACCGGCGAAGGACGCGATGAGAGCCTCCGCCCGTTTCGCATGCGCGCTGTCGCCCGTCATGCGATGGAGGCGCGCGAGATTGAGGATGCTGATGGCATTGCCGCTGGGGATGGCTCCGCCGTAAAGCTTCTTCGAACGCACGATCAAGGTCTCGGCATCGTCGGCGGTCGTGAAATAGCCGCCCGAAGTTTCATCGGGGAAGTGGATGTCGATCATCCGCTGCAGTTCGACGGCTTTGGCGAAATGGCGGACCTCGAAGGTCGCCTCGTAGAGGTCGAGCAGACCGGCGACCATGAAGGCGTAGTCCTCGAGATGCGCGGTCAAACCGGCCTCGCCGTCGCGGTAGCGTTTCAGCAGGCGCCCGCGATCATCGACCAGCTTCGTTAGCACGAAATCGGCGGCCTTGGTTGCGGCGGCGGCGTAATGGTCGTCCTCCAGTGCCTGGGCGGCCTTGGCGTAGGCCGAGATCATGAGACCGTTCCAGTCGGTCAGGATCTTGTCATCCTTCAACGGATGGATGCGCCGGTCGCGATGCTGCTGCAGCTTCAATCGAAGCGGTTCGAAACGCGCCAACCGGGCTTCGTCGAGGTCCGCGGCGAGGTGGGGAATGCTAGTACCGTTCTTTTTCTGCGTCGCCTCATCGAGGAAGTTGCCGCCTTCCTGGATGCCAAACGTTTCATTGATCCAAGCACCGTCTTCCGCCCCGAGCACCGAGAGGATCTCGGCGGGTGTCCAGGTGTAGAATTTCCCCTCTTCGCCTTCGCTGTCGGCGTCTTCGGCCGAGTAGAATCCGCCTTCCGGAGAGGTGAGGACGCGGTCGACGTACTCGAGCACCTCGCGGGCGCAGCGGGCGTGCTCGGGGTCGCTGGTCAACTCATAGGCATCGAGGCAGGCAATCACGTAGAGGGCCTGGTCGTAGAGCATCTTTTCGAAGTGCGGCACCAGCCACTCGCGGTCGGTCGAGTAGCGATGGATGCCGTGGCCGACGTGGTCGTAGATCCCGCCGCGGCGGATCTCGTTCAGGGTCTTTTCCACCATCGCGCGTGAATCGGCATCGCCGCTACGGAGATGATGCCGGAGCAGGAAGCTGAGGTTCGGAGCCACCGGGAACTTCGGCCGCATCGAGAAGCCGCCGCGTTCGGGATCGTAGCGCTCTCCGAACTGCGCCCGGGCCAGGTCGAGGATGGAGGGATCGAGCGCCTTTCCCGGGGTGCCGGTCAGCATCTTGCCCAGCTCGGCGGAGATGCCGGTGGCGGTGGCCTCGATCTCGCCGCGCTTTTCCCTCCAGGCCTTTTGGAGTTCGGTCAGGATCAACTTGATGCCCGGCCGCCCCGCGACGGATTCCTTTGGGAAATAGGTGCCGGCGAAAAAGGCGTGTTTGTCAGGCGTCAGGAAGACGGTCATGGGCCAGCCGCCGCTGCCGGTCATCGCCTCGGTGACCTTCATGTAGATCTCGTCGATGTCGGGGCGTTCCTCGCGGTCGACCTTGATCGCGACGTAGTTTTCGTTGATCAGCGCGGCCACCTCGGGATCCTCGAACGATTCGTGTTCCATCACATGGCACCAGTGGCAGGTGGCGTATCCGATGCTGAGAAAGACGGGCCGGTCGAGTCTCTTGGCCTCGGCGAAGGCCGCCTCACCCCACGGGCGCCAGTCGACCGGGTTGCGGGCATGTTGCAGCAGGTAGGGGCTCTTCTCGAAGACGAGCCGGTTGAACTCATCACCGCCGTCCTCGGGCAGCGCGGCGATCGTTTCCGGGCTTGGCAGGGGTTGCCGGGTTGCGGAGCTGGCGTTGGTCATGAGGAACAGAGCCGGAACGATGGCCGTCACGCGGGTTCGCACGGGGAGGGAGCGGAGCATCCGCCAGTGTGGCATCGAAACGCCGCCGGGGCGATGGCCTGATCTCGGTGAAATTCAACCGAACATGAAACGGCAGATCACGACCGCGGAGATCAGTCCCGCAGCGTCGGCGCAAAGTCCCGCGGCCAGGGCGTGCCTGGTCCGTCGCACCGAAACCGAGCCGAAGTAGACGGCGAGCACGTAGAAGGTCGTCTCGGTCGAGCCGAACATGGTCGCCGCCGTGTATTTCAGCAGGTCGGGCAGGCCGTCGTTCATCAGGATCTCGACGAGCACGCCCTGGCTGCCGCTGCCGCTGAGCGGACGCATCAGGGCCATGGGCACCAGCTCCGGCGGAAAGTGGACGATCGAGAGCACCGGTCGCAGCATCTCCTGAAAAAGATAGAGCGCCCCCGAGTTCCGAAGGATCGCGAGGCCCGCCAACATCGCGACGATGAAGGGCATGATGCGCACCGCGACAGCCCAGCCTTCCTTGGCACCCTCGACGAATTCCTCGTAGACCCGGATGCGGCGCAGCGCGGCATAGACGAGGAAAAACACGAGCAGGAAAGGGATCGCCACGATGGAGACTGCGGAAATGAAGCGTTTCCAGCCCGGATCAGTCCCGGCGGTGGATGCTTCGGAGAGTTCCTGCTTAGCCGCGCCCAGTTTGGCAACGGCATCGGTGAGGCCGAGGGTTTCCTGCAAGGCCGTGCGTTGTTCGGGCACCGTCTCCAGGTAGATCACCCCGGCAAAAAGCAGCACCACCGAGCCCAACATGACAATCGCGGATTTCGAAAGCGGACGCTGTTCCGGCGCCGGTTCTTCCGAATTGGTGACCGCCTCTCCGGGGGTCGGATCGGGGGCGGTGCGATTGAAAGCGGGCAGGCGCTCGAACAGCTTCACCGCCAGGATCGCCACCGTCGTAGCGATCAGGCTGGCGAGGATGGTGGTGCTGACGATCGCCGTCGGATTCGGGATGCCGCGGGCCGCGAGCAGCCCGATTGCCGTCGCCGGAATGAGAGTGACCGAACTGGTGTTGATCGCGAGGAAGGTGCACATCGCATTCGTCGCCGTGCCCTTGTTTGGATTCAACTCGTCGAGATGCTGCATCGCCTTTAACCCGAGTGGAGTGGCGGCGTTGCCGAGTCCAAGCATGTTCGCGGCCAGATTCATCACCATCGCGCCCATCGCGGGATGCTGCGGAGGCACCTCGGGGAAAAGCCAGCGCATCAAGGGGCGCACCGCGCGGGCGAGGACGAGGACAAGCCCTGACTTTTCGGCGAGCCTCATCATGCCGAGCCAGAACATCATCACCGCACTCAGCGGAATGACGATGTCGACGACTCCGCTTTTGACCGCCTTGAAGAGACCTTCGACGATACCGCCGGGGCCGCTCAATTGACCCATCAACGCCGCCACCGCGACCCCGATCACGATCATCCCCATCCAGATCCAGTTCAGCATGGAGGTATGTAAAGACGCTGGCGGGGTGCGAGGCAATGGTTTTTCTTCGAGATCCCGGGGTCCTCACTCTTCCTCATCCAGATGAAAGTGGTGGAGGAGGCGGTGGAAGGCGGGGGCGAGGACGAGAGCAATGGCCGTGAGGAAGACGCTGCCGCTGAAAATCGCGTAAAAGGAGGCGAAAAGCTTTGCTGCGTCCGACCTCATCGGATCGACCGGCCCCATTCCGGTGAGGATCATCGAGGCATTGAGAAAGGAATCGATCCAAGGCAGCCCGGCAAACTCGTGGTAGCCCAACACCCCGATCCCGAGGGCCACGATGATGAAGAAGAGCGCAAAACACACCGTCTTTGCCATCCGCCCCATGAAGCGGTGGAGTGGGAGCAGCTTTTCGGTGCGGCGTTCGTACATGATTCCAGGGAATGCTTCCGGAGGTCACCTCACCCGCAGCACTTTCTCGTCCTTCCACAGCCGTCCATAGGTATCGGTCGCCTCGACTTGGATGGGATAGGTGCCAGAGGCGATTCCCGCGGGGAGGAGGGCTTTCCAGAGGTGGTCGGAGAGGATCGGGGCATTGAGATGGTTCTTCGCTTCGGGACGGGCCGCCATCTCGCGCTCACGGGTCTCGACGTAGAAGGGGTCGGGCTCGAGTACTTTTTCCAGCGTGATCCACGCGCCCGATTCGCCGATCCGCATCTTCACGACCGAGTCTTTGGAACCGTTGAAGACATTCACGTAGACCGGGGTCTTTTCCGCGTTAGCCGCGTCGATCTCGTTCGGCGCGTGGATGTGGAACTGGTAATCGGCCGGCTGGCGCGCCGCCTTGAAGTCGAGAACGTGGCTGGTGCCGTCGAAGGTCATGATGGAGTAGCCGTTCGGCGCGCCATCGCGCATCGTCGCGTGGGGGATGCCGCGCTCGTCCTTCTCGCCCTTCCACCAGGTGCCGCAGACGGTGACGTTGACGATGTGGTGATGCGGCTTCGCCCCCTGCCAGCCATCCTTCGCGTCGATGAACTGGTGCGCCTGCCAGTGGGTGTGACCGGAGATTGAAAGGGTGTAAGGCCGCTTTTCGATGAGTCGATAGAGCTCGGTGCGGTTCTCCATCTCGGTGAGGGGGATGTGCATCATCAGCACGACGAGTTTCTCCTCCGGCACAACGGCGAGATCGTTTTTCACGAAGGTGAGCTGCCTTTCATCAAGGCCGCCCGTGTAGGTCTTCTTGCCCTCGTCATTCACATGCCCCCACTCCACGTCATCGAGGGCGATGAAATGGACCGGGCCGTAGTCGAAGCTGTAGTAGTTTGGTCCGAAGTGGCGGTGGAAGGTCTCGTCCGAATCCGCATCGCCCGGCGAGTCAAAGTTGAGATCGTGGTTGCCGATCACGTTGTACCAGGGAATGCCGATGAGGGCGACGTTCGCGTTGGAGGGTTCGAAGAGCTCGAGCTTGTCGAACATGATGTCGCCGAGGGTGACGCCGAACTTCGCATCCGTTCCGATCAGCTCGGCGATGACGTCGTCGGCGATGTGGTTGACCTGTTCGATCGTGGCCGGCTGGGGATCACCGAAAAAGATCGCCTTGAACTTCGTGGGCTCCTCCGCCGGTATCAGGGCGAAGTCGATCGTGGCCGGCAGCGGTCCGGTCGGGGCAACACCCGGGTAGCGGAAGTTGGCGGGGGATCCCTGCGGTTTGTGGATGTAGTAAAACTGCGGAATCTGCTGATCGTTCAGGCGTGTCATCCAACCCGTGGGTTTCACTACGAAAAGGATCGTGTCGTCGGTGACCGGCAGCGCCCAGCGACCCTCGGCGTCGGTCTTGACGATGTCGCGCTGGTTCGAGACGGCGATGTCGGCGAGGCCGGGCTCGCCTGAGTCGCGGAGGCCGTTGCCGTTTTGGTCGTGGAAGACGATGCCTTTCGCTTGTTCGGAACGAGCCGGAGAAAGGGAAAGGGCGACGAGACCGAGGAGGGTCAGGTGGCGGAGTCGAGAGGGTTTCATGGATTGGGAAAAGAGCCTTTCCGCGCCTTTGGTTCGGTGATGTAAGGCGCGCGGAGATAGACGGGTTCGAGGGGCACGGGGGTGCTGCGGAGATCAAAATCGCGGAAGCGTCGTGCCAGCCGTTCGGCGCTGGGATAGGCGAGGAGGGCACCGCTGATCGCCTCGGCGACTTTGGCATCGCTGGTCAAAAGGGGCGGACTCCCCGCGGACGCGGCGAGTCTTTCGTCGATGAGGCTGGCTTCGATCAGTTCGGGTTCGCCTTGCAAGTGGCCCTCGCGGATCGTCGCGAGGAAATAGGTGCCGCGGCGGGCGTCACCGATCACCCGCCAGGAGGGAGACTCACAATCCCAGGCTTCCAGCGAACTCGCGCCGAAAACGGGGATGCCAAGAGAGAGGGAGAGTCCGTTCGCCACGGCGATGCCGACGCGCACGCCACCGTAGGAGCCGGGACCCAGCCCGACGACGATGGCCTCGACCCCGGCGCGATGGGTCTCGATGAGGCGCTGGAGCGGCTCAAAAATGGCGGAGTTGTGGGCGCGGTCGGTGGTGAATGTTTCACGGGCGACGATGTGGTCCGCCACGCGGTCGTAGAGCGCGAGTGAGGCGCGCGGAGTCGAGGTCTCGATGGAGAGGATCATGGGCGGCACAGGGTGAGGACACGGACGGTTTCGCTTTCGATCCTGAAATCGAGCTGCCAGGTCGCTTCAGGAAGCAGCTCGGGAAACTTTTCGGCCCATTCGACGAGGACGACGCCGCCTTCATCGAGGTAATCGTCCCAGCCGAGTTCGATCAACTCGGTCGCGCGCTCGATCCGATACCAGTCGAAGTGAAACACGGGGAGACGGCCGCCGCGATACTCCTGGACGAGGGCGAAAGTCGGGCTGGTGACCTCGCCATCGTGCCCGAGACCGGCGACGATGCCTTTGCAGAGGTGGGTCTTTCCCGCGCCGAGATCGCCGTGCAGCGCGAGGACTTCCCCGCCATGAAGCAGGCCCGCGATCCGGGCTCCGAGGGCGAGGGTGTCGGACTCGGTCTGGCTTTCGAAAGTCTCGGTCATCCTTGGCGGAAATGTTCCCAAGCCCGCGGCAGGGGACGGGTGGTCTCGGCGACGATCGTGCCGATGCGGGTGAGTTTGGTCTCCGCAAACGCCCTTGACCAGGCCTCGATCAAGCCGGTTTCAATCTCGGGAGCAAGGGTGAAAAGCAGCTCGTAGTCCTCGCCTTCGGAGATGGCTTGGTCGGTTTCGATTCCGGCATGGCAGGGGATCGTGCCGGGATCGACCTCGTAGCCGAGGCCGCTCGCGGCAGCAAGGCGGGGCAGGTCTGAACCGAGCCCATCGCTGAGATCCATCATTGCCGTGGGTTTGGCGTGTTGGACGAGCCATTGCGATTCGCGTAGTCTGGGCGTGAAGGAAAGGTGACGACCGCTCGCAAAGGATCCGCCGAGACATCCGGTGACCCAGATGCCGTCGCCGATCTTGGCCCCGCTGCGGAGCACGCACTCGGCGGGAGTCACCGAGCCGGTCAGGGAAATGGTGATGACGGCACCTTTTCCTGTCAGGCGTGAGGTTTCGCCGCCGACGACCGTGCAATCCTGCATCTGCGCCGCCGCGATGATCCCGGCATACCAGCCCTCGACCTCGTCGATCTCGCGCGATTCATCGAGGGCGAGGCTGACGAGCGCGTGTCCGGGCCGCCCGCCCATCGCCGCGATGTCGCTGAGGGCCCGGTTCATCGCTTTTTTTCCAACGAGGATGGGATCGGTACCCGGGGCGAAATGGACCGACTCGACGATGCTGTCGGTCTTGAGCAACTGCCATCGCTCCGGCGCGAGGGCGATCACGGCACAGTCATCACCCGGACCGGCGATCACCGAAGCCCCGGAGGGCAGCGCGGCGACGAGCCGTGCGACGAGGGCCTCTTCGCCGAGATGGGCGACGCTGTTGGCGGAGTAAACTGGCATCCGCCCTTATTCAACGGGGAGCGGCCACAACATCAAGGCGATATTCGCGGCGTTGAACACGGCGTGCATCCCGATCGGCACCCAGAGACAGCGCGTCCATTCATAGGCGAGGCTGAGCATCACCGAAAAAACCCAGAGCGGGAGCAGCGCCGGGAGGTTCGAGTGGGCCACGGCGAAGAGCGCTCCGACCACGATCGAGGCGAAGATGGGATGGGTCAGCCGCCGCATGGTTCCGTACATGTAACCACGGAAGAGGAACTCCTCGGCGACCGGGGCAGCCACGCAGGCCATCAGGATGGAAAGAGCGAGGTGGATGACCGAGTCTGAATTCTCAAACACCTCGACCGGCGCCTGCTCGTCGAGCGTGCCGAAGATGCCCTCGAGGTAGTCGCTGGACCAGGTGCCGATCAGCGAACCACAGAGAAACACGGAGAGGACGCCGAGGAAGATCGAGGCAACGGCGATGACGGCGGGGTGGAGCCGGTTCAGTCCGAACAACACTGTTACTTTTCGGCCGCGCACCCATTCGAGGATGCCGAAGGTCATCACCCCGACGACGAAATAGAAGCCGAGATTCACCAGCATCGTGAAGATGGCGACGAGCCCGGTGGCCGGCTCCTTGGGCTCCGGTTTCACCGCGTCCGAGTTGGAGAGCAGGAGCACTTCGGCGAGCGGATTGATGAGGAACAGCATCGCCGGAAAGAACATCAGGAAGAGATCGAAGAGATCGTAATCCCCGGAGATCCCGGGTCCTTCCAAGGCGCGACGACGTCCCGCCGAGAACGAGTAGAGCAACACGCCGATGGCCAGCACGAGCAGGCTCACCAGCTCGAAATCCAGCAGCACCTGTTTCGCGGCGAGCTCGTCTTCCATGAAGGAGACCGCTCGCCTAGACTCGGACCGGAGACAACTTCCAAATCTGCTCCGCGTACTCGCGGATGGTGCGGTCGCTGGAGAATTTCCCGACGCGCGCCGTGTTCAGGATGGCCATCTTCGCCCAAGCCGAGGGATTCCGGTATGCGAGGTCGACGCGATCCTGCGCCTCGACGTAGGAACGGTAGTCCGCCAGCACCAGGAAGGGGTCGCCGCCGTCGAGAACGCTGTGCCGGACGAGTTCGAAAGAACCTTTCGGAGCGAAGGTCGTCGAGGTGAGCCAGTCGATCACGTCCTTCAGTTCCGGATCAGCCCAGTAGACGTCGTAGGGATTGTAGTGCCGTGCCCAGAGGTCCTCGACCTCCTCGACGGTGAGACCGAAGATGAAGATGTTGTCGTCGCCGACCTCCTCGCGGATTTCGACATTGGCTCCGTCGAGCGTGCCGATGGTGAGCGCGCCGTTGAGGGCGAGTTTCATGTTGCCGGTACCCGAGGCCTCCTTGCCGGCCGTCGAAATCTGTTCGGAGATGTCGGCGGCGGGGATGATGATCTCGGCCGCGCTGACTCCGTAGTTGGGGATGAAGGCGATCTTGATCTTGCCGCCGATGCGCTCGTCGTGGTTGACCACTTCGGCGACCGCGTTGATTGCGTGGATGATCTGCTTGGCGAGCTGGTAGCCGGGAGCGGCCTTGGCGCCGAACACATAGACCCGCGGCACGAGGTCGAGATCGGGATTCTGGAGCAGCCTGCGGTACTGGGTCAGGATATTGAGCAGGTTGAGGTGCTGGCGCTTGTACTCGTGGAGGCGCTTGATCTGCACATCGAAGAGCGCATTCGGATCGACGACCGTGCCGCAGCACTTCTGGATGAAACCCGCGAGCCGTTCCTTGTTCTGGCGCTTGATGGCCATGAACTCCTGCTGGAAACCGGGATCATCGGCGTGGGCTTCGAGGTCGCGGAGCCGGTCGAGGTTGGCCGGCCAGTCCTCGCCGATGGTGCGGTCGATCAACTTCGAAAGGCCTTGGTTGCAGGCCTTTAGCCAGCGCCGCGGAGTGATGCCGTTGGTCTTGTTCTGGAATCGTTCGGGGAAGAGCTCGTAGAAGTTTCTCAGCAGGTTCCTCTTCAGAAGATCGGTGTGCAGCGCGGCGACCCCGTTGGTGCTGTGGCTGCCGACGACGGAGAGATAGGCCATCCGGATCATCTTCGGCGAGCCTTCCTCGATCAGCGACATCTCGCGCAGCTTGGACACATCGCCCGGCCACTGCGGTGCCACGAGATCCTCGAGAAAGCGGCGGTTGATCTCATAGATGATCTGGAGGTGGCGCGGCAGGACCCGTTCAAAAAGCGGCACGCTCCACTTTTCCAGCGCCTCGGGCAGCAGGGTGTGGTTCGTGTAGGCAAAGGTCTTCTGGCAGATGCCCCAGGCCTGATCCCAGGGCAGCAGCTCGTCGTCGACGAGGATGCGCATCAATTCGGCCACGGCGATGGCCGGGTGGGTATCGTTGAGCTGGATCGCCGCCTTGTCGGGCAGGCTGTCCCACGTGTCGTTGTAAAGGCGGTGACGGCGGACGATGTCGCGCAGCGAACAGGTCACGAAGAAGTACTGCTGCACCAAACGCAACTCCTTGCCAGCCTCGGTCGAGTCGTTCGGATAAAGGACTTTCGAGACGGACTCGCTCAGCGATTTCTCGCGGACCGCCTCGACGTAGCCGCCGCGGTTGAAGATGTCGAGGTCGAACTCCTGCGAGGCTTTGCTCTCCCAGAGGCGCAGGTAGTTCACGGAGTTGCCGCCGTAGCCGGGCACCGCGATGTCCCACGGCACGCCGAGGATGGACCGGGTGCCGGTCCAGACGGGACGACCGTTGCCGCACTCGTCGAACTGGTTCTCGACGTGGCCGTAGAGCGGGACATTGACCGAATACTCGGGACGGCAGATCTGCCAGGGGCTGCCGAAACGGCGCCAATCGTCCGGCGACTCGGCCTGCTGGCCGTCGATGAATCGTTGGCGGAAAAGACCAAACTCGTAGTTGATCCCGTAGCCGACCGCCGGGTAGTCGAGCGTGGCGAGCGAATCCATGAAACACGCCGCGAGACGTCCGAGACCGCCGTTGCCGAGACCGAGGTCGGGCCCTTCCTGGGCGATGTTTTCCAGATCCTGACCCAACTCCGAAAGGGCCGCGCGGCAGGTGTCGAGCAGTCCGAGGTTCACCAGGTTGTTCACGAGCAGCCGGCCCATCAGGTACTCGAGCGAGAGGTAATAGGCCCGCTTCACGTTGCGGAGGTTGCGGCCGCGACGGACGTCACAGGCGAGCTCCATGGTGCGCCCGCGCACGGTCAGGGCGACTGCCTGCCACCAATCGTTCCGGGTTGCGGTCTCGGCCCAGTGGGCTTGGTCGCGGACGAGGTGATTGAGGATCTCCTCCTTGAACTGGTCGATCGCGACCCGGTTGGCGTCGGCGGGTGCGGTGGTGGTAAATTCCTGCGACTCGGTTTGCATGTTTCGGGAAAAAATGGATTGGGGTGCGCGGCCGGACCGGCAGTGGATTTTTGTTAAGGGCGATCCCCGCGGATTGCAATCGCTTCAAAGCGAGGAACTTCGGCCCTGTGCCGTGCCAAGGAAAGCAGCTAGGATTCCATCCGGCACCAAAAATGGCGCATCTGGCGAAAAGTTCGGAGAAAATCGGCAACCTCAGCCGAGAAGTCCCAGCAAATCCTCCGGTTCGGACAAGATCAACTCCGCCCCGGCCTCGAGCAGTTCCTCGACCGGGCGGAAGCCCCAGCTCACGCCGATCGCGCGCATCCCGGCGTTCCGGGCGGTCATCATATCCACGTCCGAATCGCCCACGAAGAGACAGGCCTCCGGTGCCACGCCGAGCGCCGCAGCGGCTTCAAGGGCACCCGCGGGATCCGGTTTGCGGGCGTGGCCGTCGCGCGCGCCGATGAGGACATCCCATTTCCAATCATCGAGGAAAGCCTCGACGCATTGGAGGGTGAAATCGTGGGCCTTGTTCGAGACCACGCCGATGGGCACACCGTCTGCGGTGAGCCGGTCGAGCACTTCAGCGATCCCGGGAAAGGGGACGGTCGTGTTTTTCCAATTCCGCGTGTAGGCGGCGCGATATTCATCGAGGACCGCGGCGATCTGTTCGTCGGTTTCCGGCCGCATTTCCAGCGGGAAAACATCGCGGGCAAGATTGACCATGCCATTCCCGATGAAGATGCGATAGGCATCGAGCGGATGCGGCGGCAGGCCGCGACCGGCGAGGACCTCGTTGCCGGAGGTCGCGAGATCCTGCAGGGTGTCGAGCAAGGTGCCGTCGAGATCGAAGAGGACGGCTTTGGCGGAGGGGCGGTTCATTTCTCGAGGTGTTGCAGGTTCCACGCCGAAACGAGCGCTTTCAATCCGGCCATCTCGATCGAGGAATCGACGCCGCAGCCCCAGATCAGGGAGCCGTCGGTCAGGTTCTGGATCTGCACGTAGGCCGCCGAATCCGCGTCGGATCCACCGCGCAGGGCATGGCTGCGATAATCGCTCACCTTGAAATCCTTGTGCCCCGCTTCTTCGAGGAAATGGACGAAGGCGTTGATGGGGCCGTTGCCCTTGCCGCTGCCACGCACGGTCTCGCCGTTCACCTCGAGGGTGGCATGGCAGATCAGTTCTCCCTTCACCGCGGTGTTGTCGAGTTCGAAATCGACGAGGTTCATCGGCGACTCGAGATTCACGAATTTGCCGAAGAAGAGATCGCGGATCTCATCCGTCGACAGCTCGCGGCCGAGGGCGTCGGCGTGGTCGTAGATGTACTTGCCCACCTGCGGATGCATCGTCTTGGGCAGGTCGAAGCCGTGCTCTTGGTCGAGGACGTAGGCGATGCCGCCCTTGCCGGACTGCGAGTTGATCCGGATGATGGCCTCGTAACTGCGGCCGACATCCTGCGGATCGATCGTCAGGTAAGGTACGCCCCACGCGAGGTCGGCGTTTTCCTTCAGCTCGCGCTCGCGGCGGTCGAGGCCCTTCTTGATGGCATCCTGATGCGATCCGGAGAAAGCGGTGAAGACGAGTTCGCCCACATAGGGATGGCGTTCGCTGACAGTCATGCGCGTGACGCGTTCGTAGACACGGCGCAGGCGGGTCAGATCGGAGAAATCGAGCCCCGTCGGGATGCCGTGGCTGTTCATGTTCAGCGCCACGTTGACGATGTCGAGATTGCCGGTGCGTTCACCGTTGCCGAAGAGCGTGCCCTCGACACGGTCGGCTCCGGCCATCAGGCCCAGCTCGGTCGCCGCCGTGCCGGTGCCGCGGTCGTTGTGGGTGTGGAGGGAAACGAGGACCGAGTCACGGCGGTGCAAATGACGGCCCATCCACTCGATCATGTCGGCGTGGATGTTCGGCGTAGTCCACTGCACCGTGTCGGGGAGGTTGATGATCATCTTCCGTTCCGGCGTCGGCTGCCACACGTCGATGACGGCGTTGCAGCATTCCAGCGCGAAATCGAGCTCGGTGTCGGAGAAGGATTCGGGCGAATATTGCAACACCACCTCGGTCTGCGGAATCGTCGGGACGAGTTCCTTCACCAGCTTCGCGCCTTCGACCGCGATGTCGCGGATCTGTTCGCGGGTCGCGTCGCCGAAGGTGACGCGGCGCTGCAGGGGCGAGGTTGAATTGTAGATGTGGACGATGGCCCGCTTCGCTCCGGCGATGGCCTCGAAAGTGCGGCGGATGAGGTGCTCGCGCGTCTGCACCAGCACCTGCACGGTGACGTCGGCGGGGATGCGGTTCTCGTCGATGAGGCGGCGCAGGAAATTGAACTCCGTGTCCGCGGCCGAGGGAAAGCCGACCTCGATCTGCTTGAAGCCGACCTCGCAGAGCAGGTCGAAGAACTCGAGCTTTTCATCCACCGACATCGGCTGGGGGAGGGCCTGGTTTCCGTCGCGAAGGTCGACGCTGCACCAGATCGGGGCATGCGTGATCGTCCGGTCCGGCCATTGCCGGTCCGGCAAGGAGACCGGGGGAAAAGGCCGGTACTTGCGGATGGATTCAGGTTTCATGGAGTGTGGGGTGGAAAAAAGCTCGGGACACAATGCACCCGTCGAAGCGGGAGCGGGAGTTGGGAAAAGGACACATTCACTCGGCGATCAGCCGAGGAGCACCAGCCCGGGCAGAAGCGCGGGGAGCGGGAAGGAGGTGCGATGGGTCGTGGATTTCATCCGAGGGGTTTAAAGTAGGATCAATCGGCGTCGTGGCAAGCCCCAAATTCCCGGCGCTGTTCCAGCACCATGAAGGAGGCACCCGCGTGGGAGCCCGCCATGGCATCTCCACCGACCCCGTGCCTCCCGAGAAAGGAGCGCTGGGACTCGAGGCGTATCGTACGGAGCCCACAGGTCTCGCCCCACTCGCGAAGGTCGGAAAAAACAACGTCGCAGGTGAGGTCCTGCCTCCCGAATCGCGCATAGACTCCGCCGCCCTCGATTCGCTCGTGTCGATGGTAGGCCCGCAGGGTGCCGCCGGGGCGTCGATGATAGACCTCGGCGGCGGTTGGTGCGCCGTAGTCGATCGTCAGCATCGAACCGTGCGTGAGACACGCGGTGGTATCCTCCAGCCATTTTTGGTAAGACGGGCGAATCTCAACCCGCTGGCCCTCGATGGGATCTGGCAGATCGGGAAGCGGGCCTTCGTAGTCCGCAAACGTTTCGCTCAACCGGCCATCCTCGTAGCGCACCAGGATCTCGCGCCAGGTTCCCTCGCGGTGGACCAGCCATTTCACCGGGAAGGCATCGACCAACTCATTGGAAAGGATCAGCGCCCTTCCACCGGCGGCAGCGAGCGCTTCGGTGATCGGCTCGTGCCAGGCGATTGAATGGCCGAGCCGCTTCCGCTGGAGTTCGAGCAAGACTGGGGAGACCTCGACAAGGTGATAACGGATCGACCGACGCCGCCACCAACCGAGTGATCGGAGAATCCCGGCGGCGAGCGCGCCATTGCCGCCGCCGACTTCGATCACGTGGACGGGACCGGACCACTGGTGCGCGGCGATTTCTTCCACGATCCATCCCGCGATGGAGCGGGAAAGGGCATCTGAAAGCGTCGCCGAAGTCGCGAAGTCACCGCGGGCCCCTCCCACCTCGGCGATGTGCTTCGTGTAGTAGCCGTGTTCCGGATCGTAAAGCGCCAGCGCCATGAACTCCTCGAAGGGCATCGTTCCGCCGCGGGCGGCGAAGGTGTCTTCGAGAAAGGTGCGGAGATCAGGCATGCAGGCTCCGTCCTAAGAGGGTGAGATGGGGGAGTCAAGAGGGTAAGGTCGGGGCGACCCCCGCTACTCCGCTTCGCCGGATTTCAGGGGATTGAAAAAACGCACCTTCGGAAATCGTCCGAAATCGAGATCGGAGGTATGGACTTCGGCGTCGAGGCGCAGAGCCACGGCGGCGATCTGGGCGTCGGTTGTCAGATTTCCTGCCGTGCCCGCTGCTTCGAGGAGCCCCAGGGCGCACGCCACGTCCTCCGGCAGCATCTCGTGGAGCTGGACATGACGCAGGGCCAGCCAGGAACGGACGTGAACGGCCGCTTCGGCCACCGACAGTGGATCCTTGAAAACCCGGGGATGGGTGGCGATGCGGACGAATCCGAATACCACGGTCGGCAGCAGCACGAGCGGAGCGGGACCGCTCATCCGATCCTCGCACCAGGCCTTCGCCGGTTCGTGGAAAGGGCTGCTCTGGTCGTAGGCGTAAAGCAGCAGATTCGCATCGGGAAGGATCATCGCGAGGTATCCAGAAGCTTCCGCGTTGATTCCAGAAAGGCCTCCGCCTCGAGTTCATCGGCGAGACGGTTGAACCCGGTGGGGTCCAGGCCCGCGCGCAATCCCATGGGACGGGCCTTCACCACGAATCGGTCGGCGACCGGGGGCTCCTGGGAGTCGAGGGCGAGACGCAGGGCATCGTTGAGGACCCGTTTGAAGGGCCGACGCGTCCGGAGAGCGGTCTCGCGCAGGCGTTGCTCCACGTCACGATCCAGCGTCACGGTCGTTCTCATGATGGCATCATGATGCTAATTAGTGTTGATGTCAAGATGTCATCAGCGGGCACATGGCCAACCGCGCTGGGTTTCGAGGTTGGCGGGGCGGTTTCGGACCGGCAGTTCAAACAAACCGCGGTCCGGAGACGAGGAAGGCCGAGAGCGCATGGTTCATAGCGTCCGGTTTCACGCGCTAGATACCACTCGCGAGGATCTGATACCAGCGCACCGGATGGCTGTCCTCGCCGGGTTGGGTGGGGCGGTTCCGTTCCCATTCGATCGCGAAGCCGGCGTCGCGCAGCATCGCGGGGTAGTTGTGGGAAAAGGCGAACTCGCGACCGTAGGTGAGCGAGTGGGGTTCGCGGTCGAGGTCGTGATCATCGGCGATGGACTCGGTGATGGCGACGAGGCAGGGCGAGCAAGAGGCGCGCAGCTCCTGGAAGAGCGCCCGCATCTCGTGCTCGAGCAGGTACTCGAAGACGCCGCCGTTGGTGACGAGAATGGTGCGCGGAGCGGGATTTGCGAGCAGCCAGGCGTGGAGGTCGCCGGCATGGAAATGCAGCCGTGCGGAATCGCGGTGGCGCTCGCGGCATTTCGCGATCTCGCGCTCGTTCAGGTCAATGCCATGAAAGGCGTCGATGCCGGGCATCTGCGCGGAGAGCCATTCGAGGACCTTGCCATCACCGGAGCCGACTTCGACAAGGCGGATCGGACCGTCGCCGAGCTTCGGGAGCAGATCCTGCAAACGGTTGGCGATGACGGCGTGATAGCGCAGGAAAAGCTCCTCGAAGCGATAGGCGAAACCGTCGAAGAACTCGACCGAGGTGCCCGAGGACCAGTAGTGGGTGAAATAGCGCCGCAGCTTTTCGTGATCCCCGCGCCCCACCGCCTCGGCGAGATGTGAATTCCGCATCAATTTGGCCGACGAACCCCAGGCCGGATCGAAGGGCGCGGCATCGACCGCCGCGGACAAGCGGGGATTGAAACGGCGGAGGACGTCGCCAAGGGTTGCTTTGAGGCGACGGCCTGGCGGGAGATCGGCGATGCGACGGTAGGCTCTCATGAATGATGCAGGAGAGAGGGCATGAGCAGGTTGGTGATGAAAACAGGGCGGATTACTTCTTCTTTTCCTCTTTGTGATCGTGGTCGTGATCATGCTCATGATCACAGATGCAAGCATATTCCTTGTAGTCGCAGGTCGGGCAATCGGAGAGATTGAGGTTGAATCGTTCGGTGACGGTCTTGGCGTCGGCACTCGCCTTGATCTGGACGACGGTGGGGAGCAAGTTGCCTTCCGGGATGGCCTGGTCGCTGATGAGTTTGTCCCCCTCTTCGGTGAAGGCGAGCTTCGTTGGTTTGGATCGTTCGCCCATGATGACGTTGACCGTTTTGCCCGCGGCGGCGACGGGTTCATTGTCGTGATTGAAGAAGCGGATTTCGATCTTGTTGTCGGCGTTCACGAAGAATTCGGCGTGCGGCTCGACCTCGGTGATCATGCGCCCACCGGTAGGGCCGGCGATGATGTGTTCGTGATCATGGTCGTGATCGTCCTTCTTCTTTTCGTCCGCGAACGCAAACGAAGACAGGGCGAGGGCGAGGAGGGTGGCGAGGGTGGTGGTTTTCATGGATTTCGGATTGTGGATTTCGGATTGTGGAATGCTGACTTCTGACTTCTGACTTCTGACTTCTGATTACGGATTACGGATTACGGATTGTCGGCCTTCACTGTGCCGCCGGAGCGTCGAGAGCAAGGGCGCGCTCGGCGGACTTCCGGCCGAAGTGGTAAAAAACGGCGGGGGTGACGAGCAGGTCGAGCAGGGTCGAACTGACGAGGCCGCCGACGATGACGATGGCGACGGGGTGGAGGATTTCCTTGCCCGGTTCGCCCGCGGCGAGGAGCAGCGGGACGAGGGCGATGCCGGCGCTGAGGGCGGTCATGAGCACGGGCACGAGCCGCTCGAGGGTGCCGCGCTCGACCATGGCACGGGTGAAGGCCTCGCCCTCGTGTTTCATGAGGTGGAGGTAATGGCTGAGCATCATGATGCAATTCCGTGCGGCGACGCCGGCGACGGCGATGAAGCCGACGAGGGTGGCGATGGAGATGTTGTCGATGAGCAGCCAGGTGAGGCCGAGTCCGCCCATGATGGCGAGGGGGATGTTGACGAGCACCTGCAGCACCATGATACCGCTGCGGAAGTAGCCGTAGAGCAGGAAGCTGACCACGAGCAGGATCATCACGGAGAACCAGGCGATGCGCCGCGCGGCCTCCTGCCGGGCCTGGAACTCGCCTTCAAAGGAGAGGAAGTAACCCTCGGGCAGGCTCACCTCCGCACGGATGCGATCCTGCAACTGCCCGACGAGCGACTCGAGATCACGCTCGATCGTGTTCGCCCCGATGATGATGCGGCGGGTGCCGTCCTCGCGGTTGATGACGTTGGGTCCGGTCGAGGCGCGGACATCGGCGACGAGCCGCAGGGGAATGCGCTGGCCGGTGCCGGTCTCGATGAGGAGGTCGCCGAGCTTCTCGGGCGCGTCGCGTTCGGCCTCGGGCAGGCGCAGGACGAGATCGATGGTGCGTTCGCCTTCGCGGAGTTCGGCAAGGGTTTCGCCGCCGATCAGGGTGGAAAGCTGGTGATTGAGTTCCGCGGCGCGCAGGCCGTGGATCTTCGCCCGCTCGCGGTTCACCACGATCTGGAGCTGCGGGATGGGCATCTGCTTTTCGAGAAAGACATCGGTGAGACCGGGGATGCCTTCGGCGATGGCTTCGATCTCGGCGCCTTTGGATCGCAGCACCTCGAGATCGGGTCCGTAGAGCTTCACCGCGATCTTCGCGCTGACTCCGCTGAGCATGTGGGCGAGGCGGTGACCGATGGGCTGGCCGATGTTGATGAAGATGCCGGGGATGGTATTGAGTCGCGCACGGATGTCGGCGAAGACCTCGTTGCGGGGGCGTCCGTCGCGGTGAAATTCAATGTCGAGCTCGTTCACGTTCACCGGCACGACATGGTCGTCACGCTCGGCGCGTCCGGCGCGGCGGCCGATGCTCTTGATCTCGGGGATGTCTTGGAGCAGGCGAACGGCGACTTCGCCGATCTCATTCGACTGCGCGAGCGAGGTGCCGGGACCGGATGCGATCGAGATGGTGGCACTGCCTTCGTTGAAGGAGGGGAGAAACTCCTTGCCCATGATCGGCCAAAGCGCTAGCGAGGCCGCTAGCAGCACGGAGGTGGCGGTGAGGACGAGGAAAGGCCGCGCCAGGGCGAGACGAACGAAGCTGTGTTTCACCACGGCCTTCATCATCCGCACCACGAAGCCGTCGCCGTGTTCCTTACCGGATTTCGGATGCAGCAGCAGGGAGCAGAGCACGGGAATGACGGTGAGCGAGACGAGGAACGACGCGGCCATGCTCGTGATCGTGGCGATGGCGATGGGCGGGAAGAGGCGGCCTTCGATGCCCTCGAGTCCGAAGAGCGGCAGGAAGACGAGAATGATTAGCACGGTGGCGTAGAGGATGGAATTCCGCACTTCACCCGAGGCGGTGGCGATCACCTCCAGCCGCGGTCGTGGCAGCGAAGCGGTGGCATTCTGGCGCAGGCGGCGGAAGACGTTTTCCACATCGACGATGGCATCATCGACGACCATGCCGATGGCGACGGCGAGACCGCCGAGGGTCATGGAATTGACGCTGATGTCGAAGCCGCGGAAGACGAGCAGGGTCACGGCAAAGGAAAGCGGCATCGCCATCAGGGTGATGAAGGTCGTCCGCACGCTCATGAGAAAGAGCAGCAGGACGAGGGTGACCATGATGGCTCCGTCGCGGATCGCTTCCTTGAGATTGTCGATCGAGTTCTGGATAAAGTCGCCCTGGCGGAAAAGGATCTCGGCTTCGACGCCCTCGGGCAGGGAGGGTTTCAAATCCTCCAGTGCTTGCTCGACCGCGGCGGTGAGGCGCAGGGTGTCGAAGCCGGGGGCCTTGTCGATGCTGAGGATCACACCCGGCGTGCCGTTGATGCTGGCATCGCCGCGCATGAGTTGCACGCCGTAGTCGACTGTGGCGAGGTCGCTGACGAGGATGGGCCGATCGCCGATGGTTTTGACGACGGTGTCGCGCAAGTCGTCGAGGTCGGTGGTCATGCCGAGATTGCGCACCATGATCTCGCGCGTCGGCGTGAGCAGGTAGCCGCTGGTGGAATTGCCCGATGCGGTCGCGACGGCTTCGCTGAGCTCTTCGAGGGTCACACCGAGGGCGAGCAGTTTTCGCAAATCGGGCTGCACCTCGATCTGTTTCACCCCGCCGCCGATGGTGAGGACCTCGGCGACGCCGGGGATGCTCTGGAGCCGGCGCGTCACGGTCCAGTCGGCGAAGACCCGCAGCTCGCGCGGAGCAATCGCGCCATCGCGGCTGTGGAGACCGACGAGGAGGATTTCGCCCATCAGCGATGAGACAGGCGTCATGCCCGGCTCGACGCCTTCGGGCAGATCATCGCGGACCGCATTGAGCCGCTCCTGCACGAGTTGGCGGGCGCGGTAGATGTCGGTGCCCCACGCGAACTCGGCAAAGACGAGCGAAAGGCCGACATCGGAATTGGAACGCAGCCGGTCGAGACCGCCGACACCTTGCAGGGCCGATTCGAGCGGGCGGGTGACGAGGATTTCGACCTCCTCGGGCGCGAGGCCGGGACATTCCGTCAACAGCGTGACGGTCGGCTTCGTCATGTCGGGCAACACCTCGAGCGGCAACTCGCGCGCGGCGCGGAAGCCGAAGACCAACACCACCAGCGCGACCACGAGGACGAGCGGCCGGTTGCGCAGCGAGGAGCGGATGAGGGTGTTGAGCATTTTGTCAGGCGGCGGGGCGTTGGCGGAAGGCGGTGCTCAGCATCAGCAGCACGAGGAGCAGCCCGCTGAGTCCGGCGAAGAACCAGGTCAGCGGCGTGAAGCCACCGGCGTTGGCGGTGTGATCGTGATCGCCATGGTCATGTCCGTCATCTTCATGATCGTGATCCCCGTGCTCCTCGCCGCTCAATTCCGATCCATCCTCGGCATGGGCGTGGCCGTGGGCGGCATCGAGGGCCTCCTTCAGGCTCACGCTGCCCTTTCCGGCGAAGCCGAGAGCGTAGGCCCCGCGCGTGACGACGGTGTCGCCGGGAAAGAGGCCGTTCACGATCTCGATGCGCGCTTCGTTCTCCTCGCCGATCTCGACGGGCACTTTTTCAAAGGCATTTTCCAACTCGAAGTCGGCGACATAGACGTAGCGCGAGGCACCCTCGCCCTGCACGGCTTCGCGCGGGACGGACATCACGTTTTCCCGCGAACTCGTCTCGATGCGGAATTCGGCGCGCATGCCCGGTCGCAGGAGCCCGTCGGGATTGTCGACGTGGAAAGCCGCCTCGAGCGTGGCGGTCTGGGCATCGGCCATCGCGCCGAGATGCTCCAGCGTGGCCGCGAAGGTTTTGTCAGGATAGCCCGGCACGCGGATGTGGGCTTTCTGACCCGGTTTGAGGAGACCGGCGAAATGCTCGGGCACCTGGGCGATGGCGTGGACGACGGCGAGATCGACGATGGAGAGCAGCGAGTCGTCCGGGCTCACCGGCTTGCCCGGTGCCACCGTCATGTCCGCGATGAGTCCGGCGCTGGGCGCGGTGAGGGTGATGCTCGGTGGCGGATCGCCAGGCTGGCGGCTCTCGAGCACGATCAGTTCATCACCGGCTTGCACCGCTTGGTCGGGCTTCACGTTCACCTTCGTGGCGCGGCCGGGGATGCGGCTGCTGACGATGTGGAGACGCCCGGGAAAGACCTCGATGCGGCCGAGGGCGAGAATGTTTTGTGAGAAATTGTCCTCGGTGGCTTCGGCGGTTTCGAGGCGCAGGTTTTTGACACCGGCCTCGTCCAGAATGATGAGATCGCGCTTCACCTCTTCCTCGGCGGCATGAAGAGACGAGGCGACTAACAAAACGCCAATCATGCCGAGCGTCGGAAGGGTTCCGGATAGGGAGATCATGGAGGGAAGGGGAAAAGGATTCATTTACCGCCAGCGGCGGGCGCATGCAGGCCGACGGCCGCCTCGTAGCGGATGCGGGCGAGGTGGAAATCGCGCGAGGCGTCGAGGATCGCGGCTTCGAGCTCGAGCTGTTGCTCGCGGGCGCGGAGCACGGAGAGGAGATCGGTTTCGCCCGTCTTGTAGGCCTGCTCGAGCTTTCCGCTCTGCTCGCGTACCGCGGGCAGCAGGGTGTCGCGCATCTCGGCGGCGAGTTCGGCGTGGGCGGCCATCTCCTCACGAGCGGTCGCGGCTTCGTTGGTGATGCCCGAGGCGAGGGCTTCGCTCTCCAGTCCGGCCCGTTCGGCACTGGCGGTTTTCTCGGCAACCTCGCCTTCGTTGCGTTTGCGCAAGGGAAGCGGAATCGAAAAGCGGAAGCCCGCGTAGCCGGAGTGATCCTCGCCTTTGCCCGGCACGCCTTCGTGTTCACGCGCTCCGAAGAGACCGGCGGAGGCGTCCTCCCACTTCTTCGAGCGCGCAATGTCGATGTCGGTCCGGGCCGCTTCTTCCTTCAGCCGGGCCGCCTGGAAATCGGGCCGCTGCTGCCAGTCGCCCGAGAGCGGGATCGAAAGCGCGGGCAGTTTACCCGTGACCGTGAGCGTCTCGCCCGAAGGCACGCCGAGGAGTCGCTTCGCTTCGCCGAGGATCGCGACGCGCTCGGTCTCGAGCGTTTTGCCGGCGAGCAGGGCGCGCTGCGCATCGACGAGGGCCTGGGCCGCGTCCAGGGGCGAGAGTTCGCCTTTCGCGGAGCGCTCTTTCGCGAAGTCGGCGAGCTCGCGTGCCACCTCCGCCTGGCGGGTGCGGAGACCACGCTGTTGATCGACGGCGATGAGGCGGACCACCTGCGCCTGCGCCTCGGCAATGAGCCGCCGCTCGGCATCACGCACCTCCAGCTCGGCGGCGCGCACCATCTGGGCGGAGAGTTGTTTCTCGAGCTTGAGCCGCTTCGTCAGGGGAAATGCTTGATCGATCGCAAGACCGGTCGATCCGGGGCTGAGTCCGCTTTCGCCCTGGTGTTCGAAGCTCAGCACCGGGTTCGCGAGCCGCCCCGCGCCGAGGAGGCGGCCTTTGGCTTCCTCGATGGCGAGACGCGCCGCCTTCAGCTCCGGGTTCGACGCGCGCACCCGCGCTGCGGTGGCCGCAAGGTCGACCGTGAGGGCGCGCGACGAGCCGGTCGAAGCCCAGGCAAGGGCAAGGATCAGGAGGACTCGGGATTTCATATGGGAAAAAGAATCGGGAAGGAGAGGGCCGGCGACGATGCGAAAAGGGCATCGCGGGACGCGCGGGCAAGGTCTTGAGCGCGGGCACGAGAGATGTGCGAACTCAAGCGGGGAGACCGGGTTCGACGGGAACCGGTCCGGGGAAACCCATCAGATCAGGAAGACGACCGAGCGCGTCACGAGCACGGAGGGCGGCGGCGGATCATCGGGAGGCGTCAGCGGGTGTGGCTTCCACCGCAGCAGGGGAAATCACGGAGGTGACCACCGCGACGAGCGGAGTCCAAGGCAAAGGATGCCATTTCAGCTCTGGCGCACCGGCATTGGAAGGCGCTCGAAGATCGGTCGACGTCTTGACGAGTTCGTGATCGTGATCTTCGTGACCTTCCTCCTCCGCCGGATGATCGTCGTGGTGACGGTCGTCCTCTTGATGGCCGTGGCAATGCTCATGGACCGTCACGATCACCTCGCCCGTGCAGTAGCAGAGGTAGCGGAAGCCGCCCCCGACCGCGAGCAACACCACCAACGCCAGCATGGCGAAGGCGGTGAAAAGTCGCTGGAGGAGAGGCGAGTGCATCAGGCGGGAGGAAGGTCTTTGAGAAGGAGGGAGGCTGCAAATGGTTTTTTGGAAAGCAACCCGAGGTGTCTTGGAGCTATGGCTTTTTCTTGTCCAATTGAGTCCCTTCAGTGGAGGAAGACATTGGTTTCATGCTGCTGGAATCCATTTCGCCAGACCCTCGTGACAGCTCTTGTGCAATCAAGGAATCAAGCAGATGATCGATGTTGTTGCCGTGTCGCTCGGAAATGGCTCGTTTGATGGCACGGACTTCCGCCATGACCTCGTCGATAACCTTCGGTGGATTGTCAGCCAATTTCATCTTCACTCAGGAGTTCTTCCGGGCTGCACATCACCGGCATCCGGTGACCAGCTTCGTTGATTTTCCATCGCATGCGCTCCCGGATGAAGGGATTCGCGATGTGCTTGAAATTCCAAGTCACAAGAAAGTCGATTTGATGGACGGAAGCAAGCGCGATGTGGACGGCGTCAGGGGATGCAATTTCGGGGACGAGTCCTGAAGCGACCAACAAACGAGCCAAGGCCGCGGCCTCAACCGTGACAGGGAGAATCGCAATACCGCGCAACAAATTCACTCGTTCCGCTGCCATTTCGGGATTCCCTTCCCGGGCTTCGTTCAACGTTTCGGTGGAGGTGAAAAGCTTGAAACCTGAACAACCTCCGTCCCACCACTCGCGTGTTGCGAGTTGACGGCTTGCTTGGAGAATCGACCGCGCGCCTCTGGCAGTGTAGTAGCTTGGTATGGTGGTCTCAATGTATGCGGACGGCATGAATCGAAGATTGAAGCAGGATTTCGGTCACGTGTCGATCCTCGGTCACATCCCCAACCCCCACCTCCACACCAGCCCGAGCAACGCGCAGGCCCCGATCACCGGCATGAGCCCCACCTTGAAGCGCTGCATCGCGACGAAGGCGGCCACGGCGACGACGGCGACGAAGGGATCGAAGAGGCCGTCGGGATCGGGCCACATCGCGTGGATGGAGAACTTCACGCCGAGATTGAGGATGACGCCGACGACGGCGGCGGTGATCGCGGTGAGGGCGGCGCTTAGGCGGGTTTGTTCGCCGAGCTTTTCAATGTAGGGAGCCCCGAGAAAGACGAAGAGGAAGCAGGGCAGGAAGGTGGCCCAGGTGGTGATGCCCGCACCAAGGGTGGCGGCACCGAGTGGCGTCAGATCCCCGGGATGCTGCCAGCCGCCGACGAAACCGACGAACTGCAGCACCATGATGAGCGGTCCGGGCGTGGTCTCGGCGAGGGCGAGTCCCGCCATCATCTGCTCGTGCGACAGCCAGGCATGGGTCTCGACGGCCTGCTGCGCGACGTAGGGCAGCACGGCGTAGGCCCCGCCGAAGGTGACGAGCGCGGCCTTGCTGAAAAAGACTCCCTGCTGCGCGGCGGTGCTTTCCCAACCGAGCCAGGCGGCGATGCCAAAGACGGGCAGCCACCAGAGGGCAAGACAGGTGAGGGCGATGACAAGAGCACGGCCCCACGTTGGCTTCACCACCGGGGGCAGCACGAGAGCGGGCCCCTCCGCGGCGTGGCCGGAGGCTCCGTGTCCCTTCCCGGCGGGAAACTGCGAGGGTGCGATCCGGCTGCCGAACCACCCTGACAAACCCGCCACGAGGATGATGAGGACGAAGGAAATCTGAAAGAAGAAGATCGCGACGAAGGATGCGACGGCAATGGCGACGAGGGTGGGGCTTTTCAGAGCCTTCTTTCCGATGCGGAGGACGGCCTCGGCGACGACGGCGATGACGGAGGGGAGCAGTCCGTAGAAGATTGCGGCGAGCCAGGGAAGATGACCGCCCGCCATGTAGACCCAGCTCAGCGCGAAAAGAAGGAACATCGAGGGGATCACAAAAAGTGCTCCGGCGGCGATGCCTCCTTTCGCCCCGTGGAGCCTCCAGCCGAGGTAGGTGGCGAGCTGTTGGGCCTCGGGGCCGGGCAGGAGCATGCAAAAATTCAGCGCATGGAGAAAGTGCGCGTCGGAGATCCAGCGCCGCTTCTCGACGAGCTCCTTGTGCATGATCGCGATCTGGCCGGCCGGTCCTCCGAAGCTGATGCAGCCGAGCTTCAGCCAATAGCGGAACGCCGTGCCGAAGCTGGGGAGGGATGGCGGGGTGGAGGACATGCGGATCGTGGCGCTCCCACTGACCTAACAGGTTATTATGCCGGATTCAAGAGGGTTTGCCGCTCGTGGCGACGAGTTGAATCCAACGCACGGGATGATTCTCCTCCCCGGGTTCGGTGAGGCGATCGCGTTCCCAGGTCAGCGAGAAGCCGGCATCGCGCAGGAGCGCCGGGTAGTTGTGCGAAAAGGCGAGCTCTTTTCCGTAGGGGATCGATGAGGTCTCCCGATCGAAATCGTGGTCGTCACCGACGGATTCGGTCACGGCGACGAGGCAGGGAGAGCAGAGTTCGCGCAACTCACCAAAGAGGGCACGGAGTTCCTCCTCGAGGAGGTATTCGAAGACGCCGCCGTTGGTGACGAGCACGGTGCCGGGCGCGGGATGGGCGCGGAGCCAATCCAGAAGATCGCCGATGTGGAAAAAGAGACGTGCCGAATCGCGATGTCGTTCGCGGCATTTCCGGATTTCGGGCTCGTTGAGATCCACGCCGTGGAGCGAATTGAGGCCGGGCAGCTTTTCCGCGAACCATTCCAGGACCTTGCCATCGCCGGAGCCGACTTCGACAAGACGGACGGGACCATCGCCGAGGTTCGGCAGGGCACCGGCGATGCGGTCTGCGATGAGGGCGTGGTGGCGGAGGAAGAGATCCTCGAAGCGATAAGCGAAACCCTCGTAGAATTCCACGGAGGTGCCGGACGACCAATAGTCGGTGAAGTATCGCCGCAGTTTCCGGTGGTCGCCTCGTTGCACGGCATCGGCGAGATGGGCATTGCGGATCAGTTTTCCCGTGGCGCTCCACCCGGGATCGAAGGGCTTTTCATCGACCGCGGCGGAAAGCGCGGGCCGCAGTCGGGTGAGAAATGATCCCGCGATGGCCTTGAGGCGGCGATCGGCGGGCAGGTCTTTGGCGGAGCGGTAGACTTTCATGGAAAAAGGGAGCGGGGCGGGCGTCCCGGTCGGTGCGCCCGCCCCGGGGATTCATTCATCGCGCGCAGTGGCCGCAGCTCTTGCAGCAGGAGGCGCCGCCTTTGTGGGTGCAGGCGTCCTTGCCGCCGTGGCAGCAGCAGGATTGCTTGGCGCAGCAGCCCTTGCCGCCGGTGGTGACACAGGAGCTGAGGGTGAGCATGGCGACGCCGGAGACGGCGACGAGGAGGAGATTACGCAGGGTGTTCATTTCAGGTTTGGTTTTGGTTCGGTTTCTGGTTTGGTATTTTTGTCAGGCGAAAGACCCGTCCGCTCAGGGGAGCTTGGCGAGGTACTTCGCGGGATTCTTTTCGAACTTGGCCACGCAGGGGTTGCAGCAGAACTTGATCTCCTGCCCGTCATAGATCTTGGTGACGACCTTGCCCATCGAGCCGAGTTCGTTGTCGGTGACGAGGCAGTAGTTCAGGGGATACTTCTTGGCGGCGAAGGCCGCGCCGGCGAGGAGGGCCGAGACGGCCGCGAGGGTGAGGATCGTTTTCATGATTCTTTGATTCTTGATGTGGTTTGTGGGTTAGAAGCGGAAGCTGAGGCCGCCGCCGATCCCGTGTTCCGAGTGGTATTCGGAGATCAGGGAAAGCTGTTTGGTGAGGAGGTATTCGGCGCCGGCCGACCATTCCCATTCGCTGCCAGTGTCGTATTCGACCTCTCCGAAGATCGAGAGGCGGTCCGTGATGCGGAGAGATTTTGCGAGCCCGAAGCGGAAGTCGCCCTCGCTGTCGACCTGGGCGAAGCTGTCGATGAGGTAGGGCAACCGGTATTCGACACCAGCAAAGGCACGATCGACGGCGTCATGCTCGTTGGTGAGGCGGGCGCCGAGGACGGTGGAGAAATTCGGGTCGATGTAGCGCCGCCAGGCGAGGTCGACCTCGTAGTGGACGTGGTCGAAATCAAAGTGATCGTGCCATCCGAGATCCCACATCGCGTAGTAGTCGTTGCGGGCGTTCATGAACATCGCCATGCCCATGCTCATGTGGCTCTGGAAGGAACCGGAGGCCATGAAGTAGAAGGGATCGTCATCGTGCTCGCCGAAATCAGGGACGTGGTCGGGGCCCTGCTCCTCGTAGGAAAAGACGCGGGCCATGCCCATGTGCATGTGATAGAGGAGGTGGCAGTGGAAGAGCCAGTCGCCGCTCTCGTCGGCCTCGAACTCGATGGTGCGTTTGCCCATGGGAGGGACGTCGAGGGTGTGCTTGAGCGGGGCATCGGCGAGCTCGCGGTCATCAACGACGCGGAAGAAGTGCCCGTGGAGATGGAGCGGGTGGTGCATCATCGTGTCGTTGATGAGCTCAAGCCGCAGCACTTCGCCGCGCTTGATTTGGATGACCCCGTCCTCGGCCATGGTCTTGCCGTTGAAAGACCAGACATAGCGCTCCATGTCGCCGGTGAGTCGCAGCTCGAGGGTACGGCGCGGAAGCGAGGCATCGAGCCGGGTCGATCCGGTTGAACGAAGCCTGGCGTAGGGTGATAGGGGGCGCTCAGGCTCGGCGGCAAGCGCGGCGGCGTCGGTCGTGGGAATCTCCGCGTCGTCTTCCTCGAGCGCGGCGAGGAGGTGGTCGTCCATGTTGTAGAGATTCGGACGCGGGATCTCCGGAGCGAGATGCTCCTCACCCTGACCGAACCACACCGAGGCGTGGCCGGAGCCGTCCTGGGCGGTGGCGCGAAGTTCCCAGCGGCCCGAGGGCGGGACATCGACGAGGACATCGTAGGTCTCGGCCATGCCGACGAGAAGACGGTTCACGAGAATGGGTTTCACGGAGGGGCCATCAGCCGCGACGATGCGGAGCGGACCGGTCGCGGATTGCAGATAGAAGTAGGTCGAAGCCCCGGCATTGATGAAGCGCAGGCGTACGGTCTCGCCGTTTCGGGCGGCGGAGGAATGCTCGCGTTGCCCGTTCGCGAGGAAGGCGTCGTAGGCGACATCACTGATGTCCATCGCCGGCATGCGGGACTTTTCACGCTCCCAGAAGGATTTTAGTTCGCCCGCCTTCGCGGCTCCCGTGACGCTCTGGATCGAACCTTTTTCGAACTCGTACCATTCGTTGCCGCTCATGAGGGTGCGCATCACTTCGTTGGGCCGCTGGAGGGTCCAGTCGGAGAGAACGATCACCTCATCGTGGTCGGCCCGTTCGCCGGTGCCACCGCGCGGCTCCACGACGATGGATCCGTAGACGCCGCTTTGTTCCTGGAGTCCAGTGTGGCTGTGATACCAGTAGGTGCCGGCGTGGCGCAGCTCGAATTCGAAGGTATGGGTCGTGCCGGGAAGGATGGGCGGCGTCGTCACGTGGGGCACGCCGTCCTGGGCGTTGGGAACGAGAAGACCGTGCCAGTGGATCGAGGTTTCCTCGCGCTTGAGCCGGTTGTGCACGCGGATGCGGGCGACATCGCCTTCACGGAAACGCAGGGTCGGTCCGGGAATGCCGCCGTTGATGGTAAGCGCGCGGACGGGACGCAGCGAGGCATCGGGCGACCAGCGGGTTTCCGCGATCTCGAGATCGTATTCGAGTGCGGCGGAGCGAAGTGGGAAGGGGATGGCAAAAAGAAGAGTCAGCAAAGCGACATGAGATTTCATGATCAGATCGGCGGTGTGGGTTCGCGATCCTTCCGGACGAAAAGCCGGAAGGAAAGACCGGCCCGAAGGGCCGGAAGAAGGGAACCGGAGCGGCGAAGTGCCGCTCAAGGCCGGATCAGATCAGAAAGCGTTGTTGCAGAGCGAGGACGAGCCGCGGAGGCGGAGGCTCCGATATGACCACCAGCGCCGGGAAATCGAATTCCTGAAACGAAGGTAGGGAATCCGAAGACTTGCGGGCGAAAACAGGGAGCTCGAAAAACTCGACGGTGATCGGCAGTGTCTTGCCACCATCGGCGACGCGGGGATTTTTGGTTTGGCAGCCTGTACAGGGATCGTCGGCAGGGGACTCGTCGTCGGCCGGTGCGTTCCGGGAACAGCAGGAATGGACCTCCTCCTCAACGCCAACGATGGGCTGGGCGAAGCAACAACATAGCGGATTCGCGATCAGAGCCGCGAGGAGCAAAATGTTGAGATTTCGGAAAAAGCCCATTCTTGGACGGGTGTCGATGTCTGACAAGCGACGTTTGAGTTTAAGGCAAACCACGCTCACGCACAAGACTCGTTTACATGTCCAGGCGCCGCGCTTCCGGTTCGGGCAAAACGGCGGGCACCCTTGCGAGTGCCCGCCTCGTTTTCATCGTCGCGCTGTCGGCGGCTGTTGCGTGGGATCAGCGCTCGCAGTGGTCGCAGCTCGTGCAGCAGGTTTCGCCTTCTTTCTTGCAGCAGGGCTCGTCGCCGCCGTTGCAGCAGCAGGAAGTCTTGTCGCAGCAGGTCGCCTTGTCACCGGCGGTGGTGGTGCCGATGAAGGTGAGCGCGAGGGCGGAAATGGCGATGACAAACAGAATTTGGAGAGATTTCATGATGTAATTTGAATGATGTTTTTGATTTGAGCCGGATTCCTGCGAACTCCCTCTCCGTCGATGCGGAGCTGTGGGAGATCCCTTCCGGAGAATAAAAGCAGGGGACACGTGGAGATGGCCACGCCGCCTGGTGCTCAAATCAGAAAGCGCCGCTGCAAGAGGTAGAGCGGTGGCGGCGGCGCCTGTATCGCAGGATTGGCGTGCCGGACGAGACCGGGGGCGCCACGCAACTGCGGTGGTGAAAATTCGGGAGCGAGGAAGGAATCGACGACGAACCACTGCGGGATGATTTGAAGAGGGACGCTCGCCTCGGTCGACCGGACCCAGGTGGCAGAGCAGGAATCACAGGGACGATCATCCGGAGCATCGGAGGGATGCTGCGAAGTCTCACAGCAGGAATGCACCTTTGGGGAGTCCGCCGCGCTCAGCCCGGCCGCGAACCCCAGTTGGCAGCAGCACAGGGGGCCGGCGAGAGCGAGCACCAAGAAAATGCCCAAGGTCTTTCGTTGGAGATCCATCGGAGCTTACGGACGCAGTGAGGGAGACCTCGTCTCGCGGCATTCGTTCAAAACGAAAAACGGCAGGAGTCGCCCCCTGCCGTCTTCGAAGTGGTGATGACTGTTGGAACTTGGCGAATCAGATGTGGTAGGCCGGTGAGCCGTGTTCGGCGACATCCAGACCTTCGTGCTCTTCCTCCGCGCTGACGCGGACGCCCATGATGAGCTTGATGATGAAGAAGATGGCGAAGGAGACCACGAAAGCGAAGGCGGAAACCGAAAGCGTGCCGATCAACTGGGTGCCGAAGCTCTTCGTGCCGAAGATACCGGGAGCGAGGGTACCGAAGATCCCGCAGACCCCGTGGACGGAGACGGCGCCGACCGGATCGTCGATCTTGATCTTGTCGAAGAAGATGACCGAGAAGACCACGATGACACCGGCGATGGCGCCGGTGGCGACCGCGCCGAAGGGCATGATGTCATCCGCACCGGCGGTGATGCCCACGAGACCGGCGAGCATTCCGTTGAGGGCCATGGAGAGGTCGGGCTTCTTCAGCACGATCCAAGAGGTGAGGATGGCGGCCATGCCACCGGCGAAGCCGGCCATCGCGGTGGTCACGAAGACGCGGGAAACTGCCTGCGGATCAGCCGAGAGGACGGAACCTCCGTTGAAACCAAACCAGCCGAGGAAAAGCAGGAGCACGCCGATCGTGGCGAGCGGCATGCTGTGGGGAAGGATCGGCTTGAGGCCTTCCTTCGTGAACTTTCCACGACGCGGGCCGAGGATGATCACTGCGGCGAGGGCGGCGAACCCACCAAAGGCGTGGACCAGGGTCGAGCCGGCGAAGTCATGGAAGCCCATGGTGTTGAGCCAGCCGTAACCCCACTTCCACGATCCGGTGATTGGGTAGAAGAAGGTGACGAGGATGGTGGCGTAAATCATGAAGCTGCTGAGCTTGACGCGCTCGGCAACCGCACCGGAGACGATCGTCGCGGCAGTGGCGGCGAACATGGCCTGGTAGAGGAAGTCGGTCCAGTAGGTCATCGGACCGGTGGCATACGCGGTGGTCATGTTTGCGACGATGTCGGCATCGGTGGCGAAGGAGTTCGCAATCGGCTTACCAAGCGCGAAGAAGTCCTTCGATACACCGGCCTCCCAGCCCGGATACATCGCGTTGAAACCGTAGAACATGTATCCCAAGGCACCGATGCAGACGATGAAGACGTTCTTGAAGAGGATGTTCGTCGTGTTCTTGCTCTGGCAGAGGCCTGATTCCACCGTGGCAAAGCCTAGGTGCATCAGGAACACGAGCGCTGCGGCGATCATGATCCAGAGGTTGTTGGCGAGGAAACCCACGTATTCCGGGCCGGCCTTGAAATCATCGTAGGTGGCGTAGGCGGGGGCAGCTTCCTCCGCACTCAGGTTTCCGATCAGGAGCGGCACGGCCAGCAGAGCGGCCAACAGCATGGGTTTCAGGTTGAGTGTATGTCTCATCAGTTTTTTAGTTGGGTTCACAAGTGTTTCAGAACGAAGCTCTTGCTCGCAGGTTTCGAGTCCGGAAAAGCACCCGCCGTGCCAATTGTGAAATTTTCCCAAGATTTTCTTATTTTGGCGCGACAAGCCCGCTGCCATGGGGCGTGCGGCCGACCGGAGAGGGTCGGTTCGGCGAGCCAACCCTCTTGAGTTCACCGGATTGGGGCGGAATCGGCAGCCAGATCCGATTCGCAGCTTTGCCTCGCGCGGCGGAGAAGCGTGGCCTCAACCCTCGCGGACGATCCTGCCGCCCAAGGAAAGGATGCGGGCTTTGCCTTTGGCGTCCTCGGCTTCGCCGATCTGTCCATCCTGCACATACATCTGCGAGAGGGCGGTCCAGGCGAGCAGATCGTTCGGCTTCAGGGTGGTGGCCTGGAGCCCGGCCCCGATCGCCTCCTTGAGGTGACCTGTTTTCATGAGGGCCATGGCCAGCGCGTGCCAGCCATCGAAAAATTCGGGATCGAGTGCGACGCAGCGGCGGTAGTGATCGACGGCGCCCTCGAGATTGCCGACGGCGAGTTCGCCGTTGCCCTCGTCGAAGATGCGGTCGCGTTGCTCGCTCACGGTGCGGGGGTCAGGAGGCCGGCGGCAGCATCTCGGGCCGGCGGGAGTTGGACTCCTTGCGGCGCTGGTTCAGCCAGGAGGTGAAGAGGCTGCGCCTGAGCTGGTTGGCGCTGGCGGCTGCGATGCTGCGGCGCTTCGCATCAGCTTCGGCGTCCTTGTAGATCTCGAGCTTGTCGACATGGGCGAGCAGGTAGCCGGCTGCGCCCGGGCGCTCGGTCACGCCGGAAGTTTCCCCGACGCCGAGTTTGGAGACCGCTCCGACGATCAGGCTGGCCTCGGGCAGGTCGGCGGGCGGTTCGCTCTGGGAAAAGGCGGGGAGGCTCTCGACTTTCAGGCCAAGTCCGGCGGCGGCTTCGGCAAAGCTTTTTCCGGCGGTGACGGCCTCGTTGATCTTCGCGAGCGCGGCGCTGGCGGCATCGTTGGCGGCGGTATTGGAACGACGAGCGATGAGGGCCTCACGGATGCCGGGGGTGGCCTGCTCCAGAGTCAGAGGAGTGGGTTCGACAGCTTCACGAAGGTAGACGACGAGGTAGGCTCCGCCGTCCATTTCGATCGGCACGCTGACGTCCTTGACCTGGGCGGCACCGTTGAAGAGGGCCTCAAGCGCCTCCTGCTTATCCTTGAAAAGGGCCGGCGGATCGGTGGGGGCGAAAGGTTCGAGGCTGCCGGTCTCGGCCGTATAGTTCGCCTTGTCGCCGGAGTATTGCTTGGCGAGGGCGCCGAAGTCGGCACCGGTCGCGGCGAGATCGGCGTAGGCGCGGTTGACGGCGTTGGCGAAGTCGAGTTTGGCTTTGGCCTTGGCTTCGTTGGTGGCGTCTTCGGGCAGGGCCTTGGGAGCGAACTTGACGTAATCAAAGCCGCGCTTGGGTTCGGAGGTCAGGGTGTCCTTGTTCTCCTCGTAGTACTTTTTGATGTCCTCGTCGGTCAGCTTTACCTTGGCAACCTCGGCTTCGCGATCGAAACGGACGAGGGAGATGGTGTAGAGCTGGTTCGATTGGATGTAGCGTTTCGCGGCCTCGCTGGGGACGGGCTCGACGCCCGCAGTGATGAGTTCCTGGAGACGTTGGTAGCAGAGGTAGTCCTTGGCGAGTTGGGAGAGGTCGCCCTCGGTGAAGCCGTTGGGCCCGAGGATCTGGTTCTTGAGGAAATCGGCATTGACCCAGGGCTGCTGCATCAGCGGCAGCTTCGGGATCGAATCGCGGATCTCCGCGGCGCTGGGCTCGATGCCAAGACGCTCGGCTTCCTTTCTCAAGACGATAAGGCTGAGGACGAAGTCGGTCGGGTCGCTGTCCCTGCGCCGTTCTCCGAAAAGGACGGTGGCGAAGTCATACATGCCGAGACCGGCGGCGACTTCAAAGTAGCTGGAGAGCTTCTGAAACTCCTTGAGTCGGTAACAGCGGTCGTAGGCGCTCACGTAGCAGTTCTGACGGCCGAGCGAGCCTTTGACAAAGTCGTAGTCGGAGTAAAGCACCGCGAATGAGATCACGATGATGACGGTGACCGCGATGAGAACGCCTTTCTGGATGTGGCGGATCTGGGTAAGCATGATGGTAATCCCGCCGCTGCGGGAAGGGGGCGGAAGGTAGTGAGGGTTAAAGGTCACTTCAACCGCTTTTTGGCGGCTTTGCGGGGTCCCGGAGCCGCGCATCCGCCATGGGTGACAGGGCCTTTCGGCTTGTTCGGCGTGGGGCGGCGGAGTCAAGCTCGGGGTCATGAAACGCCTGTTCTTGTCCCTCTTCGTGATTCTGCCGACCCTTGGTTCCACCGCGCTCCAGGCGGAATTCCGCGCCGGGGCCGCCACCTCGGTGATCACCCCGCCTCTCGGCGAGCTGATTGTCGGTGGATTCACTCCTTTCCCCTCGGAACATGTCCACGACGAGCTGCACGCGCGTTGCCTGGTGCTCTACGATGGCAAAAGCAAGGTCGCGCTGGTCGTCTGCGACCTGCTCGGGATCCACCGGAGCGTGGTCGAGGAGGCCAAGGCCCGGATTGGAAAAGAGCTGTCGATCCCGCCCTCGCACGTGGTGATTTCGGCTACCCATACGCACTCGGCGACCTCGGCGATCGGGGGGCAGCCCCGGGGTTACCATTCGGACATCGAGATGTCGGACTACGAACGTTTTGTGGCGGGCCGCATTGCCGATGGGGTGCGCCGCGCGAACCATTTGCTCCGCCCGGCCGAGATCGCGTACGGATTCGTCGACGTGCCGGACCATGTCTTCAACCGGCGGTGGTTTTTGAAAGAGGGGAAGATGCCGGTGAATCCCTTTGGCCGGACCGATGAAAAGGTGAAGATGAATCCGGGGGCCGGATCGCCCGATCTCGTCGAGCCGGCCGGGCCGATCGATCCCCGGGTTTCCATCATCGCTCTGCGCGAGCCCGGAGGCGCGATGATCGGACTCTACTCGGCCTATTCGCTGCACTATGTGGGTGGCGTCGGCTCAGCGCACATCTCGGCGGATTACTACGGATACTATTGTCGTGCGATCGAGAAGCGCCTCGGTGGAGAGGCCCAGGACCCGCCCATGGTCGCGGTGATGGCCAACGGCACCAGCGGCGACATCAACAACATCAATTTCCGCGAGCCGCGCGGGAAGCGCGAGCCCTACGAGCAGATGCAATTCGTGGCCAACGACCTTGCGGAAAAAGTCGAGGCCACCGTGGCTGGGCTGGAATGGAATGCCAGCGTCTCGCTCGACGCTCGTCTCCGCGTGCTCGATGTGAAATGGCGCGAGATTCCCGCCGAACTGATTGCCTGGGCAAAAGAAACCGAGGCCAACGCGCCGCGGATCGGAGACAAGGCGGTGCTGCCACTGTCCTATGCCGGCCGCGTGCAGCGCCTTGCCGCCGCGCAAAACCCCACGAAGCTGACCGTGCAAGCCGTGCGGATCGGCGATGTCTGCATCGGCACCTCGCCCTGCGAGACCTTTGCGGAGACGGGGCTGGAATTCCGCGAGAAAAATCCCTTCGCGAAATCGTTCATGGTGGAGCTCGCCAGTGGTTACTACGGCTACCTCCCGACCCCGCGGCATTTCGAGCTGGGAGGCTACGAGACCTGGCCGGGCACCAACAACCTCGAGCCGCAGGCTTCGGTGAAAATCACGCAGGCCTTGCTGGACATGGCGGCGGAGCTCAAGCAGTGAGCGGCTTTTTCAGAATTGAGAAGGGCCGGAATGGTCCCCGGTACGATTTTCGCAGGTGACAATTTCGAAGCTTTCGATGGGGGCTTTTTGAAAAGTGCCCGCAGGATGAATGGGTCACGGGACGCCGCCGCGCGATTGCGGAGGGTCCCGTGATTTTTTCGTCTCCGCACCCATCATGAAAGACCTGAACCCTCCCTCCCCGGATCCCTCGGGGAAGAAAAAAGTCCCGCCCGACTCACTGCTGCTCGGCTGGGAATGCCCCACCTCCTCCCCAGCGCCGGTCGGATTCGGCCAGACCGAACCGGCGCCGTCATCAAAACCGACCAAACGCGCGTGGACTTGTCCCGACGCCGAGGCGCACCTGCTGACCTTCGCCCCCACGGGGGCGGGGAAGGGGCGCAGCGCCATCATCCCGACCTGCCTCGAATGGCAGGGCGGACTCATCGCCATCGACCCGAAAGGTGAGGCGGTCGCCACCACCGCCCGCCGCAGGCGGGAAATGGGTCAGGAAGTCATCGTGATCGATCCTTTCGGCATCACGGGATGTCCGAGTGACGCGCTGAACCCCTTCGACATCTTTTCGCACTGCGACATGAGCATCGAGGAGTTCAGCCTCGCGATCCCCTCCTTCCTCCATCCGGACACGGAGAACACCCTGAAAAGCGATCCCTTCTGGGACATCAAGGCCGACTCCCTGATCGCCGGCGTGTGCGGCTACACCCTCGCCGTGAAATCGGAGGAGGAGCGCAACCTCGCGAAGGTGCGCGAGCTGATCATGTCGGACGACGTCGTCTACAACCTCGCCGTCGCCCTCGACACCATGGGCAAAAAGATCCCCAAGATGGTTTATCAAAACCTGAGTGCCTTCCTCCAGACCGATGACAAATGCCGTTCCGGCATCCTCGCCACCGCGCAGCAGCACTTCGAGATCTACGGGGATCCGAAGACGGCTTCCTGCCTCGAGATGACGACCTTCGATCTCGCCGCCTTCAAGGAAGGTGCGCCGATGACGATTTATCTCGTGCTGCCTCCGGGGAGGCTCAAATCGCATCGTGCCCTGCTCCGGATCTGGGTCAGCTCCCTGCTCGCGATCGCGAAGTGCCGCAAGTCGCGGCCCGCGCACCGCACCCTCTTTCTCATCGACGAAGTAGCCCAGCTCGGCCGCATGAACGCGCTCGTCGAGGCCATCACCCTGCTGCGCGGCTACGGGGTGCGGACCTGGACCTTTTGGCAATCGCGGCGCCAGCTCGAGCAGCACTACGGCGGTGATGCCGGCGTGATCCTCGACAACTCGGGGGTGGTGCAGTGCTTCGGCCTGACGAACCTCGAAATGGCGGGCTCGCTCATCGGCCTCCTCGGCGATGGTTATTCGGCCCGCGATCTCCTGCGGCTGCCGCGCGACCAGCAGGTCGTGCTGACGCCGGGCGGCGAGACCCGCGTGCTCCGCAAGCTCGATTACCTCACCGATCGGCGTTTCGAAGGACGTTACGACGACAATCCCGCCTACCAAAGCAGGGATGATGATGACGTCCCCGGAATGCCCTACTGAGATAAGCTCTTTGTTGGTCGGAAGCGGTGCCGTCCCGGCGGCACCGCTTTTTCCTTTTCAGCGCCCCGCGCAGGTGACGTAGCGCCAGAGCCCGCACGCAGCTAACGGGAGGCCGTTTTGTTTCCGATCAGCGTCCGGCCCACCGGTTTTTCAACGACTTGAGGAGATCGGGCTGATCCCTGAGTTTCCGCTCGAACTGGCGTTGCAATGTCGCGGCCGGTTCTTTCATTCCCACGGCCTGAAGGTCCGCGAGGTGGTTGGCGAGATCGTTCTGCTGTTCGTTCAGGCCCGATTCCGCCGGAGTCACCGCGGAAACCGCGGGAATCTCCGCGCGATGGCCCCCGAAGATGTTTTCGACCTGGAGGAACCAGGCTTGCGATCCATCGGAATGGAAAACGAACCAGATGATCACGTCCTCCGCGGGTTGCGTTTCGAACACGCGGCGGTCCGCCACCACTACCTTGTGCCGTTCGGTCTTCCACTCGTTCGCGTTTAGCGCCGCGACTTCCAATTCCCTGCCGTTCCATCGCATTTTCGCGGCGACGCGGTCCGGGCCGTTGTCGGTCGATTCGAAGACGACTCCGTCGAGTTCCTCGGGAAACCGTTTGACCGGCTTTGCCACCGCGCCCTCGGGAAGGGCGAAGGTTCGTTCCGAAAGCACTTTTACCGAAGTGACGTATTTCAGGTCGTCGCTGAAGAGATACCAGGAAGCGGTTCCGTCTGCATAAACCACGCGGATCAATCCTGCATCGGGAAAATAGGTGTCATAGGGACGGAGGGATTCGCCGTTCTCCCGGAGCGGAGCGAGGGCTTCACCGTCGAAGCGAACCCCTTTCACTTGAAAGGTGCCTCGTGACTTCCAATTCACTCCGGTGATCGATTCCGCAAAGGCTGCGATCTCGGGGGAAGGCCCTTCCTTGGGTTCCTGGGCGAGGATCGTAACGGGGAAGGCGAGGACCACGAAAGGAAGGACTAGGAATCGGGTCATGGAAAATCCGTAGAGGATTCCTGGCCGGGGAGGAGATGGCAAGTCGAAATCCAGATCGTCTCACGCTGCACTCTTTCGACGGGAAACCTATCTCCCGACAAAGGTCACGAAGCGCCAGAGTCCACCGTAGCCTCGGCCGATCCGGCGCACCACCGCTTCGAATCCGGCGTCGAGTTGCGCCAGAATCTGGCCCTCCATGCGGACATGGTTCACGCCCATCCATTTACGGAACCAGGTCCAGCGGGTTTCGTGGAAATCGACCACGGCGATGACTCCGCCTTCGGCCAGGTCGCGGCGGCAGAGGTGGATGACCTCGTCGTAACCCGGATTGATCATCGAGAGGGTGTAACTGATCACGATGAGGTCGAATTTTTCTTCCTCATCCGCCACGGGTCCGTCGTAGGGACGATGCAGCAGATCGACGCGATCGGCGAAGGGCGCGATCTTCGCCCGGGCCCGGTCGAGCATGTCGGCGGAGAGGTCGAGGCCGCTGATCTTCGCGTTTGGGAAAGCCTCCGCGAGAGCGACGAGATTTTTTCCGGTGCCGCAGCCGATCTCGAGGATGCGGTCGGGCGTCTCGATGTTGCCGGCGACGGTCTCGATGAGGCCGCGTCGGCCAAAGAGAAAAGCCCAGCGCGTCAGGTCGTAGAACTTCGCGTGCCAGCGGTAGTATCCGCGCAGGGAATCGGCGTTGCGGCTCATGCGCGGACGTGGGCGAACAGGGTGCAACCGTAGGTGCCAACACGGTCGAGTCGGTGAAGTGAGAGGGTTCGGTCGCGATCGACGAGTTCGAGCCGCTCGCGGGCGAAGGCGGGGATGAAATCGATCTCCGGACTCGCCGAACGCATCAGGATGGCGGTGCCGGGGCGGCTGTTTTCGAGGATGAGCTTCCATTCCTCGGAAAGCGCGTCGGGTCGGTGTGCCGCCATCCAGTCCTGGTGATCGAGAAGGACATAGTGCGAATACGGTGCGGGATGCTCGCGCAGGAAATTCGCAATCGTGGTGCTGTGGGTCTTGATGCGATCGACCCGTTCGCGGAGGACGGTCTGGTTCTCTTCGCGCAGGTAGTTCGGGCAACATTCGCGGGTGTAGCGGCCCCGGATGTAGACCTGCCAGAAGTAGTTGTCCCAAAAGGGAATCTCGGTGAAGACCTGTTCGAGCTTGGCCTGGAGAAAGCCGGGAATGCCGCCATCGAAATTCTTTTCGATCAGCCGGACCTGGGCGCGGGGCACGCCGAGCATGGCCATGGAGACAGGTTGGCGGAGGAGCCAGCGGACGAGCTTCGTCCAGAGGATGGGGCGCACCGCCTCGTAGATGGCGCGCTGTTCGTCGAGTGACCGTGCCTCGAGGATGGCGGCGGCGCTTTCACGCAATCTGCCGCGGCCGCTCGTGAAGGTCTTCAGGGCGATCCAGGCCATCTGTCCGGCGGTGCCGCGGTAGTAGAACGAGGGATTGAGCGGTGAACATTTGAAGTAGTAATGCTTTTCCTTCCAGTAGCGGTTCGCGTAGGGCGGGAGGAGATCGGAAATCTCGCGGCGAAGGGTCTTGAAGTCGGGGTGGGCTCCTTCGCCGAAAAGCATGAAGAGATCCTCGAAGCGATCGCGGCGGATCATCGCGGCCTTGAGCTGGAGGAGCGCGTTCTGCCGCGGATTCATATCGATCGCATGGATCTCGGCCGGATCGTCGAGCAGGTAATCGAGCGCATTGCAGCCCGCGCTCGTGATCATGACGACACGGCTTTCCCGGTCGAGGGCCATCAGTTCTCGGTCGATGCGTGGATCTTCCCAGCAGGCGTTGTAGACGAGATTGCCTCCGTGGACCCGTCGAAAGGTCTCATCTTGGGCGCGATGGTGGATCCTGGTTGGTGCAACGGTCTCCGGCATGACACGAAAGAGCCTTAAGAAGTCCGGAATTTCATCTGCGCGGTGGTGACGAAAGCGTCAGGTTGCGGTCTTGAATCCTTCACGGTCTCCGTTCAAAATGCGGCAATGAAGTGGATCGGCATGTTCTTCGCCTTCGTGGCTTCCGCTTCGGCGGCTGATATCGTCGTTTCCAGCCCTGAATCGCTGCGCACCGCGCTCCCGCAATTGAAGGACGGCGACACGCTTCGGATCGGGCCGGGCGAGTACCCCGGTGGTCACCACGTCTCCGGCATTGCAAGGCTGACCATCACCGCGCTCGATCCGGCGAATCCGCCGCTTTTTGTCGGCGGGGGGAACGCCTGGCAGTTTTCCCGTTGCCCGGGCCTGACCTTGTCCCATCTCCACACCCGTGGACAGACCAACAACGGGATCAATCTTGATGACGGTGGGGATCGTGAGAAGCCGGTCGAGGGCATCACGCTGGCCCATCTCGAAGTCCGCGAGATTGGCCCTCAGGGCAATCACGACGGAATCAAGGGATCCGCTCTCGTGGAGCTGACCATCCGCGACTGTGTGATCGAGGGCTGGGGCGGGCAGGGGATCGATCTGGTGGGATGCCATCGGTCGCTCATCACGGGCTGCAGGTTCGTGGGAAAAGAGGGATTCAGCGCCTCGGCCGGCGTGCAGATGAAGGGCGGGTGTTCGGAAATCACGGTGGAGAAATGCGAGTTCAAAAACGCCGGAGAGCGTCCCCTCAATCTCGGAGGTTCGACCGGGTTGGATTATTTTCGTCCACCGGGGGCGAAGCACGAGGCGGCGAAGCTGGTGGCCCGGGAGAACGTCATCGAAGGCGGTCTCTGCGCGGCGGCTTTCGTCGGAGTCGATGGGGCGGAGTTTTCGGACAACACGATCCTGTTTCCGGGTCGCTGGCTTTTCCGGATTCTCCAGGAGACGACCGAGCCCGGATTTGCTCCTTGTCGCAATGTCAGGGTGACGGGGAACCGCATCGTTTTCCGTCGGTCGGAGATTCGCTCCGATGTGAATGTCGGTGGCGGGACCGCTCCGGAAACCTTCGTTTTCGAGGGGAACCGATGGTTCGCCGAGGACCGCCCGGAGGCTTCGAAGCCGCAATTGCCGGTGGAGGAAACAGCAGGGATTTACGGGACGGACCCGCGGTGAGTGGGCTTCACACTTCGATTCCTCGTTTCGCGAGCCGGCGCTGGAGATCCCAGTGCATGTAAGTGGCACCGAGCTCCGAAAGAAGGAGAACGGTCCAGATCAGCCAGACCACGGGGATTTTTCCAGCGGCAATGAAGGGAGCGAGGAAACATCCGAAGAGCGGGATGATCAGACGCATCGCACAGCCCATTCCCACGGCCATGAAGGGCGGTCCGTGGCGGTGAAAGGCGGCGACCCGGCCCGGCAGGCCCGCGATCATCGCGGCCATCGCGCCGAGGATGGGCCAGTGCATCTGGTGGGAGGTGATCCAGTGGTAAAAGCGTGCGCCTTCGGTTTTGGCCTGGGCCCACCAGGTCGTGTCCGCCTCGAGGGCTTGCGATCCGATCCACGACGCGGTGATGATGAGGATGGTCGCGAGCCAGCGCAGGCTTCTTTTTGCATCCTTTCGCAACGCCTCATCGCGGACGGTCAGGCTGATCACCGGCAGGGAAAGGAGCAGGACGAGATATTCGCCGACCATTGGCAGGAACAAGTGCCACGCGGTGGCTTGTCCCACCCTGATCGCCCGGGCGGTGAACGCGGCGATGATGAGGATCGTCGCGACGCGGAAGGCGATCTGACCCGTGGAGAGCGACCCTCCCTCCGTCTTCACGAGGTGGACCGCGTCCTTCACCGTGAGCTTGTTGACGAGGATGGCGCCATCGGAGTCCTTCGAGTTTCTTGGCGGCATGAGGGATTCGTAAGCGATTCCGGGAATATTGCCACCTTCAGGGCCGAGGCGGGCGTTTTCGCGCATTTGCCCATAGGCCGGACCGAAGGCATCAACGGGAATGAAGGGAAGATTGACCGGGCCTTCTCGTTTCCGCTAGTCTCGGGAACATGAAACGGATCCTGCTGCTGTTGATCCCGCTTCTCGTCGTGTCGCGGCTGGAGGCAATTCCGAACAGTTTTTTCGGAAACGGTATCGGCATTCCGATCATCCCTGCCTTCCCGCGCTTCAATGCCGATCTCACCAAGGATTTTTTGACCTTGGACAATTGGAAGCAGCAGGAGTTCCCTGGCCCCTGGCGGGATGAGCCGTCGCTCGAGGGTGAGAAGGTCCGCCGCATGGAGGCCATGCCGCTCGTCTTCGGCGAAGTTCCGATGACGGTGACGGCATCCGGAACCGAGAGCGATGTGTCGGAGATCACGCTCGGCTTCCTCGATGCGGGGCTCTATTTCGGCTACCACTTCGGTGGCGAGCAGACCCGCGAACAACGCGAGGCGGGGCGTGACAAGCGGCAGGAATTCGAGCGTCACTTCGAGGAGTTGGTCGAGCGCCTCGGCGAACGGCTCGAGGAAGGCTGCGGCCGCGGCACGCCCGGCGTGATGGGGGCGACGCCGTTGCTGCGGACCGAGTATGTCGATTACGTCTGGGAGGATTTCGTGTTGCGCCTCATCGCCCGACCGGAGCATTCCGTGTCGCTCCATCTTTTCAAGCGCGATGCTGCGCCCGTCGCCTACGTTGCCCCCGAGTTCGCCACGCTCGACCGTCGTGAACGGGCCGCGAGGTTTGCGGATGCGGTGGTCCGCAACGAGGCGGGCGAGGTTTCGGTGCGGGGCATCCCCATGTTCGTCCAGGGCGAGACGCCCTTCTGCGGGATCCATTCCCTCGCCATGACCTCGCGTTACCTCGGCCTGCGCGCCACCCCCGTCGATCTTGCGGGCAGCGCCGGATTCGAAAACACCGGCAGCGCCGGCGGGAGCAATCTCGTCGGACTCTACCGGGCGGTCGGCGATGAACTGGGGATGCGCACCAGCATCGTCCCGACCTTCGACCGCGACAAAGTCCTGAAATCCCTCGAAGAGGGCCTCCCGGTGATCGTGTGGCGGCGGGTCTCGATGGAGCGGGAAAAGGCCCATCGGCAGTTCGCAGCGGCGCGGCGGCAGAATCCCTCGCTCGCACCACCCACCTTGACGCCGGAGGAGCTGGCCAAACTCCCCGAGCGCGACGGACGCGGTCTACCCTCTCATGCCTCGGTCGTGACAGGGTACAGTCCGGCAACGAACAGTGTCATCTACGCCGAGCCCTGGGGCGAGGACACCCGCGACCGCCGCATGCGCGTCGAGGAGCTGGAGGCGACGGCTTATGCGGTGGTGTTTTTCAAGTTGTAGGTGACCGCCCCTGATCTCCGAAACTGGCTTGAAATTCCCTCATCTCCCATTCATGGCCACCAAAACCATTTCCCTCGAACTGGACGCCTACGAAAAGCTGCGCCGGGCAAAAAAAGAGGGCGAATCCTTTTCTGCCGTCGTTCGGCGGGCTTATTTCGGTCCCGGGGATGCCAGAGGCGCATCGATTCTTGATGCCCTGGAGGGGCTTGTCGTGAAGTCTGCGGATCGCGAGGCGCTCGAAGGGTGGGAAGCCCGGGGGGTGCCTGGACGGACCATCAGTCCTTCCCCCTGGTCGAAAGAGGACGACGCATGAGGCTTCTCGACACCTGCTTCCTGATCGATTTGCAGAAGGAATGGGTCCGGAAGAAGCCGGGGCCGGCGACGGGCTACCTTTCGACTTGGCGAGAGGAGGAGTTCGCCATCTCCGTGATCACCGCCCTCGAATTCCTGGAGGGCTACGGCGACCCGTCGGATGGCGAGAGCTCCCTTTCGCCGTTCCGCCAGATCGAACTCACGGGGCGAGCCTGCCGGATCGGCAGCCGGGTGCGCCGTGTTTTGCGCCAGCGAAGCGAGCTCATCGGCGACTTCGACATCCTGATCGCGGCCACGGCGATGAACGAGGACGCGTCCCTGGTCACCGGGAACTCCCGCCATTTCCAGCGGGTGGACGGGCTCCGCGTCGGAACGTATCGATAAATCGGGGTGTGCCACGGGAATCGGGCAGCACTCCCGAACGATGCGCCCGGTGCGGACCCGTTCAGGGACTTGCCACGCGGAAGCCGAGGTCGGGAAAATGGGTGGCGGGGTTGAGCCGGTTCCGTTCGGACGCCCGCATCGCGGACTCCGTGCTGAAGGATGCGCCGCCCAGCACAAACCGAAACGTCGCTTCCGCAAAATCGGTCCATTCCTCCACATTGCCGCCCATGTCGAAGGCCCCGTAGTGGCTGGCGCTGCCCGCACCACCGCTGCCGACCGTCGTCAGATTCCCATCCTGGCCGTTCCAATCGGCTCCGGAGGCGTAGTTCGCGAGATTCCCGTTGTCGTTGGTGATCTCTCCGATCGCGTTCGATGCCGCCACGGTCGGAATGGCATTGCTTCCGGTCGGGTAGAGCCAATAGCTGTCGGTGTCTCCGCCTTGCGTGGCCGGCTGATGGTAGGCGGCTTTGTGCCATTCATCCGCATTCGGAAGCCAGAATTTCGCGCCCGCTTCCCTCGCGATCCCCACGCCACTGTTCGCTCCGTTCAGGGTGTAGGCCCCCGTCTCGGTCGTGCCCGCGTCCTGCGCTCCCGTGGGCCGTCCGTTGTGGAGCCAGTTGCAAAAGCGCGCCGCGTCGAACCAGTTCACATAGTTCACCGGCTTGTCGGCCATCGCGACCCGGGGCGCGTACTGGAAATTCGGAGAAGTGCCGAAACGTTTGATCCCGCCAAGAATTGTGGCGTCTAAACCCATTTGATCGTTGAAAAGCTCATGAGTGTCGTCCCCTGCCACCGCATTGAGAAACTCGGCATACTGAGCATTGGTGACCTCGAATTTCCCGATGCGGAAGGTCGTCGCGACCGCGCCGAGGAAAGTGCCGACGGTCGTTTCCTCGCCCGCAGGATTTCCCGGATCGCCCACCGTCACCATCTCGAGGAAAGGGGGCTCCTGATTCGCGATCGCCAGCTGTTGGGTGAGACTCGCGACCTGCTTCTGTAGCGCCGCGACTTGCTGCTTCAGCTTCTTGATGATCCGCTTCGAGGCACTCGCCGAGGCGGCCTCGACGGAGGGGATGAAACCGGGGGTCCCGGCGAGGCCGAGGAGAAGACTCAGGCTCACCGCCCAAATCACGATTCGTCGATTGCGCTTCGTGGTCATGGAGGGGCATTTAACGGCCATTTGCGGATCACGGCAAGGGGATTGGGGCGGTGAGGAGAAGTCGCTGTCGTCAACGGACGGTGCCGGTCTGCCCGCTCGAATGATCGCATTTCACCTTGAATTTTCGGAATCGATTCCGTAATTTCAAGGTGAAATGATTCCACGCCAACTGACATCGACCTTGTTGCAGCGACTCCGGCAGTCGCCGGTCGTGGCATTGCTGGGATCCAGGCAGGTGGGGAAAACCACTTTGGCGAGGGAATTGGAGACCGGGAAACCCACTCATTACCTCGATCTGGAACGCCCCTCGGACCTGGCCAAGCTGGCTGACCCGGAACTTTATCTCGGCGGATTCGCGGGCCGTCTCGTCATCCTCGATGAGGTCCAGCGCGTGCCGGACCTTTTCCCGGTGCTGAGAAGTCTGGTGGACGAACGACGCCGGACCGGGGAGAAGGCGGGGCATTTTCTCCTCCTCGGTTCCGCCTCTCCGGAGCTTCTCCAGCCGAGCGCCGAAACGCCGGCCGGCCGGATCAGTTATCTGGAGCTCGGTCCGCTTCGGACCTTGGAACTCGGGAGTCCGGACGACGATCTCGCCACGCACTGGGAGCGGGGCGGGTATCCCGACAGCTTCCTCGCGACGGACCGCGAAGCGTCGCTGCAATGGCGGGAAGACTTCCTCACCAGCTACGTGGAGCGCTACCTGCCGCAACAAGGCATCACCGCACCGCCCATCCTGCTGCGCCGTTTCTGCACCATGCTCACCCATCAGCAGGGCGCCACCGTCAACCTCAGCAAGCTGGCGGGATCGCTCGGCATCGACGGCAAAACCGCCCGCCGCTACCTCGATCTGCTCGAGGGGCTGTATCTCGTGCGCTCGCTCCCGCCGTGGAGCCGCAACGCCGGCAAACGGCTGGTGAAATCCGCCAAGGTCTACTGGCGCGACAGCGGCATTCTTCACGCGTTGGCCGGACTGCAGGATCTGGAGCAGGTGCTTGGCCATCCGCTCTGCGGCGCTTCGTGGGAAGGGTATTGCATCGAGCAGATTCTCGAGCTGCTGCCGAAAGGCGCGGTCGCCAGCCACTACCGCACCCACGCCGGTGCGGAGGTGGACCTCGTCATCGAGCGGGCCGACGGCGAAGTGCTGGCCGTGGAGATCAAGCGCACCCTTTCCCCCAAGGTCACACCCGGCCTGGTCGAAAGCATGGCCACGCTGGGAGCCACACGCGGCGTCATCCTCATTCCGGAAGGAGAGTCTTATCCCCTCTCACAGAGTGTCTCGGCCTGCGGTCTCGTCTGTTTTCTCAAGACGCTGTGAGTAAATAGGAGGGTATGAGAGTAGAGCCTGCCGCTGCGGGATCGCGCACGAATCAAAGGGAAGCGAAACCGCAGGACTCGCCGAAGGCCGCTCGATAGGCAACGCCGGCGGGTCCGTTCAGGGACTTGCCACGCGGAAGCCAAACGAATCGTTTAAGTCGTTGATCTTATCTGCGTCGAACACAGAGGAGGATACCAAGCGGTCCGCGCCGAAAATCCACGCGCCGCCACGCATTGGCTGAGTCGTCAGAAAGACCGGCGCGTAGCACCACTCGATCACATTCCCGCCTTGGTCGAAGGTCCCGCCGCGAGTTGTGCCTTCAGTGTCCTGATCTGCTTCTGCAGCTTCTTGATGATCCGCTTCGACGCACTCGCCGAAGCCGCTTCCACGCTCGGGATCAGACTCACCGGTCCGGGAAGACTGAAGGCGAATCCGAGGAGAAAAAACCACGTGAAAGCTCGATGGGTCGCGGATCGCCGGTGCATGAGGGGGAGTTTCGTGAGAGCATTCCCATTTTACAAGCAGCTTTCCCGCCACCCCGCGCCATCCGGCCGTCTTTTCCTTTCGGAACACCCGTGGTGCGATTCAACCGGTCTCCCCAGGGAAGTGGGACCTTCGCTGGAAAAAGCCCGAATCCCCCTTATGAAATAGGAAGAACGACTCTCCCTCATGCCCGCCCTCTCCGCCCTCATCACCGCGGCCAACGACTGGCTCTCGATCGAGACCATCGCCGACTACCCCGGCGCCCTCAACGGGCTCCAACTCGCGAACTCGGGTCAGGTCACGAAGATCGCTGCCGCCGTCGATGCCTGCCTCCCGGTGATCGAGGAGGCCTGCGCCACCGGAGTGAATCTCCTCGTCGTCCACCACGGGCTCTTCTGGCAGGGCGCCCAACGCATCGAGGGTGCGCTTTACCGGAAGTTGAAACTGGCGATGGACCACGACCTTGCGATTTATTCGGCGCACCTGCCGCTCGACATGCACACGGAGCTCGGAAACAACGCCCTCCTCGTTTCGGCTCTCGGTTTTGCGGGAGAAGGCCGGCCCTTCGCTCCCTTGAAAGGACGGGACCTGGGGCTGCGGGTCTCCTGCGATCTCGATCGGGACGATTTGCTCGCCCGGGTCGCGGCGGCGGTGGGCGAAACGCCGAAGCTAGCTCCGGGAGGTCCGGGGCGCGTCCGCGAGCTCGGCGTCATCACCGGCGGGGCGGGATCCCAGATCCACGAACTCGCGGCCACGGGGATCGACACCTTCCTCACCGGCGAAGGACCGCACTGGAGCTACACGGCGGCGGAGGAACTCGGGATCAACCTGATCTACGCGGGACACTACGCGACCGAGACCTTCGGGGTGAAGGCGCTCGCGGCGCGGTGGGCGGCCGAGTTTCCCGGGCTTGAGGTGAGTTTTATTGACCACCCGACGGGGCTGTGACCGGAGCGGCGGGCGCCTCCTGCCAAGGCAAGACCGCGGCGAGCGTGCGCGCATCGACAGCGTCGTAACCGTAGACGTCCCGACCGGGAGCCAGGAGCAATTGGCCGTTGGGCGCCGGGCGGGGAAAGGTCGTGAAATAAGTGATGTAAACGTTGATCCCTCCCTTCACGGCGACGCTCTTGTTCAGGTCGTTTTGCATGGAGGCGCGGACCCGGTCGATCGTCCAGCCCTCGGGCGCGAAAACCCACTCGGCCAATTCGTCCGGTTTGGCGACCCGGATGCAGCCGTGACTGAAGTCCCGGTTGGCCCGGGCGAAAAACTCCCGCGACGGGGTATCGTGCATGTAGATGTTGTAGGTGTTCGGGAAAAGGAACTTCACGTAACCCAGTGCGTTGCTGCCGCCCGGCCGCTGGCGGATCAGCAGGCTGCCGGACGCCACCGCCGAGAGCGTGTCGGGCGAGACCCGCGTGCCCGCGCTGCCGCCGAAGGAGTTGACGAGTTCGTAGTTGTTCCGGCTGAGATAACCCCAATCCTCCTGCATTTTTGGGAGCAACTCCTTCTTCGCGATGCTCGGCGGCACATTCCAGTAGGGTCCGAAGACGACCTCCTGCATCCGGTCGCGGAAGATTTTGGTGCGGTGGGTGTCCTTGTCCGCCCGCCCGTGGACGATCCGCATCGATTTGGTGTGGAAATCGTTGGAGTCAAACATGTGCAGCTCGGCGCAGGGCAGGTTTGCAATGAGGTAGCGATCCCCGAGCTTGGAGGGCATGAGTCGGGCCCGGTGAAGGTTGATCGTGATCGACCGGAAACGATCGGCGGCATTCGTATTCAGGTAACGCCAAGAAGTCTGGCCGAAGATCCCGTCGGCATCGAGGCCGTAGTCGCCCTGGAAGGCGACCAATGCGGCGCAAAGCTCCGGCGACATGGAGGAAAGGTAGGCGGCCTGCTCCGGCGCCATTTTCAGATAACCCCGGTCGATCAGGTGGGCGGCAATCGCCGGGGCGGCGGGATAAATCTCCCCGGGCTTGCCCGGGCCGATCTGCTCGGGGTTCGGAATCTGGGGTAGTCCGGAATACCGGAGGATCGCATCCTTCGCGGAGGGATAAGCCTTCAAGAGCTCCCGGTAGATCCAGTTCTTCGGAGCCAACGCCGCGATAGCCGCCTCCATTTGAAAAGGGCGCAGGGACGTGGCGATGAGCAGGTCGCTCTGGATGGCGTCTACCGAGCGGTCATCCGAGCCGGGCCTGTCGCCTTGATCCCATTCCGGCCAGATCGCCGAGACCGGCACCGCCCCGAGCCGGATCAGAAAGGCGGCATCGCAAAAGGCGATGGTGTGGGCAAGATCTTCCGGAGGCACGGGGCCGCCGCTGATCCTGGTGCGCAAGACTTCGGGATCCACGGCGAACTGCTCGGGCATGGCGTGGCGCTTCAGTTCCTCGGCGAGGGCACGGTGGAATCCCGCCGAGATCGCCGCCGCCTCCCAAAGTGGACGGAAATCACGCTGTGCGTAGACGCGGGCAATCACCGTGGAGGCGAGTTCGGCATCGTGGCGATTCGTGGAAAAAAGCGAGCGAACCTGAGCCCGGAGAGCGGCCTCTTCGGGAGAGACCGCCAGAGTAGGACCGGGGGGAAGAGGCGCTGTCCGTGCCGGACTCGGCGCGGACGCTCCTTCTTCAGGATCGAGCGGTTCCACCGGGGTTGCCACGATTTGCGCAAGAGCGACGGGAAGCCGGATTAGGGAAAGCAGGGAAAGCCCGGCGGAAAAATGAATGGAGCGACGCATGCGAGTGGAAAGGTAGGCGACCGGCAGGCCTTTGCCAATTCCTGAAAAGCAGACGGCAAGGAGGGTGGGGGAGCCAAGGAAGTTTGAATTTCCATGACAGCCGTGGGCACTGGATGGATTCCGAGCACGCCCGAAGAAGGAGTGTTGAAAAATCCCGAAATTTTTGATCAAAAGGTGTTGACCAAAGCAAAAGGCCTCCTATATTCACCGCCCGCCCAAAAGAGGGTGGCGCTGACCTCCAGTGACGGTTCTTACGCCTCTGCGTTAGGACGTTTTGGAGAAAGGTGAAAAGATCTTTCAGAACATCAGGCCGGTATCATGCGTCACCTCGAATCGAGGAAGCAAAAACCGGTGGAAAAGGAAAAGGCTAAATTGTGTGCTGCACGTGAAAGCAAGTAACGTGCCGAACAAGGCCTCGGATAACGAGGTTTTGTTCACGTCAAATTTTCCGTTAAAGAACAACAGCAACTCCGCAAGGAGAAGCTAGCGTATCGAAAGCGGGATCAAGTTTCTATTCGAAGAGTTTGATTCTGGCTCAGAACGAACGCTGGCGGCGTGGATAAGACATGCAAGTCGAACGGAGGGTTTTTGAAGCTTGCTTTAAAGACCCTTAGTGGCGAACGGGTGAGTAACACGTGAGTTACCTGCCCCGAAGTGGGAGATAGCCCGGAGAAATTCGGATTAATACCCCATGTGATCGTAAGATTAAAGGCGGCGCAAGCTGTCGCTTCGGGATGGGCTCGCGGCCTATCAGCTTGTTGGCGGGGTAATGGCCCACCAAGGCAATGACGGGTAGCTGATCTGAGAGGATGATCAGTCACACTGGAACTGAGACACGGTCCAGACACCTACGGGTGGCAGCAGTCGAGAATCATTCGCAATGGGCGAAAGCCTGACGGTGCGACGCCGCGTGGAGGATGAAGGCCTTAGGGTCGTAAACTCCTGTCATCAGGGAGTAAGGGCTTGCGCAGTCACTGGCGCGGGCATTGATAGTACCTGAAGAGGAAGGGACGGCAAACTTCGTGCCAGCAGCCGCGGTAATACGAAGGTCCCAAGCGTTGTTCGGATTTACTGGGCGTAAAGAGTCTGTAGGCGGCGGGGTAAGTCAGATGTGAAATCCCGGGGCTCAACCCCGGAACTGCATCCGATACTGCCTTGCTTGAGTATTGGAGGGGAGTCTGGAATTCTCGGTGTAGCAGTGAAATGCGTAGATATCGAGAGGAACACTAGTGGCGAAGGCGAGACTCTGGACAATTACTGACGCTGAGAGACGAAGGCCAGGGGAGCGAAAAGGATTAGATACCCTTGTAGTCCTGGCAGTAAACGGTGCACGCTTGGTGTGGGAAGGTTCGACCCTTTCTGTGCCGGAGCTAACGCGTTAAGCGTGCCGCCTGGGGAGTACGGTCGCAAGATTAAAACTCAAAGAAATTGACGGGGACCCGCACAAGCGGTGGAGCATGTGGCTTAATTCGATGCAACGCGAAGAACCTTACCTGGGCTTGACATGGTGGTCGTAGACTTGTGAAAGCTTGTCGTCACTTCGGGTGGACCATCACAGGTGCTGCATGGCTGTCGTCAGCTCGTGTCGTGAGATGTTGGGTTAAGTCCCGTAACGAGCGCAACCCCTATGAACTGTTGCCAGCGGGTAATGCCGGGGACTCTGTTCAGACTGCCCAGATTAACTGGGAGGAAGGAGGGGATGACGTCAAGTCAGTATGGCCCTTACGCCCAGGGCTGCACACGTGCTACAATGTCCAGTACAATGTGAACCGATACCGCGAGGTGGAGGAAATCCGTAAAACTGGGCTCAGTTCGGATTGTAGGCTGCAACTCGCCTACATGAAGTTGGAATCGCTAGTAATGCTGCATCAGCTACGGCAGCGTGAATACGTTCCCGGGTCTTGTACACACCGCCCGTCACATCATGGAAGCCGCTCGCACCCGAAGTGTCTCCACCAAGGAGGTCCTAAGGTGTAGGTGGTAACTGGGATGAAGTCGTAACAAGGTAGCCGTAGGGGAACCTGCGGCTGGATCACCTCCTTTCTATGGAGCAATTCCATCCGGGCGGACAAACTCACAACCGCCCAAATGGATGGAAAGGTCGAAGCCTTGGATCCGGTTCGCCGGATTCGTGGCAGATGTGCCGGAAACGGCCATCCGCAACAATTCAAAACATGTTATGCGACGAAGCGTGCAGTGCACCATTTTGCCTTTACCTTTTCGATGACCGAAAGAAGAGCACATCGACCCCCGGGGGCATAGCTCAGTTGGTAGAGCGCCTGCTTTGCAAGCAGGATGTCAGGAGTTCGAATCTCCTTGCCTCCACTCTGACTTGAGCCCGGGTGTTCGGGTGCATCGGACTTGACCGGGTCTGTAGCTCAGCTGGTTAGAGCACACGCTTGATAAGCGTGGGGTCACAGGTTCAAATCCTGTCAGACCCATTGCCGAACTGCTGAACGCAGCCGGGAAGAGTTCCGGATCTTTGACAACTGTATATGGGAAAATAAAAATACTACAATTTCCTGATTAATTTCAGAAACAAGATAGAGAAAACAGTGGAAGGAACTAAGCAAAGCCTTCCCGACGCTCTCAGATGATTTTCTAACGGATTTCAAATGATTGCTGGAACAAGCTGTTAAGAGCATATGGCGGATGCCTTGGTGCCAACAGGCGATGAAGGACGTGATAAGCTGCGATAAGCTTCGGATAGCGGCAAATACGCTTTGACCCGGAGATTTCCGAATGGGGTAACCTGGCCGTGTTAATACTCGGCCGTCCCGCTCTGAATCCATAGGAGCGGGTTCGCAATACCCGGTGAAGTGAAACATCTCAGTAACCGGAGGAAAAGAAAGAGAATCGATTCCGTAAGTAGTGGCGAGCGAAAGCGGAACAGCCCAAACCGGGGCCTTTGGTCCCGGGGTTTCGGGTCCCAATGTGGGACTGACGACACTAGGTTAAGTGTGTGGAAAAGCACTCCAAAGAAGGTGAAAGGCCTGTGATCGAAAGTTGAGTCAGCCCTAGGGTGTCCCAGAGTAGTGCGGCACACGTGAAACGTTGCACGAAGATACGCCGACCACGGCGAAAGGCTAAATACTAGTTGGCGACCGATAGTGAACCAGTACCGCGAGGGAAAGGTGAAAAGAACCGCTGTGAGCGGAGTGAAATAGAACCTGAAACCATATGCTTACAAGGAGTCAGAGCCCCCTCGGGGGTGATGGCGTGCCTTTTGCTTAATGAGTCTGCGAGTTAGTGTTTGTAGCAAGCTTAAGTCCTTCTGGGACGCAGGCGCAGCGAAAGCGAGTCCGAATAGGGCGATTTAGTTGCAGGTACTAGACCCGAAGCGGAGGTGACCTACCCATGGCCAGGTTGAAGCGTGAGTAACTTCACGTGGAGGACCGAACCGGTGAACGTTGAAAAGTTCTCGGATGAGCTGTGGGTAGGAGTGAAAGGCTATTCAAACCCCGTGATAGCTGGTTCTCCTCGAAATGCATTTAGGTGCAGCGTCGCATGCTGACTACCGGGGGTAGAGCACTGAATGAACTAGGGCCCACACCCGGGTACCGACTTCAACCAAACTCCGAATACCGGTAGGTGTAGTGCGGCAGTGAGAAAGTGGGGGATAAGCTTCATTTTCAAAAGGGAAACAGCCCAGATCAGCAGCTAAGGTGCCAAAATGACGCTAAGTGGAAAGGAGGTGGGATTACTTAGACAGTGAGGATGTTGGCTTAGAAGCAGCCACCATTTAAAAAGTGCGTAATAGCTTACTCATCGAGTGATCCTGCGCCTAAAATGATTGGCGATAAGCGTCATACCGAAGCTCTGGACACGCTTTGCGTGTGGTAGAGGAGCATTCCCGGAGCCTTGAAGCCGGATGGCGACTGAAGGTGGAGTTCCGGGAAGAGAGAATGCAGACATGAGTAACGATAAGAGAGGTGAAATTCCTCTCCGCCGTAAACCCAAGGTTTCCTGGGCAATGTTCGTCATCCCAGGGTTAGTCGGGACCTAAGTCGAGGCCGATAGGCGTAGGCGATGGATAGCGGGTTAATATTCCCGCACCTCCTGGCCCCAAAGCACCGGGGACACAGGCTGGAGAACAACTAGGTAATTGAATTCCGAGGTGAGGCTACGGCCGATCCGCATTGTTCGAAGGACTGTCAAGAAAAGCCGGTGTGTCGTGCTAAGGGAGCCCGTACCGTAAACCGACACAGGTGGGTGGGTAGAATATACCAAGGCGCAAGAGTGAAACCTGGTTAAGGAACTCGGCAAAATAGCCCCGTAACTTCGGAATAAGGGGTGCCTGCTTCGGCAGGCCGCAGTGAAATGGATCAACCGACTGTTTAGCAAAAACACAGCATTCTGCGAAGACGCAAGTCGATGTATAGGATGTGACACGTGACCAATGCCGAAAGATTAAGGCAAGGGGTTAGCGCAAGCGAAGCTCTGAACCCAAGTCCCGGTGAATGTCGGCCGTAACTATAACGGTCCTAAGGTAGCGAAATTCCTTGTCGGGTAAGTTCCGACCTGCACGAATCGTGCAACGAGTTGATCGCTGTCTCAACCAGGAGCTCAGTGAAGTTGTAGCGCCGGTGAAGATGCCGGCTACCCGCAGAAGGACGGAAAGACCCTATGAACCTTAACTGTAAGCTGTCACTGGTTTTTCGGTTTCAATGCTCAGCGTAAGTGGGAGACTTTGATGTGGCCCTTCAGGGGGCTGCGGAGTCATCAATGAGACACCACCCTTTGAATTTGGAAAATCTAACATCCTGCCCTCATCGGGCGGAAGGACAATGGCAGCCGGTCAGTTTTACTGGGGCGGTATCCTCCCAAAGTGTAACGGAGGAGCGCGAAGTTCGGCTCAGCGTGGTTGGCAATCACGTTTCGAGTGTATAGGCATAAGCCGGACTAACTGTGAGACGGACATGTCGAGCAGATACGAAAGTAGGCCTAAGTGATCCGGTAGTTGAATGTGGAATTGCTATCGCTCAACGGATAAAAGGTACTCTAGGGATAACAGGCTGATCGCGCCCAAGAGTTCATATCGACGGCGCGGTTTGGCACCTCGATGTCGGCTCGTCGCATCCTGGGGCTGGAGAAGGTCCCAAGGGTCTGGCTGTTCGCCAGTTAAAGCGGCACGCGAGCTGGGTTCAGAACGTCGCGAGACAGTTCGGTCCTCTATCCTCTGTGGGCGTAGGAGAATTGAGGGGTTCATTTCCTAGTACGAGAGGACCGGAAATGACGCACCTCTGGTGCACCAGTTGTTCTGTCAAGGGCACGGCTGGGTAGCTATGTGCGGACTCGATAAGCGCTGAAAGCATCTAAGCGTCAAGCGATTCCCAAGATGAATTCTCCCTGAAGGATCGTGGAAGACTACCACGTCGATAGGCTGTAGGTATAAGTTCAGTAATGGATTCAGCCGAGCAGTACTAATCATCCGTTTGGCTTGTTTCAGTTTTTCTTGAATCTTGCCGTAGTAAATTTGTTTTCCCTTTATACAGTTGTCAGAGATTCGGTCTTCGTTGATCGAAAGGTATCCTGATGACCCTCGGAAGCCCGCCCCCGCGTTTGTGGAGGCGGAGTTCTGGTGGCCATAGCACAGCGGAACCACCCGGCTCCATTCCGAACCCGGAAGTGAAACGCTGTAGCGCCGATGGTAGTGTGGCGATAGGCCATGTGAGAGTAGGTCGCTGCCAGGTTTAAATTAACCGCCCTGTTCGCAGGGCGGTTTTTTTGTGCCCGCTTGAAACGGCTGGACCGGGACTGGATCAAGAATTCGGCGCCAGACGGACACGGGTGAGCTTCTGGAAGGGGCGATATCGCGTCGGGTCCGTGGCATGAAGGCGCAGGGAGGCGTGCTTGACCTTTTCGCCGCCTTCTGACTCAATCGGGGACCATGAATCGCAGAAATTTTCTGGCGGCAGGCGCCGCCCTCCCCCTCGTGCCGGTCGCTTTGACCGGCAGCTCATTTGCGGCCGGAACGGCTCCAGGGCTTTCAGGGCGGCTCTACAAAACCCTCAAGATCGGAATGATCCGCGAGGGAAAGACCTTTGCCGAGAAGTTCGCCATCGCGAAGGAGGCCGGGTTCGAAGGCGTTGAGCTCAGCGCCCCGGGATTCGACATCGAAGAGGTGCGGAAAGCAATCGTCGAGACCGGGTTGCCCGTGGATGGTTCGGTCTGCGCCGAACACTGGGAGGTCCGGCATTCCGATCCGGACGCTGGTGTCCGGAAAAAAGCCCTGGAGACGCTGTTAAGGGCCTTGGAGACCACCCATGCCGTGGGCGGACACACGGTACTGCTGGTCGTTGGGCATGGAAAGGACGGCAGCAAGGAAGATGTGGACCGCCGCTCGATTGAAAACATCGCGCAAGCGGTCCCGCTGGCTGCCAAGCTCGGGGTCACGATCGCGATCGAAAACGTCTGGAACGAGATGGGCTATGATCCCGCCGGCGGTGAGGGACAGACTGCTGACCAGTTCGTGGAATACGTCGATGCCTTCCGTTCGCCCTGGGTGGGGATGCAGTTCGACATCGGCAATCACTGGAAGTACGGTCCCACCGGAGATTGGATCCGGCAGCTTGGAAAAAGAATCGTAAAACTCGACATCAAGGGCTTCTCCCGAGAGAGCGGGAAATTCACGGCGATCGGAGAGGGAGACATCGATTATCCCGACGTCAACCGGGCCCTGCTCGAGATCGGGTTCCACGGCTGGTGCGCGGCCGAAGTGGCCGGTGGGGACGCGGCTTATCTTGAAGGAGTGGCGTCCGAAATGGATCAGGCCTTCGGTTTGGCCTGAAACCGTGCCTCCCGGAATCTGTGGACTCGAAAAAAAGGGTGGCCGAGGCCACCCTTTTTTGTCCGGAAGGCTCCGCCGTGGCGGGATGGAGGGGGTTACTCCGCCTTCTTGCCTCCGATGCCGGTAACCTTCAGGACGACAATCGCGATGACGACGAGAACGGTTAGAATCGGCGCGATGAGCCAGGTGGGAAAACCACCCTCCTCATCGTCCTCGATCACGGGTTCCGGGCGCTTTTTCGCCACTCCGGGTTCCTCTTCGTCAGCATCAGATTTCGCCGCACTGGATTTCTTCTTCTCCGTGGTCTTGCCCTTCTCTTTCTTTCCGTCCGTCTTGGACTTCTCCGTCGAGACCTTGCCCTCGGATTCCGTCTTCCTTGACGCGGTGAGCGCGGCGAATTCATCGACTTCTTCCGCGGGTTTTTCCGCGCCTGCGGTGCCCTCGGCGGTCGCATCCGTCGTGGCGGCGGCAGGGCCAGGGGTCTGGTCCGCCTCGGCTTTTTTCAAATTCCCGGCGAGGATCTCCGAGGCAGAAGCATTCGCGGCAGCGTCGGACTTGGACTTCGCCTCGGCGAACTTCTCGTTGATCTTCCCGTTCAGAATGGCGGCGTAGGAACCGCCCTTGGGACTGCCGCTCTTGCTCTTGCTTTTGCTCTTCGAACCCTTGTCGGCGGCGGGGATCTGTTGGCCGGTGATGACGCTGGCTTCCGCCAGCTTGGTGCGAGCCTCGGGGATCTTGTCCTCAGCGATCAGCTTGTCGACCTCGACCAGCATTTCCGACTGCTTCGCGAGCTGGCCTTTGTCGAAGGTCTTGAAGCGGTTGAATTCGGAGCTCACCAGCTTCCAGTATTCCTCGACCGCACTGCGGTTGCGCTGGTCGAGCTGGGTCCACTTGACGCCGTTCTTTTTGTCAGCGGTGATGGAGTCTTTCAGCGTCTGATCCTCCCGGGCGCGGGCTGCAACCAACTGATTGCGGGCATCCACGGTAGAGGCCGCAAGCGCGCGCTCGTACTCCGCGTTCTGATAATCGACCCGTCCGGCCAGAGCCTGGAGTTGCCCGGCGAAGGTGGGCATCAGCTCCTCGGCGACGGAGATCGCCTTGGGGAAGGCGGGAGTGCCGAGGTAGTTTTCCTCGATGAACTCGAATTCGCGCATCGCCGCGATGAAGCTCCCGAGGTTCCCCCCTTTGGAATAGGACTGAAGTCGGACGAGACGCAGTTCGGAGTCGATCAGCTCTTTGAAATCGATCTTTTCCTGCGGGCTGTACCAGCGATCGTTCACCTTGACGAATCCGCGCTCCACCTGATCGAGTTCCTTGGTGAGGGTATCCCGGATCTCCTCGACTTTGGCTTTGTGTTTGCTCTCCGGGAAGTTCTTGAGGAAGGAGTTGGGACCGGTCTCCAGCATCGAGCGGTAGGTCTCGGCGGTTACCAGAGCCCCGGTCGGCACCAGTTTCTGCAGTTTTCCGAATTCCACATCGTCAGGGGCATCCTTGGTGATCGACTCGATGTCGCCGCGGGCGATGATTTTCGTTTCCTTGATCGAGGCCGAGATCGGGACCTCCATTTTCACGATGTCCGCGGCTTCGTAGGTGATCCGACCGGTAAAGGTCTGGCCGGATTTGAGTTTGATTTCATCGGCGCGGCCCGGGAGAAGGAGGCAGGCGGCGATGGTGAGGCAAAGAAGGGGTTTGAGGGGATTCATGGATCGATTTCGCGAGCCTCTGAGTTTACAGGAAAGGCCCTGTCGGGACAATGTTTTTGCCCGGAAAAGCCTGATTGGGCCAAGAATTCTTGTCGTGACCGGGGGGATTGGGGTTATGCTTCGGGAATCGCATTTGAAACCGTGGCTACCCTAGCACTGATCAGCCAAAAGGGCGGTGTCGGAAAGACGACCGTCGCCGTGAACTTGAGCTATTCCCTCGCCAAGCGGGGATGGCGCGTCTTGCTCGTGGATGCCGATCTCCAGGGTGGGGTCGGCTTCTCTCTGACGGAGAAAGCGAAGGATGCGAAGGGATTCCACGACTTCCTCGTTTCCGGAGCGCCGATCACGACCGCGGAGGTGGAGGAGGCCCTGATCCAGACCCGCCTTCCCGGCCTCGCGCTTTTGACCCGTGGATCGCGGAAGTCCCTCGACCTCATCCTCTCCGACCCCGGGACCGCCGCCTTCTCCCCGGAAAAGGTGGCCGATCTGGACGACTGCCTCGCGGAGCTTGATTTCGATCTGGTGCTTTACGATACCCCGACGGGAGTCCATCCGGTGACGAACACCCTTTCACGATTGGTTGATGCCTTGCTCGTGCCTCAGCAGCCCGGGCCGCTTTGTCTCCGCACGCTGCCACAGGTCCTGCGCATGATTGCATCGGCACGGCATGCGGCTGGCGGCGAGGGGCCGCGCCTCGCGGGATTTTTGCTGGGGATGACCGACTCCGAAGATCCTTCTTCGCTCGAGGATCAGCGTGAATTCCGCGAGTTGCTTCCCATCGAGTTGGTCCTTGAAACGGTGATCCCGCTGCATCGCGATTTTCGTGAGGCGGGGCGGCTCGGGGTCCCGGTGGCAATGTTGCGCGAGCGGCCCTCCGCTTCGGCCCTGATTTACGACCAACTTGCTGCCGAGATGGAGAAACGCTTGAATCTCTACGAAGAGGAGGAAACCCCAACTCCCGATCGCGACTATGCCAGACTCGTGGATTGACAGGGACGAGTTGGAAGAGCTGGTCGGTTCCTTCTCTTCTTCGCGGAAGCGTCGGCGCCCGGCTTCGCGTCCTGGCCTTTCCCGCGGTCCGCGGAAAACCGAAAGCGAGTCCCCGGTTTCCACGGCTCCGGAAGCCGAGGTCGTTCCGGCCGCCGCGCCGGTGGAGCCGATCGAGCCAGTCGTGGAATTCGTAGCAGAGATGCCCGAGCCTGAAGTCACGACTGAGGAAGCCCCTGACGTCGAGATGTTTTTCGATCCGGGACCTCAAGTGACCCCGCTGACCGAGGAAGAGACGGAGGAGGTGGAATCCCTCTTGATCGAGGGGAATGTCTTCGGAATCGAGGAGGAAGCCGATCCTTTAGCCGAGGTGGAAGAGGAACTGGAGCTGGAAGTAGAAACTGAGGTGGAGGCAGAAACTGAGGTGGAAGCGGAAGCCGAGGTGGAAGCGGAAGCCGAGGTGGAAGCAGAAGTCGATCCCAATAGCGAAGTCGATTCCGAGTCCATTGCCACGGCGATCGCCCCAACGGAGCCGACCGAGGAAACACTGGAACCCGCTGAATTCCAGCTGTTTGATTTTTCCGAAATCGAGGAATTGCTTCCCTTCGAAGAGCGCCCGCTGGATGGCGAAGACTCTTCCGAGATCTTCGAGTCCGCGCCAGAGCCGGAGTCTGAGCCCGTTTTGTCCGATTTCATGCGGGACGCAGAGGCTCCGCCGCCTTGGGTGAACGAAGAACCAGCGGATCCGGAACCCGACGCTCCCGAGGAGGAACTGACCATTTTCACCGCCGATCCCGTGGTCCCCGAGATGACCGTGGAAATCGCGGAGCCCGATGAGACGGAACGCGAGATCCCCGCATTTTTCGACGATACCGATGGGTTCATTCCCCTGCGCACGGGTGAACGCGACGCGGACCGGGCGTTGGCTGCCTTGCGTGCCGCGCGGGTTCGGGCGGAAGAGGGAGGATTGCTGCGGGATTGGAATGTTCCGGCGGAAGATCCAGCGGAGCCGACGGCTTTCGAGCCGGTGCCGGCCGAGTCGGGGGGGGCCGCTGGCGAACCCTTGGAAAGCGCCTCCCCCGAGAGCGGGGATTTCGAAGAGTCCGAACTCGAGGATTCGCTCGCCGAGCGCATCGCCGCCCATGCCGACCAGGCGATCCGTCAGGTCGATGTCATCGCCGGGGTGATTTGCGATGCCGAGGGTTTCCTCCTCTTTGCGACCTCCGACGAGGGAACGGGATTTTCGCTTCAGACCGGGCGGTTGATCGATGCACTGAAACAGGCGCACGCCCAATTGGGCCTCCACGATGAGAGCGTTTCCCAGGTTTCGGTGGCCGGTGGTCAGTGGAAGTGTCTGATCCGCGTGCACGAGGACTCCGTGTGCCTGCAGGCGGGACTTCTTTCGGAGCGTCCGCTTGAGACGGGGGAAATCGCGGTCTGGAGGGAGGCGCTCGTGGAATCCTGCCGTCTCCTCTCGGGGAACCCCTCCTGAAACCGTGTACGACGAATTGTCAGTGCAGTTCGACAATCCGGCCGACGACCCGTTGGGCTACAACTACGTCGAGGGCAAGCTCACTTGCGGGCGCGACGTGGTCGAGCTGCATTTCCGGCAGCGCGACCGGGCCTTCCGCAAGGGCGAGACCCGCAGTGTCATCTTTGAATATTCCGAGATCGAAAAGCTCGAGTATCAAAGCCCTTGGTTTCGTCCAAAAATCCTCGTCTTCCAGACACGGGCGCCCCGGAAGCTCGACGGTTTTCCCGGTGCCTCGGTCGGCCGGGTCGTTCTCCACGTCGACGCCGCCTCACGCCGCGACGCCGCGAAGCTGGAGAGTCTGGTAAAGCTGCGCCAGTCCGAGGCCTTTGTCGCCGAGTCCGAGGAGCGACTCCGCCGCTTGCGTGACTCCGAAGCCCATGAGTGACCAGCCCGCCAGTTCGGGACGCACCCGGAAACACCCCGTGATGTGGTTCGCCTTCCTCGCGATGCTCACGGTTTATGCCTGGGCTTATTGTTATCTGGGGACGGTCTTGATCCTCGAAAAGAACACCGTCCGCACCGCGCAGCCGCAGGCGGGATTCATCGATGCCGTCTATCGCTCGGCTTCGCTCGACGAGGAGGCGGAGCGGCCCTCTGTCATGCGCGAGTTCACCCGGGCCTTCCCGCAGTACACCGACGGTGTCGTCGATCCGCTCTTCCCCTGGCTGATGCGCGGCCATGCCGGCGATCCTCCCGACGAGGTCTTCGAGCGCGGCAAATGGACGAATCTGATCCTCTCGGGCAGCCTCCTCGTCATTTTTGCGGTGGCGGCGGCGCGGGCCTTTTCGTTCTCCGGTGCCATGGCGGTGATCGTCTCGGGCGGGTTCGGGATCATCCTTGAGTTCTCCGGCTACTTCAGTTCCGACGCGCTCTACCTGCTCCTCGTCTTGCTGACCTGGCTGTGCGCCCTGTCCTTGATCCGCCAGAACCAACTCTGGCTCTACGCCGTATTTGGGGTCTTGTTAGGCATCACCTACCTTGCCAAGCCGCTGGTCTGGCCGATCGCGCTCGGCTTCCTGATCGTCTCGGTGATCCGTTCGCTCTGGCTCGCCTTCCGCCATCGCCGCGACCGCGCCGAGGCGGGGCTGTGGGTTTCCTCGAACCAATTGGTAGGCTTCGCGATGGTGATCGCCGCCTTCCTGATCATCACCGGTCCTCGGCTCACCTATTCCGGAGAGCGCTTCGGGGATCCTTTCCACTCCTATCTGAAATATTCGGTCTGGCTCGATTCGCCCGCCGAGGCCGTGGCGTTCCGTCAGGAGCACCCCGGGGCCAAAGAGTTGGACGACGTGCCCTTCCTCGAGAAACCCGGGGCCGTCTCCTACATCCGCGAGCATGGCGTGGCCACCCTGTTGGAGCGCGGGTGGCGGGGAGCCTTCAACCAGATCACCAACAGCGTCCTCGGGCGGGCCGGTATGATCCTGCTCTATGCCGCGCTCGTCTTCTTCACCATCGCGCTCATCCACCGATGGGCCGCCGCGCACCAGAGCGAAGAGGTCTGGCAGGTCCGCGGCACCAGCGCGCGCTGGATGTTGCTGTTTCTCGGAGTCGTCGTCGCGATCACCCTTTTCTACACCGGGATCGGGGATCCCGCCGTGCCGCACAATCCCATGACCACCGCGCTTTTCCTGCCGATCCTTGTCACCTTCATCTGGATCGCGGAGCGCTACCGTCGGCAGTTGCAGCGTTCCCGTCTCGTCACGGTCGTGAACCGCGTCTATGTCGGCATGATGGCCGTGGGGATCCTCTGGATCTCGTGGCGGATTTTCGCCTCGGTCGGGGCACCGGTGACCTGAGGCGGATCAAGCCGGGCCGGAGATCGCGTCCTGCAGACGCCGGATTTTTTGTTTCAGTTTTCGCGCCGCCCAGACCTGCCGGAACGAGACTTCCGGTTGATCGCCCGAGGTCAGGAAATCGATCGTGCCGATTCCGATCAGACCCGGAAGGCCGCGGCAGGTCACGTTGATCGAGCGGATGTCGGCGATGCGCACTTCGCGCGAACTGCGGGCGAGCAGGCCGGTGATGATCTCGATGCGCCGCTCCCGGATGTGGTAGTCGTGCGTGAAGCTGACGAGGCTGAGCCGGATCAATCCCACCATCGCGAGCCCGATCCCGGCGAGGGTGTAGGTCACATCGTAGCGATAGAGCCACACCCCCGCGAAGAGTCCTCCGGTCAGCGCCAGCATGGAAAAGGGATAGGTCAGGATGGAGGGATGTCCTGAGTAAAGCAGCCGGTCCGGGCGGCTCGTGGCGGCCGGTGGGGCGCTGGCTTCCGCCTCGTCCTCTTCTTCGATTTCGTCGTCATCTTCCTCCTCGGCTTCTTCATCCGGGTCGCCCGTCATCGTCCCATCTTCCCAATCGAGGAGATCGCGGATTCGCTCCGTCTCCGTTGCGGCCTCGCGTAGACAGACGTCGTCCTCCGATAGTTCGCCGGTCTCGAGTCTCTCGAGCAATTCATCGAGGGAGAATGGTCCCAGCTTTTGCCCTCGCTTCAGGACAAAAACCGTCTCGTCCCATGGGCGCCGGTCTTCCATTCAGGTCGCTGGGGCCGTCTCCGGGACCGGGGGCACGAGATCCTCCCGGGCCAGCAGCGCCACGAGATCGAGTGCCGCGAGGGCCGGGCCCGCAGAGCGGAAAAGGATCGCCTCGACCGGACTGATCCGGTCCATCTCCAGCACCGCGGTTTGGACCAGACCGCGGATCATGCCCGGCTCACCGGCGGCTGAGGGAAAAAGATTCGTCACGCGGAAGACGAGGCGGCCGGCATCCCAGTCGAGTTCGAAATTGCCCACGGTGAGACTTTGGTTCACCCGCATGGCGAGTTCCGCGAGCCGCTCGCGCCGGGCCGGGTCCGGATCCTGGCGGGGCGATTCGGCGACGATCGAGACCGCCGCGAGGGGGGCGAAGATCTGCACGTGCAACTCGACCCGGGTGTGGTGCGCCTCGAATCCCGCCCGGATCACCTCGCGGCCCGCGACTTCCTGAAAAGCCCAACCGGATTCCCCGAAGACGGAGAGCACGGTTTTGAAAAGTTCGGACGGCGCGGACATGGAATGCCCGAGGATAGGGCTTCAGCCGCGATTTGCAACGCGTGGTGACGCGAGGATCAGCACGAAGGCGATGAACATCACCAGCACCGGCAGCCCGTTGCGCGGCCCCGCCACCGGCACGATCACCGTCAGCAGCAGGCAGCCGAAGAGTGCCAGGAGGATCATGGAAAGGAGCCAGGACCGCTGCCCGCGCTTCTCGAGGGCCGCGACCCGGGAGTGGCCCAACAAAAGCCCGAAAAAAGTGAAGAGCAGCGCGATCAGCGCCTCGGAGAGGAAGACCCATGGACCTGACAAACGGACAAAACCATTCGCGCTCAGGTAGAAGATCCAGGTGATCCACTCGTAGGCCAGATAAAGCGAGAGGATCGTGCCGATCCGGCCGGCGATCGAGGCGATCCCCGACGCGCCGATCACGATGCCGGTCATCGCGCTGGCGGAGAGCAGGATCCCTGCGAGGTTTTCTGCGATTTCCAACGGCTCGATTTTGCCCAGCAGGTAGAAGACCGAATAGTGGGGCAATATCGAAAACACCAGCAGCAGCGTGACCGCCATGGCAGCGAAATGGAGGTGGACGATGAGACGGCGGCCGCCGATCCGCGAGAGAGCGAGCAGTTCGATGTTCCGTCCCGGACCCAGCTCGCGCTGCAGGTCATTGGCATGACAGAGTGGCAGGAAAAAGGTGAAGAACAGCGCCGCGAACAGTGTCAGCAGGTCGACTTCGGTCGACACCCAGCCCCTTGACCAGCCGGGCTCACCCGGGGGCAGCAAGCCGAGCAGGGTGCCGCAGAGCGCCACGATCTGCAGCACCACGAATCCCGCCATCGTCGAGGGCGCGCGCAGCATCCGGCGCAACTCCCTCACCAGGAGCGGACTCACAAAATCGGGGAACTCCGTGATCGCCGGAGTTCCCGGGCTCATGGCACGGGCGTCAGCGTGACCTTGCTCACGTCCATCAGCGCCGAACCGGCCAGCTCCAGCGGCACGATGGCGAGACGGTTTTCGCCCTTGGTCTTGATCTCGATGGTGCCGAGCGGCAGTTCCTTCCAGTTCTGGAATCCGCCGGTGCTCTCGACCGTGAACTCGCGGGTCTGGTCGTTCACCAGCACCGCGGCGCGTCCGCCCTTGCTACCGTCGCCGGCGCCGTAGTGCAGGACCAGTTCGAACTTCCCGGGTTTGCTCGCATCGAAGACCCACTCGGCCCAGTCTTCCTTTTCCTTCCAGTAGCCGAGGCAGTTTTTCTCGGGCTTGGGCTCGTAGCGCATCGTCGTGGCGTAGGTCGTCGCCGTTTTCGCCTCCAACACGATGGACCCGTCGATCGACTGGCCGAGCGGCTCCGACTCGGGCGCCGGGCGGAAATGGATGCCCCGCACCTGGAAGGCGGGCACGTTCGACTGGTCGCCGGTCAGCAGCGAGACCGGGTAGTCACCCGGTTTCGGGATGTAAACCGCACCCAGCACCATCGGCGTGTCCTTTTCGAGCGGATTGGTCCGGGGCGCATAACCCTTCAGCGTCGCGAGTTCGCCGATCTTGAGCTGCACGCCCAGCTTGGTGCGCAGCGAGTCGTAGAGCAGGCCGGCGTGGAAGTTGCCCCAGCGCTCCGCTTTCATCGTCCAGTTCCAGGTCGCGAAGTGGCTGCCGGGGGCGTAGTTGCCCGCCTCGGCGGCGACGGTGAAACAACCGCGGTTGCGATCCACCGGCAGGGCGTAATCGGCCGGCTTTTCCATGGCCTCGACATCGCCGAAAGGATCCGGCGGCAGGTTGGTTTTCGCGGAGGCCCCACCTTCCTGTTCCTCGGCGGGGGCCGAGGGCAGGGCGATCAGGAAAAGCAACAGGGACAGGTGGCGGGATTTCATGGAGTCGCGGAGTTTACCGAATCGCCGCCGCCGCTGCAATCCCTGATTCAGGGCTTGGCCTTCCGCTTCTTCGGCACAGCCACACCCGCCTCCTCGGCGAGGTGGTCGAGCAGGTTCGCCACGTAACCCTCCACCCGCGGAGCTGCTTGCGAGGACTTGCGCGGCAGCGCGAGAACGGCGGCCCGCACCGGATCGGCCGCCTTGTCGAGGTAATCGAGCGCGTTCAGAGCGAGGATGGCCTCGTGGGTGTTGCCCGTTTCCTGATTGCCTTTTTCCAGCAGCAGCGCCAGCGCCTTCTCCCGGTCCGCTGCCTCGCCGTGACGTCCGAGCGACTCCGCCGCGACGATCGCGACGCTGCCCGAATCATCGTCCAGCGCCTGGCGCAGCGCCTCCGGGCCGGCCGCAAAACCCGCCTTGCCTTGGATCAGCAGACCCGTCGCGGCCCAGTAGCGCACCGCGCTGTCCGGACTGCCGAGGCGTTTCACCAGTTCGGGCAGATCGGCCGCCTTGCCCGAGCTCGCCATCTGCGCGGTCGCGAAGATGGCCTCGAAATCATAGCGCGCCGGATCGTGGCCCACCTCGTAGGGGCTCGAATCCTCGCTGCGGGAATGGATCTCCGCCTCGGGCAGGAAACCGACGTCGCGGATCTCCCGCGCCCAATCCTCGTGGGCCTTTCGCAACTTGGTCAGGATCTCCGCATGCTCCGGAGAATCCGCGAGATTGTTCACCTCGTCGCGGTCCTGGGTCAGGTCGTAGAGCTCCTCTGCGGGTTTCGTTTGCCAGAAGTGCGACTGCGCCTCGTTCAACTTGCCAGCGTCAAAGAGCTGCTTCCACACCCGCGTCGTCGGCGTCTGGAACATGTAATCGATGTGCTGTCCATAGATCCGGTGCGGCAGGTACTGGCGCAGGTAGACGTAGCGTCCGTCCGTGACACTGCGCACCAGATCGACGCGCTCGTCCATGCGGCCGCGGAATCCAAAATTGAAATCGCGCCCTTTGGCCTCGTGCGCTCCCGCGAAGGCGAACCCCTGCATCCACGGTTTCGGCTCGATCCCCGCGAGACTCAGCATCGTCGGCGCGAAATCCACGAAAGCGACGAGCCGGTCGCTGGTGCCGCCGATCGTGTATTCGTCGGGAGCCAGCGCCTTCCACTGCTCCGGCACATGCAGCAGCAGAGGCACGTGCAGCCCCGAGTCGTAGGGCCAGCGTTTGTTCCGCGGCATGCCCGAGCCGTGGTCGCCCCAGTAAAAAATGATCGTGTCGTCGGCCAGTCCCGCCTCCTCGATCTCGCGGAGCCGTTTGCCCAGCGCCGCATCCATCATCGTGATCCGGTCGTGATATTGCGCCCAATCCTTTCGCACCTCCGGCGTGTCGGGATGGTAGGCCGGCACGCGGACCTTCGCCGGATCGTGGATGCGATCCTGCTCGTCGATCTCGTTCCGGATCTGCGATTCGTGCGAGATCGTCACGTTGAACACCGCGAAGAAAGGCTGCCCTTCGGCCCGGTTTTTCCAGTGAGCCTTGCCGCTGCTCTCGTCCCAGACGTCGTCGCCTTTCACCAGGTTGTAATCCTCCTTCGAGTTGTTCGTGCAGTAATAACCGGCCTCCCGCAGGTAGGCGGGGAACAGCTTCATCGTCGCCGGCAACAACGTCTGCGAGCGCATGTGCTCCGAGCCCGTCGCGGGCGGATAGATCCCCGAGATCACCGTGGTGCGCGCGGGGGCACAGACCGGCGCGTTCGACCAGGCCCGGGTGTAGCGCAGCCCCTTCGCGGCGAGCGCGTCGAGGTTCGGCGTCACCGCATTCGGATCGCCGTAGCAGCCGAGGTGGGGACCGTTGTCTTCGGAGGTGATCCACAGCACGTTGGGCCGGTCGGCCGCAATCAACGGGGAGATTGTCAGGGCGAAAAGAATCAGGCGACGCATCATGGGGGTGAACCAAAGAGGGTAGGGTGGGGGATCGAACCCTGTCAAACCCCGTCAGCGATCGACGGTTGCCGGGATGCCGGGCTTGGCGCACATTTGCGCCCCGATGAAAAAATCCCCCCTGCTCTGGATCGCGGTCCTGTGGAGCGCCTGCGCGCCTGCCTTTCTCCCCGCCATCACCCCGGCCGAATTGGAATCGCGCTTCAAGCAACTCCCCACCGTGCCCGAGGACAAGATGCCGGCGCTCAGCAACACGCCCGGGACCTTCCGCGGACTGATCCAACACGAGGGCCTCGAGGGCAGCACCTGGGTCGCCTTTCCCTTTGTCGAAAATCCCGGCAGCTTCGGCTTCGATCCGCAGGGCCGGCTCTACGTCGCCGAAGCGAACCGCTTCTGGCTCGGGGTGCCCGATCTGCGCGGGGCGAACGAACTGATCCGCGACGACTTCAAGGCCGCCACCGTGGCCGACCGGCTCGCGCTCTATCAAAAGTACGCCACCAGCTTTCCGGAGGGCTGGTTCAGCCGGGTCGCCGATCGCCTCATCCTGCTCGAGGACCGCGATGGCAACGGCGCCGCCGATTTCCGCTCGCTCTTCTCCGATCGTTTCAAAAGGCCGGAAGATGGGATCGGCTTTTCGGTGCTCGCCGACGATGGCTCGGTCTATTTCACCTGCATCCCCAGCGTTTGGAAACTCCGCGACACCGACGGCGACGGCAAGGCGGATGAGGAAAAGGAAATCTCCACCGGCTACGGCGTGCGGGTCTCCTTCATCGGCCACGACCTCCACGGAATCACGCGCGGTCCTGATGGACGCCTTTATTTCTCCGTCGGCGACCGCAGTTATCACGTGACCGACGCCAAGGGCAAGGAGCACAACGGAGCCGGTCGCGGCGCGATTTTCCGCTGCGAATCCGACGGATCGGGGCTGGAGGTGTTCTGCACCGGGCTCCGCAACCCGCAGGAGCTCGTCTTCGATGATCACGGGAACCTTTTCACCTTCGACAACACCGGCGACATCGGGGACAAGGCCCGCATGGTTTACGCGCTCGAGGGCAGCGACTCGGGCTGGAACATGTCGCACCAGTCGCCCCACCACTATGCCACCCATCTCGACTGGGGCGACTTCCGTCCCGAAAAATCCATGTGGGTGGCCGAGCGCATGTTCGACCTCCACAACGACGAGCAGCCCCAGTGGGTCTATCCGCCCGCCGCGCACATCGGCAACGGACCCTCCGGCGTCACCTGGCTCACCGGCGAATCCCTGCCGCAGGATCTCCGTGGCAAGTTCCTGCTCTCGAACTACCGGGGTGCCTCCGATAACTGCAACCTCCTCCTGGTCGACATCGATCCCGCCGGTGCGGGCTTCGCGGCGATCGAGGAGCGCGAGCTCGTCAAGGGCGTCGGTGCGAGCGATGTCGAGCTCGGCTACGATGGCAAACTCTACATCTGCGACTTCGGCGGCGGCTGGAGCGTGAACGAGAACGGCTCCATCCAGGTCGCGGTGGCAAAAGATGCCGCCCAGCGTCAGGCGGGCGAGGCGGTCGCCGCTTTGTTCAAGGAGGGCTTCGCGCAGCGCGATCCCCAGGCCCTCTCCGGTTTGCTGGAGCACCCCGATCGCCGCGTGCGCCAGGCCGCGCAGTTCGAGCTGGTCCATCGCGGCGACGATGGCATCGCCCTTTTGAAAAGCATCGCGACCGGCAAGGGCGCGCTGCTGCCGCGACTCCACGCGATCTGGGGCATCGGTCAGGCCGGACGTGTCGATGCCAAGGCCGCCGAGGCCCTGTCGCCCCTGCTCGCCGACGAGGTGGCCGAGATCCGCGCCAACGCCGCCCGCGTCCTCGGGGATGTGAGGTTCGCCGGAGCCCGCGAGGCCTTGCTGAAACAACTCGGCGAGGACGAGTCGCCCCGGGTCCGCTCGCTCGCCGCCATTGCTCTTGGCCGCCTCGGCACGGCCGGCGATGCCGCCGCCCTCTTCGCCGCGGCGCGGAAGAACGGCGAGACGAAGCCCGACATCACCCTGCGCCACGCCCTCCTCACCGGTCTCGAATCGCTCGCGGGCGAGGCTGATGCCGCCGCCAAAAAGTCGTCCGACTCGCGCGAGGAGCGGCTCCTCGCCGTGCTCGTGCTGCGCCGCGCCGCCAGCGCCAAACTCGCCGACTTCCTCGGCGACACCGATGCCTCGGTGCGCGCCGAAGCCATCCGCGCCATTTACGACACCGCCGCCCTCGACGGCGAAGCCGGCAAGGCCCTCGCCGCGCTGCCGGGCGCCGAGGTCGCAAAGATGCCCGAGACCCTGCAACGCCGCGTCATGGCCGCCAACTACCGCCTCGGCACCCCGGAGTCGGCGCTGCGCCTGCTCGGGTTCGCCGCTGCGCCGGAGATCGCGACCCCCGTCCGCCTCGCCGCGCTGCGTGGCTTGAAACAATGGCAGGCCGCCATCGACACCGATCCCGTGCTCGGGCATTACCGTCCCCAGGTCGTGAGCGGTCGCAGCGTTGCCGCCCTGGCACCCGTGCTTGCCGAGCAGTTGCACCACCTCCTCGACCACGAGACGAATCCCGACTTGATCGGGCTGGCGATGGAGTTCGCCACGCTCTCCGGGGTCGAGATGGATCCCGCCACGCTTCTCTCGCAGGCCGCCAATACCAAGTTGAGCCCCGCCCTGCGCGTCACCGTCATCCAGACCCTGCTCGCGTCGAAACCCGAGGGCACGGCGGCGGCGATCGAGACGCTCCTCGCCGATCCCGAGGCGCCCGTGCAGGCCGCGGCGATGCAGGCGGCCTTCGCGCTGCAACTGCCGGGACTCCGCGATCGGGCCGTGACCGCGGTGGAGAAGGGTCCGCTGCCCGTCGCGCGCGCCGTCATCGCCGGCCTTTCCCGGAGCGAGATCGAGACCGTCGCCGCTTGGTGGAAAATCCGTGAGCAACAGCTCCGCCCCGGCCTCTGGCTCGATGCTTACCTCGCCCTGAGCGAGAACGGCCGCGCCGAAGCCAACGAGTTCGCCGCCAGCGATGCCTACGCGGTTTTCTCCCTCGGACTCCAGGGCGGCGATGCGAAGGCCGGCGAGGTCGTCTTTCGCAATCAGGGCGCCTGTTTGCAATGCCACCAGATCGGCAAGGACGGCGGGGTGCAGGGACCGAACCTCAGCGAGGTCGCGAAGCGGCTCAGCCGGGAAAAGATCCTCGAGTCCGTCGCCAATCCGGGTGCGGTGATCGCTCCCGGTTACGGCATGGCCACCGTGACCCTGAAAAATGGAGAGTCCGTGATCGGCCGTCTCGCCGAGGACACGCCGGACCGAGTCAAGGTGATCGGCCTCGACAGCAAGTCCCGCGAAATCCAGCGATCGGAGATCGCCTCGGTCTCACCGCCCGTCTCGGCCATGCCCCCCATGGCCGCCGCCCTGCCGCCGCGGGATTTCCGCGATCTCATCGCGTTTCTCGCCTCGCGCAAGGGAGGCAGCGGGAAGGATGATTCCTCGCATGGGGACGAGAAGATTGCGAAGTGAGGCGGGGCGATGTGGGATACGAGACGCGAGATGAGTGATCGCGCCCTCCGATCCCTCCTGTAGGGTAAACGCATCGTTTGCCACCGGCGTGGCAGCCGGGGCGGCCGCCCTACAATTGGGGATCTGGATCGTTCCGTTTGAGAACCCGATCGTTCGGCCGCCGGACCGGGACAACCTGCCGCTTGAAAGCTGCGGGCCCGGCTAATAAACTTTCCCCGCCGCACCGGACCCATACTGCGGGGAATTGAACCCCGCTGAGTTCTTGAGCTAGCCGGTGGAGGTGAATTCCAGCGAGGGAATCGGACTCCCTGCCCGAATCGACTACGGGAGCCCAAGGAGTTTTGGGAGTCCCCGGAAGGGCTTTGGGAGACCCCGAAGAGGTTTTGGGAGTCCCCGGAAGGGCTTTGGGAGACCCCGAAGAGGTTTTGGGAGTTCCCGAAGAGGTTTTGGGAGTTCCCGAAGAGGTTTTGGGAGTTCCCGAAGAGGTTTTGGGAGTTCCCGAGAGAGTTTCGGGAGTTCCCGAGAGAGTTTCGGGAGTTCCCGGAAGGGTTTTGGGATTTCAGAAACCGGACTTTTTGCACGCTGGGGGATTGCCGCCAGGCGACGGTGACGGTATAAGCCATGTCATCCCATGCCCCGCGTTGCCAAAGCCAAGTCGCCGTCGCCCCAGCTGGCTGGGGCTCCGCCGAATCCATCGTGCTCGCCCCGAAGCCGCCGCTCCCGCCGCAGTTCGGCTACCTCCTCGCCCGCTTCGACGCGCTGCGCACTCACGCCATCCTAAACATGACCGGCGCCAGCGGACGCCAACGCGTCCCTCGCCGCCCTGCGCGACAGGCTGCTGCCGAAGTTGCTGGGTGGGGAGTTGAGCATGGCAAAGGCTGACATTTCCTCCGTAACGAGTAAGCTTACAACCACCATGGGCCGCAGCACTCTACTGAACACGGACACCGAGGACCTGAAAGAGATTCTCAGCAATGGGAAGAGCTACAGCGTGCCACCTTACCAGCGGGATTATTCATGGAAGCAGGAACATTGGGAAGACCTGTGGGAAGACCTCGCCACCGTTGAAGCCAATCGCGAAGACCATTACATGGGCGCCATCGTGCTCGAAAGTGGGGAGCGAAAGCAATTCCGGGTGATTGATGGGCAGCAGCGCATGGCCACCCTGAGCATCCTGATTCTCGCGTGCGTCGATTATCTCTACGGACTTGCCGGAGAAGGCGTGGATTCGGCGGCTAACAATGAGCGCGCCACTCTTCTGGAAAGCAGCTACCTCGGAGCAAAAGACCCAGCGAGCTTGCGCATTACCCCAAAGTTCAAGCTCAACGCCAATGACGACGACTTTTTCCAATTGAACCTCGCGCAGCGCAAAGCACCTCAGGGCGGTGTGCGCGGTTTGCGGGACTCTGAGCGGCTGCTTTGGCAGTGCTTTCAGTTCTTCAAGGGCAAGGTCCGGGAAAAGTTTACGACGAGGAAGAAGGGCGAAGAGGTTGCCGCATTCGTTAGCGAAATTGTAACGGAGCGTCTGGTGTTCATCAGTGTGCGCGTGCAGGATCAGTTGAGCGCCTACACGGTGTTTGAGACGCTGAACGCGCGGGGCCTGGAATTGACGGAAACCGATTTGCTCAAGAACTACCTGCTGTCACTGGCGGATCGCCTCAGTAAGTCCCAGATGGAGCCGGTGCTACGCCAGTGGGCTCGCATTACCGCTCGCGTTGGCATCGCCAACTTCCCCGAGTTCCTCAGGCACCATCTGAACTCGCACCGTGAATACGTCCGGCAGAAGCAACTTTTCAAGACCATCAAGAGAGATGTCGCCACGCTGGATCACGTCTTTGCCTTGCTAGATCGACTGGAGGAAGATGCTGCATGGTTCGAGGGTTTGAACGATTCCTCCAGTCAGTTCTGGCTGGATTACCAAGGTGCGAAGGAACAAGTGCGCGTGCTGAATCTGTTCAACGTTTCGCAATACACGCCGTTGGTGCTTGCTGCGAAAGACGCGTTCAGCTCGCCGCAGGATGTGGTGGAGATACTCCGCTACTGTGCCGTGCTGTCTGTGAGGTTCAATGGGGTCAGCAGGCGAAGCACGCATCTCTTGGAGGAGATTTACAATCGCGCCGCGTTGGAGATTCGCCGCGTCACCTCAAAAAGTCTCGCAGCAGTTCGTCAGTCATTGCGGCCGATTTACATTCCAGACGAAGAATTTGAGTCGGATTTCGCTGCCCTGAAACTCCGGAATCGAAGCACGTCAGGAAAACGTCTTCGCTACATTCTGGCGAAGATTGAGAAGCAACTGAGCGGGGTCGACATCACCGACGAGGGAATGACTGCCACCGTTGAGCACATCCTACCGGAGAACCCCGGCGAAGTCGGCTGGGAACATTTCACCTCTGAAGCTCACGAACGCAGCTACGAGCGAGTCGGGAACTACTCATTACTGGAGCGTGGCTTGAATGGGCAGCAAGCGGGCAACGCTGCTTTCGCCCAAAAGCAGACTGTGTACGCGCAATCCCAGTATCGAACCTCAAAGGATCTGAACCAATTCACCGATTGGACCGAGGAGACAATCGCAAAGCGGCAAGCGGACATGGCAAAGGTGGCCAAAGCCATTTGGGCACTCACCTTTTGAACCCGGCTGGCCGCTCGGTGAAATGTCATGTCCCTCAACGAATCCATCGTCGAAGACGCCGCTCTCGATGGTTCGGGGAGCTGTGCGATGCCGTCGGGCACGGGCCGCATCTCGCGCCCGGGCGCACCGCCTGCCATTCCGGCAGTGGCGTGAGTCGCCTCACCAAGTCTCGAGCTTCAACGCGACCGTATTCCCCGCAGTCAATCCAACGCCGGAAACGCAAAAGCCTCCGAAGGCACGTGCTCGCGCTTCAGGATCGCCTCGATCTCCTTCACCACTTCCGGATGCTCCGCGGCGACGTCCTTGGCCTCGGAGGGATCCGCCTCCAGATCGTAAAGTTCGAGCGTCAGATCGGGCTTCACGTTTTTCTTCTTCAGCTCGGTGCGGATGCCCTTCCACCGCTGCCCGAGCCAGAGGGCCTGCTGGCCGCCGTAGCTGGGGAACTCGCGATAGAGAAAAGGACGTTCGTCCTGCGCTTTGCCGAGCAGGGTGGGGGCGAAGCTGATGCCGTCGATGTCCGCGGGCTTGGCCGCTTTCTCTCCGACGAGTTCGAGGATGGTGGGCAGCCAGTCCTCGAAGCCGGTGACCCGGTCGCTGGTGGTGCCGGGAGCGATTTTCCCGGTCCAGCGCACGATCTGGGGTACGCGGATGCCGCCCTCGTACAGTTCGCCTTTCAGCCCGCGCAGTTCGCCCACACTTTTGAAGAAGTCGACGTCGACCTCCTGTTTCAGGTGGGTCGCTCCGTTGTCGGAGCTGAAGGCGATGAGGGTGTTTTCACCGAGTCCGAGTTCGTCGACGAGCGCGACGATCTCGCCGACCTGCTGGTCGAGTTTTGAGATCATGGCGGCATAGGCGGCCCGCGGGGTGAAGTGGGGCGTGTAGCCCGCCTTTTCGCGGGTGAAGGGCGGATCGTTCCACTGCATCGCGAGGTAGGGCGCGAGTTCCTCGTCGGGCACGTGGAGGGCAACGTGGGGGATCACGTTCGGGTAGTAGAGGAAGAAGGGGCGGTCCTTGTTCTGTTTGAGAAAGGCGATGGCCTGCTCGTGAATGCGGTCGGGGGCGTAGTCCTGCCCTTTGAAGCGATCGTAGCTGCGCGGATTGGTCCGATCGACGCCGGCCGGGAACCCTTCGTGGCCGGGGATGGGAGGATCGTTCTTCAGGGGAAACAATTCACCGTCGTTCCAGAGGGTCGCTGGATAGTAGCTGTGGGCGTGGGCCTGGCAATTGTAGCCGAAGAAGCGGTCGAAGCCCTGCCGGTTCGGGTTGCCGTCGGATTCCATGTTGCCGAGCCCCCACTTGCCGAAGGCCCCGGTGGCGTAACCGCGCGCTTTCAGCAACTCGGCGATGGTGAGGTCGTCAGCCTTGAGCGGATACTGGCCCTCGGGTTTCATCTCGGCGTTGTTCCGCACCGTGGCGTGGCCGGGATGTTTGCCGGTCATGAGCACGCAGCGCGAGGGGGCGCAGACGGCGTTGCCGGAGTAGGCACGGGTGAAACGCATCCCCTGCGCGGCGAGGGCATCGAGATGCGGGGTCTTGATTTTTTCCTGCCCGTAGCTGCCGAGCTCGCGATAACCCAAGTCGTCGGCGAGGATGAAGATGATGTTGGGCTGGTCGGCGGCGGAAAGTCCGGCGGGCAGCAGGAGCAGGAGGCTGAGGAACAGGGATTTCATCGGCGTCGATCTAAGCCGGTGGCAGGGGGGCGAGTAAAGCCCGGATCTGACCGGATTGCGTCAGGCGAGGGCGGGAAAACGCCGCCTTTCCACCCGGGTGCTTTTCGGCCATATTCGCCGCCATGCCCCTGCACCTCGATCCTCTCTCGCGCCGGCGCTTCCTCGGAGGCGGTGCGGTCCTCGCCCTGTCGCCCTTCCTGCCGCAGGTCCGTGCGGCGGAGTCGGAAACCTGGGCGCTCCTCTCGGACACGCACATCGCGGCCGATCCGGCCACGAAGTCGCGGCAGGGGGTGACCATGGCGGAAAATCTGCGGCGTGTCGTCGCCGAGGTGCTGGTGGAAAAGGCCTCGCTGGCCGGCGTGATCATCGACGGCGACTGTGCCTACGACGATGGCCAGCCGGGAGACTACACGACGCTGCTGGAGATCCTCGATCCGCTGCGCGAGGCAGGGCTGCCGGTCCATTTCACCCTCGGCAACCACGATGATCGTGCCCATTTCTCGGCCGCGCTCGGCGAAGCGACCGGCAACTCGCCGGTGGAGGGCAAACATTGCTCCATCATCGAGACGCCGCTGGCCAACTGGATCCTGCTCGACTCGCTCCGCTACGTGAACAAGGTCGAGGGCGAGTTCGGCGAGGCGCAGCTCGGCTGGATCGCCAAGGTCCTGGAGGACAGCCCTGACAAACCCGCCATCCTCGTGGGCCACCACTATCCGCAGGTCTTCCGCGAGGATATCATCCCCGGCGATGAGAAGATCAAGATCAGCGGTCTCGTCGACAGCGACCCGTTCATGAAACTGATCGGCAACCAGCCCGCGGCGAAGGCCTACATCTACGGCCACAGCCACACCTGGCTGACGAAGCAGGAGCCGGAGGGCCTGCACCAGATCAACCTGCCGCCGACCGCCTATGTCTTTAGTGAGAAGATGCCGAACGGTTGGGTGCGGGCCACCCTGAGCGCGGGCGGCATCGGTTTGGAACTGCGGGCCCTCGATCCGCAACACCCGCAGCACGGTGAGACGAAGCAACTCGTCTGGCGTTGAACTTCCCCATGGTCCAGATCGGTCGCGTCCAAACCCTCGTGATTCTCCGCGAGTCCGACAACGGCTTTTATCTCGATGGTGGCAAGGATCAGGAAATCCTGCTGCCGAAGCGCGAGATCCCGCCCGATGTCGAGCAAGGTGATGAGGTGAGTGTCTTCATTTCGCGGGACTCGGAGGATCGCATCGTCGCGACGACTCGGATTCCGCTCTGCCAGGTCAATGAATATGCCGCGCTGGAGGTGATCGAGGTGCACCCCCGGCTCGGAGCGTTTCTCGATTGGAAATTCCCGAAGGACCTGTTGCTGCCTTTCGCCGAGCAAAGTCGCCGCGTCCGCCAAGGCGAGCGGGTCGTGGTGCGGGTGATCCTCGATCCGAAATCGGAGCGGCTCATCGCCACGTCGAAGCTGGGCCACTACCTCGACAAAACGGCGGCCCGCTACCTCGCGGGCGATCCGGTCTCGCTGATCGTGCTGGAGGAAACACCGCTGGGCTACGTGGCCATCATCGAGGGCCGCCACCGCGGGCTGATCCATCGCAGTGATCTCGTCCGCAAACTCCGGATCGGCGAACGGCTCGAGGGGTTTGTCAGGGCGGTGAAGGAGGATCACAAGATCGACCTGACCCTGGAGCCCCCCGGGCGAAAGCGGGTCGGCGACCTCTCCGAGCGCATCCTCGACGCCCTCGGCGAAGCCGGTGGCGAGCTGCCCTACGGAGACGCCAGCCCGCCCGAGGTCATCCGCGAACGTTTCGGATCGAGCAAAAAGGCCTTCAAACAGGCGGTCGGCGCCCTTTACAAAAAGGGTCTCATCGACCTCAATCCGGAGTCGATCCGTCGGCGCACGGTATCCAAAAAATCCCCCCGATCATGAACCGCATCCTCTTGCTGACCGCGTTGATGGCGCTGCCATCCCTGCGTGGTGACGACTCTCTGAAGTTCGACGACCCCAATCCGCAGCGCTACGAGTTCAGCGTGCGGGCCAGTGCGATCGATCCCCGGGTGAGACCGCATCCGGAAATCGACTTCCTCCTCGAGGACAAAAACGGCAAGCCGCTCGACACCGAAAATGCCTCGGTGGACACCTCGGTGCCGCCGCGCGGCAAGCTGGTGATCTGGTTGATGGGCCACAACGGCGAATTGTTTCAGCGGCTCAACCGCTACGGACTCCACGCGATCCAGCCGCACTATGCGAACAAATGGTTCGGTCTGGTCTGCCAGAAGCCGACCGATGGTCAGGCCCGCGGCAACGTGCGTCTCGAGGCGGCGACCGGCACCGATCACAGTCCCGATGTCGACATCCCCTGGCCCGATGGCATGATGGAGCGCTCGGTCCAGATGGTGAAGTGGCTCGCCAAGGAGAATCCGCAGGGCAAGTGGGACCATTTCCTCGCCAAGGATGGCAAGGGCCTGCGCTGGGAGGAGATCATCATCGCCGGTTCCTCGCATGGATCGACCACCGCGGCCCGCTTCGCGAAAGAGGTGCGGGTCAGCCGGGTCGTGGCCCTCTGCGGACCCCGCGACCAGGATCAGGATTGGCAATCGTTGCCCTCGGCGACTCCGGCGAAACATTACTTCGGCTTTTCCCACGTGCTCGATGGCGGCTGGACGGGCGACCACTACTGCCGCTCGTGGGAGCTGCTGGGCCTGCACGAGTTCGGGCCCATCGTCAATGTCGACCAGACGCCCTATCCCTACGGCAACTCGCGCCGGCTCATCACCGATGCGGATGTCGGCGGCGACGACAAGCGCGCCCACGGCTCGGTGACCCCGGGCAAGTCCGCGGTCAAAAAGGCCGACGGCACCTACCAGCACGAGGATGTCTGGCGTTACCTTTTCACCCATCCCGTCGACGAGGTCGGTTCGCCGGTGCCGATGGACGATGCCTGCCTGAAAGATCAATGACCGAACCCTTGCCCGAGTCCCCGCCCGCCCCGACCCTCGATGCGATGTCGCTGCGCCTCGCCGCGGCGAACGCGTTGATCCGTCGTCGTCGCACCATCAAGCCGCAGGACATGTCCGATCGTGCCGTCGAGAACCGGCATCTCTCGGCCATCCTCGAAAACGCGAACTGGGCGCCAACCCACGGGATGACCGAACCCTGGCGTTTCATCGTTTTCACCGGCGACGGACGCGAGCGGCTCGCGGCATTCTGCCAATCGCTCTACCAGCGGATCACGCCCGAGGCCGAGGTGCGTCCTGACAAATACGAAAAACTTCGCGCCCTGCCGCTGAAGGCGCCGGTCGTGATCGCCATCGCGATGAAGCGGCAGTCGATCGAAAAGATTCCCGAGGTCGAGGAGATCGAGGCGGTCTCCTGCGCCGTCCACAACATGCACCTGACCGCCTCGGCGCTGGGCATGGCGGCGTTCTGGGCGACGCCGCCGCTTGTCTACCGCGATGAGATGCGCGAGTGGCTCGGGCTCTCCGATCCGCGCGACAAATGTCTGGGTTTCTTTTACCTCGGCTGGCCCGAGTCGGAGCAGTGGCCCGAGGGCACGCGCGGCGACTGGACCGAGAAGGTCGTGCACATCACGAAATGAAAGCGGCGGGGAGGAAATGAAAGCGCCCTTCCTCCCCATCCTGTTGATTGCCTGTGGAGGGCTCGCCGCGCAGGAGCCTGCCGGCATCGACGCCGCCCGCGAGCGCCTCCGGCAATGGGTCGCCGAGGGCAGCGCCGCGGGTCTGGAAGGGGTCTGGTACGACAACCGCGACGCCGGGCATTCGCGCCTCGACCTGACGGGCTACCCGCAGCTCCGCACCTGGACCTACAGCGAGGCGCAGAAGGCGGAGAAGAAAGACTACGGTCCGCCCGAGCAGATCCATCCGGGCATCGTCTTCGGCAACGCCTCGCTCTCCGGCCCGGCGATCGGAGGAGCGAGCATCCCGCGCCTTTTCCAGGGCAAGCGGGAGGGCATCGACTTCCTGACCAAGCAATATTTCGCCAATCAGCTCTACGTGTTCCCCGAGCATCAGGACCACGATGCCGGTCTCGGCGATCTCTACGCGCTGAACAGTCCGCTGCTCCTCATCTCGCAGGGCTCCTCCGGATCGGATCTGCCCCTGCTCCGGGTGATGCTGATGACGATGGCCTCCTTCCCGCCGGGCGTGCGCGACTTTCTCGAGCGGGAGAAGCTGGTGATGCCCATGCTCCAGCAGATCCTGCGCTCCAGCCTGACCACGGTGAGAACGCGCGAGGACTACCTCACCGCGGCCGCGCATCCCAGCGTCTTCCCGGCGGAATGGATCGACCTCGATGCGATGATGGACCGGGCCCATGGCATGACCTTGCCAACCCTGTCCCCTTTGATCCAGCTTCTCGCCTTGGCCGAATCGGAACCCGCCCGGGCCGGGATCGATTACTTCGAGGAAGCGGAGTTTCAGAACGAGTCGCTCGCCGATCGGGGCAGCGTGATCGCCCGGGTCTGGCGAGGCATGGCCCGCGAGCGCGAGCTGACCGTCCGCGTCACCGGCATCCGCGAATGGTCGGGTCGACCGCTCCAGATTCATTGGCGACTCCTCCGCGGCGATCCGGAGCTCGTTTCGATCACCCGATCCGAGTCAGCCCCCGAAGCGACCATCCGGGTGAAATGGCACGACCATCCGACCGTCGCACCGGCCCACCCCGAAGCGATCCGCAGCCATCGCGTCGAGATCGGAGTCTTCGCGGATGATGGGGTGAACTTCTCGCCGCCCTGCTTCGTCACCTTCGCTTTCCTGCCGAATGAACGCCGCCGCTACGACGAGCGCGATCGCATCCTGGAGACCGATTACCGATTCGAGGGCGCCTTCACCGATGTCACCCTGACCGCGACGAAAGCGTGGCGAGATGTCTATCATTACGACAAAACCAGCGGCGCATCGACCGGTTGGACGCGCGAGGAGGAGGGGCAGGCCGCGCAACATTTCGATGAGGAGGGCCGATTGATCCGCGACGGCGAGGCGCTGCCGGTGCGCTACGAGATCGAGGCGGAGACGCGGAGGCTGCGGTGGAAAACCGTGAGCAAAGAGGGTTGACTCCGGGACTGAAGACTGTTCATTGTAACAGTTTTTATGCCCTTCCATCTGTCCCATCGCGGGCGCGGCACCACGGAGAGTCCGCCAAACCGCTTCGAGCGCCTCAGGATCGAGGAGGACGAAGGCGCGTGGGAGGAAATCGCGCTCGCGGATCCGGAGTTCTCGCCGCGGGTCGTCCGCACCGAATACCTGCGCGACGAAACCCGATCACTGATCACCGCGAACAGCAGTCCGGACATCGGGTTCACCCACAGCCTCAATCCCTATCGAGGGTGCGAGCACGGCTGCGCCTATTGCTATGCGCGGCCCTATCACGAATACCTCGGCTACAATGCGGGAATCGATTTTGAATCGCGGCTGCTGGTGAAGGAACGCGCCGCGGAACTGCTCGAGGAGGAACTCGCCAAGAAAAGCTGGAGCCCGACCGTGCTCGCCTGCAGCGGCGTGACCGATTGTTACCAGCCCATCGAGCGGAAGCTCGCGATTACACGGAGTTGTCTGGAGGTGCTGGCCGACTTCCGCAACCCCGTCAGCCTGATCAGCAAAAATGCCCTCGTCACCCGAGACCTCGACCTGCTCCAGCGGCTCGCGGAGCACGAGGCGGTCAGCGTGACCTTCTCCGTGACCACGCTCGATCCGCAGCTCTCCTCGACGCTGGAGCCGCGGGCCTCGAGACCGGCGGCACGGCTCGCGGCGATCCGGCAACTGAGCGAGGCCGGCATCCCCGTGGGCGTTTCCCTGGCGCCGGTGATCCCTGGCCTGAACGATCACGAGATCCCCGCGATCCTCGAGGCTGCCGCCGCGCACGGGGCGACTTACGCGACCGGCACGGTGCTGCGGCTGCCGCATGCGGTGAAGGATCTCTTTTCCGCCTGGCTCGATCGCTTCGAACCCGGGAAAAAGGAGAGGATCCTCGGTCGGATCACCGAACTGCGCGGGGGACGTCTCAACGACCCGGATTTCGGCAGTCGCATGACGGGCACGGGGCCCCTCGCCGAGCAGATCGCGAGGCTGATCGAGGTCTCGAAACGCCGCGCCGGGCTCGCCCGGTCCCGCGCCCCGCTCTCGACCGCGGCCTTTCGGCGGAAGATGCCGGGACAGATGGAACTGTTCTGAGGGCCCGATGGCGTCCCTTGTCGATCCGGCGCTCTGTCGGCGAACCTCGGGTGATGAAGCGCGCCCTTTGTTTGTTCCTAGCCGTTGGCGGAGTCATCACCGCCTTTTCCGAGGAGCCGGCTGCCCCGTCCGACTTCCCCGGCGACGCGCGCCTGCTCTTGCCGCCGGTGATCGATGCGCTGGTCGGCTTGGAAACCAACCTCTATTTCGACAACGCCTTCCTCCTCCTGAATCCGGCGAACGTCGTCGCCGATGTCACCTGCAAAAAAGGCGCCCAACAGGTCGAGCGCTGGACCTGGACGCCGAAAGGGGAGGAGACGGGCGACTTTCCCTTGAGCCTCGAACTGCGCGACGGGAGCAATGGGATCGTCGCCCGCGCCTCCACCACCGTGAAGGTGCGGCCGAGAGCCGTGGCCGAGGGCTTGCGCCCGCGGTCGCTCCTCATCATCGGCGACAGTCTCACGGCTGCTTCCGTCTATCCGGAGCGGATTCTCGATCTCGCGAAGGAGGACGGTCTGCCTCTGCACCTCGTCGGCAGCCGCGGTCCGGGGGTGGAGGAGGGCAAGCCTCCCGGCGAGGTCCGGCACGAGGGTTATGGAGGCTGGACCGCGTTGCGTTTCGCGACGCATTACACCGGCAAAGCCCGCGGCGGGCCCTACAAGGAATGCGGCAGTCCCTTTCTCTACAAAACCGATCCGGCCGATCCGAAGGAAACACCGCAACTCGATTTCGCCCGCTACCTTACCGATGTCGGCGAAAGCAGGGCTCCCGATTTCGTGACCATTCTCCTCGGGTGCAACGACACCTTCGGTGCGACCGACGAAACGATCGAGGAACAGATCGATACCTTCACGAAACACACCGAGATCCTGCTCGCGATGATCCGCGGGGCGAGCCCGGAAGCACACATCGGCCTGATCCTCCCCATGCCTCCCGCGGCGAGCCAGGATGCGTTCGGGGCGAACTACGGCAGCGGCCAGACCCGCTGGCAATACCGCCGCAACCGGCACCGGCTCGTCGAGCGCATGACCGCGACCTTCTCCGGTCGCGAAAAGGACCACATCCATCTCGTCGCGGCTCATTTGAATCTCGATCCCGTCCACGGATTCCCGTCGGCGACGGTTCCGGCACACGCCCGCACCGAAGTCACGACCTCGCGTCAGAACAACGGAGTCCATCCTTCGTCCGAGGGCTATCGCCAGCTCGGGGACGCGATCTACGCGTGGATGCGTGGGTTCGATCAGGAGAAGCGCACGCAGTAGACCGGTGGCAGTTCGGCGCTGAGCCGCTCCTAGGAATCACCGCCGTTCTCGCTGATCCAGACACTGCCGGTGGTGCTGCCGAAGGCGAGCGTTTGCCCATCGTCGGTGAGGTCGAGGCAATGGCGGTAGACGAGGTGGTAGGCGTGGTCCTGCGGCAGTCCAGTGCGCAGATCCTCAAAACTCGCGCCGCCGTCCCGCGTGCGCATCACGCAGACGGCGTTGTCGTTCGGCACACGGGTGTCATCCTCCTCGGCGGGCACGAACCACGCGGTTCCGGGGTCCGCGGGATGCACCACCACCGCGAATCCGAAGGTCGAGGGGTTGCCTTTCTCGATGCGGTTGAAGTTCCGCGCGCCGTCGCTGGATCGAAAAATGCCGCAGTGGTGCTGCACCCAGACCTGATCCGGATCTTTCTCGCACCAGTGCATGCGATGGACGTCCTGGATGTTGGGGTCGAGTTGGCCTTCCGGCGGCATGAAATCGGCGACGAGACCGGAGCCGAGCAAATTCCAGTTCGCTCCCGAATCTACCGTCTCCCAGACTCCGCCGCAGGAGACCGCCACGAGGACGCGGCGGGAGTTCCGCGGATCGACGAGGATCGTGTGAAGGCCGGGCCAGTCCGCGCCTCCGCCAAACCAGCCTCCGCGTTCGGGCCGGTTCCAGAGGCTTTCGACCAGTGACCAACCGGCGCCCCCGTCCTCGCTCCGGAAGAGTCCGCCGGGAATCGTGCCGCACCAGAGCACCCCGGGCTCGTCGGTGCCTCCTGCCTCGAGCGCCCAGATTTTCTTGAGCGACCAGGGGATCGCTTGCTGCGACATCGGACAGATCGTTTCCGGCACGTCGTCGGGTCTCGGTGGATAAATCGGGCAGGCCTGTTCGGTCCAGGTCGAACCGCCATCGGACGAGACGTGCATTTTGCTGCCGAAATGCCCGTGCTCCACCGCGGCATGGACGCGCCCGTCGCGCGGATCGGGCAGCAGCATCGGCACCGGAACACCTCGGAAGCTGACTCGTTCGATCTCCCACCCCTTCGCCGCGCGCCGGACCGAGAGAAGTCCCTTGCGTGTGCCCAGCCATAGTCCCTTGCCCATGAAGCGATCCTAGACGGTTTCCGGGAGCTGAATCAACCGCCGGAGAGCGCCTGCATCACAAAAATGACACTTTCCGGGCGCAGCGGATCGCCGAGGCCTTCCCGATCGGTGATGGAGGCTCCATCGATGAAAAAGGCGACGTGTTGGCGGGCGGCGCCCTGGTCATCCAGCAGATAGGAGCGGGCCCGGGGGAATTCCGAGAAAAAGGCATCGAGCGCCTCACGCAGGGTTTTTCCGGCGACCTCGCGGGAAGCGACCTCGGTCTGGCGGCTCAGATTCGGAGTCAGTTCGATGCGAGGCATGGGTTTCTCCGAGTCTTCCAGAGGCCTGAATTGTTGTCCAGAGCGTGTCGAGAATATTCCCCGGCGGGCGGAATTCGGGGTTGCCTTCCCCCTCTTTTGAACAACACTACCCGCTCCCTAAAAGGTTCCATCCCCAACCCTCAAAGTCTGATGACAGATCTCTCGAAATACCGGAACATCGGCATTTTCGCCCACGTCGATGCCGGCAAAACGACGACCACGGAGCGCATTCTCAAGCTCACCGGCAAGATTCACAAGCTCGGCGAAGTGCACGATGGCGCAGCGACCACCGACTTCATGGATCAGGAGAAGGAGCGCGGCATCACGATCCAGTCCGCCGCCACGACCTGTTTCTGGGACGGTCACCGTTTCAACATCATCGACACTCCCGGCCACGTCGACTTCACCATCGAAGTGTATCGTTCGCTGAAGGTGCTCGACGGCGGCATCGGCGTGTTCTGCGGATCCGGCGGGGTTGAACCCCAGTCCGAGACCAACTGGCGCTACGCCAACGACTCGAAGGTCTCGCGCATCATCTGGGTGAACAAGCTCGACCGCATCGGGGCCGATTTCTACCGCGTCGTCGACCAGATCAAGAAGATCCTCGGCGCCAAGCCGCTCGTCATGGTCCTGCCCATCGGCATCGAAGATCAGTTCGTCGGTGTCGTCGACCTGCTCACCCGCAAGGCGTGGATCTGGGACGATTCCGGCCAGCCGGAAAATTACAAGATCGAGGACGTGCCGGCCGACATGAAGGACAAGGTCGAGCAATACCGCGCCGAACTCATCGAGACGGCGGTCGAAATGGATGATGCGGTCATGGAGGCCTACCTCGACGGTAACGAGCCCGACATCGACACGCTCAAGAAGTGCATCCGCAAGGGCACCATCGACCTCAAGTTTTTCCCGACCTATTGCGGTTCGGCCTTCAAAAACAAGGCGGTCCAGAACATCCTCAACGCCGTCGTCGACTTCCTCCCCAATCCCACCGAAGTCCTGCCGCAGCCCGAGGTTGATCTCGAGGGCAACGAGACCGGGAAATTTGCCGTCGTCACCGAGGACGCCCCCCTTCGCGCCCTCGCCTTCAAGATCATGGACGACCAATACGGCGCCCTCACCTTCACCCGGGTCTATTCCGGCAAGATCAGCAAGGGCGATACGATCCTGAACACCTTCACCGGCAAGACCGAGCGGGTCGGGCGTCTCGTCGAGATGCACGCCGATTCCCGCATCGAGCTCGACGGCGCCGTCGCCGGCGACATCGTCGCCCTCGTCGGCCTCAAGAACGTCCAGACCGGACACACCCTCTGTGACCCGAAGGACCCCGCCACCCTCGAGCCCATGGTCTTCCCGGATCCGGTCATCTCGATCGCGATTTCTCCGAAGGACAAGTCAGGGTCCGAGAAACTCGGCGAAGCCATCGCCAAGATGGTGCGCGAAGATCCCTCCTTCCACGTCGAGACCGACCAGGAAACCGGCGAGACCATCCTCAAGGGCATGGGCGAGCTCCACCTCGACATCAAGGTCGACATCCTCAAGCGCACCCACAAGGTCGAGGTCGAGGTCGGCGCACCCCAGGTGGCCTACCGCGAAACCATCACCAAGGCCGTCACCGACTCCTACACCCACAAGAAGCAGTCCGGCGGTTCCGGCCAATACGGCAAGATCGAATACACCATCGAACCCGGCGAACCCGGCACCGGCTTCGTCTTCGAGTCGAAGGTCGTCGGCGGCAACGTGCCGAAGGAATTCTGGCCCGCCATTGAGAAAGGCTTCAAGCTTTCCAAAGACAAGGGTACCCTCGCCGGTTACCCCCTCCTCGACTTCAAGGTCACCCTCCTCGACGGGGGCTTCCACGCCGTCGACTCCTCGGCCATCGCCTTCGAAGTGGCGGCCAAGGCGGGTTATCGCCAGACCATTCCCAAGTGCGCCCCGCAGATCCTCGAGCCCATCATGAAGATCGACGTCTTCTCCCCCGACGCCAACGTCGGCGACGTCATCGGCGACCTCAACCGCCGCCGCGGCATGATCAAGTCGCAGGACTCCGGTCCGACCGGCGTGCGCGTCAAGGCGGATGCCCCCCTCAGCGAAATGTTCGGCTACATCGGCGACCTCCGCACCATGACCTCAGGACGTGGCCAGTTCTCCATGGAGTTCTCGCACTACGCGCCCACCCCGCGGAACATCTCGGAAGAGATCATCGCCAAAGCCGCCGCCGCCAAGGCCGCCGCCGACGCGGCCCGCTGAACGGGAGATCCCGCAGAACGAATTCGAAAAGGCCGGGCCTGGTGCCCGGCCTTTTTCGTGGTGGGATCAATCCGGCGCCTGGTGGTTGAGATACCCTTTCAGCCGGATCCCTCCATCCACCGTCAGCACCTCGCCGGTGATGTAGTCGGAATCCTCCGAGCACAGAAAAACCGCGGCCCTTCCGATGTCGCGGGGCAGACCGAGACGACCCCAGGGGATCTCTTTTCCTCCCTGCGCCATCGTCTCCTCGGAAAACACCTCGTGCTCGCCGGGCGTGTCGATCCACCCCGGAGCGATCGCGTTGACGTTGACGTGATGGCCGATCAACTCGCCGGCGATCGTGCGCATCATGTGTTCGAGACCCGCCTTGGCCGCGTTGTAGGCGACGGCCCGGGGAAAAGGCATCACCCCGTGCACCGACGAGATGAAGACGATGCGCCCTCCACCGCCACGCTCGGCAAAATGGCGACCCACGAGTTGGCTCATGTGGAAGCCGCTCGTCAGCGCGCCCCGCAGGGTCTTTTCAAACACCTCCGGATCGTAATCGAGAAAGGCGGCGCGTCGGCTGTAGGCCGGATTGCTGATGAGGAGATCGATTCGGCCGCATTCCGCCAGCGCCGCAGCGACGAGATCCTCGCAGCCGGCCCGGTCGAAGACATCCGCCTCGACCGCGAAGCAGCGGCGGCCCAGCGCGCGGATTTGCTCGGCGGCGGCGTGAAGATCCGGACTGCTGGGGCGGTCGTTGAGCACGATGTCGGCGCCCTCTTCGGCCAAGGCGAGCGCGCAGCCCAGCCCGATCCCGCGGCCCGCGCCGGTGACGAGGGCGATTTTTCCAGAAAGTTTCATGTCAGTATCCTGCGACTCTGCCTGTTGCCTCGCGCCCTGCGAAGTGGAAAATGCGGCATGATGAAGGGAGCCTTGTCCATCCGCCGTTTGCGCCCGGCCTTTTTGGTTCGTCCCACGGCCTCCCGATTCCGGGGATTCGCGGGATCGATCTCGGCAGGTGTTTTGAGCTTTTGTCTTTCCAGTGCCTCATCTGAGGAGCTCGCCATTCCTCCGAATTTCATCCTCGGCACCCAGGCGATCGGCGGGACCTATCAATTCACCGATGAACCCGATCTCGTCGAGACCGCCCAGGTCGTCCTCGGGATGGGGGCCTCGAATTTCAAGTTCGCCCTGCGGGTGCCGAAGGGGCACCCGGAGATCCACAGTGTCGCGGATCTGGTCCGGAAAGATCCTGCCCATGCGCGCGTCCTCGAAATGCCGTTCCGCGATTTTCTCATGTGGGTCGATGCCCGCGAGGAAGGAGCGTGGGTGAAGGGCCTCGATCCCTTGCAATCGGTCCGGGAGTACCGGCAGATGTATGAGCTCGCCGTCCACCTCCTGACCACCTTCGATGGATCCGGCAAGCGGTTCTATCTGGGCCACTGGGAGGGCGACAACATGCTGCGACCTGATGGCATCGGCAGAGCGGGCGATGCCGCGATGGCCGATGCGATCCGGGTGCGGGGATTCACCGACTGGCTCCGCATCCGCCAGCAGGCCGTGGATCATGCCAAGAGGGACACGCCCCATCACGATGTGGAGATCTGGCACTACACCGAGGTCAACCATCCCACCATTTCCCTGTTGGAGAACCGTCCCAGTCTCGCCAACACCGTTTTGCCCGAGGTGGACATCGATTTCGTCTCCTACTCCGCCTACGACAGCCAGTCTGATCCGGCTTTGCTCAAGCGCGTCCTTGATTATCTCGAAGGTCAATTGCAACCCAAAGCGGGAATCGAAGGCCGGCGTGTCTTCATCGGCGAGTATGGCTTCGCGATTCGCAAGGATGGCGAGGTGAAAAACACCCCGGAGGAGCAGCGGTTCCGCAGTCTCGCCGTGATCCGCGCCGGACTGGAGTGGGGGTGTCCCTTCATCCTCTACTGGCAGCTTTACAACAACGAACTCGATGCCGACGGGACGCACCGCGGCTTCTGGATGATCGACGACCAAGGCGTGAAACAGCCGGTCTACGAGTGCCACCGCTCTTTCTATGAGCGGGCGCGCCAATGGCACGAAGGAAAAGCGTCGGGCCCGGAGGTCGCGGAGGCGTTCCGTCAGGCGGCGCTGGAGTGGGTCAAATAAGAGTCACGGAAGTTTGGCGCGCAGTTCCGCGATGACTTCGGGACGTTCCCCTGCCAGATTTCTCGTTTCGTCAGGATCTGCTTCCAGGTCATACAGCTCCCAGACAGGAGGCGCATCGGGCTTTTCCTTCTCCTTCCACTCGACCAGCCGGTAGCGCTCGGTGCGGATGGCGCGGCCGAGTTTCGCCTTGGGGAAACAGTGAAAGGTGTGGTCGCGCACCCGCGCTGCCGGATCTCGAAGGACGGGCACGAGGCTGATTCCGTCGATGGGCTGGGGCCCCGTCTGAGCCGGCAGCCCCGCGAGTTCGGCGAGGGTGGGGAACAGATCGACGGAGCCGCAGGGCTGCCGGGTCGAGGTGCCGGCGGTGGTCGTTCCCGGCGCGACGATCATCAGGGGAATCCGGGTGGCCTGCTCGTAGTTCGTGTGTTTTGTCCAGATCCCATGGTCGCCGAGGTGGAATCCGTGGTCCCCCCAGAGCACGACGATCGTGTTTCCATCGAGGCCGAGATCATCCAGTGCGGCAAGCACCTTCCCGATCTGCGCGTCGACGTAGCTCGTGCTCGCATAGTAGCCGTGGATGAGGCTCCGCTTCAAGGGCTCGGGAAATTCGGCACCGGGCGTTTTTGCGGGCACGGGATCATACGCGACGATCTCGCCGCCGACCTTGTTGGCAACCGGTGGCGACCCCTGCGGCGGGGTTTCAATTTCTGGCAATGGCAGGGTCGCTGGATCATGGAGATCCCAATACTTCTTTGGTGCGGAGAAGGGTAGATGAGGACGCACAAAACCCACCGCGAGGAAAAAGGGCGTGCCATCGCTCTCGCGTCGCGCCTTGGCCTCGCGGAGGCGTTTCACCGCCTCATTCGCGACACGTCCGTCCGCATAGGCATCGTCGGGCACATCGGGTGATTCCCAGGCGGTTCCCCGGGGTAATAAGGGGATCTCATCGAGGCGTTGATTCGTGAAGAGCGCCTCTTCTCGGGTGAGTTGGCCGCCTTGCGTGCTCGCGGGGTCGAGGTATTCGATGACCTTGTCCTTGAAGGGGGGCACCTCGAAGGATTGCGGGTCGCCTTCGTTGCCGTGGCCGACGTGGAAGACCTTGCCGATCGACTCGGTGCGGTAGCCGCCGTGTTTCGCGAAATGCTGGGGCAGGGTCACCGCGTCGGGCCATTTCTTGCGGAGTGAATCGCCGAGGTTGTAGAGCCCCGACGAGGTCGATTGCGACCCAAGCATCAGGTTGAAACGCGATGGTGCGCAGACCGCCTGATTGCAGTAGGCGCGGTCGAAGCGCATCCCGCGCGCGACGAGGGCATCGAGCCGCGGAGTCTTCGCGTGCGGATCGCCATAGCAACCGAGCGCGGGCTTGAGGTCGTCGACAAGAATCAGAAGAACGTTGGGCCGATCGGCTGCCGACAGCGAAGCTGCCATGAGGCCGAAAACGGCGATCCAAGAGGGTCGGGTCATGGACTGAAGAGGGTCGGGTGCGGTCATTCGGCCCCGGGTCCGGTCACGTTTTGCAGCGCCGCGAGGCCGCGCAGCACCTTCAGTTTGCCGCGATTCTTGCGGGTGAGGTTTTTGAAGTGCTCCTCGTGGAGCGGTTCGATCTCTTCATCCTCGCCGAGGAAAAGGACGATGTGCAGACTGGGATCTTCGAAGCTCTGGGCGCGGAAGTGATCCTTCACGAGTCGCTCGACTTGATCTTCGACCTCCTCGGGCGTGACTGGTGGCATGCCGGGCATCCCGCCGCGCGCGTTGTTGCGCTGGGGTGGAGTCGCGCCCGTCACTTCCCTGACGAGTTGGTTGAAGTTCGGCACGACCTTGGGATCGAGGCCCTTTTCGCGGCGGGCGGCATTTTCCTTTTCGAGCCAGGCGCGGGTCTTCGCGACGGCTTCTTGCCAGGCTTTCTGGGCGCGTGGATCGACGGCATCTCCGTCATCCGAGCCGGCCATTTTCTTGAGCATCTCGGGCGTGGGTGCTCTCGCCATGCCGCGATACCCCGAGGTGATGCAAAAGATCGCACCGGCCTGCCACTCGAGCGCCTTTTCAATGGCTTTCGCGTAGTGCGCGATGTCGCCCGGCAGGATGGGGTAATCCTCGCCCCCGGCGACGTCGAGCGAGGGCCCGAAATCGCCGCGCAGTCCGAGCGCCTCGTAATCGCGATTCAGCGGTTCGAGCCATTCGATGGCGAGCCGCAGATTGGACGGCAGACCCGGAACGAGCGCGTCGCGGAAGGCGACGAGCTCCTGGTCCTGGTAAAGCAGGATGTTGAATTCGGTGCCGCGGTTGAGATTCGCGAGCATGATGCCGACCTCTTCCTTGACCTTGTTGTAGGCACTCATGCCGCCCTTTTCATCGACGAGCATCTCGCGGGTGGCATCGACGATGAAAACGATCTTGCGGCCACTCCCGTTCAAACCGAAGAAATTCACATCGGAGCTCTTCACCTGCTGTCCGGTGAAGCTCATGCCTGTGCCGATGGGAGCGATGCCCTCCATCGCCGTGGCGACAATCTGGTCGGCGGGATTTTCCACCTCGGGCACGTTGAAGTCCGAGCTCCGGTTCAGGGCGCTGATCACGTCGACGGCCTGGGCCGAGGCCGCGGAGGGGGCGATCTCGGGGGTCGGGCGGGTGATCCGGGTGGTGATCAACTCCGCTTCGCGTTCGTGGGGCACCGACACGACCAACTGCGGCGGCTCGGGCTGCTCCATCTGGATCACGACGAGGCTGAGTCCGACGATCAGGGCGATGTGGGCGAAGAGCGCGAGTGAGAGCGAAAAGAGACGGTCGCTCTGCGAGGAGGGGCGCTCCGAGGGGGCCGTATTTTCCAGAGGTGCGAGTTCGAACTCGCCCTCGTAGTTTTCCCACTTGTCGATGATCTCGCGCCGGGAAAGCGGAGGTGCGGGTTTGGAACTTTTGAAACGCGAGGATTTGCCGGGTGAGGGCTGAGATTCACGAACCGACGGCTCGGGAGAGGACTCCACGAGGGCGGCCAATCCGCCGAGCGTTTCATCGGACCTTGTGCCCGGCGAGATCGCCTCGGGTTCCCTCTCCGGAGGCACCGGCACGATTTGTCTCGCGGGCGCGACCTCGGTGGCAGCGGGCGACGCGGTCGCCGCTCCGCTCAGCAAGGCATGGAGCCGCACCTGGATCTCCGGCGGGGTCGCGACGTGGGCCGGTGAGGCGCGAACGAGGCGCTTCGCCCCGGCGCGATCGCCTTCGCTCAGCGCCAACTCGATCAGCTCGAGGCGCAGGGACCAATCCTCGGGTGATTCCCAGAGGCGGTCATAGAGTAGCTCCTTGTCGATCATTTGAGCCGGATGCGAAGGGGGCATACTAACACCCCGGTCGACTTCGGGGCAATGCCAACTCTTGCGCGAATCGCGCCCGTTTGTGACATGGACCGGGAAATCGGTGTCGTCGCTGTCCGGGATTGGTGGTAACGGTTCCCATTCGAGACATGTCCGCCGCTGCCCCGATCATCCCGAAGCGAGCCTCAGTCCGCACCGGACTCATGCCGCATACGCCGTGGACGCGGCTGATGCAATCGCGCGGCGGCGACACGATGGCGCACGAGGCGCTCGGCGAAGTAGTGGGGCTCTATTGGCGTCCGCTGCGGATCTGCATCGAAAAACGCGGCTTCGATTCCCACGACGCCGAGGACCTGACCCAGGAATTCCTCGCCACGGTGGTGCAGAAAGGCTATTTCGACGCGGTCGATCCGGCGAAGGGGCGGTTGCGCTCCTATCTGCTCACGGCGCTGAACCATTTTCTTGCGAATGTCTGGCGCAGCCGCAAGGCCCAGCGCCGCGGAGGCGGGGCGGCCCACGTCTCGCTCGACGAGGAGCGTGACTCCGACGGGGAGGAACTGCCCCTGTCGGCCGCGACCCAGCCCGATGAGGCTTTCGACCGCGAATGGGCGCTCACCTTGCTCGATCATGTTCTGAAGGAACTGCGGGGCGATTACGTGGCGCAAGGAAAGGGAGATCTTTTTGATCTGCTCCAGCCCGCCCTCACCGATCCGGGGGAGGCGGCGGAAGGATCGCTCCGAGCCCAGAAGGCCGGATTGACTCCGGGGGCTTACCGCGTCGCGGTCCACCGGCTGCGTCTGCGCTTTCGCAATCTCCTCTTCCGCCATGTCGCGGCGACAGTCGAGTCGGAGGATCAGGTCGAGCCGGAGATCCGCGCCATGATCACGATGCTGCGGAAATGACCGATCCGACGCCCAGCGATGCCGAGAAAGCCGCCGACCTCCTCGAGGCCGCGCTCTTTGGCTTCAGCGGAGACGATGGGCAAAGCGAGGCGGACCTCAGCGAGGACCTGCCGCTCGTGGATGGATATCGGTTGAAGCGGCTCCTCGGCGAAGGTGGCTTCGGCCAGGTCTACGAGGCCGAGCAGCTCGCGCCGATCCGGCGTCGGGTGGCGATGAAGGTGCTGCGGCAGGGATGCTCGACCCGCGAGTTGTTGACGCGATTCGAACAGGAACGTCAGGCCCTCGCCCTGATGAATCATCCTCACATTGCCAGAATTTTCGATGCCGGCGAGACGGAGGACGGACGTCCCTACATCGCGATGGAACTGGTCGAGGGAGCCACGATCGATGTCGCCGCCCGCGATCTCGGCCTGCGCGAAAAGGTGTCGTTGATGCGCGACGTCGCCAAGGCGGTGGCCCACGCGCACCTCAAGGGCATCATTCACCGCGATCTGAAACCCTCGAACCTCCTCATCGTCGAGGGCGATGGCGGCATCCTCGAACCGAAGGTGATCGACTTCGGCATCGCCAAGGCGCTCGACGGTCCGCTCGTGACGGGAGTGATGTACACGCAGGTCCGTCAGGTCGTGGGCACGCCCGGCTACATGAGCCCCGAACGTCTGCAATCTTCGCAGAACCGGAGCGCCGCCGATACCCGGGCCGATGTCTTTGCCCTCGGGGCGATTTTCTGGGAGCTGTTGACCGGTTCAACACCGATCCAATCGCCCGATGGGGAGGAGACGCGGGTTCGTTTGCCGGGTGGCGCCGCGGTGCCGGCGGAGCTTCGCTGGATCGCGGAGAAAGCGACCGATGCCGAGGTCGGACGACGATACGCCACCGCCGGAGCCCTCGCCGAGGATCTTGAGGCCTGGCTTGAGGGACGGCCGCTCGTCGCCGCGCCGAAATCCACCTTTTACCTCCTCTCGAAGTGGGCGAAACGCCATCGCACAATGGCCGCCGTGATCACCGCGCTGATGCTATCCATTCTCTCGCTGATCGTGGTGCTCTGGCAGAAGAACTCCGAAATCCGCCGTGCCCTTGCCGAGAGCGAATCACGCCGGGAGGAGCGCGACCGCGCTGCGGCGAACGAACACTACGCCTCGGCGATCATGCGCGAGCGGCGGCGTCCCGCCCATGCGCTCGCACACCTCGCCATCGCGTTGCGGCAGGATCCGGAGAACCAGGCCGCGCTCGGACTCGCCTTGAGCACGCTGCGCCACCAATCCTTTCCACGCCCCGTGGCTCCTGCGCTCGACTATCCCGAAGGAGAAGTGACAACCTTCGTTTTGTCGGCGAACGGAGAGTGGGCCGCCTTGATCTCACGCGATGAGACCTCCGGGAAAACGACCCTGACACGATTCAAAAGAGGGGCCTTCCAATCCGAGGAGATTTCCTTGAACTCCGGGATCGATCTCTCCTTGCTGGCGATCTCCGACGGAGGCGTGATCACTTGCGCAACCGAAGCGGGAGTCGGGATCGTGGATGGCGAAGGGATGGTCGCAATGGTACCCGATACCCCGGCCGGCCTCCGTCGGCTTGCCTGGACGCCAAAAGGTGATCTCTGGATGCTCGGCGCCAGCGAGCTGCGACGCGTCGGGAGTCCGGGAGGGGAAACGATCGCGAGTTTTGCCCTTCCGTCACTGCCGATCAGGGAGGCGGTCTCTCCCTCCGGTGGCCAGTTGCTTGTCTCCCTCGAGGGCGGTCGAATCCTCCTTTTCGATGAATCACAGGAACTTCCCCGCGAATTGACCGCCCCGATTCCGGCTCCGCCGACCGCGCTTGCGATCGACGAAGGAGGAGGCCTCGTGGCCGCATCCTGGAGAAACGGCGCGGTCTGGATCTCGCCGGGCGATCATCTCATCGAGTCGACCGGCGATGCGGTCCTGCAGCTTCGCTTTCTGCCAGGAGGCGAGGGCTTGCTCGCTCTTTCGCCTTCGTCGCTTCGCGTCCTCGATCCTGCGGATGGGACGGTGGGCGAAACGCTTCCCCTGGACAAGCCCCTGCGCCTCCTCCTTCCGGCCGGTGAGGGCGCGATCCTCACTCAGGCCGCTTTCGAGCGACCCGTGAGCCGGCGGCTCGGCGAACTCGCGGCGACGGAGGAGTGGCCCGCGATCGAAGGCCGCATTCACGGTGGGGCGGATGCTTCGGGGCGGTTGATCGTGTTGATCGACGAGGAGGATCACCGCATCGAATGGCTCGCCCCGGTCCGGGGCGAATCGGTCGTCGAGCAGAAACCCCCGGCTAGAAATTGGCTCGCCCTTTCACCCGGTCCCGAGGGGCAAGGCTGGACCGGAATCGATGAGGAGGGGTGGGTTTGTCAGGATGCCGGATCGGAAACTCCGCGCCCTCTCTGGCGGGCATTCGAGGGCGAAGTCCGCCTCGCCGCGGTGAGTGCCAAGGGCGAAACCGCCCTGATCGATCTTGCGCCCGCGCCGGGCGTGTTTGTCGCGGAGCGGGAGTCGGGGATGGGGCCGCTGCGCGATTGGGGAAAGGCCAGTGCTCTCGCGCTTTCACCGGACGGGACGCTTGCCGTGCTCGCTTATCCCGGTGGAGCGACGGCGGTGTTTGAGATTTTGTCAGGCGAACGCGTCGCCCTACGCGATTGGAAGCGCGGGCCGGTCACGGCCGTGACCTTTGTCGGCCCCGACCGCGTCGCCCTCGCTGCCTCGGGGCAGGTGCGGGTGTGGGAATGGAGGACTGATCACGTCCTGCCGACACCGATCGACCTTCCTGGCCCAATCACCGCTCTCGCCCCGGATCCGGGGGGACGCCGGCTCGCCGCTGCCGGCGACGGTGCCTTGCATCTGCTCGATGTGGAGACGGGACGACGTCTCGTTGGACAACTGACGGGACCGTCGGCAACCCGATGCCTGATTTGGGAAGACAGCCCGGGCGGTGCCGTGCATGGCTTTGGGAGCGGGAAGCGGGTTCTTTTGCAGGTCCCTCCGTTTCTCGAACGTGCTCCCGCTTGGCTCCCGGACTGGATCGAAAATCGTGTCGGCGTCACGATCGATGGCGAGGCGCGGCTCGTCCGTCACCGATCCGGGACCATGGAACCGGTGCCCGCGTCGGCCGATCCCGCCTTGCGGGCCTGGCTCGAGCCTTTCGCAAAGCCGTGAACCGTTTCAGCGTGAGAGGCCTTTGCCCTTCACAACGAGGACGAAGGGGTTCGACTTCGGGGCGTTGCTCGTGATGAGGAGGGTCGCCTTCCGGTTCCCTTTGGCCCGCGGACGGAAGGTCACGCGGAACGTGGTGGAGGTGTCAGGCGCAAGCGTCTTCGCCAAGGGTTGGGTGAACTTGAAATCGCGGCGTTGTTTGCCACTCGCGGCGACACGGAGATCGCTCAAGTCGGACCAGCCCAGGCTGTCGATCGTGAAAGTCTTCGCCCGGGCCCTCTTGCCGACATTACCTTTCCTGAGATTCAGCGTGCCCGCGTTGCTTGTCAGATTGGTGTTGCCGAACTTTACCCCGATGACCGGACGCGGGATGGAGAAGGCGTAGGCCGCTCCCGCATTGCCCCAAAGGTTGTTGTCCTCCCCGTTGATGCCCGGAGAAGATCCGTCTTCATTGCCTGCGCCAACGATGAGAAGGTCGCCGGCGTCCTCGCTGTGAATCGCGATGGCACCGCCGAACTGATCGCCGCTCCCCGCATTGGACGCCTTCAAATAGCGGTCTTGTGTCCAGGTGGATCCCTCGCGGGTGAAAAGATAGACCGCGCCTGACGACGCGGACCCATCGGTCGTCTCGTCGCCATCGATCCCGCTTGAGGCACCGCTTTCCTTGTAGGAGGCGACGACGAGAAGGTCGCCCGAGAGCTCGACCTGGTTGCCGAACTCATCGTTCAAGGTCGGATAAGCCGCCTTGATCGTCGCCTCGGGTTCCCACCCCGCCCCCTTCTCGACGAAGACGTAGACCGCGCCGGTGCGGAGAATGTCGTTGTTCGAGACCGGATTGATCCCGCCGATGCTTCCGCGTTCATGCACGGAACCAACGGCGATGGTGTTGCCGGAAATCGTCACGGCGCTGCCGAAGCGATCCTCGGGATCGGTGTTCGAGGCCTTGAGATAGGCGGTTTCCGACCAGGTCGCGCCGCTGCGCGTGAAGACGTAGGCGGCGCCGGCGTTGTTTCCGTCATTGTTGACCGCTCCGTTCACACCGGTCGCGCTCCCGTCTTCATTCGGCGCTCCCACCACGATGGTGTCGCCATCGATCGCGACGGCCGTTCCGAAATCGTCCCGGTTTCCCCAAATGGCCGCATTGAGCCGGGCCTGCTCGGTCCACACACCGGCGGAACGGACGAACACGTAGGCGGAACCGGTTTCCGTGTTGGCGCCCTCATCATCGGGGGCACCGACGACGAGGGTGTCTCCATCGAGAGCCAGCGCCGTGCCGAAGCGGTCGTTGGTGTCGGAGTTCGAGGCCTTGAGATAGGCTTCCTGCACCCAGGTGTCGCCCTCGAGTCGGAAAATGTAGACCGCTCCCGAGTTCATGGCGTCGTTGTTCGCCTCGTCTCCGTTGATGCCGGTGGCGTTGCTTGATTCACCGGTGGCACTGATTGCGAGGAGGTCTCCATCGATCACGACTTCCGCACCAAAGGCATCGCCGGCATCCGTATTCGACGCCTTCAGGAAGGAATGGAAGCTCCAGACTCCGTCGATGCGTTCATAGAGATAGACGGCTCCGGATTCCGGAGCCGCTTCATCCGGGGTGGAGTTCACACCCGTCCCGCTGCTGTCCTCCGAGACCGTCGCGACCGCCGCAAACCGGCCCGAGGCGGCGATGGCGGATCCGAACACGTCCGAGCCGATGTTGGTGGATTTGAGATAAGCCTCCTGGCTGAGTCCCTCGGTCGAGGCGGAGAGCCAGGAGAGGGGCAAATTGAGACTGAGGATGGAAAGAAGCAGGATAAGGTGGTTCATGGTCGATCGGGAGGAGGAACCTCCCGACCGGTGATGCACGCTTTTTTCGGAGCTGTTACAGGTGGATGGAAAAAAGTTTTCCGCGGCTCCCGGATCTCAAAATCACTTTCCTTTCCGTGTCCCGCACGATACCGATGCAACGCCCGTGTCGAAACTCATCCGCTCCTGGTATTGGCCGGAGAAGGGCCAGCCGGAACGAACCGAGCCCTTCACCTGGATCGTCGAAGACGTCATCGCCGCTTCGTGGTGGCCGGATCCCGATGTCTTCGAGATTTACGGGCAGAAGAAAATTCGCTCCGTCGTGAACTGCTGCGAATTCGACAACCGCCACGACGTGCCGTCGCGGTTCGCCTATTACCACATCCACGTGCCCGACTAGGGCGTGCCGACGAATGACCAGACCGAGCGCTTTCTCGGGATCATGGATCACCACCACGAGGCGCGCGAACCGGATTCATTCCCAGAGGAACCGGTCCCGTCGGGTGGATCCGCGCTCGTCGGAAATGCTGTCTCGAGACGGAGGCTCAGGTGAAATACGTGCGCAGTCTCGCCAGCAATTTCGACAGGGATGAAATAATTTGTCAGGATTCCCTTCCGGCTGACGAGGCGCGCTGCTCGCTCATCCAGGTGAAAAGGATCACCCAGAGCGAGAGAGCCAGCGAAAAGAGCGGGATCTGCAGCAGCGAAGGGAGCGAATAAAGCGCCGCGACGATGGGGATCCAGACGCCCCAGTTCGCGAAGAGGGTCGGCAGGATCGATTCGCGGTAAAAACCCAGGGTGAAAAAGCCCGGCAGCGCCTCGCGGCGGAAACCGTGGGCGCGCCAGTCGTAGGCGATCACCGAGAGCGGCGCGGCCAGTAGCGGGCAGTAGAGCAACTGGTCGACGAGCACTTTTTTCACCACGGTCGCGAGGTCAGCCTCGCTGCCGAAGACGAAAGCCTGGAGCCGATAGAGTGCGTCGACCTGAATGCCGCTATAGCCCCAGAACACCGCGGCGAAGAGGAGATTGCCCAGATTGCGGCGATCCGGGCGACCCTTCTGGAAAACGAGGATTCGCAGCAGCTCGGGGATGACCGCTCCAGCGATGATCGCCGAGAGCGATGAATAGGCGTAACCCCAGCGCGATTTCCATGCGCCGAGGGTGTCGAAAATTTCCCGGGTCGCGGGCAGGTGGTAGTAGGCCAGCACCGTCCCGATCATGAGGGCCTGCACAAAGAGTCCGGGCACGAGATTGGCCCGGGCGGCGCGAAGACCGGCGTGCCAGGGGGCTTCGCGGGTGGGGGGAGTGGCGGGAGGAGAGTCCAAATGAGGGCCAGACCTCGCACGGGATGGGGGACGGATCAAGCCCCCACGAATCCGTGCATCCACTCCAAATACCCGCGCGCACAGGCATCGAGGTTTTCCAGTCCGCCTCCGCCGCGCAGAGGCGAGCACATTTCATAAGTCGCGATCCCGTCGAAGCCGCCCTGGGCCAGTCCTTGGAAAAAGGCCGCATAGTCGATGAAGCCGGAGCCGAAGGGCACGGCGCGGACCCAGTCGGGCTCCTGCCTTTCGTAGTTCACCAGCTCGGGGCGATAACGATGCCGCGGCACTTTCACGTAGTCGGCATTGGTCGTCAGGACGCTATGGGGTGCGGCGAGTTTGGCAGCCTCGAAGAGGTTTTCGCCACGCAGGGCGGGCGACCAGGCATCGAAACCGAGTTTGCAGTTCGGGCGGTCGATGTCGTGGAGCATCTCGATCAGGGCCTCGGTGTGAAGTCCGAGGTCATGGTGATTCTGGATCGCGATCGTTACACCGTTGCCGGAGACGCGGTCGCAGATCTCGCGGATCGCGGCGACGCAGCGGTTCCACTGCGTTTGCAAGTCCTGCCCTTCAGCCTCGTAGGCCGTGAAAACGCGGACGATGTCCGCGCCCAGCTCGTGGGCGATCCCGGCGAGGCTTTCGACATAGCTGATTTGCATTTCCAGATGCGGGACCTCGCCGCCGACTCCGGTGGGCTGGACGAAATTGGTGTAGGCGGCGATCACCTCGCAGCGGACCTGTGCGGAGGTAAGGGTTTCCCGCAGGGCGGCGATGACCTCGGGTTTTGTGTCGAGCGGGGAAAGGTGGGGTCGTTTCCCCGCGATCATCACCGCCGGGTAACCGAGATTCCCCGCGTGGCGGATGAAGTCGTGCAGGCCGAGTACGGATTGTCCCCAGAATCCGGCGTAGCTGATGGAGAAAAGGGCGGGAGTCATGGTTTCTCCTCCTTCGTTTTCCCCGTGGCCTTGCCTTTGCCTTTCGGTTTCGCGTAGTCGGGCCAGACAATCTTTTTGCCTTCGGCCCCGGTGAACTTCCACGCCGGCCAGGTCGGCGAGGCGTCGCGCACTTCGAGGTATTCCGCGTCGAGCAGAGCTTTCAGTTCCGCCAGTTTTTCCGGTTCGCTCCCGGCGAGGTCGGTGGTCTCGGCGATGTCCTTGGCGAGATCGTAGAGGAAGTAACGCTCCGGCATGGCCGCCTTGAACTCGCGTTCGTCTTCCTCGGTGAGGTCGTTGCCGCGGGCCGGCACCTTGTCGAGACTGGCGAGGATCTTCCAATCGCCGACGCGCATCGCGATCTTGGGATCGCCATAGGCCCGGTTGAAATGCCAGTAAAGCGGTGTGGTGCGCTCGAGCTGGCGTCCTTCGATCAGGGGCAGCCAGCTCGTTCCATCGAGAGCCCGGTCCTGGGGGGCTTCGATCCCGGCGATGCCGCAGGCGGTGGGAAGGAAATCGACGCCGCTGACCGCGACGTCGCTGGTGCTGCCGGGTTTGACCCTGTCAGGCCAGCGCAGGATGCCGGGCACGCGGATGCCGCCCTCCCAGAGCGACCCTTTCTTGTCGCGGAGCGGCCCGGCCGAGCCGTGGGGATGCTGGACGGTAATGGCGGGGCCGTTGTCGCTCGTGAAAAAGACGACCGTGTTCTCGCGCAGCCCTTTTTCATCGAGCGCCTTCATGATCCGGCCGAAGGCGTCATCCATCTGCGTGAGGTTGCCGTGATGGGCGCTGTAGGCGGGATCGTCGTGCGGATAAAGCGCGGCATACTTCGGATCGCTGGCGATGGGCTCGTGCGGTTCATGGAAGGCGACGTAGAGGAAAAAAGGTTTCGACTCATCGCGAACCCCCAGCCAGCGGACCGCCTCGTCGGCGACGAGGTGCGCGGCGTAGCCCTCGAGAGATCCGGCCTCCGTGCCGTTGCGGACGAAGTTCACGGGATTCCGGTGATTGGGATGGGCGTTGTTCTGGGTGGCAAACCAGTGGTCGAAACCGTGGTCGTTCGGTTGCGGTTGCGAGGCCTGGTTGAACGCTCCGTTGAGGTGCCATTTGCCCGATAGGCAGGTCGTGTAGCCGGCGTTGCGGAGCAGCGTGGCGATGGTGATTTCGGTGCGGGGCAGGTGGACGGGCGATTCTTCCGGGATCCAGTTGCGAACCCCGACCTGGGTCGGCGTGCGACCGGTCATCAAGGCGGTGCGCGACGGCGAACAGTTGGCATGGGCCGCGTAGCAGGCGGTGAAGCGCAATCCCTCGCTCGCGAAGCGGTCGAGCTGTGGTGTCTGCACATCCTTCGCGCCGTAGCAGGCCAGATCGCCGTAGCCGAGGTCGTCGGAAACGACAAGGACGAGGTTGGGGCGCTCGGCGGCACCAAGTGAGGTGAAAACGGAAATGACGAGAACGGCAATTTTTTTCATGGAGCCTTGGATTTTTTACCGACGTTTCCTTTCTCTTTCCCGTCTCTGGGGCCCTTGGGGAGCGGGCCGGGATCGAAGGCCGGATCGCTCCCATCTTTGGGCAGGGTGGCATTCCAGGAAATCACGGATTTGCGGAGGCGCTCCGTGACCTCTGTCCGAACCGTGGCGAGGTTTTTGGACTCCGCGGGATCGCTCGCGAGGTCGTAGAGCTGGGCATCGCCACCATCGAGATTAACGAGAAATTTCCAGTTCCCTTCGATTGCAGCGAGGTCGGGGTTGTCCTGATCCTCGAAACCCTGGCTGAAGCCGGGACGATCCGGCGGGCGGCGGTAGAAGATCGGTGATTTCCTGCCTTCGACGGAGGATCCGAGAATCGTCTCGGCGAGATCCTCGCCGTCGAGCGTCACGCCTTCGGGAAGAGGGGTGTTTGTCAGGGTGTAGATCGAACGGTTCAGATCGAGGGCGCAAAAGACCGATTCGTCGTTGGTCGTGCCAGCGCTGCCCGCCGCCATCAGCCCCGGCCCCCACACGATCAGCGGCGAGCGGATCCCGCCTTCAAAGAGCCAGGTCTTTCCTCCCCGCAGGCCTCCCGCACTGCCCGCTCCCGTTTCGGGGCCGTTGTCGGAGCAAAAGACGATCAGGGTGTTATCGCGCAAGGCGGGATCCTTGCGGATGCGCTCGAAGAGCGGAGCGAGCTGTTCATCCATCTCATCGACGACGCCGAGGTAACGGGCGCGTTTGTCGTCCGACCACTTTTTGAGCGAGGGGAACCACGGGCCATGCGGATCATCCGGCCAGACGTTCACGTAAAAGGGCTGCCCCGTCGCAACGGCGCGGTCGATGAAGTGGATCGTCTCCCTGACAAATCCACCGGTGATCTCCGAGCGCATCGTCCAGGTGACGGGATCGCCGAGATTGACCGCGTCGGCCCAGATTTTTTTGAGCTCCGGTTGCTGCGGGGTCACGGTGAGCGGCAGCAGCTTCGCGCCCATGCCTTCGAAGTTGGTCAAGCTGCGGTCGAAGCCGTAGTCGGCAATGGCCGGAGCATTGGCCACGTCGCGCTGTCCGCCCATGTGCCATTTGCCGAAATGCCCCGTGGCATAGCCGGACTGGCGCAGCTCGCGCGCCAGCACCGGAGCCGCCGGATCGAGCCACTGGGCCACGCCGCGCTCGTGATTGTTCAGCCGGTTGTTGAGGAAGGACGTGATCTTCCAACGCTGCGGGTACTGTCCCGTGGTGAGGGCGGTGCGCGAGGGCGAGCAGATCGGGGCGTTCACGTAGAAGCGGGTGAACCGGGTGCCCTCGGCGGCGAGCTGGTCGATCGCTTCGGTTTGAATCTCCGTGTTTCCGAAACAGGAAAGGTCGCCCCAGCCCATGTCGTCGACGAAGACCATCACCACGTTCGGCCGTTTCGTTTCCGAGACGCGCACCGGTTCCCCGAACACGGTCTGCGGATCTCTCGTCTCGGCCATCCACCCGTCGAGCTTGGCGGAAAGCCGGTCGAGCCGCTCGCCGTGGTGGGGGTCTTCGGCGAGGTTGACGCGCTCCCAAGGATCTTGGGCGGTTTGATAGAGTTCCGCCGCGGGACGTACCTGGTAGGCTTTGACGATCTCACGGGCCTTCGCATCCGAGACCGCACTCTCGAGCCAACTGTCCCAGTAGCCGCTGTCGCCCGTGTTCTTCGTGACGTGGGAGAGAAATCGAAACTCGGGATGCAGGTTGCGGAGGTATTTGTCTCCCGACTCATCGACGACCCCGCGCATCGGATAGACGTTGAAATTCCCGTCGCCGCTGTGGGTCGTGAAGATCAGCTTGCGATGTTTCGCCACCTTGCCCTCCAGCACCGGCAGGAAAGAGCGGCCGTCGATACCGTCGGGCGACTCACCTCCGGCGGCCTCGACGAGCGTTGGGAGAATGTCGATCCACGAGACCATCGCGTCGGTGCGTTGTTTCGCCGCGATCCGCCCCGGCCAACTCACGATTAGCGGCGTGCGGATGCCGTCATCGTAGAGGGTCCATTTCCCGTTCGGCCATTGCGCGCCATGGTCGCTGGTGTGGAGAAAGAAAGTATCCTCGCCGAGCACTTCGCGGGCGGTGTCGTAGACGATTCCGAGATCGCGGTCGAGATTCCCGATTGCCGCGACATACTTCGCGCGCCAGGCGCGTGTCGTGGGATTGTCGACGTGGTGCGGAGGAACCACCAGCTTCTCCGAATCGACGCCCTCGGGATCCTCCGGCCAGGGCACGTGGGGCCAATTCGATCCGACAAAAAGGCAGAGCGGCTTTTCGCTTTTCCGTTCGCGGAGCCATTTCACCGCCTCGGGGATGGCGATGTCCTCGTGGTAGTTGAAATGCTTCGCGAGATCGAAGCCGTATTCCGGCGTCTGTTTGTAGTGGCCCACCTTGCCAAAAGAGACCACCTCGTAGCCGAGTTCCTGCAGGTAGGCGGGCAGCTTTTTCAGATCGGCCCGCGGCCGGGAATGATTCGCCTCTGACCCGTTCCGCGCCGGCCAGAGCCCGGTCAGCAGCGCGGCCCGGCTCGGCGCGCAGGAGGGCGAGGCGACGTAGGCCCGGTCGAAGGTCATCCCGGCGGCGGCGAGACGGTCCATGTTCGGAGTCTTGATGTCCGGCGATCCATAGACCGAGGAATCGCGCCAGGTGTGATCGTCGGAGAGGAAGATGACGAGGTCGGGGCGTTCGGCGGCCTGCGATGCGAGCGCGACAAAGACCGAGAGGAGCAAAAGGCGAATCATGACCCGCCCATTCTGGCGAGATGGTTCGCCGATGGCAACGGCGCACTCGGGAAAAGCGACGCGCCAGCCGCCCGGGTTTCGAATTTTTACCGTTGCACCCTCCGCCGCCCTGTGCGAACCACGGGCGATGAGCCAGTTTCAGGACAAAGTCGTCGTCGTGACCGGTGCCGGCCGCGGCATCGGGAAGGAAATCGCCAAAGCCTTCGTGGCCCGCGGGGCCAAGGTCGCGATCGCGAGCCGGACCGAAGCGAATTCCAACGCGGCGGCCACCGAACTCAGCGCGATGGGCCCTGGCATGGCCAAGGGTTACGCCGTCGATATCGCCAACCACGACGCCACCGTCGAGTTCGGCAAGCAGGTCGCCGCCGATCTCGGTACGGTCAGCATCCTGATCAACAATGCGGGCGTCACCCGTGACGGACTGGCCCTGCGCATGAGCGAAGACGACTGGGACACCGTGCTCGACACGAATCTGAAAGGCGCCTTCAACGCGGTGAAGGCTTTCCAGCGTACCCTGCTGAAGGCGGAGGACGCGCGCATCATCAACATCAGCTCCGTCATTGGCCTGATGGGCAACGCGGGCCAGTGCAACTACGCTGCGAGCAAGGCGGGCCTGATCGGATTCACCAAGGCGCTGGCCAAGGAGTTTGCCGGCCGCAAGGTCTGCGTCAACGCGATCGCCCCGGGGTTCATCGTCACCGACATGACCGATGAGCTGACTCCGGAGATGCAGGAAGGCATCAAGAAAACGATCCCGCTCGGCACCTTCGGCGAGGTCGAGGACATCGCGAACGCGGTGCTGTTCCTCGCCGGCAGGGAAGCACGCTACATCACCGGTCAGGTCCTGACCGTCGATGGCGGGATGGTGATGTAAGGCGGGCAAAGCCCGCCGTTCTTGGTGCCTGGTTCCTTGTGCTTGGTTTCCGAACCAGGAATCCTTTGATTAGCGACCGCCGGCCGGCGGCTCGCTGCAGAGTTGCACAAACGCTTCGCGCACTTTCTCGGTTTGGACTTCGTCCATGATCAGGTAGCGGTCGTTGCCGTCCTTCTTTTCAGTGAAGTCGGTGCGGCCTTCGTCGTCGACCTTGACGTGGCCCAACGGTGAAAGATCGAAGTAGCCGCGGTCGGGATGGATCGCGTAGAGGGCGGCGGTCAGGTCCCACGTAGGGCGGTCGTGGGGTTGCTCGGGCACGTAGGCGAGGTAGCTGTCCTTGATCAGGTGCGGCTCGGAGTAGTTGTAGTCCTCCATGATGCTCTGCCAAGGATAGGCCGCGGCAATGCCGATCTCGTAACCGCTCCAGACGACCGGTGTCGGCCAGTCGGCGGCGATGCGTTTGGCCGAGGGGATGTCGAGCTTGACGTTGTATTCGATGTGTTTCGTGTTGTAACGGATCGTCTGGAAGGCCCCCGCCATGATGACGAGTTCCTTGACCTTGGATTTGATGAGGGCCGGACCGTCGAGTGGCGAATGCTCATCGGCTTTCGAATCAAGCAGCCGGGCGAAGTTCGTGAAAAATCCGACCTGCACCAGCATGACCGAACCGTCAGGCTGGGCCGCGAGCGTCTTGCGGATCAGCGAGACGGCTTCGGGCGCCTTTGTGCCGTCGAGGTCGTGAAGGAAGTAGGGTTTGCCGTCAGGTCCCTTGCGATCGACCTGGCCGTTGTATTTGCCCTCTTCCTTCGCGGCCCCATCGCGGACCGCGCCGAGCGGAATCTCGGGGAAGCCATACCAGGTGTTGAGCGCGTCGATGTAGGCGACTGACTTGGGATGGTCTTTCGTCGAGGTCACCGCGAGCAGCTCGACCGCGCAGCGCCGCGCGAGTTGGTGGATCATGGCGAGGGCCATGGCATCGTCGATGTCGTTGCCCATGTCGGTGTCGAAGATCATCTTCACCGGCGCCTTGGTTTCGGCTTGGGAACGGACGGGGATGAGGAAAGCGAGGGCGAGAAGACCAAAGAGTTTCGTTAACGACAGGGTTCGGTGCATGAGCGAAGAGGGTTGGGGTTAAGAAGGATGAGGTGAAAATCTGGCGGTGCCAAGGGCGGGATTTCGGGGACAAGAGTTGTCATTGCGGTGACGTGGGAATTTGGTAGAATGATACGTCATGGCGAAACTCACCCTTCATGTCCCGGATCTTCTGATTGAAGCAGCTAAGCGGGAGGCTGAGGTGCGGAAGACCTCCGTTTCGAAGCTGGTCAGCGATTACTTCCGTGTTTTTGCGACAGCGGGAACCTCTGGAGGTGGGGAAGGCCTACCCCCGGTAACGGCTTCATTGGTGGGATGTCTCAAAGGGGCCGATGAAGACCGGGAAGCTTATGTGGATCACCTCGAACGAAAGCACTCGTCGTGATCGCGCTGGTCGATACGAACGTGGTCCTCGATGTGATGCTGGGGCGTGAGCCCCACCTCAATGATTCGGCTGCCGTTTTGGCGGCGATCGAGACTTCCAAATGCGCCGGGCTTCTCTCCGCCACCACGGTGACGACCATTCATTACATCGCCGAGCGTCACATCGGGCATGAGGACGCGCTGATGCAGATTTCACAGCTCTTTTCCATCTTCGGCGTCGCTCCGGTGAATCAGGCGGTGCTAGGTTCCGCCATCGGCCTCGGAATGCCGGACTTCGAGGATGCGGTACTGCATGAAGCGGCGGTGCAGGCGGGGGCGGAGTGCATTGTCACGCGAAATGTCGATGACTTCGCGTTGGCGAAGATTCCCGTCTACACTCCCACCCAGTTTCTTGCTGCTCTCGCCGTCATGGAGGGCTGAATCTGTCGGGATTCGGTTATGTTCTCCCCCGCCACACATCCGCAACCGCGGCGAGGACGATGACGAGGCCGGTGATGAGGAGTTTGACCGGATCGGAGGCGCCGAGGTTGGCGAGACCGGTGCCAAGGGTGGCAATGATGAGGACCCCGAGGAAACTTCCGATAACGGAGCCGCGTCCCCCCATCAGGCTGGTGCCACCGACGACGACGGCGGCGATGGCGGAGAGTTCGATGCCGTCTCCGGCATTGGGATCGACGGAGCCGAGCTTGGCACAGTCAAAGGCTGCGGCGAGTCCGGCGAGGGCTCCGGCGATGACGAAGACGGCAATGCGGATCGGTTGGGTGAGGATGCCGGAGAAAGTGGCGGCTTCCTCGTTGGCTCCGATGACGAGGACCCGGCGGCCGAAGACGGTGTGACGCAGCAGAATTTGGCCCGCGATCACGAGGATGATGGCGAAGAGGATCGCGGGGGAAAGGCCGAGCCCGGGCAGGGGCGCGCCGAGCGAGACGACGGACTCGCCGATGTAGCGTGTCTCCGAATCGGTGGCGAGGTAGGCGAGTCCGCGGGCGATCTGCATCATGCCGAGAGTGACGATGAAGCTGGCGACGCGGAAGCGGACCGAGACGAAGCCATTGACCCAGCCGCAGGCGGCACCGGTGAGCATGGCAAACGGCAGCGCGGCGAGGAGCGGGAACTTCGCATCAACCATGGCGAGGCCGAGAATGGATCCCGAAAAAGCCATCACCGAACCGACCGAGAGATCGATGCCGCCGGTGAGGATGACAAAGGTCATGCCGACGGCGAGAACGGTGAGAGCGGGCACCTGGTTCGCGATCTGATTGAGGGTCGCGACGCTGAAGAAGTTTTTGCCGCTGAGGGAAAAGACCAGCACGAGCCCGGCGAGCACGCCGACGAGGGCAAGGGACTCGACCGGACGGGCTCGCGTGGTTTGCGTCATGGCAGGTTCCCTTTCGTCACGAGGTCGACGGGCGTTTTCTTTTCGGCCGGGGCTTCACCTCCCTCAAGGATCTGCAGCGCGGCCTCGATGCCGTAGACGGCGAGTTGGTCTCCATGCTGATCGGCGGTGGCGAGGATGCGGCCTTCGCGGATCAGTTCCTGCACGGCCTTGAGGTTATCAAAACCCACGATCTGGATTTTTCCGGTCTTGCCGGCGGCTTGGACGGCGGCGGCGGCGCCGAGGGCCATGCTGTCGTTGCTGGCGAGAATGGCGGCGAGGTCGGGGTGGGCGATGAGGAGCGAACTGGTCACGGCGTTGGCTCGTTCCATCTCCCACGAGGCGCTCTGGACGGCGACGACCTTGGCCCCGGCAGACTGCATGGCATCCTCGAATCCGGCACGGCGTTGCTGGGCGTTGTAGGCGGTGGGCACGCCCTCGAGGATGGCGACGGGGGCGCCGGCGGGCAGGGTTTTGGCGAGTTCGACGCCGACGAGGCGGGCTCCTTCGCGGTTATCGGGACCGACGAAGGGGATGGTGATGCCGGTCTGCGCGAGCACCTCGGCGTCGAGGCGGTTGTCGATGTTGACCACGACGATGCCGGCGTCGCGGGCACGCTTCAGCACGGGCACGAGCGCTTTGGAGTCGGCCGGGGCGATCACGATGGCGTCGACGCCGCGGGCGATCATCTGCTCGACGAGGGCGACCTGCTGGGCGAGGTCGGTTTCATTGCGGGTGCCGTTGACGATGAGTTCGCAGCGTTCCGAGTGCTGCGCTTGCCAGGCTTCGGCTCCTTCGGCCATGGTCTTGAAGAACTCGTTGGCGAGCGACTTCATGACGAGGGCGACTTCGGGCTTCGCGGGGCCTTCGGGAGCGCGCTCGCAGCTGCCGAGCAGCAGGGCCAGGGCGAGGAGGAAATGGGGGCGTTTCATGGGATTCCGGATGGTGGCAAATGCCGGCCGGAAGCGCCAGAAGTTTTCAGCTTTCACCCGCGAAGACCTTTTCGAGATAGGCGCGGAAGCTCTTCGCGAAAAACTCCAGATCATCGCCGAAGCGTTCGTGTCGGTAGATGGACGGGCTGTGGCCGAGCGAGATCAGGTAGAGATGCGCGCGCCCCTCACCGAAGCGGATCCAGGGATGGGCTGAGGCGCAGGGCAGGTCGATCCACTCCCACTGGCGGAATGGCAGGATGGGCCAGAGTTCGCCGCGGGCGGCTTCGAGCCCGTCCGAGGTGAGCAGATAGGAACGGAGTTCGCCGGGAATGACGCCTCCATTGGGTGCCTCCCAAGCGGCGATGGTCTCCTCGGAGACAGGAGGAAAAAATGAGGCATCGATCTTGCCGGCGCGGGCGGCGGGCCGTTCCGTGAGGGCGACGATTTCAGGCTTCCAGCCGGGGGGCATCCGGGAGTTTGGCATGCCCTCGGGCTGGCGCAAGCGTCCGGGTCAGAGATTGAAATCCACCGTGCCGACCTCAACGAGGGTGCCGTAGACCTTGGTGGTGGCGGTCTTTCCTTCCAACACGTGGAACTCGTCGAAGAGCGAGATGCCTTGGGGAGTCGTCTCGCCGAACTCGAGCTGGAGTTTGAAGAGGACTCCGTTGAAGTCCAGGGTTTCGCTGGCGACGGAGTTGCGGAGTTTGACATAGTCGGCGTCGGCCCACTTGTCGTTGGGATCGAGCAGGTTGACCGTGTTGATCAGGTCGAAATCGAAGGTGAAGGTGGTGTCCGCCTTGTAGCCGTTCACGTTGAGGGCGACGTTGGTGGAGAACTTGATCGACTTTGCCCCGGTGTTGGACACGATGGTGCCGTTGTAATAGGTGAGGGATCCGACTTCGAAGCTTTCACCGTTGGTCGAGGCCGTGAAGCTGTTCCCGGCGAAGTCCATGGTGCTCTTCTTGAGTCGCGCCTCTTCATCCGCACTCATGTTCTCCCCGGAAACAAGGTAATCGCGTCCCCACTCGAAGTAGCTCGACGAGCCGCCCGAGGTGATGTTCGTCAGCATGTTCGAGTCGCCACTCGGATCGGAGAAGTTGCCGAGGGAGGTTCCGGCCACGTTGGGGGCCTCGACTCCGAGGGTGCGGAGTGTGGCCGTGCTGGCGAGGTAGTAGGGATCGGTCGGAACCGAGCGGGCCTCAACCATCGCACCGGAGGGATAACCGTCGCGGGTCAATGAGAAGGGCGCGGTGTAGTCCTGCCACGGGTCGCCACCGACCCGATACTGGATCTTGGAAATGCCACCGGGATTGAGGTCGGTGATGGTGACCGTGAGGAGACGGTTGGAGAACAGTCCAAACAGGGGACTGCTCGGCGAGATCACGGGTGGGATGAGACCGGCCGGAAGGGCTGAATAGGTCTGGTCCAGGCGCGAGCTATTCTGATAAGAGTCGTCCAGAGCGATCGCTTGCGCTGCGACAACCGTACCCGGGGGCACTGTCAGCGGCCCGCTGTAGAGGTTCCAGTTGCCGTAGTCGACGGAGTAGTAGATCTCCGACGTTCCCGGAGGATTCGGATTGGAGAGGGTCAGCGGAAGATTGAACGAACTGATCGGATACGAACCCGTGGCCAGCGAATAGGTCGGCGGCGTGAGCGGGGTGAGGGAGGAAGAGGGCGGGGTGGAAGGCGTCGAGGGAATGACAGGCGTCGTATCCGGCGTGTCGCCGAGGGTGACATCGATCGGCTTGGGAGGGGCGGTGGGAGCCCCTTCGGCATAGTCCCAGATCCACGAGCCCTCTTCGGAATAGAGCATGGAGGCTTTCGCCGCCTTGACCTTCGAATCCTTTGCCACCGAAGGAGTGTTGCTCAACCCAAGCCCTTTGATACCGCCGCCTTTCCCGGAGGAAGCGAGGACAAAACGTTGCCGGTCGCCGTCCCAGTAGGCCCGGAGACCGCCGCGGTTCGCTTCGCTTTCACTCTGGTATTCAAAAGTGACCCGGTCGTCGATCTTGGCGCCCCCGAATCCGGGGACCCGGGACGCGTTTTCCATCTCCTGCTTGAGGGCGGTGAGAACCTCGTCCGCGCTGGAGACCTCGGAAAGTTTGCCCCCGGCGGCGACGAAGGCGGCCACGCTGCGATTGAGCGTTTCGACGTCGGAGTTCAGTTTCTGCTCCTGCGTGGAACTCGTCACATTGGAGACCGTGACGGTCGCAAGGAACGCGAGGGTGCCTACCACCGTGACGGTGACCAAAACTTCGAGGAGAGAGAATCCGCGGATACTACGGCTCATGGAACCATATTTTCCACGTTTTTCATAAATTTCAAGTTGAAAATTCGGATGGATCGCTCGCGGCGCGGATTCCAGAGAGCACGGCGCCCTCAATGGAGGCGCTGAGGGTATGATCGCCGCAGATGGTCACCGGTCCTTTCCGGGGCAGGTCGACCTGATGGCCGGGGGCGTCCACCGGCAAGGCTTGACGGATTTGCTCGCAGCGCAAAAGCTCCCAATCCCGCGTGACAGGTCCGAACCAATCGCGGAGCTCTTCACTGACCTGACCAGCGAGGTCCTCGTCGGGAATGTGGCCTTCAATCAGGGTCACGGAAACGAGGGCGCGACCGGCGGGGGCGTAGCTCGGTTGGACGTTCGAAAGGACCGCGAGGTGATGGATCAGCCCGCCGAGATCGCCGCGCAACATGATGAGCCGGTCTGCATAAGGAGCCCGCGGCGCGCTGTAGTAGAGGCAGGTCGTGCTGCGCCAGATCGGATGGTAATGGCTCGGGAAGATCCGGTGGGCGGCACTGGCATCGACGGCTAGGATGATGTGGTCCGCCTGCCAGTCGCCCCGGGTCGAGTGCACCTGATTGCCCTCGATCGCGGTGGCGGCGGTTTCGAGGTGGATCGAGTCGGCGGGCAGATGCGCGGCGAGCTGGGTTGGCAGGGCCTGCATGCCGTCGGCGGGGAGGGTGGCAAGCCCCCGCGAAAACATCGAAAAGGTGAATTCGAACATCCGGCTCGAGGTGACGAGACTGTCCTCAAGGAAGATCCCCCCGTAAAAACCGCCGAAAAACTCGTCGATCATCGCCGCGGAGAAACCTTCGTCGCGCAGCAGGTCGTAGGCGGTCGACTCGGGTGTGGTCCAGATGTCGTCGACCGATTTGCGGAGCAGGCGGGCGCGGAGACGGCCGACACGGAGCTTGTCGACCATCGTTCCGACCGGAGCCAGCGCAGTTTCGAAAAGATGGCCCGGACGGCGGAAGACATCCATCAAACGATGGACCTTGCCCCGTTTCCAAACGAGCGCGCCGGGGTCGAAGGACCTCAGTCCCAGGCGGCCGTGATCGAAAAGCTTTCGCGCCGTCGGATAGGAGTCGATGTAGACCTGGAAGCCGCGGTCAAGCAGGAAGCCGTCAACCCGGTCCGTCCGGACGCGCCCTCCGAGTTGATCCGAGGCTTCAAGCAGGGCGAAGGGACGGCCTTTTTGCTGGAGATGGACCGCGGCGGCGAGACCGGCGAGTCCGCCACCGATGATGAGTGTTTCGACCTGAGGCATTTGGGTGCGATGGGAAGCGCGGGAACGTCTCGGTTACGTCTCCGGGCACCTATGAATATCCCGGCTTTTCGATAAGCCAAGTCCCGCTTGCATGGCGCGGGGCCTGCGCGAAGCTCGCAACCGTTTTCCCATGCTAGCCGAGATCCTTCCGCCGGACTTGATCGACCATTTTCTCGAGGCCCTGCCGGTGATCCTGTCGCTGATCATCATTGAAGGCCTCCTCTCGGTAGACAACGCCCTCGCCATCGCCGCGATGGCATCCCACCTGCCGGGGAAACAAAAATATTGGGCGCTGCGTGTCGGCATCATCGGCGCCTACGTCTTCCGCGGTCTCGCCTTGCTGCTGGCGCAGTACATCATCGAGAATCCCTGGCTGAAGCTGCTGGGCGCCGCCTATCTGATCCACCTGATGGCCCAACATTTCGCGAAGTTGCGACATCATCAGGCTGCCCAGGAGGCTGAAAAAGCCGGCGATGCCGTCGCCGCGGTCGGTCACGGCATGCAGCGCGGTTTTTGGGGCACAGTCGCCTCGATCGAGCTGATGGACCTGAGCCTCGGTGTCGACAACGTGGTCGCCGCCGTGGCGCTGAGCGACGAGTTCTGGGTCGTTTGCACTGGCGTCTTCATCGGCATCCTCGCGCTGCGTTTTGTCGCCGGGCATTGCATCAAGCTGATCGAGAAGTTCCCCATCCTCGAGCACACCGCCTTCCTCCTGATCGGATTCGTCGGGCTGCTGCTTGTCTTCGAGTTGGTCACGCACTACGACATCCACACGACGGAGAAATTCATCGGCATTGTCCTGATCATCGGCCTGACGATCTGGTATTCGAAGAACGCCGGACTGCGCCGGGTCATGAAGCCGGTCAATGCCGTGCTCATGATGCCCGTGAGGGTCTATGAGATGCTGCTTGGCGGGATCTTCTTCGTCATTCTGTTCCCTTTTCGTGCTTTCTTCCGCAAAGCCCACGTGCCCCTCCCGGTCGAGGAGGTCGAGCACGCCCTCGAGATCATTCACGAGAGCGAGGCGAACGAGTCCCGGATCAAGGAGTCTCGGGAGTGAGCGGGGGTGACTCCTCCGCCACCGCCTCCTCCGGAGTCAGCACGAGCGGTTTCTTGCGGAGTTCGAGCCATTCCTCCACGAGACGGTAGCTCACCGCGAGCAGGGTGGGCCCGAGGAAGATGCCGATCAATCCGAAGGCGAAGCCGCCGCCGACCACGCCCATGAAGATCAGGATGAAGGGCATCTTGTTGCCTTGGCTGATGATGAGCGGCCGGATCAGGTTGTCGATCGAGCTGATCACGAGGAATCCCCAGAGCAGCAGGAAGACGCCCATGCCCACGCTGCCGTTCTGAAAAACCCAGATCGTTGCCGGGATCCAGATCAGGGGCGGCCCCATCGGGATGGGTGAAAGGAAAAAGGTGACCAGACCCAGCAGGACGGCCGCCGGCACTCCGGCGATCGAGAAGCCGATCACCGCGAAGAGGCCCTGCACCATCGCCGTCCCGAGGATGCCGTAAACCACCCCGCGGATCGTGCCGCCGGCGATCTCGCGCAGCAGGTAGTCGCCCCGCTCATCGGCGAGTCGTTTGGCGATCGCGAGGATCCAGTCGCCGAGCCGGGCTCCGTCGCGGAAGAAGAAGAAAGCGAAAAAGAGGCTCAGGGCGAGTTCGAGGATCCCTTGGCCGAGAGCCTTGCCGATCACCAGGATCCACGCGGTGAGAGGCTCGATGTAGGGTTCCAAAGCGGTCAGGAGTTGGCGGGTGTCGGCCGCATACTCCCGCCACTTCGCGCCGAGCTCCTCACCGATCCAGGGCACCCGGGCCACCCAATCCGGCGGGAGAGGCGGACCTTGCCGAGCCCAAGCCACCGAGGTGTTGGCGAACTCCTTCACATCGCCCGCAAGCTTCAGCACGATCACGACCGAGGGCACCAGCAAGACCAAAGCGATGCCCAGCGTCATCAACAGGGCGGCAAGCGATCGACGCCCGCGCACCCAGCCCAGCAGCACCCGGTAGGCCGGCCAACTCGAAAAGGTCAGGATCACCGCCCAGAGCAGGGCCGAGAGGAAGGGTTTGAGCACGAAGAAACAGCCGACCACCACCAGCACCAGCGCCACCGCGACGATGATGCGGTCCAGGTTTCCCGCCTTGCGAAGTTCGCTGAAGCTTGTGGGCATTTCGTCTTCCCGGAGGCCCGGTTAGAGGGCGGCGGGTCTTCGATTCGAAATCAACCGCCTGACCGTGATTACGATCAGGGTGAGCGTCGTGATCGGGAGAACGAAATAAATCATCGCGGCCCGCAGCGTGCCAAGCGCCTCATGGTTCGTGGCCGAGAGAATCAGGTAAACGACGTAGGCCACATAGAAAAAGAGAAAGGAGGCACCGTTGAAGCGGCTGATGCGGTTCCCGTCGAAGAAAATGGGGAAACAGGCGATGGCCACCGCGATCATGACGGGGAGGTCGAACTCGATCGCGGCTTTCGAGACGTTGATGCCTGCCGGCGCCACCAGCGAGCTGAGGCCGAGGACGGAGAGGATGTTGAAAATGTTCGACCCGACCACGTTACCCACGGCGATGTCGCGCTCGCCCTTCATCGCGGCCACGATGGAGGTGGCGACCTCGGGCATCGAGGTTCCCGCCGCGATGATGGTGAGCCCGATCACGAGCTCCGAGACACCGAGGCTGTGGGCGATCGCCACGGCTGAGGAAACGAGCCACTTCGAGCCGAAAACCAGACCGACCAACCCGATTGCGATCAGGCCGATGTCTTTCACGAAACCACCCTTTCCCTTGTCGCCGTATTCCGCCTCGTATTCCGCCTTCACTTCGGCGCTCTGCTCCTTGCGGCTCTGCTGGATCTGGAAGGCTGTGTAGGCGATGCCTCCGGCGAAGAGAATCACTCCGTCAATCCGGCCGATGCTGCCGTCCAGGCCCAGCGCCAAGGTCAGGAGCGAAACTCCGATCATCACCGGGACGTCGAAACGCACAAGCTGCTGCGCGACCACCAGCGGCACAATCAGGGCGGAGATCCCGAGGATGAAGAGAACGTTGAAGATGTTGCTGCCGACCACGTTGCCGAGGGCGAGGTCGGCCTGGCCCTTGAACGCGGACATGATGCTCACGGCCAGCTCCGGAGCACTCGTGCCGAAGGCGACCACGGTCAGTCCGACCACGAGCGGCGAAATCCCGACGGCGGTGGCCAGCCTCGATGCCCCCCGCACCAGCAAATCGGCCCCCCAGATCATGACCACTAGACCAAGTATCAGGAAAAAGGCGATGGAGAGCGTCATGAAGAAGAAGTTTCCGGAGCGTCGGGAAGGGATTTGGTTCCGGTCAACTGTTCCCCGAAGATGCGGCCTGGTTCAATCGGAATCCCTGGAAAATTCCGTCACCACTCCCGGCGAAATCCGGTTCCAGAGTCCGTTTTTCCGGGTTGAGCCGCAGGGAAACGCGACCTAGGATCGCGCCACGATGAAACGATTGCTTCGCATTCTCCTTTGGGTAGGTATCTCCGTGCTCGGTGCCGCCGCCGTCGGCGTCTCCGCCTTCCACCGGGGGGAAACGATCAACGCCCTCTGGCTCGTCGTCGCCGGGCTCTGCAGCTTCGCCGTCGCCTACCGCTTTTACAGCAAGTGGCTCGTCACCAAGGTCCTCGTCCTCGACAAGGAACGCGCCACCCCCGCCCATACCAAGAAAGACGGCAAGGACTTCGTCCCCACCAACAAATGGGTTGTCTTCGGCCACCACTTCGCCGCCATCGCCGGGCCCGGGCCCCTCGTCGGACCCGTCCTCGCCGCCCAGTTCGGCTACCTCCCCGGCATGCTTTGGATCCTCATCGGTGCCACCCTCGGCGGTGGAGTCCACGACGCCATCGTCATGTTCTCCTCGATCCGCCGCGGCGGAAAATCCGTCGGCCAGATGCTCAAGGAGGAGGTCAATCCCGTCGTCGGCTTCATCGCCATGGTCTCCATCCTCGCGATCATGACCATCCTCCTCGCCGTCCTTGGCCTGGTTGTCGTCAAGGCTCTCGCCGAGAGCCCCTGGGGCCTCTTCACCATCGCCATGACGATCCCCCTGGCCTTCGCCATGGGCTTCGCCCACCATGTCTTCAAGATCAGCGTCCGCACGGTCACGATTTTCGGCATCATCGGCCTGCTCGCCTCCGTTTGGGCCGGCGGCAAGCTCGAGGAGTGGAATCTCGTCCACTTCTTCGACTACAAGGGCAACACCATCGCCTGGTCCATCATGATCTACGGCTTCGCCGCCTCCGTCCTGCCTGTCTGGATGCTGCTCGCCCCGCGTGATTACCTCAGCACCTTCATGAAGATCGGCACCGTCGGTGTTCTTGCCGTCGCCATCGTCTTCGTCGCGCCCGAGCTGCACATGCCGAAGATCACGAACTTCATCCACGGCGGCGGCCTGGTCTTCGCCGGCACCGTCTTCCCCTTCGTTTTCATCACGATTGCTTGCGGTGCCATCTCCGGATTCCACGCCCTCATCTCGTCAGGCACCACGCCGAAGATGCTCGATCGAGAGGACTCCATCCGCAGCATCGCCTATGGCGCCATGGTCACCGAGATGCTGGTCGCCCTCATGGCCCTGATCGCCGCCTGCGCGCTGCAGCCAGGTGAATACTTCGCCATCAACGCCGCCGCCGCGAAGGTTGCCCAGGCCGATCCCGCCCAGGCTCCCGCCGTCACCGCGATGATCACCCAGGCCGGCTTCCCCGTCACTCCCGCCGGCATGGACAAACTCGCCACCGACATCGGGGAGAAAACCATGTATGGCCGCACCGGTGGAGCCCCGACCTTCGCCGTGGGCATGGCTCACATGTTCTCGCGTGCCTTCGGCGAACAGTGGATGGCCTTCTGGTACCACTTCGCGATCATGTTCGAGGCCCTCTTCATCCTCACCACGATCGATGCCGGCACCCGCGTGGGGCGCTTCATCCTCCAGGATTTCCTCGGCGCCGTCTGGAAACCGCTCGGCAACACCCGCAGTTGGCCGGCGAACGTCTTCGCCTCCTTCCTTCTCGTCGCTGCGTGGGGGTATTTCCTTTACCAGGGCGCGGTTGATCCCCTCGGCGGCATCAATACCCTCTGGCCGCTCTTTGGCATCGCCAACCAGCTTCTCGCCGTCATCGCCTTCTGTCTCGGCACCACCGTTTTGATCAAGATGGGCAAGACGCGTTACCTCGCCGTGACCCTGATCCCGCTCGCCTTCCTCATGGCCGCGACCTTCAGCGCGGGTTTCATCAAACTCTTTGACGCCAGCCCCACCCTCGGCTTCCTCGCCGAAGTCGAATCCTACAACCTCAAGATCGCCGCGGGCGGGACCGCCGAGCAGATCCGCGAGTGGGGCATCCGGAAGTTCAATGCCGGCGTCAACGTCGTGGTGACCTCTTTCTTCCTCAGTGCCGTCGCCCTCATTTTCCTCGGCTGCCTGCGCGAGTGGGTGCGTCTCCTCAGCGGGAAAAAGACCGCAGTGCTGCGAGAGGATCCCTATGTGGCGTTGGAGGGGGCGTGAGGAAAACGCTGGCCCCGGGGGACCTCAGTGGCCCAAGAGGGTTGGGTCGCCGACCTGACCCTGTCCGGTCCATTGATCTTCAATCCGGGTTGGACAAGCGCACCGCGGGTTCGTAGTCTCCGCACATGCCTGCCGACGAAATCGCCAGCCACTTCACCGCCCTCGATTGGATCGTCGTGGCCTTCTACATGGCCCTGACGACCTGGATCGGTCACCGCCTCGCCGGCAAGGCCGCGACGGTGAAAGACTTTTTCCTCGGTGGCCGCACCATGCCTTGGTGGGCGGTGAGCGGCTCGATGATCGCGACGGAGATCAGTGCTTTGACCTTCATCGGCGTGCCGGGGGGCGTCTACGCGGCGCAGGGCGACTGGACCTACCTGCAATGGGGGATCGGCTCGATCATCGCCCGCTTTCTCGTGGGCTACTGGCTGGTGCCGCTCTACTACCGCCGCGAGATCTACAGCCCCTACGACTACATGGGGAACCAGCTCGGCGAAGGGGTGCGCCGCCTCGTGACGGGGCTCTTTTCGATCGGAACGATTCTCGGCCAGAGCGTGCGGGTGCTGGTGACCGCTCTCATCTTGCAAACGGTGACGGGATGGGACATGAACTGGAGCATCCTCGCGATCGGTCTCTTCGCCCTGCTCTGGACGCTGATGGGAGGTATGCGCACGGTGATCTGGACGGATGTGATCCAGTTCGTGATCTTCATCTTCGGCGGTCTCCTCGCGCTCGGGTGGCTCGTGAACGGGCTCGGCTGGTCGGAGATCGTGGAGGTGAACCGTTCTTTTGTGACAGGTGAGGGGGTGGCGGTGGACAAGATGCGGATCTTCGATTTCACCCCGCCGTGGGAGAACGCGATGCTGAACTACACCTTCTGGGTGGCGATCTTCGCGATGCCCTTCCAGAATCTCGCGGCCTTCGGCACGGATCAGCTGAACGCGCAGCGGATCTTCTGCTGCGGCACACCGCACGAGGCGCGCAAGGCGATGGTGTGGAGCAGTGTCTCGCTGGTGATCACGATGGTGATGCTGGCGGTGGGATCGGGCCTCTTCGCTTGGTATCAGATCAAGGGGATGACTCCGGCGGAGACGGAGCTCTTCGCGAAGGATTCAAATTTTGTCTTCCCCACGTGGATCACGACGGTGGTGCCGCCGGGGATCACGGGGCTGATCCTCGCGGGGGCCTTTGCTGCGGCGATCTCGAGCCTCGACTCGACGCTGGCGGCCCTTTCCCAGACGAGCCTCTCGGCGATCCTCGGCCGGAAGCGGGTCGAATCGGCGGAGCGCAGCGGCGAGATGGTGCGGCTCTCGCGCATCGCGGTGCTGGTGTGGGCGATTTTCCTCTCGGCCTTCACGATCTGGATGGCGCAGGGGCATGCGAAGTCGGCGGACAAGAACCTGATCGATCTCGCCTTCGGTATGGTGACCTACACCTATGGACCGCTCCTCGGGGTGCTCCTCGCCGCGATCCTCCCGGGCCAAAAGAGCCTCCGGGGCATCATCCTGGGCACGGTGGTGTCGATCCTGGTGGTGGCCTGGTTGAGACCGGAGCTGCCCCGGCTCCTCGAGTCCATGGGCCTGGCGACGCAGTGGCTCTCGGACACGCGCCCGCAGATCGCTTTCCCGTGGTTTTACCCGATCAACGCCCTCCTCACACTGGGCTGCGCCTACCTGCCGCTGGGACGCACGACTCGGGGCACGGAACACGAGGATTGAAGGAGAACGGAATTCCACATGCCCGTGGCACTCCATCCTCCTCACTCCATCCGCTCCTCGGCATTGAACCCGAGAAAGAACAGCCCCGAGAGCACGAAGGCGACGGCGCAGAAGATGAGGCCCTCGCTCCAGTCACCGTTCTGATCGAGCCCCTTGATCACGACAGGCAATACCCAGATGCCGATGGCGGCTCCCATGTTTCCCCACATGTTGGCCCAGCCGAAGAGCGGCGGCGTATGGCGGCCGCACATCTCCTGCAGTCCGGCCCAGAGTGCCGGCAGCCCGAAGTCTGCGGAGAATGCGGCCATGCCGAAGAGGCCCATCAGCACCCAGGGATTGTCAAAGGCGAGGGCCGCCACGAAGAATCCGGCGGCGATGAAGCGGGACCCGGCCAGCGGAATGATGCGCCCGAGACGGACGCCCCATTTCCGCAGGCAGGCGTCGGTGAAGTAACCTCCGGCAACGAGTCCGAGGATGCCGATCGCTAGGGAAACGGTGTGGATTTTTTCCGCGAGGGCGTGCTCGGTGCCCTTCGCTTCGATGAGGAATTTCGAGATCGAGACGCCGAGGAAGGCCCAACCGAGATTCGTGAAAAATTGCGCACCGGAATTCATCCAGAGGCTGCGATGGGTGAGGGCGAGCCGCCAGGGAAAGACGTAGGACTTCTTCTCCGCCGCGGTTTCTGGCGGACGTCCGGATTGGAGCAAGGCGAGTTCGGCCTCGTTCACCGCGGGATGATCCTGGGGACGTTCGCGGAAGACACGCCAGAAAAAGAGGGCGAAGACGATCCCGGCTGCTCCATAGATCCATCCCGCCCAACGCCAGTCGCCGAAGCTTGCGATGACCGTCACCGTCAACCAAGGCGCCACTGCTCCGCCAATGCGGCCGCCCATGGAAACCATGCTGCTGGTGAAACCGCGTTTCGACCATTCCGACCAGCGTGCGAGGAGGCCGCTGCTGATCGGATAGGCTCCCGCCTCGGCGAGACCACAGCCGATCCTCGCGAGCAGCAACGAGATGGGACCGACGGCGAATCCGGTCAGCACGGTGAAGCCGGACCAGAGCAACACGTAGATCGACATCAGCGAACGGGCCCCGAAGCGGACCGCGAGATAGCCGGCCGGCAACTGCCCGAGCGCATAGGCGGCGAAGAAGGCACCCTTGATCCAGCCATCGGCGACCGCATCGAGCGGGATGTCCGACTTGAACGAGGCCGAGTTCATGATCGCCGCCATGCAGATGCGGTCGAGGTACATGAGAAAGGCCGCCGCCGTGGTCGCGGCGAGGATCCAATGGCGGACGGAGGTGGGTCGCGTTGGCATGGCGCATCGTGGCCACTGGCCCGAGGGTCTGTCAACGATGCCGGATCACCTGTTCGCGTCAGCAACAGGGATTCGGACAGCGAAGGTGTACGGCGTCGATGGCGGCGAGCAGGTCGGGCGCGAGATCGAGATCGACGCTGGCGATGTTCGCCCGGAGTTGCTCCATCGTCGTCGCTCCGATCAGATTGCTCGCGACGTGGTGGCGCTGGTTGATCCAGGCGAGGCTCATTTGGGCGAAGTCGAGACCCGCCTCTTCGGCGATGCGGGCGTATTCTTCGATCGCCGCATCCGCGTTCGGACCATTGTAGCGGGCGAAGCGCTCGAAGAGGGTGAGCCGGGCACCGGCGGGTTTGGCTCCGTCCCGGTATTTTCCTGACAATTTGCCAAAGGCCAGCGGCGAATAAGGGAGCAGGCGCAGGCCTTCCTCGTGGCAGATCTCGGAGAGGCCGCCGTCGAAGGTGCGGTTCAGCAGGCTGTATGAGTTCTGGATCGTGATGACGCGCGGCAGGCCGCCGCTGCGTGCGAGCTCGAGGAAACGCATCGTGCCCCAGGGCGTCTCGTTGGAAAGCCCGATGTAGCGGACTTTTCCCGAGGCGATGAAATCGGCCAGGATGGAGAGCGTTTCTTCAATCGGCACGGTCTCTCCGGCTGCCGACGGGGTGAAGTCCCTTTTTCCAAAGAGCGGCACGGGACGGTCCGGCCAGTGGAGTTGATAGAGGTCGATCCGATCCGTCTGCAGCCGGCGCAGACTGCCCTCCAGCGCGGCGGTCAGATTCTTGCGATCGTGGCGGTTGCCGTCCCGCACATGGGTCACGTGCGGTCCGGGACCGACGGCTTTGGTCGCGAGGATGACCTGGTCACGGGTGCCGCGGCTCGCGAACCAGGTGCCGATGATGCGTTCGGTCTCGTGGCAGGTCTCGGCGCGCGGCGGCACCGGATACATCTCGGCGGTGTCGAAAAAATTCACCCCCTGCCCGAGGGCGTAGTCCATCTGTTCGTGACCTTCGGCCTCGGTATTCTGCTCGCCCCAGGTCATGGTGCCCAGGCCGATCAGGCTGACCCGCAGGTCGCTGTGGGGGATCTCGCGATATTTCATCCTGGGCGGAATCTGCGCGGGGTTCAGCCGTTGCGGATGATGAGCTGGTTCTCCCCGCCCTTGCCTCGTTCCTCGGCCCAGACCTTGCGGACGTGATCGTAGATCTGTGAGATCGTGGCCTTGTTCTTGACGCGGTATTCGCTGGTCTTGGCGTGGGTGGTGTCGGGATAGTGTTTGGTGACGATGGTGTCGACATCGCCCATGCCGGTCTTGGTGGTGACCTGGTTGGCGAGGCCCTTGAGCCGGTCGATCGTGGCGCTGCCGGTGGTGACCGTGGCACTGTCGGTGATGGGCTCGAGGTAATAAAAACGAGCGGTCTGGCCTCCGTCGGTGTCGACGGTGCATTCGAAGACGCGGACCGCGCCGTCGATCAGATATTCCTGCTCGCTGACGGAGGTGATCTGGTCGAGGCGGGCGACGAAACGTCCGCCGGAGGTGATGACTTCCCAGAAGCCGTTGATGCCGGGTTGCACCCCGTCCTCGGTCGGCTGTTGGGCCAGGGCGAGCGGCGACCAGAGGAGCGCGGACAGATAAAGGGCGGGGATGCGGCGGATGTTCATGGTGCGGAGTATGGTCTGAAACCCGTCGATCCCGCAAGCGTTTCGACGCGATCCCGGTCGAATTCCCCGGCCACTCCGGGCTGACTCAAAGGGGTCGGCAGGGGCACGCGCGTTTTCGCTCGGGCAAGCCGGCGGGATCTGGAGTAGGATGGTCCCGCGATGTTCCGCACCTTCGCATCCTTCTGGTTGATCCTCCTTGCGGCGGGTCCGCTGCTGCGCGCCGATGAGTCCGCGGACTTCCGCGAGTTCACCGACAAGCGCGGGCAGAAAATGACGGCCCGTTTGCTCGGCGTGTCGCCGGATCATCGCCTGATGCACATCGTGCGGCAGGATGGGCGCGAGTTCGACTCGGAGATCAACCTGCTCTCCCTCGACGACCAGCAGTTCATCAAGGATTGGATGAAGCAGGCCCCGACCGCCGGATCTGCGGCTGCGACGCCGGTCGGCGGCGAGACCTTCCGCATCGACCTGACAATCGCCCGGGCGAACGGGGAATCCGAATCGCATCGCAGCGAGTTCTACAAGTTCGAGACGAAGCAGAATCTTTACCGTGTCACCCTGCGAAACCTCTCCCGGACGAGTTTGGACGGCGCCCGCGTCGAATACGCGATCGTCTGGCGCGACGACGCGGTCGTTTACGAAGCCAAGGACACCCAGACCTGGACTTACACGACGGGGGTTTATGGGGGAGCCGACTCGCGGGTGAAGCGCCTCGGATCGCTGCCGCTCGACCCCCTCCGCTTCAATGCGAGCATCACCGTCGACAGCGATGCGGTCCCCATCGACCAGGTTCTCTACGAGGGAAGTGAATCGGTGCAAGCCGATGACCTGATCGGGATCAAGGTCAAGGTCATTTCCGCCACCGGTCAGGTGCTGCACGAAGGCGAGTTCGGCAGCGCCGGGATCAGCACGCTCACCTGGGAGCAGATCGCGGGCTTGCCGGACCCGCTCCGCTACGATTGAACCGCGGAGAGCGTCCGAATTTCGGTTGCGGCCCGGTCGATCGCGTCTTTGGTCTCGCCCCATATGAGCAAGACCTACTCCATCGCCGTATTGCCTGGTGACGGCATCGGCCCGGAAGTGATGGCAGAGGCCCGCAAGGTCCTCGATCGGATCTCCGAAAAATTTTCCCTTCAATTCGAATGCACCGAAAAACTCGTCGGTGGTGCCGCCCTCGATGCGGTCGGCCATCCGCTGCCCGAGGACACGGTGAAGGCCTGTGAGGCCGCCGAGGCGATCCTCTTCGGTTCCGTCGGTGGTCCGAAATGGGAGACCCTACCGCCCGATCTCCAGCCCGAGCGCGGCGCCCTGTTGCCGTTGCGCAAACACTTCGGTCTCTTCGCGAACCTGCGCCCGGCCGTCTGTTTTCCCGCGCTCACCCACGCCTCGCCGGTGAAGGAAGACCGCATCGCGGGCGGCTTCGACGTGCTCTGTGTGCGCGAACTGACCGGCGGCCTGTATTTCGGCCAGCCGAAGCTGATCGAGACCCGCGACGGTGAGGAAACCGCGATCGACACGATGGTTTACAAGAAGAGCGAGATCGTCCGCATCGCCCGCGTTGCCTTCGGCGCAGCCCAGAAGCGCGGGGGTCGGCTCTGCTCGATCGACAAAGCCAACGTGCTGCAAAACGGCCTGCTCTGGCGTCGCACCGTCGAGGAGGTGGCGAAGGAATATCCCGACGTCCAGCTCAGTCACCTCTACGTCGACAACGCCGCGATGCAGCTGATCGCCCGTCCCCGTGAATTCGACGTCGTGCTCGCCGAGAATCTCTTCGGCGACATCCTCAGCGACGAGATGGCGATGATCGCCGGATCGCTCGGCATGCTCTCCAGTGCCAGCCTCGGTGAAAGCAAGGGCGACGGCCTCTACTTCGGCCTTTACGAGCCGAGCGGCGGCACCGCTCCCGACATCGCCGGAAAGGGCATCGCCAACCCCATCGCCCAGATCCTCTCCGCGGCGATGATGCTGCGTTTCTCCTTCGGCGAACTCGAGGCCGCTGCGGCGATCGAGAGCGCGGTGAAGCAGGTGATCGACGACGGCTACCGCACCGGCGACATTTTCACCGGCGGCGCAGGCCAGCAAAAGGTTGGCACCAACGCGATGGGCGATGCGATCGTCGCGCGGATCGGTTAAGGCGCATCCGCTTTGGTGAGTTCCTCGTGGATCTGCCGGATCGTGGCCGCGATGCTGCGATCCGGTACACCGTAGGCGTTGGGGCCATATTCCAGGAGCAAGTTGTCGTCGGTGACGGGCTCGGCGCCGGCCACGAAGCGATGCAGGTCCGCTGGATCGATCATCGAGGGAGGAGCGGGATTGCGCGGATCGGTCCGCAGTTCCCGGAGAGGCTCCCACCAGATTCCATCCGATTTGCCGCCGTGCCGCCCGAGCAGGATGCCCTGATCGGGTAGACCGGCGATGTAGGTGCTGTTCGGGTCGAACCAGATCACCGCATCGGGAAAGACCGCGACGAAGGCCGCCGCGATGGCGCGGGCTTGCTCCGGCGTCATCAGGTGCAGCGGAAACCACTGGGCAAAGATTCCGCCTTCGTTGAGACGCGAGGCGACCAGCTCATAAAACCCGACGGAATAGAGTGTGTTCGATCCGCTGAAAAAAGGCGGCATCGGTTCCATCGTGATGACATCGTAGCGGCGATCCGAGCGGCGCAGCCAGGCGCGGCCATCCATCACCACCTTTTCAACGCGGGGATCGTCGAGCACGCCGTGGTTCGATCGGAAGTGGCCGGCGAGATCGAAGACCGCCTCACTGAGATCGGCGATCACCAGATGCTCGGGATTCTCCGCGCGCACGGCATCGGCGGTCTGTCCGGTGCCGAGGCAGATCACCAGAGCATCGCGGGCCGCGGGATGCGCGCGCATGGGGAGGCGTCCCATCGCCTCCATGTAATGAAAGAGCGGACTCTTTCCGCTCGCCGACTCCGCCGTCGTGGCAAAGCCATCGATGTAGAGCACCCGGGTCTCAGGGAATTCAGCGACCGCGACCGAGGCCTCGGGGCCGTGGCGTTGTTCGACGAGGCGACCGGGATGCTCGGCTCCTCGACCCGAGCCGGGGATGCGTTTCCAATCCCCGCGGTGGCTCCACACCGTCAGGCTCAGCCCGGCCAGCAACGCGGCGGCGATCCATTGTGTGGTGCGCCTCGGCGCTCCCGTCAAAAAGACTCCAGCGCCGAGCAGCGCACTCGCCGTCCAAGCGGTTGGCACCGGGCCGATCCACTCGAAGAGCACCCAGGCCGCGAGGTTCGCCCCGATGATCGCGCCGAGGGTGTTGGTAGCGTAGAGGCGAGCCCATTCGCGCGGACCCTTCGCCCGGTCGAGCAGGCTGGGCAGGATGGTGCCTAACAAAAGCACCGGCGGACCCATCACCAACAGCCCGCCGAGGGTGCGGCTGAAGATGCGGGTGACACCGCGCTCGTGAAAGGCATCGATGCGGTCGAAGTGCACCAGCGCCTGGGTCGCCGCGAGTGAGAGTACCCCCGCCCCCGTCAGTGCGATCCAAAGCGGTACGCCCCGGCCTTGGCGGATCGCGGCCAAAGCGGCACCTCCGGCCAGGGCAACGAGAAAACAGAAAAGCATCACCGCGAAGCTGTCCGAGGTGGTGAACCAAGCCGCGCGGAGTTCACGGAACCAGGCGACCTCGAGGATGAAAGCCGCGGTGCCGGAGATCAGGGCGAGCGCCGGAGCCATCGGCGGGTTCGGCGGGAGAGGGGACATGAACACCGCCGCGCTCTCCGCGATCGCTGGTTTTACTCCGATCGAAAGCATCAGGCAGACCCCAGCGAGCAGGCCGTGGGTGAGGGACAGGCTCCCGGCCGTGCCGGAAAGCCCCAGCCCTGGCAGCAACAGGAAGGCCGCGAGCAGGCAGCCGAGTCCTGCGCCCGCGGTGTTGAGCGCGTAGAGGCGGGAGAGGGGGCGCTCGCTTTCTCGCGCCAGCAGCCCGATCACCGGCAGGGTCGCCCCCATCGCCATCGTCGCTGGTCCGAGGGTCATCGCGAGCGCCAAGACTGTGAATGGTGTGCCGAGGGCGGGTTGTTGTTGATAGATCCAGGTGTCGGCGTTCATCACCGCATCCTGCAGCCAGCCGGGCAGCAGCGCGGTCACCGCCATCGCCGCCTCGAGCAGGCCGTAGCCTCGCAAGGCGCGGAAGGCCGGGCGACCTCGCAGCCAGCGAGCCATCGCCAGAGCACCCGCCGTCATTCCCGCCATCGTCGTGGCTACGGTCAGGGCGACGCCTTTGGCCGAGGCCCCTAGGGCCAGGGTGAGATGATGCGACCAGATCAATTGCCAGCCGATCGCGGCGACTCCGCCAGTCAGCAGGACCAGGGGGATGATGGCGCGGACGGGGCGGGAACTCATTCGATCGGGGACGGGCGGGGCGTCGAGCAAACCCTGTTGACTCCGGGACCAAACCCTGTTGAGTCCCCCCATCGTTCCCGGAAACCGGTTCGGCAGCAAACCCTTTTCCGTTCTTCCTCAGCGATGACTTACGCCCAGCGACTCCAACAACGCATCACCGATACCGGCAGCGCTCTCTGCGTGGGCATCGATCCACGGCTCGATCGTCACGATTCCGTGGCGGATCTCGGTGAGTTCTGCCGCCGTGTCATCGGCGAGACCGCGGAGCATGCCGCCGCTTTCAAACCGAACATCGCCTACTTCGAAGCGCTCGGGGTGGCGGGTTATCAATTGCTCGAAGACCTGCTCGCGGAGATGAAGGCCACCGGTGCCCCCGTGATCCTCGACGCGAAACGTGGCGACATCGGCCCGACCCAGGAGGCCTACGCCGTCGCCTATTTCAAGAACTGGGAGGTCGACGCGGTGACGCTGAGCCCCTACATGGGTTTCGACTCGGTCGAGCCTTTCCTCCAGGATCCCGGACGGGGCGTCTATTTGCTCGGGGTCACCTCGAATCCCGGGGCCGTCGATCTGGAAACCCGTGACCTCGCCGATGGGCGCAAGGTTTTCGAACTCGTCGGCGATTTGACGAGGCGAGCCGCCGCGACGCCGGCGGGCGAGGGTGGCATCGGGCTGGTCGTCGGTCTCACCAATGCCTCGGCCGAGGTGCTCGCCCGCATCCCGGATGTACCGCTCCTGATTCCCGGACTCGGCGCGCAGGGCGGCGACCTCGATTGCCTGCGGGGCTCGCGGCGACAGGCACCGGGCGTCATCAATGTTTCCCGTGGGATCCTTTACGACCAGGAGTCCCTTTCTTTCAAAGACAAAGCCCGTGACTATGCGAACCGAATTGCCGAAATCGCCTGAGGCGACCATCGAACTACTCAAGGACTACGGTGCCGTCGAGCAGGGGCACTTCGTCCTCGCCAGCGGCAAACACTCCGCCTACTACGTGAAAAAAGGGAAGCTGGTCCAGCATCCCTGGGAACTGCAGCGCATGATCGAGCAGGTCGTGCCCGCCCTCGAGGCCCTCGGAACCATCGACGTCGTTCTCAGTCCGGCGATGGGCGGGGTGCCGGTCGGCCAGCAGGTCGGGCTCGCCCTCCACGCCCGGACCATCTACGCGGAGCGCAATACCGCGACCAACCAGCTCGAACTGAAGCGCGGCTTTGAAATCCACCCCGGCGAGCGGCTCCTCCTCGTCGAGGATGTCATCACCACCGGCGGCACGCTGCTGGAACTGACCGACTTCATCGAGAGCCAGGGCGGCGTGGTTGCCGGTGTTTTTGTCGTCGTGAACCGCTCCGGAAAAAACACGGTGGGCGATTATCCGGTCGTGTCCTGCATGGAGATCCAGTTTCCCGTCTACGAACCCGACCAAGTGCCAGCCGAACTCGCCGCCATCCCTGCGGTCCGCCCCGGGACCAAGCGGGTCGAGTGAGTCCCAAACGCCACGTTGACAAGCCATTTCGCGAGGGCTAAACAAACCGGTCCGTCCATCTCGAGACCCTGAATCCCATGAGACTTCCCGCTACCCTGATCGCCCTTGGATTTGCCGGCTCCCTGAGTGCCGGTGATTGGGGGAAAGCCCCGGTCGACAAAACGCCGATCGAGGAATGCGTCGATCTCGGCGGCAAGATCGCAGTGGGCTACCACACGGACTACGTTTTCAAAGGCTATGTCCTCGGCCAGGATGCCGTGAGCGGGCAGGTCGATTACACCTTCGACCAACTCTCCATCCCGCTGACCCTCGGAATCGACTACGTCAACGTGGTCGCCGGGAACCAACTGACCCAGATCGCCAATGACGATCTCGCCCTCTCGTTGTCGACGGCGCTCCCCTCGATCGCCGGTATGGATGCCTCGATCAGCTACACCTATCATTTTTATCCCGAAGACCCGGCTTCTCCGCTCTTTGCCTCCAGCCATGGCGAAATCGGTCTGCATCTGGCCAAGGATCTGCAGTTCGCGGTGCTGAAGTATGACTTGGTCTACAATCACAGCCTGCCGGATGCGTGGAACGGAGCCCTGCCGACGATTCCGAATCAGGATGATGGAGCCTGGTATTGGGATCTCGGGCTGGAGCGCAGCTTCGAGCTTTGCGAAGCCGCCCACCTCGTCATCGGAGCCGGCGTTGCTCATGCGGACAACTACTGGGGCACCGCTCCGAACCTTCAGACGGGCGGACGCTCCTCCGGATGGAATCATTACTACGCGACCGCTTCCCTCCCGATCACCCTCAATTGTCGGACGACCCTGACCCCCTATCTTTCCTACGTGGGGGCCCCGGATTCCTGGCTGCTTGATGGCGCCCCCAATTGGCAGGGACTATCCGGGCAATCGGATGTGCTCCACGGAGGAGTCGTCCTGAGTGTGTCGTTCTGATCACCCAGGATCGGGTGTTCCCTCGCAAGGCGCCCCTGTCGGGCGGTGGGTTTTTTTAAAAACCCCCACTCAGATTATTAGAAAAACGCCTCAGGGCTGCGTTTTCCTCTCCCCCTTGAGAATCAGGGAGGGGAATTGGTTCGGGAATGAGAGATTTTTTCTCTTGCGCCCTCTTGACGCTTCGTATAGATGGCGTTTGGACGGGACGATCTTTAAAACGTTTCGCATCCATTTCGCTCGATGAAACCGAACGCCTGCCACTCGCAACTCCAGGAAAACTCCGGTGGATTGATTCGCCGACAGGGAGCCTCGAAAGCTCTTCGAAGCATTGGAATCGCGGGTTTCGCCCTGACCTTGGCCTGCACTTCATCTCTTCGCGCCGGCGACTGGGGCAAGGCTCCGGTGGAAAAAGAAGTGATCGAGGAATGTCTTGATCTGGGAGGCACTCTGGAACTCGGCTACCACACCGATTATCTCTTCAAAGGTCTGCTGATCGGCGGTCAATCCGTCAGCACCGACATCAAATATCAGGTCGACGGCCTCAGTGTTCCGCTCGTGATCGGGATCGGGTACATCAACGTCATCAGCCCCAACGAATTCGCGAACATCTTCAACGACGAGTTGACGCTTTCGGCTGAGGTCGGTCTTCCGACAGTGGCAGGCATTGAAGCTTCGCTGAGTTATGCCCAACGGTATTACCCCGAAGACCCCAACACCGCCCTCTGGCCTTCGAGCAACGGGGAAATCGGGCTTCACCTGTCGAAGGATCTCAAGGTCTTCGTGGTCTCCTTTAACGCCTATCGCAACCTCAATACCCCGAACTCTTGGAACGGAACCATCCCGACGCTCGCCAATCAGGAGTCGGGGGCTTGGTATTGGGATCTCGGGATTTCCCGCTCCTTCCCTGTGACCGACCGCTGCAATTTCGTGCTGGGGGGCGGAATTGCCTTTGCCGACAATTACTGGGGCACTTCGCCAAACAGTCAGACGGGCGGCCGCTCCAGCGGTTGGAACCACTACTACCTTTCCGGTTCTCTCCCGGTGGAGTTGAACTGTCGCACCACGATCACTCCCTATGTCGGTTACATGGGGGCGCCAGAGGGTTTCCTGATGGACGGGGCGCCGGATTTCGCGCTACGTCCGGCCCAGTCGGATCTTCTTCACGGTGGCGTGACCCTGAGCGTCACTTTCTGAGGAACGACCGCCCTTTTTCGTGCCACGAGGGGCCGGCCCGAGGGTCGGCCTTTTTTGTGCCCGGATGGGTCGGAGAGGCGTAGAAGCGGGCGTGATTTTTCGATGCTTCCCGCCTCGTTGAGTTTCGCGGCATGAAAATGCTCCCAGACGCGGCGTGGATTGAGATTGATTGAAGTTTTTTTCTTTACAGCTTTGCCGAAATGATTCAAAAACGGACCCTGCCAATTTACCAAAGATCAACCCCACTCGTGATGTCTCTTCCCATGTCCCCCTCGCGACTCCTCAACCGATTCGTTTTCGTCCTCGCCTTCGCCTTCATTACGGTCGCGCCCCTGACGATCATGGCCGAGGATGCCGCCGCTCCGGCACCGGCCGGTGATGCCGGCGCCGGCGACGCGGGTGAGGCTCCCGCCAAGACGACCAGCCTGATGGACATGATCATCGGCGGTGGCATCTTCATGGCTCCGATCGGGATTCTCTCGCTCTGGATGATCACACTCTCGGTCTTCCTTGCACTTCAACTTGCCAAGAAGAAATTCATTCCGGCCCGCTTGAAGGACGAGATCATGTCGGCGATGAGCGAAGTGAAGGTGCGCAGCGCCATTGATGCTGCGGCGCAGGATCCCTCATTCCTTGGCCGTATGGTGACCTTGGCCTACGTCCAGGTCGATGCCACCGATCCGGCGACCCTGGGTCGTTCCAAGGTGGAGGACGCCATCGCCGATTTCACGATCCGTGAGAACCTCGGGATGACCACCTTCATCGGTTACCTCTCCGTCATCGCCCAGGGCGCCACGATGCTCGGCCTTTTCGGAACGGTGGCCGGGATGGTGCTCGCCTTCGACTCGATGGGTCTCAGTGGTGGTTCGGATCCCGGTGCGCTGGCTTCGAATATCTCGCTGGCCCTGATCACCACGGCCGGCGGTCTAACCGTGGCCATTCCCGCCATTTTCCTCTTTTACGCCTACAAGAACCGCTACAACCGCCTCGTCAGCGACGCCCAACAGATTGCCATCGAAGGGGTGGAGGCCGCGATCGCCACGGTCAACGCCGACCAAATGCTCGCCCGCGTTCCCGAGGGCATCGCTGAACTTTGACCGGCCGGTTCCGGATCCCATCTCGCAGCGATAGCAGCCATGGCTTCAAGCAAAAAGCGTGCGGACGTCGAGTCGGAGGACGGGGTGCCTCTCGACATGTCGCCGATGATCGACCTGACCTTCCTCCTGCTCGTGTTCTTCATGGTGGCTTCGCACCTGATCACGATCAAGATCGACCGGCGGGTCGAGGCTCCCGTCGCCAAGAACGCGCAGACCGCTGTGGTGGCCTCGGGCCGCGTCGTGGTCAACGTGCTTGCCGACGGTTCGGTCTGGGGCGGTGATCAGGACGAACTCCCCACCTCCGAGGCGATCACGGACTACGTTGACGGTTTTCGTAGCGCCAATGAGGCGAAGCAGGTGGAAACCCGTCTCCACCTCCGGGCGGACAAGAACGTCGACACCCGCATCATCAAGAAGGTCGTGCAAGCGGCCGGTGAAGCCGGCGTGAGCGAGGTGATCTTCGGCAGCCTGAAAGTCGAAAAGTAAGGAATCAACCCCCTCCGCAAATGGCACGCCGTGCAATCCCCTCAGACCCTGATCCGGTGCTCGACATGTCACCGATGATCGACCTCAGCTTCCTCCTGCTGATTTATTTCCTCGTCACCTCGACCTTGGAACCCTCCGAAGTCGATCTCGGCATGACCATGCCCACCAGTCAGGGTGCCGCTTCGGCCGAGGTCGAGATCGACCAGATGACGATCGAGGTCAACAGTGCCGGACACATCGTGCTCAACGAGGAAGTGCTCGACACCGATCCCGCGACGCGCGAGGTCCCGATGCTGCTCGACCGGCTCAAGACCTACGCCGAGAGTGCCAAGCTCACCGACTCCAAGCCGATGGTCATCATCGCGGCTGATGATGCCGCCAAGGGGCAGCGCTTCGTTGATGTCTTGAACGCCCTCGCGGACCCGAGTGTCGGTATCAAGAATGTCACCATCACCGGCTTCCACGAGGATTGATTCCCGTGTCGCGGTGTCGGCATCATCAGGGCCGCGGGAGACACTTGCTCCCGCGTCCGCTTCCATGTTTTCCCCCGAAAAAATCCAACTTTTGAGCATGAGAAACAAACTAAAGCTTAAGTTCGGTGCCGGACTCGCGGCGCTGTTGCTCCCTTTCGTTCTGGTTCCTTCCTCCCGTGCCCAGGACGACACCGTCGAGTCGTTATACATGGCCGCGGTTGAGCTCGCCGGTGAAGGCAAGCATGTCGAGGCCTCCCAGACCTTCGAGAAACTCTTCAATCTTTCAAAGCAGGAGACGCTGTTCGAGGACTACGGTGCCCAGGCGGGTGGTCTGCTCTTTGATTATGGGATGACCCTGCTTCCCCAATCGCGCTGGGACGAGGCGAAGAAGGTCTTCACCGACTCGGTGAACGCGGCCAAAATCGCCGTGGAAATCGAGTCGCCGATCAAGTCGACCAATCCGCGCGAAAACATGGCGAAGTACCAGCTCGGCTTCTGCGAGGCGCAACTGGGCAACCATGAGGAGGCGATCAAACTTTACGACGAGTACCTCGCGGCACCTCCGGCACCCGATGAGCTGGCCCAGGTCCGCGCCAGTTTCAAACTCCGTTACGGCACCTCGCAGATGAAGCTGGGAAAGGTCGACGAGGGTGTCGCCACGATCCAGGAGCTCTTCGACAACGCCGAGGAATGGAAGGTGAGCCCGCAGTTCCTCATGCAGGGGATCCTCGAACTCGGCCTCTCCTACGTGGAGCAGGCTGGTGCGGCGCCGGATGACGTGTCTTTCGAAAAGATCGCGGAGAGCGCAAGCGCCTTCCTCGACAAGAACGGCAGCCTCGTCCACCTCGATCCACTGACCCAGTTCCGGCTCGGCTTCGTGGATCGCTTCCGCAAGCTCGGCTACGAGTCGGCCAATGTCGGTCTCTACGGCCTCGCCCTGCGTTATTTCTCCTATGTGCCCACGATTGAAGACGTGCGGACCGAGTTGAATCTGACCCTCGCCCGGCAGCCCGTGGGTGCCGGAGTGCCGGCGCAGTTCCAGGCCGTGCTCGACCAGTTGGCGGAGCGTGAAAAGGCACCGATCCATCCCGATGTCGAAATGCTGAGGCTGGTGGCGAATTGTTACGAGCGCCTCGGCAATCTCCATGCTCCGCGCGTAATCAACTGGAGCTTGGCCGAGCAGTATCCCAACCTCGACAAGAAAGTCCGCGGCGAAATCCTTCACGAGGCGGCCCGCCTTTCCTCGATGCTAGGCGACTTCTCGGCGGCGCAGTATTTCGGTGAGAAATTCGGCTCGGAGATGCCTGCGGATCACCCGCTGAAAAACAACATCTCGACCTTCATGCTCCAGTCGCTGTTCACCTCTCGCGATTTCGCCCAGGTGATCACGACCGCCGAGCGTGTCCGCGAGCAGCAGCCCGCGGGCTCTCCCGAGCGCGAGCTGGCGGATTCGCTCTATCCGCTCGCCTTGTATTCGACCAAGAAGCACGTCGAAGCCGAGGCCCCCTTCGCGGAGTACTCCAAGAATTTTCCGGAGGGCCCAAACCGCGAGATCGTGCTCTTCCACCGTGCCAGCAATTCGCTGGTGCTCGGTAAGATGCGCGAGGCCGCGGAGCAATATGAGGATTTTATCAAGGCCTTCCCTCAGTCGGAGCGCTTCCTTGATGCCGCCCTCGCCGATCTCGCCATCGCGCGCTTCAATCTCGAGGATTATCCGGCGGCGGTCGAAAAGGTCGATCAACTGGTTTCAAGCCGGCCGGAGTCGCCGCAGGTGGGGCGTTCGTTGAATCTCAAAGCCGACGCCCTGCTCATTCAATCCGGAAGGCTTCCCAAGGACTCGAAAGATGAAAAGGCAGCCCTGCGCCAGTCGGCGCTGGATACCTATCTGGCCGCGATCGAAGCCGGCAAGGCGGCCCAGGCGAAGGATGTGGATCGGGCGGACTTCCACAAGCAGGTGGTGGCCGAAGCCATCTGGAAATCGGCTGACATCTATTATCAGGACGGTGCCATTGAAAAGGGCATCGCGCAGTTCGATGCCTTCTTCCCCGATTACGAGGGCACTTCCTACGAGCCGCAGATCTCGGTTTTCTCTCTCGAACACCTCGAGAAAGCCGGTCGTGGCGAAGAGGCCCTGACCCAGGTCGAAAAGATGATCCTCTTCCTCGGCAGCGTGCCTGCCGAACAGCAGAACATCACCCTGCTCCGCCAGGCGATCGGCTCCTACAGCGAAGCATCAACCCGCATCCGCGGAGTGGAGAAGACCCTCGCGACGCTGGAGAGCTTCCCGGGTCTCGATCCGAAGAATCAGGCTCTGCTGACCTGGCTGAAGATCCAGCAGGTCATCGTGCTCCAGGAGTCGCGGAAGAAGGTCGCGAAAGAGGCGCCCGAGTATGCCGCCGTGGAATCGAAGATCGCCAAGGTGTTCGAAGACCTGCGCCAGTTCGAGAAGCGTGAGCTTTCCGAGTTCGCCCTGCAACAGATCGGCATCTATTTCGCCGGGACCGACAACCCCTTCCTCGGGGTGCCTTACTTCGAGGAATTGCTCGCCCGGACCAATCCCGAGGCCGATCCTTTCAAGGGCCCGGCGGAAATGGAGCTCGGCAAGATCGAGATGCGTGCCGCCGACCCCGCCAAGATCCAGTCGGCCCGCGAGCGCTTCCGCCGCATCGTCGCTTCCACCCAGGATGATTGGAAGCCGCTCAAGGCCCAGTCTTTCCTCAACCTGGCCGACCTCCACATCAAGGCCAAGGAATGGAAGGACGCCCTGACCGCCCTTGACGCGATCAACAAGGACAAGAGCCTCTTCGCGAAGGAACGTGCCAAACGTGCCGAGGCCGGTTACAAGCTGGGCTTGGTGCTCGATGAGTTGGGCGAGCCCGCCGAGGCCAACCAGGCCTACCTCTCCGTGGTCTCGACCTATCCCACCTTCTATGACTGGGTCACCCAGGCTTGGGAGCGTTACATCCCCAACAGCCTTGCCGACTTCGAGAAGATGGAGACGAAGGATCCTCTCAGCATCGCCCTGAAGCGGGAGAAACAGCTCAAGCTCTACGAGATCACCCAGAAGTATCTCTACCAATGGCAGAATCTCACCACCGAGAAGGACGCTCCCTCGGGAGCGCTCGAGCGTCTCCGCCGCGAGGTGCCGGAGATGAAAAACTCCCTGCAGATCACTCCGGAAGAGGAGCTGAGGATTCTCAACAACATCGGAATCGCTCCCAAGAAATAACCGCTTTCCCGAATCGACGCCATGCACTCCATGAAAGCTTTCGTCTCCCTGCTCTCCGGTTTCTGTTTCTTGGTCCCTGTCCTGCAGGCCCAGGTCAAGGAGACCCCCGCGATCCTCGCGCTCGTCGAGGGCGGCAACCCGCAGGGTTATGTGACCGGGGCCAACGATCAAGGAATCCTGTTCGCGACCGCTTCGGGCGGGGCTGGGCAACTGGTCGCCTATGAAAGGATCCGGGGCGAAGGTCTCGACAAACTGATCCGCTTTGATGACCGCGCCGAGGTGCTCGCCGCGCCGCGTGCCCTGTTCGCTGCCGAGAGTTATGCCGAGGCCGCCGAGGCTTTCGGAAAAGTTGCCCGCGAGTATGCCCTGATCCTGGCCGCTCCGCAGAACTTCGCGACGGAGGCTCTTTTCTACCAGATCGAGAGCCTGAAACGCGGCGGCCAATACCAGGCCATGGCCCCTCTTGTCAACTCACCTGCCGCAGCGACGATCTCGACCAAACTCAAGCCGGTTTACCAGCGCCTCTTCGAGTTCCAGAAGTTGTGGGCCATCTACGGCCAAGGCGACATGGCGGCGCTGAAGGCCGCCATCGCCAACTACGAGGAACCCCAGACCGGTGATGCGAAGCTGCTGAAAACTCCCGCGTTCAAGGTGCTGCCCTTGCACGAACTCGCCGAGCTCGGATTCCTCCGGGCCAAAGTCTACGACTCGGAAGGGGCGAAGGACAAAGCCTTGGATGATTTCTACCGCGCCTTCTCGCTGGCGTTCGGCAACGACCCGCTTCTCGCCAAACTGGCGATGGGGGCCGCGATGGTGATCCACAAGGATGATCCGAAGCTCGCCGCCGAGAACAAAGCCGCGGTCGCGGAGATGCAGAGCGTCGCATTCCTCTTCAGCGAGCGTTTCGGCAAGGAGTCCATGCCGGCCGATTTCCAGAAGTACGCCATGCGACCGGTGACGCCCCGCCCGGTGAAGGTCGAAGCTGCGCCGGCGGAAGGTGCCGCACCGGCGGCGGATGCGGCCAAACCGGCGCCTGACGCAGGCAAGCCCGCTCCTGCTCCGGAGGCGAAGCCGGCCGAAAAGGCGAAGTGAGTTTTCCGGTTTCCCTCGCAGCGCGAACGGGACTGCGTTCGCAATGCGAGAGGTGACGGTTCCGAAACTTTCCGTTCGGCGAACTGTGACGTTTGGTGGTGGCCTAACGATCACCAAACATGTCCGAATTGCTCTTATACTGTTTGCCAAAAGTCCGTTCGTGAATCGGCCGAGTCGGAATTCGCGATGCCAAGGCGCGACGAGGGAGTGGAGCGGGCTCCATGACCGAGGAGCAACGCCGGAAGCGCGAATTCCGGCCGGTTGGGAAAGAGATCCGAGCGAAGCGAGCAAGAGTCCACGCCAAAGAAGATTCCGATTCGCGAACGGACTTTTGGCAGACGG
>JAYRWX010000031.1:0-1835 GCA_041917795.1 Verrucomicrobiales bacterium
GTTTATGCCGCGAAAGCCCCTTGACGCCCTGCAGGGCGCCAACGCTCACGGCAGTTGACGGGGATGGGGGTTTTACATCCCCGACGGCTGCCTCACGGCGAGTGCGGGGTCTGGGGCAGAGCCCCAGGATCTGGTCGTCTGCACCGCTCTTGCCCGACTCTCATCAATGATCGGGCAGCACGTGATGCGTGGCGCCTATCCGCCGCAACCATCACCGTACGTGAACATCGGAACATCAAATCGGCTGACCACACTCACCGCCCGTAGCGGGCCGGCCGTTTCTCACCCCACGGGGGCATATGCCCCCAGTCATGGTGCGCGTTGCCTCCAATTTTCCCTTGGAGCCAACGATGCTGAATCAGAGCGTATCCCCCCGAGTTTCCCGTCCCACGCCCGTGGGCCCGGCTTTGCCGCCGATTCTTCCCTCTTTCGCGGCCACCTCGCGTCACCGTCCGGCGGCGATCCCCGATCGTGCAGCCCTGGACGCTTTGCTCGACGGCGAGGATGCCCCCGTCGAATGGAGCGAGGAAGACATCGTCTTCCTACATTGGCGCTTGCTGCAGGAGGTCAGCCATCTGGCCGACCCCGCAACGCCGCTGGAAGAGAAGTTCGACACCCTGCGCTGGGTGTTCAGCGAACGCGAGAAGGACGGCCTGCCGTTCTCCTTCGTGAGTTGCCTGCGTGTCGTCGGCTGCAGCCCGCTGTCGCCGATCGCTTACTGCGGTCGGGTCGATGCGGAGGAAGTGCGCGACCGCATTCGCCACAACCTGAAGGCCTGGTTCAACACCTCGCTCAAGCGCTACCCCGACTGGGTATGCGACGCCGTCGTCCACAACCCCGAATGGGTCGAGGCCCGGCTCGCCAAGAATCCCCAGTGGATCAACGAGCAAATCAAGCGGATGGCGGTGCAGGGCGACCTGTTCGCCTGATGCCGTCTCCCATTTTTGGGCTGGTCGCCAACGCGAAGGCCCTCCCCTTTCAAGGAGTCATCATGACCACTTTCAAGGATGTCCTATGCCTGCTGGCGATCTTCGTCGCCTACGGCATCGTCGGACGCCTGGATTATGAAGACGCGGTACGGCTGGAACAGACCCAGCGGGAACGGCTGCACGCCGATTGCCTGACGGCGACGCCAGCGGACCGCGAAGCCCTGGCGCGGATCAACGATCTGCCCTTCGATCCATCCACCCGCCGCACGGACGCGGGCGCGCCCGACGACGGGCCCTGCACGCCGCACGTGCTGTAAGGAGGCCGCCATGCACACCCAAACGCGCATCGCGCACGACGCCCCGTCGCTGCTGACCGTCCAGGCGCCGGAAGACATCGAGTTCCTGGTCAAGGAAAGCGAAGTCCTTACCGGCCGGGCCGGCCGCACCTTCGTCATCGCCGGCGCCGACTGGCTGGCCTACCGGGTGCATTGGCATCCGATCAGCCTGAAGGTCGAGCGGCTCAACGAAGAGGGCCGGGTCCTGAGCACCCAGCACCTGCTGCCCCGGGAGTTCCTCGGGCACAGCCTGATCGAGGCCTTGGCCGCCGGGCAGCTGTTCACCCCACCGGTCCGCTACGTCGGCTGACCAATCGTTCTTTCCCCCTTTGGCGGGTCCGTCCCGCCAGGGCCGGGTTCCGCCTGCACTCATGGAGCACATCATGCAGATACAGGTTCGAATCAACGAGGAAGGCGCGCTGCGCAACCAGCGCTACGCTTTCACCGACCGCTTCACGCTCGTCTCCGAGCTGTTGCAGAACGCCCGCCGCGCCGGCGCGATGCGCATCGAAATCCATTACGACGCCACCGCGCAGGTGCTGCGGGTGGAAGACGATGGCCGAGGCCTCGA
>JAYRWX010000032.1:0-252967 GCA_041917795.1 Verrucomicrobiales bacterium
CCTCGGCAAACTCGACACTCTCACACTCGGCACGCTTCTCGCGGCTCGCCTTTACTCGTTGGAATGACCTCTTAGGCATCCGGCGAATCTACCGGCACCCCTCCGGCCTGACCACGGGGTCAATCAATTGACGCTTACGGTAAAGCTGGTGGCCTCTCACGCTGAGTGAATGCAATGAGAGGCGATTGTGTGCGTGAGTTGAAAAGCCACCCCATCGAATCGGACCGAGTAGTTCAAGCATGGAAACAAAAGAGTGCGCAAACCGATCGCCGTAACTCTGGCTGCCGGCGATACTGTACATCGCGTTGTGCAGGAGGGCTTGTTGCCGATTGATCACCCCCACCTGCCTCCCTTCCATGAAAACCATCCGTCCCCGAACTTGAAGAAGGATCCAGGCCAGTCCGAGGCCCGAGTATATCCCAGTCTGACTCGTTACCTGATCTGGTTCCGTGTAGTTCCCCGGGTATCTTGGGCATGGCCATCGCCTCGATCCGGAATAGGAGTAGCCAGAATCCAGTGAGAGAACAAACTGAGGGACATTTGTCAGGTGACCTTCCTTACAGAGTTCCACCCATTTTTCTTCGAGCTTCTCGATGGGGTCTGACCTGCCTCCAATAATGTAACACAGCGGCCAGGGGTGGTCATTCAACCCGGGAAAATCGGAAGACCTTCCGGCGTAATCAGGAATCTTCTGCAGTGCCTTCCAATCGGAATCGAGTTTCGACGTTGTCAGGTTCGCACCAACCATGACCGCAGCAATGACTTGATCGACAAAGACGTTGCATTTGCCATCCTCGGTGTCTCCCGGAGTGGTCATGAGCGCATCATCCGGAACAATCATTAGATCAATCTGGCCCGAACGGTTTCCTTTGTAGTCCCAAATCTCGCCTCCCTTCACCACCCGAATGCGTTTACCGAGATGGCGTTGGAAGAATTCTTTGAAAATCAACTCAGTCTCGTCGCCGAGGTCATTTGAATTTCGATGGGTTCTTGCTCCCCGAGTCTGCTGAAGTAGGCGCAACCTCAAGGAATGAAAGTGGGCTCTGATTTCACCCTGAAGGCTTTTTGCCGGCTCCGGTTCTTCCGCTGCTTTCGCCAAGCGCTTGAAGTGGTGTTCCACTGAAATCCCGATATACCTCCAGTTGGCCTCCGAGATGTCGTCGATCAGGTTCTCAAGGGCGGAGGCATCTCTCCGGAGTTTTTCGATGTCTGCCTGAGAGAACGTTCCATTGTCTATCAACGCATTTGTTCCTGTCTCCAGATTGTCTAACCCAGATATGATCTTGGAAGAGAACGTGGCATTGGGACCGCCTAGCAGGTCAGTCCTCTCCTTCCTGAGCGCACCTAGCGTCTGCTCGGCAACCGCTTCTGCTTCGACTGATTGAGGGATTCGTGCGGGGGAACTCATTTTGATCGCTGATACCTAAAAGAAAAGCCCCGCTGAATCCAGCGCGACTTTTCTCCCAGTCCGGTCAGTTCAAGCCGACCAGACCGTCGAACAGCCGTGGAGGGCCGGGGTGCGATGCACGACCGTGTTCGGGTTGATGCCCTTCAGCACCTCGGTGGCGGCGTTGAAGAAGCTCCGTGCGCAAAATGGGGTAACACGGACAAATCTGGCGAAATGACTTATCGAACACCCCAATGAGGTGCCCCCAATCGCTGGACACTTGCAACGAGAGTCTAGCCAGTATCCGAACGGTCCGACAAAAGATCGTTCTCGGGTGCCATGACTGAGGGGACCCGCCGGGTGCGGACCCGCATGCCGGGTGGTTTCGGGGGAGCGGGTTCAATCCCCACTCCTACCCGATTCGGCACGTTTGGGTTCTTGGGGAGATCAAAACAACTTCGCAACTGGCTTCGCGAAGATAAAGATACCGACGCAGGTTAACAAATACAGTAGCGATTCGATAGGGCCAGCAAACCAAATTCCCACGCTAATGTTGAAGACCATCAGACCGAACATTCCGATAGAGATCAATCGCAAAATCCAAGCCTTTCTTTTGAGTCTGCTTTCTTCCGTGGGCTGTCCACATTCAGGACAAGACAAGGAATCCTGACCGATTTCCTTACCGCATTCAGCACACTTTATCATGTTAATATCTTTCCGGAAATTGACTGTTAGATGGCCTGGGGTTGTCAGGCAGGATTAAACCCCCAACCTGACAACGAGCTACGTCGGTCGCCAGCTTGACTGAGATTCCGAGGTGGCCGGTCAGCGAGTAGTCGGTAGACCGGAACAAATTGAAGGTCGCGTAGATCCCCGCGATGACCGCTCCCGCAACGAGGCCGACGAGAAGTCGGAGTAGGAAGATCCTCGTCCCAAGCAAGATCGCCCCGCTGGCCCCGCTGGCGCGGTCGCCCTCAGCCGTGCTTCGCCTTTGCTTCTCCTCGTTCATACAAATCTCGCAGTGTTCCCCACAGGGAACCAAAAGACTCAAGTTCCGCCTGAAAGTCAAGTTCCCGAACGGGAACTTTCATGGCGAAACGATTCCGCAACTGCGTCGGCCCTCAGGTCCGAACACTACGAAAGAAGAAAGAGCTGACTCAGGATCAGCTGGCGGCACGCCTTCAATTGGCCGGGCTCCATACTTTTGATCGAGTGACCGTTGCCAAGATCGAGTCCCAGATACGATCCGTCTATGACTTCGAGCTCTCTGTCCTGAGCGAAGTTCTCGGCGTACCCTCCGACGAATTGTTTCCTTCCCACAGACAGCTGAAAGCTTCCCTCGATGACCTCATGGCCGGGGGGAAGTAGCCGCCGATTTCGCTCATTACCCCGCAGGGGGTCGATCTGCTCTATCCCCTATCCTGTCTGGGCTGGGCCGCGACGGACAGAGAAGTTCACGGCGTTTACCCCGCAGGGTGCGGGTGAACTGATAGCGAAAAAAAACCCGCCCCGTAACGCGGCAGCGGATTTTCCCGGACCGGACCTCCTTCACGCATTCGGGAGTGTCTGATCGCTGCGGTCACGTTTCGACTGACTCCCTTGTCTGCGAACCCCCAATGAAATTAGCTCTGTGCGGTGCAGGATGGAGTTGGCCCTGATAACTCCCCCTTGACTCCGGCGGAATGCTGCTGACTGTACAGACAAAGTTCCGATGAGACGTTTCTGGCAAATAGTAACCCTTCTGATGTTGGCACTGATCGTGCCTGCATCGATGTGCTGCCATTTGGTGGACACGAGCTCCTCGGAAGCGAGCGGCTGCTGTCCCAGTCACGAACAGGGTGGCGATGACGAGCGAAATCCGCTTTCCTGCCCGAGCGACTCGATTTCCCACAGCCAGGTTCCGGAGACGGTTTTCCTGCCTGCCGTCCTTCTTGCCGAGCACCTGATCCCCGTCCCAGGTGCGGCGAACCCAAAGGATTCCGGGGACCTTGATGTCGCCCGGTCCAGCTTTCTTACCGAGGCACCGCCGGAACTTTCTCCGACCTGGGCCTTTGCCCATCGCACTTCTCTCCCAGCCCGCGCCCCGTCGGCGCTTGCCTGAGACTCCCCGCCCTGTTGCCGGGATTCGTCCGGGTGACGGCTTGATGCGAAGGAGTCCTCCTGCCGCCCTGCTCCAGGGTGGCCCACCCAAGTCTCCGTTCGAGACGATTGGTTCATGTCATCCATCCGAAATTCACCGCCACCATGCGAACTTCCTTTTTTTCCGTCACCCTACTATCGGCCATCGCGGCGCTTTCATCGGCAAACGCGGAATCGAAAGCCACATCAGTGTCCGAGCTCGTCTCCCGTGCGCTCGAGTCCAACCCGGAGGTTCGCTTTTACGAAGCCGAAATTGCCCATGCAAGGGCGGTTCGAAGCACGGCCGGCCGACATTCGAACCCCGAGCTGAGCTTGGAGATCGGAAAGAAGCGCGTTTCCTCTTCCGATGCCCGCTCGAACGGCCTCGCCTTCTCGGCGGAACTGGCCCAACCCCTGGAGTGGCCGGGGCGCCTGGGACTCCGCAAAGCCATCGCGAATCGGGACATCACACTTGCCGAGCTGGGGCTCGAACGTTTCCGTTTCCACCTTGCCTCACGAGTGCGGGTGCTGGCCACCACCCTGGCCGCGCAACAAGACATTTCGGCCGCTGCCGAAGAGGTGGCGACCCGCCATTCCGCTCTGCGGGATGTCTTGGTCCAGCGTGAACCGGCGGGCATCGCACCCCAGTTGGAAGTCGTCACGGTCGAGGCAGCCGCGCTGGTTGCGGAATCACATGCCGCCACCGCAGCAGTGGCTGTTCAGACAGCGCTTCTCGAGTTGAATCAACTGATGGGCCGAAGACCGGACACGCCCATTGTGGTCGAGCGATCCTCGTTCTCTCTCAAGCCGGTTCCGTCGCTGGACCAACTCCTCTCCGCTGCGATGGCGAATCACTATGACCTTCGCATCCTTCACGCGGAACTCGAGCAACAAGGATTCAAAGTGGAGCTGGCCAAAAACGAACGCTATCCCGCCATTGTCGTCGGCCCCTTCGTGGAGCGCGAGAACGGCCTAGAGGACGAGACGACGGGAGGCATCGGTATTTCCCTTCCCCTGCCTTTCTGGAAGTCGGGCAAGGCGGAAGTGACCGCGGCTGAAGCCCGACAGACGCAGGCGCAGGCGAGCCTCGGCGTGGCGCAGCGGGAGGTGGAACGTCAGGTAACGGAATCAATGCTGATGTTCAAAACCCAGCAGTCGCGCGTCTCCCTATGGAAAGGTGACGCGGTCGCCAAATTCGGAGAAGCGGCCGCCTTGGCGGATCGACACTTCCGTCTCGGAGCCGTTCCCATGGCTACTTTTGTGGAGCTCCAGGACAAATACCTCGAAGCGGTCGAGGCCGTCAACGAAGCCCGCGCCCAGACCCTCGAAGCCGCTCTCAAGCTCGAAGAGCTCACCGGAGCCCCCGGGACTCTCGTCATTCTCAATTCATCGAAACCCTGACAACCCTTCTCATCATGAAACACGTCCTACTCATTCTCCTGATGCCCATCGCCGCGGCGCTCAACTCCTGCAGCGACAGCGCTGCAAGTCCCTCGCCCGAGACCGAATCCGCACCGGAGAACGGTGCCCAGTTCAAAGAAGGCAAGGGCGTCACGCTCACGCCACTCATGGCCCAATCCATCCAGTTGAAAACGGCGGAAGTGCAGGAGGAAGTGATCGCACACTCGTATTCCGCCACCCTGCAAGCCACCCAGATCGGAAACGAGGCGAGCGGTTGGTTGACCAAGGAGCAGGCATCCCAGGTCCAGCCCGGCATGATCGTGGAGTTGGGCTCTACCGAAGGACGCGTCCTGCGTTTGAAAGAATCGCCGTTTGTCGCTCTGGGCGATTACGAAGTCATCGTCTCCACAGACGAGACACTCCAGCCGGGTGCCGCTTTGGCCGCCACTTTCCGATTCCCCGCCGGGGATGCCGTGACATCGATTCCAAAATCGGCACTGCTGACGACCGCGGAGGGTACTTTCGTTTATGCGGAGAACGATGAATACTTCTTACGCACCCCCGTCCAGGTCGGGGCTGTCAACGAAGACCACGTCGAAATCATCGACGGACTCTACACGGGCGACGTGGTGGTCACGACACCGGTGATGTCGCTCTGGCTGGCGGAACTTCAAATATTGCGGGGCGGCAAGGCTTGCACCTGCGGTCACTGAGACTCCATGTTGACTTCCCTCATCACCCTCGCGATGCGGCAACGCGGTGCCGTGCTCCTCGGCATGGTGTTGCTCATCGCCTTTGGATTGTGGTCGGCACTGAACCTCCCCATCGACGCCGTTCCCGACATCACCAATCCTCAGGTGCAGATCAACACGGCAGTCGATGCCCTCGCGCCCGAGGAGATCGAGAAGCTCGTGACCTTTCCCATCGAGAGCGAGATGGCAGGCCTGCCGCGCATGGTGGAGTTGCGTTCCCTGTCCAAGTTCGGCCTCTCACAGGTGACGATGACCTTCGAGGACGGCATCGATCTGTATCTCACGCGTCAGCTCGTCACGGAACGTCTGCAAGGGGTTCTGGATGAATTGCCGCCAGAAGTAGCGCCCAAACTCGCGCCGGTTGCCACGGGTCTCGGCGAGATCTTTTATTACAGCCTCGACTACCTCGAAGATGCTCCGCACAAGCCCGCGTCCCGGCAGGAACAGCTCATGGCTCTCGCGCAGATCCAGGAATACCAGGTAAAGCCCCTGCTTCGGGGCACGTCCGGTGTGGCGGAGGTGAACACCAGTGGCGGTTATCAGAAGCAGATCGTCATTCAACCCGATCCTCCGCGCCTCGCCGCGCGAGGTCTCTCGCTCGACATGCTCGCGGAGATCGTGGAGCAGAACACACGCAACGCAGGTGGCGGATACATCGAGATTGGAGGCGAGCAACTCATCGTCCGCGCCACGAGCCGGGTAGACAACATTGACCAGATCCTCTCCATCCCCCTGAAATTTGCGGGTGCGGTGGAACCCGTCCTCCTCAGCGAGGTGGCCACCGTCACCATCGGCAGCGCCTTCCGGACCGGGGCCTCCACCGATGACGGCAGGGAAGCGATCATCGGCGCGACGATCATGCTGGCCGGAGAGAATTCCCGGCTCGTGGCCGAGTCCGTGCGTGGCAAGTTGGTCGAGGTTCAGGAGAAACTGCCACAGGGCGTCGTCATCAGGCCCCTGTATGACCGCAGCAATCTCGTCAGCCGCACCATCGCCACCGTCGAAAAGAACCTGACCGAGGGGGCGCTCCTCGTCGTCATCGTGCTCTTCGCCCTGCTCGGCAACTTCCGCGCCGCCTTCATCGTTGCACTGGTGATCCCGCTCTCCATGCTCTTCGCGATGACCGGGATGGTGCGATGGCACATCAGCGGCAATCTCATGAGCCTCGGCGCGATTGACTTCGGTCTCATCATCGACGGCGCGGTGGTGATGGTGGAGAACATCGTGCGCCACCTTGGCGAGCGTCAGCACGCTCTGGGCCGCCGCCTCACTGTCAGCGAACGAACCGAGGAAGTGCTGAAGTCCGCCAAGGAGGTGGCCAACCCGATGTTTTTCGGAGTTCTCATCATCACTGTGGTTTACGTGCCCATCCTCGCGCTCCAGGGCATCGAAGGAAAGATGTTCAAACCCATGGCCCTCGTCGTCATGCTCGCGCTCGGCGGTTCGCTCGTCCTTGCCGTCACGCTGATGCCCGTCTTGTGCTCCTACTTGCTTGGCGGCAAGATTCAGGAGAAGGACAACTGGCTGGTCACCCTGACAAAGCGACTCTATACGCCACTGCTCCGCTTCGGACTGCGCTTCCGCTTCGTCGTCGTGCTCATCATGCTCGGATTGTTCGGCTCGTCGATCTGGGTGGGTTCCCGTCTGGGATCGGAGTTCATTCCCCAGCTAGATGAGGGCGACTTCGCCTTCCAGCTCATCCGCAGCAGCAGCGCCGGGCTCTCCTCGTCCCTCGAACTGCAAAAGCAGAGCGAAGCCATCATCCGCCGCGACTTTCCCGAGGTGAAGGAAATCTTCTCGCGCATCGGCACGGCCGAGGTGGCGAGCGATCCGATGAATCCCAACGTCGCGGACACCTACCTAATGCTCAATCCGCGCGACGAGTGGCGCAAGGAAGACGGCAGGACCATCACCAAGGAACGGCTGGGCGAGATCATGCGCAAGGCGCTCCTCGATCAGGTGCCCGGTCAGAGCATCCTCGTGACCCAGCCCATCCAGATGCGGTTCAACGAGATCATGGCCGGTGCCCGCGCCGACCTCGTCTGCAAGATCTTCGGGGACAGCTACGATGAACTGGAACGGCTCGCCGGGGAAGTGCGCACCGTCATCGGTGCGATTCCGGGAGGGGGCGAGACCGAGTTCGACAGTATCGGCAAAAATCCGATGATCGAGATCCAGCCCGACCGCGAGGCGATGCGCCGGTTCAATGTCCACGCCGATGAGTTGAACTCTCTCATCGAAACAGCCCTCGCCGGGACCGAGGTCGGCATGCTCATCGACGGAAACCGCCGCAGCCCCATCGTCGTGCGGCTCGCCGAGGAGCATCGGGCCGACCTTGAGGGACTCAAACGCCTCGCCTTGCGCACCGATGACGGCGGGATGCTGTCGCTCGGGCAGGTGGCGAAGATCGTCCTCGTGCCCCAGCCCGTGCAGATCGCCCGCGAGAACACCCAACGTCGCGTCAGCATCCTCATCAACGTGCGGGGTCGGGACACGGAAGGATTTGTCGAAGAGGCCACCCGGGCGATCCGGGACAAGGTCCAGTTTCCCGACGGGTATTTCTTCGAGTTTGGGGGTCAATTCAAAAACTTGCAGGAGGCCAAGGCCCGACTCCTCATCGTCGTGCCGCTTGCACTCGGCCTGATCTTCGTCCTCATCTTCCTCAGTTTCGGCTCACTGAAACAGGCCACGCTCATCTTTACCTGCGTCCCGCTCGCGGTCACCGGTGGGATCTTCGCCCTCGCGTTGCGGGGGATGCCCTTCACCATCAGCGCGGCCGTCGGCTTCATCGCACTGAGCGGCATCGCCGTGCTGAATGGCATCATGCTCATCAGCTTCATCAACCAGCTCCGCAGCGAAGGTCGTGAAGTCCGCGAAGCCGTCGTCGAGGGCACCCTGACACGGCTGCGCCCCAAGCTCATGACCGCCCTCGTCGCCAGCCTTGGCTTCGTCCCCATGGCGATCGCCACGGGTGCTGGCGCGGAAGTCCAGCGCCCCATCGCCACTGTCGTCATCGGCGGCATCGTCACCTCCACTTTCCTCACCCTGCTCGTCGTGCCTGTGCTCTACGACTGGATCGAACGGAAAACCCAACCCAAAACCAATACACCATGAAAACACTGTTGAACGTCCTCATCCTCGCCGCTCTGGCCACCACCGCGGCCTTCGCCGATACCAAAGTCAAATCCGGTCCCCGCAAAGGTCTCATCCTCGAACTCCCCGGCAAAAACGCCGAGTTTTTCGTCGAGAAAGACCGAACCATCAGCATCGCCGTCTACGACGAAGCAATGAAGGCGCAGCCCGCAAGTACCGAAGTGATCACCGCCACCGCCGAGACTCCCGGCGGCAAGACCAAGATCGCTTTCGAGAAGAAAGGCGATCTCCTCGTCTCCACCACCCCGCTGCCCGAAGGTGAAGGTTACCAGGTCGTCGTCCAGGCAAAGCCGACTCCGGATGCAAAGACCAAAAATTTCCGCATCAAGCTCGAGCTCCACACTTGCGGCGGTCCCTGCGGCAACCCCGAATATGCCTGCACCTGCGACGAGTGAAGATTCGCCGAGGCGCTTCCTGTCGGGAGAACTCGATTCTTCCGGCAGGGGCGGCTGCGGGCCGAGGCATCGAACGAAACTAAGAACGCCATGTTTTCGAGAACTCGCTCGTCATCCGTGAATTCGAATTAGCCTTCAGCCACGATGGCTCAGCCCCCCTCCATGGAGGAGAGGCTGAGGATAACAATCCGACAATGGACCGGATTCTAGCCTAGAAACGTTATTCGATACCCTCCACGGACTTTTCGCCAGATGGTCCGAGCGACAGGACATCTCCCTCCAGTGCTCTCAATTCCTTGACGAGGTCGAGAAAGATCGGGCTGTCTGTTCCGGCTGCATCGGCCATCGACCGGATTTGATTTCGTATTTTTTTGAGGCGCTCCTGCGCCTGGGTATAAGCCGAAACTCCGGAAGTCGCACTGAGTCGGTGGACAAGAAGGTTGACTCCTTCCACGATCGTCTGGATCTCTGCGATCCCCGTGTCGAGTGAAATAGGCTCCAATCTTCCGGACCCGACACGATAGAGGTGGGCGAAAAGGTGTCTCAAGGGTTCGGTTACCGTTCGGTGTAACAGTGCTGAAAGGATCACCCATATAATCAAGCCTGTAACGAGAGAGGGGACGAGGTGATGCCCAAGAAATTCCGACCACGAAGGACGTGCTCCCATGAAGTATTCGATGATCGCCCAGAACCCTGTTCCGAGCAGGACGGCGATGAAACTGGAGCCGATCACAACCCCGTTGAGGGAGCGTCGTCCGTTGGAGCGACTGGAGTGCTGCGGTTTGAAGTTTTTGGGATTAAACATATTCGTGTTAAATGCCGCTTGGAAAGATTCCCCTCTCAAAAAATGTCTCTCATTTGGCAATAGGCAGCACGGGGAGAGCCGCCAACTGCCGTCGCACTTGACCAGGGCAATCCTGATAGGCAAGGAGGCAAAGCGCGCAGAGACACACAGCAAAAGGAGCGATGCGATGACTTCGGACATTTTCCCGAAGCCGCTCTCGAGATCATGATCGTTTACGCACGATTCATCACCGTCGTACCCTTGTTTTTCCGTTTTTCTCAAAAGCCCTTCGCATGATTGATCCATCGGTTTTCCAGCAGTGATCGCAATTTTTCCTTTGCCCGGGCGAGGCGTCGTTCCGCCGCCTTCTCGGTGCAATTCTCGATGACTGCGATCTCCCGATGTGATCTCCCCTCGAGTTGACTGAGAATAAAAGTCGTTCGCAAATCGTGTTGGAGCAGCCGGATTGCGGCATCGAGATCGGTCGCCAGCGAGCGCTGGTCCGTCTCGTCGGCGGGAGTGCCGGTTTCAGACTGCGGGTCCGAATCTTGGGGCGCGGAAGAGAAGGCGTCAGCCTCAAGCAGTTCGGGATGACGTCTTTTCCACCGATTGCGCATCCGGCAAAGGTTGGTTGCGATCTGGAAGAGCCAAGTGGAAAAAGCGGTGGCCCTCGGTGCGTATCGATGACGCGACTGGTAGACCTTCACGAAGGATTCCTGGGCGATCTCTTTCGCGTCGGTAATGTTTCCCGTATAGCGGAGGCAGTATGTGACGAGCGGCTCTTTCCAGCGGGCCATCAGGTCGTTCAACGCGAGTTCGTCCCCCTGCTGGAGACGCTCCATGGTGCGTTTGTCGTCATCATCGTCCATGAAAGATCGGATGAATGTTACTCACCCGCAATCGAGGTGGTCTTTTCCAGCCAGCCCTTCATTCGCTGCAGGTAGCGCTCCGAGGAATCTGAGTCCATCTCTGCCGCGACGCTGTAGATGAAATCGATGAATCTCTTGTCCGCTTCCTTTTTCAGAAGAGCGAGTTCGACGGCGGCTTTCGCGTGTTCGGGGTGTTGGTCGAGACCGGGGTCATTCGTGATCTTGGATAGGGTCTGCTTGGTATCGGCGTAGTGAACGCAGTGGTCCTCGCACTCCGGAAAGTAAGCAAGATGGAGTGCTTCGATCTTCCCCCGCTGATCTCCACCGACCTCGAACTCTTCGCAGAACCATTCGAAGGCATCAAGGTGTTCATGGCGGTGGTCAATCTGGTTCTTCTTCCACAAGAAAACTCCGCCGAACGCGAGTAGCCCGACGATGGCCGAGAGAATCAGGGTGGTAGGGAGGGAACGCATGGCGACAGGGTGGTGAACACCGCCTTCTCAGCGGTTGGGGGAAAGGTGCCGGTGATCTTCGCTCTCGCTGCGAAGGACGGGGTGAATCGTCGAAACGTAGCGTGCTTCCATCGAATCCGAGACGGTTTCCCCGTAGGATTTCGCCTGAACGAGAGCCGTCAGAACACCGACGACCAGTGCCGTGGCAACAGAGCCAGCCACTGCGGGAACCGGGAGAGTGGGAAGACCTTCGCGAAAAAACCGTACGATCCGGCTCGGCCATCGTTCGTCATGCAGGGCGATCTCGGCCCAGACCCTGCGTTCAAAGTCGTGGAGGCCGTCCACTGCCGGTTCAGCCCGGAGCTGTTCTGTCGCGTCTTCGAGATGCCGATCAAAATCTGACTTTTTCATAAGTTTGCGAGATTAAAAAGGGGGTGGTGCTCATCGGGTAGAATGCCAATCCCCGGGATATCCCCCGAAAAATTTTCACCGCACATGGAAGGAGCGCCGGCCAACGGTTGTTAGCGGGAGGAGTCTTTCAACAGGATTGTCCCGAAAGGAATGCAGAGTGTCTTCTGCGAAGGAATATTTTTCGAAAGTTTCGGGGGCATTGGTTCTTATCGGCATTCAACCCACCGGAACTCTATTGATTCATGCACGAAACACAACCCATCTCCTCAGTCTTGGGCGCCTCCCCGGGCGGTTTACTGGTTGCCGTAACTCCACGATTGGCGGGAGAGGTGATCCGTCTTATACGGACGACCTGGTCCGAGCTTGCCTTCCAAAACAATCGTTTTTTGGCCCCCCATCTTCTCCTTCTTCAATGATCCAATGAAACAAACCTTTCTTTCGAACACCTCAGTCGCCGCGGTTATCTCGATGGTTACCTTTGTTCTGCACGCCGATGATCCGGTCGCGCTGTCGCGAAACAAGGCCATCTCGCTCGCCTTTGCGAACAACCGGGATCTGAAGATCGCCACCCTTGAGATCGAACGGGCCAAAACCCGAGTGCGATGGTCTGGTCGTCTCGACAATCCCGAGCTCGAGCTAAGCGTGAACGACGACGGCGTCGGACTCGACGAAGGCGAGGGCAATTACGAGGTTGCCTTCTCGCAACGATTCCCCCTGACCGCGAAACTCAAACGCGAGACGGGTCTGCGCAAGTATCAGGTCATCCTCGCCGAGGCCGAGATCGCGGAGCGTCGCCGCGAGCTCGCGGGCGAAGTGGATCGGGGCGTCGTCGAGCTGCTTGCCACCCGCGAAAAAATTCGGATCGGTCGGGAAAGCGGGGCGCTCAACAAGGAAATCCTCACCTTCCTGGAGGAAAAGGCCAAACTCGGAGAGGTATCGAAGCTGGACGTGATCCAGGCCAATCTGAATGGGCGGACACTCGCTCAGGAAGTGGAACTCCTTCTCACCCAGGAACAGCAGCAACGCCTTCTCTTGAACCAACTGATCGGCCTCGAGGCCACCTCTGATCTGCGTCTCGACGGCTCGCTCGACCTGCCGGGATCCCGACCGGCAGGAGAAGCCGATCTGGAGTCCATCCTCCAGCATCGACCGGACTACATCCTAGCCCTCGCAAAAACCGATGAGGCCCGTGCCGCCATCGCTCTAGAAGAAGCAAAGCGCTGGGAAGACATCGCCCTCAAGGTGTTTGTCGAGGGTGAAAAGGCGATGGACGACCCGACGGGCTTGGAGCGGAATACCTTTGCGGGGATCGGGGTTTCGATCCCGCTTCCCTTCCGAAACCGCAACCAGAACGGTATTGCCCAGGCGAAGATCGATGCGGAAGCCGCCACAAAGGGGGTCGACTCGGCCCAATTTCATATCCGAGCGGAATGCGAGGTGGCCTATCGACGCCGTCTCGACTCGTGGGAGCTTGCCCGCGAGGCCGGGGGTGAACTGCTCGCGCTCGCAGAAGAAAATCTCGCCGAATTCCGCAAGGCCTACGAGCGCGGTGAAGCCACCCTCCTTCAGGTGCAGAACGCGCAAGAGCAGGTGCTCAAACTTCAGTCAACCGCCACCACCTTTCTTTCCGACTACCACCTCGCCGAGGCCCGGGTCCGCTACGTGACCGGTGCCTATCCCGGCATCAGCCTTTCCCATTCAATCTCCAAATGAACGCCATCCTCTCATTACCAACCCGGCTCCCGAGGAGCCGGTTCACCGAGCGCCCTATCCGGTGCCTGACGCTCCTCGCGAATGTATTCTTTTTAAATCTCTGCGGCTCTCTCATCTCGCCGTTGATAGCTGCCGACCCGGGCAACATCATCGTCCTGGATGAGGCCGGCGTGAACAATCTGCGAATCGAAACCGTCGAGGTCGAGGAGACCGCGTTCGAGGCGACGATCTTTTCTCTGGGGCGAATCGAAGTGATTCCCCCAAATGTCGCCGCCGTGAGCAGCCGGATCTCGGGACGTGTCGTGGACTTGCTGGTTTCCTCGGGCGACACGGTGAAGGCGGGTGACGAAGTCGCGAAAATCGAAAGTCGCCAACCCGGCGATCCGCCTCCCGTGATTTCTCTCAAGGCGCCGCTCGGCGGCCTCGTCACTCATGTCGATGTCCGTTTGGGCGACCCCGTCGATCCGGAGAAGCCGCTCCTCGAGATCACCAATCTTGACGAAGTTTACGCCATCGCCCGGGTCCCCGAACATCAGGCCGGAATGATGCCTCCCGCCACGAAAGCGCACATCAAGGTGGCGGCCCTGCCAAAAGAAGAATTCGAGGGGGAACTGCTGCGCTTCGGCACCAGTGCCGACAAGGAGAGCGGCACGATAGACGCGATCTTCCGGCTGAAGAACCCGGGAGGTCTCCTCCGTGCCGAGATGCGGGCGGAATTCTCCATCGTGATGAGCAGGCGGGAGAATGTCGTTTCCATCCCGCGGGCGGCTTTGCAGGGTGAGGCCTCGAATCGATTTGTCTACGTGAAGGATTTCGATCTGCCCAATGCTTTCGTGAAAACCCAAGTGCAGGTCGGAGAGATGAACGATCGTTTCGCCGAGATCACGAGCGGTTTGTTTCCTGCGGACGAGGTCGTCACGCGGGGTGCCTACTCCCTTTCCTTCGCCGGAGCGAGCAGTGTTTCGCTCAAGGAAGCTCTCGACGCAGCCCACGGCCACGAGCACGCCGCCGACGGCAGTGAAATGACTCCGGAAAAGCTTGCCGAGATGGAGGCCGCAAAGGGCGGCGAGGGATCGGAGCATGGTCACGAAGAGGGCGGAGTCAGCACGCTCTGGAAATACGCGTCGATCGCCCTTTTCGTCTTGCTCGTGATTTCCCTCATCACCAAGAGACGCCCCGCCGTCCCTGAAGAAGAAACCACCACCCCGGCGGAAACTCTCACGAAGGAGGCACATTAGTCATGCTCAACAAAATGATTCACTGGGCGCTCGCCAGCCGAGCGCTCGTCATCGGAGTCTCGCTCATTCTCATGGTGATGGGCCTGAAAACGGCCACGGAACTGCCCGTGGAGGTACTGCCCGATTTGACCAAACCCACCGTCATCATTCTGACGGAGGCTCCCGGCCTCGCGCCGGAAGAGGTCGAGGCACGCGTCACCCAACCTCTCGAGAGTGCCCTCATGGGCGTGGCCGGTCTCACCCGACTGCGTTCGAACAGCGATGTCGCGCTTTCGCTCGTCTATGCCGAGTTCGGTTGGGACACCGACATCTACAAGGCCCGCATGCTCGTTCAGGAGCGCCTCCAGGGAGTGCGCGAACAGTTGCCGGAGGACGTGCAGCCCTTCATGACGCCGGTGGCCTCGCTCATGGGTGAAATTCTCCTCGTGGGAGTGCGCTCCACCATCAAGGAAGGCGAGGCGGGATATCTCCCGCCGCGGGAGATCCGTTCCCTCGCCGACTGGACGATCAAGCGTCGTCTCCAGAGTGTTTCCGGGATCGCCGAGATCCTCAACATGGGTGGCGGCGTGAAGCAGATCGAGATCCAGCCCGATCCCTACAAGATGCAGTCCAATGATGTCTCCTTCGACGAGCTCGAAGAGGCCGTCACCGAGGCGGCGAGCACCACCACCGGGGGATTCCTGAACACCGGCCCCACCGAGATCATGGTGCGCAATCTCGCGATGACGGTGGAACTGAATGACATTGCCAAAACCATCATCAAAGAGATCAACGACCGGCCCATCGCCATCTCCGACGTGGCGGATGTTGTTTGGGGAGTGGAGCCGATGCGCGGCGACGCCACCGTGAGTCAGGCTCCCGAGAAGTCACCCACCTACGGGGTCATCATGTCGATCACGAAAGCACCGGGATTTGACACGCGAAAGCTCACCGAAGAGATCAAAATCGCCCTGGATGAGCTCGCCCCGACCTTCCCGAAAGGAGTCGAAACAACCCTGCTCTTCCAGCAAAAGGACTTCATCGACAATGCGATCGGCAATCTCACCGAGGCGATCCGCGACGGGGCCATCATGGTCACGATTGTCCTCTTTCTTTTCCTCCTCAACTTCCGGACCACCTTTATCACACTCATGGCAATGCCCCTATCCTTCGGCATCACCATGCTCGTCTTCAAGGGCTTCGATATCAGTGTGAACTCGATGACCCTCGGCGGTCTTGCCGTGGCGATCGGCATGGTCGTCGACGACGCCATCGTCGATGTGGAGAACGTCTTTCGGAGGTTGCGTGAAAACGCGTCACTGCCGCATCCTCACCCGCGCTTGCAGGTGATTGCCAAGGCCTCCGGCGAGGTGCGAAACTCCATCCTCTACGCGACCGTTCTCATCATTCTCGTCTTCCTCCCGCTCCTAGGATTGACTGGGGTCGAGGGCAAGCTGTTTGCCCCCATCGCCATCGCCACGATCATCTCGATGGTGGCTTCCTTCGTCGTTTCGCTCACGGCGATTCCTGTCCTTTGCTCGATTTTGCTCAACCCCAAACAAGGGCACGAGCACAAGGACGGCTTCCTCACCCGCGGAATGAAATGGCTTCTCGAAAACACGCTGCTGCGCTTCGGCCTCAGTCAGCCCTACCTCATGCTCGCCATTGTCCTGATGATCGTGGTGGCCGCCTTCTCTCTTTATCCAAAGATGAACAAGGATTTCCTGCCCAAGTTCCAGGAGGAAACCGCCCTCGTCGCTGCAACCACCGCACCGGGAACTTCGCTGGACGAGATGAACAAGATCTCCGATGTCATCGAGCAACAGATTCTCTCCGTGCCGGAAGTGCGCAAGGTGGGCCGCCGCCTCGGCCGGGCCGAGCGGGGCGATCACGTCGTTCCCGTCTCCACCGCAGAGTTTGACGTGGATTTCATGGAAGCCGAGGGCGGGCATGGGACCGAGGGGCGGAGCCGCAAGGAGGTTCTCGACGACATCGCCGCGAAAATCAAAACCGTACCCGGCGTTTTTGCCGTCGTCAGCGGACCGCTCGCCGACCGCATCGGACACATGATGAGCGGTGTCTCCGCCCCTGTTGCTGTGAAGATCTTCGGCCCCGACCTCGACAAGCTCCGCCAGATCGGCATCGAGGTGCAGACCGTCGCCAAGGGCATCCCCGGATTCGAGGACTGCAAATTGGATCAGACCTCGTCCATCCCCCAACTCCGCATCGAGGCCGATCGCGACCGCGCCCGGGCCTACGGGATCTCTCCCGGCAGGCTCAATGAACAGCTCTCCGCCCTCATCGGAGGAAAGGAGGTCGCGGAGCTGCGGGAGGGCCAGCGAGCCGTGAACCTCGTCATCCGGCTGCCGATCGAGTGGCGTGATTCTCCTGACAAGATTGCCAAACTACCCGTCGAAACACGCGCCGGAAAACGGATCCCGCTCTCCCTCGTGGCCGACGTGCGCGAGGCGAAGGGACCGAACGTGATCTTCCGCGAAAACAGCCAGCGCCGTTTCGCCCTCGCCATCAAACCCACTGTTCGCGATGTTTCCAATCTCGTCGTGAGACTTCAGGAAGAGGTGAAGGCAAAGGTCACCCTGCCCGAAGGCTATTTCATCACCTACGAGGGAGAATTCGCGGCGCAGAAGGAAGCCACGCAGCGCATCGCCACCTTCACTCTGGTCGTTCTCGCCGTCATCGCCTTCCTTCTCTACGGCTACTTCCGGACGCCCTTCTTCGCCGTCCAGGTACTCTGCGACATCCCGCTGGCGCTGGTGGGCGGACTCGTCTTCACCTATTTCAAGCTGAACAACATCAGCATCGCCACACTCGTGGGGTTCATCGCCGTCGCCGGTGTCGCCGCGAGAAACAGCATCATGCTCATCAGCCACTACCTGCATCTGATGCAGCACGAGGGCGAAGGCTTCACGAAACAGATGGTCATCCGTGGCACCAAGGAGCGCCTCGTGCCCGTCCTCATGACCGCGCTCGCCGCGGGCATCGGACTCATCCCGCTCGTCCTCGCCGCCGATCAACCGGGCAAGGAGATCCTCCACCCCGTCGCGGTCGTCATCGTCGGCGGACTGATCACGAGCACCCTTCTCGGGCTCGGGGTGACTCCGACGGTCTTTTTCACCTTCGGGCGAAAGGCCGCCGATACCGCCATTCAAAATGAAGCACCAGCCTCACATTAATCTCTTCCGCCCGCGTCTAACGGGCGTCAGTCAGACACAAAACCAAAAACCAAAAACAAACGAAAGTAAAAATATGAAAACCAACCTCCTCACCCTCGCCATCGCCGCTCTCGGCTTGGCTTTCACCGTCAACGCCGCTGAAAAAGACGACCACGACCACGAACATGAGACCAAAGCCGGCCCCACCGGTGGCAAGCTCATCACCGAGGTCGAACCCCACGTCGAGTTCTTCGTGAACAAGGACAACAAGGTCGAGATCCGCTTCATCGACGACGACATGAAAGTCGTTGCCCCCGGCGAACAGGTCATCAGTGTCACCCTCGGCGACCGCTCCGCCCCCACCAAGCTGAGCTTCACCAAGGAAGGCAACATGCTGATCTCCGACAAGGCCATCCCCGAAGGTGAAAACCTTCCCACCGTCGTGCAGATCAAGACCACCCCGGACGCCAAGTCCGTCACCGAGAAGTTCAATCTTAACCTCGAACAGTGCCCGACATGCAAGAACAAGGAGTACGCCTGCACCTGTGCCCACGGCGAAGAGGAAGAAACGAAGAAAAAAGAGTAATCGCTCTCCTGGCGATCGGACAGGGTCGGGCCCTCGGCCTGACCCTGTTCGGTCCACCTTCCAAACATGGCCGGATACGACGAAAACGGGGTGAGGAGGAGATTCTCCGATTTCACCTTTTCAAAGAGAATCAAACTGGCCTTAGGCATCCTCGCGATCTCGGCTATGCCCGCGCTTGCCTCGCGGCCACCACGCCAGATTTTCGGCGAAGGGACCGACAGGCTGGGATCCCTGATCCGGAACGGACTCCTCGGGCAGGCCTTCATCAAGCGAGACCAAGCCCGGCTCCGTCGCCTCCTTGCCGCCTACTGGGGCGAATACGCGTCGAAGTTCCACGACGACTGGGATGATCGCTTCGAGCGGATCTTCCTCGGGCGCGACCTTGAAGTTGTCGCGCTGCTCGATGCTTGGATCGCCGAAAGGGCAGACGCGGGCGAGCCTGCCGAGCATCTTTACGAGATCGGCTGCGGCGGGGGCAGGCTGCTCGCCTTCCTGGCGGAACGCTATCCCGCCCTGTTTGAGTTCACCGGGATCGATCTCGGCAGCACGCGGATCGAGATTAACCGCGCGACCTACCCGGATCCCCGGCTCCAGTTCCACGCGACCGAAGCCGTGAGCTGGATACCGGAACATGCCAAACCCGGCGGCATCTTCCTGACAAACGGCGGGGTCTTCGAATATTTCCTCGAGGAGGAGCTTCGGCATCTCTTCCGATGGATTGCCACGCAGAGAGAGCCCTCCGCAATCCTGCTGATCGAAACGATCGGGACCGACCACGACATCGCGACAGAGCGGCAGAGTCTCGTCTACGGACGCGAGATGGCCTTCTCGCACAATTATCCCCACCTGCTCGGCGAAGCCGGCTTCACGATCCGCCATTGCTCCGAACGCGTCGGCTACGAAGAGGACGGCGGTGGGCGGTGGATCCGCATTTTCGCGACGACCGCCTCTCTGGAGGACACGCACGATTGACCCGGCACCATCGCGACCGACACCCCGCGTCTTCACCGGCAAAACCTGATATCCCCCCAATTTATGAAAACTATCCCGCACATTTTTCTCCTCTACGCGCTGCTCGCGTGTCTCTTCCCCTTTTCCAGCGCCGAGGCGAGACGCACGCGAGGAACGGCAATGACGGGACTCGTCAAGAGCATCGATCATGAATCCCGGCGGATCGTTTTCTCGCAGGATGGCGGCCCGGTCCGGCAGTTCGTTTACACGCGATGGGCCACCTACTGGCAGGACCGTTCGGAGACTCCGATCTCACTTCTTAGCGCAGGCACGAGAATCCGAACGACTCTCCACAATCCACTCTTCGGGCCAGATTTCGTCACCCGGATTGTCCTGCTGAACCAACGAGGGTGAGTCATGAATCCAAAACGCAGGAAGAGCGCATCAACATCATGAACACAACATCCCGATCCACACAAAGCGGCCGGAGTCTCCTCCGCGGAATTTCCTCCCATATTGTCTGCGTCTTGCTCACCACCTCAATGGCAGCGCTTGAGGTTTGAAGACGACTCGCCCTACCTTGCCAACTCGTGACTCAACATGCATGAGAGCGTCATCTCAGCATACCAATAAAAAGCCCATCAGAGATCGCTCTCTGATGGGCTCATTGAACCAATCAAGTTCTCAACTCTCTCACTTAGCGACGGCCATGGCCGCCAAAATCGATATGAAACCCCGGCGAGCTAATATGAACGGAGCTACGCCCGTTGCCATGGCTATATCCATGGCCGGAGCTGTGCCCGTTGCTGTGGCCGGAACCATTTCCGCTGCCGTGGCTGGAACCATGACCGGAGCTATGGCCACCACCATGACTGTTTCCATGGCCGGAACCATGCCCATTGCCGTGGCCGGAGCTATGGCCGCCGCCATGACTGTTTCCATGGCCGGAGCCATGCCCGTTGCCGTGGCCGGAACCATGACCGGAGCTATGCCCGTTGCCATGACTGGAATGATGATCTCCAGCCTGCAGTGCGGCGGGAGTGAAGAAGACGAAGCTGGCGGTAATCGACAGGATGGGGATGATCCTTTTCATATTGAGTTGTTTTTGGGTTTGAGTTTTTGCCGACGAAAAGCGGTATGTAGGACTGACGAGGTTCTGTCGCGCTTATTCAGTTGATTCCGCTTTTATGAAAAATTCATTTTGTTCTTCATCACACTCGCGCCACGAACTTGACCTATGAGCACACAAGACCACTCCTTATCTAAATCCAAATCCTGCGGTTCCTGCGAGCACGGTCATGACGACACGCCTCTTCCACAGGGGGCTCTCGTCATCGCTTCGGGGATTCTCACCGGCATCGGTCTGATCTTGCATTGGACCCACGCAGGCCCCGGCTGGCTCACCATCGCCGCCTTCGCCGCTGCCACTCTCGCGGGAGGTGCCCTCGTCTTTCCCGCTGCCTTGGGAGCCTTGAGAAAACTCCGGCTCGACATCAACGTCCTCATGACCGTCGCGGTCATCGGCGCGTGGATCATCGGAGAATATGCCGAAGCCGCCAGTGTCGTCTTTCTTTTCGCTCTCTCGGAACTGCTCGAATCCTGGGCGGCGGGACGTGCCCGGCGAGCTGTCGATGCCTTGCTGAAGCTCTCACCCCCAACCGCCCTCGTCCGCTTGCCCGATGGATCCGAAAAAGAAACCCCGGTCGAGGAAGTCGAAGTCGGGACCGAAATCCTGATCAAAAGCGGCAGTCGCATCCCCCTCGATGCCGAAGTCATCTCGGGAAGTTCCAGCGTCAATCAGGCCCCCATTACCGGGGAGTCCTTGCCCGTCGAGAAACAGGCCGGTGACACGGTTTACGCGGGCACGGTGAATGGCGAGGGCTCGCTCGTCGTCCGGGTTTCCAAACCGGCCGCCGCCTCCACTCTGGCACGCATCATCCAACTCGTGGGAGAGGCTGAGGAAAACAAACCGCCGACCCAGCGTTTCGTGGACCGTTTCGCGGCGATCTACACGCCGGCGGTCTTTATCCTCGCGATTCTCGTGGCGCTCGTCCCGCCGCTGATGTTCGGACAACCGTGGCAGTTCTGGATCTACCGGTCTCTCGTCTTGCTGGTCATCGCCTGTCCCTGCGCTCTCGTCATCGCGACGCCTGTCAGTATTGTCTCCGGCCTCACCGCCCTCGCCCGTCGTGGCGTCCTCGTGAAGGGAGGAGTGCATCTCGAGTCGGTCGGAAAACTCCGTGCGCTCGCCGTCGACAAGACCGGCACCATCACCCAGGGAACACCGAAGGTTGTCGGGATCGTTTCACAGTCCGCTCTCTCCGAGGATGAAATCCTTGCCCGGGCCGCCGCCATCAACAGTCATTCCGAACACCCCATCGCCATCGCCATCACCGAGGCGGCGCGGGCGAAGGGCCTGTCGATTCCGCCCATCGAGAACTACGTTTCCATCACCGGGCGCGGTGCCACGGCGACAATAGCAGGTCATCCCCATTTCATCGGAAACCACAAATTGACGCATGAGACCGGTCTCTGCGGTCCCGGGATCGAAGGCATTCTCTCCTCCATCGAGGAAAAGGGGCAGTCCCTCGCCGTGATTGGCCACGCGCCGCACGATGGATGTGACGGAGAGATCCTCGGCATCATCGCCATCGCCGACACACTGAGGCCCGAAGTGGTCGAGGCACTCCGCGAGATCCACGCTGCCGGAATCGAGGAAGTCATCATGCTCAGCGGCGACAACCAGCGAACCGCCTCCACCATCGCCAAACAAGCGGGCATCGACGAAGCTCTCGGAGATCTCCTGCCGGAGCAAAAGGTCGATCACGTCCGTCGACTAGTGGAAAAATATCGTCACGTCGGTATGATCGGTGACGGAGTAAACGACGCGCCCGCCCTCGCCATCGCCACGGTTGGATTTGCGATGGGTGCCATCGGCAGCGACACAGCCATTGAGACTGCCGACATCGCCTTGATGAAGGACGACCTGCGCAAGGTCGCCGAAACGGTTCGCATCGGGCGACGCACTGTCCGCATCATTCAGTTCAACGTGGCCTTTGCCCTCTCCATCAAGGCGCTGTTCCTCATCCTCGCCTTCCTGGATATGGCAGGACTTTGGCTCGCCATTCTCGCGGACACGGGAGCGACCCTGCTGGTGATTCTGAATTCCCTTCGTCTTCTTGGAGGAGTGGCTCAGGACGAGGCGTGAAGGCCGAGTGGCGGCGAGTTTTCGCTGACCAAATCTCCTTCACGCATTCGGATGTTTCGGTCGGCGCATCCTACCGCCAATTCAAATCCCGGAGGGATCAAGAGTGCGCCACCAACTGAAACCACCTCACCGGATAGTTCTCCTCCCCGGGTTGAGTGGGGCGGTTCCGTTCCCACGTCAAGACGAATCCGGAGGATCGCAGAAGGGCCGGGTAGTTGTGGGAGAACGCAAATTCGTGCCCGTAGGGAAGCGAATGTTCTTCGGTCTCCAGGTCGTGGTCGGTCGCAATGGACTCGGTGATAGCGACAAGGCAGGGTGTGCAGAGGAGTCGAAGTTCGCTAAAGAGATTGCGGAGCTCGTCCTCGAGGAGGTATTCGAAGACTCCGCCGTTTGTCACGAGCACAGTTCTTGGCGCGGGGTTGGCCCGGAGCCAGCCGAGCAGGTCACCCTCATGGAAATGGAGCCGGGATGAGTCGTGGTGCCTTTCACGGCACCTTTGGATTTCGCGGGCGTTGAGGTCCACACCGTGAAATGTCGCGATTCCGGGAAGCTTCTCCGACAACCATTCGAGCACCTTCCCGTCGCCGGATCCCACTTCGACCAGGCGTATCGGCCCATCGCCGAGCAGGGGCAGCGACTCGGCGATCCGATCCGCGATGACAGCGTGGTGACGAAGGAAAAGATCCTCGAAGCGATGGGCAAAACCCTCGTAGAACTCCGTCGAGGTTGCGGACGACCAGTAATGGGTGAAGTACCGCCGAAGGGTCTCATGGTCTTTCCGGTCGACGGCGTTGAGGAGATGGGCGTTGCGGATGAGCTTGGCCGATGAGGTCCAGCCGGGATCAAAGGGGCGTGCATCGACCCTTTTGGCGAGATCGGGCCGGAGGCATCGGAGGAGGTTGCCCACTGCTGCTTTGGCGCGGCGGTGAAGAGGGAGGTCGGAGGTCGATCGATAGGCATTCATCAAATGTCAGGAAGCAGTCAAATTATAGGCTGGATCGGTTCACGCAGAAGTCGAGAGGCGGATCCGTCGCAAGCGCAGCGCATTGGCAATCACCGACACCGACGAAAGCGACATGGCCGCACCCGCGATCATCGGGCTGAGGAGTGTTTCGGTGAACGGGTAGAGAATGCCTGCCGCAACGGGAATCCCCAGCGCATTGTAAACGAAGGCGAAAAAGAGATTTTGTCGGATATTGCGCATCACCGCCCGGCTGATCTCCACGGCCCGGCCGATCCCGGCGAGATCACCTTTCACGAGGGTGATCCCGGCGCTTTCGATGGCCACGTCCGTTCCCGTTCCCATCGCGATGCCGACGTGCGCCTCCGCGAGGGCAGGAGCGTCGTTGATGCCGTCCCCGGCCATCGCAACGATTCGTCCCTGGCTCTTCAGTTCCCGGACCAGGTGGATCTTGTCCTCGGGGCTGAGTCCGGCCCGGACCTCGTCAATACCCAGGGTGCGGCCAACCGCTTCGGCAGTAAGCTGATTGTCACCCGTCGCCATGATGACACGAATGCCACGACGGTGAAGGGCGGCGATGGCAGCGGGGGTCAATTCTTTGATCGGATCGGAGATGCCGAGGAGTCCCAGGGCACGGTCTCCAGAGGCGACCCAAACCACCGTTTGTGCCATCCCTTCTAAACGCAATGCCTCCGTTGTGAGCTCTTCGGGGATATTCACCGCGTGGTCGCGCAGGAAAACAGCCTTGCCCACGAGCGCCAGCGTTCCTTCGATCCGCCCGGAAACTCCGCCCCCGGTGGTGGACTCGAAGTCAACGACCTCGGGAAGCAGGAGTCCTTCATCTCTGGCCTCATCAACGATGGCGCGTGCCAGGGGATGTTCGGAACCGACCTCCAACGCGGCGGCGAGGGCGAGCATGCGGTCGGCATCCTCTCCCTCCGCTGCGAACCGGCTGGTGAGATGCGGCTTGCCGGCGGTGAGAGTTCCCGTCTTGTCGGTGATGAGAGTATCGACCCTTCCCGCCGTCTCGATGGCTTCGGCGTTTTTGATGAGGATGCCCGCCTGCGCGGCGCGTCCGACACCGACCATGATGGACATCGGGGTGGCGAGACCCAGGGCACAGGGACAGGCGATGATGAGAACGGCAACGGCATTGACGAGGGCGAAGGCCAATGCGGGGTCCGGTCCCCAGACGGCCCAGACCACGAAAGTGACGAGGGAGATGAGGATGACCGCCGGAACAAAATATCCCGCCACGGTGTCGGCGAGTTTCTGGATCGGCGCCCGGCTCCTCTGTGCTTCGCTCACCATGTGGACGATCCGGGATAGGAGGGTATCGCCGCCCACTTTCTCGGCACGCATGAGGAAGGTACCCGTCTGATTGACGGTGGCACCGATGACCGTGTCCCCCTCGGCCTTCGCGACGGGGATCGGTTCGCCGGTGATCATCGACTCGTCGACGTTGCTCCTTCCCGAGGTGACGACTCCGTCGATGGGGATCTTTTCACCCGGCCGGACCCGGAGGATGTCACCAATCTGAAGCTGATCGATCGGCACCTCTTCCTCTTGCTCATTCCTGAGTCGGTGGGCTGTCTTTGCGGCGAGACTGAGGAGGGCCTGAATGGCTTGACCCGTCCGGCTGCGGGCCTTGGCTTCGAGGAGTTGTCCGAGGAGGACAAGCACAGTGATGACGGCGGCGGCCTCGAAATAGAGTCCGACTTCGCCATGACTTCGGAAGGAATCCGGGAACAGTCCCGGTGCGATCACCGCCACCGCGCTGAAGAAATAGGCAGCCCCAACTCCCACGCCGATGAGAGTGAACATGTTGGGGCTCCGATTCAGGAGCGAGCGCCAGGCCTTGACGAAAAAGCTCCACCCTGCCCAGAGCACGACCGGGGTGGCAAAGGCGAACTCGATCCACTTCGAGATCGGTCGAGGAACGAATTCCAGGAGGTGCCACGAGGGAATCATCCCACCGATTGCGATGACGAGGACTGGAATCGTGAGCGCGAGGCCGATCCAGAATCGGCGAGAAAGACTGCGCATTTCCTTTGCCTCGTGGTCGTCGGAGTCGTCCACGGGCGACATGGGCTCGAGAGCCATCCCGCACTTCGGGCAATCGCCCGGATGGTCTTGAACCACCTCGGGGTGCATGGGGCAGGTGTAGAGCGTCTTCGACTGCCCCCGCCATGCCGGGTTTCGCTCCAGGGCCATGCCACATTTCGGACAGTCACCCGGTGCGTCGGAAGTCACGCCGGGGCACATCGGGCAGAAAAACTTCGAGGCCGGCGATGGCACGACCGTTTCGTGCCCTTCATGATCGTGATGCTGGCAACAGGAAGCTTTCTTGACTGGCTCCTGATCGGGCCTCGGGTTGGATAGTTCACTGCCTTGATTCATGAAGGACGCTCGGTGTGTTCAGTTGTGGTTGGTGGGGCGACCGTCCCGCGGGACGAAGAACCCGTCAGAAGGGGCTTCCTTCTGACGGGGATCGAGGTCAATGAATTTGCTTCAGGATCACTTCAGTTTGGCGAGGTACTTCGCCGGATCAGCCTCGAACTTCTTGATGCAGGATTTGCAGCAGAATTTGATCTCCTGCTCGTCGTAGACCTTCACGACCGGTTTTCCCATGCTGCCGAGTTCCTCGCCGGTGACAATGCAGACCTTCAGAGGATAGGGCGCGGTAGCCGCAAAGAGGAATCCGGCACCGAGCAGGCTGGAGAGTAGAATGAGTGTCTTTTTCATCGATGAATTATGGATTTTGTTTGGTGACGGCCAGAAAAACTCGCCGCCGATGAGATCTGGCACAACCGTTCCCCCAATTGAGGAACGGTTGTGCGTTTTTAGGATAGTTTGGCGATGGCTATCCGCTGGATAAGATTGTTAACGGCTTTCCGACTTCCCATTGTGGAGTTCGGAATCGCCACGCTGCAATCTCTCAGCGGGTGGTTTTCTTGGTGTGATAGTCGTTCTGATGTCCCGTGGACTTGCTACCGCTCTTCTTCGCTGCTTTCAGGCGAGCCGCCTGCCGTTCCTTTTGGAATTGTGACAGTCCGGGGATGTTGTCGGTGGGGCCAGCGGCACGACTGTAAGGCGCGGAGATGGCAAGCCCAACGGCAGTGATGATGATGGCGATGATGGCGGGTTGTTTATTCATTTTTGTTTTTTGTTTTGGGTTTTTGAAGGGTTGCTTTTAGTAAGGCAACTCCACATGGGTAAACGCCGGAAGGCGTTCAACCCCTCTAGGAATTTTTAGAAAGGTAATGCCATCGAAAATGCCGACATCTCCCTGTCTCCGCAGTGAAGATGCCGCCGCGAGGTGAAGCTCAACGGCGATCCACGGGACCCGGTATCTTCGAATCCCATCATTTCAGAATAACAAAGCCGCCATTAGGGTCGGCGTAGGCGGCGGGATAGCTCCACACCGGCAGGGTTTCGCCATCGCCCAAGGTGGTGACGCGCCCTTCGGGATCGAGCGTGTCCCAATGCAAAGTTCCGGCCTTCGACCAACCGGACCCGATGACGCTGGCGATGAGCGTCTCACCTCGCGCATTCCTCGCCATGACGGGATGTTTGGCGTCGGGCGGGCCGATTTTCCGCGTGCTCTCGCCGCCATCACCCAGGATGCCGGTGACGATCTGGCCGTCGTTTTCCCACGCGGCCCGGAGCGATGATGCGGTGGGCGAAAGGCTGGCACTGCTCATCGGGCACCTCGCGACCCGCCAGTCGTCGAGCTCTTCGAGATTGCTCTTTCCAGCCTTCGTCGTGATGACCGTCATGCCGCGTTCGTCCGGTGCTGTCGCCGCGCGATAGAGCACCGTCAGGGTGTCGTCGGCGGCCAAATGGGCGCGTAGCGAGCAGCAGGCACAGACCCCGGGCTGTCCGGCATTCAGCGGGGTGGGTTCCGAGAAAGTGCGGCCATCGTCGGCAGAATACCGCACCCAGACGAGACGGGCGCTTTCGCCCTCCTCACCGGCCGGGGCGGCATGCCACACGACGGCGACATTCCCTTTTTCATTGGCGGCGATGGAGGCGCCGCCATCGAGCGAGGTCGTATCTCCCATCAGATTCTGCTGGGGGCTGAAGGCTTTTGTGCCGGGATTGAGCCGGGCATGGAGCATGGGAGCGCGCCTCATCATTTCTTTCTTTCCACCGGTGTTGCCGTTCCAGATCACCTGGACACTCCCATCTTTCCCCAGCGCAACCTGAGCCCCCCGGATCGTCCCGGCGGCGATGGCGGATCCCGCCTCGCTATTCACCGTGACGGGTATGGACCAGTCAACGCCATCGCTAGGCCGCGTCGCGTAGCGGATATCGCAGGCCTTCGGATCGCCTTTGAGGTAGACCAGATGAACGATGCCGCTGGCTGAGACGATGACCTGCGGCTGGAGGCCCGGCTCCGGCAAAGACTCGACCCGCACCTGCGCATCGCTGCTGACGGTGATCAGCCACAGGAACGAGAGGAAGATCGGGAGTTGCTTCATGGAGGTGGGGTCGGTTTGGTTCTGTCACTTCCCGAGAGACTCGTGGAGCGAGCCCTTCTTGAACTCGCGCCCGCGCAGCCAGAGGAAGATCACGGGCGTGACGATGAGGATGTGGACGAGGCTGGAGATCATTCCGCCGATCACCGGGGTGGCGAGCGGTTTCATCACTTCGGCCCCCTGGCGGTGGCTCCACATGATGGGGAGCAGGGACGCAACGATGGTGGCGACAGTCATGACCTTGGGACGGAGACGAAGGCGAGCCCCATCCTTCACGGCCTGGACGAGATCCTCGTAGGTGAAGGCGCTCCCGAGTTTCGCCATGCGGTTTTTCACGGTTTCCTCGAGATAGACGACCATGACGACACCGGTTTGGACGGCCGTGCCGAAGAGGGCGATGTATCCGACCCAGACCGCACCGTTGAAATTGTAGCCGAGGAGCTTCTGCAGGAGAACGCCGCCGCTCAGGGCGAAAGGGACCGCGAGCATCACGTGCGCGGCCTCGAGGGCGCTGTGATAGACGATGTAGAGCAGCACGAAGATGATGAGCAGGACGACGGGGAAAACAACCTGCATCGTCTGCACGAAGCGGCGCTGGTTTTCATACTCGCCGGTCATCTTGTAGGTCATGCCTTCCCAGTCGATGGTCTTGAGTTTCTCCTCGACCTCCTGGACAAAACCCCCGAGATCGCGATCCTGCACGTTGGCCTGGACATAGGAACGGAGCCGCCCGTTCTCACTGGCGATTTCATTCGCCCCGACCTCGCGGGTGATTTGGGCGACCATGCCCAGCGGAATGTAGGTGACGGGAGCATCGCCACTCTCCGGAGCCGCTCCGGCCGCGGCTGCGGGAGCGCCACCCCCTCCCATTCCACCGCCGCCCATCGCCGCCCCGCCCGAGGCGGCTATGCCCGCCCCCGAGGCCACGAGAATGCTGCTGAGTTCCTCGATGTCGTCACGCTCGCTCCGCTGCACCCGGATCTGGATGGGGAAACGCTGGCGTCCCTCGATCGTGGTGCTGACGTTCTTGCCGCCGATGGAGATCTCCACCGCGTCGAGCACATCCTTGGCGCTGAGTCCGTAGCGGGCCATGGCCTGCCTATCCACCTTGATGTTCAGGTAGGGTTTGCCCTGGACGCGCGAGGGTGAGACGCCCGCAGCCCCGTCGATCGTGTTGATGAGTTTTTCGACCTCGAAGGCCTTCTGCTGAATCTTCTCGAGATCGTCGCCGTAGATCTTCACGCCGACCTGCGCCCGGATGCCGGTATAGAGCATCAGGATGCGGTTTTCGATGGGCTGGAGAAAGGCGGGCACATAACCGGGCACCTCCTTCATTTTCTCGGTCAACTCGGCCTTGAGTTTCTCCACCGTCATGCCCTCGCGCCACGCGGGATTGCGCTTCATCCGCCAGCGGCCGTTCGGAATGTACTCGGGCTTGAGCATGATCGTCGTCTCCAGCATTTCGGTGGGCGCGGGATCGGTCGCGGTTTCGAAGCGTCCCAGTTTACCGGCGACCGAAGCGACCTCGGGAGTGGCGGCAATGACCTTGTCCTGCCACGACATGACACGTTGGATCTCCGTGAGCCCCGTCTTCGGCATCATCACCGGCATATAGAGCAGGCTCCCTTCGTTGAGCGGCGGCATGAACTCCTTGCCAAAGCCGGACACGGCATCGGCGAGACGAGGGTGGCCGGCGTCACGGATTCTCTTGACGGCGGCCCCCGGCAGGCCGAAGGCGGTCAGCAAAGCAAACGCGAGAATCAGCATGGCCGCGGTGATGACGGTCTTGCGGTGGTCGAGTGCCCAGTTGAGAGAGGGTTCGTAGATCCGGAGGAGGAACTTCATCACGATGTTGTGCTCCTCCGAATGAAACGGCCCACGCACGAGGAGCGAGCAGAGCACCGGAACCAAGGTCACCGCGAGCAGGGTCGAGCCGATCATCGCGAAGGTTTTGGTGAAGGCGAGCGGGTGGAACAGTTTTCCCTCCTGTCCGGTCAGGGCAAAAACCGGAACGAACGCGAGAATGATGATGGCCATCGCAAAGAAGATCGGCCGTCCCACCTGCTTGCAGGCGACGAGGGTGACCTCCCAGGTCTCTTTGGGGTCCAGTCGGCCGCCCTTCTTGTGCTCGGCCTCCTCGCAATGTCGAATCACGTTCTCGGTCACGACGATGGCCGCATCCACGAGCACGCCGATGGCGATGGCGATGCCGGTGAGGGACATGATGTTGCTCGTGATGCCGAACTCTTTCATCAGCATGAACGAAATCAGGATGGAGATGGGCAGCGGGAGCGTGACGATGAGGATGCTGCGGAAATGCCAGAGAAAGATGATGTGCGCGAGGGTCACGAGAATGAACTCCTCGAGGAGCGCGTGTTTCAGCGTGCCGATGGTGTTGTCGATCAATTCGCTGCGGTCATAGAAGGGCTTGATCGTGACCCCGGGCGGAAGACTCGGCGCGATCTGTGCGATCTTCTCTTTGACCCGCTCGATCACCGCCTTCGCGTTTTCCCCGGTGCGCATGACGACGGTGCCGCCGACGGCCTCGTGTCCGTTCAGGTCCAGGGCACCACGGCGGAAGTCGCCGCCAATCTGCACCGTGGCGATATCCTTCAGATAGATGGGGGTGCCCTCCATCGCCTTCACCGTGACTAGTTCCAGGTCCTCAGGGCTGGTCACCAGGCCGATGCCGCGCAGGACAAACTCGGCTCCGTTCTCCTCCACGACTTTTCCCCCGACATTGAGATTGGCGTTCTGCACGGCCGTCATCACTTCCATCAGCGTGACATTCGCCATGCGCATCTTCGTGGAGTTCAACTCGACCTGATATTGCTTCACAAATCCGCCGATGCTCGCGACCTCGGCGACGCCCTGGACGCTCGCCAGCTCGTAGCGGACCTGCCAGTCCTGCAGCGAGCGGAGTTGGGCGAGGTCGTAGCCTCCGTCGGGCGCTTTGGTGGGATCGACGTCAAGGTAGTATTGGTAGACCCAACCGAGACCGGAGGCATCGGGTCCGAGCTGCGGTTTCACTCCTTCCGGCATCGCCCCCTGGAGGTAGTTCAATCGCTCGAGAACTCGGGTTCTCGCAAAATAGGTGTCGATCTTGTCGTCGAAGATGATCGTGATCAGCGAGAAACCGAACATTGAGGTCGCCCGCACTTCCTTCACCCCCGTCAGCCCCTGCAGTCCGGTGGAAAGGGGGAAGGTGACTTGATCCTCGACCTCCTGCGGACTCCGTCCCATGAAGTCGGCATAAACGAGGACCTGGTTCTCGGTGAGGTCGGGTATGGCATCGACCGGAGTGAGATAAATGGCGCGGATCCCCAGAGCGACGAGGAGCAATCCGCCGCAGGCCACGAGGAACCGGTTCTTCAGGCTCCAATGAATGATTCCTTCGATCATGGCTTCACGGCTCCTCTCTTGATCTCGCTGGCGCAGTCCAGCATTTCCGCACCGAAGAACGGATTCTGTCCTTCCCGACCGTGGGCCTGCACCCAGCGGCCCTTCTTCGGAGCACCGGGGATCGCCTGGTCCACCATGCCGCATTCCCAGACATCGAATTCAGGTGCCTCCGCCGCCAAACGCAGTGGCTCGAGGACGGCGGTGGTCGCGAGGGTGAACTTGTGGAAGGCGACCCGGGCTGACTGGATGTCGTCGAAGCCGTGAAAATGCATGGACTCCTCCAGTGCATCCAGGGTCTCCAGGGTGCTTTCCGGGGAACGCAGCGCCTCGACGAGTGAACCGGTTGTTTCCATCGTCGGCTCACTGGCTTTGTTGAAAGCGGCGAGATCATCGGCGGCGAGCGCCGCCGCCATCGCATCCGCGACCTGAACAAAATCAACAATGGCCTGCTTCTGCGGTTCACTCAATGCGGCGAGCGGCGCGGTCGTCTCCATTGGCGCCATTGGTTCAACCGGCGACATGAAGGAGCGGTTCATCTCTGCCTGCCCGTCGATGAGCAGGTTCCCGTTCGTCACCACCTTGTCCCCGGCCTCGATGCCGGAGAGGATTTCCATGAGCTTGTCACCTCGCCGCCCAAGCTTGACCACGGTGCGCTCGTATGCTCCCTCGGTGCGGTCGACATAGACGACAGCCTCGGGTCCAGTCTCGATCACGGCGGAACGTGGAACGGTCAACACGTCTGGAGCCTCCACCTTCAAAGCGCCGTCAGCATAGAGCCGGTGCAGGAGGACGCGGCGACCATTCACAAGAGGATTTGCCAATTCGACGCGCACCTTGGTCGAGCGGGTTGTCTCATCGAAATTCGGATCGATGAAGGTAATTTTCCCCTCGAAGGTCTCGCCCGGCAGAGAAGGGGTCGTCACCGTCACGCTCTGTCCGATCTGAATCCACGGCATGTCCTGCTCGTAGGCGAGGAACTGAAACCACATCGTGGAGAAATCGGCGATCTCGAAAAGATTGTCGCCCTCTTTCACATACTGCCCCTCGTAGACGTTCTGCGCCACCACCGTCCCGCTGACCGGGGCCAGAATCTGAGAAGTAAGCGCGTCACCGGGCTTTTTATCGAGCTCCTCGATCTGCGTCGGAGTGAGCCCCATCTGCTGAAGGCGCAAGGCGGTGTTCTTTTTTAATTCTCCGGTGAGCTGGCGATACTCACGCTCGGACTGGAGGAGCGACGGGCTGTAGAACTCCGCCAGCGGTTGCCCCTCCGTCACCTCCGCCCCCATGAAGTTCACGTGCAGTTTCTGGACCCGCCCGTCGATGTAGGCGGAAAGGACGCGGTGACGGCTCGCATTGTCGTCGATCATTCCGGCCACCGGGAGCGTCCTTGTCAGAGGCTGCACTTTGGCCTCCGCGGTCTCGACATGCAGAACCTGGATCTGCGTCTGGGTGAGGGAAACGAAGTCACCACTGGACGCGTCGAGTCCCTTCTCTCCCTCGTAGACGGGCGTGAGGGCCATGCCGCAGATCGTGCATCGGCCCGGCTTGTCGCTCTTCACCCAGGGGTGCATGGCGCTCTGGTAGTAGAGCACCTTGCGCTCGCCTGACGAACCTTCGGCTCCCGGGGAGGAACCTCCTCCGAAATTGCCGCGCAAAAACCATCCCGCGGCGAGTGCGGCGATGACGATGAGAATGGTGATGAAATTTTTCATGGGAGTTACTTTCCTGGTTTATGGAGATTGCCGCCGGTGATCGCGATCAGCGCCTGATCGGCGACGTGGCGGGAGGCGAGGGCACGTTTTTGCTCCGCCTTCGCCTCGAGGAGAAGACGACGCGCATCGAGCACCTCGAGCAGGGACGCTTTTGACGAGACCCAGGCGCTCTGCGTGGTCTCAAGTGCGTTCTCCGTCTTCGGGAGCACTTCTTCCGAATAGGAATCGAAGAGTTCCTGATTGTTCTGAGCCTCGGTGATGAGGGTGATGAGCTGGGTGTAAAGCTCACGCTGCTGGGCGGCAAGATCCCCGAGGGTGGCGTCGCGCTCGCTCTCGGCTCGTGCGATGTCGGCCTGATAGACCGAACGGTTGAACCACGGCAGAGTCACTCTCACCGCGAACATCGCATCGCGAAAATCTCCTCCCGAGTAGGTGTTGGTCTCGACCCCGACGGAGATCACCGGCTTTCGCTTTTCTCGCGCTGCGTCCGCTTCCGCCTGCGCCCCCTCCGCCTGATGTCGCATCGCGGCGAGCTGCGGATTGTTTTGCTCCAGTCGCTCGCGCAGGGCGATAGCATTGGTCAGCCGGGAAGGATTGTTGTCCAGAGCCAGAGCGCTGATCGCTGTGTCGGTGGAACGGCTCAGGAGAAGATTCAGGGTAGCGGCATACTGGAGGCGCTGTCGTTTCAAGGAAGCGAGGTTCTGGGTGCGCAGGGCGAGTTCACTCTCCAGACGCAACGATTCCGTGGCTGAGGCATCGGGATTCTTCGCCCTTTCCCCGGCGATCCCGACAATGGTTTTCAACCAGTCAAGATTCTCGCTCTGCAGGCGGATCAACTCATCCGCCAAGGCCAACTCCAGCACCGTCTGCCCGACCGTGAGACCCAGTTCGGCTTCGGTTTGCTGTCGTGTCGCCTGCCGCACTTGCTGCTCGGCGGTCGCACGGCGCTTCTCTGCCCTGAAGAGCCCCTTGCGCGGGAGCATCTGGTCCAGACCCACCATGATGTCGCCGTCGTCCATGCGCATCGAGCGTCGCGCGGCCGTGGCTCCCAAGCCCAGTTGCGGATCCTCCCAAAGGCGAACCGCATTGATCGCTGAGTTGGCGGCTTGTGACCGCGCCTCGGCCGCTTCGATCGAAGGGTGGGAGGCGACGGCCTCCCCGATCAGCCGCTTGATGTATTCGGGAGTGACCCGGGTCGGGGAATCGTCGGCCTGCGCCGACACGGCCAGGAGCAGTGCCACGAAGTGGATTCTTAGAAACGTATGCATGAAGAGAAAGTACAGGTGAGAGTTCGTGAGACGTGGGCGATCCCGACCCGACAACGGTCGTAGAATCGAGCGCGAAGGGCGCAATACGGCTGTCAGAGCCGTCCGATCAGATCAGGATGGAGCAGAAGAGCACCGAAAGTCTGATCGACGATAGAGCCGTCAAAGGGCGAACCGCAAACTTGATCGCAAGGCCATCGGGAATGGGTTCAGGCTGACGAACGTTCGGCTCGGCAATCCAAAGAGCTGCCGGTAACAAATCCCGCCCCTGGAGAGGAGGGGAATTCACCGGAAGCGGAGCTTCGGGAGTCGAAGGGAGATCGATGCAACAACAGCCATGGGCTTCGGCGTGACAGGCGCAGGAGACCGCACATTTGGGACTCTCTGCGCTAAGCCCAACTCCCGACAGAGGCAGCGCCTGGGTCAGAAAGGTTAGAAGCAGCAGTGTGGCAACGAGGGCCTTCATGAATCGGTGAATTTCGGAACCCTGTCTTTCGATGATAGGACCCGCCCTATGGAAGTCAATCTTTCTTGATGCGTGTTGGAGGGTAGGAAGGACAAGCGGTCTGTGGTTGCCTAGGAGTGAACTCCACCATTTCCGGAATCCCTCCAGAAAAATGAACTTTTTTGTGATACCTATTTCGCGATATTCAGTAACCGGCCTTGGCGAGCGCTTCGCGGAGTAGCTGCCTTGCCCGGTAAACACGAACCTCCACCGCTTTGGGGCTGCATCCCAGGGCCGCCGCCACTTCGGCCTGACTCATTCCCTCGACCGTGAAGAGGAGCAGCGCCTCGCGCTGGTCTTCGGGGAGGGCGGTGATGGCGCGGTTCACCAGATCGGCCCGTTCATGGAGGTCCGCGCTCTCGTCGGGAGAGGGAAGTGAGTCGACCGCCTCGTGGCGAATTTCCCGGTTCTCGTCGTCCATCGGCACGGTGGGGTGACGCTTCCGCCAACGGGCCTGGGTGCGGGCGAGGTTGGTGGCGATGTGGAACAGGTAGGTCGAAAAGGCGGCGGTCGGTTTGTATGTCTTGCGACTGGTGTAGAGGCGGACGAAGGTTTCCTGAGTCAGGTCCATCGCCGTTGCATGATCTCCGACCATGCGGAGGAGAAAGGCCGCGAGACGGTCGCGCCAACGGGAGATCAGATCATTGAGGGCCAGGTCTTCTCCACCGGCGAGACGAAGCATGAGCGCGATGTCGGTGTCCAGGCCCGGATCCATGTGCTGATAGGATTCAGTGGCCACGATGGACCTCCGTCGGTTCGGAGGTCATCGCCATCACCTCGGGGAGCATGGTCTCCAGGTAAGCGTCCGCCTTTTCGGGGGGAAGGGCTCCTGCAGTGACGTAAAGATGCCTCAACATCGCCACCTGGCATTCGGCGCGGAGGGAGGCCTCGTCGCGCAGGGCGGCCTCCAGTTCCGGGGTGACGGAGCTTCCCTCAAGGATGAGTTCCCGCACCTTTCTCCGGGCCTCCGCGATCTTCGCGCAAAGGGATTCGCAAGTGGGGAGGTACTCAAAGTGCAGGGCCGAGACCCGTTCGAATTCGGTCGCGCTGAGGTCGAACTCACGGCGCAACCAGTCGAGTTCCGGGAGATGGTTTTCAGGCTCGTGTGATCCTCTTTCTCCAGCCACCCGCGACTCAGTAATGGAATGAGAAATCAGGAACGCGATTGCCGCGAGCAAGAGTGATCCGATGAGGAAGACGAGACCGCGTTTCATCATCGGGGCGTGTCGCTTTGATGCACGAGCGGATTTATCGAGGCGAGGTAAGTCTCGCGGGATGCGGACGGATTCTGCAAGTGCGGAACACTCGTTCCCAACCCGATTCCGAGGAGGAGCATTACCGCAGCCGTCGCGAACGCCGGGGCCGGACGAGAAAGAGCCCCAAGGACCGCCTCGATCCACGCTGTCAGCCCTCTATTCTTCGCCTGCTCGGCGATGGCGATACGAGCCCAGATCTCTCGTTGAAAGGCGGACTCAAAGTCCGGTTTCGGTGTGGACAGACGGATCAGTTGATCAAGTTCGAGGTCGTTCATCGCCATTTACAGTGAAGGTTGGGGGGAGATAAAGCAACCCGCCAGTGTTCCTCTGACGGGTTGCTGGTGTCGTGCCAGATCATCCCGCGCAGCAGGACTTGGTGGCCGGTTTTGGAGCCGGGGCCGTGCCGTGGCAGCTCGCAGTGGTATCGCCGCAATCACCGCACGTTTCGGACTTGCATCCGCCTTCCGCGTCGCAGCATTTGTCGGTTTCACAACCTGCCGCCGTGTCGCAGCAGGCTTCGGCCGCACAACACCCTTGGGCGGATTTGTCCGGCTTTTGGGCGGTTCCAGCGAGAGCGAGTCCTGCGGCGATTCCGGCAAGGACGATGACGGTGAGGAGAGCATGGATCAGTTTCATGGGAGTTTTGATGAGTTTGGTTTATTTGAGTTCGGACCTACAGCGGTCCTTCATCTGTTCAAACGCCGACCGAGGGAAAACCCCTCCACATTTTTGGACGGTCTCGATAAATGGAGCCGGCTACTGGTTTCCCCGTCCCCTGACCTGGGACATGATAGCTAAAGAAAACCCGCCCCTGCATGCAAGCGAGTTTTCCCGGACCTGACCTCCTTCACGCATTCGGGAGTGTCGGTCGCTGCGGTCACGTTTCGGACGAGTCCGCTTTTTGGTGTTCGGGTTGAGATTGGGAACCCTTGGTCCGCTCGTGCAGGATGCGGTGGCGGACGGCTTCGGCAGGGTAGTATTCACCGTCTTCGATCTGACCTGCCTCATATCGTCGGCAGGCCTCGGCGGCGAGGGGCAGCGCTTCGGCAACCTCTTCGGGCCAGACCTCGGCGTCGTCGGGATGGAGGGCCGCTTCGAGCCAGCAGAAGCTCCACCAGGCGAGAAGGAGATCCTGCTTCCCAAGTTCCGCCATGGCGGCGGGGTCGAGAGTGCGGACTGCTTCGAAACGCCGCATGGCATCGGCATGATCCTCGGGAATGAGCTCGGGGATACCCTCGGGATGCAGGGGCTCGTCGCTGTCGTCGGCGATCATCATGGGGTTGGTATGTTAGGTTTGGTAGTGGTGGTTAGCCGAGGTTGAGCTTGCGGCCTCGACGTGAGGGAGTTTCCTTCGCCGACGCATGCCGCGCCCGACCCTTGGCCCAGTGGCGCAGTCGCTCGATGGACTCGCTCATGGACACGGCTAGAGGGACGGACTCGCAGAGCACTTCACCCAGGTCGAGTTCCGTAGGCTCACGCTCTTCGGCAAAACCCCGGTGCAGGGCCTCGACGAAGGCGGCTTCGATCTCGGCTCCGGTGTGGAGCTCGCTGGCGCGGGCGAGGACGACGGTGTCGAAGGCGGTCTTGTCACGACCATACTTCTCGATGACGAGATCCCAAATCGCGGTGCGCTCCCGGGTGTCGGGCAGGTCAACAAACCAGAGCTCATCCCAGCGCCCCTTGCGGAGCATCTCGGGCGGCAGCTTGCTGACATCGTTGGCGGTGGCGACGACGAAGACCGGAGTGGTCTTGTCCTGAAGCCAGTTCAGCATGGTACCAAAGACCCGGGCGCTGGTGCCTCCGTCGGTGGAACCACCGGAGCCGCCGACACCGCCGAAGCCTTTTTCGATCTCATCGATCCAAAGGACACAGGGGCTGATGGCCTCGGCGGTCTGGATGACGGAGCGGACGTTGGCCTCGGACTGCCCGACGAGACCGCCGAAGAGGCGACCGGCATCGAGCTTCAGCAGGGGCACGCCGAAGACGCTGGCGGTGGCTTTCGCGGTGAGTGACTTGCCGGTGCCGGGGACTCCAAGGACGAGCATGCCCTTGGGCACGGGCAGTCCGTAGGCGCGGGCGCGTTCGGTGAAGGCCTCGCCGCGCTGGATGAGCCAGGCCTTGAGGTTCTCCAGTCCGCCGATGGCGTCGAGGCTGGCCGTGGTCTCGATGACTTCGAGCAACCCGCCGCTTTTGAGGGCGTGGGCTTTCTCGCGGGCGACGAGTGAGGGCTGGATCGTGCCGGACTCGATCAACGACAAGGCGAAGGCGTTCTCCGCCTCCATCGTGGTGAGCCCGGTGGCGGCGCGGATGACGGCCTCGCGGATCTCCGGGGGCGGAGGGGCGATGCCAGAGTTGGCGAGGAGCTGGTCGAGAAGTTCACCGAGCAGGTCGGGATCCGGCAGGGCCAGGTCGAGACGGGTGATCTCGCGCTCCAGCTCGGCGGGCAGGGTTTTCCAGACACCGAGGAGAAGGAGCAGCTTCCCGGCGGACTTGGCGTGGTGCAGGGTGTCGCGCAGCTTGCGGATCAGGAGCGGGTCGCGATCCTCCAGCAGGGCACCGAAGTCACGCAGGAGCACGAGGCAGTCACCGGCGATGGATTCGATCTGCTCGAGGGCAGCGAGCGGATCGGGACAATCGCGGACCGTCCCGCTGGTCGTGTCAATGAAGCCGGTGGTGAGGCTCCAGGCATGAAGGGGACGACCAAGGCTTTCGGCGGCGGCCTTGACCTCGGCTTCGGCACGGACCTCTTCGGAGGTGCACAAAAAAAGGCCGGCGTAACCGGCCCTTGCGTAGCGGATGAGTTGGTCTTTCATGGGTCTATTGGTTCATGGGTCACTGGTTGAAGGTTTCACGCTCCCAGCGCAGGCAGGCTTCGCGGTAGGGGTCGGTGAAGACCCGCTCTCCGGTGTAGTCGAAGACCTCCCACTGCTGGGTCGTGTCGTTGAACTCGATTTCGGAGGCGCGGACGACTTCGAGGGTGCCGATCTCACGGAGATCGATGCGCTCGGTGTAAAGTCCGGCTCCGGTGCCGTCGGGCTGGAAGTGCAGCGTGTCGGGGATGTCGGTGGTCATTTGGCTCAGGTGGTTTGGTTTTGTTGGTTGTCGTGTGGGTTCTGGTGGTGGTTGGACTGGCGGCGGTAGTAGTCGCGGGTGCGCTGCTTGCGGCCGACGGTACCGAGGGATTCTTCGAGGAACTTGGTGGCCTCCTCGCAGGTTTTCCCGGTGTAACCGACGGCATCCAGGGTGATGGCGCCCTCGGGGCTGATCCAGACGTCGATGCGTTCTTTCGAATTCATGTCAGGCTGGGTTCAGGCGGCGAGGGTGAGTTTGATAGAGCCGTCGGACTCTTGACGCCGGGTGACGCGGAGGTGCTTCTTGGCGGCCTCGCGCATCGTCTTGTGGACGCCGTAGAGCTGGAGAAGACGGCCGTAGTTCGGGCCGACCTCCGCCTCGACGTGACCGTTCCACCAGTCGGTGGACAGCTCGTAGGGCTCGGTGGGTGCAGACCGGTTCGCGGCGATGTCGTAGGGGCCTTTGAGGCGGACGACGAGTTCACCGTGGCGGGTGCTGTTGGCGAAGCCGCGGGCTTCGGTGTCGAGGAGCATTTCCACGCCGAGTTCGGCGCAAGCAGCTTCGAGGGCATCTACGTCGCGGATCTGGGTCAGGATGGTGGTGAAGTGGGACATGGTTTTGGTAGGGTTTGAGGTGTTGAGGTATTTTGGGGATTAAGGTTGGGTTTGTTTCGGAGAATGGATTGGACAGGGTCGGGGGTGGGACCTGACCCTGTCATGTGTGGTGGTGCTGTGCTTGTCAGTGGACACGATGCTTCACCCGGCGAGCTGGAGCTTCCTCCGGCCCATCTGGCCGAAGCGCTCGACGAGGTCGCGGGCATCCTGCGAGGCCAGTTCCCGGGCCTGGTCGCGGAGCTGAGTGAGGCCGGTCTCGAGGCTGCGCGTCGCTGTGAGGTTGTTGCGGTAGTCTTCGGCGCTGCGGGTGAGCAGTTCGCTCCGGACGCGGTCGAGCTGGCTTTCCATCTCGACGTCCCCGGCGAAGTTGAGCTGCTTGAAGTCGTCGATAAACTTCACGAGACGGTTGAGGGTCTTCTGGTGGACGCCTTCGGTCTTGCCGGAGCGCATCGAGGAGAGCATTTCATCGCAGAGCTGGGCAGTCTGGTGACGCAGCTCGGTGATGCATTCGCCGACAAAACCTTCCACGCCTGTGCGTATCTGGCGGGCGGCGGATTCCGCAGCCTCACGTCGGGCGACACGAACCTCTTGCTGCTCGGCAAAACTCACCAGTTCCATGCCGAGAGACTCGGGCACGGCGATCTGGAAAAGATGCACCTCGAAGGCAAAGCGGTCCGCGAGCTTTTCACGGGCGGGGAATGACTCAGCGATCTGCGCATAGAGGCAGGCGGCTTCGTCGCGAGAACCGGCGAGATGCCGGATCGCGACTTCCCATTCGTTGAGCGCTTCGCTGCGCAGATCGCGGTAGGCGGCGAGGAAGTTTTCCCTGGCCTGCTGGAAGTGACTCCGCTGGGCATTGAGTTGCTCCTGCACGTCCACGAGCTTGCCGTTAGGCAGGAAGTGGCCGAGGCCCCCGAGGAAGGGGAAGGTGCCCTGGTCGATGATCGCATGGGTGCGACCTTCGACGAGGGCGAGTTCGGCGAGGGCCTCCCTGGGCAGGAGCTTCTTGTGGCCGAGACTGACGAGACGTTCGCTGACCTGGTCGGGGGTAAGGCCGAGGTCGGCGGGGGCGAGTTTCTTGTGGAAGCGCGGGTAACGCACGCTGGCATTGATGAGAACGCCTTCCCGGGTGAGGACGGCGAGGAGGTCTTGGGATGTGTTCATGGGTATGAAGGGGTTGAGGTATTGAGGATTTGAGGTTTAGGGGAAAGTGAAGGCCCGGGCTCCATGTCTGCGGTCGATCATGGAACCCGGGCCTGGGGCGGCGCGGCTGGTGGTTGGAGCAAGGTCTGACTTGGGGCGGGTCGGTCAGGAGGCCTTCTTGGCCTCGTGCTTGCGGCCACGTTGCAGTTTCCGGAGGAGTCCGCGGAAACCGCCCAGCTCGCGCTTGGTCTCGCTTCGCTGCGTGCGGGCGGCATGGAGCGAGCGGCGCACGCCCTTGAGGGTTTTGCGTGCCGAGAGGAGGGCCTCGTCGGCTTCGGCCACCTGCTGCCTCGCTTCGACGAGGGGATCGGCAGGTTTGGCCGGTTTGGTGGGTTGGTCAGGACCGGTGGGCTTCGGAGGAAGCGGTGTCGGCCTGGGGCTCGGCTTTATCGATGGAGCAAACTGCTCCACCGCTGGCACCAGGGCGGGACGTTCGATGCGATTCGGATCAATCGCCCGCACCGGCATGACGACCATGAGGTCACCACCCCGGCTGAACTGCACCGCGCTCATCTCGTCCCTCATGGAGATGCGATGCAGCCCGAAAGCCGCCGCTTTCTCCAGGTATTCGCGATTGAGGAAGACCGTGGTATCCGGTCCCTTCGTCTCGCAGCGGTCCACGGGATGGAGGATCCACGGCTCGTCGTTTTCACCGCGGGCGAGCAGACCGATCTGGCCTTTCTCGCAATGCAGTCCCACGGGACGATTGGAGAGCTGCTTGCCGGGGAGGCGGGGGATGAGACGCATGATCGCTTCGAGGGCGGCGTCACTCAGGGTGACCGTCGTCGTGAACTGGTCCGGGCCCGGAATGACCTGCCTGTAGTTCGGATAAGGGCCGTCAAGGAGACGACCGGTCACCGACCACGCATGGTCCTGCCCCTGGCCTTCCATGCGGAAGACCTCGGCCTGATGTTTGTCCTTGCCGAGACGCAGGGTCCAGGGACGGGTCTCAGCGAGCGGCTTCCACTTCCACAGGGGATGATCCGGGAGGACCACCGACTGCTTCAGCGGCAGGTGCATGGAATTGCTTGAGAAGAGGTGCCGACCGTTGGTGCCAACGATGCGATGCGCCTTCTCTCCCTTACCGCTCGTGTCGAGGCAGGCACTGCGCAGGACCGCGCGGGTGGGGTCATTCGACGCACACGCGAAGGCCCTCAGCAGGCTGGTGACGACGGGTTCCGGCAAGGTCAGGCCCGGGGTGCGGACTTGGGGGATCTCGGGGAACTCGCCGACGGGCGGCACCTTGATGGACGGACCGAGCGGCACGACTTCATCGGAGCGCAATCCATGGACCAGTTCACGAAGGCGGGGCAGCGGGAGGAGGAAGGGCGCGAAGCCCTTCTCGGCCGTGGACAGCACATCGACGCTCAGGGTGAGGTCTAGATCCGTGGCGGTGAGGCGCACAGATTGCGGTCCCCACGCCTCCACCTTCACACAGCCGAGGACGGCAAGGGAAGGAGAGCGGGGGATGAGTTTGCCAAGACCGGCGACCACAGGTTTGAGGTCACCGGCCAGGAGCTGGATGGGAGGATGGGTTTTCATTGGAATGGTGGGAGTGATCGATTTCATGAGTAATAGCCCTCCCCGCGACGGCCGGATCGCCGACGAATGACCCAGCGAGCCATGAGGAAGGTGAGGTAGAGGATGCCCAGACTGATGACGACCGGCGGAAGGCTCGTGAGGATCCCGAAGAGATCGTGAACCACGGCCGCGACCCAGTGACTGGACTGAGCCAGTTGCCGGAGCACCCGCTCCGCCGGTGGCAGGAGAAGCACCCCCGCGATCATCAAGAGCACGGACAGGAACAGGTTCAGCCGCAGCCAGGCCCTGAGCCAGCCGCTCGCACTGAGCCAGTATTCGAAGCGGGCCAGCGACCAACCGAGCACCTCAGCCCCGCGCTCCACCCAGCTGTCCGGGGTGAGTTCGAGATGATTGGCGGTCGGTCGGTCAAGTGGCTCCTGTTTCCAGAGTCTTCGCAGTTCACGATGGTTGGGTAGATCTGAGAATGACTTCATTTGGAGGATTTTTTGGAGGATTTGGTGAGGGCTTCTTTCCCCTGAGTTGAATCGTCACCGGCGAGACAATCGCGCCGCGCTCGTGAACCAAGAGCGGCACCACCCACGAGGGCGAAGAACACGAGCAGGGACAGAACGACGGAGGTGATCCTCCAGAAGTCTGCTCGTTCCGATTGGTCGCGATGGCGCTCCATCTGGAGGTGAATCCGGTCGACTTTGGATTCGAGGTATTCGGTCCGATCTTTCCAGCCGGGCTCTTCAGAGGCGAAGGGGTTCCAGGAAGCGGAGGAGTTTCCACAACCAACGGTGGTGGACAGAATCAGGGCCGTAAAAAACAAGAGGGCGGCTCGGGAAAGAGCCGCCCCCGGGATCGAGGTGAGGTATTTCATGATAGTTTGATTTAGGTCGGATTTTGGTTCGTTGAATTTGGGTTCAGTGTTTGACTGGTTTGATTGATGGTCGAAGCGAGATCGGCACAGGGGCGAACGGTCACCGGTCAAGCGATGAGCCTTTCCACCTCCGGCACGCCGCGAAGTAATCGCACCAGGAGCAGTGCATACCCGGCGAAGGCACGAAGTCCTCCGCCTCGATGCCGCGCACGTAGCTTTCCATGATCCTGACAAGCCTGCGGATCTGATCCGGGGCCATTGGACTCAGGGGGGTGACGATGAGCTTCGGTTCCTTGGTTTTAACGAGGTGGTGAAGCTCGAAGCCGCACTCGGTTGCTCCGGTCGCCTCTCGGTAAAGGAGGGCGTAGCAGCTGAGCTGGATCTCGTTCTGGTGGGTCGCCATGAAGGTATCGGGAGATCGCGCACTCGTTTTGAAGTCCACGATCTTTCCACCGGCCCGGACGAGGTCGATGATACCGACGAGCGGAGGCAGTCCGTGGGCATCGAGATCGCGCTCAACGCGCACTTCGACCGCCTGCGGTTTCTCCTCCTGCGGGATTGGCGTGTGGGTGAGGTAGTGCCTGAGGATACTCAGGGCACCGGCCTTTTCCCTGGCCTCCTCGTCGGCGGAGTTCCAGATCATCGCTTCTTCCTCGCACCCGTGAATCCAGCAGGCTTCAAAGACGAGGTCCATGCGTTCGACGGAGGAGTCTTCTCCCCGCCAGCGGGCGAGGTTCCAGGCTTGCAAGACCGCATGCACCACCTTCCCCACGAGCAAGGACGGGGAGACCTTGCTCGGGAGCTGCTCGATGTAGCGGAAGTACCACTGGAGCCGACAGGTGTGGAACGACTTCAGGCGCGAGGCGCTGAGGTATTCGAGTGGGTCTTTGGTCACCTTGGCGTGGAAGGGAATCGAAGGCAGGGGCGTGGGAAGGATGTTGGTGGCGTTCATCGCTTGGCCTCCCTCCTTCGGTTTCCATTGACCTGCCGCTTGTCGCTCTTGCCGCAGAGTTCGAGCAGCTCGGCGATGAGACCGGAGGCTTGCAGTTTGTTGAGCTGCTTCACCCCGACGCCGAAGCGGTCGAGTGCGATCTCTTCCACGCTGTCGCGGTCGAGTTCATTCTCGGTGACGAGCTTCAGGATGAGTTCCTTTTGTTTGTCAGAGCAGGACCAGCGGTCGGAATGTCCGTTACTTCCGTTTCCGTTGTGACCGTTCGCGCCGTTGCGACGGTGCTGGCCGTTGTGGTTCCCGTTTGCCGTGTGGCCGGAGGAAACGTTGTCGCGGAGGCCGTATTCATCCCCCGGGACGAAGCCGGTGTGTTGGATCTCGCGATCCACCACCTCCTGCAACTGGGAGTAGATCCGGGTGGCCTCGCCCTGGATGTCTCCGGGATCAGTCAGCTCAGTCTCGACAGAGACGCTGAACTGGTGACTGGAGTAGCCTGGAAGGCCGAGTCTTTTGGCGTAATTGCCGATGAGCTTGATTGCCATGATTCTGTTCTTTCTGTGATTTGGTTCAAGTGTTGCCCAAGCCAGGAAAAAGCCCGATTCCGGTCGAATGATCGAAATCGGGCGAGTTCTACGAAAGGGGCGTTTCTGTTTAATAACCGGCTTTGTGCCGATCCTTGTCATCCGAAGCCGAAAGCTCCGATTCAGCGATCTTCCATCCGGGAGTCGCTTTCAGTGCATCCGTAAGGATTTCGTCCACCAACCGGGTCATCGGCATTTTTCGCCGTTTCCCCTCAAAGTAGAGAACCTTCACAAGATGCCTCGAAACCTCCGGCACGTAGTGCGTTGCACGCGCCATGAGTTTTGACGTGGTTTGATGAAATCGAGCGAAACGACAGGTTTTGCTCTTCAAGGATATATGACGCGGAAAGGCGAAAATTTGCGTAAAACATTCCGAACCTTTCCCGACTCGAATAATCTCGTTCTGAGGAAAACCCGTGGCTGCAAAGCCAAAGCCAATGGTTTGCCTGTTGCGCCGTCGTCGGCGAAGTTCAGTGCATTTTCATGATCGGCACCTCCGGCATCAACTCCATTGTCTGCCTCCAATCGACTTGTCGTAGCGTGATCCCACGAGCGTAGGATGAGGATCGGAACCTGAATGTCTGGAGGAAACGTCCGTCGACACCGTCGGGGCGCAAGGCACTCGAAACATCTGCGTTCCTTGGCCCTCGATGTCGCCTTGCTCACAGAGGCTTGGTGTGACCATCTCGGAGGGACTTGGAACCACACGGATGGAGGTGAGCTGGATGCTCCCCGGCACCATGAGAAAGAGAGAAAGGTCGTTATCGCCAACCGTTGGCCACTGAGAGACGTGAGCACGCCGCTGGACGTGGAAACGCCCGGAAGGTTCGTATCGGCTTTGGTCGACAGACCAGCAGGCCCCTTTCGTGTGATCGGAGTCGACATTCCGGCCGCTCCTGCTATGGTCGAAGCGTCATGAGTTGCCTCCATGTGAATCAATCGGGAAGGGAGAGTTCAGGGAACCTCGGCTCCGCATGTGTGCATAAAACTGTGCATGAAAAGCTCCTGATAGCAGAATCTAGCAGTTCGCGAGGAAGTGTTTGCAGTGAGTAAAAATCTGCATAAAGTGCTGTAAATTAACACCTTATAAGGCCGATCCCAACCGGAGGAGCTCTTGCAATTCGAGGGCAATTGCCGCACCCGAATCCGCGCTATTCAGTTGGAAGCTTCGTGGCTCCGCTCCCATCGAGCAGCACCTCCACCGCGATCTTGATATGGCGTGCTCTTGGCGAGGTGCCCCAGCCGGCGTGGGCGTCCATGTAGCCGACCCAGAGTTCGCCGGGTTGGGCTTCGAGGACGAAGGGATAGGTGGTGCTGCCGCGCACGGCGATGAAGGAGGTGGTCCAGGTTTTGCCATCGTCATCTGAGAGGGCGAGGTGGAGGCGGGTGCGTCCTCCTTCGGCGCGGTTCCAAGCCATGGCGAGGCGACCATCGGCGAGGCGGGCGACATGGGCGGGGGCGCTGGTGCTGTCGATGGGGCCGGGGCGGGCTTCGGACCAAGTGCGGCCGCCGTCGGCGGAGTGACTCTCCCAGAAGGATCCACGGGTGGTGCGGATCAGCATCCAGAGGCGGCCATTCTTGAGCTCGATGACGCAGGGTTCGAGGGCACCGTCGTGGTCGCCGGCTCCGCCGATGTCGAGAGCGTTGGAGGGCTCCCAGGTCGCGCCGCCATCAATGCTGCCAACGGTCTTGGCGACGAGCCGGCCGGGACCGGAGACATAGTGGGAAAAGGGGACGACGATCCGTCCGTCGGAGGTCTCGGCGGCTCCGTTGGTGCTGCCGGTGTAACCTTGGAAAATCATCTGAGGTTCGGTCCAGGTTTTGCCATCGTCCTGGCTGCGCGAGGTCCAGAGATCGCTGCGGCATTCGGGGGTGGGATTGATGTGATCCCGATCCCACTGGAACTTGATGTAGCCGAGGAAGAAGAGGTGGATGACCCCGTCGCGGGTGCGGTGGACGGTGGGGTGGGAGGCGCGGCCCTGGGGTAGACGGGTGAGTTCGCGGACGGGTTCCCACGTCTTGCCGCCGTCGCGGGTGGTTCGTCCGGCGATGTAACATTCCCCGGGCTTGCCACCGTAGCTGGTGGGGGTGGAGAAGACGGACATGACGGAGCCGTCGGAGAGTTTCACCAGCGCCGGTCCGAGGACGGCGGGTCCGGGGGCGTCGTGGGTGATGTCGGTGGCGAGCGGGTGGACTTCGTTGACTGCGCCGCTGGGGGTCCAGAGGGTGCCGGGCTTGCGTTGGTAGCGGGGCTCGAGGCGGCTTAGCTCGTCGATGAGGGCTCGGGCAATGATCTGTTGGCCCTCGGAGTCGGGGTGCATGCCGTCGCGGGAGAAAGGACGGTTTTTCGCGGCGGGTTGGGTGCCGTGTCGCGAGGCAAGCTGGTAGACGTCGACGAGGCCGGTGCGATGCTCGGTGGCGAGGTCGCGGACGGCTTGGGCGTAGTCGCGCAAGAGGACGTTCATGCCATCGGGATCGTCGGGGAGGTAGGGGGGCTTGGCGTAAAGTTTGCGCAAGGTGTCGGTCCATTGGAGCGGATTCGGCGTCATCAGCACGACACGGATGCCATGCTCTTTCAGGGTGGTGACGATGGTGGTGAGATGGGACCGGTAATCGGCGAGGGAAACCCGCGGCTGGCTCGCGGGTGGAGTCTTCCAAACATCGACGGCGGCATCGTTCAGCCCGAACATGACCACGACGGTGTCGGGTTGTTGGGCGAGGACGTCGGCTTCGAATCGGGCAACGGCCTGCGCGGTGGTGTTCCCGCCGACCCCGGCATTGATCACTTGGACGGGCTTTCCATCGAAGGAAAGATCCGAATCGAGGAGTTGGGAATAGACCTCGAGCTTGCCGCGCGGCGCGGTGGCCGAGTCGCCGAAGGTGACGATGGTCTGGGCGAAGCCCGGCGAAACCAGAAGTGTGGCCCAAACGGTGAGGAAGGAGGCGGATCTCATGCGATGCCGCGAGCGTATCCGGCCGCTTCCTCGGACGGCAGTACGGAAGCACGCTAGCGTTGCCCGCGATCGAGGAGCCAGGCGAGGGCTCGTGCCAGCTCCGCATTCCAACAGGCGGGATCGTGACCGCCCGTGAACTCGTCGAGATGGAGGCGGTATCCCTTTTCCCGCATCGCCGCGGCGAGCCGGCGCACCGAGTCGAGTTGGCTCGATTTCTGCAGGAGCGGCGTGGGCGGGTGGCTGAGGTTTTCCTGAATCTCGCCCGTGCCGACGCTCAACCAAAAACAGGTCGAGCCCGCGGCGGGAGCCAGGGTGTCGGCGAGGCGTTCGTCTTCCCACCACGCGGACGGGGATTGCGCGAGGACGCCGGCGAAGACCGAGGGATACCGGACTGCGGTATGGATGGCCTGGAGTCCGCTGAGGCTCAAGCCGCCCAGGAAGAGGCGCTCAAACGCTCCGACTTCCGTGGAGATCCAGCGCGGCACCTCCGCGGCGACGAACTCGGCGAAGGCGTCGTTGCAGCTGTAATGAGGATGCCGGCCGGCACCGTTGACGTTGGGCAGGTAAATGGAAGTGAGCGGAGGCAGGAGACCGGCCGCCCGGCCTGCGGAGATCGCGTCGGGAGCATGGACACGATCGTGATAAAGCTCGCCATCGAGCCAGACGACGCAGTCCGTGGTGGGTCTGTCAGGCTGATCGACCCAGGCGATGCGGGTGGTGCCGAGAATCCCGCTGACGACGGGAAACTCGCGGCGGTGCGGGTTCATGCCGAAGGTCGGTGACGCTGGAAGAGGTAATCTCGATATGGCGCGGGGTCGCCGTCGTGCCCGTCCTCCGCGGCATGCACAAGATTGGCCATCTCTCGGGCGGTGACGTAATGGAAATGCCAATCGCCGCAGCGGGCGAGGCTTTCATGGAAACGCCGCATCGGCTCGCCGAGGAGGGTTTCGTAGTTCTGCTCGATGCCTCCGTGGGTGTGCCATTTCACAAACAGCCAGTTCGGATGGCCGCTGACGGAGATCCGCAGATCCGCGGCGAGGCGGGCCCGCAGGAGGGTGGGGGGATTGGCACCGGTCAGGTCGCCGTTCTCGATGCGCGGCAGCAGGCCCCACTTGCGGCGTCTCCAGTTGAGTGCGAGCGGGCCGGGGATGGCGAGGAGGCGAGCGGGATCGTCGCGGAGGGTGGACGTCGAGCGGGTCGAGTCGATCGCGCCGGCATAGGCCTGTTCCCGGGGGTGATCAGCGAGGTAGGTGATGCGGTTGACCAGCGGTGACTGGGTCGGCGATGGTGCCGATGGCATGGTGTAGTCCGCGTAGCATCCGCTCTCGCGGAGGATGCCGATTTCCTGATCGACTCCACAGCCTTTTCCCTCGGGATGGGTGTTGTTGAGGGCCCAGTTTCCATGAATGAAAGCGTAGCGGACCCGGCCGGCGGCGTCGCGGGAGAGCAGGCCGTGTCGGCAAAGGTCTTCCTTGCCGCGTTCGAGGGCCTCGCGGAAGCCGTCGGCAGTGTCGTTGTGATGATGCAGGTGGATCTCGACCTCGCTGCCGGTGGTTTCACAAAGCGCGGCGATGGGCTCGAGCAGGTCGGGATCGTACTGCTCGACCGGATAGAAAAAGGTGTGTTTGGGCGGATGACCATTGGCATCGCGGAAGGGTTCGATGAGCCGGGGAAAGCGGGTGGTCCAATCCGAGAGCCGTCGCAGGGCTCCGTTCTTGTCGGTGTCGTGAAGCGGTTCGAAGTGATCACAGACCGCCATGAACACATGCGTGGGACCCGTCGCCCGGGGACGCCGCCGCAGCAGGTAGGGGAGCAGCCATTTGTCGAAAGCGCGCACTGGGTGATGTTGGGTCGGGGTTTTACCAGCTGCCGTCGCCGCGGCGGAGACGCAGGTAGTGGAAGAATGCCTTCGCCGACTGCAACTGCAAGAAGACGAATCCCGCCGGGATCGACAGAGGGCGGATGCGCCGGAGTCCAGGCATCATCCCGGCGAGCGCGGCGAGGTAGGCGAGGATCTGGCCGGCGAGGGCAATGCGGAAAAACAGCGATCCCGGTGCGAGGATCGCGGCCCCGGCGAGACAGGCGGCGAGGTAGATCGGGCCGCCGAGGCGGAGGTACTTGTGCGAGATCAATTGCCACCAGCAGCGGTTGCCCCAGGGCACGAGCCAGGCGGGATAGCGGAAGAGCATCTGCCAGTTGCCGGCGAGGGTGCGGACCTTGCGGCGTTTTTCGTGTTTCGTTTCGAGGGCCTGGGGATCGTAGGCGACGGCCGCCGGTTCGAAGAGGATGCGACGTCCCCGGACGAGCGACAACATCGGCGCAACGACGTCGTCGATGAGGGTGTCGGCGGGGAGGGGATGGAAATCCGAGCGGCGCATCGCGTAGATCGCTCCGGTGCAGCCGATGACCGAGTCGAGTTTCGATTCCTCGTGGCGGATGCCCTTTTCGAGTCGCCAATAAAAATCGATGCCGGCGGCGGGGCCGTCCCCGGAGGGCTCGATCTCGAGACTACCACTGACGGCGGCGGCTTCCGGACAACGCAGGAGTCGCTCGACGAGACGCTCGACGGCATCGACGGCGAAACGCTGGCGCGCGTCACCAAAGATGAGGATCTCGCCGGTGGCGGCGGCGGCACCACGGTTGAGGGCGGGTGCCTTGCCGCCGCGTTCGGTGCATTCGATGAGATGAACCGGAAGATCGGTCGACGCCGCGCGGGCGACGGCGGCGGTGTCGTCGGTGCAGCCGTCGCAGACGAGGATGAGTTCGCGTGGTCCGGAGTAACGGCATGCCGCGAGGTTTTGGAACCGCGCGGCGATCCGGGATGCCTCGTTGTGCACGACAATGATGAAAGAGACCGGAGGATGCTCAGCGAGCGGCGTTTGGTCAGGGCGGTCCGGCTTGGCGAAGATCCGGTTGAGGAGACGCAGCAGCACCGGGTAACCCGCGAAGGCGTAAAAGAGGAGGAAGAGTCCCAGCCAGAAAACCCCGGCCGGAATCCACGCGGGGAGCGGCTCCATCATCGGGGATCGGCGGCGGCGGGCGGTCCCAGTAGGACAAGGGCGTGGGAGCCGCTCTTGAGCCGACCGTCGCGGTTGTCGATGACGAGCCGGATCCGGATGGTCTCCGTGGCCGGATCGATGGTGGGAGAGACAAACTCGATGGTGCCCTCGGCCTCCAGGCCCGCGGCTTCACGTCCGGGGGAAAGGCTGTTCTCCCCGAGCACCCGGACCTTCAGCTTCTGGCCGGCGACGAGCCCTGCGGCGGTGGTGGCGGGGGCATGGACGACGAGCCGGAGTTGGTCGACCTGGGCGAGTTTGATGAGCGGCTTGTGCTGCTGCCCTTCCTGTGGGGCGGTGGCTGATTCGGCGATCTCGCGATTGATCTCGACGACGACACCATTGATGGGACTGCGGAGGGTGCGCTGCTCGATGCCGGCCTGGATTTCGTCCACTTTGAAGGCGGCGATCTTGCGCTCCTCCTGGGCGATGTCGAGCTGGGCGACGGCTTTTTTCAGGTCGGCCTCGGCGCGGGCCAGCTCCGAAGCATGGGCGGTCCCGCTGGCCTTCAATTCCGAGAGTTTCGCATTGCGATCGCGGGCGACGGCGAGGTCGGCCTCGGCAAGTTCCACCGCGGCGGTGCTTTCGGCCTGGATTTTCGCGATGGTAAGCTGGGCCTCGAGCACGGCGATGCCCAGGTTGAGCAGGTGCTGTCCCTCTTTCACCATTTCGCCTTCGCGGACCTTGATGGCGTCGATCACCCCTGCTTCAGCGGCATTCATGGAAATGCTGCGATAGGGTTCCAGATAACCGAGCACTGAGGCGGGATCTTCGCTCTGCCCGGGCACGGACATGGACCAGGCCGCGAGCCATGGCAGCGCGATCCGGATCCCGCGGAGCGTGGAAGGTGGTTTCATTGGGCGATCGCCTGGCGGGTTTCCTCGAGCCATTGGTCTCTCTCGGCCATGTGGAGACGGCCTTCGTAACGCAAGCGCTCCACTTTTCTCTGCACCTCGTCAAACAGGCTTTTGAGTTTTCCGGGCAATTCACCGTTTTCGTCGGCGCTCATCGCCCCCAGTCTCGCGGCGACTGCTGGGGCGAAACCGATCAGGATGGCATCCTCGGCGGAGAGGTAGGTCTGCGCCGAACCCGGTTGGCCCTGCCGCGCGCAACGGCCGATCAACTGGCGGTCGATCCGGATGGATTCGTTGCGCTCCACGGCGATGACATGCAGGCCGCCGGCGTCCTCCGCCTCTTTCGAGAGCGAAATGTGGGTGCCGCGTCCCGCCATGTTCGTCGCGATCAGAACGCTGCCGGATTCCCCCGCGGTGGCGACGATGGCGTCCTCCTCCGCATCCTGTTTCGCGCTGAGGACACGGTGGGCGATCCCGGCGCGCTCGAGCCCGGCGGAGAGCCGTTCGCTGTCGCGGATGGTCCGCGTGCCGACGAGGACCGGCTGTCCCTTTTGGTGCCTTGTCAGGATGTCCGCGATGATGGCGGCATCCATCTGCTCGTGGTTCTGGAAAATGCGGTCCGGCAGGAGGAGGCGTCGGCTGGGGCGGTGTAGCGGAATCGCGGTGACGGGCAGTCGGAAAAAACGCCAGAACTCTCCCGCGCTCTCCGCGGCGGTGCCGGTAAGGCCGCAGATGTTGTCATACAGCGCGAAAAAGCGCTGACGGGTGATGCTGGCGGCGGACCCGCTTTCCGCCCGGATCTCGACGCCTTCCTTCGCCTCGACCGCCTGGTGGAGTCCTTCCCTCCAGGTTCGGTCTTCGAAACGCCTGCCGGTGAACTCGTCGACGATCACCACCTTGCTATCGAGCACAACGTATTGTTCGTCGCGCTTGAAATAGTGCGCCGCCTTGAGCGCGTTGACCAGATAGGTCTCCCAGGGGCGTTTCAATTCGTCCCAGGGGATTCCATGGCGCTCGTCGTGGATCTCGGCCCGGCCGGCGCGGGTCAGCTCGATGGAGCGCCGGCGCCAGTCGAGCTGGTAATGCTCCCCCGCGCGCAACTCCCCGGCGAGTCGGAGCGCGTTTTGGTAAGCCCGGGGCGGGGCGCCTCCCTGCTGCGATTCGCTGATGAGTAGCGGACACCCGGCTTCGTCAATCAGGACGCTGTCCACCTCGTCGATGATGGCATAAGCGAGTTGGCGTTGGCAGGTGACGGGTTTCGAGAGGGGACGGCCGAGGAGGGCGAGACGCAGCTCCTCGCCCGGGGGCTGATGCGGATGCCGCATGATGGCGAGCTGGTCGCGCATGTAGTCGAAGCCGAACTCGTATCCGACGCCGTAGGTGATATCACAATCGTAAGCCTCGCGCTTTTTCGCCGGGGTTCCGGACCTGCCCTCCGGAAGGAGACCGACGCTGATCCCGAGCAGGTCGAAAATCGGTTTGGTGAACTCGTGGTCGCGCTGGGCGAGGTAGCTGTTGACGGTGACGACATGGACGCCCCGGCCCGCTAGGGCGAAGACGAAGGCCGGCAGGCTGATCGCGAGGGTCTTGCCCTCACCGGTGGCCATTTCCGCGATGCCTCCCCGCACGAGTGAAAGCCCGCCGAGAAGTTGTTCGGGATAATGGAAAAGCCCGGTGGTCCGGCGCGATGCCTCGCGAAGCAGGGCGAAAGCCTTCTCCACGACTTCGTCCGACGCGGGCACCCCGATTGCATCGCGGCGGGTCCGCACGAGCGACTCGCAGGTCTCGCGAAGGCCATCATCCCTCATCCCCCTAAAGGTTGCGGCCATGGAGTCGATCCGGGCGAGGCGGTCGAGATCGGAACCGGCCCCGCGTTTTTCGAGGAGGGAGCGGGCGGCGCGATGCGCCCGGCCCTGCAGAAAGGCGAGCTTGTCGTATTGTCCCGAGAGCGATGCCATGGACGCGGACGGTTTTCGTCACCGATCGCCTTCAGTGGCGGGCGGTGGGGAGGGGATCGGCTTTGCTTTTCGTGGCAAAAGGGGGGTACGCTCCTTGGGCGTGGTCGGCGCGGCCGGTTTGGCGGAGGCTTCCATGGTGGGGGCGGCGGTTCCGGTGTTGAGACGCTCCAGGGGCTTCTCAGGTGGGACGGGGACGGGGTCGGTGTCTGGACCCCGCTCGATCGTGACGCGCTCGCGGCGCAGGAAGTTCCCCCGGGCACGCTGCAGCGCGGTGCATGCGGAATTGTAGGCGACGATGGATTGGAGGAACTGCTCCTCGGCCGCTTGGTTGCGGTCCATCGAGTCGAGGATCAACTGGAGCTGATAGGAGGTGGTGCGGCCGCGCTCTTCGCCGGTGTCGACCTCGAGACGATCCTGGAGTTCGCGCAGCTCCTCTCGCGAGGCGCGCAGGGTGGCGTGGCGGCCCTGCATGTCGCGGTAGGTGGCCATCATTTCGCGGTAATAGACCAGCGATTCGAGCAAGACGATGTCGATGATGGCCCGGAGCCGGTTGGCTTGCTGGCGCAACTCGATCTCGCTGCGGAGGAGCCTCGCCCGCTCCGCATCGTTGTCCCAGGGCTGGGAGAACTGGAAGCCGAGCGCGTAGCCAGTGCCATCGCCGAACTGGTTTTCGAAGGCCGTGCCGGCACGATCATGAGCCTCGATGTCGCCCAGCATCAACTCGGCGACGAGGTTCAAGGTGGGCAGCTTTTCGTTCCGGAACACGTCCCGCCGCACGATGGCGGAACGCAGCGCGTCGAATCCCTGCTGGATCTCGGGGCGGTTGTGGAGTGCGTCCCGCGCCGCGACCCGGACGGAGTCGGCGTGCGGTTCCAGAAGGGGCGGTGTCACGGGAACCGTTTCGAAATTCGAACCGATGTCATCCTGCGGGTCGTTGATCAGCGCGCGCAGCCGCTCCTCGCTGTTGCGCACCTCGACCTCGGCGCGATTCACCATCGCCTTGCGCATCTCGAGGGCGGCCCGCGCTCTCAGGACTTCGCTCTCGAGCGCATCGAGGTCGGAGCGCTGCTCCAGGCGCATCAGAATCGTGCCGGTGGCCCCGACCAGTTCGCGCGAGAGGATCAGCCGGGCGCGGGCGTGGTAAAGTTCCCAGTAGGCATTCGACACTTCGAGCAGATGCCCCTCCAACTGTCTGACGAACTCCGCCGAGGCACTGCGGGCCTCGAACTTCGCGAGCTTGATCTTCGATTGATTGTAGCTGGGCCCCGCGCCCTGGAGAATGGGCTGGGTGATGGAGAGGACGAACTCGGAGGACCCCTGGTTCTGCGGAATCAGGAAGGATGAGTTGCTGCTCAGCGTGGCGAGGCGGTTCGAGAGGGTCACCTGAGCACCGGAGACGGTCCGTTTGCGGAACCCGCCCTCGATGTAGTCATCGTGCTCGAGGAAGCGTGCTTCTTCATTGCCGGTCGTCAGCGAGGAGCCGACCGGGTCGTTCCGACGGGTGATGCGGCCCTCGATGAAAGATTCGACATCGAAGTCACCGTCCGCTTCCTGGATCGACGTCTCTTTGATGAGAGGGAGATCGCTGTAAACCTTGAGTTCGTGGGAATGCTCCAGGGCCGCCCGGTAGAGATCGTCGATGCTCCGGCGATGGACCGCTGCGGCATCCCAAACCGCTTGTCCGACCCGGTCCCGCCAGGCGGTGGGGAAGTCGGTCGGCACCCGACCGGTCTCGAGGGATCCCGTGTTCCGGAGATCCGGAGGATCCATGCGATCGATGCGCTGCTCGTAGGCCTTGAAGATCCGCCCGATCAGCTCCTCGACATCTTTTTGGGATGCTTTGGCGATGGTATCATACCCGGGGATCGCCGGATATTTTTCGACCGCCTTGTTTTCCCGAACCGGAGTCTCGACGGGCTCCGCACGCATGATCGAGGTGATCGTGTCCGTGTCCGGATCGATCGCGGCATTCTTGACCGGCACGCTGGGACGGGCCGAAGCCGAGGGGGCCTTCGTGTTTGGGAGATCCTTTTTCGGCTCCTCCTTTTTCGAAAACCACTTGGAAAAGGGAGCCGGGGTGACGTTTCCCGCCGTTTCCTGTCCACTGACCGGAGAAAACAGGAGGCCTCCTATGATGGCACAGATGAATCTATGGGCGCGAAAGGTCATCGGAGCGGCGGCACTCGAGATACGTATGGCCTACGTCGTTCTGGAAAGATTCCGGCACCGGCAAGTGAACCAAAGCGGGCCCTTTTTTACACGTTCGGCAAGAATCGGCAACCCGTTTCTCCCGGGAACGGGGTAGCATTCCAATTGCCATAACGGTCCAATCGCCGGTTGGCAGCGGAGGGGAACCCGGTTACATTACGACTTCCCGAATCGCCGTCTGTTTTTCCGCGGCCCTCCGGGAAAGGCCAAAGCCCATGGGAGGAGATTCACTCGAGCAGAAAGGCGAAGCGACAGCAGCGCTGACCCTTCACCGCGCCGCGGGTGGAGGAACCTCCGGCGTCCTCCTCGATGCGGATGCCGTCGCGCAACTCTTCCGCAGCGAAGCGGATTTGGCGGGAGAGCGTTCCGAATACCTGACCGGGTTCGCTGCGGACCTGAGGCAGTTGATCCGCGGAGTGGCCGTGATGGTCCATTCCGTCGAGTCGGGAGGCGTCCGCTTGCTGGGCATGGCGGTGGATCCCGGCCGCCAGAGCGAAGCGAGCCAGTGGGTCCCGACGGAAATGGATGTTGCCGCAGTGATGTCGGCCGACCAGGCCAACCGGGTCGACCTCGTCACGAGCGGCGGGCATCACGCGAGGCTCATGATTCCTTTTCGAGCGAGCGACGAAGCGCCAATCTGCCTCTCGGCGGTGCTCGCGCCGGAGCGGGCCGATTCCGTCGACCTGCACCTCTCCGTGATCCGGCTGGCGACGCTCGCCGTGGCCCGGCGCGATGCGATGGTGCGGCTCAGCGAGGGGGAGGGGATCTTGCGACAGGCGACCATGCTGGTGGAGATGCTTTCGTTGACCGCTCGCGGCGAGTCCTACCGGCAGGCCCTCCAGGTGCTGGCCCTGGAACTTGAAAAATTCTTTGGCTGTCAGCGGGTCGCGATCGGCTCGGGTTCCTCCCGTCTCTGCCAGGTTCAGGCAGTGTCGGGGATGAACGCGGGAGACAAACGCACGCTCGGCCAGGCCCAGCTCGCCTCGGCGATGCGGGAGGCGATCGCACTCGGTGAGATGACGGTCTGGCCGGTCCAGGAAGACTTGGCGAGGGAAGTGAGCATCTCCGCCAATCAGGACGACCTGCTCCATTCCTACAAAGCCGGCCGGATCCTGGTGCTGCCGCTCAAACAGGAAGAAATGGGTTTCTCGGGAGCGCTCGCCCTGCTCTGGCCGACCGATGCTCCCCTCGTGGCTCCCCGGACCCTCCGTCTCCTCGAGGCTTGCCAACCCCATTTTGGAGCTTTGGTGGCGATGCTGCATCACAGCAAACCGCGGTCTTTCGGAGCCCGTTGCCGCAAGTTTTGGAACGGCGGGCCCTCACGCCGTGTTGCCGTCATTGCCCTCGTCGCCGCCTCGGTCGGGGGGCTGCTTTTCCCGATCCGCTACCGGGTGCCGGCGGAGTGTCGGGTCGAACCGCTCCTGCGCCGCACCATCGCCGCGCCCTTCGAAAGCCGGCTGGAAAAGACCCACGTCAAGCCCGGCGACCCGGTCGTCAAGGACCAGGTGATCGCGGAGCTCGATGGACGGGAAATCCGGGTCGCCCTCGCCGAAGCCATCGCCGAGAGGAGTGCCGCCTTGAAAAAGCGCGACAATGCCATGGTCCTGTCCGACGCCGCGTCCCAGCAAATGGCGCAGATCGAGGCTGACCGGCTTGACCTCGAGGTTCAGCGTCTCCAGTTCCGCAACGATCACCTCATGATCCGCTCACCGATCGACGGAGTCATTCTCGTGGGTGATCTGGAGCGCTCCGAGGGTGTTCCCGTGGCCCCTGGTCAGAAGCTTTTCGAAATCGCCCCGCTGGAGGGCATGGTCCTCGAGGTTTCGGTTCCCGACAAGGAGGTCGGCCACGTTCAGCCGGGCATGGCGGTCCACTACCGCCTGGAGTCGGATGGAGGGCGAAAGCGGGTCGCCACGGTCGAAAAGTTGAGTCCCGCCGCCGAACTCGTCGATGACCAACATGTCTTCATCGCCGAGGCCGGGCTGGGCAATGCCGACGGATTCTTGCGTCCCGGGATGAAAGGGGAGGCCCGGATCGTTTCCGGGAAAAAGCCGGTCGGCTGGATTTTCTTCCACGGTCTCTGGGAATACCTGCGCCTGAAACTCTGGTGAACCATGGCCGATCACCGGGTCAGCGAAATCTCCGCCTCGCGGCCGCGGCTGCGCCGCGATCTACGCTCCCACTATCAGGGTTACCGCGGCCAGCACAGCTATGTGATCGAAGACACCAGCCGGGGGCGTTTTTTCCACGTCGGCTTGCCTGAGTACCAGTTCATCCAGTCCTTCGACGGGCACACCACCTTCGCCGAGGCGCTCGGCCGCATCGCTGCCAGCCAGGGGGAGGATGCCTTGACCGAACAACAAGGCGACCAACTGCTGAGGTGGTTAGTCGACAACGATCTGCTCGAGTCCGCCAGCAGCGGTCAGGGCCACCGCCGCATCGAACATCACGCCACCACCGAGGCGAAGCGTCCCCTCAACGCCCTCTCGCGGGCTCTCTTCTTCCGCATCCCGCTGGGATGTCCCGACCGCTTCATGGCCGCCGCGGAAAAGCGGCTCGGTTGGATTTTCGGCCCGCTGGGATTCATTGCCTGGGCCGCTTTGTTGCTCTACACGGCCACCCGGGCGGCGCCCCACTGGGACCGGTTTGTCGCGGGGGCGGGACAGGTGTTCGCCCCCCAGGGGTGGCTGCTGATGATGGCCGGTTATGTCGTCTTGAAGGTGCTCCACGAGTGCGGACACGGCATCGCCACCCGGCGTTTCGGCGGAGCCGTCCCGGAATGGGGCGTCCAGTTGCTCGCCTTCGTCACGCCGCTCGCCTACGTCGATGCGTCCTCGAGCACCCGTTTCCCGCTGAAATGGCATCGCATCCTCGTTTCCTCGGCCGGCATGTATGTCGAGTCCGCCTTGGCCTGCTTCTGCCTGCTCGCCTGGCTGGCCACGGGGCCCGGTTTGTTGAACACCACCCTGCATGGCACCGTCTTTGCCGCGACCTTCGTGACGGTTCTTTTCAATTTGAACCCCCTGATGCGTTTCGACGGGTATTACATCCTCAGCGACCTCATCGGCATCCCGAATCTGGCGGGGAAAGGACAGCAGTGGCTCGTCTGGTTCGGAAAGCGCTATGTGCTCGGGATGAAGGACCTCATCATGCCTGTGGCGGCACGGATGCATCCGGTCGCCGTGCCCCTCTATGGAGCGCTCGCAGCGGTGTGGAAGGTGTTGGTTTGGATCGGCATCACCATCTTCATCAGCCTGCTCTTCAAGGGGGCGGGTCTGTTCCTCGCCCTGCTCTCGGTAACAGTGGCGGTTGGTGGCAGCTTATGGAAGTTCGGGCGCTTCCTGTTCAAGGCGGGCGTTGGTCCGAATCTCCCGACGGCCCTGACCCGATTGGCCATTCTGACCATCGTTCTTGCCGCCGCCCTCACCCTGATCCGCGTCAATCCCACCGCCAAGGCGCTGGCGGTGGTGGAATACGGCGATGAAGAAAAAATCCGGGCCGGCATGAAGGCTCTCGTTGTTTCCGTCCATATCGAGGACGGGCAGATGGTCCAGCAGGGTGACCTGCTGGTAGAACTGTCGAATCCCGACGAGGAAGCCGTCCGCGACCAACTCGCGTTGGAACTCGACGAGGCCAGGATCCGCGCCCGCAGCTTTTATCAAGCCGGGGAGCTGGCCGCCCATCAGGGCGAACTCCAGCTCATCCGCGGCCTGGAAAAGAAGCTGGACGAAAGCAACCGCTACCTGGCGGCCGCGCAGGTCGTAGCGCCGCGGTCCGGCAAGGTCCTGGCGCGACATCTACCCTCGCTGCCGGGCCGCTGGGTCGATGTCGGAGACGAGATCCTCTCCATCGTTGGCAGCGGGGAAAAGGAACTGCTGCTGTCCATTCGCCAGGAGGACATCGAGGAGGTCGCCCCCCTGCTCGACCGGGAGATCCGTTTTCGCCTGCGGGGCCGGGCCGGCGAGGGGATCGGCAAGCTCGAACGCATCGAAAGCCGCGCGACTTCGGCGGTGCCGCATCCCGCCTTGATCGCCACCCATGGCGGACCGCTCGCCCTGAAGACAAGGCCCGAAACCGTTTCGGAGCGGGAGAATGAACTGGCCGGCGATCGCGGCGGGCGGAACCGGGATGCCAGCCATTTCTCGGGACTCGAGGCACCAGGAGCGTTCGGCGAGCTCGCCAAGCCGCGTTTCACCGCCAAAGCCAGCTTGCTAACCCCCGAAGCGTGGACCGACCGGTATGCCGGCGAGTGGGGATACGTCCGATTTGGTGGCGCGAATGCGCAACCCCTCGGGCTCTGGCTTTACCGGGGATTGCTCCGCTACGGGCAGGACAAACTCGACCTCGCGCGCAAACAGGCACAGGGGCAGGGATGATGTCGCCACGAGTGACGCCCCCGAAGCGCGGGGGGGGGGGGATGGCGTTGGATCTAGCCGTAATCCGCTGAGGGACAGCCTGTAAGGTGGGGGTTTTCGCCCCGATCATGGTCCGGACCTGCCCGGCCGCCACGGCCCCGTTCGCGGTTCCGATCGCCCAAATCGTTGCATTTGGCCGAAAAATTGCTCGGAGCGGTGAGTTGGCTAAAACTTCTTAAGTTTAACATTGTCTCAATTTTGTTTCGCCTCCATGCAGATTCTTTTTTGCATAACGCATCAAATATGTTAGACCAAAGTGCTTAGATGGAGTTCTGTGTTAATTTCCACTAATTCCATAATTTCTAGACCGCTTCGCCAAACACCGCTTCCCGCCATGCGCCATACCGTATCCGAACGCCGCAAAAAATGGTTCTTCCTCCGCTCGATGTTCCGGGCTTTTTGGGAGCACTTGGACAAGCACCGGAGCGAGACATTCGCAAAGGCCAAGCCGCGCCCGCTGTTTGCCGAAGCGTTGGAACCCCGGGTGTTGTTCTCGGCTGCCCCGGTTCCGGTGGATCAGGAAGAGCCCGTTGATGAAGCACCCGTGGCGCAAGAGGCGGAGATGCCCGAGGCCCCGCCGGCTTTGCCGCCGGTTGATAACACGCCTCCCTACAATTTTGAAATCGTCAACCCCAACGGGGTTAAGGAGAATCTCCTCAAGGCTCAGATTGTCGGATATTTCAAAGCGGACGACCTTCAGCCGCAAAAACTCGGTTATTCATTGGTAGCGGGCGAAGGGGATCGGAATAACAATGATTTCCGTATCGATAGCGGGAACATCCTCGTTTACACGGGCGTGGCGGACTTCGAGGCCGCGCCGAAACTTTCCATTCGGGCGCAGGTCAGTGACGGCGCCGGAGGGGTGCTTCAGCAGATTTTCACGATCGACGTCGTCGACGATCCGAAGGACAACGTCATCATTCTGAATTCCCCTCCGACCAATCTGCAACTGAGCAACTCGGTGGTTTCCGAGGGGGCCGCCCCGAACACCGTCGTCGGGGTTCTCTCGGCCGATGATGCCGATGGTGATAAACTGAGCTTCCGATTCGGGAAACCCGCCACCCCGGAGGACTACATCATCCAAGGATCATTCAGTATTGTCGGGGACACGCTTTACTTGTCCTCGCCGAGGGGCATTGCCGGAAAACCTTTCGTCATGCTTTCACTTGTCGTGAGCGACGAAAAAGGAGGAATCCTGACCAAAGATTTCAAGATCACGGTGACCCCGGCCACCACCGGTACCACTGACGTGGTTGTCGATGGCTCCGGTAATCTCAATATTACCGACGCCGATGGCGGCGACACCAGCGACGACCTCGTGCTCAAGGTCGATGGCACCGACTTCCTGGTCACCGACACTGGAAACAGCGTGGATCGAAGGATTTCCGTCAACTCCATCACCGGGGACATCGTCATCAACGGAAGTGGCGGCGACGATACCTTCACGATCGACCTCACCGGCGGGGCGGTTACCCGGAACATCGTTTACAACGGCGGTGTCGGCGGCTTCGACACCCTGCGCATCATCGGCACGGGCGGCGAAGTGGTCACTTACAATCCCGACACCCTCACCTACGGCAACGGGGTGATTGATCTCGGCAACGGACACACCATCACCTTCACCGGTCTCGAGCCGGTCGACGTGATCGGAGTGGGAACCTTCAACCTCACCCTCACGGGAGCGAACGACATCATCGACATTTCCAACGGACTTACCGGCGGCGGCGATGCGGCCCTCGTCCTCAGCGGCACCAGCGGTGGTGTGGCCTTCGAGTTGGCCAATGTCCGGAACGTCGCCAACGTCATCATCAACACCACTTCGGTGGATGGCAACGATTCCATCACGGTCACAAGCGCGAACAATGCCCACGGCAACGGGAACCTCCAGATCATTACCGGAAACACCGGAACCACCGATGTGGTCAACATCAATGGTGCGCTCACGATTTCGGGCGATCTCCTCATCCAGACCCGCGCTCTCAACATCAACGCCCTGGTCACCGCAGCGAACGCCACCTTCCAGCCTCAGACCACCAGCACGGTCCGGATCGGGGATGGAGCGGTTGCCGGCAACATGGTGCTCAGCCAGAATGCGCTGACCAACTTCCTTGCCGTCGCCGGAACGGTCACGATCGGTCGTGCCGACGCCACGGGCGTGGTCACGATCCAGGATCTGAACACGACGGGTGAATCTTACGATCTCTCCATCATCGGTGGAGGGCAGGTGAACCAGACGCTTGGCACTACCGGCAGCCTCATCGTGGACGGGAATCTTTCGATCTCCGCCAATCAGGTGACCGGTGGCACCCAGGATTTTGACATGGGTGTCGGGACCAGCATCCAGGCTTTGGGTACTCTGACCATCTCCGTCGGATCGACCGCCGGCTCCAGCATCAGCAACCTCCGCCAGGTCACGGCGGATTCCGACATCCTCATCACTTCGGCGGGATCGAATTCCATCACCCTGAACGGATCCCTCACTTCGAACACTTCGACCGTGTCCATCACCAGCGGCAATGCGCTGACCGTGAGCGGAACTGTCTCCGCTCAGAATGCGGTGACGCTGACGGCCGGGGGCTCCTTCGTGGGCAACCAAAACGTCCAGAGTTCGACCGGTGATGTCACCGTCAACGCCAACGCCAACATCACCTTGAGCGCCTCCATTTCAGCGCTGGGGGGTGCCAATATCTTCGTCACCGCCAACGCGGACGGTGGCAACGAGACCGACATTCTCACCGTCAACACCTCCGCCTCCTTCATCACCGCGGGTGGTGATGTCGTCTTCAGGTCTGGCACGGGTGTCGGGATCAATGCGGATGCCGTGATCGGCGGCACCTACACCACGGGCGGTGGCGATCTCCGGATTACCGGTGACGACGTCATCACCTTCAACGCAATGACCTTGGAGATCGGAACGGGGGATCTCATCGTTTCGGCCAAGGACGCCATCGCCATCACTGGCCTGATTTCGGTCACCAGCGGAGCGACCCTCCGCTTCACCGCGGACGATGATCTCGCGACCGGGGCCGCGGCCTTCTCGATGACCGGAAGTGGCGCGATCAGCGGGTCCGCTGAATCCGTGGTCATTCTTGCCCAGGACACCACCGGCAATGTGACCTTGCGGTCCATCACGGCCGGAGAAATCACCGTGACCACCGTCGGCGGTGGAGACATTCTCTTGAGTGCCGGTCAAACTCTGACCGCGAATACCACCGATGTCACCCTTACCAGTTCCGGCGAAATCACTTTGACCGGAGATGCGACGAACGGCGCGATCAGTGCCCAGAACAATGTCGAAATCGACGCCGTCGGCGGGATCACGATCGCGCAGGAAGTGGAAGCGATCGATGGATTCGTGGACATCGCTTCCTCCACTGCTGAAATTGCGACCACACTGGTGACCGCCGATCTCCTCGCCGGAACCACGGTTACCTTGAACTCCGCGACGAATACGACCCTTGCAGGCGATATCGTCGCCTTCGACGGCGTCACGGTGACCGCCGCCGACACCGCCACCATCAACGGCGGTGTCACGGTGATTGATCCCGCCGCCACCATCGACATCACTGGCACGGTTGAAGTGGTGCTCGGAACCTCCGCGAGCCTCACCTCCGGCGCTGGAAACATCACTCTGACCGCGGGCACCGGAGTTGGAACCACGGCGGATGTCACGATCCGCGGTTCGATCTCCACGAGCGGGGGCAGTCTCACGGTTGATGCGGACGACAACATCGATTTCGACGCCAGCGGTACTACCCTGACGCTCGGTAGCGGCGACGCCGATTTCAACGCGAAGGGCAGCATCACCCTGAACCACACGATCAACGTCGTCTCCGGTGATACCATCACGTTCAACGTCAACACCGGCTTGAACGCCACCGATGACTTCGACATGACCGGGGTCAACGCCAAGATCACCGGCAATGCCTCCGCCATCGTGATTCTCGCCCACTCCAGTTCCGCCACCCACACGCTTCGCGACATCGAAACGGGTGTCGGCGGAACGGTGACCGTCACCACCACTGGAAACGGGACCACGGAACTTGCCGCGAATACCAAGATCGACGCGGATGGCCTCGTTGCCTTCAGCACCGTTGGCAGCCTTGACATCCTCGGCGTTGTCGATTCCGGAAGCGGTCGCATCGACATCCAGGCGAACAACGACAACACGGGCGCCCACACCTTCACGATGGGCGCCGAAGCCGCCCTGCGGAACACGAATTCGAGCGTCCTGCCGGCCAGCCCGGCGATCTCCATCGTGGTGGGCACCACCACGGCCGCGGCCAGCGTCCGCGAGATCACGACCAACGGTCTCGTTCGCATCGACATGAACGGCACCGCCGGGATCACCCAGACCAACACCACTCTCGGTGGTGCGGGCATCTCTGCGAGCGGTGCCGGCGACGTGATCATCGACAGCGAAGCAGCCCTCACCGTCAACGGAACCATCAACGCCGGATCCGGTTCGATCTCGCTCACCGCGGATTCTTCCGGAGACACCGAGACTCACGATCTGACGATCGCATCCACCGCCTCGCTGTCGACCACCAGCACCTCCGCGACCGCCGTGCAATTGATTGCCGGAACGACGGGCTTGCTTGCCGATGTCGATCTCGCCGGAACGATCACCACCGGCAACGGAGGCGGCATCGTGGTGACCTCGGCGGACAACCTCACTCTTGGAACTTCCTCCCTGAACGTGGGTGTCAGTGGATCGATCAGCCTCTCCGCGAAGGACACGGTCACTTTCAGCGGGGTCGTCACCGTCCAGGCGGCGAACACGCTGACCGTCAATGCGAATACCGACGCGGGTGGCACCGTGGGAGCCAACCTCGTGATGAACGCGGGGGCTGGCATCGCCGCGGGAATCACGGGAGCCGCCTTGATCGACATCAACATCAACTCCACCACGGGCAACAGCACAATCCGCGACATCGCTTCGGCGACGAACGGCACGATCGACATCGACGCCAATGGCTCGGGAGCCCTCAATTTCACCAGCGGCACGGTGGGCAGCGCCCTGGGTGGCAACCTGACCATCCTCATCAACGGTGAGGGTGCGGTCGGCATCAGCAATACCATCAATGCGGGCAGCGGCACGGTCGCGATCTCCGCGAACTCCGCCGGTGTCGACACCGACAGCCTCACGGGTACCGTTTCCGGGTCGGTCACGACGACCAATTCCAGTGCCACGGCCATCGTCATTGATGTCAATGCAGGCGGCGGAACCGGCACGGCCAACCTCGCCAACCTTTCGGTCGGTTCCGGCGGAACCATCACGGTGATGAGCCGTGGCGGCACCATCGCCACCGTGGCCGGCACGACCGTCAACGCCCCGAGCGGAACGATCCTCCTTAACGGAACGGATCTCGCCGTCAACGGGACCTCCAACCTCACCGCTGTGGGTGGTTCGATCCTCTTGCAACGCTCGACCAGCGGAGCGATGGGCATCAACACCGGCGGTGCCACGGTCTTCCGCGTCGATGACGCCGAAATCGGCCGTATGTCGGCTGCCAACCTCGTCTTCGGCGACTCGAACAGCGCCACGAACTTGGTGACGGGAATCGACGTGATCAACGGAGTCAATACCACCGCTGAAATCAGCGGGATGGTGACCTTCAACACTCCCGGAAACGTGAGCTTCGGCACGGGAACCGTCGCGGTCTTCAACGCGCTGACGATCAACGCCGACCAAGAGGCAAATGGAACCGGCAGCTTTGTGACCACGGGGATCGCCGCGATCAGCACGGCGGCGGCCAATGGCAACATCGTCATCAATGCGGCCGACTTCGCGCTCTCCTTGACCACCTTGGTCGAGTCGGGTTCGGGCAACATCTCTCTCTTGCCCACGGGCACTGGTCGCACCGTCGAACTGGGCGGCAGTGGCTTGGGTCTCAATGTCACCCTGTCGGAGTTTGAATTGGATTCGTTCTCGACGACGGGTACGCTGCGAATTGGCAACACCGTGACTGGGGCGATTACCATTTCGGACGCGATCACACGCCCCGGTGGGATCGGCAACACCGTCATCACCACGAGCGGCGCGGTCATCGACTCGAGCAACTCGCTCAACGACTACGCCGGCAGCTCGCTGGTGATCGATGGCAATTTCGAGTCGGGCGCAACGCCCGCGCTCGGGGTGTTCACCGTGACCGGGTCCTTTACCTTGGCGGCGAACAACACCTTCAGGGTGGACCTTCATGGCAACGCCGCTCCGGTGGCGGGAACCCATTACGACCAGATCAAGGTCACCCCGTCGTCACCCACGGATACGGTGACCATCGGTGCAAACGTCCTCCTTGAGATTCTCCAAAGCGGTGCTGATCCGATCGGCAGGACGGAATACAAGATCATCGACAACGGAACCGCCCTTCCGGTTTCGGGTCTCTTCGTCAACGCGGACAACAACGCGATCCTCAACGAGGGCGACATCTTCGAACTCGGCGTTTTCTTCTACCAGATCACCTATCAGGGTGGAGATGGAAACGACGTGGTCATCAAGTCCCTCGGACCGGTGGAAACCGAAGCGACCCTCGATGCCAACGGCAACCTGTTGATCGATGATATCGAAAACACCGACACCGACGACACCCTCACCTTCACGGTGGTCGGTAACAACCTTCGCATCACCGATGCGAACTACGTGCTCGGTTTCAACGGGGTTCCCGGAGCCGTCCGTATCGATCCGTTCACGATCGAGATTCCGCTGGCCTCGTTCAGCGGCCTCATCGTCCGGACGGGGTATGGTGACGACGTGATCAACCTCAACGGTTTCTCTGGCACCACGACCTTTACGGACTTCCTGCTGGTCGACGGCGGTATCGGCACCGACACGATCAATCTGAATGCCGATTACAACGGCAGCGGAGCCACCAATGGAACCGCTCCCGAGGCGCCGGCGAACCGCGCCGTGGAACTCCGTGCCGACACCATCCGGGTCGCCGCGGGCATCGAGATCACCACCACTGCCGTGGATGGAACGATCAGCCTGGTGGCGGACCGCAACGTTGCTCTCGGGATTGGCGCCCAAGTCGAAACCGTCAACGGCGACATCCTGATTGAGGGCAGCGGCACCGGATCGGGTCGCTTCAAGGGTGTCTCTCTTGAAGACGTCGATGTGACCAGTTCTACCGGCGACATCACCATCACCGGCAGCGGTGGCGACAGTTTGGATCGCAACTACGGTGTCGAAATCATCGCGGGAGGATCGGTCACCACCAGTGGCATCGTCACCATCGAAGGCACGGGTGGCGGAACCGGATCCGATGCGCACCAGTTGGGCGTTTTCATCTCCGGCACGACGGTTTCCGGTAGTGCCATCGACATCGACGGCACCGCCGGCACTGGTTCGACGAACTCGACCGGCGTGACGATCGACAAGGGTGCCTCGCTCACCGTGAGCACCGGCAACCTGACCGTTGACGGAACCGGTGGAACCTCCGCCAGCAACAATCGCGGCGTGTCCATGTCCGGTATCACCTTGTCGGCGACGGGCACCAGCATCGTGGTTCAGGGAACCGGCAACGGTTCCACCACCAGCGAAGGTTTGGAAATCCGCACCACCGTGATCTCCAACACTGGGAACGGAACGATCACGCTTCGTGGCACCGGCGCTGCGGGCGCGAGCACCAACGTGGGGGTCTCCCTTGCCGCGTCCACTCAGATTCTGACGGCCAACGGGGATATCCTTATCGAGGGCACCAGCTTGGGAACTGTCGCCACCAACCACGGTATTAGCGTCCTCGGCGGGTCCGCCATATCCGCAAGTGGATCGGGCGACATTACCCTGATTGGTACCGGCGGTGTTGCCTCAACCTCTGGAAGTGGCGTTCTGCTCAATGGTTCGTCGCTTCAAGCCCAGTCCGGTAACCTCACCCTGACTGGCACGGGCCGTGCCCTGAGTTCCGGTCGCGGCGTGGATCTGTCCAACAGCATCCTCACCAGCGCGACGGGAAGCATCCAGTTGACTGGTTCGGGCTCCGCGACGGCCACGGGAACCTCGAATATCGGGGTTTACGTGAATGGCTCGACGATCAACCTGAACCAGCCTGGCGGCATCGCCACCTTGGTCATCCAAGGCACCGGCGGTGGTGGCACGACCGCCAACCACGGTGTGCAGGTCACCGGTGGAGCGGGCATCACTTCCGTTGCTGGAAATGTTGAGATCACGGGTCAGGCGGGCGGTACCGAAGGCAGCGCCGCGGGTGTTTCCTTCCTCAGTTCGTCCACCGTGACAGTGGGAGGATCCGGCGACCTGACCGTGACCGGAACCGGGAGCGCTTCCGGTTCAGCCACCACTTCGCAGAATCGCGGCATCCAGGTGGCCTCCTCGACCTTGAGTGTTCTCAATGGCGACCTGACCCTGACCGGTCTGGGCGGCGGAGCTGGAAACGGCACGACCAATCATGGCATCGACATCACCGGTACCGCCACCAATCGTGGCACGGTCCGGTCCACGGGTGCGGGCAACCTCATCATCTCCGGCACCGGTGGTGCCGGTGGCAACGGCCTGAACGGCAACTTCGCCAGCCTTACGACCACATCGGGAGACATCACGGCGATTGCCTTCGGTGGAACGGGTTCGGGCAATGTCCGCGGGATCTTCCTCACCAGTTCGATCCTGACAACCAGTGCCGGCGGCGACGTCAGCCTTTCGGGCACCGCCAACGCCGGGACGACCGGAAGCGGGAATGCGGGGGTTTGGATCATCTCCAGCACCATCGGCAGCTCCTCGAGCTTCGCCGTCAATGGCACGGGTGGCGGAGGCTCGGGAACCAACCACGGGGTTTACATGCAGACAATCACCAACAGCGGTGGAGCGGTGACCGCCACCGGTACCGCCGGTGCGGGTGCCACTTCGCTGGACGAGGCTGGTAACTTCTTCCCCTGATGCGTTCGGAGGGGAGGTCGGGGACGTCAGTCCCTCGCCTCCTTCATTCGAAGAATGAACAACGGAGGGTGCCGGGGAGGCGCTCTCCGTTTTTCGCTCGATAGAATCCCACCCAGCGCCGCTTCAAAGAGGATCGATCGAGCACCGACTCCTTGCCATGTCCGAGTCCGCATCGCAGATCCCTACGCTTGAGGTCGCTTTGGCCCTCCATCAGGACGGCAAGCTCGCCGAAGCCGCCGTCATTTACGATTCGCTGCTCGAGCAGATGCCGGGACACGCGGAGGCTCTGCACCTCTCCGGGCTGTTGCTGCACCAATCCGGGAAATCGGAAGCCGGGCTTGCTAGGATCGAACTGGCGGTGCAAACGGATCCCACCAACGGAATCTATCTCTACAACCGCGGGGTGATCCTTCAAGAGGCGGGACGGGCCTCGGAAGCGGTCGAGATGTACCGCAAGTGCCTCGGCGTCAGTCCTTCCCATGTTTCGGCCTGGGTGAATCTGGGCAACCTCCTCGCGGAGCACGGACAGCTTGGTGAAGCCCTCGACTGCCATCGCAATGCGGCGAAGCTGGAACCGGAATCGGAAGGACATCAAGCCAGGATCGCGCATGACCTCCGCCTGATCGGCGACATCGAGGGCGCACTCGCTATCCTGGGTTTTCTGGTGGGAAGGAATCCCGGAAACGACGCGGTGTGGAGCTCGATGCTGTTTGCCAGCCAATACGAAGGAGGAATTCGTCGGGCGGAGTTGCACCAACGGCACCTTCGCTGGGGGGCGCGTTTCGCTCCGACCGCTCCCTCCGGAAAACGCAGCCGCAAAGGTCCGCTCAAGATCGGGTTTTTGTCCCCCGATTTGGGCAACCATCCGGTTGGCATCCTGGTCGCTCCCCTGCTGGAGCGGCTCGCCAAGGAAGACGGGGTCGAGACGATTTGTTTCAACGATCGGAAAGGGGTGGATGAATATCTGATCCGCAATCGGACGAGCTCGGGCCGGTGGCACGATGTCGCGAACCTCGGGGACGACGAGTTGGAGAGTGCGATTCGCGACGTTGGATTGGATGTGCTAATCGATCTTTGCGGGCACGGAGACCAAAACCGGATCCGGGTCCTCGCGGCCAAACCCGCCCCGATCCAGATGACCTGGGCCGGCTACACGGGAACGACAGGTCTGGCGGCGATCGACTACCTCATCTGCGATGCTTTCCACGCCTCTCGGGGCTGCGAATCGGATTATACGGAAAAGCTCCTGCGGCTCCCACGAAACTATGTTCCCTGGGAGGCGCCGGGATATGCTCCCGATCCCGGATCTCCCCCTTTGTTGGAAAAGGGTTTTGCCACCTTCGGCTGTTTCAACAACCCCACGAAGCTCACCGCACCGACTTTGGCGCTTTGGGCGCGGGTGCTGGACAGGGTTCCCCGTTCGAGGCTTCTTTTGAAATACAAAGGTCTGCATGATCCGGTGGTGATGCAGCGGGTCACCGGCTTGCTTTCAGTCCACGGGGTTTCACCGGACCGGATCGGCTTCATGGGACAGACCAACCACCGCGACCATCTCGGCGCTTTCGCCGGAGTTGACGTGGCTCTCGATCCAACTCCTTATTCGGGTGGAGTGAGCACCTGCGAGGCGATCTGGATGGGGGTGCCGGTGGTGACCCTGCCTGGCGAAACCTTTGCGAGCCGTCATTCGCTTTCACACCTGAGCAACGCCGGGGTATCCGACACGATTGCGAGGGACGAGGATGACTATGTGCGGATCGCGGCGGAACTCGTCGCAGATCCGGATGCGCTTGCCAACCGCCGCACCACCATGCGTGCCAAGATCGCGGACTCGCCCCTACTGGACCTCGACTCCTACAGCCGGGATTTCCTCGCGGCGATCCGGTCGGTGGTTGACTGAGCGAGCACCCGAACCCGACATCCCCTGACCAACGCCCCGGTTTTTCCGTGGACTGCTCCCGAGAGTGCCTCCAAGATTCCCGCTCCATGGACCTCAGCTTTGTTTTTCCCTGCCTCAATGAGGAACAGACCATCGTTGCCTGCATCGAGGCGGTGAAGCGCTCGCTCGACGAAGCAAGCGGGTTGTCCTATGAAATCGTGGTAGCCGACAACGGCAGTACGGACCGCTCCGCCGAGTTGGCGCGTGGTGCAGGAGCCCGAGTGGTACCGGTCAGCGAACGCGGTTATGGCGCGGCGCTTCGCGGGGGGATTGCGGCGGCCCAGGGCGTCTACGTCATGTTTGCCGATGCCGATACCACCTACCTTTACGAGGACGCGCTGCCGCTCTACCAGAAGGCGGTGGAGGAGAACGCGGACATGGCGATCGCATCGCGGATGCGCGGCACGATTGAACCCGGGGCGATGCCGCCGCTGCATCGCTGGCTGGGCACGCCGGTGCTGACCACGCTGATCAACATTCTTTTCCGGGGACGTTTATCCGATTGCAATTCCGGTTTCCGCTGTCTCAAGAAATCGGCCTATGAAACCTGGGGGATCCGGGCGAACGGGATGGAGTTTGCCTCCGAGTTGCTCATCAAAGCACTCAAACACCGGGCCCGGACCGTGGAGATCCGTTCCGGGCTCCGACGAGGTCCCGAGGGACGCGTCGCTCACCTGCGCACCTGGCGTGACGGGATGCGACACCTCCTCTTCATTCTTTCCGAGCGGCCCCGTTTGTTCGAAGGGAGTGGTCTTCTGCTGGTGGCCCTGAGCACCTTGCTGCAACTCCTGGCCATCCTGATCGGGCCTACCGAGCTAGGGAATTTCAACATTTTCGACATGCACTCCAAGGCGCTATTGCTGCTCGCGGGCATCACCGGCATGCAGCTTTACGTCTTCAGTTGCATGCTCTTTCTCCGGGAGCGTGAAAAGCCGACGCCGCTGACCGCAAAATTGATCGGGATCGAGGAGGCCCCGCTTTTCTTTCTGCTTCTCTCCATCCTGGTGCTCGAAATGCTCCTGGTCGGAGGGGTTGTCGCCAACTGGGTGTTGAACAATTTTGCAAATCTCGATCTGGCGAATGTCCTAATCGGTGCGATTCATCTACTGGGTTTGCCCCTGATGCTGGCGATTGCCCTGCTGGGGCTGCATGTCTATAAAAAGAGCGGAGATGCCTGATGCAAATGACAGTGGTCCCGGCCGGTCCGGAATCGGAGGTCCTCTCAGGATCGCCCGGATTTTGCTGTTGCTGGCTTCACTGATTTTTTCGGGAACTGCAATTGTCAGCGCTCAATCTTCAGGGGCGGTGGATCCCTCCTTCCTTTCCGGATCCTTTATCAATGGAACCGTGCAAACGGTGGTGCCTTTGTCGGGCGGCGCGCTTTACATCGGTGGAGAGTTCACGAGTGCTCGCGGAGGCTCCCGCAACCGGGTCGCCCGGTTGCTCGACACCGGGACGGTCGATCCCGCTTTCGACCCGGGAACCGGAGCGAACAATGAGGTCGAATCCATCGTTGTCCAGAGTGATGGAAAGGTGATCATCGGTGGGTGGTTCACCAGCTACAATGGCACCTCGCGTCCGCGGATTGCGCGCCTCAATGCGAATGGAAGCATCGATGCCGGTTTCGACCCGGGCCTCGGACCGAACGGGATCGTCAATGCGGTTGCATTGCAATCCGACGGAAAGATCCTGATCGGTGGTTCCTTCACTTCCGTTAACGGCGTGTCCCGGAATGGGATCGCGAGGCTCTTATCCAACGGCAGTCTCGATTCTACCTTCGATCCTGGAACAGGAACCGCAGGCGGAGTCTTGGCCATTGCCGTGACCTCGGATGGCAAGGTGGTGATCGGTGGGAACTTTACGAGCTATGATGGCGTTTCGACGCCCTACCTGGCCAGGATCGCCTCCGATGGCGAATTGGATCCCGCTTTCCTCACGACCGCCCGGCCGAGCGCGACCGTTTCCTGCCTCGCGTTGCAGGCGGATGGAAACTTGCTCGTGGGAGGGGCCTTCACCCAGTATGGATCCACCGGCCGGAGTCGGATTGCGCGCGTCTTGTCGAATGGCACGCTCGATTCGTCCTTTGATCCAGGCAGCGGGGCCAATGGCGCGGTCAACGCCATTTCCATTGGCGGAGATGGCAAGGTGCTGATCGGAGGTTCTTTCACCAGCGTCGGAGGAACTCCTCGCACCTACGTCGCACGGATATCCTCGAGCGGGGCGCTCGATGCGACCTTCGACCCCGGAACCGGAGCCCAGAGTCCGGTCTTTGCCGTGGCCGCTCTCAGTGACCAAAAGTCGATCGTGGGCGGACAGTTCACCCGCTTTGACGGAGTTTCCCTGAACTTTCTCGTCCGCTTGGAGGACAATGGAGACATCGATCCCGCCCTGAATCCCGGATCAGGCAGGAACGGAGCGGTGACATCCGTGGCGTATCAGAGCGACGGCAAACCGATCGTCGCGGGTGAGTTCGCCCTGGTCGATGGCACGCCCCGGGCCGGATTGGCCCGACTGGAGAGCGACGGCAGTCTCGACGTCACCTTCGATCCGGGAGCGGGAGTGGATGATCGCATCGATTGCATCGTGGTGACAACCGAAGGAAAGATCATCATTGCCGGTGAGTTTTCGACCTACGATGGAGTCGCCCGCGCCGGCGTGGCGAGGCTGAACGTGGATGGCAGCCTCGATCTTTCCTTCGATCCGGGAACCGGGGCTGATGGTCCGGTCACCAGTTTGGCCTTGAACAGCGACGGCACTCTCATGATCGGTGGTGACTTTTCCACCTACAACGGGGTGGCGCGTGGAAGGGTGGCCCGATTGCTGGCCGACGGGAGTCTCGATTCCTCGTTCGCTCCGGGATCGGGTGCCGATGCCTTGGTTTCCTCAGTCGCGGTGCAACCAGATGGTAAGGTGCTGGTCGCTGGTGATTTTTTGAATTTCAACGGTCAGTCAGTTGGTAGGATCGTGCGACTCAGTGCCAACGGCAGCGCGGATGCGGCATTCAATCAGGCTGCCCTCGCTGACGGCTTGATCCAGTGTGTGGCGATCCAGCCCGATGGCAAGGTGCTCATCGGGGGCGATTTTCTCACTTATGGCGGAATTTCCCGGCCGGGAATCGCTCGCCTCAAGGCCGATGGCAGTCTTGACGAGACCTTTTCTCCGGGCAGCGGTGTGAACGGGGCGGTATCCACCATCGGTCTCCTAAGCGACGGCAAGCTTATCGTGGGTGGCACTTTCAGCAGCGTCGGCGGTCTGACGCGACAGAACCTTGCCAGGATTTCGGGAGATGGCAGTGTGGATGCGGGGTTCGGCTCGGAAGATGGCGCCAATGGTGCGGTCGCGGCGCTTGCAATCAGTGGAGATGGCAAGGTGCTCTTCGGAGGAGAGTTCACCGTCTATCGCGGAACGGCGTGCAGTTACCTTTTGCGCGCCTTCGGCGGTCCCAGTCTCTTGTCTTTTGTTACCAACACTCCCGCGAAGGCTGTCTGGAGTCGGGGCGGATCGGCTCCGGAGGTGGAACAAGTGACCTTGGAGTTTTCCGACGACGCCTTGGCCTGGACTCCGCTGGGGAGTGCGGTCCGGGTAACCGGCGGTTGGGAACTCGACGGACTCAACCTGCCGAAGACAGGATACCTCCGAGCCCGGGCCCGGGCTATTGGGGGCCTGCGGAATGGCAGTTCCTCGGTGATCGAGCAGGTCTCGGCCTACATCTTGCCACCCGAAATCGCCGTCGAGCAACCGGTGGGGGACGGCCTCACCAATGGAGTCTCGACCATCTCGTTCGGCACGATCGCTTTCGGCGGCAGCAGTGAGCGCACCTTCACGATCCGAAACGTTGGGTACGGCGATTTGAGCGGTGTGGCAGTCCAACTGCAGGGAGGAGACTCCGGCGATTTCGAGGTCACTGCCGCACCCGCCGCTTTCTTGTTGCCCGCCGAGTTCACGATCTTGACGGTCCGCTTCGATCCGGTCAATGCCGGCAGCAAGTCCGCCGTGCTTCGGATCCTGAGCAACGATGCGCCGCGGTCTCCGTTCGACGTGACGATCAGCGGGGTCATGCAGAAGGGCGTGCAGAGCATCACCTTCGGTTCCATCCCACCGCAAATGGCCACGGCTTCCTTGGACTTGTCCGCGACAGGCGGGGCCTCCGGAAACCCGGTCACTTTTTCGGTGGAGGGACCGGCTCAACTCTCGGGGAATACGGTCACATTCACCGGTCCAGGGACGGTCACGGTAACCGCGAACCAGGCAGGAAACGCGAACTACGATCCTGCTCCGCCGGTCCAGCAAAGCTTTTCCGTCACGGCTGTCCCCGCAGTCGTCAACTTGAGCGGGTTGAGCCATGTCTATGATGGTAATCCCAAAACCGCGACGGTGACCACGATCCCGGCGGATCTGCCGGTGAGTATCGATTACGGCGGGCCCGCGCCGACGAACGCAGGCACCCATCCCGTGACGGCCACGGTTTCGGACCTACGCTACAGCGGCTCGGCTTCGGGAGATCTTGTGATCAACAAGGCAAGCCAGAGCATTTCGTTTGCGGCGATTGGGAATCGGATTGCCACCGAGGAAGTTGCCCTCTCAGCTACGGGGGGCGGCTCGGGGAATCCCGTGATCTTCACCGCCTCGGGTGACGCGCAAGTTGCCGGGAGTCTGCTGACCTTCACCGGACCGGGGACGGTCATTGTCCGGGCGAATCAGGCCCAAGGTCCCAATCACGAGGCGGCTCCGGAAGTATCGCAGACCATCCAGGTGCAGGCCCAAGCGGCGACAATCATCTTGTCCCGGCTCCATCAGGTCACGGATGGCACCGCCCGCGTGCCGGGAGTCACCACCAATCCGCCCGACCTGGTGGTGAACCTCACCTACGACGGCTCACCGACGCCTCCAACTGGTGTGGGGTCCTACGCCATTTCGGCGACCTTCGCGGATCCCAGGTACAGTGGCTCGGCCACGGGAACCCTGGAGGTTGATGACTCGAATCGCCTCCTCAAGGTTTCCGGTGGCACGCTCCCGACGTTGTCCGCTCTCGGTGAATTGGTCGTGCCGACCTTCCAAGTGGGGGCCTATGAGGTGACCTGGAGCCATTGGTCGACCGTGGTGGCTTGGGCCGAAACCAATGCGGGATATGATTTCGAGGGTTCTCCTTCGGGTATTGCCGGTGATCATCCGGTAACCAGAGTGAATTGGTACGAAGCCGCGAAATGGTGCAACGCACGAACCGAGTGGGAGAATCATCAACTCGGTCGAGCTCTTGCTCCGGCCTATCGGGTTGGCGGGTTGGTGTTCCGGGCGGGCATTCCGGCCACGCCCGCGACGGTGACGTGTGACTTCGGGACCGGCGGCTACCGGCTTCCCACCGCGGCCGAATGGGAGTTCGCCGCCCGGGGTGGTGTCGGCGAAACGCCGTCGGTTTACGCCGGAGGCGATTCCATTGACGGTCTTGGCTGGTATACCGGGAACTCGGGGGGGGCGACCCGTCCCGCGGGCGGCAAACTGGCGAACGAGCTGGACCTTTACGACATGACCGGCAATGTCGCCGAATGGGTTTGGGATGCTCCTTCGGGTACGCCGGCGCAGCGTCTCTTGCGGGGAGGGGCTTGGTCTTCCAGTGCGACCGCGTGCGAAATCGCCACGCTGTCGGGAGAAATTCCCGCGACAGCATTTGACCGGTCAGGTTTCCGCCTGGCTCGTTCGGTTGCTCGCTCGCTCGCAGCAGCGCTCGATGACCCGGCTTTGCAGTGGGAAACTTCGGGGGATCAACTTTGGTCCGCGGAGACGGATGTGACGCATGATGGTCAAGATGCCGCTGCCAGCGGTCCGCATCTGCAGGGTGAGACCTCCTGGGTGGAAACCACGGTCGAAGGGCCGGGCAATGTGCGGTTCCAATGGAAAACTCAGGGCGTCGCCGGGCAGGATGTTTTCACATTCTCCATCGATGGCCCGGCCTCGCGGACGCGGAGCGGAGCGGCCGACTGGGAAGCGGTGACCGCCGAGATCCCGGAGGGAACCCATCTGTTGCGCTGGAGCTTTGCCCGGACCTCCACGAGCGGTGCCGCCGAGGCTTGGCTCGATGAAGTCGCTTATGAGACGGTCCAGCCGCCGGTCGTCACTACAGCGGCGGCAACGTTGGTGAGCGGGACCGCTGCCACGCTGGGTGGGGAAGTGACTGACGACGGGAACCGTGAAGTGTCCGCACGCGGCGTGGTTTATTCACTCAATCCCGATCCGACCCTTGCCAGCGGGGTCGATCTTCCTGATACGGTTGGCGGCACGGGCGTGATCAGCCTTCCCGTGACCGGATTGGCCGAGGGCACCACTTATCACGCGAGAGCTTATGCCACCAACAATCGCGGGACGAGCTACGGCAACAACGTCATCTTCACCACGCGGACGACGGTGAGTTTGGTTTCCAATGTGGCTGATTACGACCGGAGCATCCTCCCCGGAGATCATCACTATTTCGACTTTTCGGTCTCCGGCACCCGGCTTGTGTCCCTGATCAGTACCGGCGGCGCGACGCTGCGGGCGATTTTGCGGGACTCGGGCAATGTGATCATCGCAACCTTCGAAGGCGATGCCGACTTCGATCTCGAAGAGGCGCTTGCCTCTGGCGATTACTCACTCGAAATCTATCGCACGGACGGAACCGGTCCTTCTCAGAGCTACAACATCGCCTTCGATGCGAGCGTGGAAGTCTTGACCCGCCCCGATCTCGCGGTGGGAGCCTCGCCTGCCCGGTTGATCGGCCGGAACGTCTTTTCGACGACCGGACAGTCGGCCAGTCTTTTTTCGATCAAGGCAAAACCCGTCACGGCTTATGCCGAGTTCGCCAATCGAGGGAATCTGCCCGACAGGATCCTGGCGCGGGGATCAGGTGGGAACGGCTTTTTCAAAGTCGATTATTTCACAGGCGCGGGCAAAGTCACCGGAGATCTGCTGAGGGGTACGTTCTCCACCACAGAGATTGACGGAACCGATGCCGGCGTGCTGGTCCGCGCGGTGGTCACGCCCAACAAGAAAAAGCTGGCCAAGAAAAAAGGGAAGAAGACCAAGATCTTGAAAAAGCCCCTCACCCTTTCCCTGAAGGCGACCTCCGCCTTTGACGCGGGGATCATGGACGCTGCGACGATCAAGGTCCAGACCAAGTGAGGCAACGATCGAGGCGTTCCCTCACTCCCGCCGCTGACAGAGGACGAGATATTGTCCTCCGATAGGCAACCACCTCAGCCAAGGCTCGAGAAAACGGAAGGGCGCGAGGAACTTGGGGAAGAAAAAGGCATAGTCCGTCCGCAGTACCTCGAATCCGTTTTCCCGGAGTCGACGGCGCGCTTCGTGCGGCCAGACGAGGATGGCATCGGCGTCGAAGGGGACGAGGCGCATGGCGAGCCGGGTGAGGGGATTCCACGGATTGTTTTCCCAGAACGCAAAAAGCCCACCCGCTTTCAAGCTTCCGTGGACCGCGCGGAAGGCCGCAGGGCGTTCCGCGATCGGGATGTGATGGAAGACTCCGTTGCAGAAAGCGAGGTCGCAGGATCCCTCCCAGCCGTCGGTGGTCAGGGCGAAGGTGGCATCATGGCCGCTCCAGTGGCAGCGGGCTTCGTCCAGGGAACTTTCCGAGGGGTCGACTCCGAGCAGTCTTTCGATCCCGAGGATCTCAAAAAAATAGGGAGTCGCCGAGCCGGTGCCGCATCCGAAATCGAGAGCGATGCGGGGTTTGAACGCCATCCGGGAGAACCGGTCCTTCAGCCGCAGCATCCGGCCTTCCGCAAAATACTCTTTCGACTCCCCGCTGATCCGCAGGCCTTTGTTGAGTTCGGCATCGTAGTTGGCCGCGTAGGCATCGAACTCGGCCTGTCTGGATCCAGCATTGCCGGACACTTTCGGTTCTTGCGCAATTTGGGGTTCCATCCTTATTCCCGGGGTGTTGGGAACGTCACGCCATCGGCAGGGTTTGCCAGAAAAAAAGTCTCCGCCTCTCTGGACGGTTCTCGCGCTGTTCGGTGGCTTCTTTGCCACATCGCTCGCATTTCAGGTCCGAAGCGAGGCGTGGAGGAGTGATTTCGGGGGACACTCCGACGAGGCCGCCCATGTCGTGACGAGTTTGATGCTTCGCGACTACCTCGCGGGCGGCTTTCTCGAAACTCCCCATCCGATGCGTTATGCGGAGGCCTATTACGACCGCTTTCCGAAAGTGGCGATCGGCCACTATCCGCCCGGCTTTTACCTGGCAGCCGGCACCTTGCTCCTGCCATTCCGGGCGGGCCCGTCCTTTTTGGTCCTGATGAACCTCATCGGAGCCGGGGTGGCGGTGATGGTCTGGCTTTTCGCGCGCAGGCTCACGGGTAACGAGGTGATCGCCCTTGGCGGGGCTTTGCTCTACCTGCTCCTGCCGCAGACACGCACCTACACCGCGATCGTGATGGCGGATCTTTTGGTCGTGCTGTTCGGGCTGCTGTCGGCCGCCGCTTTCGCCCGCTTTCTTGAGAGCGGTCGCTCCCAGGACTCGCTGACCTTCGGGTTTTGGGCCGCCGCCGCGATCCTCACGAAGGGTTCGGCCGTGGGGCTGGCCTTGCTGCCTCCCCTCGCGATTCTATTTGCCGGCCGGTGGAGGGTCTTGCTCGACCGACGGCTCTGGCTGGCTCCGGTGCCCGTGGTGCTGCTCGCATTGCCGTGGATGCTGCTAACCATGGGAATCACCGAGGAAGGCATGCAGAAAAGTGGTCTGGGCGACTGGCTGTGGGAGGCGATTCCTTTTTACGGCAGGGCTCTCGTGATCGAAGTGGGATGGGTGGCGATCTTTGGATGGATAGGTGCGGGATTGTCGCTTGGTTTATCGAGGATTGTCCGAAAACGTGGGGCCGAACCTACGGAAGCGGTGCTCTGGGCTCTGCTCTTCTCCGGGATGGCCATTCCGATGCTTGTCCCGGCCGGCTTGGACAACCGCTATCTGATGCCAGTGATGCCCTCCCTGCTTCTCCTCGGATTCGCATGGGTTTCAGGATTCCTTCAAGCTCGCGGTGGCTGGATCGCAGCCTTACTGCCGATCCTTTTCTTGTTCCTCGTGGGGGTGGAAAGCTTCCGCCCGGTCCGGAAGTACTACTCAGGGGCCAGCGGCGCTGTGCGAACGGTCCTGCTCGATCGAAAAGAGACTCGTTCACCCTCGCGGATCCTGGCCGTCTCGGACGCCGGGGGGGAGGGGGCGATCATCGCCGCAGCGGCATTGCAGGCACCGGGCGATCTTAAGTTATCGCGTGGAACCAAGATGCTGGCGTCAACCGACTGGATGGGACGTGGATACAAGACGGCATTCAGCGACGCGGCCGGTTTTTGGAACCTTCTCGACGAAAATCGAATCGGCTACGTCATCGTCGAGGCCCCCCGGGGGGAAAAACCGTTCGAGCATTGGGTTTTGACGGCCCGGTGGCTGGAAGCACGGGCCGATTCAAACGTCGAGCGGATCGGCAGCGTGGAGATGCGGAGGAAAGATCTCAAGAGTTCCTTTGAAATCTACCGGATCGAGGCTCAGCCCTGATCAAGGCCTCAAGCGGAATTGGGCCCCAATCGCGCGGTGTTGCGAGGGACGTTCCGTCTCCGTGATGCACCAGACGGTCTCCCAGTGCTCGTCGCAGAACAAGTAGTCGATTCGCATCCACGGCCCCCCCGCGCTCAGGGGATTGCGAGTTGTCCCGGGGAAGGAATACCCGAAACCATGCCCGGACTCGGCGTGGGCGTCCTCGAACTCGGCCCGGAAGAGCGAGTGAATGTAGCCCCCCGCCGGCGCATTGAAATCCCCCGCAACGATTGCTGGAAGGGGATCGGATGCGATCATCTCCCGGAGCTGTCGTGCCTGCTCGATGCGCTGGTCCCAGAACAGTTGGTTCGATTTTCGCCTCGAAGCGAATGGCGAGCCCGGAAATCCCAGGATGCCGTAAACGAAGGCTCCTCTGCGGTAGTAGGAGAGGGTATCCCGGGGGGAAACGGTATGAACCGAATAGACCGCCACCTCGCGCCCGGCGAAATCGACCACAAAGCGCGCCGCCACCGGGGGGGCTTTTTCCCTTTCGTCCAGTTTCACCGGCTTTGAACCCAGGATGGGAAAGCGGCTCAGAAGCGTGAATTCCCCGGTGTCCATGCCGAATTCGAATTCCTCGTAGCCTTCCGCTTTCAAATAGCCTGCCGCCCGCGAAGACGCCTCCTGGAGCACCAGAAGATCCGGGCGAACATGGTTTTTAAACGGCTGCAGACTCTGATTGCCGTGTTGCCCACGGTTGTAGGTCAGGACCGTGAGGGAGCTCCCGGTTACCGAAGGGGTCGGTGTTGGTTGCGACCGCATCCGGAAATCCATCCCGGCGAACAGGAACAAAAGTGACGCGGCGATCAGAGCGGAGGCCGCCCAGCGGTGAAAGAGCAGCAGGGGGAGAAGGAGCAGCCCACTTGGTACCAAAAATGCGATCCGAGGGAGGTAAAGAAGGAATGCGAAGGTCAGATTCTTTTCACCCACGAGCCTCAGGCCGAGAAGGAGCGCGATGAGTGCCGCTGCATATCCGAAACCGGCCGCTCCACAAAGGAACCGTAGCCACCGCCGCACCTTCGCGAGACCCCGCCTACGGGATGCGTCGTCCGCGAGTCGCTCGCCCAGCCATTTGAGGAACCGGTCCAAGAGGGTGGGGGGACAGAGCGAAATGGGTTGGAGAGATTCGGCGAAAGGCGTGGGAAGCCCGAATGGCGCGATCGCGGAAACCAATTCCCGCTGCGGCTATGAGGGGGCCACACTCGTGCTGGAAGTCGGCTTTTGTGGCACCGGAGCAGGTAATTTCGCCTTTTTGAGATACAATCCCCCCAAAATGAACAAAATGATCGCCAAAGCCAAAATTACAAATATTGACTCAATTATTGTAAAGGCTATAATTTCCAAGTCTTTCGCTTTTTTTGACCGGACCGCTTTCATTTCTTTTCCTTCACCACTGTCTCCGAAGATGGTTGGCGTCAAACTCTTTTAGAATGCTTGATCACCTTGCCTGACACTCTCTGGAAAATTTGAAACCATTCCTCTCTTTTTTAAAATGAACCGCTTTAGCCTGTCCGTGACGAATTCGCCAGCATCCCTTGAAAAAACTGGGGAAGACGGAGTTGACAGCATTTGGTTTTTAGGCCAACAGGAACGACTCCTTTTCCGCGGGGCCGCTTACATCAAGGAAACCGAATAACTTCACTTGTTTACATTTCCTTGTTAGGCACCCTAAGATTATCCACCGCACCCGTTTCTCACCGCTCATGTTCCCTCAACGCAAAGGATCTGCCTGTCTAAGCATCGGGCTTGTTTCTTTGCTTAACTTCCAGTTGATGGCTGGCCCCGGGAACGCGCTCATTCTGTATCCGGTCCTTGCTTTGAGTCACGTTGACTCCGACCGAGCGGTAGGGATGATGGAGATCAGCGCCGGAGCCGGAGAAAAGCCTAAGATGGTCCGCTTGAGTGCCGGAGCCTCCAAGTCCTCGGGACTCGCCACAGAGGTCGGTAAAGAAAGTTCGCAGCTTCCCCGGTCCACCGAGGAACTCCTCAAGTCCGTTGAGATTGATCCGAATTCGGCCTTGGAAACCGACCCTGAAGTTGCCGAGGTGTCCGGAGAGTCATTGCCCGATGAATTTGCGGCGGTCGAAAGCTCCGAGGTCATGGTGGGTCAGGACGCTGCAGCAGCTGATGCGATTCCCGAACCCTCTTCCGATGTCGTGTTGGCTGAGCCTGCGGGATATCGGGATTATCAAGATACTCTCGTGCGCTCTGATCGTGACTCTCGGGTCGAAACGTACGTCAGCGAATCTGGTGATCGCTTTCCGGGTACGTGGGCGGCACCGCCCGGTTCCACTGCGACGGGAGGTCATCCCGGCTACCTTCGCGAGGAGCAGGAACTCAGCTACACTGGTCAGGATGGTGTGACCTACTTCCCGCCTCCTTCACCCGAAGGTGCTTACGGCTCCTCCTCGCCTTACGTGGACCCTGTGACAAACAGTTACCACCCGGGAGGTCCTTACGCCTATCAATACGATGGCTTGGCTCCGCTCGGGGATCCCACCTACTACGAGGACACTTCCTACGAGATTGATGGCAGTCTTCCGATGCTGACTCGGAGTTTCCGCCCTGAGGATGCTCATCTCAAGGTTGGACCCTTCTATTTTCAGGCGCTCTACGTGGAGTCGGGGATTCTTTACTCTGACTACCATGGCCCTGCCCAGTTCGCTCCGGGACAGGAGGATGGGTGGTTGGGCTACAGCAGCTTCCGTTTCCGGATGGCTGCGCAGATCAGTCCTTACCTGTACCTCACTGCCAATGGTGAGGTCATCTACCTCTACGGTGAAAATGAGCTTGGATTCCGTAGCGGCTTCGCTGGTCGTCCTTTCGCCAAGATTACCTACGAGCGTGAGTTTGGCCGATGGGATTTCCGGGCTTACGCTGAGTTCGGCACGGGTTCCTTCTTCGAAGACTTTGGAGAGGAGGCCTACGAGCGGGCCGGCAGGTACTCGTTCGGTTTCTACGGTCGCAACAACGACGATCGCGTTTTTGATCCTTACCTCTACTCGCGTGTCGGGGTGGATGCTTCCACCTTGGTGACCCCTGAATGGCGGCTCACCTTGTCCGCCGACCACACGGATTACTGGTATGTCGGCGATGACCGGAACGAGGATCACTGGTCGCGGGAGCACGCTGGAGTGCGTTACGGAGCCGAGCCCGGCAAGGTGCCGTTCACTCCGTTCGTCTCTTACGACGCCTACACGAACGATTACTTTGATTCAACCTATCACCGGCTTTATACCGGTGGCAGTGGCCGCCTCTCGGAAAACGTGACGGTCGACGGTAAATTCGGATACCTTTGGAGGACCGGGGACTTCACGAACCGTGACAATTGGTTGTGGAACATTGGTCTTCGTCATCGGATCAATCAGCGCACCACTCATGGCGTGCGTTTCGGCCAGGATTACTTCATGAGCGAGTTCTCGATCGACTCGACCGTCTCGAGCTTCCTCCACTACTACATCACCCACGACATCTCAAGCCGCCTTCGCCTCCACGGCTTTGCTCAGTGGTCCAACGACGAGTTCCTCAGTGGTCCTCTTGTGGGTGGCGAGTATGAGCGGGAGCTCTACGGCTTCCGTCTCGGATACGATATCTCTGATCGGATGCGCGCTTCCCTTGGTTACCTGAGCGAGGAAACTCGGAACACCCGCACTGGTGATGAGCGCGAGCGTGACCTCTTCGAGGCTCGACTTGATGCAAGGATCGGTCCACGCACGACTGCTTACCTGCTCTATCAGCACGACGATACCGACTTCTACTACGAAGACCTTTACATGGCCGGTATCCGGCGCCACTTCTGATTATCCCCGGATTCCCCAACACCAATCCCTTTCCTGTTGATACACTCCCGCAAGTCTATGAAAACGAATCCAATCGCCTTCGTTTCGTCCGCCTTACCTCTGGTGCTGGGCTTCTGCTTCGCTCCGACTGTTGGTACGGCTCAGGACAAGCCCGGCACGGGTAGTCCGGTGGTCTCTCCCACCGCGCTCAACGCAGTTTCTGCACCTGCCACCGCCCCTGGCGCAGCATCTCCCGTTGCCAAGGGAACATCGGCGACTGGTAAGGCGGATTCGGTTCCCGGCTTCCCCGGAAAGACGGATCTTGATGATCCATCCAACCACGATCCGTCTCTCTTTGTCCCGGCCGATCGTACCGGCCGTGATGGTGCCAGCCGGCTTTCCAAAGTCGATCTGGACGCGGACCTCAACTACGACGGAACTTTTCAGAACAGCGATCCTTCAGACCAATCGATCAATGAGACCGTCCCTCCCGGTTTGGAACTCGGCAAGGGAGAGGTTTCCCGTTTGCTTGTTCGTTTCAAAACCTATGAGACGGACTTCACCGGTGACCTTGTTGTGACCCTTTCGGTAAAGCCGGTGAATCGTGACTCCACTACCGGTGAGTTCGCCTCCAATCCCGGTAGTTCGGTAGGTCGCGTCCGGATTTGGGCCGATCAAGCCCGCAAGCAATTGCTGGTTGATTCGGGTGACAACGCGAAGTCGTCTTTCCAATGGAAGTTTGACAAGAGCCAACGGACCGGTGGCATCCCTCGCTCCCTCTACATCGAAGGCGTTTCGGTCTCTCCGAAGTTTAAAGGTGATGTCCGGGTCATGGTGATTGCTTCCCATTCGTCTGGAGGTGCGGCTCCGGCTCCTGGTTCGCTTTACCTTTCTGCCTTTGATCACCTGGTGGTTACCGTCAAGGATCAACCGGTCAAGAAGGACTTCATCAACAATAATGTTGAGGGAATCTGGTCTTCCGCGAATGGTGCCCAGTGATCGTGGCGGCGCGCCACTTCCCACTTCAATCCCCGAGAAAAGAGCGGTTCCCGGCTCGTAGCCAATTAGCAAGCCGATGAACCTCGTTGGTCAGGCCGTTTTAGGTTCGGGAGCCCTTTTGCTTTCCGCTCTCTGGGTGGGGTGCAAATCCAGTGATTTTGCCGAGAAGCCTCCGGCATCAAGCTATCCCTCCGCTTCGGGCACAGAGTCGGTGCCACCTCCTGCGCCAGCGCCGGCCCCGGCTCCAGTGCCTGCACCAAGGTATTCGGCTCCCCGTCCGGTTGTGGGTGGCCCCATCCGGCCGGGTGATACCCTCGAGTTGTTCGTTGAAGAGGACGACGCTTTCAACGGCAAATATCCGGTTCGTGAGCAGGGTGACATCATCATTCCATCGGTCGGGCGGATCCAGGTGGGCGGCATGTCCATGGGCAGCGCCGGAGCCAAGGTAAAGGCTGATCTCGAGGCAAAACATCTCAAAAAGGCTACGGTCATCGTGGACCGAGTATCGCGCGCCCCCCTTCCGCAGGACTCGGGGCCAGTTCCCGCCGCTGCCGCCCCTGCGGCCCCGAAAATGACGATCTATCTTAACGGAAAGGTCAATCGCCCCGGGCAGCACCGCATCGACGTCCCTGCTAGCGGGCAGTTGGGCGTCTATGAAGCCATCCTCATCGCCGGAGGTTTCTCCAATTTTGCGGACCCTGCGAAGGTTCATTTGCTCCGGAACGACAGCGAGGGGAAAAAGCGCAAAATCATGGTCAACATTGCCGAAATTGAGAAGGGCCTCGCGAAGGATCCACAGATCGGCAACGGTGACATCGTCGTCGTGCCGGAGAAGGTGTTCGGATTCTAGAGGGGACTTCCGACACGGATTTTCGCGAATCCTGTTATCGATTGATCTCTGATGGGATTTGGACTGCAGCGCCAATCAAAACACGTCCGCTGGGCAGGAGTTCTGTTCCTCGTGGATTTCTTTCTCGTTTGGATCTCCTTCCTGGTTGGAATCTATGTGAGGTTCGACGAATTTTCGTGGGACAAGGTCGCCGACTACGGCCCAGGGGTAGGGTTTGGCTCACTGGTGCTTCCCTCGGTTCTCTACATCGGGGGACTGTACTCACCACGTAAACTGCCATGGGACTGGCTTCATCATTCGCGATGGCTCGTCGTCGGAATCCTGGCTCTTCTCGCGACGGTTCTCGCAACCGGCTCGTTGGTCTATACTTCACGGATTGGCAGAGGGGTGCTGCTCGCCTCAATGTTGATCCTCGTGACTCTGTTGATTGTCCGGCACACCATCGTCATGCGCCGGCGGATGCAGCGCTTGCATTCGTTCCTGTGTCTGGTTGCGAGCGAAGCGGATGAACTCGTCGCCGGAAAGATTTTCAAATATTGGGGTGGGCGCGCGAAGACCTTCGGCATCGTCCTTGGCAGGGGTTATCGAGCGCAATCGGATTTGCCGGTGGTGGGAACCATCGACGAGGTTCGTCGCCGCGGCGCAAGCGGGGGTTATGATGTCGTCCTCGTCAGGGACAGCCACTTTCAGGACTCGGAGATGGCCGTTTTCTTGCGTGGACTCCGCTACGAGGGTTCGGAAATCCTCCCACTATCAGATGCCTGTGAGGACATCTACCATGCGGTGCCCCTGGAGGCGATCACTGACGCTTGGCTTTTCCGGGCCTCGACTCAATCACAGCTGCTCTATGTACGGAAGTTGAAGCGCTTCTCCGACATCTTTTTGGCCAGTTTTTTCCTCGTGGTGCTCGCCCCGTTCTTCCTTTTGGGGGCGCTGCTCGTCAAGATCTCCTCGCCGGGTCCTTTGATTTTCACCCAGCCGCGTGCGGGCCGTCTCGGTCGTTCCATCACGGTGTTCAAACTCCGTACGATGCACGTCGCTGGCGCGGACCGGAGGTCGCGATGGGCCAATGAGGAATCGGATCGAATCTTTCCCGTCGGACGGATTCTGAGAATGTTCCGAGTTGATGAGATTCCCCAGCTGATCAACGTTCTCCGCGGAGAAATGTCCTTTGTGGGACCTCGTCCGGAGCAGATTTCCATCGTGGATGATCTCGCCGAACGGATTCCTTTTTATCGTGAGCGGCTTCTGATCCAGCCCGGTATCACCGGATGGGCCCAGGTCAATTATCCCTACGGAGCCTCGGAGGAAGATGCGGCACGCAAGCTGGAGTACGATCTCTATTACATGAAGCACATGGGGATCTTCCTCGATTTCTTCATTCTCCTCGAAACCGTCAAGATCATCTTGTGCGGCGGCCTTAGGGAAGGCGATGACGATTACCTGCACTTCCGGAAACAGATGGATGGCCTGAGCGAAGGCACGGGCGACATGCGCAATGAGGACCGGGGTGTTGAAGTGGCGAGAAAGTCGAAATCGCTCGAGGGAGAAGCCGGAGTCGCGGGGCTTGGTTGAACTGAGATGCCGGTTGTTACCAGACTGTTGGATATGCGATTCCAAACAGTTTGCCAGCATTCTGTTGGTGAATCAGGCAAGACGGATTTCTGCGAGATCAAGGAGCGAATCGTGAGTGACGCAGTGAAGCGTGATGGTAACGGCGCATCGGGAGCAACCCGGCCCTCGGAGTTCAGTCAAAAGAGGCCGGCAAGTCCGTAATCCTCGGCGTGGAGAATCCGTGCGCCTCCAACAAGGGCAAATTGCCACCTTCCGCAAAGGGGCGTGAAAGGCCGGCGACGCTTTCCCCGATGGGTGTCAGCCCTGTGGCCGCTTCTCTTCTTCAAAACGGATCCAAGAGCGCTCGTCTGAGCCTTCGCTCCAGTTCTTGTCCCCCTTGAATGGAGGGGCGCCAACTTGCGCCGCATTGGCTACGGGACGGGCGTCCGGTTCCGCACTGGCGGGTTCGGTGCGAACGGCGGCCTCTTCCTGAGGCTTCACCCGGGATGAGCGGATCCTTCCGGCTTCCGACGGAACGTGAGGTGCGGCCTGGCTCGCAGTTTGCCCACTATGGGCTGGTTGATCGTTCTTGTTTCGCAGACGCTTTTCCCTGGATTCCGACGAACGTCCGCGTGATTTGCCGCGGGAACCCTTCTGTCCGGACGCTTGGTCCTCTTCCTCATCGCCTTCAAACTGATCGTAGTAGGGGGCCGAGTAATAGTAGTACTGGTAGTAGTTCCCCATCTTCGACAGATCGACCCCGTTGAGAACAAAGCCGAAGAAGTAGGCCTTCGTTTTCCGCAACAGATTCACCGCATCGCGGACATCCTTCATGGAAGTTTTTTCAGAGCGGACCACGAGGACGGCACCGTCGGCAACCCTTTGGAGAGAGGTGGATTCACTAAGGCCGAGGACCGGAGGACAGTCGAGGATGATTCGGTCGTAGGATTTCCGCCATTCCTTGACCTGTTGATAGAAACGTTCCTGACAGAGCAGTTCTGTGGTACCCGCGATGATCGGGCCGCGCGGGATGGCTTCAAATCCTCCGGGCGATGACTCGAGGATCGCCTCCTCCGGCGTGATTTGGCCAAGCAGCATCCGCGACATCCCGTCGCTGTTGTCCAGATCGAGCAAAACGTGCTGCCGGCCGCGGCGAAGGTCGCAGTCGATCAAGAGCACTTTTTCCCCCATCGAATGGTAGGCCCAGGCCAGGTTGGCGGTCAGGGTGGTTTTTCCTTCCTGAGCACGTGCGCTGGTGACCAGCACGACCTGGGAGTTGACTCCATCGAAGCTGGAATCGAGACCGATGTTCGCGCGGATCACCCGGAAACATTCCAGAAGGTAATTGGGTACCTTCGCCCCTTGGGCAGGCGATCGGTGAACTTCCTCAAGGAAGGAAGCGTTCGAGAGTGGAACGATTCCGATTCCTTTGATGCCGATGTAATCTTCCAACTGCGAAAGTGAGGTCGAGGAGTTGTCGAGCAAATTGAGGACGGTCGGCACGCCGATTGCCGTGGCGAGTCCCAGTAAAAGGGAGAGCATCAGCAGCTTGCGCTTGTTTGGTGAGATGGGCTCCTGATCCCGCAAGCTGGTGTGGCCCTTGAAGCGGAGTTGCACCCAGTCGAACTCTTCTGAAAAGGTCACGGTGGCCAGCTTCTCCGAGAGTCGTTCCCGGGCGCGGTCCCACATCATTTGAGCCTGCTCGATGGAGCTGTATTGGATCGAGCTGCGCCCAAGTTCTTCGGTGACACGCTGATACTCGGGGATGCGTGCCTGGAGCTGGACCACCTTCTCGGAGAGCCGCTGGTATTCAAGGTTGAATTTCTCGCGCAGCACCAGCATCTCGGTGCGGAGGGAACGTTCCAAGGTGTCGCGTTCCTCGAGCAGTTCCTTCATCTTCGGGTGATCAGGCAGCAACAGCGAAGAGGATTCCTGGATTTGGGTTTCCAGGAGCCGCTTTTTGCGTTCGATGTCGCGCCAGGGCTCGATCCCCTCCACGTCGGAAGGGGTGACGACCGAGATATCGGGATCGGTCCGGGCGGTGGTTGCCGCCGAGCGGCTGGCGGCAAAGGAGCGCTTCACCACATTGCCTACCTCCACGTCGGTCTCTTTCTCGAAGGTCGAGAGAAGCGACAGGATCGAGACCAGATTGGCGCTGTCCGGCTCCTCGGACTCGTAGCGGGTCAGGGTTTCCTTGATCGCGTCCATCCGCTTCAGTCTTTCCCTGGTTTCGACGAGGTCCTTGGGGATCTGGAGGAGGCTCTGTTGTTCGATGGTGACCTCGGTGATCTGCTGGTCACGCTCCATGCTGGTGAGGGAATCCACGTTCTCCGCCACCTTCTTTTCCAGCTCGGTCAATTGCAGGGCATAGTGTTCGAGGGCCTGATCGCGGAATTCCTTCCATCCTTCCTGTTGGGCCGCCTGGAACTCATCCACCAGAGCCTGGCAGAAATTGCGGACCACGTCCGGGTCATAGGCCTGCACGGTCACTTCGATGTTCCGTGCATCGATGAAGGCGACGCGAACTGCCGGTACGATCTCAACCAAGGCCTCAAAGGTCGAGTTATTATCGGTTAGCAGACCGAGTCGCTTGGCTGCGGCGATTTGGATCTCTTGCGACCGGAGCCTGTCCATCAGGCTGCGGGACGCCCGCGAGGTGCTGGACGTCGTCTCGGGTACTTCGGCGTCACGGATGGGGCTGCCGAAGGCCTGGAAAAAGACCAAGGACCTTGCCTGGTAAAGTGGGGTCGAATAGAGGAAATAACATATCCCGGCGAGGAGACCCAGGCTGAAGAGGATGGACATCAGCCGCAGGTGTTTCACGTAAGCGAAAGCCTGCGACATGACCCGGACTGGGTCGAATTTGGGACCGGAAGAATGATTGGAGTCCATCGGATGATGACGAGGTGCCGGGATCAGCGTGGGGCGATTTTTTTATTGTTCCGGGGTGGGGAGAGCAAGGGTTTCAGAAAGCCCCAATCGCCCTTGATCAGGCAGCGGAAAGCGTAGAGACCCAGACCGAAGATGGGAACGCAGCAGATGACGGCAAACCAGACGACTTTGGCTTCCGTTGGCAGTTCGACGACCCGCAGGCTGGACACCGAGGCGGCGAGAAGGATGATCCAGATGACCGCCAGCCCCCAGTAGACCGCCGGATGCTCTGACATCACGTTGAAAGTAAGGAAGCGAATCAGGACTTGGAGCATCTCAGAAAGGGGTTGGAGACCCGCCATGGAGTCCCGATGGGTGCCTCGGAACTCCGGCGCAGGACCTTAAGTCAGCATGAAATACTCGCAAACAAAAAGGATTTTCCCCTCAGGATTCTGCCAACGCGTTGAACGCCCTCTTTGGAAAGCTCAGAGGTTTTTGAGAACGTAGTCCCACGTCCAGAAAGTGAGCCAGGTCATGACGACGGAGGTTCCAAAATCTATAAATCCGAAGCGATTCCAGAATGGCCGCAATCCGTCCATCCCGGAATCCCTGTCCTGGGTGAAGGCCGGGTTGTGACGCCGTTGAGCCCAGGCGGTGCGCAGATACTCGGGGACCTTGGACAAATGGCCGAGTCTTGAGAGGGCCGAAGCCTCGGCTTCCTCGACTTCTTCTCCTTTGCGGAGCCGTTGCAGGGCGGCGCTGGAGGCGATCAGCAGGAAATACTCGGTGTGATAACTCCGGTTGATCATCCAGCCCGAGACGATGTTGGCGGCGATGAGGACGAGCAGGACCCGTCGACATCGTTCCTGCTCGGTATCGCTGGTCCGGAAAATGACCAAAGTGTGGAGAGCGCACCAGAGGCCGGCCAGATAAAGGAAAAGGCCATAGCGCCCGAGGTCGGCGGCGACCTGGATGTAGCTGGAGTGCGTGCCCTTCGGAACGATCAGATATTGGTTCCCCTCGCGCCACGGGATGTAGGCGATGAATTCGCGCCAGCCGATCCCGGTGTGGTTCCGCTCTTCGGTGGACTTGGCCATCTCCCAAGCGAGGAGGCGGCCTTGGACGCCCTCGTCGCCGCGCAGGTTCCCCATGTCGGACATCCGGGGGAGGAAACTGAGGGCGGAGACGCCGATGATCAGCGTGGCAGCCAGCGCAATGATCTGAAGCCAGCGGGGTTTCCCCACGATCAGGGCCAGCACCAGCACGGCGGCGCCGACGAGGTAGGAACCCTTCGACTGGGTGTGCCAGGCGCAATAGAAGGCGGTGCCGGCGAAGAGGGGAAACATCACGAAGCGTCCCAGCATCTTGCCCTTCCAGAAGTACAGGATGAGCGATGCCGCGATCACCACGACCACGCTGTGCCCCAGCGCATTCGGGTTGTCATGCAGCCAGGTCCCGAGGGCGAGTCGCCCCAGCTTGGTGAAGGAATTGTCCTGGGCGCGCGTGGGATCGAACCCGTAGAAGCTGAGGACTCCCAGGGCGGAAATCAAAAACAGGGCGAAAACCCAATATTTGAGATACTTGAGGAGGCGTGACCAACTGTTCAGCGACTGGACCGTCAGAGTGTAGAAGGCGAACATCGGGAGCACCTCCATGATCGAAGCGCCCCCGAAAAGGACGATGTAAGCGAGGTAGGCGAACATCACCCAGTCGTGAGGCGTTCGTGCCAGGCCGGGGAGGGGACTCGAACGGTTTCGCCGGATGATGATGGCGCCGATCCACAAGGCGATGATGGGCCGCACCAGCTCCATCCCGGCCATGCCCGGCACCCAGTCCTGGGGGCGCAGGTAATAGACCATGAGGAAAACGATGGCGAAGAAGAACTCCATGCGGCAAATCCCGCCTAGGCTAGTTTGAACTCCTCAAACTTCAAGCCGGGATGCGGTTTCAATCCTTGGGCGGAAGGTTGCGTAAAACGCGGTTGAAGTCCCCGGGGCACCCGCTAGCTTGCGCGCGCGTTCCCCAGTCCGCAGCCCGATTTTACCCATGGCGATCGACCGTATCAGCGCCGAAGCGCTCAGCCTCCTGCCAGCGCGCGGCGCCGTGAGTTTCCTGATGCTCGGGCGACAGCATTTCATGCTCGCTCCGGAGGAATGGCGGCAGATCGCCGATCGCTCCCATCGGTCCTGCGAGCAGGCGGTGGTGCGTCAGGCGCAGATGGGCGGTTATGCGGAGCCCTTCCTCGACTGGCTCGGTTATGGAAACGTCGAGTCCATGGATTTCAGCGGTTACGAGGGGTGCAGTCTGGTCCACGACCTCAATCAACCGGTCCCGCCGGAATGGCACGGCCGCTACGACGTGGTCTTCGACGGAGGCACGATCGAGCATGTCTTCCACTTTCCCAACGCCATCGCCAACGCCATGCAACTCGTTGCCGAAGGCGGCTATTTCGTGAGTTGCACCCCGTCGAACAACTACAACGGGCACGGGTTTTACCAATTCAGTCCGGAGTTGTTCTGCCGGATCTTCGATGAGAACAACGGCTTCCGGGTGAGATTGCTGGCTTTGGTCGAGTCCACCGGGGAGCAGGCCATCTACCGGGTCCAAGACCCCAAAAGTGCCGGTCATCGCATCACTTTCGGCGGCCGGGGACCGACCTTGCTGGTGGTGATTGCCGAAAAGCTGAGGCAAGGGCCTCTCTTTCAATCCACTCCCTCGCAGAGCGATTACGCCGCGACCTGGGAAGGCGCATCCGCCGCGGAGACGGCGGGAGCGACGCCCGCAGGTCAAAGGTCGGGCAATTCCGTCTCGCGGCTCCTACGCCGCTTGTTGCCGGGGGCCTGGCTCTACCGGATCCAGCGATATCTCGCGGAGAAGGATCGGGCCCGGCGTGCCTTCCGCGGGGTGACCCAGGTCGCCACCCTCACCGAATGCTGGGAGGGTCCACGGCCATGAATCGTCGCCTCCGGTCCCTGCTGACGCGCCTGCCGCTTTGCCCGGTCTGGCCCGAGAGCGTCGATCTGGAGGGGATCCGCGTCCCGTTGCGGGATTCGCCCTTTCCCCCACGCTTGCGCCGCCACATGATGCGGGGTGGCTACGAGACGGATGAGCGCCGTCTCGTCCAGGCTTTTGTCCGGCCCGGCGACGCGGTCATCGAGGTCGGCGCCTCCTCCGGGGTGGTGACTTCCTTTCTCTGGCGGCAGGTCGGTCCGGCCGGCCGGGTCGTCAGTGTGGAGGGCAACCGCCTCCTCAAACCCTTTTTTGACCAGGTGCTCCGGACCAATGGATTCACCGGAGAATGGATCGAGGCGCTCGCTTATCCGGTCTGGTCCCCCCGGGCTCCGGAGAGCTTCGACTCGAGAGGGTTCAGTCCGTCACACAACCCTCTTGGCAGCACGGTTGCGGCGGTTTCCCCGGAATCGGCGAAAGCGGTCGATGATGGACCGGCGGTGCTGACTCTCCAGCAGATCGCGGAGTCCGCGGATCTGACTCCGACCGTCCTCATCGCCGACATCGAGGGCACCGAGGGAGTCTGGTGCGAGTCTCCGCCGGGATTGCCCATGTCGGTCAGGACGGTGATCATCGAGATCCACCCCCAGATCATCGGGGTTTCCGCCGCCGGAGCGACCGTGCAGGCGCTGGTTGACGAGGGATTTCGCGTCGGGGCGGTCTCAGGTGCCGTTTTTGCCATGATCCGCGGTTGAGGAAGAACGAAACGCGCGTTGCCAGACTCTAACATAGGTGCCATGGTCCGCCTTTTCCGAGATCCGCGTTCCTGATGGGAAAGAAACTGAAACAAGCATTTGGCCGGGCCATGGTGTCCCTGATGGGACAAAGCTGGGTCGAGCGTCCTTTTCGCTACCTGGCATATCATCACAAGCGTTCCCTGCGCCGTCGGGTCGAGGCGAAGCTGCGTGGCCTCGGGCTGCTTGGCGACGTCGTCCAGGGCGGGCCGTTCAAGGGGCTGCGGTATCCGCCCGAGAGCGAGCATTGGGTTTCCTGCCGCTTTGAAAAGACCATCGGTTGTTATGAGATGGAGATGCACCCGTGGATCGTGCGCGCCGCAGCGACCAAGGGCTACACCTCCGTGATCAACGCCGGTGCCGCCGAGGGCACCTTCATCGTGGGGCTGGGCATGCTTTTTCCAAAGGCGAAACTGTATGCCTTTGAACCCTCCACCGAGCGATCACCTACCGTGGTGGCGCTCGCGAAGCTGAACGGGGTGGCCGACCGGCTCACGATGGGGAAATGGTGCGATCCGGAGGCGCTCCGGGCGATCGAACCCGGTGAGAAGCCGCTTCTATTTTGCGATGTCGATGGATACGAAGAGGTCCTGATCGACAAGGCCGCGGTGCCGTGGCTGGAGCGCGCCGACATCCTGCTCGAGGTCCATGAGTTCCGCGCGACCGCCTTGAGCGATGCCGAGCGCAGCGCCTTCGAGCGGCGTCATGCCTTCCTGCGGCGCGACATCGGTCAATTGATCCGGTCCCGCTTCGAGGACTCGCACGAGATCCACGAAAGTTCCGTCAGCGGGGTTCCCTATGAGATGTTCCCGCTTCTGGAGAATCTTTCCATGCCCGAGATCCTGGCACTGACCGAATCGGACCGGGCCTGCATCCATCCGTGGTTCTTCCTCGAAAAACGCGAACCCGTTTCCCAATAAGCGCATGAGTCGGATTTTAAGAGCCGTGGCCCAGCGGGTCTCCGCCACCCTCACCCGGCAACCCCGCCTGCATGCGGCGCTGAAGGGGATGTTCCTGAAACTGCCTGAATCGATCCGCGGCCGGCAAATGATCTACGACCGACTCCGCGAGTTCGGCAAAATGAACCGGCAGGACGTGACCTTCTGCGTGGTCGGGGCCAACGATGGCATCACCAACGACCACCTCTACGCCTTCGCGAAGCGGCATCTCTGGAAAGGCATCCTCGTCGAGCCCGTGCCTCCCTACTTCGCGGAGCTGAAAAAGGCTTACGAGGGCCTGCCAGTGGTGCTGGAGAACGTGGCGATCCACCGCACCGAAACGAAGATGACGATCCATTACCTCGACGCCGCCAAGGCCAATCTGCCGGCCTGGGCCAAAGGGGTGGGATCTTTCGACAAGACCAAGCTCGATACCCTTTCCGAGTTGCCGCAGCGCAGCGACGCGCTCTCCGCGGTGGAGGTGGATTGCTTCCCCCTCGAAACGGTCGTGAAGCGTTCCGGCTTCGATCGGATCGATGTCTTCATGATCGATGTGGAGGGTTACGATGCCGAGATCGTCCGCCAGATCGACTTCGATGGGTGGAAGGTGCGGGTGGTGATCTTCGAGCACAAGCTGCTGTCGAAAGAGGACATGGCCGATTGTCTCGCCCTGCTTGATGCTCACGGCTTCCAGCGCGTTCAGGACCGCTACGATGTGATCGCGGTTCGCGATACCGTGCCTGCCGCGAGACCCTGACCGAAACTCCATTTCACCCTGTCCCTCCATGGATTCGAAACCTCTCGAGCTCGTCTCAAACTACCTCGGTCACCTCGGTGAACTGCTTGCCCGGGTCGACGCCGATCAATGCCTCGCGATCGGGCGGGAATTGCACCGCACCTGCCGCGAGGGCGGCACGGTTTATGTCTGCGGCAACGGCGGCAGCGCCTCGACCGCCTCGCACTTGGCCTGCGACATCTCGAAGAACGTGACAACGACGGATTCGCACCGGCTCCGCGTCATCAGTCTCACCGACAACATGGCGCACTTCTCCGCCATCGCGAACGACCTCGATTACTCCGAGGTGTTCGCGGAACAGATGCGGAACATCCTAACTCCGCGCGACGCCGTCATCGCGATCTCGGCGAGCGGCAACTCGCCCAACGTGGTCAAGGCCGCCGAGTACGCCCGCAAGCTGGGCTGTCCGGTGATCGGATTTACCGGGTTCAGCGGAGGGCGGCTCCGGGAGCTTTCCACCGCCAGCCTGCATGTCGAGAGCCGGGAATATGGCCCGGTCGAGGACCTGCATCTCGTCTTCAATCACCTCCTCGTTATCATCCTCCGCGAGTTGGTGGCCGGTGAGGAAGCCGCGGGCCGCGAAGGCTGAGCGGCCGCAGCCGGGAGCATGAAAAAGGCATTCCGGCGGTGGCGGAGCAACCTGGCGGACCGCATCCGCTACTCGCACAAGCTGCAAGCCATTCAGGGATGGCGTCGTTTTCTTTCGGGCCGGTGGCGTCCGGGTGATCCGAAAGCGCTCGCCCTCATCGCCGATGCCCACCGCATCTGGCTGCCGGTGGGGCTCGAGTCCATCACCCTGCCGCACCTGCGGAAGGCACACGAGACTCCCGGCAATCCTTGGTTCGACCGGCAGATCGGCTGGTCGCGCTACCGGAAGCAAGAGGCGGATGGATTGCCCGCGATCAGCCATGGGCTGGTCATCAAGCCGAAGCTCTCCGAGCGGGAAAAGGGCGTGCTGGTGATCTGGGTGGAATACAACCTCGTCGCCCTGATGCGATCGCCCCGATTGAGGGAGATCCTGCGCGATTACCGGATCGTGTTCTCCACCTCCTGGTCTCCGCCCGACCTGGCCTTGATCTGGTCGCTGGCCTGCTTCCCGGAAGCCGAGCTGTATGTGATCGGTTCGAATGCCAAGGATCCGGGATGGCTGCAGCAGATCCCGTCGCGCCTCAAGGTCTTGCCTTTTTACGCCTCGCATTGGATCAGCGGTGACGACTACGGCGATCCCTCGCTGCTTGCGGCGGAGAAGCGATTCGATTTCAGCATGATCGCCAATTGGGCGCCCTTCAAAAGGCATTGGCTGCTCTTTTCGGCCCTGCGGGAGATGCCAGCGGACATCCGCGTCGGCCTGGTCGGCCAGCCGGAGGGATCTCACACCGTGGACACCTCGCGCGCCTTGGCCGCGGCCTACGGGGTCGCGGATCGGATCGAGTGGTTCAACCGGCTCGATCCGCCCGACGTCCGGAAGGTGCAGGCGGCGAGCCGCTGCGGGCTGATCCTGTCCCTCCGCGAAGGTTCCTGTCTCGCCGTGATCGAGAGCATGCTCGCCGATGTGCCGGTCGGCATGGTGAAGGCGGCCCACGTCGGCTCGCTCGACTTCATCAACGACGCCACGGGGCTGGTCCTGGATGAGCGGACCATGGCCCGTGATCTCGGGCGTTTGCTCGAGCGGGCCAGGTCCGGAGCCTGCGCGCCGCGGGCTTGGGCTTTGGCCAATGCCGAGGCTGGTCTGTCCTCGCGCCGACTCGGCGAAATCCTCGAGGCCGAGGCGACCGCGGCCGGCGAACTCTGGACCCGGGGGACGGAGGCTTTCTGCCTGCGCCGGGCGCGGCCCGATTACCTGCAAGGGGTTTCGTGGGAGCAGGGGCGGGCCTGGCATGCTGATTTTGAGGCTGCTTATGGTGTTCGATTCCTCTGGCCAACTTGAAAGCCGGTCGGTGACGGCTTAGGATGCGCGCGATGTCGTCCCCCTCCACGAATTCCGGAGATCTGGTGCGACGACTTGTCGGCTCCCACAAGCTGCATGTGGTGTCGCGAGCCGTCGCCCGGACGATCCTGCCAGCCCGCGAGGCCCGTTTCATTTTTGTCTTCGGTTGCCAGCGGTCGGGGACAACGCTCTTGAAAAACCTGATCGGACTCGATTCCTTCGTCAACGATGCGGGGGAGTATGGCGAGCAGTGGTTCAAGCAGGCTCCCTACGGCACACCGGATTACCTGAGGGCCCGGTCTTTCGAAGAGCTCGAGGCCGGACGTCGCGCCGAACGCAGCCGCCTCATCCTCGTGAAGCCGCTACACGACACCCAGCGCATCCCCGAATTCATCGCGGCTTATCCCGAGGCGCCCGTGATTTTCGCCTTCCGCCAGTTCGAGGGCGTGGTGCGGTCCCACTTGTCCTACTACCTGACCGGGCGCGGCCAACGCTACGGCACGAAGGGGCACGAACCCTTTGAATATGTCGGCGGCATCCGGCCCGTTGCACCGGCGACGTGGAAGAACGAAAACCACACCTCCGAGCATGACGCGCAGGTGGAGGCCCTCTGGCCGCTCGCCACGACCGATGCGGATGCCTACGCGATCTACTGGATCTCGCGCAATCGGCTCTACTTCGACCTCGGCATCGAGGACCAGGTCGCTCTCGTCCACTACGAAAAGCTGCTCGAGGATCCGAAAGGCTCGCTCGAGCAACTTTCGCGACACATCGGACACCGCATCCCGCGACGCAACGCACTGATTTTGACCAATCCGGAGACGGACGCGAAGGGCGACAGACTCGAGATCCATCCAGCCATCCGCGAGAGCTGCGAGGAACTCCAAAGTCGCCTCGCTGCTTCCGCGCAGAGCTGGCGCGGCAAGCTCTCTGTTTAGAACTGGAAGTAAATGAAAGGCTGGAAGTCGCGGGGATAAAACGCGATCACCAGCCAGATCATCGTGAAGAGGATCGTGGGAGTGCGGATGGTGTCCGGCTTCAATTCGAACCAGGCCGATTTGCCGGCGGCGAGCAGTGCGTGGTAGAGGAACATCGCGCCAAGCACGCCGAGGGCAAAAGGGGAATACCAGGCGACGCCGTCCGCGAAGGTGAACATGCGTCCCAGGATCGCGAGAGCGGTTGTCAGGTTGGGAGCGCGGAAAAAGACCCAGCCGACCAGCACGATCATCATCGTTATGGCCCAGCCCACCAGAGCGCGTCCGGGACCCGCCGCCGTGGATCGTTTCCCGATGTGGCCGGTGATGAACCGGTCGATCGCGAGCGCCACTCCGTGCCAGGCACCCCAGAAGACGAAGGTCCAGTTCGCCCCGTGCCAGAGCCCGCCCAGGACCATGGTGAGGATCAGGTTCCAGTAGGTGCGGATCGGACCGAGCCGGTTGCCTCCGAGAGGGATGTAAAGGTAGTCGCGCAGCCAGGTTGAAAGGGAGATGTGCCAGCGCCTCCAGAAGTCCTGCACCGAGGTGGCGAGGTAGGGATGATTGAAGTTGCGAGTGAACTCGTAGCCCATCGCCCGCGCGATGCCGATGGCCATGTCCGAGTAGCCCGAAAAGTCGCAGTAGATCTGGATGGCGTAGGCGATCGCCACCAGCCAGAGGGTCAGGCCGCTGAGGCTCGCCGCGTTTTCAAATCCGGGATCGACGAAAGAGGCGAGCCGGTCGGCGATGAAGACTTTCTTGAACAAGCCCAGGGTGAACTGGCGGAAGCCATCGTAGGCCCGCTCCCAAGTCAAGGTGCGCGGCGTTTCGAGCTGGGGGATGAACTCCGACGCCCGCACGATCGGGCCGGCCACCAATTGCGGGAAGAACGCGACGAAGAGGGCGAAATCGCTGAAGCGACGACAGTGCGGCAGATCGCCGCGGTAGACATCGATCGTGTAGCTCAGCGTCTGGAAGGTGTAAAAGGAAATTCCGGCCGGCAGGATGAGATCGAGGGTGCTGCCGGCGTCGGGGGCGATCCCCGCCATCGCGCGGAAGGAATCGACGAAGAAGTTGAAGTATTTGAAGAGACCGAGCACCCCGAGGCTGTAGACCAGGGCGATCGTGACGAGCTGTTTCCGACGCTTCGGGCTGCTGCCCTCCATGCGTCCGGCGAGCCAGTAATTCACGGCGGTGCAGGCGAGGAGCAGTCCCGCGAAACGCCAGTCCCAGTAGGCGTAGAAATAATAGCTCGCGGCCAGCAGGATCAGCTTCTGCGTTCCATGGTTCTTCACCAGGAGCACCGCCGCAAACACCGCCGCGAGGAAAAAGAAGAACTCAATCTGGGTAAACAACATGGCGGTTCTCCTCGATCCAGTTGGCGATCGTCTCCGCGACGATGCGGTGACCGTCGGGGTTGTAGTGTCCTTCCCAGGGACGCGAGTTGGGGAAGCCTTTGGGGAAGCGTCCGTTTTCCTTCAAAAAGTCGCGGAAGGGATCCTCCAGGCTCACGAACCCGATCCCTTGCTCGCGGCAGAGGGCGGCGAAGTGATCGGCGAGGTTTTTCTCGGGGTTCTCCAGCACCAGCTTTCCGTCGAGCAGGGCGGGGGTGGGGGGCGAGTAGACAAACAGGATCGGCACCTCGGTCGCTCCGTCGAGTTCCTTCAGCAGATAGCGCCAGGCTTCCAGCGGAGGCTCGGCCGAACCCCAGGCCGGGTCGAGAAAGCGGTTCCACGCCCGATGGGCGGCCGGATCGACCTTGGTTTTGCTGACGACGCCCGGTTTGAAGCGCAGGCCATCAAGCCGGGCGATCTTGGTGAGGCTGGTGCGGAGCCGTGAGAAGAACTGGAGATCGTACTGACTGATCAGGAGCCGCGCCCGGCTTTGACGCACCGGTTCCTCGAGTTCGCGGAATTCGTTGTCGTATTTCTCGAAGTGCAGGGTCGGTTCGGAAAGGAACAGCGAGATGCGACCGCCGGGATATTGATCGGGAAAGGTATCCTCCAGCGAATAGAGGTGGATGACGTGGAGTTTCACGTCCGGAATAGCCGCCTCGTAGTCGGGAATACGGAAGAGGTAGTCGGCGATGCTGCAGAAACGTTCGCCCACGGCGATCCCGGTGCCCTTGCCATTGTGCTTGGCCTGGAGCAGTCCGGTCAGTTGCCGGTGCATTTTCAGGCGGTCATCGACATGGAAGGCCTCCACGAAGGAATCGCCCCAGATCATGACCTTCGGCGAAGCCGCGAGATCCTCGGGCCGCGAGCCGATCAGTCCGAGATCGCCGATGTGGTTGGTGGCCCAGCCCTCGCGCCGCTCCTGGTAGGTGGTGCCAGGGGAAAGGACGTTGCGACGTAGGGGCTCAGACCATTGTTCGAGCGGGATGCTGTCGGAAAAGCGGGCGGTGATGACCCAGATCGCCACGATCGAGAGGAGTCCCCCGGCCATCCATTTCAGCACGATGCGCATTTCTTGAGCCGGTGGAAACTTCAATCAACCGTAGTGCACGATCGAGCTGCCCTGCATCTCCATCCCGGCGGCGAATTCGTTGAGCCCGTGCGTTTTCATGGCGGCGCGGAGGTCATCCTGCCGGGACTCTTCGCAGTAGAAAAGAAGGAATCCACCGCCACCGGCGCCGAGCAGCTTGCCACCGCGGGCACCCGCGTCGAGCCCGGCCTGGTAGAGCGTGTCGATCCGCTCGTTGGCGATGTCCGAGGTGAGGCTGCGCTTGAGGAGCCAGTTCGCATGCAAAAGATCGCCCACGGAATCGAGGTCGCCGGCGACGATGGCGGCATGGAGCGGATCGACGAGCGAGACCATCTCGGAGAGGACGCGGCGCTTTTCCTCCTTTTGCCCGACCTCGCTCGACTGCTTCCCGAGGATGCTGGTGTTGTCTCCCCTCATCCCCGTGTAGAACATCATCAGACGCGCATCGAGCGTCTCGCGGATGCGGCGGTCGCAGACGACCGGTTCGACAAAGACGGTCTCGTCGGCGTTGAACTGGATCACGTTGATGCCGCCGTGACCGGCCGCAAACTGGTCCTGCTTGCCGATGGGCGCGCCGAGGATCTCGATCTCGAGTCGGCAGGCCTCGGCACAGAGTTGGGCTTTCGAGCGATACTCGCCCCGGTAGGCGTGGAGGGCGTGCAGCACTCCGACGGCGAGAGCCGAAGAGGACCCGAGTCCAGTACCGGCGAAGATGTTGGCGATGGTCGTGATTTCGACGCCGTGGGTCACCCCGGTCATCCGCATCGCCTCGCGGATCAGCTTGTGGCGCAGCAGATTGAAGTCATCCACGATCTCCGTCTCGGTGTAAGCGACGCGCACGGAGTCATCGAAGCGCGGGCTCACCGTCACATACATGTAGCTCGTGATCGCAAAGCTCAGGACCTTGCCGGGAGCGTGGCGGTAGTAGCTCGGCATGTCGGATCCGCCCCCGACGAGGCTGACGCGGAAAGGGGTGCGGGAAATGATCATGCGGATGCCAGATGGCTTTCAATCCAAGCGAGGCGTTCGGGAGTGCCGACGTCGAGGAGGAGGTCCTCCGTGTCATATCCGCAGAGGATCTCGCCGGCGTCGAGCATTCGGGGAAAGAGATGCTTGCAGAAATCCTCCTCGCGCGGCTCGTCGGGGAGGTGCGACAAGGCCGAGGGTTCCACCAGATAGGCCCCGGCATTTCCGAGAATGCCGAAGCGATCATCGCCCGGCTTGTGATGGATGTGCCGGATCCGCTCGTTTTCGCCCAGTTCGATGATGTCGCTGTCGTGGGGGTGGCTGCTCGGATGGACGACCAGCGTCGCGGTGGCGCCGTGGGCCTGGTGAAAGGCCGCGAGCCGGGCGAGATCGAGGCGGGAGAAGACATCGCCGTATTGAACGAGGAAGGTGTCATCGAGCGCGTCGCGGAACCCGTGCAGGGCTCCGGCGGTGCCGAGGAGCCGCTCCTCGCGATGGTAGTGAACCTCGACGCCCCACTTGCTGCCATCGCCGAAGTAGTCGGAGATCACATCGGCGAGGTAATGGAGGTTCAGATAGAATTGGGAAACGCCAAAGGTACGCAGCCACTCGATGTGGTGTTCGAGCATGGGTTTCCCGGCAATGGGGACCATCACCTTCGGCAGATCGCGGGTCAGGCTGCCTAGGCGGGTGCCCATTCCGGCGGAAAGGATGACGGCCTTGCGGGGCTTGGTCGGTTCACTGGCTGCGGACATGAAACTGCCGGGAAGGGAGACGGCATCCGGCCCGCCGTCAAAGGGCGAGTCGCATCCGTGACGTTTTTTTTGCGGTGGCCCGGTCCGCCCGGTTTCCCCGTTGCCGGATCCTTGAGCGCGTGCTAGGATCGCCGATTTTCGCGTCCGCCCGCTTGTAATCCGCCGCTCTCCGGATCGCCTTGAATGAATTTTGTTGAATTGAGGTTCCTGGTCTTCTTTGCGGCCTTCTGCGCCCTTTTCTTTCCGACGCGGGGACAGGTGCGAATGACGGTGTGCCTCGTCTTCAGCTACTACTTCTACGGTTGCTGGGACTGGCGTTTTCTCGGTCTCATCGCGCTCTCTACCGTGATTGATTACTTCGTGGCCCGCGCCATCGAAGCCAGCTCCGACGCCTGGAAGCGGAAGTGGCTGCTGATGATCAGCGTCGTGGTGAATCTCGGAATCCTCATCACCTTCAAATACCTCCAGTTCTTCCTCGATTCCGCGGTTTCGCTGCTGACCTCGATGGGCTTCGAGGCCCATCGGGCCACCCTCGGGATCATCCTGCCCGTGGGGATTTCCTTCTACACCTTCCAGACGCTCAGCTACACGATCGACGTCTATCGCAAGCGCCTGCCCGCCGAACCCTCGTTGCTGAACTACGCGGTGTTCGTCAGTTTCTTCCCGCAGCTGGTCGCCGGTCCCATCGTGCGGGCCAAGCTCTTCGTGCCGCAACTGCGCGAGATCCCGGGCTTCGATTGGCAGCGGGCCCGCATCGCCCTGCAATGGATCCTCTGGGGTTATTTCCTGAAAACCTGCGTCGCCGACAACATCGCTCCCTTCGTCGACTCCTGCTTCGACTGGCCGGGGGCGAACAGCTCGATCTCGCTGATGACCGGTGCGGTCCTCTTCAGTTTCCAACTCTACGGTGACTTCGCGGGATATTCGCTCATCGCGATCGGGATCGGTCGGTTCCTCGGATTTGATTTCGGGATGAACTTCCGCCAGCCCTTTTTCACGACGAACTTCAGCGACTTCTGGGCGCGCTGGCACATCTCGCTTTCGACCTGGTTGCGGGACTACCTTTTCATCCCGCTCGGCGGATTCTCGCGCAGCCAGGTCCGGGTGCATGTCGCGCTGATCACGACCTTCTTTCTCGCCGGGCTCTGGCACGGGGCCAACTGGAATTACGTCATCTTCGGCCTGATGCACGGCGTCTTCCTCAGCGCGCAACGACTCATGGCTCCCGGGTTGGAACAGTTCAACCGGCGTCGCAAGGGTCGGGGGAATTTCCTCTGGGTGCCGCTTTCGATCCTGCTGGTGTTCGGCCTGACCACGATCTCCTTCATTTTCTTCCGGGCCAGCAGCTTCCCGCAGGCCTGGGAATACCTCGAGGGGATCTTCCGCTTCGACAACCTTTCGCCCTCCACGATCCGTTACAAGTTCATCGTCGCCAAAGCCGCGCTGATGGTCGCGATCCTCGTGGCGGTGGAGCTCGTCATCGTGACGCGCAAGATCGACGGGGTCACCTTCCTCGAGAAACACCCGGTCTGGCAGGCGGTCTTCATGGCCTTGCTTGGTCTCTTGATCGCGCTCTTCGGATCGTTCACCGGCAGCAGCTTCATCTACTTCCAATTCTGATGTCCGGCACTCCCATCGCAGATCCGTCCGCGCCGCAGTCCCGGCTGAGCCGTCCGCTGGGATTTCTGCTGATCTTTCTCGTGCTCTTTTTTGCGCTCGACCGCCTCGCGGGGTGGGGGATGGGGCGGATCGCGGAGACGAGCCAGCATCGTTTCTCGCGGGTCTACCGGGGCGATGCCGAACCCTGCATCGTGGTGCTGGGTCACTCGCGGGGCGTCCAGCTTTTTTCTCCGGATGCGGCCCGTGTTACCACAGGGATCCCGGTCTACAACCTTTCGGCCAATGGCATGTCGACCGAGATCGCCGAAGCTCTTTTCCTCGATTATCTCGAAAACGGCGGAAAGCCGGCCGGACTCGTCGTCGAAGTGACTTCGGTGTGCAGCAACAACGGACTGATCCGAGACCTGAAGATGTTCACCCGGCGCTCCGATCGGCTCGGAGCCATCCTCAGGCGGGATGAGCCTTCCCTCGCGGTTGCGACTTCCCTTTTTCACTCCTTCCGCTACAACGGAGACATGATGTCGCGGATGCTTTATCACTGGAATCGCGATGACCAGGGGCTGACGAACTTTTTCGTGGCCAAACCCGACTTCCTCGCGCAATCGCCGCTCGCTGCCGCCGACTGGCAGATCCAGGAACCCAATCCCCCCGCACTTGCCCGGATGATCGTACGGGCCAGGGTGGAAAAGGTGCCGGTGCGGCTCGTGATCGCGCCCTTCTGGCCGGCCGCCGAGGCGGATGCGAGAGTGTCGGAGCGAGTCATGGAATCCGTCGCCGCGGTGACTGATGAGAAGGTGTGGGATTATTCCGATGCGATTGGCGAGAGCCGTTTCTTCGCCGACCACGTCCACCTCAATGCCGATGGGACCATGGCCCTGCACCGCATCATGCAGGAGACCGGATTCTTCGAAACCTGGCAGAAGAAACCAACCGAGAAGCCGCAATGATTGACCGATACGAATCCATCGTCGTGGGCGAAACCGCCGAATTGATTCATCGCGTCACCGCCGAAGACGTCCGCCGTTTTGTCGAACTGACCGGCGACGACAATCCACTGCACATCGACGCGGACTACGCCGGACAGACGCGCTTCCGCGACATCGTCGCCCACGGGATGCTTGGTGCCTCCTTCGTCTCGACCATCATCGGGAAGTATCTCCCCGGACCCGGAGCGCTCTGGCTTTCGCAGACCTTTGAATTTGTCGCGCCGACCCGGATCGGAGACGAACTCACCGTCCGCGCCGAAGTGTTGGAAAAGATCCCGTCGCAGCGTCTCCTCGATCTCGCCGTGCGGGTGACCAATCAAAACGGGCAGGATCTCATCGTCGGTCGTGGTCGGGTCCAGGTGCTGGAGCCCTTGCAAGACGAGGTCTATGCCCCTCCGCCCGCCGCACCGGTCGCGATCATCACCGGTGGCAGCCGGGGCATTGGTGCCGCGATCTGCCGGAGGCTGGCTGCGGACGGCTTTGCCGTGGTCGTGAACTACCGCTCGGATCGATCGGGGGCGGAAGCCGTGGTTGCAGAGCTTACCGGCGCCGGCGGCAAGGCGCTGGCCTGCCAGGCCGATGTCGGCAGCGCGACCGATCTGAAACGGCTCGTCAGCGAAACGCGGGCGCGCTTCGGCGACGCCACCGTGCTTGTCAACAACGCCACCGGCAACCTCAACACCAAATCCTTCGAGGACTCCTCACCTGAGGACTTCGAGGAGGCGCTCCGCATCAATCTCCATGCCGCCCTCGACGCGATCCGCGAGGTCCTTCCCGGTTTTCGTCGCGCCGGCAAGGGTTCGGTCGTGAATATCGGCTCGGTCACCTGCGACTCGACCCCCGCGAAGCAGATGTGCGCCTACACCACTGCCAAGGCCGCACTGGTCGGGGCCACCAAATGCCTCGCGGTCGAATACGGGCACGAAAACATCCGCTTCAACGTCGTCTCGCCGGGCTTCACCAATACCCGGCTCGTCTCGGGGCTCTCCGAGCGCGCCCGGCTCCTGACCAAAGCGCAAACGCCGCTCGGCCGGCTCGCCGAGCCCGACCAAATTGCCGCGGCGGTCGCCTTCCTGGCGGGCGACGGCTCCTCGCACATCACCGGCGAAGTGGTGCGGGTGAATGGTGGTCTCGTGATGCTCTGATGATCGCGTCCAGAGATTTTCCGCGGCCCCGCGACCTGAACCAGCGGCTCAAGGAATTCGCCGAGCCCGGGCGCCTCAGCGGACCTGCGGTGCAGGTGCGCTTCCTCCGCAACGTCACGACCGAATCGATCGACCCCTTTCTCACCTACCACCTCGGAAACCGGGGAGTGAAGGCCGCCGTCGCCCACGGGGATTTCGATGCCGTGGAGACCGAAGTCATTTCCGGCGTGCAAGTGGTATCGGAGGTTCCGAATTTCGTCGTTACCGCCTTGTGCCTCGATCGCCTTCGCTGGGGCGCGGCGGACGCGGGCTTTGACGGTGGCGCGGCCTTCGAGTTTTTGGCTGCCCTGTGGGAAAAGATCCTCCAGACTGAGGGACTCGTGCTCGCGGTGCACACCTTTCTCCCGGCCTGGGACTCGCTCGGGGCCGAGGATCCGCAACTGTTGCGCCTCAACGCCTCCATCCGCGCTTGGGCCGCGGAACGCTCGCGCGTGATCCTCTGCGATTTCGACCTCATCGGCCGGAGCGTTGGGCGTGGTCAGGTTCGTGAGCCGAGGTTCTGGTACCTTTATCAAGCACCCTACCAGGAGGAATTCCTCAACGCCTGGTCGGTTGCGCTCGCCTCGGCCATCGCCCATCGCGTCGGCAAGTCGAAGAAAGTCCTGCTGCTGGACTGTGATAACACGATCTGGGGCGGTGTGATCGGAGAGGATGGCATGGACGGCATCCAGCTCGACGAGGGGACCTGGCCGGGACGCGCCTGGCATGACTTCCAGAACCAGGTCCGCGAGCTGAACCGACGCGGGGTAATTCTCGGACTCGTCAGCAAAAACAACGAGGCCGATGTCTTCGAGGTCTTCGACCAACATCCCGGGATGCGCCTGAAACGCGAACATCTTGCCGGGTGGCGGATCAACTGGGAGAACAAGGCCGACAACATCCGCGAGCTCGTGACAGGGTTGGGTCTGGGACTCGACAGTGTTGTGTTCATCGACGACAGCCCGCACGAATGCGAACTGGTGCGTGGCTTCCTGCCCATGGTCGAGGTCCTGCAACTGCCCGCTGATCCCTGGGAGATCACCTCGCTGCTCGCCAACTACGACGGGTTTCCGCTCCAAGCCGCCTCCGGCGAGGATCTGCGCCGCACCGAGATGTATCGCGAGGAGGGCGCCCGCAAGGCAGCGCAGGCCCAGTTCGGCAGCCATGAAGATTACCTGCGCTCGCTCGATTTGCAGGTCATTGTCAGGGTGGCCGGCGAGGACGATGTCGCGAGGGTCGCACAATTGACCCAGCGAACCAACCAGTTCAATCTCGCCACGAACCGCTATCAGGAAGAGGACATCGCCCGCCTCATCGCTTCGGAGGAGGAACTCGTGCTGCTGCTCGAGGTCGCCGATCGCTTCGGCGACTACGGCAAGGTCGGAGCGGTGATCATGGGCCGCGATGGTGGCTCTGTCAGGATCCGCGATTTCATGATGAGCTGCCGGGTGCTCGGCCGGAAAGTCGAGACCGCCTTTCTAGGCACCGCGTTGAAGCTCGCCTTCGACCGCTGGGATGCCACGGAGGCTCGCAGCGCCTATTTGCCGACCGAGAAGAACGTCCAGACCGCCGACTTCTTCGACCGTCACGGGGGCGAACTGATCGAGGAGACCGCAACGGGGCGGAAAGAATACCGATTCCCCCGTGAAAAGCCGGTGGAAATCTCCGGCTTTGTCGGCACAATCACCCTCGCATGAGAGAGCGCATCAGAGAGGTCATCGCCGACGTGGTCGGTTCGAATCCGGAGGAAATCCCGCTGGATGGCACCCAGGAAAGCATCCCGGGGTGGAGTTCCATCCGTCACATGAATCTCGTGATTGCGTTGGAGAAGGAATTCTCGGTGCGCTTTTCCGATCTCCAGATCGCCGAGATGATGAGCATCGGCCTCATCGAGGAGACCCTGAAGGAGCTCCAGGCGAACTGAGGAGGAAGTCGACCGCGGCAGCGAGGTCCTCGAAGATCCGCTCAGGCGTCGCCGCGCACTTGCCGTCGTCTCCGCCGAAACCGGTCTTCACCAGCCAACCCTTGGTGCCGGCGGCGTGGGCCGCTTCGATATCGACGCTGCGGTCGCCGATCATGACACAGCTCGTGAGGTCGAGCGATCGTTCCCGGGCGGCTTGCAGGATCAGACCGGGACGCGGCTTCCGGCATTCGCAGATCATCCGGTAGGCGGGATCGTTCGCGTTCTCGTGGTGCGGGCAATAGTAGATCGCATCAACCGAGGCGCCATGACCCTGGAGGAGACCGCGAAGATGGTCGTGCAGTGCCCCAAGCTCCTCTTCGGTGCACCAGCCGCGAGCGACGACCGGCTGATTCGTGATGACGATGACGGGCAGGCCCGCTCGATTGAGGCGGGCGATGGCTTCACCCGATCCGGGGACGAGACGCAGTTGCTCGACCGAGCGGATGATGCCGTCCTCCTCGTTGATGACCCCGTCGCGATCGAGGAAAACGGCGTCGAACTTCGAGGCGGCATTCATGGCGCTCAGGTCCAGAGCGATTCGTAGATCGCGGTGAGCCGGTCCGCGGCGCGGTCCATGGACTGGGTTTTGCCGATCCAATCCGTGGCTGCTTGCCCGATCCGATGTCGCTCCTCGGGCGAGTCGAGCAGGGTGAGCAAGCCGCGGGCGATCGAGGCGGGCTCGTGCGTGACCGGGAGGAATTCGAGATCGGGGCGTCCGTATTCTTCGCCGGGCTTCGGGAAGCCGTGGAAGGGGGCCAAAACGCCGGGCAGGGCGCAGCTCATCGCCTCCATCACCGCGCTGGGAAGCCCCTCCTGAAGCGAAGCAAAGGCGAAGACGTCCGCGGCCCGGTAGTAGTCCTGCACGTTGGTGACTTCGCCGGCGAAACGGACGCTGTCTGGTACCGGCAGGGCGTCCACGGCGGCACGGATCGCGTCGAGGTAGCCGGCGATGTCCGAGCGGGCCTCCGGATTTCCAACGGTAGGGCGCACCGTGTTGCTGCCGACGAGAACGAGCAGCGCTTCGGGACGTTGCTTCAGGACCGTTTCCCACGCTGCCACGAGCAGGTCGATGCCTTTGCGGGGAATGATGCTGCAAACCGAGAGCACGATGGGCCGGTCCACCGGCAGACCGAGCGACTGCCGCAGGGCGATCTTTTCCGCGGCGTCGGCGGGGTGGAAGACGGTCTGGTCGATGCCGTTGGGGATCACCTCGATCCGGCGGGAGGAGATCCCTGCGGCGCGTTGGAAGGCGCGTCCCATCTCCGAACTGCACATGAGGAGCCGGGAGAATGGACTGAACCCAATCTGTTCGCGCAGGTGGGTCCGCGCCTGGGCGAGAGCGTGGCCCGCGGCAGGGTGGGGGACCTGGGTGAAGTGGCGGGTGAAAGGAATCCCGCGGAGCTTCCATTTCCACATCGTGCGGATGCTGCGGACGTCGTTGGCGAAGGTGCCGATCGGCTGCATCACGACGCGTCGTTTGCCCGCGGCCTTGGCTGCCTCACCCGCCATTTCCACGAGTGCCATCTGCTGGCCGAGGGCATCGAGATCGGGCGGCAAGGTTTTGCGATGGATGCGGATCGTCTTGAACTCGAGCTCGTCCTCGACATGATGCGCGCGCTTCGGGGTGAAAACCGTCAGCGACACGCCCCGCTCGTGGAGGTAGGGCGCGTAGCGCGAGTATTGGAGGCTGCCTCCCGGAAGCTCGGGGTAAAAGAAGTTGGCCGGGATGTAGAGCTCCACCATGGGGGTGCGGTCGGATCGGTGCGATCTAATTCGGATTATCCCGGCCTTCAACCCGAAGTTCTCCGGGCTGCTTCCGGGCGGGCTTTTCACTTGACTTTGCCTTGCCCGGGATAGATGGGCATCCTCTCATTTTTCGCCCCGATTCCGATGTCCGACACCCCCGAAAAACGCGTCTCCATCACCGGGGCCGAAGGATTCATCGGCAGCCACCTGGTCGAGAAAATGGTCGATGAAGGTTGGCAGGTCCGGGCGATGGTTTGCTACAATTCCTTCGGTCATCAGGGTTGGCTTGACCAGTTGAGCGCCGAGGCTCTTTCGAAGGTCGAGATCGTATCGGGCGATGTGAGGGATTCGCGCTGCGTCCGGGGCTTCGTGGAAGGGGCCGATCTCGTGATGCATCTCGCCGCGCTCATCGGGATCCCCTACAGTTATCGAGCCCCGGAAAGTTACCTCGATACGAACGTGCGGGGCACCCTCAACGTCCTCGAGGCGGCACGCGATGCGAAGACGCCTCGGCTGCTGGTCACCTCGACTTCCGAGGTCTATGGAACGGCCCGCTACGTGCCGATCGATGAAAGTCATCCGCTCCAGGGGCAGTCACCCTACTCGGCGAGCAAGATCGGTGCGGATCGCTTCGCCGAGAGTTATTTCCGGAGCTTCAACCTGCCCGTCACGATCGTGCGGCCTTTCAACACCTACGGTCCGCGCCAGTCGGCCCGAGCGGTGATCCCGACGATCATCACCCAATTGCTCGATGGTGCCGGTTCAATCCAGCTCGGCTCGCTCTCGCCTACCCGGGATCTCGTTTTTGCCAAGGACACCGCCGAGGGATTCTTCCGAATCGCCATGGCCGAGGGAGTCGAGGGCGAGGAGGTCAACATCGCGACTGGCTCTGAAATTTCAGTCGGCGACCTCGCGCGCAAGCTGATCGCGGCGATCCGGCCCGAGGCCACGATCGCTTCGGATGACGAGCGGGTGCGTCCGTCCAAGAGCGAGGTCGAGCGGCTTCTCGGCAGCGCGGAAAAGCTGGAGCGATTCACCGGATGGCGTCCCGGCACGACCCTGGACGAAGGTCTGCGCCAGACCATCGCCTGGTTCAGCGACGAGGCGAACCGCCGCTCCTACCATTCCGGCATTTATCAGGTCTGAGGTCCGGCCGAATCCCTTCAAACCATGCAGGCAGTGATTCTGGCAGGAGGAAAAGGTTCGCGCCTGCGGCCTTTCACCAACACCTTCCCCAAACCACTTGTGCCGGTGGGCGACAAAGCCATCCTCGAGATCGTGCTGGAGCAGCTCCGCCACCACGGAGTCACCGAGATCATCATGGCGGTGAACCACATGTCGCACCTGATCCGTGCGTTCTTCGGCACCGGCGAACGCCTCGGGATGAAGGTCGAATACTCCGAGGAAACCGAGCCGCTCGGGACCGCCGGGCCCCTGCGGCTCATGAAAGGCCTCGATGAGAATTTCCTGATGCTCAACGGAGACATCCTCACGACCCTCGACTTCTCCGACCTCTTTCGCAGCCACGTTGACCATGGGCGGAAAGTCTCGATCGCCACCTTCGAAAAGGAACTCAAGATCGATCTTGGAGTGCTGAAAGTGGAGAACGGTCTTCTGGCCGACTACATCGAAAAGCCGACCGAATACTTCACCGTCAGCATGGGCATCTACGCGATGCACCGATCGGTGCTCGAGGTGATTCCGCCCGAGGGGAAATACGATCTCAACACCATGATGCTCGATCTGCGAGCCCGCGAGGTTCCGATCCATTGTTACCGTGGCAACTGCGAGTGGCTCGACATCGGTCGGGCGAGCGACTACGAGGAGGCGACCCGGCTCTTCGAGGAGGGCCGCGACCGTTTCCTGCCGGGGGCAAAATGAAAACGCGGGTGCTGGTAGTCGGTGCGGGGGGATTCCTCGCGCGCCATCTCCTCAGCCTGCTGGAGCGGGATGAATCCTCCGATCTCGTCACGGTCGGTCGTTCCCCCTCCGGGTGCGGCCGCCACATCGCGATGGAGTGCGGCGATACGGATGCCTTGCGCGAAGTGATCCGTAGCGAGGCTCCCGACCGCATCATCAGCCTAGCCGGATCCTCCGGTCCCGGTTTCGGGGAAATGCTGCGCTACAACGTCGAGGTGGCGGGAGCGATCCTGGCCGAGGCCGCGCGACTGGAGAAAGGGTCTCCGGTGCGCGTCGTGCTGGCCGGTTCGGCGGCCGAGTTTGGCGTGCCTGCGGCCCTGCCGGTGACCGAAGACGCGGTCCTGAGCCCGTGCAACGACTACGGCCTGACCAAAAGCCTGCAAACCCGGCTCGCCGAATACCACCGCCGCGTCTCGGGCGATCGGCTGCGCGTCAGCGTGGCGCATTTGTTCAATCTGATCGGTCCCGGGTCGCCGACCCGCCTCGTTTTCGGCTCTTTCGTGGAGCAGATCGCCCGCAGTTCCGATGGGGGTGTGCTGAAGGTCGGAAATCTCGAGAGCGAGCGCGACTTCATCCACGTGGTCGATGCGGCGGAGGCGCTCATCGCGATGCTTTCAATTGAGGATCCCGCCCCGGCTTATGTGGTTTCGTCAGGGCGGGCGGTGCGGATCCGGGATCTGCTCTATCATCTCATCCGCGTTTCGGGCCGCGAGATCAGGGTCGAGGTCGATGCCGCGCGCAAGACCGCTTTCGACGTGCCTTCGATCTACGGCGACAGTTCGCTGCTGACCCGGGCGACGGGATGGACGGCGACCCGGTCGCCCGAAACGGCCATCGCGGAGATGTGGGAGGCGGCGCGATGAACACGGAGAAGTCCCTGCTCCTCTTCACCCACCTCTTCCCGAATCCGGCGAATCTGAAGCTCGGCACCTTTTTCCGCAACAAGGCGCTCGCCCTGAAGCGGGTCGGTTGCCGGCTCACCGTGGTCGCCCCGGTTCCCTCGGTGCCCTTTCCGCTCGGGCTGTTGCCGCGCTACCGGGGCAAGGCTTTCAAGGATCGGAGCGGCTCGATGGAGGGCATCGAGATCCATTACCCGCGGTTCGTGCGGCCACCCGGCGCCTGGTTTCGCCCGCACGAGGGACGCTCGATGTTTCTTGCGAGCCGGAGCCTGCTACGGAGCCTGCATCAGCGCGAGCCCTTCGACGCCGTGATCGGCGGCATGCTGACCAACGATGGCAGCGCCGCCCTGCTCGCCGGTAAGGAACTCGGCATTCCTGCCTATTCCTACGCGATCGGCAGCGACATCCACACCTATCCGAAAAATGAACCCGCGGTGGCGCGGCTCACGGAGGAGCTCTTTGCCGAGCTCGATGGAATCTTCGCGGTAGGGCCGAACTTCACCCGGCAGATCGAGGAGGCCTATCCCGCCCATCGTGATAAGGTCCGCTGCAACCCGCTGGGTGTCGATTTGAAGGTCTTCGTGCCGGGAGCCAGCGAGGGGTGGAAACGCGAGCTCGGTTTTCCCGAGGATCGCGTCGTGGGACTCTTCGTGGGCGACCTCGGCCGCGCCAAGGGAGTCGCCGAACTGATGGAACTGATCCCGCGGCTCAAGGACCTGCCGCTCGCCTGGGTGATCGTGGGGAAGGGGGCATTGCTGGAAGCGTTGCAGCAACGCATCGAAGGGCACGCGCCGGGATATGAGCACTGTCGTGTGCTGCCCTACCTCGACTTCGCCGCGCTGGTGCGATCCTATCAAAACGCTGACTTTTTCTTTTTTCCGACGCATGCGGAAGGTTCTCCGACGGTGCTGATCGAGGCCATCGCCTGCGGCCTGCCGGTGCTCGCGAGCGACATCCCTCCGAATCACGATGCGGTGACGGCCGGAGAAAACGGGGCCTTCTTTCCCGTCGGCGACCTCGCGGCGATGGAGGCCGTGATCCGTGGCATCCTGCCCGAAAGCGAGCGACAGCGCCTCGGCGCGGCCTCGCGCGAGCTTGCTTTGCAGCATTTCGATCAAGAGGCGGCCGCCAGAGAACTGCTCGCGGCGATCACGGCTTCTTGAGCAGCCGACCAAAAAGCCTCGCGCGTTCGGCTTCCACCAGCGTCAGCCACCAAAAGATCGGGGCCGCCGCCAGAAGGTAGAGCGAGATCGCGAGGGCGAGCCGCGGATACTCGGGTAGCAACAGGTCGCGGCAAAAGTGATGGACGCTCCAGCCGTAGAGCAGGTAGGGCAGTGCCGGCTTGAGGATCGCGAAGAGATAGCGGAACAGCGAGATCCCACAGAAGCGCGAGACAAGCACCGGCACGATCAATCCGAAGACGATCGTCAACTCGATCGCCGTGCCCCAGGCCGCACCGAGGAAGCCGATCCTGAGAACCAGAGCGATGCTCAGGATCGCGTTGAAGGCTCCGCCGCCGAGAGCAACCGCGGCGAGCCAGTGCTGGCGGTTCTGGGAGTAGAAAAAACTCCATACCGGATACTGCATCATCATCAGCGTGGTCGGACCCGCGAGGATGTAGAGAACAAGATTCGCATCGGAGAAGGTCGGCCCCACCCAACGGGCGATGAAAGGCGGACCAAAGACCGCGATGGAGACCCCGCCGAAGGCCGCGACCGCACAACTGAAGCGCAGCGTGGTGAGGAAGTTCCGCACGAGCGCCTCGGGATCCTTGCGTCCATCGAGCTGGCTGAAGGCCGCCACGAAGTTGCCTCCGAAGACCGAATTGATGAAGTCGCCGAAGAGCGTCAGGAATCGGTTGCCGATCGAGTAGGCGGGCACGAGGCCGAGGCCGGCGAAGTGGCCGATCACGAGCGGATCGATTCCCTGGCGCAGTTGGTTGCCGACGCTCGCCATCACTGAAGTTGCACTGTAGCGGGCCAGTTCCGGCAAGCCGGCGGGACGCGCCAGCACCGGTCGGATCGCCCGCGGCACGATCCGGCGCGAGAAGAGCATCAACAGAATCTGGTCCAGCACATCGGTGGCGATGTAGACGAGCAGCAGGGCCTCGAGGCCGTAGCCTTGGGTCAATGCCAGGATCACGAAAATTGCCTGCAGGATGGTGCGCACGATGGAGGACCAGCCGATCAGGTCGTAGCGCAGGTGGCTTTTCAAAACCACCTCGTAGATGCGGGTCCAGAACCGGAGGGTGGTCACCAGTCCGAGCCCGAGGACGAGCCAGCGGGTCGCGTGGAGGAAGGAATCGTCGGAAAGGAAAGGGGGAATCGCCAAACTCAGGGCCAGGGTGACGGCGAGCGCGATCAGGGCGATGCGCTGGTAGAGGAACACGAAGGAGGTGACGAGCCGGCCGTATTCGACCTGGTCACCGGCCCCGAGCGCGCGGGCGAGGAAGCGGTTTCCCGAAAAGGACACGCCGAGATCGAGCAGCCTGAGGTAACCGATGATCGTCAGCGCCACGATCCAGGTGCCGTAGGCTTCCTTGCCCAGTTGAGCGACCATCAGTGGCGTCGTCACGAACATCGCAACGATTTTCACCACCTGCTCGATCAGGTTCACGGAGGATCCGCGGATGAGCTTGCGCGCGAGCGACATCGTGGGATCGGGGAAGCGGTGTCAGGAGTCTTTCCACGCCGAGAGCGTGACCGACTGGAACAAGCGGAGCGAGATCTTGCGCCGGAGCGGGCGAGGCAGCGCGCCGACGATGGTCTCGATGCTGTCGTGCACCGCGTTGGCGAGGGCGCCTCGGAAAAGACGGCCCTTGCGGTGGATCGCGGTGCGGCTGAACCCGTGCCGCTTCAGCAGCTTCCGCATGTCGCGGTAGGTCCACTCCTGGAAATGGAAGCAATCGAGCGTCTCGCCGAAATGGGCCGAGACATCGTGCGGCCCGGAGAAGCGGTGCGGGGTGTCGAAGACGTAGACTCCGCCGGGCTGGAGGAGGCGGTTCGCCATCGCGAAATGCGGATCGACGTCGTCGGGGTGGAGGTGCTCGAGGAACTGGTAGCTGAAGGCCAGGGTCGCGCAGCCGTCGGGCAAGCCGAGCTGGTAGCCGTCGTAGACGATCAGTTCAAAATTTTCCGGGAAGACCTCGCCGGGCGAGCGCTGGTCGGAGATGTCCACGCCGTAGACCTTCGCGCAGGACGTGGCCGCGGCTCCGGCGAGCCGGCAGTCACCGGGGGCGAACTCGACCAGCACCGGCTTCGGTCCCGATGATGGGAAATGCGGGCGGAGCAGTCGCAATTGGGCCTCAAGGTTGCGTCGCGAAGCCTCGGCGGTCTCGCGGCGGGTGAGGCGGGGATGGTCTTCAACCCTGTTGAATAGCTCGGTATAGAGGGTCTTGAAGAGCGCGGTGCGCTCCTCCCGGGTCGAGGCGCGCATCCTCGCGGCGAGTTCCTTTTCGACCTCGTAGTGATGGCGGATGCGTTCCGGGGTGCGGGGATCTTGCATGGCTTCAGTGCGGCGCGGTAGGGGAATGAATGCAGGGGAGACACAGTTCGAGGAAGCTCGCGGTGACCGATTCCCAACTGTAGGACCGGACCAGCAACTCGCGCGATTGTCGGGCGAGGGTTTCGCGGGTCTCGGGTGATTGCAGCAAGGTCAGGACGGCGTCGGAGAAGGCTTCCGGCTCATCGGCGATCAGGATGGACTCTCCGTGCGTCACCGGCAAGCCCTCGGCGCCGATCGTGGTCGAGACGACCGGCACGCCCTGGGCCATCGCCTCGAAGATCTTGATGCGGGTGCCACCACCGGAGCGCAGGGGCACCACGAGGACCTCGCAGCGGTCGAGTTGCGGCCGCACATCATCGACGGTGCCGGTCAGGAGGATGCGATCGTTCTCCGCGGCAAGCCTTTGCAGCGAGGGAGCCGGATCGCGGCCGATCACGAGGAAGCGGGCGTCGGGCCGGGTCGCGAGGATGCGCGGAAAGATGTCGCGCACGAAATGGTGGACACACTCGATGTTCGGCATCCAATCCATCGAACCGAGGAATCCGATCAGGCCGGGCTCGGGCCGGCGCGGCGAGGGCGGTTGAAAAAAGCGGGTGTCCACTCCGGTGGGCACTGCACCGAGCACGTTGGCGAGCCCGTAGTCGTCTCGGAAGTCCGCCGCATCTTCGGGCGAGACGGCGATGACACCCTGGCACTGTCTCGAGAGCCGGATCTCGGCGTCACGCATGCGCCGCGCCTGGTCGCGGAAGAGGAGGCGCACGATCGGGTTCTTCTTCTCCGCGGCGAGCCGCTCCCAGATCCGTGCTTCGACGTTGTGTTGGAAGAGCACCACCGGCGTGCGGATCCGGTCGAAATCGAAGTTCACCGCGGGCGTGAGGAAGTCGCAGATGATCAGGTCGTAGCTCCCCGAAGCATCGAGTTCGAGCAGCTTCGCGGCGAGCTCGGGATTGCGGTAGCGGTCGAGGACGAAGGCCGAGGTCGAGACGAGCAGGTGCCGGACCAGATCCAACATCCACGCGGGCGATCCGTCGCGGGGTTCGCGCGAGGGGATCCAGAGTTTCTCCTGGGCGTAGGGCGCGGAGTCTTCGGCGGGATCGAGCTTTTGACCCTCGGGCAGATTGGCGAGGTAGGTGACGTCGTGGTGGCGGGCCAGTTCCGCCAGCATCGCGTGGGTGCGCTTCCGGCCTCCGGTATTGAGCGGATAAAGCGGACCCGATTTGACCCAGAGCAACTTCATGCGGCCGAGGCATACCACTGGATCGCGGCAGCGATGCCGGCGGCGAGGTCGTGGGTCGGATCGAAGCCGAGTTCCTCCCGTGCCCGGGAAAAATCGGCGAGGGAATGGCGCACGTCGCCGACGCGGAAGTCGCGGTAGACCGGATCCGGTATGGTTTTGTCAGGAAGGATCGTGCCCAGGTTCTTCCGCAGGCAGTCGAAGAGCTGGTTCAGCGAGGTCTGTCCGCCGATGGCGACGTTGAAGACCCGGCTCGGCTCGACGAGGGCCGGGGTGGTTGCCGCGAGCAGGTTCGCCTGCACGACATTGGCGACATAGGTGAAATCGCGGGTCGTTTCGCCGTCGCCGTAGATCACGACCGGTTCGCCCCTGAGCATGCTTTTCACCCAGATGGGGATGACCGCGGCATAGGGACCCTCGGGATCCTGTCGTGGGCCGAAGACGTTGAAATAACGCAAACCTGCGAATTCCATGCCGTAGGCGTTGGCGAAAGAGCGCGCGTAGGCTTCGCCCACGGCCTTGGTCGCGGCGTAGGGCGAGAGGAGGTCGCCCACCGCGTCCTCTCGGATCGGGAGCGGGGCATTGTTGCCGTAGAGGGCGCAGGTCGAGGCGTAAACGACGCGCCGGATGCCAGCCTCGCGGGCTGCGGCGAAGATTGACAACGTGCCGGTCGCATTGCTGCGATGGCTCGCGACAGGGTCGTTGATGGACTCCGGCACCGATCCGAGCGCACCCTGATGTAGGATGTGGTCGACGCCGGCCACCGCGTGGCGGCAGGCTTCGAGATCAGCGACGTCACCCTCGATCAAGGTGAGGCCTTTGGCGTGTTTGTCAGGGAGACCGGCCAGGACGACCTCCAGATTCGAACGATGGCCCGTGGAGTAATTGTCGAGGCAGACGACCTCTTGCCCGAGACCAAGGAGGGTTTCAACGAGGTGGGAACCGATGAATCCCGCGCCGCCGGTGACAAGCCAGCGCCGGGGCGAGCTTTGCAGTTGGGCGCGGAGGGTGTCGTAGGCGGGGGGCATGCGGGCGGAACGGTCAACGGGGAAGGGTGGACGGTCTATCGGAAATCACTTGAGAAACACCAGATACTTCCGGCAGATGAAATTGAGCAGGGCGGAACTGACGACCAGGCCGCCCTGGGCGATCCACGGGTCGAGGCCACGGGAGATCAAGGCGGGACCGCAAAGCAGACCGACGCCGAAGGTCAGGGAGGAGATCAGGGCGAAGAGGCCGAACTCGCGCCAGCGGGAATGCCGCCCGGGAGTGAAGACAAAGATCACGTTGACGAAGTAGTTGAAGACCATCGCCAGGGGAAAGGCGAGCAGGTTGCTGAGGATGGCGTTGCGTTCCTTCAATGCATCGGGCAGTGCGCCTCCATCAAGGTAGTCGTGGGCGGGGAAGAGGCTGTGCGAGAACCAGGTGAAGAAGAGCAACTGCACCAGGGTGGTGAACACGCCGAGAGCGGCATACTTCAAAAACTGAAAGGTCACCGGCGCCTCGCGGGACTTCAGCCAGAGGATCGTCTCGCGCAGGCCCTTCGTCCTGACATGCCACCAAAAATCGGCGAAATCGTTGCGGAATCCCTGCTGGAGTTTGGCGAGCATGCGTTGGTCAGAAACGTTCGCCGCGATAGAGCGCTCGGTATTGCTCCATCATCGCTTCAAGGGACAGATTCCGCACCGCGTAGTCGCGGGCCGCCTCCGAGGCTTGACCGAGCGCCTCGGGACCCAGCGAGGCGATCCGGGCGAGGGACGAACCGATTTTTTCGGAGGAGCCGAGATCCTCGATCCAAGCGTGGGAGCCGTCTCCGGAGACTTCGCGGATGCCGCAGACCTCGTTGGCGAGCACCGGAACGCCGCAGGCGAGCGACTCGAGCGCCGCGTTCGGCATGCCTTCGCTCTCCGAGGCGATCACGAGGGCGTCCATCGCCTGATACCAGGGCACCGGGTCCTGCTGCAGGCCGGCCCAGACGATGCGGTCGCGCACCGGACTGGCGGCGATCTGGGCGAGGACTCGTTCCTTTTCCGAGCCCGCATCGCCGAGGAGGAGCAGACCGATCCCGGGATGGCCTGACGCGGCGCGCTCAAAACCTTCGATGAGGAAACGGTGCCGTTTCAGTGCGGCGAATCGGGCCACCTTGCCGAACCAGAAAAGGTCGGGAGCGAGCCCAAGTTTTTGCCGCAAAGCGGCGCGTTCGCTCCGGGGCAAGGGATGAAAACGCTCCGGATCGACCCCGTTGCGCAGGGTGAACTGCCGGCGGTGTTTCAAGCCGAGGGACTGGAGTTGTTCGAGCTGTTGCGAGGAGACCGTGAAAACGCAGGAAGCGATCCGGTAGAGGAGTTTCCGCTGGAGGATGCGGTTCCGCGAGAGTTCGTCGCCGTGCAGGATGATGTGTTCGGAATGGATGACCCGGGGACGGAACCCGGCTGGTTTGGGACGGGCCAGCGCCGTGTAGATCAGCCCGCCGAGATGGTGGGTGTGGACGAGGTCGAAGCCGCCCTTGCGAATCAGGTCGCGCAGCGCGCGGACCGTGTCCCGGGAGAACCCGGGGCCCTTGTCGAGCGAGATCACCTCGATGCCCGGACGGAGCCGCTCGGCGAAGGGGCCGTTCCGGCTGATGCAGCAGACCGTCACCTCGAACTCGTTGGGGTCGAGCCGGTTGCACACTTGGACCATGATGTTTTCCATCCCCCCCTGATGGAGACTGTCCACGATCTGGAGGAGCCGGACTTTTTGACCGGAATGGGGCGGGGGAGGCATGGTTTACGTAGGCTCCGGGGGATTACCGCTCTATCCGGTGATTGCAAGTGGACTTTGAGTGAAAGCTTTGTCCCGGGGAGCGTTGAGAGGCTGCCCGGGCTCCTTGCGGTGAGGGACTTTTGACCGTACTTTAGGCGAACTCTCGCCCGTGATCCTTGCCCTTCCCACAGACCTGTATGCCCGGTGGGCGAAAGTGCTCCTGAGCGCGGTGGTTGCCGCCTCCCCGTGGGTGGCCGGTCAGGAGGCCGCCGGGGACCGCGAGATCCAGCTTCCCCGCGTTGATTTCGGCCCGACGCCCCTGGAGTCCGATCCGGCTTTGCAGGTCGAAAAGTTCGCCGTGCCGGCCGCTCGCAGCCTCATTGTATCAAGGGAAGGGGAGGCGCTGGCGATCAATGGGATCGGCCATCGTGTCGCCACCACCTTTCCCGCGACGCTCGCTTCGGCCAACGAGGCGGTGCATTGGACCCGCCGCATGCTCTCCAATCTGCCTGCGGGAATCACTCCGGTCGCGCTGAAGGACGAGGACATCCAGAAACACTTCGAAAACCGCCGACGTCTCCCTCTCGTGATCTCCGAGACGATCACGGGTTCCGCGGTGTCCGGTTTGCCAGCGGGTTGCGAGCTGGCACCGGTCTACCTGCGGCAGTATCCGCAGGCGGGGCTCACCGCGCATCTCCTCGGCTACACCGGCGTCGCGTTACCCGACCAACACGGACCTCTCGCCGAGACCGAATACCTCTGGCCCCTCGTCGAGGGCCGCGCCGGCATGGAGAAATCGCTCGATGGCATGATCCGCGGCACCGACGGCGAGGTGATGCGTATCTTTGACGCTTCCGGCAACCTGCGCCATCAGGAGGTCACCCGCGAGCCGAAGCCGGGCGACACCCTGATCCTCTCGCTGAGCCTGAAAATGCAGCGGCTCGCGATGGAGGGCCTGCGAAAAAGTGGTCGTCCCGGTGCCTTTGTGGCCGTGGATGCCGATTCGGGCGATGTGCTGGCTCTGGTGTCGTATCCCAGCTTCGATCCCAATGTTTTCGAGGCCGGCATCAGCGCTGCGAAATATGAGGAACTGTCCAATGCCGAAGAGGCGCCGCTCTTCGACCGCGCCGTGAGCGGGGCGTACCCACCGGGCTCCACGTTCAAGCCCTTCGTCGCCCTCGCCGCGATGGGTTCGGGTAAGGTCCGGGGCACCAAAACCAAATTCCCCGGCCCGGGGGAGTTGTTGATCGATGGCCGGTATTTCAAGAATTGGAATCCCGGTGACGAGGGTTTGATCAACGTGAAGTACGCCATGCTCCGCTCCTGCAACACCTGGTTCTACCAAGCCGCCCTCAAATGCCGGGCTGCTCCGATCACCGCGGTGAGCTACCGCTTCGGGCTGGGGGTGCCGCCCGACTTGCCCCTGCCTTCCATTGCCGAGGGGTCCATCCCCGACCCCGAGACCTACAACGATCCGCGCAGCCTTGCCAATTACGCGATCGGCCAGGGCCGTGTGCTTGCCTCACCCGTGCAGCTGGCCTACGCCATGGCCGCTCTCGCCAACGGCACCCACGTTCCCAGGCCCCGCCTGATCCAGGGCCGCGTCGATGCCCGCACCGAGGAGTTGGTGCAGCGCTACGAGTCCCAGGCATCGCGCGCCATTCGCGTCCGCCAGCCCGATCTGGAACTCGTCCGGGATGGAATGTGGGCGGTGGTGAACTACAGCGCCGGGACCGCGGGCACCGCGCGCATGGCCACCCCGGATGTCTATGGAAAGACCGGCACCTCCCAGTGGTCGAATGATGGGAAGAAAGCCTCGCTCGCGTGGTTTGTCGGTTGGGTCGATGCCTTCAATCCCCGCATCGCTTTCGCCGTCGTCACCCACGGTCGCGATGGCGAGCGGCTCAGCGGTGGTGGCGACGCCGCACCCATTGCCGCCAGCTTCCTGCGGGCCGTGTATGGGAAACCCGAGTTCTATTCCGTCACCTTGCCTGATGGACCTTCGCGGGATGATCCCGTGATCGAACTCCCCGAGTATCCTGTCGACCGGCGGGCCTTGGCCCGGCAGGAGGCCGTGCCCTTGCTCGATGCCCCGGTCGAGTTCGACCTGCCACCACCCCGGCGCAGCTTTTTCGATCTCTTGTTCGGGCGGCGGAGATGATGGAATCGCCGGTAACACCCGGGCCCGGTCCCGATCTTGAGCGCGGTGGGGACCGCGGGGCCCTCCTTGGCTTGGCAGGACTTGCCCTGATTTTTGTCCTCCTGCTGATGCCGGTGAAAAAGATCCCCGACGAGGGCTGGCTCGCGGGCGCCTGGAATCTCCAACACCTCCCAGGCTTTTTCCTCCTGACCCGTTGTCTTCAACTGATTTTTCGCCGCTTTTTACCCCCGCGGCTGACTCCGCTCCTGGCCGCGGCCTTCGCCCTTTTTGCCGCGATCGGTAGCGAGCTGATCCAAGGGCAGATCGGCCGCTCCGCCAGCCTCGTCGATGTTGTCCTCGACACCTTTGGCATCGCCCTGGCCACGATCTGGCCGTGTCGGCCTGCGTCGTTCACTCCGCTCCGGATCGGTCTCTGGATCGCCGTGCTCCTCGGAGGCATCGTGTTTGCCTTTGTCCCCGCTCTGCGACTCGAATGGCACCGCGCCCAGGCCCGCGATCGCTTGCCGGTGCTGTGGGATGCCCGCCTGACCGCCCGCTTTTGGAAAACCCAGGGACCGGCGCGAGCCGAGGTCGATCCTGCCACGGGAGTGATGCGCGTCCGGATCTCGCCTGGCGAATACGGGGGCGTCAATTTCACCCCGGGTTTGCAAGACTGGAGCCCCTACGACGAGCTGGTCCTCCGCCTCAGCAATCCAGGCCCGCCGCTCCGACTCGGCGTCCGGATCGATGACCGTCGCTCCCTCCGTGAGCGGATTTGGTTTTCGTCCGCCGCCGAGGTGCGAACGGGCGATAGCGAGGTCCGCATTCCCCTGAGCCGCAGGGGCTCCGGCGGGACAGGTCGCGGCATCGATTATTCTCAGGTCGCCCGCCTGCTCCTTTTTGTCGACAAGACCGATTTTGCGGTCGAATTCTCCGTCCACTCGGCCGACCTCGCAGGATCGGCCGGGTCTCTCCGCTTGTGATCGATGAAGTTTCCAGGAATCAGTGTTTTCGGATTGGGATATGTCGGCAGCGTCACCGCCGCCGCCTTGGCCGAGCGCGGTTGCACCGTGATCGGTTGTGACGTCTCCGAGTCCAAGGTCGAACAGATCAACCGTGGCGAGGCCCCCATCGGCGAGCCCGGGCTCGATGAGTTGCTCCAAGCCCAGTCCCGAGCCGGCCGGGTCCGGGCCACCACCGACGTGGTCGAGGCCGTCAATGCCACCGAGATCTCCATCGTCTGTGTCGGCACTCCCTCGGCCCCCTCGGGTGCGCTCGACCTGCAATACGTCGAGGCTGTCTCCGCTCAGCTCGCCGAAGCGATCCGGAAAAAGGGCGCCCCCCACGCCGTCGTCTACCGCAGCACCATGCTGCCGGGCTCGACCCGCCGTGTCGCCGAGGCCCACCTCGCCGGGCTGCCGATAACGCCCTCCGTGTTTTTCTTCCCCGAGTTCCTCCGCCAAGGCAGTGCCCTCGCCGACTTCCGCCAGCCGAGTCTCTCGGTGATTGGCGTGCTCGAGCCCGGCCAGTCCCTCGGACCCGTCGAGGTCATGCTGGAGCCGGCCACCGAGTCCGTGCCCGTTGAATCCGCCGAGCTGCTGAAATATGCCTGCAATGCCTTCCACGCCATGAAGGTGACCTTTGCCAACGAGATCGGGCGCATGGGCAAGGAACTCGGCATCGATTCCACCGCCGTGATGTCTGCCGTCTGTCGCGACACCCGGCTGAACATCTCACCCTATTACCTCCGTCCCGGCACCCCCTTTGGTGGTTCCTGCCTGCCGAAGGATGTCTCCGCCCTCACCCACCACGCCCGCAAGCTCGGGGTTGCCGTGCCCATGCTCGACAGCCTGATGGAAAGCAACCGCCGCCACCTCGAGTCCCTCCTCGAGCGCATCGAGCGTGCCGGGCACAAGAGCGTGCTGCTCCTCGGGCTCGCCTTCAAGCAGGGCACCGATGACCTGCGCGGCAGTGCCATGCTCGAACTCGCCGCCCAGCTCGCCTTGCGTGGTTACCGCGTCCGCATCCACGATCCCGTGGTCTCCGAGCGGAACCTGATCGGCGCCAATCTCATGTTCGCCGAGGCCAAGCTGCCGAACTTCAGCTCGCTGATGGTCTCCGACCTTTCCACCCTCGGCGGTGAAAGCACTCCGCTCACCGTCGTCGCCTCCAAGGCCTGCGCCACCCGCGACCAGCTCGCCGCCCTCGTGGGGCAGGGCCGCACCGCCCACGTCATCGACGTCAACGGCTGGTCCGAACTCGCCGAGGTGGCTCCGAGCTACGAAGGTCTCTGTTGGTGAGGGCCGCAAGCGTGTGGGTTTGAGTTGGGCTTGATCCGCCTTGGGGCAAGCTTCTCGTTGCTTTTTCTGTTCGGTTTGAATACTGTTCAGAAAAACACATGCAAGCTGGCTCCCCAAAAACCGAAGCCCTCGCGGCGCTCCGTCGCGAACTGGGGGCGCGGGTCTGTCTCGGCACCGAGCTTCTGCAGCAGCAGGACCGGCGCGAACCGCGGCAGGAAAGCGGCTTGAGGGAACTCGACGAGCTCCTTGGCGGGGGACTGGCGCGTGGGCGGCTCACGGAGATCGTGGTGCCGGGGCCTTCGCGGGGCGGCGGGCTGGTGCTTGCCGCGCTTTGTGCCCGTTCGCGGCGCGAGGGGCACTACGCGATGCTGCTCGACATCGGCGGTGGCATGGCGGTCGAGCAGCTGCCCGCCCGCGATCTCGAGTCCCTGCTCTGGGTGGGCTGCGAATCGGCGGCACAGGCGGTGGCGGTGTTCGACGTGGCGGCTCGCGACGAGAATTTTCGCTGGTTCCTCGTCGACGGCCGCGATTGCCGTCCCGAGGACTGGCGCGCGGTGCGTCCGGCGCACTGGCAGCGCATCGGCGGCCATTTGCGCGAGCGCGAGGCGGTGGCGGTGCTGTTGGCGCGGGCTCCGGTCACGAATCTGGCGAAGGACCGGGTCGAACTGGTCTCGCGCCTCGATCTCGATGGGTTACAGCGCGAGCGGGGGGAATTGATCGCTTCGATCCGTTTCCGCCGGGCCGCGGTGGAGGTGGCGGATCGGCACCCGGAGATCCAGTTGGCGGGGTAAAAAAGCAAGGTATAAAATTGATGAAGAGGGAGCCGCAACAGGCAGCGGGGGCCTGTGCCGTCCTCTGGTGCCGCGATTTTCGCCTCCAGGCGGTGGTCCGGGGAAAGCCAGGGGCGCGCGAGTTGCCCCGGGTGCTGGTGGACGAGGCGCGCCGTCAGTCGGTCGTGCTCTGCGTGAATGCCGCAGCCGAGCGGGCCGGGGTGCGGGCGGGATTGCCCACGGTTCAGGCGATCGCGCGTTGCCCGGAACTGCAGGTCGAGCGTCCCTCGGAGCCGGCGGAGCAGGTGGCGGGCCGACTTTTGCTGGAGACCGCCCTATCCTGGGTGCCAGGGGTGGAGGAGACCGTTCCGGGCATTCTCACCCTCGACCTCTCGAGTCAGCCGGAGGGGCAATGGCTCGAAAGCGCCCGCCGTCTCTGCTCGCATCTGGGGCGCTGCGGGTTGGATGTCGTGGTGGGCCTCGGCGAGACCCCGGCGCTGGCGCGGATCGCCGCGCAGGCCGCCCTGCGGGAGGAGGTGCCGGTCTGGCATCTCGATCCGGCCGGACGGCTCGAGTTGCTGGATCGTTTGCCCCTGCTGATGGCCGAAACGGGGGCGGTCTTGAATGAGAAGCTGGCGCTCTGGGGGCTCCACAGTCTCGGAGCCTTCGCGCGCCTGCGTCGCGAGGAGGTCGCCGCGCGGCTCGGGGACGAGGGCGTCGAACTTTGGCTGCGGCTGAGCGGGCGGCTCCGGCGTCCCTTGGTCTTCGCGAAACTGGAAGAGCTCTTCGAAGTCCATCAGGATTTCGAGCACGAGGTGGTGGAGCGCGAGGCGCTCTTTTTCCTGCTGCGCCGCTTTCTCGGGGAACTCGTCGTGCGGGTCGGCGCGACGGGCCGGGTCGCCACGGCCTTGCACCTGCTGCTCTCTTTTACCGACGGGACCTGCGCGGGCCGCCGCCTCGCCCTGCCCGAGCCGACGCTCGACGAAGAGGTGCTCTTCCGCCTCGCCGCCGGGCACATCGAGGCGATGGAGCTGAAGGCGGCGATCATGGGGCTGCGGCTGCGGCTCGAGCCCTCCGATCCGGTGGCCTCGCAGCGGACACTTTTCGGCGCGGGGCTGCGCAACCGCCACCATTGCGAGGAGACCCTGACCCGCCTGCGCCGCATCGTCGGGGCCGACCGGCTCGGTTCGCCGCGCCTCGCCGACACCCACCGGCCAAGTGGTTTTGTCAGGGTACCGCTGCCGACGGAGTTGGAGGATGCCACCGCTCCGCCCGGTGGGCCACCCGTGACCGGCCTGGTGCTGCGCCGCTATCCGGTGGCCTGCCGCGCGGTGGTGCAAATGCGTGAGGGACGGCCGCTGCGCGTCGAGTCGCCCCGCGTTACCGGCGTGGTCGTCTCCGCGCAGGGACCGTGGCGTTGCGGTGGCGAGTGGTGGCATCGCGGCCGCGAGTGGGAGCGCAGCGAGTGGGATGTGGAATTGCTCAACCACGGGCTCTTCCGGCTCGTCGAGTCGGCGCGGGGTTGGAGCGTGGAGGGGTATTATGATTGAGGGAGCGGGTTCCGATTACCACGAGCTCCATGCCCGCAGCGCCTTCAGCTTCCTGCGCGGGGCTGCTTCGCCGGAGGCGCTGGCGGATCGCTGCGGCGAGGTCGCGATGCCGGCGGCGGCGCTCTGCGACCGGAACGGCTTTTATGGTTCGGTCAGGTTCCACGGGCGGGCGGCGGAGAACGGCTTCCGCGCCATCGTGGGCACCGAGTTGGCGATGGAGGACGGCACCGTGCTGCCCGTGCTGGTGAAATCGCGGACTGGTTACCGGGCGGTCTCGCGTCTGCTGACCGAGGCCCAGTTGCGTTCGCCGAAGGGGGAATGCCGGGTGGCGTGGCGGGAACTCGAGCCGCTCCACGGAGAGGTGGCTTTTCTCAGTGGCGACGCGGAGGGCCCGCTCGACGAGGGCTGGCAGCGCGATGGACGCCGGGGCCTTGCGGCGGGCTTGGTAAAGCTACTGGACCATGTTCCGGCCCGGGATCTCTGGGTGGAGGTGCAGCGCCATTCCATCCGCGGCGAGGAGGTGCTGTTGAGGGCCAAGGCCGATCTCGCGGCGGCCCACGGATTGCCTCTGCTCGCGACCAACGGGGTGGTCTATGCCCGGCCGGAGCAGCGGCGCGTCCAGGATGTCTTCACCTGCCTACGGAACCACACCGTGCTTGATGTGGCGGGGCGCCAACTTGCGGTGAACGGGGAGCGCCATGTGAAAAGTCCCGCCGCGATGGCTGCGCTTTTCGCGGACCGGCCCGAGGCGATCCGCAACACCCGCCGTCTCGCCGAGACGCTGGAATTTTCCCTCGAGGATCTCGGCTACGAATTCCCCCGCTACGAGGTGCCCGCGGGGCATTCGATGGCCAGTTTTCTCGCCGAGCGGACCTGGGCCGGGGCGAAGGAACGCTACGGAAAAATTTGCCCCGAGGTGAGGGCCCAGATCGTGCGCGAGCTCGACCTGATCGGCCGCCTCGGCTTCAGCGGTTATTTTTTGATCGTCTGGAGCTTGGTCACCTATTGCCGGGAAAACGGGATCCTGGTGCAGGGACGTGGCAGCGCCGCCAACAGCGCGGTCTGCTACTGCCTCGGCATCACCCCGGTGGACCCGGTCGGGGCGAAGCTCCTCTTCGAGCGTTTCCTCAGCGAGGGGCGGAGGTCCTGGCCCGACATCGACCTCGACCTGCCCAGCGGGGAGCGGCGGGAACAGGTGATCCAGGAGGTCTACCGCCGCTACGGCCGCCACGGAGCGGCGATGACGGCGAACGTGATCACCTACCGCGGGCGCAGCGCGGTGCGCGAGATCGGCAAAGTGCTCGAGTTCCCCGAGGAAATGCTCGCGCGCTTCTGCGACCTCTACGCCAGTGGTGACTACCCGCATACCCTCGCCTTCGACGAGCAGGTCGCCCAGTCGGGCATCACGCGGGAACATCCCCGGGCCGCCGCGTTGGCCACCCTCTACGGCCAGATCTATGGGCTGCCCCGCCACCTCGGCCAGCATTCCGGCGGCATGATCATCTGCCAGGGCGCCCTCGACGCGGTCGTGCCGTTGGAAAACGCGAGCATGCCGGGGCGGACCGTGGCGCAGTGGGACAAGAACGACTGCGAGGACATGGGCATCATCAAGGTGGATCTGTTAGGGCTCGGCATGATGGCGGTGATGCAGGACAGCCTCGCCCTCGCGGAGGCGCGAGGACGGCCCGTCGACCTCGCCCAAATCCCGAAGGACGACACCGCCACCTACGACCTGATGTGCTCGGCAGACACCGTCGGGGTTTTCCAAGTCGAGAGCCGGGCCCAGATGAATACCCTGCGGCGGATGCAGCCGCGCTGCTTCTATGATGTCGTCATCGAGGTCGCGATCGTGAGACCCGGGCCGATCGCGGGAGGTCTCGCCCATCCCTACCTCGAGCGTCGGGCCGGGAGGGAGCCGGTCGATTACATCGATCCGAGACTGGAATCCACGCTCGAGCGAACCCTCGGTGTGCCGATGTTCCAGGAGCAGGTGTTGAAGATGGCGATGGTGCTGGCCGATTTCACCGGGAGCGAGGCCGAGGAACTGCGGAAGGCCCTCAGCTTCCACCGTTCCCACGAACGCATGCGCAAGGTCGAGGCAAAGCTGCGTCGCGCTCTCGAGGAACGCGGGGTCGTGGAAGAGGCGGTCGAGAAAATCGTCAAGGTGATCGGCTCTTTCGCGCTCTATGGATTCCCCGAGTCGCACGCGATCAGCTTCGGCCTGCTCGCCTATGCCAGCAGTTACCTGAAGGTGCACCGCGCCGCCGAGTTCTACACCGGCTTGCTCAACAACCAGCCGATGGGTTTCTATTCACCTGCGACCCTGGTGCAGGAGGGCAAACGCCGTGGCCTCCAGTTCCTGCCACCCTGCGTGCTGGAATCGGAGTGGGAGTGCACGGTCATCGACGACGCCACCATCCGGCTCGGCCTGGTTACCGTGCGCGGCCTGCGCCAGGCCCGGGCCGGTGCGATGTTGCGGGAGCGGGGGCGTGCTCCCTTCGCCGATCTCACCGATTTCCGCCAGCGCAGCGCCTTCGATCGGGAGGAACTCGGTCAACTTGCCTCGGTCGGGGCACTCCGCGCGCTCGCCCTGACCCGGCGCGAGGCGCTCTGGCGGGTCGCCGAGCCGGCGCTACAACAGGGCGAACTATTCACGAGCGCGCCGGAGCTTCCCTGTCCCTTGCCGGATATGAGTTACCCCGAGCGCGTCCACGCCGACTACGAGGGGCTCGGGCTGACCACGGGAAAGCATCCCATGGCCCTGGCTCGGCCGCGCCTGCCCCGGGACATCCTCACGGCAAGAGGACTCGCGGAGATGCCTGATGGTAGTTTTGTCAGGGCGGCGGGAGCGGTGATCTGCCGCCAGCGACCCGGCACCGCCAAGGGGGTCGTTTTCATCACCCTCGAGGACGAGACCGGACTGGCCAACGCGATCGTTTATGGACCCGTTTTTGAAAAATTCCGCCTCGTCATCACCACGGAGCCTTTTCTCCTCATCAGCGGAAAGGTCCAGCGCGACGGCGAAGGCACCACCCACCTCATGGCCGCGCGGATCGAGGCACTCCGGGCCGCCGGCGAACTGCCCGCCGCGGCTTCACATGATTTTCATTGAGGGGCCTCAAGAATGCATCACCTGTCCGCCGTCGACATTGATGGTCTGGCCGGTCAGGTTGCGGGCGTGTTCGCTGGCGAGGAAGACCGCGGTCGCGCCGATCTCCTCCGCCTCCTGCCAGCGGCCCAGCGGGGCGATGCGGCGGATTTTTTCGTCGGCCCAATCCTCGTAGCTCATCGTTGCAGCTTCCTTCGAGGCGGCGTAGACGGAGCGGTTCAAGTCGGTCTTCACCATGCCGGGGGAAAGAGCGTTCACCCGGATGCCGTAGGGGGCGAAATCCTTCGCTGCGACCTGGGCGAAATTGATCACCGCCGCTTTCGCCGCGCTGTAGGGCGGGTCGGTCTGGGAGCCGATCTGTCCGGCGACGGAGGAAAGGATCAGCACCGACTTGCGGTGGGTGTCGCCCGCGAGCAGGGATGGGACGCAGGACTGGATCGTGTTGACGACACCCAAGAGGGTCACGTCGAGGACCCGACCCCATTCGGTCGGCTCGACGTTCCAGAAAGGGAAACCCGTCTTGCCTGATCCGATGGCGGCCGCGCAGACGAGGTGATCGATGGTGCGGCCGGCCAGCGCCTCGCGCAGCGTGCCGTAATCGGCGACATCGGCGGCGAGCGGACGGTAGGATTCCCCGAGAGAGGTTTGTTGTTGGGTTAGTCCTTCCGCGTCGAGGTCGATCGCGATGACCGTGGCTCCCGAATCGAGGAAGGTGCGGGCAATGGCGAGGCCGATGCCCCGGGCGGCACCGGTGATGGCAACGGATTGTCCGGAGAGTGAAAAGTTCATGGGGGCAGATAGAAAAGCAGGTAGATCCAGTTGCCAAGCAGGATCACGCCCGCCACGGCCCAACCACGCAGGATCCGCCGGTTTTGCTCGATGGCGGAGGGCCGGGGGAGGCACCGGAGGAAGCGCGCGATGCCCGCCGCCGCCCAAATGACGCTCGCGGCCATGCCAATCAAAACAGCGGGGCTGAAACTCAAAGAATCGGCGATGCGGCCCCGGGCCAGAGCCATCATCGAGCGGGTGCCCCCGCAGCCGAGGCAGGGAATGCCAAAGGCTTTGCGAAAGCCGCACTCGGGCGGATGGACCGGAAGCCGGTCGTAGAAACGTGCGACAATCAACAAGAGGATCACGGCACCGAGGGTCACCAGCGGAGCGACGAGCCACTCGGGATGCCGGCGCGGCACGGGTTCCATCACCATCAGGGCAGGGGAACCAACTTCAGCGCCGCCCTCGGCGGGGCTCCAGCGACTCCCGCGGAAACGAGATCGGGTAGAAAACGCTCGGGCTGGATCTTGTCGGGAGCGGCGAGTGCGGCGCGGATCGAGTTGAAGCGATCCATCGATCCGCCGGCATCGGCGGTGACGAGTTCGAGCTGCAATCGGGGGAGCGCCAGACCGGAACGCTCGCAGACCGCATCGTAGTCCTTCACGAGCCGGATCATGCGCTCGAGGTGCACCGGCTGTTGGTCGAGGTCGACGGTGAAGAGATCGGGTGACTCGATCTGCTGGCGCAGGTCCGAGGTCCGGGCCGCGGTCAGGTCGACCAGTCCGGAGAAATCGAGCGAGCCCTCCACGATGTAGGCGGGAGACTGCTCGGTAAAGGCTTTCCGCTCCGGCGCGTAGAGCTCGCCCTTCACATACCAGGCTCCGTCCTTCCATTCGAGGTCGACGGTCTTCATCGCCTCGGGAAAGCGAGCCTCGAAGAGCATCTGCGTGATCTTCTCGAGATCCTCCTCGCGCTTTTTGGCGGCAGCGGCGGCAAATTCACCGATGGCGGCGAGGACGGTGTCACGCACCTCGTCGATGCTCGCTTTGCCTGCCTCTTCGCGCAACTTCGCGTAGGGCGTGTTCAGAGAATGGTGTTCGGTCAGGACGACTTCCACTGAGCGCGGCCCGATGTTGTGTTTGAGCAGGATGCTCTCAGCGGTCGGCGCGAGGGGATCGCGCAGCCCGAGGAGACGTTTCTTGAAAAAGCCGTCCCGTTCCACACTGAGGATGTCGATGCCGGGCTCGGCTCGGAGGTCGGCCAAGGCGGCGCGCCATTGGACGCCCCGGATCAGCAGGAAGATCGTGAACGCGACGACGACGGCGGCGAGCGTAGCCGAGATCAGCACCTGAGACGTCAACCGTGGCTCGCGCCGGACTTTGGCGGGCTTGGTGGGAGCGGGGTCCATGCCGGGAGAATAGGCGAGTCGATCAGGCGAATCGAGTCGGATTTTCTCAATAAATGTCCGGTTCCGGAATCTCCGCCCCGTGGTGCAGAAAGCGGAAGTCGCACCCTTCGTGAGCCTGGGTGATCTCCTTTTCGTAGAGCTGGGCATAGCCGCGTCGATAACGCGTCTTGCGCGGCTTCCACTCCGCGCGGCGGGCGGCGAGTTCCTCGTCGGAGACTTCGAGATGGAGTTTCCGCTGCTCCACGTTCACTTCAATGATGTCGCCGTCGCGAACGAAGGCGAGGGGACCCCCGATAGCCGACTCGGGAGCGACGTGGAGGACGCAGGCGCCGTAGCTGGTGCCGCTCATGCGCGCGTCGGAAATGCGGAGCATGTCGCGGACGCCCTGTTTCAAGAGGTAGTTCGGGATCGGCAGCATGCCCCATTCGGGGATGCCGGGCGCGCCGATCGGTCCGGCGTGCTGGAGGACGATGATGTGATCGGCGGTGAGTCCGAGTGATTCATCATGGATGCGGTTTTTCAGATCGCCGTAGTCCGCGAAGACCGCCGCGACTCCGCGATGGGCGAGCAGATGGGGCTCGGCCGCGGTGGGTTTGATGACCGCTCCATCGGGGGCGAGGTTGCCGCGGAGGATGAAGGTGCCACCGGCCTTCGAAACGGGACGGTCGAGGGGACGGATGACGTCGTCGTTGTAAACCTGGGCGCCTTCGAGGTTCTCGCCGAGCGTCTTTCCACTAATCGTGAGGCAGTCGAGCCTGAGATGACCTTTGATTTGGGCGAGCAGGGCACGGAGACCGCCGGCGTCGTAGAAGTCCTCCATCAGGTAATCGCCGCAGGGCCTCAGATTCGCGATCACCTTCACTTCCTGCGAGATGCGGTCGAATTGTTCGAGGGTCAGTTTGATCCCGGCCCGTCCCGCCATGGCGATGAGGTGGATGATCGCGTTGGTCGATCCGCCGAGAGCCATGTCGGTGACGATGGCATTGTGGAAAGCGTCTTCGGTGAGAACCTTGCGAGGCGTGATGCCCTCCCAAACGAGATCGACGATGCGCCGTCCGCACGCCGAAGCCATGCGGGCGTGGGTCGAGTGCACCGCCGGGATCGAGGTTGAGCCGGGAAGGCACAAGCCAAGCACTTCGGCGATTGCGGTCATGGTCGAGGCCGTGCCCATCGTCATGCAATGACCTGGCGAGCGGGCGATGCCGTCCTCGACCTCGAGCCAGCCTTCTTCGCAGAGATTGCCGGCTTGGCGTTCCGCCCAGTATTTCCACATGTCCGTGCCGGAGCCGAGCGGTTCGCCGCGCCAGCAACCCTTCAACATGGGGCCGGCGGGCAGGAAAAGGGCGGGCAGGTTCGCCGAGGTCGCGCCCATGATCAGTGCGGGCACGGTCTTGTCGCAGCCTCCCATGAGAACGACGCCATCGAGCGGGTAGCAGCGCATCGTCTCCTCGACCTCGAGGGCGAGGAGGTTGCGGTAATACATGCTCGTCGGTTTCATGAAACTCTCCGACATCGACATCACTGGAATCTCGACGGGGAAACCACCCGCTTGCCAGACGCCACGCTTCACCTCCTCCGCGCGGTCGCGGAAGTGGGTGTGGCAGTTGTTCATTTCCGACCAGGTGTTGAGGATCCCGATGCAGGGCTTGGCCTTGAAATCCTCGCTGTTGAAACCCATCTGCTTCAGCCGCGAACGGTGGCCGAAGCTGCGCTGGTCATCGGGGGCGAACCAGCGGGCGCTGCGCAGGGACGAGGGATCGCGGAGGGGAGTCTCGGGGTCGGGCATGGCGCTACTTTCGCGAGACCTCGCGGAAAGGGAAGGGGAAATGATGGGAAGCCTCCGGTGTCAGGGGAGGGGCTCGACTTTCACCGTGTTCTTCACCGGCACGATGCGCTTGCGGGCGCTCTCGTGGTGCTGAGCGTGTTTCTCCGCGACCTTCTTCCGAATGATGTCGAAGGCGGCCGCCAGTTCGGGATCCCTCTCCGCCTCGCCGGCGAAGGCGCGGAAGTTGGTAACGAGGCCCTTGATCGCATTGGTTTCGAAGGATTGTTTCACGGCAACCGCTTCCATCAGCGATTGAAAGGCCGCATCGAAGGGTGTTGCAGGAAACTCGGCCGCGAGATTGATGCCGTCGGCGAGTTGCTCCTTGGTGAACTCCAGCGATTGCGCTCCCCAGGTCACTTTCGCCTTGGGAGCGTCGAGACCCTTCACGACCAGGACGAAGCGGTTGAGGTCCTGGTTGAAGGCGGTGAACGGCAGGATGCTCCGGGTGCTGCCGGCGTTCCTGGGATCGGCGTCGAAACAGAAGGGCCAGCGGCTGCTCTCGAGTTCAACCGTGCCGGCGCTCGCAGAGAGCACCTGGTGCCCTTCGCTCGCGGTCGCGCTTCCACCGGCGAGATCGAGGGTGATTGCGCCGATGGCCCCGTCCAAGCCGAGCCCTTTGAGGAAAGCCTCGGCCATGAGCAACTGCCCTGCGGGGGCTGGATGGAAACCATCGCCCCCGAAGGGTGCGTAATCCTTGCCGAGAGCCGCCTTTGATTTCGTCAGCGCCGGGATCATGGTGTCGTGGACATTGGCAAAGGGCAGCCCGTGTTTTTCCGCGAGCGCTTTCGCGATGTCGCGGAGATGGGCGAGGTTGTCGTTGTAGACCGCTCCATCCAGGCGGGTGAAGAAATCGGGATCGACTCCGCCAGGCGACCCGACCACGAGCATCCTGACCCCGGCTGTTTTCAGGCCCTCGACGACACGTTCCATGTTGCCTTGATAGGCTTTGCCGATGGATTCGTTATAAGGGACATAGCTGCCGTCGTTCATCCCGTAGCAGGTCGTCGCCACGGTTGGTCCGAAGACAGCGAGGTCGTTGGCGAGCCGATTCGCAAAGCCGTCGGCACGCTCGCCGCTCCAGCCGAACTGAAAGACGGTGATGTCGTCACGGCCGGTGCAGGCCAGCAGATAACATTCGATGAATTTCGAATAGAGCTTCTGCTCGGTAATGCTGTCGCCGATCACCGCGACGCGGGCATCCGCCGGCAGGTCGGCGGCCCGGGAGGGAATCTGGAGGGCGAGAAAGGCGAGAAGAACAAAAGGTCGGAAATGCATGGCAATAGGGCGATCAATGGAGCGGATCGCCCGCCCCATGACAAGCCCGCACTCGCGCCCCGCTCACCGTCCACCCAGCTTCTTCGCCATGGCGACGCTATCGGCGTTCAGCGCGGTGAAGGGCACCTTGTATTCGCGGCCGTTCTTGGCAATCAGTTTGACCGAGTCGCCCTCGAGTCCGGCGAACTTCGCCTCGATCGTCTTGCCCCCGGTGTTGGTCCACCCGAGGTAGACTTCGCCGCCGTTTTTCGCCTGGGTCATCTTGACGGCATCAGTGCGGGCAAGCTCGGCCTCGGTCGGTTTTTCCGCATCAATGATTGCGCCCTCGAGGATCCATTGCTCGATCTTCTTGATGTCGGAGGATCGCAGGGCGGCGCCGCGTTTTGGCATGAAATCCTCGTCGCCCTCGCCCAGTTTCAAGCGGGCGACGAAATCGCTCTTGCCCGGATCGCCGGGGCGGATCAGCCCAACGTCCGCGATGTGGGACGAGGCGAGATCCTTGAAGTCATCAAGGGCGAGACCCGCCTTGGCTTCTTTTTCATTGCTGTGGCACTCCCAGCAGTGCTCTTTCATGATCGGGAGGATGTCTTTCTGGTAATCCACCGCCGCGAGAGGGAGACCGGGGAAAAGGATCAAGAGGAGGGTGGACCGAAGAGGGTTCATTCGGTGAGGATACCCTGTTGGGTCCGGCATGTGACGGCTTTTCGCGAGTGGAGTCTCAGTAAACCGCGGTGATGCCGAAATGCACGCGTCCCTCCGGGATGCCGAAATCGATTCCCGAAGCCTCGAGGACCCATCCGTAGGCGGCGCGCAGGTGGACGTGCTCTCCAATCTGGCTCGTGAAGCCGAAACCGGCACTCTGGAGGCTGGGAGACATTTCGCCGGCCAGCGGGTCGGAGATGTCGAGGGCGGCGCTGTCGTAGAAGACAAAGGCCTTGGTTTCATCGGACTTCTCCTTTCCGAAATACTGTCCCAGTGAAAATGCGGGAGTGTAGATCTCGGCGTTGAGGATACCGCCGGAGTCGCCACGGACGAGGTTTTCGTCGAATCCTCGCACCGTCAGGTAACCGCCGGCGAGCAACTGCTCGGTCGAAAGCAGCCGGTCGCTGGTCACGTGCCCGCGGCCGCGCAGGACGAGGGTGAAGTCGGAGGGCAGGTCGATGCCACGTTCGAGCTCCGCGATGCCATACCAGTAGTCCGCGGTGGCTCCTTGCCGGAGGTCGTCAAAGTTGGCGTCGTCGTTGTTGTCGAGGACATTTCCCGGAGACCAGACCGAGGTGAGGGTCACGAGTTGGTAGCCGAGCTTGTCGCGCCAGGTGGCTTCGTATCCGGTGCGGAACTGAAGCACTTCAGCTGTGGAGGCGATCGCATTGATGCCGCCAAAAATGAGGTCGGTGTTCGTGCTCTTGTAATCCACGCCGAAGATGAGTTCATGGCGGAGCGAGCGGAATCCGCCGAGGCGGGGAAGGGGGATGAGGTAATCGAGGCTAGCCTGAAGGTTTTCGCCGCCGAGGTCCACCGGGACGAAATCGGCAGGGTCGGCGGGGACATCAGTGAAAACGGCGGCTCCGAGGAATCGGAGTTCGTGGCGCCACGGCAGGAAGTTTCGATAGAGGAGGGTATGGGCCTCCAGGGTTTCAAATTCGAGGTCGGTGCCGAAGTGATATCCGATCGACTGTTCGGTGCGGAGAGGATTGCGCCACTCGAAGCCGGCGGACCATTCGTTTTCACCGGTCAGGGCGACCCCGGTGTTGGCGAATCCCACGTAGGCGGTGATCGGATTTTCCTCGATGGTGTCGAGGACGATATCGGTGGTGCCATCGGCTTCGCCGCTTTCGTAGATTAGGTTGACCTGCCGGATCGGATTGCGATTGAGCCAATCGAGGTCGGCCTCAAGGATGCGGCGATCGATCCGGTCCGCAGGTGCGAGTCGGACATTCCTGCGAAGGTGTTCCGGGAGCGAGTGAGTGACATCGTTGACCCTGATCTCTCCGACTATAGATTCCCGGACGACGATCTGCACCTTGCCGCCGGTGATGTTCTGCTCGGGGAAGTAGACATCAACGATTGGAAAATCCTCATCGCGCCAGGATTCGATGACGGTCTTGGCAATTTCCTGAAGCAAGGCCATCGAGAGGGGCTTGCCGGCGTAGGGGGTCAGAGTCTCCGCCAGGGATTTGGGGGCGGCGAGCGCCGGATCGATGACCACACTGGTGTCGCCGGGGGCAGGGTCGCTGGAGGTGAGATCCTGATGGGAGATGAGATGAATGGACTTGAGATCGACGCCGAGAGGGGTGTTGTCGGCCGGGGGTTCTTCGGGCTTGGGTTTGGCGGCCGATCTGGATTCCGGAGTCCTGCCCGGGAGGACATCGGTGCGTTCAGACTTCGCCTTGTCGATGGGACGGCTTTGCGACCACGCCGTGGGAGCGGCGAAGGCAAAGAGCAGGTAGATGGTCTGGAAGGTCTTGCGAGAGCGGAACATGCGGTTCAATCAGAGGCCGAGGGCGGCGTTCAGTTCTGCCAGAGCGGCTGCGTCGAGGTGGGATGAAAGGACAAGACTGACTTGCTGGCCGGGGACGCCTCCGTCGAGGGAGATCGCGACGGCTCCATCGTTGAGGTTGATGGTGATGGAAAGGGCAAGCCCGAGGGCCTGCGAGAGTTCCGAGATGGCCTGGAGGGTGAGATGCCCCTGGAGTTGTGCCAGCAGGGCCGGGTCGACGGGGGCTCCACTCAGATCGAGCGCGTAGGCCCCGTCGGGATTGGTGAGGAAAATCGGTCCACCATAGCCGATGGCCGAGGCGAGTTCGAGGTTGGCATCCACACCGAGACTCTGCTGGAGAGCGGTCAGGGCGAGATTCGAGGGAGTGAGCCCGGATCCATCGAGCGAAATCGGGCGGAAGACGAGGTAACTGTTTCCGTCGACCGCGACGATGATCGCCTGCGAGATGATCGACGCCGAGAATGCCCCGCCAATGGCACCGATCTGCGAGGCCAGCACCCCGGGATTCTGGGTGTTGTTGCGGTTGTCGTATTGATTTCCGTCTCCATTGCCCTGGTCGACATCGTTGCTGTCGACTTCCTGCTTGAGGATGTCGCCGGTATCCAGCGGTCGGGGTGCCTCAAAGCCCGAGTGGCGCACATTCCCGATTTGGTTTCCACCGTCGAGGGAGGTTACTCCGGGCAGGTTCAAGCTGTCTGCGCCAGATCCGCCAGTCAGCACTTGTCCAAAGCGGTAGAATCCGCTGTTGATCGTGTTTCCGCCGTCCCCAACGAAGAGGCGGACCGTTTCGATGCCGGTGATCGGATAGGAAGGGTTCCGGGAAATGCCCCCGGCTGTGATGTAATAGGTGTTCTGGCCACCGAGGTCGCGATCGTCGATAACCACGGTATCGTCGCCGGGGCCGCCGTCGACCAGACCAATGGTGTTTTGGTTGAGGTAAATGAAGCGGTCGTTGAACCGTGAACCGCGGATCCGTTCGAACCCGGCGAAGTTCGTGATCCCGGGAGCGGTATTCGGGCCGATGTTGACGGTGACCGGGCGGTCGTAGAGCGCGTAACTGATCGAATCCACCGCGGTTCCCTCGCCGCCTTCCAGTAGTCCGCTGACAAAGGCGCCCGGCAGCATGAGGAAGGTATCAAGCGCGGTGCCGCCTCGTAGATTTTCAAAACCGCTGGCGCGGACACCAAGCGCGTCAAAACCGTCGAGACCTGTCATCCGGTAAATGTTGGGAGTGTTTCCGCCGATGAATTGGTCGTTTGTTGCGGCGGATCCAACGAAGTTTTCAATGTTCCGGAAGCCCCCGCTCAGGGCGGTGGCGAGGGGCAGGGGAGTGATGCCCAGATTGACCTCAACCGTCGAATCGTAGAGGGAGTAGTCGAGCGTGTCATAGGCGGAGCCTACCCCGCCGCCCCCGTCGAGGATTCCGCTGAGGGAGCCGCCCGGCAGGATCGTGAAGACATCCGCAAGTGGGCCGGCATTGAGGTTTTCGAAGGAGAGCAGCCCGAGTGTCCCCGCTTGGAACTGATTGGGGCCTGAGAACTCGTAGGTGGTCGCTGCCACCGGACCGAAGAGCACATCGTCAAAGGCCGAGCCGGTGATCGTGCCGATGTTGGTGAAGCCGCCGCCGATTCCGGTGCCTGATCCAGAGGCCAGATCCAGAGTGACGAGGCCCCCATATCCGGAGTAATCGATGCTGTTGCTGCCGGCGGCTCCGTCGATATTGCCGAGGATGGAGCCATTTCCGGTAAAGAGGAAGGAATCATCGCCGGAGTCTCCCGCGATGTCCTGGAAGCCAGTGAAGTTCGTACCCGTACTGGAGAACTCGCCGGGACCACTGATGGTGAAACTGCTTCCGGCGACGGCTGCGCGAACGACGCTTTCGGCAAGTCCGTTCCCGAGGACATTTTCGACCGCATCTAGCTGATCGATCCCAATGACGGCGGGAACGGCAAGTCCGGACAAATCGAGGACATCGTCGGGACCGCGGCCCATGTAGGAAACGGCCGTGCCCTGCGGAAGAAGGTTCACCGTGGCAGTCCCGCTCTGCGCGTTCTGACCGAAGGTCAGGGAGACCTCGCCGCCGTTGCTTTGTGCCAAACCGTTCAGAGTGATGTTGGTGGCGTCGAGGCTGACGCCGCCGGATCCGCCGGTGACCGCACTGCTGACCTGGAGGTTGGCGGGACTCTTGAGCATCACCGAGCCTCCCGTGGAGATGGCTCGATTGACGACCACGTTCCCGCCGAGCGAGGTGACCTCGATATCCGCGGTGATGCTCGAATGCGACCCAAGGATCGCCGATGGGTTGCCGAGGTTGACACCTGACGCGCCGGTTCCCGTGCCGGTGATCGCGATCGACGCGGCCGGACTGTTGCTGAGAACGCGGATGTCTCCGGCGTTCTCCGTGATCATCACCCCGATCCCGAGGGTACCCCCGGCGATGCCGGTGATGGAGAGGTCTCCCGAGGAAACCTCAAGCATCGATCCGGAACCAATTTGGACCCCGTCGATTTCGTTGTCCCCGCTTCCTCCGGTGCCATGGATGGTGAGATTGCCGCTGCCGCCGGCACTGAGCAGGGAATCGTTGATCAGAATACCGCGGTTGGAAGTGCCGCCTTCCAAACCGCCCCCGAATCCGGTGACAGACAGATTGCCGTTGGCGGTGGTGACGGAGATGCCTTCACCTTCCATCCAGATTCCGGCGCTGAGGTCCATCCAATCACCGCCATTCCCGACGATTTCAATGGAGCCGGATCCGGTGGTTTCGATGGTGACCAACTCGTTGATGAGCACCCCGATATTTCCGAGTTCGGGACCATCGTCGCCTTCCCAAGATTCCTCGCCATAGTAGCCGAACCCGCCGTTGCCACGAAGGGTAATGGAACCCTCTCCTCCGGTGCTCAGGGTCGAGTCGTAGAGGCTCAACCCGATAAAGCTGCCGAGATTGCTCGCCGGATTTGCGTTCGCGTTCAACTGGATGTCGCCTTCCTCCGAGGTGATGTCAGCGCCATTAACGGAGAGACCCCGTGTCGCCGTCGCCGTGATCGAGCCTGTGCCGGTAGTGGAGAGATCGGCATCGAGGTAGAGGAAGTCGCCCTCGAGCAGGATGTCGCCGCCGTCCGATTCGATCGCGGAGTAGTGATAAATATTGCCGTATTCAGATCGGAGCGACACGTCACCCTTTGCCTTGATCGAGTAACCGGACTCGAAAAAGTCGGCGGTTTCGAAGGAATAGGAATCACGATAGAAGAGGCTGCCGACCGCTCCCAGGCTGCCGGAGCCCGAGGCACCGATCTGATCAATGCGGTTGCCGCTGTTGCCGAGAACAAAGTCCACGTTTGAGTTGCCGGTTTGGTCCAGTAGCAGAAGTCGGTTTGCAAAAACCATCCCGTCCATCTGCACATCCCCTCCGTTGGATTCGATGGTGATGGGGTCATTTCCGCTTCCGATCTGACCGCTCAGGCCGGACTTGACCGCATTCCCGGCACCGTATCCGGTTCCGGAGAGCCGGAGAAGGCCGCCGTTCGCCGCGATGCTGCCGCTTTGGACTTCGATCCCGATGCTGTCTTCGTCGATCGCACGACCGGTGATGGTGAGGTTCCCGGCGGCGGTTGTCGCGGAAGCGAAGTCGGTGAAGAGAACTCCGCCCTGGGCGCCGCGGCCGAGGATGTCAATGGATCCGGTGCCCGTTGTGGAGATCGCGCCCCCGACGAAGACACCCGTGAAATCATCGATGTCATATTCCGACTGCTGGTTGGCGGAGAGAAGAATGTCGCCGTCAACTGAACTGATTGAAGATCCGACCTCCAACCGGATGTCGCGTTCCGAGGTGAGGGAAATCGCGCCGCTGCCGAGAGTGCTGATCGAAGCACCGTTGAAGAATCTCGTGGTGCCTGCGGATTCGAGGGTGACATCTCCCGTGCCGCCGCCGATCGATACTCCGAAGCCGAAGGCAAGGATGCCGGGACTGAGGGCGTCGAAATTTTCACCCTTGATGGTGATGTTTCCGCCGGTGGAACGGACCGACACGGAACTGTCGCCGAAGTCCGCCAGCTGGATTCCGGGGCTATCGAGGCCGCCTCCGGAAGTGCCGGTGATGTCAATGTTGCCGTACTCGGTGACGATCTGGCTCGTGTTGAAGATGTTGACCCCGAGATTCCCGGCCGTGGCATTGCCCCCGCGGCCGACGATCGTAATGGATCCGGATCCCTCGGTCTGGACATCGCCTTGGATTACAATGCCTTCCTGGGAGGAATTCGATTCGAAGGCTCCAATGCCCGTGCCGTTGAGTTCGATGTTTCCACCGGTGGACAGGATCAGCGAGGACGTATCGAGGAAGATCCCGTGATTGCCTGCATAGGGACCGTCACCACCTTTTCCGGTGAGCGAGATCTGACCGGTTCCGGTGGTGATCGAGGCTCCGTTGCCCACGTAGATTCCTTGGAACTGGCCCTCGGTGGTGCCATCGGCGTTCCCGTAAAGGAAAACGGTGCCATCGACCGTGCTGATGAAAGCGTTGGCCTCAAGCCGCACACCGCCTCCGGCATCGATGGCCACGTCTCCTGTTCCGCTGGAGGTGATCGACCCGTTCGACCCCAGCACCATGGGGCCGGCGGCACCGGCCATGAGGTCGCGATCGACTGCCATGGTCAATCCGGCTTCGAAGGAGATGCCTTGGCCGGTAAGAAGGGAGAGATTGTTGGAGAGGTTGAGCGTGTTGCTGACCGTGATGGATCCGGTGTCGTTGTTGCCGATCAAAAGCGTGCCCGCGGAGATGCGGGCAAGTTCGGCGTTGGTGAGCCCCAGGGTGAGGGGAGATCCGCCGAGCACGTCGGCACCCCCGAGATCGACCCGCGTCCCGTTGGTTCGCGTCAGGATGGTGATGTTTCCACCGCCGCTGGAAAGGATGCCCTCGGAGCCGATGCTGATGCTGTCGGCGTTGATGGTGATGGGGTTGTTCGTGCCACTGGTGATGCGCCCCGCGTGATTGATGCCCAGGACGAGGGCGTGGCTGGCATCGTTTCCTGAAGTCGCGGTAATCGTGGTCTCTCCGTTGGCCGCGCCAATTCTGGCGAGGTTGTTGTCCAGACCGGAACCATTGATCACGACGCCTTCGTGCCCAACCGAGGTGCCACCCACGCCAATGCCCGTCACCGTGACTGCTCCGCTTCCGCCTGAGGTGATGATGCCGTCGCCAATAACACGCACACCCGCACCGTTGCTCACTCCGACGTTGTTGGTATTTCCTCCGGTTCCGAAAACAGTGACGTTACCTCCCGAAGAGGTGATCTGGGAACTGAAGCGGACATCCACCCCGATCAGGGTTTGCGAGTCCACCGCGGAGCCGCCGGTCCCGGTTATCGAGACGGTTCCGTCTCCGCCGGCCGACACCGTCGAGTAGTCGAGGTGCACACCAGTGTAGTCTCCCGTGGCGGACGACCCGGTGCCTGCGTACCCCGTCAGTTCCACATTGCCGCCCGCGGTATTCACCGTCGCCTCATACAAATAGATCCCGTGGAGGAAGGCTCCGTTCACCGTATTGCCGCCATTTCCTTCGATCTTGAGGTTGCCCAGGTCACCCGCGCCCACGGAAGCGCCGTTGATGTAGATTCCCGAGCTCAACGAGCCATCACCGCCCGTGCCGGTCAGTTCGATATCGGCACCGGTGGAGTTGATCGAGGTGCCGCTCCCTGAGAGAATGATGCCCTGATGATTCTGGTCCTGCGAGGAGCCGCCAAAGCCGGTCACCGAGACGAGTCCCGTGGTCCCGCCGAGAATGTCGGCACCGTTGCGCAGGCGCACGCCGTGTTGGTCGGCGCCGGTGGTGCCGCCCCGACCCGTCAAAGAGATGGAGCCGATTCCGTTCGATTGGATCAAGGAGTTGTCGAGATCGATGCCGCTGAAACTTCCGGTGGCAGTTCCGCTGTTGTTCGCGGTGAGGTTCACGCCACCATCGGTCACAGTGATGGCGGAACCCGCCGCCATCTTGATCTGGCGCGCTGCGGTGGCGGAGAATGAGCCGGCGCCGCTCGCATTGACCAAGGCATTGGTTTGGAAAATGATGTCGCGGTTGGCGGTGAAGGAGAGGTTGTTGCCGGTGCTCCAGGTAATGCTGGTATTCGCTGCAAAGGTGATGTCTCCATTCCCGCCGGTTCCGCTGCTGGTGTTGACGGCGAGGTTTCCGATGGTGAGGAAATGGTTGATCGTTCCATCGGTTATCACCGTCCCATTCACGAGACCGTCGTTCGCTCCGACGATGACGTCGATGTCGATCGGATCGAGCAACAGCGTCCCGGCCATCCCCGAGGCAGCTCCAAGATCGACCTGCTCGCCGAGGTTGCGGATGTAAACCTCGCGCTGACCCGAAAGCTCGGCGAATCCGCCAGATCCACCACTGGCACCGGCCACGGAGAGGTGACCGTCAAAGGTCAGGGAGCCCTTTGAAAACACGATGATCTCCCCACCGTTTCCGGACTGGGTGGCGTCTGCGGAAATGATCGCACCGTTGCCGATACGGATCATCTCGGAGTTGTTGAAGTCGGGATCGAGGCCTTGTTGACCGCCCCCGATGCGGGTGATGCCACCGGCGGTGGCGCCATCGTTCACGATCAGGGTGCCTTCGACGATTTCGATCTCGTTACCCAGAATCGTGATCTCGCCACCCGCGCCCGTCATGCTTGATGCGTCGATGATGCCGCCGATCTCGCTGCGGCCTTCCTTGCCTGCGTCAACCTTGATGCGTCCGCCCGAGTTGCTTTTGGCCTTGGCCTTGAGGGTGCCGGTGTTGCGGATCTTGCCACCGCCTCCGGCGCTGAGGAAAATCTGTCCACCCTTGCGGGTCACGCCAGTGGCGGCGACGCGACCTTCGTTCTTCACGGCGATGCCGTAGACGTTCCCGCCGTGGGCCTTGAGTTCGGCGATGTTGGCTTCGATCTTTCCGGTGTTCGAGACTCCAGTGGCTTTGCTGGGGCCACCCGATCCCCGCACGAAGACCCGCTCCTCACCGCCTTCGGAAAGGAGGATGTCGTTGCCGGCGGCAAGGGCGGCGGATCCGCGTGAGGCCCGGATCGTGCCTTCGTTGGAAACGGAACCCGCCATCAGCACGACATCACCATCCAGTGCGCTGATCGCGCCCAGGTTGACGATCGCGGCATCCGAGTCGCCCGAAAAGCGGAGCGAGCCGCCTCGTTTGAAGGCCCCGTCGCTCGTGTCGAGTGTCGATGCGACAAATCCCCCGACGTCGATGCGACCGTCAGGCCCGATCAGGATGCCGTTCGGGTTGATCAGGTAGACCCTGCCGTTGGCCCGCAACATGCCCTCGATGCGGGAAGCAGAGTCCCCGCGGACGCGGTTCAGTGCCGCGGCGCTTGAGTTTGGCTGGATGAAACGGGTGGATTCGCCGGCCCCGATCGAAAAGGACTCCCAATCAATCACGGCTCGCTGGCTTTGCTGATGGATGCGCACCTGTCCGGGAGTGCTCGAAATTCGCACCTGACCCTGTCTTACCTGGCCGCCTTGCGGATTCCCGGAAGCTTGGGGCAGGACGTAGATCGATGCGATCAGGATTCCCGCGACGATGCGGTCGCGGAGTCTGACGCGTTCCAACTGCACCGTCGGTGTCTTTTTCATGCTCCAACCGGATCCGAATTCAGGACACGGAACTCAGTTCGGTTTGGCGGGCACGATTTCGACTTTACCTTCCTTGACCTGGGCGAAACCCTTGCCGTTCTCGACGACCACGGCGTAGTAGGTGCCGCGGGCGGCGGCGATGCCGCTGGGGGTCTTGATCTTGAAATCCATCTCGGCACCGGCACCGGGCTTGAGGAGAGCCCCTAGGCTGCCATCCTTCAGATCCAAGGTCACTTTGGGAGGGCTGGCGGTCTCCACGATCTCTTCGATCAGCACGGTGGAATTTTCCCCGACGCGGATCGCTGATTTCGGGGTCATGACGATCACGGCGCGGGCACCGGCACCGGTCGTGACCGTGCTACCCACGGCTATGATCTCGCCGGCGGCGAGAGCCTTGGCAGCACCCCCTGGCGGGGTCACTTTGACATCGCCGACGGAGACAGTGACTTTCCCGCTTTTGGGAGCGGCGTCCTGGGCTTGGCTGAGGAGCGGACAGCAAGTGGTTGCCAGCGCGAAGATGGCAAAGAGCGTGGTGGTGGAACGGTTCATCGCAAAACGAGTGGCAGGGTAAGCGACTGTGGATTGAGTGGATTGAATGATTCTTTCCAGTTCCTTAACCCAGTCCTTCGACATTATTACAGGTATTCTGCAATACTAGTGCAATTTTCTTGAATTTCAGGGTTTTCAGAGCTTAGACGAACGGCGCGACCTTGTTATGAAAGGAAAATCGAACCTCCGGAACCTATTGGTGCCCTGCATTGCTCCGGTGGTCGTTTGTGCGCTCCTATTTGCTGTATCCGGGCTGAAGCTTTCACAACAGCTTGAGAATGTTTCAGTCGATTCGCGTTTCCAGGCTCGTGAGCCTTACGATCCCCCGGCGGATTCGAGGATCCTGCTGGTCGGGATCGGGGAATATTCGCTGAAATTGGCCGGTCGATGGCCGTGGTCGCGCCAGATTCACGCTGGCTTCCTCGATCGGCTCGCGTTGCGATCGCCGAAAGTGGTCGCCTACGATATCCTCTTCACCGAAGGCACGCCGGAGGACCAGGTCTTCGCCGATCAACTGGCTCGCTTTAGTGGTGCCGTGACCGGGTCCTTTGTCGAGATGGAGCAGGCCGGTGGTGCTTTGTCAGGATCGGGGGCCATCGGGAAGACGCAGCCGCTCCAGCACGTTCGCGGCGAGAGCAGGAATCTCGTTTCCGGAAAGAGCGGCGCCGTTCCCGTGGAGGATGTGTCCCAGAGCGCGTGGACGGGATTCGTGAACTCGCCGCCCTCGCAGATCGATCCGATTCGGCGCAAAATTCCCCTCGTGGTCGCTTATCAAGGACAGGTGTTTCCTTCGCTGGTCCTTCAGACTCTGATGCAGTTCGAAGGGGTCGGGGCCGACTCGGTCAAAGTGGAACTCGGTAACCGCCTCAGGATCGAGCGTCCCGATGGATCGACCCGCGACATTCCGATCGATGAACAGGGTGCGATGAATCTCAACTATCGCGGTCGCGAAGCTTTCCAGCCCTATGCGGAATACATCAAGCTGATGCAGGACCTCAACGAGCACGGCGAGAAGGAAACGATGCCCGACACCGTGCCTCCGGTCGACGGCCAGATCCTCCTCATCGGGCAGATGGCGGAGGGGCTGACCGACTTCGGGGCGACCCCGTTTTCGCCAATCGCGCCACTCGTGTTGGTTCAGGCTGTCGCCCTCAACACCATCCTTCAATCCGATTACCTCAGCATCATCCCTCTTTGGCAAGTACTGCTCGGCTGGCTTCCGTTGGCTTGGGCCACGCTCTTCTTTCTCAAGAAATCATCCGTCACCTGGGCGGTGCTGGTTCCGCTCATCGTGGTGATCACCTACATTGCGGCAGCTTATTTGCTCTTCTGGCAGAGGAGCTGGCAGTTGCCGCTTTTCCTTCCGGTTTTCGGTTTCCTGCTCGTGCACGGTCATGCCTTGACGGATCGGATCGTGCTGGAGATGCGGGCGAAAAGCAGGATCAAGAACCTCTTCGGCACCTACGTCTCGCCTGAGGTCGTGCAAAGCATGGTCAACTCGGGCGAGGATCCCAAGCTCGGCGGCCAGACCGCTGAGATCACGGCCTTTTTCTCCGATGTGCAGAGCTTCTCGACCTTCTCGGAAAAACTCGATGCGGAGCGGCTCGTGGCCCTGATGATCGACTACCTCACCGCCATGACCGACATCCTCGTCTATCGCGGCGGTACTCTCGACAAGTACATCGGCGATGCCATCGTCGGCATGTTCGGGGCTCCCCTCCATTTCCCCGATCATGCCTACCGCGCCTGCTCGGCGACCATCGAGATGCAGCGCCGACAGGGCGAACTGCGCGAGAAGTGGCGCGCCGAGGGCGGCTGGCCGGAGATCGTCTACCAGATGCAAACGCGGATCGGATTGAACACCGGACCCGCGGTGATCGGCAACATGGGTTCGCCGCGCCGTTTCAACTACACGATGATGGGCGACACCGTGAACCTCGCGGCGCGCTGCGAGAGCGGAGCCAAGAGCTATGGAGTCTACACGATGGTGACCGGAGAGACCCGGGCGGGGGCACGCGAGGCGAAGGATGACATCACCTTCCGCTACCTCGACAAGATCGTGGTGAAAGGTCGCACCAGACCCGCGGAGATCTTCGAGGTGCTTGGTTTTTCGGACGATCTGCCGCAAGCTACCCGTGACTGCATCGCGATCTACGAAGAGGGGATCGCATCTTACCTGGCCCGGGATTGGGATCGGGCCCGCGCCAGCTTCGATCGTTCGGCGGCCCTGGAGCCTCATCAGCCGGGCATCCTCGCCGGTTGCGACACGAATCCCTCCCTGGTGATGCAGGAACGTTCCGTGTCGATGAAGCTGAATCCTCCGGCAGAGGATTGGGATGGCCGCTATGTGATGACTTCGAAATGAGTCAACAGGGTTGGGTCCCGGACCCAACCCTGTCACATCGGTCAGCGCAGGCCGAACTTCTGGAACATGGTGACGTCGTGGCCATAGATGTCGCTGTCGAAGCGCACCCGGCCGTCGCCCATGATGGTGCAGGACCAGTAGTTGAGGTAAACGGAAATCGTCTTTTTCAAGGTCTCGCGCTTGTCGCTGACGTTGGGATCATCCATCAGCGCGCGGATGTTCTGCGGATTCCAACCGGGGTTGTGGCGCAGCACGTAGTTGGCGAGCTCGACCGGACGAGCGACGCGAACGCAGCCCGAGCTGTAATCGCGGTCAGCCCGTTGGAAAAGTTCGGGGTGGTTGGTGTCGTGCAGGTAGACGGCCGAGTCATTCGGGAAGATGAATTTGATCAGACCGAGTGAATTGTTCGGTCCGCTGCCCTGGCGCATCAGCAGGGCACCCGAGGCGACCTTGTTGAGGTTGTCGGCGCTGTTGGCGAGCACGCTGCTGGAGCCGTAGGAGGAGACGATCTGGTAGTTGTTCGAACGCATGTAGCCGTCCGGTCCGAGCGGATCGGAGAAGGCTGCGGGGATGAGCTTCCGCTTCGCGATGGAGGTGGGCACGTTCCAGGTCGGGCGGAAGTAGATGTGTTGAATCTTGCCGTGGAAGACCGGGGTCTCGCTGATACCCTTCATCCCGACGACCACGGGCATCACCGCGATCTCGCGACGCTGTTCGTAGATGCGTAGCGCGTTTTCGGCGATGTTGACCTCGATGTGCTGCGGATCCTCCCACTCGCGGGGCATCCAGCGCAGCCGGTCGAGGTTGATGATGATCTGGTTGACCCGTTGTGAGGTGGGGGTGTTGAGCTCCTGCAGGGTGCCGGCGCCGATGAAGCCGTCGGGTTCGATCCCGTGGCGGAACTGGAAGGATTTGATCGCGTCGCCGGTGCGGTTGTCGATCATGCCCTTGCGGCTTTTGGCGGTGCCGCCGGGCAGATCGCCTTCGGCTTCGAGCCGGGAGGTGAGGAGGCCGAGTTCGGGGTATTTGATGCCGGGCCCGGCGGGTTGGGCGGTTGCGGGCAGATTGCGCCAGCCTCCCATGGCGTTGATGTCACGGTAGCGTTTCAGGGTCTTGAGCAGCTCGGCATAACGGGTGTCCTGCGGCGGCACCTTTTGCAAAAGCGTGGCGGCGAATTGGGAGGGATGCTGACGGAGCGCTTCGTCGAGGAATTGATAGGAGGTCACCTGACGCGGGATCTCCGCCCATTTCGGGTGGACGTCCTTCGGGTTCACGAAACCGTAGGCGAGCGATTGGATCGCGTAGAGCGCCAACTGGGTGGTGCCGACCTCGACTTCGGCCCGCTTGCCCGGGTCGGGGCTGGGATTGCGCCATTGGGCATCCCAAGCGGTGAATTGGAAAAGCTGCGGGGAGAGACCGTGGGCGTCGAGGGCCTGGAGGAACTGGGCGAGGCCGCCGAGGTATTCACCACTCCAGACCGGCTGATAGTTTCGGGCTGCATACCAGCTCGAGACCCCCTTGTTCGACCTTGAAACCTGGGCGCGGATCGCGCTGGTCATGTCCTGTGCCGGGGCGGATGTGACCAAGGCAAGACTGAGCAGGGCGAGGAGGTGATGATGTCGTTGGGCGAGCATGCTTCAAGAAAATCAACGGTTCCAAAGTTTCCCCAGAATGGGAATTGTTCAAATATTTAGCAGAGATTCCCTTTTTGGCTCTGCGGCGAGGTCCCGGTGGACATACGGCATTCTTTTGGCCAATCTTGCCGGTGATGCGGCCGGATCTCTGGAATCTTTATGCCGAGTTGGAACGTGCGCCTGAGGATTGGTCGGTCCGGCTGCGCCTGATCGAGGCTGCGGTGGGCGAGGGGAACCTCGACGAGGCGAGGCGCCTGGTTCGCACCTCGCCCGATGAGTTTTTGCCCGCCGAGCTGCGGGATCGCATCCATGCATTGTTAACGGGAGCTGACCGGGGACCTTCGGTCGGAGAGGTCCTGCCACTCGAAAATCCCGGAGAGATACGCGAGGTCTGACTCAGGGCCGTTCTTTCTCCGTTTTAGGCCGTTTCCGGGGCAGGGGAGCCCGGGCGGCCGCGGCCATGGCGCTGTCGGCCCAGACACGCATCGCCGCCGGGCTTTCCAGAGCCTCGTCAGGACATCGGTGATACGACATCACCACGACGGCCCCGTTTTTTCCGGGGAATTGGAAAGGCTCCAGCCCGGCTTCGACGAAGTGGTCGCGGTTCCGCCCGTCGGTCTTGAGGTAGAGGATCCCGTCCGCCACCAAGCCGAACATCCGCCCCTCGCGGTAGATGCCATGCCCCCCGAACATTTTCCGGGAGGTGACATTTTCGTAAGGTTCGAGGAGATCGAGCAGATGGGTGACAAAGCCGGCGTCCGTCGACATTCGGCCAGTGTCCGCAAAGCCGCCCGTCGGGTCAAGACCGGTGATGGGTCACTTCCGGCGGGCTCCGAACAAAGCATTTGAGGAGGGACCCGGCTCCGCTATGCTTGACCGCCGGTCCGGGGAACCCACAGCGGCAATCATTTCGGCAATGGCGGATACCTCAACCATCGACAAGGGCTTCGACCGCGTCCTCGAACTCATCAGCGAGGCCGCCGGGATCGATCTGCGTGTCGGTGTCGATGTCGGGGCCCTGCGCGAGCAGTTCGTGAACGGTGGTTCGCTGATCGACTGGCTGCTCGACAACGTCGAGATCTCCGAACGCGAGTTCGGCGCCCGGCTCGCGGAGATGCTCCACCTCGAGTGGAACGAAGAGCCCATCGTCGACACGGCCAACGCCGATGTGTTGAAGGCGGCCTGTCCTCCCAACGTGGCGATCAAACACCGTGCCTTGATCCTGCGGGCGGAGTTCGGCGAGGGTTCGGTGCGTCCGGCCTTTCTCGAGATCGCCCACTACGATCCCTTTTCCACGATCGACCGGCAGCTCGTCCGCCGCGCCACCGCTTGTCCGATCAAGTGGATCCTTTCGCCCCGGCGCAAGGTCCTCGCCGGCCTCCAGAAGTTCTACGGGGTCGGCGGCGACATCTTCGATGACCTCCTCGCCAATCGCGACTGGGATAGCGACGAGTTCAGTTTCAAGGAGACGATCAACGTGATCGACGACGAGGATGAGGAGGCCTCCGTCGTGAAATTCGTGAACCAGATTTTCAACGAGGCGCTCAAACAGCGGGCCACCGACATCCACATTGAGCCGATGCGCAACGACCTGCGCGTCCGTTACCGCGTCGATGGCGTGCTGCGGCGCGTGCCGGTGCCGGACAACATCGTTGCCCTCCAGAGTTCGGTGATCGCCCGGGTGAAATTGATGGCCGGTCTCGACATCGCCGAAAAACGCAAGCCGCAGGACGGACGTATCGCCCTGCAGGTCGGCGGACAGCCGATTGATACGCGGGTCGCGACGATCCCGGCGATCGAGGGCGAGAGCATCTCGCTGCGTCTCCTCGGTCAGGAAAAGTTCACAATCGATCGCCTCGACATGTTCGCCGACATGCGAAAGCAGATCGACGAGATCCTTTCGAGGCCGAACGGCATCGTTCTCGTGACCGGACCGACCGGTTGCGGCAAATCGACGAGCCTCTTCTGTTTCCTCTCGGCCCTGAATTCCGAGGACACCAAGATCGTGACGATCGAGGACCCCGTCGAAAACCGGCTCGAGGGCGCGGTGCAGATCGCGGTGAAACCGGAGATCAACCTCACCTTCGCTTCGGGTCTGCGCAGCATCCTCCGCGGCGACCCGAATGTGATCATGGTTGGTGAAATCCGCGACGTCGAGACCGCGGAAATCGCGGTGCAGGCCGCTCTCACCGGTCACCTTGTTTTCAGTACTCTCCACACGAACGATTCAGTCGGTGGCATCACACGTCTCGTCGACATGGGGGTCGAGCCTTTCCTGGTCGCCGCCTCGGTTCGGGCCTTCATCGCCCAGCGTCTCGTGCGCCGCCTTTGCCTCGAATGCCGGGTGCCGGGCGGGGATTACTCGGAGGAATTCCTCCGCAAGGTCGGTTTCCCCGTGCGCGAGGCGGGGCGGATCTATTCGGTCAATCCCCATGGCTGCGACAGCTGCGGCCACACCGGCTATCGGGGCCGGACGGCGGTCTACGAACTCTTCCGCGTCACCGAGAAGGTGCAGGAGTTGATCGTCGGCGGGGCCTCGAAGCAGGAACTCCAGCGCCAGGGGATGCTCGACGGCTTCACGAACATGCGTGACTACGGTTGGCGCAAGGTCATCGAGGGCACCACCACGATCGAGGAGGTCGTCTCATCCACCGAACTAAGCTGATCCCGGGACCTCGCCATGGCCAGCTTCCGCTACAAGGTCCTGCAGAAGGACGGCACCCTGACCGAAGGCAGCATCGAAGCGGAGAGCCGGGGCCAGGCCACCCGCCGGCTGAACGAGCAGGGCAGCCGGGTGCTTAATCTGACTGAAGAGAAGGTCAAGAAGGAGAAAAAGAAGACCGCCGCCAAGGGAGCACTCGAGACCGAACGAAAGAAGGTCGCCGCCCCCGTCGAGAACCGCCTTTCCTCGAAGCAGCTCGTGCAATTCACCGAAGAACTCAGCGACCTGCTCTCCGCGGGGGTCCAGCTCGACTCCGCGCTCCATTCCATCGGCAAGCGCAGCGAATCCCCCGCGATCGCCCGGGTAGCCAGCACGTGCTACGAGAAGGTCCGCGACGGCGTGCCGCTCGCGACGGCCCTGCGGCTCGCTTCGCCGAGCTTCAACGACCTCTACTGCAACCTCGTCTCCGCAGGGGAGGTCTCAGGGGCCTTGGGCGACATCCTCAAGCGCCAGGTCCGCTATCTCACGACTCTCGCGGAACTGCGGGGGAAACTCGCGACCGCGCTGATTTATCCTGCCTTTCTCGTGGTTTCGGGTGTCGCGGTGTCGGCAATGTTCATTTTCTTCCTGATTCCGAAACTGCGCCGACTCGTCGAATCCACCCAAGGCGAACTGCCTCCGGTGGCGCGCATCCTCCTTGGATTCGGAGATTTCCTGAAAGCGAACTGGATCGCGCTGCTGGTCGCCCTTGTCGTCCTCGCGGTCGTCGTCTTCCTCCTTTTCCAGAAGGAAGTCACGAAACGCTGGTGGGATGAGGCGAAGCTCAAGCTTCCGCTGTTCGGAAGGCTTCTCATCACCCGCTTTAACGTCCAATTCGTCGAGACCCTCTCGAATCTTCTCGTCAACGGACTGCCGATCGTGCGCGCGCTCGAACTGGTCGAGACCACGACTTCGAATCGCTACATCCGCACCCAGATCGAGCAGATGCGTGGCCGCGTCTCCGAGGGGGCCCTGCTCAACCGCTGCATGGAAAAGGCGGACATCTTCGAGTCGGGCCTGATCGACATGGTCCGGATCGGCGAAGACACCGGACAGCTCGCCTCGTCCATGAGCAAGGCCGGCGCCCGTCTCGATCGCGAGTTCGGCCGTGCCATCGAGCGGATCGGATCGGTGATCCAGCCCGCCATCATCCTCATCATGTCCCTCGTCGTCGGGATGATGGCCTACATGATGATCTCGGTCATTTACGAAACCATTTCAGTCTTGCGAAATCGGGGAACTTAAGTACGCTTTTTTCATGAAAATTGCCCCAATCCGTCGCGCAAAGGCCTTCACCCTGATGGAAATGCTTCTCGTGCTGGGCATCATCGCCCTACTCGTGGGCATGGGGACCTACATGATGGTCAACGTGCTCGGCGACGCCGAGGAGGGCAAGGTCAAGGGCGACATCCAGACGCTCAGCGCCAGTCTGATCCGCTACAAGACCAAGGGCGGCCTTTATCCCACCACCGAGCAGGGGCTCGATGCGCTGGTCAACAAACCCAGCGATGGACCCCAGCCGCGCAGCTACTCGAAGCTGCTGACGAGCGAGGCCGCCTTGATGGACCCCTGGGGCAACCCCTATCAATATCGTCGTCCCGGGAAACGTAATCCCGACACCTACGACATCTACTCGCTCGGCAAGGATGGTCAGGAAGGCACCGAAGACGACATCGGGAACTGGCAGTGATCCGCGGCGTGGCTTCACGCTCTTCGAGGTCCTCATCGTCCTCGCGATCATCGCGCTGTTCACCGGCTTCTTCGTGCTCCGCTTCAACGACGGAGCCACCGAGGAGGCGCTCGCCAAGGGCTCGACCGATTTGCGTTCCGCTGCCTTGAAAGCGAAGAAACGCGCCTATGCCTTCCGGCGCGACCAGTATCTCATCTTTTCACCCGGTGGCTTCGAGATCACCGAGACACCTCCGCTGCCAGACGAAGCAAAGTCGCTCTTCGCGCCCGAGCCGAACGAGCGCTCCTACCGCGAGTCCTTCCGTTTCCCCGAAGGCATCGCCGCCGAATGGATGGCTGCCGGTGACAAGCGCTGGTCCCACCAGCCCGGTTTTTACTGGACTTTCCGGGCCTCCGGGTTGAGCGATCCGCTCACGGTCCGGCTCACCCGCGGCCGCTCCTACACCCGATTGAGTTTCAACGCCCTCACCGGCCTCGCCGAGGAGGAGACCTTCATCGAGTGATCTCCCTCGCCGGCCTCTTCCATGCTCATCAGCCACCGCAAGCGCTTCATCTACACGAAGACCGTCAAGACCGCGGGCACCTCGGTCGAGGCCTATTTCGAGCGCTTCTGTGTGCCGGCGGATTTCACCGGCGAGATCGGACACTCCACCGACTCCGTCGAGAGCGAGGCGGGCATCATCGGATTCCGCGGACGGAAACGTCCACCCGGCTGCAGCTGGTACAATCACATGTCGGCGCGACAGATCCGTGACCAACTCGGGGCGGAGCGTTGGGCCGACTACCTCAAGTTCTGCGTCGTCCGCGATCCCTTCGACAAGGCGGTTTCCGCCTTCTTCCATTTCCGCAACGCGAGGGAAAAGGGGAAACTCGACGGTGGTCACGAGTCGTTGAAGGAGCGCTTTCTCTCCTACGTCAACCGCCCGCGGGCCGGCGAGTCGCTTGCTTCCGAGTTTTTGCGCTGGCTGCGCTGGGGTGGCCTCGTCGTGGACCGCGACAAGTACCTCATCGACGGCAAAGTCTGCATCGACGAGTTCATCCGTTTCGAGGATCTCGCCGACGGCATCGCGAAGGTCTGCGAGCGCATCGGTGAACCCTTCGAGGCCGAGCGCATCCCGCACCTCAAGGCCAAGACCCGCGACCGCTCCTACTCACTCGCCGATCTCTACACACGCCGGTCTATACAATTGGTTTCGCGGACCTACGCGTTTGAGATCGAGCGTTTCGGCTACGCTCCGCCGGAGGTGTGAGCGACCAAGGATGAAAGCCATCACCCGGCGCGAATCGATGCTTGGTCTCGGTGCAATCGCCGCATTCTCCACTTTCCCGATGAGTGCCGACAGCCCCCGCCTCCACATTGCCACCAACACCTATCCCTGGGGCACCTTCGCCAAGCGTCTTGGTGAAAACTGGCCGCTGCATTCCGACGATCTCCTCGGCCGCATCGCCTCCACCGGCATCACCGGCTACGAGCCCGCCATTTTCAAGCTGGAGGAGTTCGAGGGCCTCGGGGATCGCCTGAAGAAGCATGGTCTCGAAATGCGTTCGCTCTATGTGAATACCCTCTTGCACGAGGAGCACGAGGCGGAGAAGAGCATCGATTCCGTCCTCGCCATCGCCGCCGTGGCGAAGGAACTGGGAACCCGCATCATCGTCACGAATCCCTCGCCGATCCGGTGGGGCGGGCCGGAAAACAAAAGCGATGCCCAGTTGCAAACCCAGGCCGCCAACCTCGATCGTCTCGGCGCCACACTCGTTGAGAGGGGCCTCGTGCTCGCCTATCACAACCATGACATCGAGCTGCGCGAGGGCGGGCGCGAGTTCCACCATATGCTCACCTCCACGAGCGCCGAGCACGTCAAATTCTGCCTCGACGCGCACTGGATCTTCCGCGGCTGCGGCAATTCCCAGGTCGCGCTTTTCGATGTGGTGGAGCATTATCACGATCGCATCGTCGAACTCCATCTGCGCCAGTCCGTCGGCGGGATCTGGACCGAATCTTTCGCGATGGATGGCGACATTGGCTACCACCGGTTCTTTACCGTTCTGAATGATCGAGGGATCAAGCCCCACCTTGTCCTCGAACAAGCGGTCGAGGAGGGTTCGACGGCCAAACGTGATGCTATTGAGGCGCACCGGCTCGGTCGCGAGGCTTTGGAAGAGGCGGTGGATTGAACCTTCGTATTTCGGTTGTCCCCCCGGAACGACCGATGTTATGGTCCGATCTTCGGTGAGGCGGGCAATCGATGAGTCAACAGTCCAGCAACAACGGTTTTGTTCCTCCGAGTCCAGCGGAACTCGATCAGATTCTCGACGCTTACGAGTTCATCACCATGTTGGGGCAGGGGGGCATGGGGGCCGTGTATCAGGCCCGTCAGAAAAGCCTAGATCGTCTCGTCGCCATCAAGATCCTGCCTGCCGCACTGGCCGCCGACGAGGATGCGTCCGACGGATTCCGGTTCGCCGAGCGCTTCCAGTGGGAGGCTCGCGCGATGGCTCGCCTCAGTCATCCGAATATCATCTCGGTCTTCGACTTCGGCCAATCGGCCGACGGGCAATGTTACTTTGTGATGGAGTATGTGGAGGGCGCCGACCTGCATTCGATCATCCGGGCCGGCGGGCTGACCATTGATCATGTTTCGGGTTGGATGAGCCAGATCTGCGACGCCCTCCAGTATGCCCACGCGCGCGGCATCGTGCATCGCGACATCAAACCGGCGAACATCATGATCACCCTGGAGGGGCAGGTAAAGATCGCTGATTTCGGCCTCGCCAAATTGACTGGTGCCGGGGACATCGATACCAAGTTGACCATGACCCACATGGCCATGGGAACGCCCGACTACGTTGCTCCCGAAGCGCTTGAGTCTGGTCTCGAGGTGGATCATCGCGCCGATCTTTTCGCCTTGGGGGTGATGCTTTATGAGTTGCTCACCGGAAAGGTGCCACGGGGAGCCTGGAAACCACCCTCCACGCTGATCGAGGGCCTCGACCCGCGTTACGATCTGATCGTGGAGCGGGCAATGGAGGCGGATCGCGAGGCCCGTTTCCAGAACGCCTCGGAGATCAGCGCGACATTCTATGAGATCGCGACCACCCCGCCCGTGGTTTCGGCCCCGCCCCGCGCGACGGAGCCAGATCCTCCACAAACTTCATCGCCCCGGACTACCAGGCCCGTCCCTGCCAAGGCGGAGCGCGGGGCCGGCGCTTGGCTGGGGATCGCAGGGGCCCTTGTCGTGCTCCTCGGGACCGGCTGGTTGTTTCTGAGGAAAGATCCGGTTGAAGTTCCTTCCCAGAGTGTCGTGGCCGCACCCGCCCCAGTCGGCGTGCCGGTTCCCGCCGAAACGTCGGCCGTGGCACCCGTTCCTCCGACGCTGTCGGTCGAGAACAGACGACCCGAACCTCCGGCTTCCGTCTCGGAACGTGCTCCAGTGGCGAAGGTGCCCGCTCCCGCGCCGGTGGTGACCGACACTGCGGTGAGTGCCGGTCCGCTCTTTTCCGGCGTTACGTTTCCGCGGGATCTCGGCAATCCGGACTCGCCGGGGTGGAAGATCGAAGAAGGTCGGATTGTGATCGATGAAAATCACGGACCGTATCCCGCCTTTGTGGTTCCGGTGGTGGCGGGGGTGAATCACGAATTCGAGATGGAGTATTCTTCGTTCGAAGATGGCTCTGGCAATGCCTACATCAAAATCAACACTCCCGTGCCGGGTGGATGGATCTCGGTTCAGATCGACCGGGGCGGGGTCCAGCTTTTCTTTGCCGATCGACGGCTCATGCACTCGGGCCCTGGCATTCTAAGTCCGGAGAAGCGGAGGTTCCGGATGATCTGCTCGGAGAGCAATGGCGCGGTACGTACCCGCCTCCTGCTCGACGACATGCAGATCTTCGACGAAGCCGGGCATGCGATAGGCCAAGTCTTGAATTGGATCAATCTCAGCCAGGAGTTCATCACGATCGGCGGAGAGACCAAGGGGGATTCGCGCTTCTCGATCCATGGGATCCGCGTCACTCCGGGAGGGGGGCAAATTCCGGATCCGGCGATGAGCCGTGCCGGCTCCCCCGCGGCCGCGAAGATGGCACCGTTGGCTCCGGTGCAGCCGGCAGATCCTCGTTTGATCCAGTTGGAGCTCGGTTTCAAGGCACGCCTGGAAAAAGATGCCGAGGTACCCCATCGCAGCGCCTTGGAAGCCCTGAACCGAAGCTACCTCTCCAACGCGCTCGCCCGCGCCCGCGCCGCCGACCAGACCCGCGGTGATCTCGACGAAGTAACCGCCCTCGATGCGGAGAAGGTCCAGATCGAAAGCACGGGCGCGCTTCCCCCCGATGCCACGCTGGATGCCGCCTTGCCCGAGAGCCTGCAGTCCCTCCGCCGGACCTACCGCGATGCGGTGGCCAAGTTGGAGGCAAAACGCGCCATCTCCTCCAGGCCGGTTTACGATCTCTACCTTGGTGCCCTGGATGCTTATGTCGCCGAACTGACCCGGAGCAACGAGATCGAACGCGCCCGTGAGGTTCGGGCCTTCCGAGAGCAAGTCGCCTCCCGCAAACCCGATGAGGGAACTCCCCCAGTGGCGACACCCACGTCGGGCCCGTCGATGGCTCCTGCCGCCGCGAACTCAGTTGATCCGGCAGCCGAACCCGTCAGGCGTTCCGTCCGCGAGATCGCCGAAAGTGCCCTTGGTCTGGGCGCCTCGCTGGTGTTCGCCGAAAACGGCCAGGGCGTGAAGGTCGAAAAGGTCGAAGACCTGCCGGAAGGGAACCTTGAGCTGATCGAATTTTGGCTCGACCGTCTCAATTCCCCACGGAAGCCGCTGAAAGCCGACGACTTCGCTCTTTTCATCGGGCTGGATGACTTGCAGTGGGCTTGGGTCAGGCCTCAACTCTCGAAGCTGCCTGATGAAGCCTTTCGCTTTCTCGCCGGCAACGAGAGACTGCGACACCTCAATCTGGAGGGTGTTGAGAGTGTCACGGATGGCGTTCTCGATCATCTCCGGGAACCGCGCGATGTCCAGTATCTCGCCATCCAGTACGCGCCTGGCTTCACCGGCGAAGGGTTGCTGGATCATCCGGTTGCGAAAACGATCAGGGAAGCCGAATTCCTCGGCAGCGGCATCACCGACGAGGGTCTGACCGCGATCGCCGCCTGCCCCGAACTCTTTCGGGTTCGGATCACGTCAGCGAAGGTCACCGACCGGGGACTGGTCGTGCTCAAGGGACTCTTGAAATTGCAGAGCCTTTCCCTGGACCAAACCGCCTTCGGTGACGATGCCGCCGCCGCAATCTCCGGGCTTCCTGATCTGCGGGAACTCGTTATCTCCCGCACCGCCATCACCGGGCGCGGTCTTGCCCGGTTCGCGGAATTGAAGGGGCTGACCAAGCTCGACCTTTCTCAAACCCGGGTCAGCGAAGACGAAGTCGACAAACTGCGCGAAGCCCTGCCCGATTGCCTGATCACTTTCACTCCGCCCGTGCAGTGACCCCGTCGCCGCTCCTCAAGCAATGATCTCCCGGATCGGATGCTGGTGTTCAACACCCGTCAGGCGCGCATCGAGCCCCTGGAACTTGTAGGTGAAGCGCTCGTGATCGATCCCGCACTGGTGGAGGATGGTGGCGTTGATGTCGTTCAGGTGCGCTGGATTCTCCGCAATGTTGTAACTGAAATCGTCGCTCTCGCCGTAGCTGACCCCGCCCTTGATCCCTCCGCCGGCCATCCACATGCAGAAGTTCCGCGGGTGGTGGTCGCGGCCGTAGTTGGTTTTTGTCAGGGTGCCCTGCGAATAGACGGTGCGGCCGAATTCCCCGCCCCAGACAACGAGGGTGCTTTCGAGGAGGCCGCGCTGTTTCAGATCGGTCAAAAGCGCCCCGATGGGCTGGTCGGTGTCCTGGCATTGGAGGCGGATGTCCCCGGGCAGGTTCCCGTGCTGGTCCCAGCCACGGTGCAGGATCTGCACGACACGCACACCACGCTCGACGAGACGACGCGCCATGATCGCACTCGCGGCGAAGGTGCCGGGTTTCTGCACATCGGGTCCGTAACTCTCGAGAGTGGCCTTGCTCTCGCCGGAGAGATCGGTCAACTCCGGCACGCTCGTCTGCATGCGGAAGGCCATCTCGTATTGGGAGATTCGGTTCTGGATTTCCGGATCGCCGAGCTTCGCGAAACGATGCGCGTTCATCTCGGCGAGGATGTCGAGCTGGGCGCGGCGCTGGGTCGGGGTGACGCCGTCGGGATTCTTCAGATACAGCACCGGATCACCGGCCGCGCGCAGGGCCACACCGCTGTATTTTCCGGGGAGGAAGCCGCTGTTCCACATCCGGGTGAAGAGGGCCTGGGCCGCGGCTTTCGAACTCCAGTTCGGCGTGAGGACGACGAAGGCGGGCAGGTCATTGCTCTCGCTGCCCAGTCCGTAGGCGAGCCACGAGCCGAGGCTGGCGAAGCCCGGCACCTCACGTCCGGTCATGACGAAGGTGCAGGCGGGGTCGTGGTTGATCGCGTTGGTGTGGACGGTCTTCACCAGGGCGATGTCGTCGACATGCTTCGCGGTGTGCGGGAGCAGTTCGCTGACCCAGCGTCCGCATTGGCCGTGTTGGGAAAACTGGAAGAGGCTAGGCGCGACGGGGAAACGCGCCTGTTTGCTCGTCATGCCCGTGAGCCGTTGGCCGCCCTGCACGCTCGGGGGAATGTCCTTGTCGAACCAGTCGGCGAGCTGTGGTTTGTAATCCCAGGTGTCGATCTGCGACGGACCGCCGTTCATGTGCAGGTAGATCACCGCCTTGGCTTTGGCCGGAAGATGCGGCAGTCCGGGCAGGGGCGGATGGATCAGGGTCGAAGGCGCGGCAGGTGCCGCGGAAAACGCCTCGCGGCCCATCAAGCTGGCGAGCCCGAGCCCGCCGAGCCGCAGTCCGCTATGGCCGAAGAATTGCCGGCGCGAGTAGAGGAGGTCTTGTTCGAGAAGGGGGTTCATACCGGGACGGGAAAAAAAGTTGAGGCTTGGAAACGTCGGCTCACGCGATACACTGGGTCATGACCCTGACCCTCGAGCTTCCCGACTTCATCCTCGCACGCTTGGGCTCTGGTGCCGGACGGGTCGAAGAAGAATCGCTCCGCACCTTCGTCTGCGGTCTCTATCGCGAAGGCCGCGTCAGCGCGCCCGAGGCAATGAAGGCGCTCCATCTGGAAAGCCGCATCGCCTTCGAGGACCTGATCGCCGAACACCGTGCCCAACGCGACTGGCCGGAGGAGGAAGTGCTGGCGGAGATCGAAACGATTCGCGGTCGGAACGGTTGAGCCGTCATGGTGGTCAGCAACACTTCGCCGCTGAATTACCTGATCCAAATCGGTGCGATCGATCTGCTTCCCGGGATTCACCAAGAAATCCATGTTCCGGTCCGGGTGGTGGAAGAACTTCGCGACCCGGCAGCGCCCGATGCCGCGAAAGCCTGGGCCGGCGCAACACCGTCCTGGCTGAAAATCGATCATGAAGAACGGTAGATCCCCGGAACCCTCGCAAACCTCCACTCGGGAGAAGCCGCTGCCATCGCATTGAGCATCGACCGATCCGCCACGTTGCTTCTCATCGACGACTTGGATGGACGTATCGCTGCCCGGGCCGCCGACTTGGTCGTGATGGGAACACTCGGAGTCCTCGACGCGGCCGCCTGCCGAGGTTTGGCGGACATTCATTCCCTTCTCGACGCGCTGTTGGGAACCAATTTCCGCGCACCGCGCACCCTCGTGGAAACACTTCGCGAACGTCATTCCTGAAGGGATCTGGAATTGGCCGATCATCAGTTTCTCGTCACGGTCTCATCCAGATTCAGCACCAGGTTCGCCACCATGGTCCAGGCGGCGGTCTCCGTGGCGGGGGCGACCTGCTTCGGCACCGATTCGCCGGACGCGACGATGGCCGCGGCGGCCTTCGCATCCGCTCCGGCATGGTAACGCTGCTGGGCGAGGGCGTCGGTGAGAAGACCGGTCTCTTTTTCATCAGGCACGCGGCTCAGGACGGTGCGGAAAAGCCAGCGCAATCTCGCGGCGTCGTCTTTGCCGCCTTCGGCGAGGACCCGCTCGGCGAGGGCTCGGGCCGCCTCGAAATGCTGCACGTCGTTGAGCAGTTGGAGGGCCTGCATCGGCGTATTGTTGCGCTCGCGTTTCGTGCAGCTCTGCTCGCGGTTCGGCGCGTCGAAATTCGTCATGAACGGCGGCGGCGCGGTGCGCTTGAAGAAGATGTAAAGGCTGCGGCGATAGAGGGCGGCCCCGTGGTCCTGTAGGTAATAACGCGTGTTGCTGTCGCCATAGCCGACCGGCTCCCAGATGTTCGGCGGCTGGTAGGTGCGCGTGCCGCGACCGCCCATCGTCAGGTTGAGGAGCCCGCTCACGTAGAGCGCGTTGTCGCGGACCTGCTCCGCATCGAGTCGGATGCGCGGAGCCCGGGCGAGGAGCCGGTTCTCAGGATCGCGGGACAGCGAAGTTTCATCGGCGCGGTAGGATTGGCGGAAGGCTTGGGACATCAGCATCTCCTTCATCAGCCACTTCACGTCCCAACCCTTTTCGACAAATCCCACCGCGAGCCAGTCGAGCAGCTCCGGATGGCTCGGCGGCTCGCCCTGCGATCCGAGATCGTGGCTCGTTTTCACGAGACCGATGCCGAAAACCTGCTGCCAGAAACGGTTCACCGTGACCCGAGCGGTCAGCGGATGCTGCGGCCCGACAAGCCACTGCGCGAGGTCGAGACGATTGAGGCGGCGCGGCTCTTTTGGAGCGGTGAAGGGACCGAAGTTCGCGGGGATGGCCGGCACGACCTTCTCGCCCAGCTTCGTGTATTGTCCGCGCTCGGCGATGAAAGTCTCGCGCGGCTCGGGAAGATCGTTGAAGACGAAGGTCGTGGGGATGGCTTCGTCGGCCGCCGCCGCCGCGACGCGAGCCTCATGCCAGGCCATCCGCGGAGCGGCGAGCGATTCGTCCGCCGGATGCGCGATCCGGCGTAGGTAGAAAGCGAGCAGCGCCTCGCGCGCTTTCGCGTCAGTAGTTTTGTCAGGACCATCGGCCAGCGTCTTGGCGAGCGGTCCTGGCAGATCGGCCGGCGTCTTCTTGCCGTGCGATTTCCACCAGAGCGCGAAGGACGCGAGCGGATCCTTCGCCGGACTCAGTTCACCCTTCACGACACAGCGGTCCCACGCGACCCGACCGTCCACCATCTGCACGGAGATCGTATTGAGCCGCGAGTCGGGTCCGATCTCGAGCACGGCGGGATTGAAGGAAAGCGTCGTCCACTTTCCAGGTTCGGGCAGGGCACCCATGGAAACCTCCTTTGCCGGACTGCCCGCATTGTAGACCTCGAAGCCCGCGGGATCGCCCCAGTAGACCCGGCGACCGTTCAGCACGATCGAGATGGTCTGCGGCGGACTAAGCGGATCGGGACGCACCGAGATCTCAAAACGCGCGTCCTTCTCCGGCACGGTCACCGGGACGAGCTCGGGTGACAGAATGTGTTCGAAAAATTTCCCATTCGCCTGCTCGAGGACCCGCCGTCCCGAAGGCGCGCCGAATTCGGGGCGATCGAGCCAGACCGGGGCGTTCCGCGAAGTGTTGCGTTGGGTCATTCCGAGCGACAAGAGATCGTCGAAAATTACCTGCTCGCGCGTGATCGGAGCGGCCTTGGGATCGGGCTCGGCGAAGGCGGGCAGCGGCGTGGCCTCGAGCGCGGCGAGCCGGGCCGACTCTTCCTTCTTGGCTGCATCGAGCGCCTCCTGCTGACCGGGCGCGGGCAGTTTCAAAATGGGCGCGGTCTTCGCGATGTTTCCGTCCATCGCCGGATCGGCGGCGCTGTAGAAGAAAGCGTAGAGCGAATAAAAGTCCTTCGTCGTCAGCGGATCGTACTTGTGGTCGTGGCACTGGGCGCAGCCACCGGTGAGCCCAAGCCACGCCGTCGTCACGGTGGCGGCGCGGTCGACGGCGTAGAGGTGGCGATACTCTTCGTCGATGGCCCCGCCTTCGCTCGTGGTCACGTTGCAACGGACGAATCCGGTCGCGACCTTTTGCTCGGTTGTCGCATCGGGCAGCAAGTCGCCCGCGAGTTGCCAGACCGTGAACTGATCGAAAGACAGGTTTTCATTGAAGGCCTTCACGACCCAATCACGGTAGGCCCACATGTGGCGTTCGTTGTCGAGGTGCAGCCCGTGGGTGTCGCCGTAACGGGCCACGTCGAGCCAGTGGCGCGCCATTTCCTCACCGTAGCGCGGCGATTTCAGATAGCGGTCCACCATCGCCTCGTAGGCACCGGGGGAGGCGTCCTTGTCAAACGCCTCGACCTCGGCCAGGGTGGGCGGGAGGCCGGTCAGGGTGAAGGCGACGCGGCGGATCAGGGTGGCGCGGTCGGCTTCGGGGAGAAAGGCGAGCTGTTCCTCCGCGAGCCCGGCCCCGAGCAGCGCATCGATCGCCGGACCGCCCGCCGTCACCTCCGGCTTCACCGGTGGCTCGAGCGACCAGTGCCGCTCGTAGACCGCACCCTCTTCGATCCAGCGCTTGAGAGTGTTCTTTTGGGCGTCCGTCAGGGTCTTGTGCGATTTCGGCGGCGGCATGATCTCATCCGGATCCGTTGAGAGAATGCGCTGCCAGGCCTCGCTTTTCTCCAAGTCCCCCGGGACGATCGCCTGGTAACCGCCCAGATCCATCGCCGCGCCCTCGGCGGTGTCGAGCCGCAGGTCCGCTTCGCGCTTCTTCGAGTCGAAGCCGTGGCAGGCGAAGCAATTCTCCGAAAGGATCGGACGGATGTCGCGGTTGAAACTCAACTTCTCGCCGGCAGCCGGGGACAGGGCTGGAACCAGGATGGCGGGGAAGCATGCGAGCCGGGAGATCGGGAAACTTCGGATCATCGTTTGAGAACCAGTCTACCCTCTCTTTCTCGCCTGCGGCAATGCCGCAAGTCCGGGAGTGAGATGGCTGAAGCTTCTCTCCAAATTGGGGTATCCCGCTCACGGGCCGTGGTTCGCGGGGTTGTAAATATTTTTCAATCTACACTCGAAAAGTGGAGATTAAGGGGGAATGGTTCCGCACCGGTTCACCTGCGGCAGACCACGACAGCCGCTCCATCGCCCACCTGTATCAGCCGGAGGCGGAACCACCGGGCCGGCCTGTCCCGATTCGGGAAACCAACGCCTTTTGGGCCGGTGGCAGGCGATTCCCGTCCGGGTCAAACAACGCTTCGATGCGCCCACTCCACCAGGAGAGTCGCGGGACTACATCCTCCACACCTCCATGCTTCAACCATTCCTCTTTCGGGCTCGAGACTTGCTTGGGTCCATCGTCTTCGCGGCAAAAAATCGGGTTCCCAACCCGCTTTTTTCGATCAATGGACATTCGACTGTCCGTACGTCGCTCATCGCGTTCTCCGTTTGGCTGGTCCTTTTCATTGCTCTGCCCGGGCTCCGGGCTCAGTCCAGATGGAGCGGAGCGTTTGACGCAAACTGGAGCGAGGCCGGGAACTGGACGACGGCCGGGCCGGTCAGCAGTGGCTCGGCGACCTTGGTCTTTGATCCGGCAAATATGAGCGGCGCGCTCTTTACCACCAGCATCAATGATCTCGTCAACGTGACCGCGACGGGGATCACGATCGACAATACGATGCAGGGGACCTCCTTCACGCTCGCTGGGAATGATGTCACCCTCGGCGGCGACGTCGTGACGCTCGGGATCTCGGCAACGACGGGACACGCCATCGCGCTGGGGCTGATCTTGAACGGAAACCGCACTTTCAACATCTCGGATCTCAACCTCGTCTCGGTGACGGGTGTGATCGGCCAGACGGGGGGGAATCGAAACCTCGTCAAGGCCGGCACGGGTACGCTGAGGCTGGATGCCGATCATACCTTTGCGGGTCAGGTCCAGATCAATGGGGGGACGCTGGTCATCACCCGCCTGGCCGATGCCGGTGCGGCGAGTAGCCTGGGCACAGGGGCCGGCACTTCGATCATCCGAATCGGGACCGGCAACGCCAGCGCGACATTCCGATATGAAGGTGGCGGAGGCAGCACGAACCGACAGATCCAAGTTGGCTCCGGTGCGGTGGGAGGGGCCGGAGGTGCCATCGTTTCCAATTTCGGTTCTGGTGCGATCACCTACGCTGCCACCACTTTCAATGCCGCCCAAGCCGGGGTGACGGTTGCCCGAACTTTGACCCTCGGTGGCACCGAACTCACGGGTAGCACCATCGTCGGCACGATCGTCGACAACAGCAGCGGGACCGGTGGTGTCATCAATCTGGCGAAAGCCGACGTCGGCACTTGGAAACTCGAGGGGACCAACACCTTCTCCGGGCAGGTCCAGATCAACGCGGGCACCCTGGTAGTGACCCAGATCGCCGACGCGGGGACGTCCAGCAATCTCGGGACGGGAGCGGCCAATCCGGTGGTCCGGATCGGCAATGCGAGCGGGGGAGGCACACTCCGCATCGAAGGCAGCGGTGGCACCACGAACCGGCAGATCCAGATCGGGAACGGTGCCAGCGTGAACCACGTCGGTGCGGCCAACATCGACAACTTCGCCACGGGCTCGGTCGCGTTCTCGGCTCCGACGTTTAATGTCGCGCAAGTCGGGGCGATCGTGGCCCGCAACCTCGTGCTGGGTGGCGAAAGCGTCTCGGGTGCAGTGATCACCGGAGCCATCGTCGACAACAACACCGCAGGCGGTGGCGTGGTCAATCTCGTGAAGTCTGACGCCGGTCTCTGGAAAGTGAGCGGCGACAGCACCTTCACTGGTCGGGTCACGATCCAGGCGGGTACGCTCGAGATCACCAAGCTTTCCGATCTCGGGGTCGCGGGGTCGCTCGGCACCGGAGCGACGGATGGAACGATCCGGGTTGGGACGAACAACACGGATGGCACTCTGCTTTACACCGGTGACGCCGACAGCGGCACGAACCGCGACTTCCTGCTGCTCCGCAATACCACCCTGAGCAACACAGGAACCGGGGCGATCAGCTTCACTGCCGCGAACTTCAACCAGCAGCATGCCACGGCTGCGGCACGTACCCTGACCCTGACAGGCAACCAATCCGGCAACAACACGATTGCGGGACTGATCCAGGACAACAATACCGGGGCGATCGGTCTCACCAAGAGCAATTCCGGCACTTGGTGGCTCGCCCACACGGCGAGTACCTACAGCGGTGCGACGGCGATCAATGCGGGCGTGTTGAAGGTCTCCCAACTTGCTGACGCGGGGACGGCGAGTTCGATCGGAACGGGTGCGGCGAATCCGACGATCCGCATCGGCAGCGCCAATGCCACCGCGACGCTGAGCTACCTTGGCTCCGGTTCGTCGACGAACCGACAGGTTCAGATCGGAAACACCGGCAACCAGACGAGCACCAGCGTGATCGAGAACGAAGGCAGTGGAGCTTTGATCTTCACCAACCCGGCCTTCAACTCCAGCGTCGTCACCACCGGAGGAAGAGTTCTGGTCCTGGGAGGTGCCAATCCGGATGCCAACGAGATCCAGGGAACGATCCAAAACAACGATACGGGGGCGGTCAGTCTCGTGAAACGGGGCGAGGGTCTCTGGATCCTCTCCGGTGGCAACACTTTCACGGGCGCCACTACCGTCGAGGGCGGCACGCTCAGGATTGGAACGGGATCGAACCTCGCCAACCAGGCGGTGACGATCCGGCAGGGAACGCTCGATTTCCGGAACGCCGCACAGACGGTGACGACCCTAAACTTCGGCCTCGCCACCGCGACCTCGGCGGCGCGCCTCGAGGTGTCCGCCGGCAGTGTCCTGACGACCTCGGGCAACCTCGTCCACATCGCCAATGCCAACAGCATCCAGGCGATTGTGGAGGGCGCGGGTGCTCTCGATCTGCTCCAGGTCGTCGGCACCCGCACCTGGACGGTCGCGGATACGCCCGGACTCGACGTCGACCTGCTCGTCACCGCGAACCTGACGGCCTCCGCGCCTTCTTCGGGGAACCGGCTCTTCAACAAGGCCGGCGAGGGCCTCCTTGAATTTGCCGGGAGCAATGCTTTCGAAAACATGCCGGTGATCCGTGTGTCGGCGGGTGGTCTGCGCATCGGCACGACCGGCACGCTCAGCGGTGCGGTCGCCTTGGAGGTTCGTCAGGGTTACTTCGAGGTGCTCAACACGGGCCAGGCCATCGCCAGCATCATTCTCGGGAATGCCACCGCCGGGAACGGGACCGCCCGTCTCCTGCTCGGGCCTTCGGTCGTGCTCGATCTGGGAAACATCAGCTACGTCGGTGACGATGACACCGCCAATACCGCGACCATCAGCGGGGGGGAGATCAAGCTTTCCAGCAATCGCACCGTTACCGTGGGTGAAAACCCGGCCGTGTCCGGCCCCGAACTCGTCATTTCCAGCAACATCAGCGAGAGCGGTGGTGCGCGGGTGCTGACCAAGGCGGGCGAGGGAACGGTTCGCCTCGATGGTGTGGCCACCCATACGGGAGGAACCACCGTCACCAGCGGCATCCTCCAACTCGGCGTCGATCAGGCCATCCCTGCGACAGGGGCGGTCAACTTGAGCGGTGCAGCCGCCCATGGCACGATCGACTTGAACGGCCGGAATCTAACCGTCGCATCGCTCGGTCTCGGGGGCACGGCCACCACCGTCGGCGGCCTCGAGCAACGTGTCGTGGATACGGTGGGGGGTGGCATCCTGACCCTGGGTGGCAACGTCACCTACAATGCCGGAGCGGTTGGCTTTGAGAACGGGCAGGCCCAGATCTCCACCGCCATGGATCTCGGCGTGGCAGGTCGCACCTTCACGGTCGCGGATAGCAGCGCCGCTCCGGTCGATCTACTCATCTCAGGAGTCGTGTCGGGGAACCAGACCTTTACCAAGGCCGGTGCCGGCACCCTTTACCTGAGCGGGGACAATACCTACTCCGGCCAGATCGGCGTCAATGCCGGCGTCCTCCGTGCGCGCACTCTCGCGAACCAAGGCGAGGCCAGCAGCCTGGGCACCGGAGCGACCACCGCCGTCATCCGGCTCGGCAACCAAGGGCTCACCGGTACGCTCGAATACATCGGTACTGGTAGCTCCACCAACCGATCCATCCAGATCGGTGCCGGGAACCAGGCCACCCATACCGGCGGTGCCGCGATCCTGAACAACGGCAGCGGAGCGGTCGAGTTCACCAATCCTTCCTTCAACACCGCCGTGAATACCGGGGCAGGGACACCGGGCGAGGGCCGCATCCTCACCGTTGGTGGCTCGAACACCGGGGCGAACCGCATCGCCGGGATCATCCGGAACAACGCCCAGACCTTCAATCCGATTGTCAGTGTCGTGAAGCAGGATGCCGGCCTCTGGATCTTCGAAGGCAACAACACCTATACCGGCTCGACCACGATCAATGGAGGCACCCTGCGCATCGATGGCAATCAAAGCGCGGCCACTGGTGCCGTCTTCGTTAACGGTGGCGGCACTCTGACCGGGAACGGGCGCATCGGCGGAGCCACCACGGTCAGGAGCGGGGGCACGCTCTCCGCCGGCACGGTCGGGAACACCGGGACCCTCGATTTCAGTGGAAGTCTGGCCGCCGAGAGCGGGAGCACCTGGCTGGTCGATCTCGTCCAGGGTATCAGCCAGTCCACCGATCTGGTCAAAGTGACCGGGTTACTCGATCTCGGGGGTTCCAGCCTGCTGCTGGCCCTAAGCGGAATCGCGACGGGCAGCGAGAGTTATGTCATCGCTCAATACGGAACCCTGCAGGGCACCTTTGCCGGGCTTGCGGAGGGCGACGTCGTCCAGGGATCGTACATCATCGGGTATGGCAGCGGGACGAATGGAGTGATCACCCTCACCGCCGTGCCGGAACCGGCGGTGTTGTTGGTCTTGATGCCCGTCGCGGCGATCGCCGTGACGATGCGTCGACGTTTCAAGCAGACACTGACGAGCACGACGTGATGAATCTACCGCCCCCTCAATCACGCAGGACGTGGCAATTGTAGCCGCCCGGGTTTTTGACGAGGTAGTCCTGGTGATAGTCCTCGGCGGAGTAGAAGACCGAAGCGGCCGTGATCTCCGTGACAATGGGTTTCTTGAACTTGCCGGCCTGGTCGGCCTTGACCCGTTCGGCGATCTCTTTCTGTGCCGGGCTGGTGTAGAAAATGGCCGAGCGATACTGGGTGCCGATATCGTTGTGCTGACGGTTCAGCGTGGTCGGGTCATGGAGACGGAAGAAGAAATCGAGGATGGTTGCGTAGTCCACTTGCGAGGGATCGTAGACCACCTCGATGGCCTCGGCATGACCGGTTCGACCGGTGCAGACTTGCTCGTAGGTGGGATTCACGGTGGTGCCACCGGTGTAGCCCACCGTGGTTTTGACCACTCCGGGGATCTTGCGGAAGATCTCTTCCACTCCCCAGAAGCAACCGGCGGCCACAAGAGCGGTCTCGTGTTTTGGATTGGTTTGGTCGGGGGAGTCGGATTGGCTCATCTTGGCGGGTTCCGGGTTGGAGGAAGGATCAGTGGCGGTCTGCTCACGGCACGCGGCTAGAAACAGGGGTGCGGTGAACATGCCTGCCGCAGCGAGGCAGGGGAGGGAAAACAATCTCATGATGGTGAGTGGATTTCCCGGGGGAAACCTTACAGGTGCCTTTTGACGGGGCACATCTTCCGATCGGATCAGGCAAACAGCTTCTCCACCATCTCCGCCTTCACCAACTCGCGGGGCTGGTTGAGGTGGTTGTAAACGATGGACTGTGGGTCGATCCCCATGGTGTGGTAGATCGTCGCCAGGATCTCGGTCGGGTGGACTGGATCTTCGGCGGGTGCCGAGCCGGTCTTGTCAGACTTGCCGTGGACGTGGCCGCGCTTGATGCCCGCACCGCCGATGATGGAGGTGTAGCAATAGGGCCAGTGGTCGCGACCATCGGCGCTGTTGCTGTTGCCGCTGGTGGAGACGCCCATCTCGGGGCTGCGTCCGAACTCACCGATCGCCACGACCAAGGTTTCCTCGAGCAAACCGCGATCGTCGAGGTCGTCGAAGAGGGCGGACAAGCCTTGGTCGAGCATGGGTGCCGATTGATCTTTCATCCGCTTGGGCAGGCCGACGTGGTGGTCCCAGCTGTGGTTGTCGCTGTTCGCTACCTTGGGCCAGATCACCTCGACGACCTTCGTTCCGGCCTCGACGAGGCGACGGGCGAGAAGGCAGCTTTGGCCGAAGGTGTTGCGGCCGTAGCGCTCGCGCAGCTTGTCATCCTCGGCTTCGAGGTTGAAGGCATCGCGGGCGCGGCCCGAGACGATCAGGTTGAGCGCCTTGTCATAATACTCGTCGAGGTTGTAGCCCTCGACCGCCTTTTCAATCGTGGGCATCTGCGCGGTGAGGGCGTCGCGCAGTTTGGCGCGGCGCTGGAGGCGCAGGGAGAAGACATCGGGACGAAGCTGGAGATCGTCGACGCGGATCGACGTCATCTTGTCCATGTTCATGTCATCCCCGTCGGGGAAGAGGTAATAGGGATCGTAGGCCTTGCCGAGGAAACCGGCGGTGCCGCCCTTGTTGATCACGTTCGACTCCTGGAGCGGACGCGGCATCACGACGAAGGGGAGCATGGGCTCGTCGGTCGGCTTCATCCGGATGATGTTCGACCCGAAGTTCGGGAAATCCTTCGGCGAGGGCGGCTCGAGCTGGCCGGAGGGGCTCACCTTGTCGGTGGTGTACCCGGTCATGATCTGGTAGATCGCCGCGGTGTGGTTGAAGAGCCCGTTCGGCGTGTAGCTCATCGAGCGCACCGTGGTGTATTTGTTCGCCGACTTGGCGAGGTTCGGGAGCAGCTCGGTGTATTGCAGGCCGTCGACGGAGGTGTTGATCGGCTTGAAGATCGACTTCACGTTCGTCGGCGCATCCGGCTTGGGATCGAAGAGGTCGATGTGGCTCGGCCCGCCCTGGAGGTAGACCATGATGACCGACTTGGCTTTGCCCCAGCCGGGACGACCGGCGAGCCCGGAGGCGGCGCTGGCTTTCTGCACGGCGAGGATGTTGTTCAGCGTCATCCCGAGCATGCCCGCTCCGCCGATGCGGAGAAAGTCGCGGCGTCCGGGTTTGAGGTGCGGATCACAAAGGTCCTTGGCGATTTCTCCGGGGAGTCTGATCATGGCTGGGTAGCTGGTTAGCTATTCGCTTTTGGGCTGTTTAGCTGAGTTGATATGATTGCGTGGCGGATTGGGAAAGCTAAAAGGCAAAATAGCTAATCGCTAAATGGCTTATCTATTAAACAAAAATGACGAGCTGTTGACAAGCGCCCAGGCGAGATCCTGCGCGGCGGTGAGGCGGCGGTTGGCGGCCTGTTGGGTGGAGTAGTCCATGTTCTGGCGCAGTTCGACCAGCTTGGGATCCTCCTTGATAGGGAGCTCCGCGGTTTTCACCGCAGCTTCGAGGACGACCAGCTTCGCGTCGGCGGGTAGCGGCTTCTTTTCGCTGGAGAGCTTGTAGGCGAGGGAGTGGCGGTCCTTGCTGCGGCTCTGGAAGAAGGAGGTGAGGGCGGCCTTGGCTTCGGCGTTGCGCTGGTTCGGCTCGGTCTGGAGCATCGTGGCGATGTCGGCGGGAAGACCGGCATCGAGAGGCTCGGCGGAATTGGTCGCCCAGACCTTGAACTTGCCGAGCGGATATTCGCCTCCCGCGTATTGGCACTGGATCGTGAGGGTCAGGGTGCCGCCCTTCGCATCGATCGCGAGCGGCGTGTCGAATTGATAACGCGCCCAGTTCGGCTGACGTTCGTTGCCGCCGACGGCCCAGCCCTTCACATCGCGTCCGGCCTGGCCATTGATCGAGTTCTTCACGTCGAAATCCTTCTGGATGAAGTCGGTCTTCGCATCCTTGAACTTCAGGGCCATCGGCTTCTTGGCGTTGCCGCCGGCGGGGACGTAGGCGGCGCTGAATTCGCTGACGACGAAATTGCCGTTCGCGCTGAGACCGGGGCCGTAGCCGGGAAGGCGTTCATCGGGCAGGGCCTCAAGCTGGAGACCGCTGAGCGTGGCCGCGTTCTTCACGGGAATGTTCACGGTGTAGATGACATTCTTCGGCGCTCCACTGGCGAAGACGGATCCATCCGGCTCCACCGAGAGAGTGATGCCGCTCTGTGGATTGGTCGAGGCGGTGCTCGGGGCGAGTGGGGTCCAACGGGTCCAGAACGACGCAAGCGTCAGGCTCTTCTCCCACTCCATCAATTTCGCGGGCACGGTCGCGTCGTAGTCGGCGAGTGCCTTCGTCGCGGCGGCGATGCGGGCTTTTTGGGCGGCTTCACCTTCGGCCTTCTTCTTCGCGGCTTCGGGCTGATAGGCGGCGAGTTCGGTCGAGGCCTTGGCGATGGCCTGGAGCCGGGCGATCTCGCGCTGGCTCTTCACTGGCACCCAGTCGGCTTCGGCCTTCGCGGCCTTGGCGGTGAGCACCTGATGGTCGGAGTCGATGTCTTTCATCACCGCGAGGGCCGCGTCGATCTCGGCGGCGGTGGGGGCGCGGGAAAGGATGCGGAAATAGATCTCCTCGACGAGCTTGCGGTCATCGGCCTGGGTCGCGACCAGCTTGGCGAGGCCGCTGTCCTTCGCCCCGATCGCGTCGGCGATGGCGGGTCCTGACAAAAACGCCATGATCGCACTCATCTGCAGCTCGGAGGAGCGTTCGCATTCGCAAGCGCTTTCGCGGACGGGGCGTCCGAGGTTGGCGAGGAAGCCGCTCTTGAGGTCGAGTTTCGCGTCGGAGAGTTGGCTGGCTCGCACGCCGCGTCCGGCACCGGGGATGTCGGGAATCGCTCCAGTCACGAAATGGACGGCGTCGTAGAGCACCTCGGCGGGGAGGCGGCGGGCCTTGGCCCGGGAGAAATTGATCTCGTCATCGGCATTCCAATCGTTCGCAGCGATGGAGAGCTGGTAAGTGCGCGATTTGCAGATTTCGGCGGTGAGGGCGCGGATGTCGAAGCCCGACTTCACGAAACGCGCGGACAGGTAATCGAGCAACTGCGGGTTGGTGGGCGGGTTGCCGGCGCGGATGTCGTCGAGTGGCTCGATGATGCCGGTGCCGAGCAGGTAACCCCAGACGCGGTTCGCGTAGCTGGTCGCGAAGTAGGGATTGCCGGGTGAGACAACCCAGGCGCCGAACTGCTCTCGGCGGGTGGGTTTGTCAGGCTGGGTGAAGGCGACTTTCGCGAGAGGGGTCTCGTAGGGGAACTCGGGCGCGGTGACGACGCCGGTGCGGTCGTGTTTCACCTCGCCATCGGGCTTGTCGGTGACGACTTCATAGAGCGGCTTGGCCCCTTCGACGGCGGTGCCGCCGAGATTCTGGGTGGGGGCGTTCTTCGCGTCGCGGGCGAGTCCGACCTGGGCGAAGTAAGCGGCCGTCTCATAGTATTGGTCCTGGGTCCAACGCTCGAAGGGGTGGTCGTGGCACTTGTTGCAGTTGAAACGGGTCGCGAGGAAAAGATGGGTGGTGTTTTCGACGAGCTCGGCGGGCTCGCGGAGGATCTTGTAATAGCTTGCAGCGGGGTTGTCCTTGTTCGATCCGGTCGCGGTGATGATCTTGTAGGCGAACTGGTCGTAGGGCGTGTTGGCCTCGACTTCCTTGCGGATCCAGTCGCGGAACAGTTTCGCGCCCTCGTCGCCGAGGAATTTCGAATTCACCTGGAGCATGTCGCTCCACTTGTTGGTCCAGTGATCGGTGTATTCCGGCGTCTTGAGCAGTTCATCGACGAGCGCATCGCGCTTCACCCGGGTGGGGCGGTTGTCGGCGGCGAAGGACTTGACCCTGTCGGATGTCGGAGGCAACCCGGTCAGGTCGAGGTGGACGCGGCGGACGAATTCCTCGTCGGTGCAGAGCTCGCTGGGCTGGAGTTTCATCCGCTCCCATTTCGCGGCGACGAGCTTGTCGATCTCGCCCCAGGCTTCCGGAGTCTTCCAGGTGAAGCCATCGCGATCGCCCATCACGGTCAGGGTGGTGGCGGCGTAGGCACCCTCGTAGCGGGCCAGGATCGGAGCCTCGCCGCGGCGAACGGTGTGGAGCAAGCCGAATTCATCGTGCTCGGCGACTTCGGTGTTTCCGGATTCGATGTAGGACTCGAGAGTGACATCGCGCGTCTGGCCGTCGCCATAGCGGGCGATGACGCGGAACTGCTGGCGACCGCCAAGATTCTGGATCACGGGATTCTTGGGGAAGAGCTCGATCGAGGCGACCCGCGCGGCTTGGGGATCGAGCTTGGCGCCGTCGGCAATCCATTGGCGGATCACGTGATAATAACGCGAATCGTGATCGGTGAGCTGGCCGGCCTCGTGCGGCACGGCGCCGGTGGCTTTGAGGAGCATCAGCGAGTCGTCGGGCGACGCGAAATTGACGCGGCGCGCGGTGTGGTCGTCGCCGAAACCTCGCACGTCGTAGATGGGATCGTAGCCGCGCAGGCTCAGCTTGAAGCCACCTTTCCCATCCTTGGCTCCGTGGCAGGTGCCCATGTTGCAACCGAGCCGGGTGATGACGGGATTGACGTCCTGGACGAAGTCAAGATGCCGCGCGTCGCCGACAGGGGAGAACTTGACCGGTGCGGTCACGCTGATCCCGCCCAGCGCGGCGCTCAGGATGCCTGCGCCGGCGGATCCGGGCCGGACGACACCGCGCTCGGTGACAGTGGCGACCGGTCCATCGACGCCCCATTTTACGAAGCCGGTGACGTCGGCGGTGGTGCCATCATTCAAAGTCGCGGTGGCGATGACCTGGACATAACGCTCGGCGGAATCAAAGGCGAGGTCGGCGGGAGAAAGCTGGATCGCCGTGACCGTCCGGTCTTGCGGCAGGCTTCCGACGGTCTGGTGATGTTTGGCCTTTTTGCGATCGGTGAGCGAGGGGTTCGGCTTGGCTTCGGGCAAGGATGCGTCGAGCGCGATGGGAGCGAAGCTCTTTTTCTCGGCGAGACTCTTTGCATCGAGCAGGCGGATCATGCCATCGGCACCGGACGCGGCGATGCTGGTGCCGTCGGGAGAGAAGGCGACGGAATACATCGCCGTCTTGGTCTCGACGCCTTTGATCAGCTCGGCACCCTTGGTGTAGAATGCTTCGAGCGCGGGTTCGTAGTTCTCACCGGGACCGGGGGCGCGACGCACCGTTTCGAAGAGCTTCTTCAAATCAGGCGTGATCGTCGCGTCATACTCCGACTTGTAGAGGTGGATCTGGCCGCTGCCGTCGAGGCTGGAGACGGCGGCGAAAGTCTTGCCATCGGGGGAGAAGGCGGCATCCCAGATCCGGCCTTTCATCGCCGGGTATTTGCGGATGAGGTTGGCGTTGTCGCCGATGACGCGCTTGGTCTCGCGCTTCATCCGGTAGATCTGCGGCACGCCGTCGGAACCGCCGACGAGGATGTGGTCCTGGGTCGGGTGGCGGTCGATCGTGTTGATGCCCCCGGCGAGCGCGCCGGGGGTGATCGAGGTCAGGTTGTCGACGAAACGCTCGGTCGCGGTCTGGGTGAGTTTCGCGGTCATGTCGCGACCGACCGAGGCGAGGAAGTCGCCCTTCACCGACCAGTCGGTGTCGAGGACCCAGTCGTTATGTCCGCCCATGAAGAGGACCTGTTCGCCATTGGCCGCCTTGATGGCACGGACGGTGTTGTCGGGCAGGCCAAAGGCGACCAGGGTGCCATCCGGCGACCAGCTCACCCCATAGGCGGTGTCGAAGCCGACGATTTTGGAAAGGGTCAGCTCTCCTTTTTCCAGATCCCAGACCTGGATCTCTCCCATTCGCCCCGGCAGGCCGCCGGCGACGGCAAGCCGTTTGCTGTCGGGTGAGAACTTGACCGACTGGATCCGCTCTGACAAACCCACCAAACGCTTCTCCAAGCCCGAGCCATCAGCGCGGTGCAGCAGCACCTCGTGGAAGCCGGCGACGGCGAGGTGCTTGCCATCAGCCGAATAATCCAGCGAGGTGACGACGGGCGGCACCGCGTAACGCGGGGGATTGGCGATGGTGTAACGCTGGCGGGCGTTTTCGGGCGTGTCATCCTTCGCACCTTGCTCGATCCATTTCGTGACAACACTCACCTCGTATTCGGTGAGCGGTTCATCCTTCGGCGGCATCTCGGGACGATCCTCGCCCGCCTGCTTCACGACCAGTTCGAGCAGGTGACTCTCCGCAGGCTTGCCTGGGACCACGGAGACGCCATCCTCACCGCCTTTGATCAGCGAGGCGACATCGGTCATGATGTAATCCGACTTCGCCTTCGACGGCTGGTGGCAGCCCTGGCACTTCGCCTGGAAGACCGGACGAACGTGCTTGTAATAGCTGACGACCTCGGGCAGGCCTTCGGACTCCGCGGCGGAGAGCGCCGTGGCGACGAAGAGGGAGGTCAAAAAAACGAGGCGATGGCAGGTTCGCATGAGGGGCAGGGGAATCCGGAAAGTGTAATTTTTCCGGGACTTCGGCGAAATGACGCGTTCGCGGGGCGTAAGAGAGCTCCGGGGCCGGCTCCAACCGGGTAAATCACCGGTCTTTCGGCACGATTTTCACCACCAGAGGGCGATGATCGCTGGCGCGTTCCCAGTGCTCCCAATGATGAATGCCGGACTGGTCGCGGAGGATCTCTTCCTTCAGGCCCTTTCCGTAGAGGACGTAGTCGAATCGCGAGTAGGCGTCGGCGAAGGACCAATGGTGCGTCCAGTGGAAGCCGTAGGGATCCGACAGGGTCAGGGCGCTCAGGTAGCCCTTGCCCCCGTAGCCGCCCTGGAGGGTCTTGATCGGCGCCTCATTGCGGAGATCGTTGAAATCGCCCGCGACGATCAGATTGGCCCCCGGCTCGACCTCGAGGATGCGATCGATGTGCTCACGGGCGAGACGGGCCTCGTTCAGGCGCATCAGGGTCTCGTCGCCTTCGGGGACCTCGCGCTTCGATTTCAAATGCAGCCCGATGTAGCGGAGATGGTAGCTCGGGGAAATCGCGATCTTCACATCCAGCACTCCGCGCTGGAAGGCCAGCTTCGCTCCGTCGAGTTCGTAAGTGTAGTCGTCTCGAGAGTGGCGGGCGACGATGGGGAAACGCGAGAGCAGGGCCACATTGCGATTCCAGCCCGCTGAGTCGCGGATCATCTCGGTGTGGGGCAGGTCGATTCCGTTTTCCTTGAGCCGCCGCTGTAGATCAGCGAGGTAGGTCTCGTCGCCCATTTCGCAGACGCCGAGGATGTCGGGCCGGATCGCGGTGAGGCCCTCGACGATCGCTTTGACCTCACCCTCCGGTTTCGGGGCGTTCGCGACGACCTCGCCGTTGATGCGGCGATCCATCGCGAGATAGTTCATCAGGTTGTAGGCCACGATCGTGACCGGCTCCGGATCCTCGGCCTGCAGCCCGGCAGGTATCCCGCAGAGACATAAAAAAACCGCCGTGGAGCACACGACGGTCTTTGTCCGGAGACGAACCATGGAATCCGGTGGGATGGGGAGGGATCAGTCGTGACCAGGATCGCCGGGTTTCGGATGGTTCGCCGAGCGGTCCCACTCGCGTTTGCCTTCCTCTTCGCCCATGTGGATCTCACGTTCGAACTCGTGTTTGGCCTTCTTGAATTCACCCATGCCCTTGCCGATTCCCCGTGCCAATTCCGGGATTTTCTTGGCTCCGAAGAGCAGGAGGACGATCAGGAAAATGACGATCATCTCCTGCATTCCCAAACCAAAAGCGAGATAAACTCTTTGCATGTTGGGAGCGTAGGGCCCGCCCGCTTGCCGCGCAAAAAGTATTTCCCGACTTCTTCGCGTGGCGCGATCGCGTGATGCCAAAAACCGCTCGCAAAAGGGCCCGGGACCATCACTCGCAGGACGTCCCCGCGTTTGCCAAGTCCGTATTCTACGCTAAGGAAACCCCTCTCCCATGCAGGACTTCGCCTTCATCCAGCTCGCCCCGGGCCGCTACCTCTGCGGGATCGGCCCCTTCGAGGCGCGCGCGGAGGCCCCCGAGTCGGGCGAGGTCGCTTTTTACCGGAACGACTTCGAGTTATCCGACCCGCTCCCTTGGCTGATCCCGGCGCGAAGTTTCGAGACCGCCGACCTGCGCGTGCTGCTGCCCGACAATGGAGCCACGCCGCTGCCAGAGATCGCCTGGTCCGGCCTCGGCGACACCGATGTGCGCGGGATTTTCGAGGAGATCCTCGCCCAGATCGCGGCGGGGCGTCTCAAGAAGTCGGTCCCTGTGCTCACCGAGCGAGGCATCCTGCACCGGGGCGAGCCCGCCGCCCTCGTGAAGGCGGTCAACGCCGCGCCCGAGTCGCTGCGCGGCTACGGTTACCGCGAGGGGGGGACCGGGCTGATCGGCGCGACGCCGGAGCGCCTCTTCGTGTTGGAAAACGGGGTGCTCGAGACCATGGCCCTCGCCGGGACCGCCCCGCGGCACGAGATTCACGACTTTCCCCACGATCCGAAGGAGATCCGCGAGCACGAACTCGTCGCCGACTACCTTGAGACCCTGCTCGCGCCTTTTGGCACCGTCGAGCGCGAGCCGCGCACCCTTCTCGACCTCGGGTCGATGATCCATTTCCTGACCCGCCTCCGGGTCCGGCTGAGCGATCCCAAAACGAATCTCAACGAACTCGTCCGAGTGCTCCACCCAACCCCGGCCCTCGGGGCCTGCCCGAGAGGGGACGGCGCCCTGCGACGGCTTTTCGAATACCGCCAGCGCCTCGAGGTGCCCGGACGTTTCGGGGCTCCCTTCGGCCTGCTGCATGCGGGGCGCTTCGAGGTCCTCGTTGCCATTCGCAACCTCTCCTGGGATGGACGCGACGTCTTCCTGCCCAGTGGCGTCGGCCTCGTCGAGGGCAGCCGCTTCGACCGGGAGTGGCGCGAGCTGGCGCTGAAAAGGAACTCGGTGAAGTCCTTGCTCGGCGTATGACCCCCAACGCCACCCTCGCCGGAGCCGTCCTCGGTCGCCTCGCCGGGCTCGGGGTGGAACACTTCGTCGTCTGCGCGGGAGCCCGCAACGTACCGCTCGTCGCTTCGCTCTTGTCGCGATGTCAGGATCTGAAGCTCCGGGTCTGGCACCATTTCGACGAGCGAGCCGCCGCCTTCTTCGCCCTGGGCCTTTCCAAACGGTCGGGAGAACCCGTCGCCGTGCTGACGACCTCCGGCACCGCCGTGGCCGAGCTGCTCCCCGCGACGATCGAGGCCCATTACAGCGGCGTGCCGCTGGTGCTCGTCACCGCGGATCGGCCCGCGGACTTCCGCGGCAGCGGCGCTCCCCAGGCGATCGAGCAGGCTGGGATTTTCGGGCCTTACGCGATTGCCCTTGATGTTTCCGCGGCGGTCGATCTGGAAGCGTTTCCCGACTGGACCGGCGAAGCACCCCTGCATCTCAACGTCTGCTTCGACGAACCTGTCGCCGCCGATCGGAACCAAGTCTGGGAGCCTGACAAAATCTCAATACCCCCGGTCGGGCCCGAAGCATGCCTCGAGGTGGTGAACGATTTTTGCAAAGACCGCGAAGGTTTGCTGGTCTTGCTCGGAGAACTCCCTGAAGAATGGCGCGAGACGGTTCGTTGGATGCTCCGGCATCTCGGGGTTCCCGTCTGGGCCGAGGCAACCAGTGGTCTGCGCGAAGATCCCGACCTCGCCCCTCTGATCGTGTTCGGCGAGCCGGCCTTGCCTGGCAAAGTGCTGCGCATCGGCTCCGTGCCCAGCCTGCGACTCTGGCGCGATCTGGAGGCAAACCCCTTCATACCCGTACTCTCGGTTTCGCGGAGGCCTTTTTCCGGCCTCGCCCGCTCCTCGGAGCTCCTGGTCATCGATCGTTTCCCGCCGGTTCATGAACCGACTCAAGAGGGTCAGGTTCGCGACCCAAGAGGGTATGATCGCCGCGACTTGCTCCGCTTCCCGAAATCGGAGGCTTCGCTGGTCCACGATCTTTCGTTCCAGATCCCGGCCGGAGCGCTGATTTACCTCGGCAACAGTCTGCCGATCCGCCAGTGGAACTTTTTTGCCTCGATCGACCCACCGCACCCGCACTGCTACGCCAGCCGCGGTGCCAATGGCATCGATGGACAGGTCGCGACCTTTCTCGGACTCAGCGAAGGAGAGGATGAAGCCTGGGGCATCTTCGGCGACTTGACCGCGCTCTACGACCTCAACGCGCCGGCTTTGCTCGGGCAACTCGCTCTGGCGAAGCGCCGCTTCGTCGTGATCAACAACGCAGGTGGCCGCATCTTTTCGCGCCTGCCCTCCATGGCTGGCATGGAAAAGTCGGAAAAACAGATCACCGAAAACCGTCACGGCATTGGCTTCGAGGCCTGGGCAGCGATGTGGGGCATCGAATACCGGCTCTGGCGTGCTGGCGAGGCCTTTCCGATCGATTTGCCCGAAACGGTGTTGATCGAGGCGATCCCCGATGAGGCCGAGACCGAAGCTTTCTGGAAATGGGGGAAATGAGCGCCTCGCCCTCGATCGTCGCCCTGCACGGGAATCTCGGCACCACCGCCGACTGGGAACTGCCCGCACTCCCTGACATTCACGCCATTGATCTCTGGAATCACGTCGGTCTCGATTTCGACGACTTCGCCGATGCTCTGGCGGGTCCGCTTACCGCGGGACTCGATCGGCCTGTCCTCGCGGCCTATTCGCTTGGCGGGAGACTCGCCCTGCATGCCCTCGCCCATCATCCCGATCGTTGGAGCGCTGCCGTGGTCATATCCGCCCATCCGGGGCTTTGCTGTGTCGAAGATCGGATCGCGCGCCGCAGTTCGGACGCAATCTGGGCGGAGCGTGCGAGAACGATGGACTGGCAGGACTTTGTCGATTCCTGGAATGCCCAGCCGCTCTTCGGCCAAGTGTCAGCGGCCCTCGAAGTTCGTCAGGCCGCCCTCGAAAGCCGACGCGAAGCCATCGCCGCCGCTTTCGAACGATGGTCGCTCGGCCGGCAGGATGACCTGCGCGGCCGCCTCGGTCGATTCGCCGGCCCTGTGGTCTGGATCACCGGTGAAAAGGACGAACGCTTCACCCGGATCGGTGCGGAGATGGCGGCGGTGTTCCCTGACTTCCGACACGTTGTTGTGCCGGGGGTGGGGCATCGGGTGCTGGAAGAGGGGGCGGAAGTCGTAACTGGTGAGGTCCTCCACAACTCCCGTTGACGTAGGGTCACGTAGAGAACACGCTCCCGGACGAATGAATTGGATTTCCCGACACGACTTTGAAGACCTCCGCTACGAGACCTCGGAGGACGGCCAGATCGCCAAGATCACGATCAACCGGCCCGAGGTGCGCAATGCGTTCCGGCCCCAGACGGTGAAGGAAATGCTCGTCGCCTTCGACCTGGCCCACGAGGATCCTCAGGTGGGCGTGGTGATCCTGACGGGCGAGGGAGACCTCGCCTTCTGCTCGGGCGGAGACCAGAAGGTGCGCGGCCATGCCGGCTACGTCGGCGACGACGGGGTGCCGCGTCTGAACATCCTCGATGTGCAGAAGAAGATCCGCTCGCTGCCGAAGCCGGTCATCGCGATGGTGGCGGGCTACGCGATCGGTGGCGGTCACGTCCTGCACGTGGTCTGTGATCTGACCATCGCGGCGGACAATGCCCGCTTCGGGCAAACGGGACCAAAGGTGGGTTCCTTCGACGGGGGGCTGGGATCGAGCTACCTCGCCCGCATCGTGGGACAGAAGAAGGCCCGCGAGATCTGGTACCTTTGCCGCCAGTACGACGCCCAACAGGCCCTCGACATGGGACTGGTCAACACGGTCGTCCCGCTCGCGCAACTCGAGGAGGAGACGGTGAAATGGTGCCGAGAGATTCTCGAGCATTCACCGCTCGCGCTCCGCTGCCTCAAGACGGCTCTCAACGCCGATTGCGACGGCCAGATGGGTCTGCTCGATCTCGCCGGCAATGCGACGCTGCTCTACTACATGTCGGAGGAGGCCAAGGAAGGGAAGAACGCCTTCGTCGAAAAGCGGAAACCGGATTTCTCGAAGTTTCCACGGGTTCCCTGATGAAGGCCTGGCTCCTCGCCGCCCGTCCGAAGACGCTGCCTGCGGCGATCGTGCCGGTGTGGGTGGGCTCCATGCCGCTGCTGGTCGACGGGGATCGCTTCACCGGCTCGTGGGCGCTTTTTTGGTGCACCCTGGCGAGCGCGCTGTGCATCCAGATTGCCACGAATCTATTCAACGATGCGATCGATCATGTGAAAGGTGCGGACACCGCGAAGCGCCTCGGACCGAGAAGGGTCACCGCGTCCGGGATGCTGCGTCCGGGCACGGTCCTGATCGGGGCGCTCGCGTTCTGCCTGCTCGCCACCTTGATCGCGATCCCGCTGATCGTGACGCGAGGTTGGCCCATCGTCGCGATCGGCGCGGTTTCGCTTTACTTTTCCTTCGGCTACACGGGTGGCCCTTGGCCGCTTGCTTATCGTGGACTGGGGGAAATGTTCGTGCTGGCCTTTTTCGGCTTCGTGGCGGTGGCGGGATCCTACTTTGTGCAGAGCGGGGAATGGGGCGGTTGGGGGATCCTGCTGTTGGGGCTGCAATGCGGGTGTTATTCCTGTGTGCTCATCGCGATCAACAACCTGCGCGATGTCGATGAGGATCGATCTTCCCAAAAGCGCACGCTGGCGGTGCGATTCGGTGAGACCTTCGCGCGGATCGAGATCCTCGTTTTCTGTCTCCTGCCAGTGCTGCTCGGGGTGGCCTTTGCCCATTCCCTGACCGGGATGGCCATCGGTCTGCTGCCCTTGCCGATCGGGGCGATTCTCTCCTTCGCCGTCTTTCGCTGCAAGCCGGGTCCGGTCTACAACCGCTTCCTCGCGCTGGGGGCTCTGCAATTGATCCTCTTCGCCGTGGCGGCGACCCTCGCGGTTATGGCCCGGGTGTTCCCGATGCCATGAGCCTGCACTACTGGCGCTACCGGTTGAAGCCGCGCAACCCGTTGAACGCGGTGAGCGGCTCCCGCGAGGTCGATGGAGTTCTCCTGCGGATCGGTGACGGTTTCGGATGCCTCCAGCCCTGGCCGGAACTCGGCGACGATTCCCTCGACGCGCACTTGCGCGGAATCCTGACAGGACAAGAATCCGCGTTGGTGGCATCGGCGCGGCGATGCGCTGAAATGGATGGCGCGGCGCGGCGAGAAGGCCGTTCACTCTTGGAGCGTCCGGTTCCCGAGAGCCATTGGTTGGCGCAGACCGGAGATGACCCGGACGCGGTCTGGGAAGCGGGATTCCGGGCGGTGAAATTCAAGATCGGGCCGGCTTTGGTTTCCGAGATCGTCGACTGGGTCCGCCTCGGTTTCCGCGTGAGGCTTGATGCGAATGAAAGTTTCGATGAGAGCGGGTTCCTCGCCTACTGGATTTCGCTGGGGGCGTGTCGCGAAGCCGTGGAGTTTGTCGAGGATCCGGTGCCCTGGTCGGAGAGCCAGTGGGAGCGGCTGCGCGTTGCCGGCGTGCCCATCGCGGCCGACCGGGACGCGGAGCGGCGTCATCGACCGGGCGATTGGGCGGTGATCAAACCGGCATCAGGCGAGTGGTTACCTCCCTCACCGGACCGATTCGTCGTGACCTCTTCGATGGACCATGCGCTCGGCCAGCTTTGGGCCGCCCACCAGGCCACGGTGTGGCAAGCCAACCAGGGAGACCGCATGTCAGAGGGTGGGCTGCTGACGCATCGTTGTTTTGAACCGGATCCGTTTTTCGAGCAATTGGGCACCGACGGACCGCGTTTGGTTCCGCCGCCGGGCACCGGGCTCGGTTTTGACGAACTCCTCGAGTCCCTGCCATGGAAGCGCCTGAGCTGAGTTCCAAGGCTTGGTGGGAGTCGGAGTCTCTCGACCTGCGGCTCAATCCGCGGCGTGGCGTCAAGGCCGAAGGCTTGCAGGAGTTTCTCGCGGAGGAATGCGGGATTCGCTCGGGCCTGGTGCTCGCCTCCTCCGGTTCCGGGGGCGTGGCGAAGTTCGTGGTGCTGTCGAAGGCGGCGGTGCTGGCCTCGGCGCGGGCGGTCAACGCCCATTGCGGGCTGACGGCTGACGATGTCTGGCTGGGAAACCTTCCGACCTTCCACGTTGGCGGCATCGGGATCCACGCCCGGGCTATGGTGAGCGGAGCGAAGGTCGCGCCGATGGCCTGGGATGCTTGGACCCGTGATGGATCGACCTTTCTCTCCTCGATCGAGGAAGCTCGGGCGACGCTGGCCTCCCTGACTCCGACGCATCTTTGGGATCTTGTCAGGGTGGGAGCAACAGCACCGCCAACGCTGCGGGGATTGTTCCTCGGCGGCGGTCGGATCGACCCGGGGCTGGTGGAACAGGCAAAGTCACTCGGCTGGCCGGTGTGGCCGACCTATGGCATGACCGAGACCGCCTCCCAGGTCGCGACGAACCTCATCGGCGATCCCGAGTGGTTGCCGCTGCTGCCTCTGTGGGAGGCGCGCACTGATGCCGAGGGGCGACTCTGGTTGAAGGGCGAGGCGGTCTGCGAGGGCACGGTGAGTCAGGTGGAGGGACGATGGATCTTCCAGCCCGCATGCGACGAGGCGGGCTGGATGGCGACGGGCGATGCCTGTGAACTGCAGGGGAGCGCCCTGCGCTTTCTCTCCCGGCTGGATGGTGCGGTGAAGGTTTCGGGTGAGCTCGTTTCGCTGCCGATGCTGAACGACCGGCTCGCCGTGCTCGGCATCGTTGGCTTGGTCGTCGCGGTGCCCGAACCGCGGCGGGGCAATGAACTGGTGCTCGTCGCGGAGGGTGACGGGTTTGGGTCACTGGATCGTTTCAACGCGGGACTGCCGCCCATCGAGCAGGTCGCGCGCGTGATCTCCCTCGATGCCCTGCCGCGCACCGAACTCGGCAAACCGGATCGCCTCGCGATTGAGGTGATCGCCGCGGGGCGGCCTCAGTGAGCTTTGGTCACCGGCTGAACCCAGGCCTGCTCCACTTGTCCTTCGTAGGAAGGATTGGGATGCTTGCGCGAAGAGGTGATCGTGGCGCGGAGGTAAAGGGCATCATTGGGATATTGGAAAGTGGCCTTCGTGCCGGCGACTTCCGCAAAGACCTCACCGATTCCCGTCTTTTCCGCGGTGGCATCATAGTCGCGTCGCGTGCCGATAAAGCGGGTGGTGTATTCGACGCCTTCCTGCGGCGTGATCTCGATGGAAAGGGTGCCTTTGTCAGGATCGAAGTTGAGGGAGTCGAGGGACACACCCGTGCTGGCGTAAAATCGTTTGGCCTGCATCGCCTCGACGATGGCGTCGCCCGTCAGTTCCTTCGCGCCCACGCGGATCCAGCCGCGGCCCGGCGAGACATCCTCACCGTGATAGGTGTGCGAGTCGTCGGTGGCAACGCCGAGGAGTGGAGGAAAACCGAGTTCGGCGATGCGGATCGTATTGGCGATGTCCCAGATCGCCTCGTCACCCGGCCGGGTCGCGTCGCCGAGGTGGTTGACGCCGGGATGGCCATTGTAGACCTCGAAGTAGGCCCCCTCCGCGACATTCGCGAGGTCCTCCGGAGTCAGGGCCCATTGGAAGTTCGGGTGGTTGAGGTGCGCGAGGATGGGATGGGCCGAGGTCTTTGCGAACTCGTCGATCTTCTGGAAGCTGGCCCGCAAAACTTCACGGGCCGTGCGCTGATCATCCTTGATCGGATCGATCACCGTCTCGGTGTTGATAACGACGATGTGGACGGGTTTCTTCTGTCCGGAATTCGACATCTCCTGGGCCGGGAGCAGCAGGAATTCGTCGGGCTTTTCAAGAGCGGCCCGGCACTCGTCGAGGGTTTTCAGCACGATGCCCTCCTTGCCCTCGCGGGTTTCGCGTTTGAGCCAATCCTTGCCAAAACGGGCCTCGGCCTTGGCGACCGCATCGCGGCCCACCGCCTTCTGGCGCTTGCGGATGGCCTCGAGGTCCATCCATTTGTCGCCGACCTGCATGATGTTGTGGTCGCTCATGCCGACGAAGTCATAGCCGCGTTCCCGATACCAATCGAAGATCATTTCGGGGAAATCGTTCCCGTCGCTCCAGAGCGAGTGGGTGTGGGTGTTGCCTTTGAACCAGGCGCGGGTGTCCTCGGCGTGGGACGTAAGGGGTAGGGCGGTAAGAAGGAGCAGAAGGGAGGGGATTTTCATGCTTTTGTCAGGAAATCTTGATACTCTTCGGATCGAACTCGATTGCCGGATATTTCATCCCGAGGGAGTCGAGCGCTTGCACCAGGATCCCGGCGATGGCGAGGTCGCGCTGCCACTTGTGGTCGGCGGGGATCACGTGCCAGGGTGCCTGCTCCGTGCTGGTTTCGCTGAAGACGTCGCTGTAGGCATCCATGAACTTGTCCCAGAGGGCGCGGTCGTCGAGGTCGCCGGGGTTGAATTTCCAGTTCTTGTCAGGCTCATCGAGGCGGGCCTGGAGACGCTTTTTCTGCTCGGCTTTCGAGATGTGGAGAAAGAACTTCAGCACCGTGGTGCCCTCGTCGGCGAGCATGCGTTCGAAGTCGGCGATGTGGCCGTAGCGTTTCGACCAGACCGCCTTCGGAAAGATGTCGCGCACCCGTACCGCGACGATGTCCTCGTAATGACTGCGATTGAAGACGACGACTTCGCCGTTGCCCGGCACCTCGCGATGGACACGCCAGAGGTAATCATGGGCCAACTCGGCGGGGCTGGGCCGCTTGAAGGAAACCACCCGGATGCCCTGGGGATCCATCTTATCAAAGACATTCCGGATAGCGCCGTCCTTGCCACCGGTGTCCATCGCCTGAAAGACGACGAGGAGGCGGTGTTTGCCCTCGGCGAAAAGACGGGTCTGCAGTTCGTCGATCCGCTTCGCGAGATCCTTGAAGGCTTTCTCACCCTCTTCCTTCGACATGGGATAAAGATCGTCCGCGTTGGTCGGAAGATCGGAGAGGCTGATTTTTTGCCCGGGGGCGATGCGGAGGGGCTGGGTATTGGGCGTGGACTTGGCCATGCCGGGAGCCTAGCGCGCCGTTGAGCCTTTCCGCAAGACGCAGATGCGCCTCGCGGCCTAAACCAAAAGGCCGGCGATCGGGTCGGCGACGGCCTTGCCGCTGCGGGTCAGGATGACATGGTCTCCGCTGATTTTGACCAAACCCTCTTCGATGAGAGACCCAAGAGGGTCGAGTCGGGGCAGCCAGTCGAGCGGCACGCCTTCGCGGGTGCGCAGACGCATCGCGAAGGTCTCGAGCCGGCGGTCGGCCGCGCTGAGGAGCTCGATCTCGCGCCGCGTGTCGAGCCCGGCCTGCACCGCGCGGACGTAGGCGGCGGTGTCGGGCAGGGTGCGGGAGCGTTCGCCGGCGATGGTGCTGACCGCCCCGGGGCCGAGTCCGAGGTAATCGGCGCCGTGCCAGTAGGATTGGTTGTGGAGCGATTCGAAGCCGGGGCGGGCGTAATTCGAGATCTCATAGTGCGCGTAGCCCGCGCCTTCGAGCCGGTCGATGGCCGTGTGGAAGAGGTCGGCGTCGCGGTTTTCATCGGCATCCAATTCGCCGCGGCGGTGACGATTGAGGAACTCGGTGTCTTCCTCATAGGTCAGGTTGTAGACGGAGAGATGCTCCGGTGCGAGTCCGACCGCGGTGGTGAGATCGCGCTCCCAAAGATCGAGGTCTTGACCGGGAACCGAGAACATCAGGTCGACGCTGAGGTTGGCGAAACCGGCCTCGCGCAGAGTGTGGAAGGCGGCGATGGCGTCGCCGGCGTCATGCTCGCGGCCGAGGGTCTCGAGAATGCCGGGCTGGAAGGATTGCACTCCCAGCGAAATGCGATCCACGCCGAGCTCGCGCATCAAGGTGGCTTTGGCGAGGTCGAAGGTCTCCGGATTTGCCTCGATCGTCCACTCGCGCACCTTTCCCAGATCAAGCTGCTCTTGCAGACCGCGGAGGAGCCGCTCCAGCAGTGTTGGGCTGAGCAGAGTGGGGGTGCCACCACCAAAAAACACGGTCTCCGGCGCGAAGTCGTCGGGGGCGCGGCGTCCGGCTTCCGTCAGGATCGCTTCGACGAAGTCGCGGTTGGCGAGCTTGCCGGGCGTGTGTTTGTAGAACCCACAGTAGGGGCAGATCCGATGGCAAAAGGGGATGTGGAGGTAGAGATGCACGGGTGGATTTCAGTCTCCGTGCAATCAGGCCTTTGGTCAAAATGGCTTCTGCGACCCTCTGGTCCGAACCTCACTTCCGCGGCGTGGCGCTCCAGACCTTGATGTCGTCGAACCAACCGCTCTGGCCCGCGACGCCGAGTTCGATCTTCGACTTCGTCTTGTGGCCGATGCCGGGGGACTGGAGGTAGGCGACGCCCTTACCATCGATGAGGACTCGCATTTCATCGCCGACGGTCTCGACGGTCACGAGGTATTCTTTGCCGGCCTGGAGTTTGACGGGGTAGGTGGCGCTGGTGCCAGCCATGCGTTTGGCGACTTCGTCTTTCTTGGACGGATCATCGCGCATGGCCTTGATCTCCTCGTTCTGACTGCCTTCGCGCTCGTCCATGATGGTCACCTTGTCGAGGCGGATCTGGGCGCGGCAGAGGTGTCCGTAGTGCGAGCCGGTGAATTTGCGATCATCGAACTCGACGTCCATCATGGTGGCTCCGTCGAAGCGCATCTTCACCTCGACAATGCTGTCCTTGGTCGGCAGTTCCAGTCCATAGACTGCGGCGTGGGCTTTGATCACCGACTTTCCGTCGGGTGAGGGCTGGTCGGTGACGCGGGTCTGGGTGCCCTTGAGCGCGCCATTTTCGAAGGTGAAGGTATCGACGACGCGGTGCCAGCGGGAGTCGTGATCGGAACCATTCATGTCGTCGGAAAAGAGCAGCTCGCCTTTTTCCCCCAGCGGCTTGGAGGGGACGCGGGGCAGTCGATCGGAATCGGCGACGAGGGCGGTGGTGGCAAGGAGGGAGAGCAGGATCGGCAGGGGACGCATGGGAATGGATGGGGGTAGGAAGCGAGTTGTAAGCGATGACGGCGGATCTGCAACGGCGGCATCGGGCCTGGAAAAGACAAACGCCGCTCCGGGGTGACCCGGAACGGCGCTCGTGCTGTGGGGCCGGATCGCGGAGGATCCGGTTGGAAGGGAGAATCAGGCGGTGTAGGCCGTTTCCCCGTGGGAGGTGGTGTCGAGACCCATGTTTTCGTCCTGCTCGCTGACGCGGAGGCCGACGGTGAACTTGGCGATGGCGAGTCCGATGAACGCGGCGATGGCGCTCCAGCCGGCAGTGACGAGCACGCTCTTGATCTGGATCAGCACCTGGCCGTCAGCGGCACCACCGCGGACGAAGACGCCGGTGAGGATGGCGCCGACGATCCCGCCGATGCCGTGGACGCCGAAGACGTCGAGGCTGTCATCATACTTGAGCGCGCGCTTCAGAGTGGTGGCGGAGAGGTAGCAGATCACCGCGGATGCGGCACCGATCACGAGGGCTCCGACCACGGTCGAAGTGCCCGAGGCCGGGGTGATGGCCACGAGGCCGGCGACGGCACCGGTAGCGGCACCGACGGCGGTGGGCTTCTTGGTGACGATCCACTCGACCAGCATCCAGACGAGGACGGCGGTGGCGGTGGCGATCTGGGTGGTCAGCATGGCGTAGCCGGCCGAGCCGTTCGCAGCCACCGCGCTACCGGCATTGAAGCCGAACCAGCCCACCCAGAGGAGGGCGGCACCGATGACGGTGAAAGGCACGCTGTGCGGATGCATCGCGGTCGCACCGAAGCCCTTGCGCTTCCCGACCATGATGCAGGCGACAAGACCGGCGATCCCGGCGTTGATGTGGACGACGGTGCCGCCGGCAAAGTCGAGCACGCCCCACTTTGAGAAGAGGCCGATGTTGACCGCCCAGGCCATGTGCCAGATCGGCAGGTAGGAAAGGATCGTCCAGATCGTGGTGAAAATGAGCACCGCGGAGAACTTCATCCGCTCGGCGAAGGCGCCGACGATGAGGGCCGGGGTGATGATGACAAAGGTCATCTGGAAGGTGACGAACACGCTCTCGGGGATCGTGCCGCTGAGCGTCTCGGCCTCAACGCCCTTCAGAAACATTTTGGAGAGGTCTCCGATGATGGGGCCCTCACCGGTGGTGGCGAGGCTGTAACCGAACACCACCCAAAGTACCGACATGAGGGCCGCGATCACGAAGCACTGGACGAAGACGCTGAGCACGTTTTTGGCCCGAACGAGACCGCCATAGAAAAGCGCCAGGCCGGGGAGGGTCATCAGCAGCACCAGGACGGTGGAGGTGAGCATCCACGCGGTGTCACCGGTGTCGGGTGCGGGTGGGGCGGCGTCCTCGGCGAAGAGGCTGCCGGCGGTGCCAAGCAGCAGTGCCGAAGAGAGAAGAAGACGTTTCAATCGCGATGATCGATTCATGATAGGGCTTTCCGAATGATAGGGTTGAGGTGATGCCGGGACCTCCGCCCCGACAAAAATCGAGGTTAGCATCAGCCGTGCCAAGTTAGCGATTTTGGCGAAAATGACTCGCTTGGATCGCGAGATTCACCCGGCCAGGGTCATTGCCGCTCAGGGAGTTGGCACTCGGACCACCAAACTGGGTCCGCTGACTCCGGTAACGAGGACCGTGGAACCCTTGGGGATGGAGGGCCCTTCGGCGATGGCATCGAATTTCTCTCCGTCGACTTCGACGCGGCCGGAAGGCAGGAGGTCGGTCAAGGCGGAGCCGGTGCGTCCTACGAGATTGATTTGCCCGGCTTCCTTCGATCCGCTGGTCTGGTGGAGCACGAGATCGCGGGTGAAGGGGAGGCGGTGGAACCACCGCATCCATTCGACGAAAGCAATCAGGCCCGACAGGACGAGGGCGATGCTGGCGGCAACTCCAGCGGTGGTCCCGAAGGTCGCGAAGGTGACCGCCACCGCACCGACGAGGCACAGGCCCCCGATGATGCCCAAGACCCCTCCGGGCAGCACGAGTTCGGCGAGAATGGCCGCGATCCCGACCGCGCAGAGGATGAGAATGGTCGTCATCGGCGGTCGGAGCTGGAGAAAGGATGAGCCTCGACGCGCCGCCTGCGGCGCATCACTTCCCGCAGCAGGATTTGAACTTCTTTCCGCTGCCACAGGGGCAGGCATCGTTGCGGCCGACCTTGGGGAGGTCGCGGCGTTGCGGAGTTTTCGGGATCTGGATCTCGGGTTTGGGTGCGGCGGCTGGGGCGGCGGGAACCTCGGCGTTGCCGGCGGCGAGCACGTCGGGACGGCTCATCTGGATGCCGCGGAGGACGCGGTTGTAATCCTCCGGCCGGATCGTGGTGGTGCGGAAGAGATTGCCGAGCACCTCGGTCTTGATGCGGTCCATGAGCCCGACAAAAAGCTCGTAGGCGTGGTGCTTGTACTCCACGAGGGGATCTTTCTGCGCGTAGCGGTAGTTGCTGATGGAATCGCGCAGACTGTCCATCTCGAAGAGGTGTTCCTGCCAGAGCTGGTCGATGCTGTGGAGGATGACCCAGCGCTCGAGGTCCTCGCCGCGGGCGGGATCCTCGTGGCTCATCTTGACCTCATAAGCGGCCTTCACCTGGTCGACGATGAAATCGAGGTTCTCGTCGTCGCTGCGGGTGTCGAGCGCGGCGTCCGCGGCGGTGAGGCCGAGCGGGAAGTGGGTGTTGACGACCTGGAGGACGGCCTCGGGGATGAGGCGGCCGAGTTCGGGGTCGAAGCAATCGCCGAGCAGCTTGGGCATGGCGTCCTCGATGATTTCGAGCACGAGGGAATGGGGATCCTCGGTCTTGAGCACTTCGTTGCGGTAGCCGTAGACGACGCCGCGCTGATTGTTCATGACGTCGTCGTATTCGAGGATGTGTTTCCGGGCGAGGTAGTCGCGGGTTTCGACCTTCTTCTGGGCATTCTCGACGGACTTGTTGAGCCAGGGGTGCTCGAGCTCTTGCCCCTCCTCGAGGCCGAAGCGCTCCATCATCTTGGTCATGCGTTCGGCGGCGCCGAACTGCATCATCAGATCATCCTCGAAGCTGACGTAGAAAACAGACATGCCGGGGTCGCCCTGACGGGAGCAACGGCCGCGGAGCTGGCGGTCGACGCGGCGGCTGCGGTGCCGCTCGGTGCCGATCACGAAAAGGCCACCTTTCTCGGGCACGCCGGCACCGAGCTTGATGTCGGTACCGCGACCCGCCATGTTGGTGGCGACGGTGACCGCCCCGGCCTGGCCGGCGCGGGCGACGATCTCGGCTTCCTGAAGGTGGAATTTGGCGTTGAGCACGGAGTGGGGGATCTTCTCGCGCTGGAGCATGCGCGAGAGAATCTCGGAGGACTCGACGCTCGCGGTGCCCAGCAGGATGGGCTGGCCCTCGACATGGCGCTCTTTGACGAGATCGATGACCGCTTTGAATTTCTCGCGCTGGGTCTTGTAGATCTTGTCGTTGAGATCCTTCCGGGCGATCGGGCGGTTCGTCGGGACGACGAGGACCTCGAGCTTGTAGATGTCGTGGAACTCGGCCGCCTCGGTCTCGGCGGTGCCGGTCATGCCACCCAGCTTTTGGTAAAGGCGGAAGTAGTTCTGGATCGTGATGGTCGCGTAGGTCTGGGTCTCGCCCTCGATGGTGACGCCTTCCTTGGCCTCGACGGCCTGGTGAAGCCCGTCGGACCAGCGACGGCCGGGCATCTTCCGGCCGGTGTTCTCGTCGACGATCATGACGCGGTTGTCCTCGACGACGTAGTGGACATCCTTCTCATAAAGAGTGTAAGCCTTCATGAGCTGGGAGATGGTGTGCATCTTCTCGGCCTGGGCCGACATTTGCTGCTGCAACTCGCGTTTGGCTCCGGCTTTTTGGGTATCGGTCAGGCCGGCGTTGCCATCGATGGCCGAAAAGGCTTCGCTGAGATCGGGCAACACAAAGGCCTGCGGATCGCCGGGGCTGAGGAACTGCCGGCCCATCTCGGTCAGCTCGGCCTCGTGGGCCTTGGGGTCGAGGGTGAAGTAGAGCTCTTCCTTCAACTCAAAGAGCGCGGTCTTCTGCGGGTCGCGGTAGAAGTCGAGCTCGGCTTTTTCGACGGCGCGGCGCACGTCGGTGTTTTCCATGGCCCGGAGCAGGGCACGGTTCCGAGGCATGCCGAGCTTGATCTTGTAATAGGCATTGCCCGCCTCGGTGGTCTTGCCCTCGTCGAGGAGCTTCTTGGCCTCGTTGGCGAGGTCGTTGCAGAGCTGGGTCTGCTTGCGGTAAAGATCGCGGATCTGGGTCTTGTACAGATCAAACTGCTGGTCTTGCCGCACCGTAACCGGGCCGGAAATGATGAGCGGCGTGCGGGCTTCGTCCACGAGGACGGAGTCGACTTCGTCGATGAGGGCGAAGTAATGGTTGCGTTGCACCTGATGGCCGGCCTCCTGCGCCATGCCGTTGTCGCGGAGGTAGTCGAATCCGAACTCACTCGCGGTGCCGTAGGTGATGTCCTGCTCATACTGCTGCCGCCTCAGCTCGCCGCGGAGGTCGTTCTGGATGACACCCACGGTGAGTCCGAGATACTTGAAAAGGTATCCCATCCACTCGGCATCGCGGCGGGCGAGGTAATCGTTCACCGTCACGACGTGGACGCCGAGACCGGTGAGGGCGTTGAGGAAGACGGGCAGGGTCGCGACGAGCGTCTTGCCCTCGCCGGTGGCCATTTCAGCGATCATGCCGCGGTGGAGACCAACGCCGCCGATGAGCTGGACGTCGAAATGAACCATCTCCCACTTCACCGGATGATCACAGACCAGCCATTCGGTGCCGCAAAGACGGCGCGCGGCATTTTTCACGACGGCAAAGGCCTCGGGCAGGATCTGTTCCAGATAGGCCGCGCGGGCGGCGGGGAACTCGTCCTTCAGCTCATGGAAAAGCCGCTGTGCTTCGAGGATGCGGGACACCACCTGATCGGCCGAGAGCTTTTCCGCTTCGGCGACGCTGATGAAGGAGGCGGCGCGGCGGAATTCGCCGGCGAGGGCCTCGAAGCGGGCCGCCCAGGAGCGCAGCAGGGCGCGGTTCTCGTCCTCGGCGTGGGTATTGAGGATGCGCTCGCTGAAGTTTTCGACCCTCAAGCCGTAGCGGTCGAGGTGAGCCTTCCACGCGGCGGTCTTCTCCTTCAACACGGACTCGGGTTGGGACTGGAGCGACTTCTCGATTTCGTTGATCTTGACGACGATCGGAGCGATGCCGCGGATGACGCGAGCGTTGCGACTGCCGACGATGAGTTTGAGAAGCCACTTGACCATGAAGACGGGGGTGAGGTGCGAGAGAAAGGCGGGAATTTAACCCATTTCCGGGGTTTTTCAGAAAAATTCAGCAGGCCATGGGTCATGAGTCACCGGCTCATGAGTGAGAGCAAACCGTACTACCCATGACTCCTGACTCTTGACCCATTCCTCACGCATGCCGCCTGAGAAACTCGTCGGCGAGAGCGCGGTAGGCGGTGGCACCCGTGCAGGTCGGGGCGTAGTCGATGATGGTCTGCCCGTAGCTGGGAGCTTCGCCGAGCCTGATGTTCCGCGGGATGACGGTCTCGTAGGTGACTTCGGGGAAATACTCGCGCACGTCGTTGATGACCATCGCGGAGAGATTGGTGCGGCTGTCGGCCATGGTCATCACGATGCCTTCCAGCACGACTTCGGCGTTGGCACCCGAGTCGCGGATCTGCTGGTGGACGCCGACAATCTTGGAGAGGCCCTCGAGACCGAAGTATTCGCACTGCAGCGGCACGATCAACTCATCGGCGGCGGCGAGGGCGGAGGTCATCAGCACCCCCAGCGAGGGAGGGCAATCGACCAGCACGTAGTCGGCCGGGTAGGTGGCTTTGAAGGGAGCCAGCAGGTTGCGGAGCCGGACGAGGTGGTCGTCCTCCCGGGCCATCTCGATCTCGCAGCCCGCGAGGTCCATGTCGCAGGGGATCAGGGAAAGGTTCGGATATTTCGTCTGGAGCACGAGGCTGGCGACGTCGCCGCCACCAATCAGCGATTGGTAGATGCTGGGATGCTCGCCCGGCACGAAACCGAGGGCGCTGGTCGAGTTCGCCTGCGGGTCGAGGTCGAGAACGACGACCCGGACCCCACGCTCCGCGAGGCAAGCCCCGAGGTTCACCGAGGTGGTGGTCTTTCCAACGCCGCCTTTCTGGTTGGCAATGGCAATGATCTTCATCGGTGTTCGGGGGGGTGGAAACGGGTGGGGCGGAATTTTGCCCGTTCCAGCCGGTGGGGAAAGCGAAAATGGTCCCTGCGGTGAAAAAGTCGGGCGTCGCATCTGAATTCCGCTCTTGCAATCGGCCTCCGGCCCGTCTTGTATCTCGATTTTGCAGGAGCCGACCGATGTCGCGACGGAAACACGCCATTTTGCTCTCGATCTGGCTGGCGGCGGGAGCCGCCCCCGCCGCACGGGCCCAAGAAGCCGCACCCACCGTCTCGGACGAGGAAAAGGTGCGCATCGAGATTCTCGAAAAGCTGGCCGACCAGCTCTCTCACCGGATGCGGAGTCTGCGCGAACGCGAGGCCGCGGCGGCGGCGCGCGAGGAGGCCATCGACGAGCGTGAAAAGCAGGCCAAGGCCCGCGAGGAGAATCTCAGCTCCCTCGAGGAGTTGATGCGACTGCGCGAGGAGATCGTGAAGCGCCGGGAGAAGCTGCCTCCTCCGCAGACCTGGAACGGTCCGCCGCCTCCGCAGATCTATGGTCAGTATGCCGCGGTTCTCGACGGGGCGACGATGCAGTTCTACCACAAGAAGCAGGCCGACATCCGCGTGCCGGTGGCGAGCACCCAGAAGCTGGTCACCGCCTTGGTGGTTTGTCAGGAAGGCAATCTCGACCAGCTCGCCGAAATCCCGAAGGAGGTGCTCGAGGTCGAGCCCACCGTGGTCGGCGTGAAGCCGGGCGAGAAATATCCACGGCGCCAGCTCCTCACCGCCCTACTGGTCAAGAGTGGCAACGACATCGCCGCGACCCTGGCGATCGACAACGCCGGCAGCATCGAGGCTTTTGCGAAGAAGATGAATGCCTTTGCCCGCTTTATCGGGATGACCGATTCGCACTTCGTCAATCCGCACGGCTTGCCCGCCGAAGACCAGTATTCGACCGCCCGCGACATGGCCATCGCCGCCTTCGAGGCCTATCAGAATCCCGACATCCGCGCGATGGTCTGCTCGAAGACTTACGATTTCGTCTTCAACGACGGCCGGGTTTACACGCTCTACAACACCAACCGCGTCCTGACCGACATGGAGGGCTGCAACGGCATGAAGACGGGTTTCACCTACGCCGCCGGCAACTGTCTGGTGTGCAGTGCGAGTATCGACGGCAAGGACCGGATCTCGGTGGTGCTGAAGAGCGCGCGTCCGCAGGTGCAGGAGGACAGCAGGGCGCTGCTGACCTGGTCGCTCGGGCTCGAGTTCACTGGTCCGATGCAGTGAACTCTCAGGCGAGAGCGGGGGCAGCCCGGCGGCCAGTCGATTCGTAGGCTTCGGCAACGGCATTGCGCACGTCGTCGAGCGAGATCGGTTTGGCCACAAAGCCGTTCATGCCACCGGCCACACAGGTGTCGCGCACCCCGGCGAGGGCGTGTCCGGTCATCGCGATAATGACGGGCTGGCGGGGCAGGTTGAAGTTCTGCCGGATCGCTTCGGTGGCCTCCATGCCGCCCATCACCGGCATCTGCAGATCCATGAAGACGAGGTCGATGTCTCCATGGTTGACCCGCTCGACGCCCTTGCGGCCGTTGCTGGCGAACTCGATGCCGGTGTAGCCGAGTTTCTCCAGCACCATGCCGGCGATCTTCTGGTTCATCATCACGTCCTCGACGATGAGGACCTTGGCCGGATAGTTGCGGGCGAAATCACCTCCTCGGGGCAGCAGGCTGCGGCCCTCGGAGGCAAAGGCGCTCTCCGAGACCTCGATCCCGTTCTTGCGCTGGATCACCGCCACCGTGTCGCGCAGGAGTTTCAGCTCCGAGACCGGCTTGTAGAGCGTCCGGATCAATGGGAAGGATGCCTCGTCGATGCGGATGCTGCTTTCTCCGATGGAGGAGAGGAATAGCGCCGGAATGGACTGACGGATCAACCCGTCCGCGAAGTCCCGCATCCGTGTCTCCTGTCCGAGGACGAGGGGATCGATGATGACTATGTCAGGGCGGAACTCGAGGATCTTGCCCACCACCGCGTCGTCTGCACCCGGTGCCACGTGGACCCTCATCGACCAACTCTCGCAATAGGTCTGGATCAGGCTGCTGAGCGAGGCATTGCGGGTCAGGACGACGGCGCTGCGGCCGTTGAGCGGGCGCTGGTTCTCGACCCGGTGCTGGGGTTTCACGGCTCCCTGCTGCGGCACCTCGCGGAAGGGGAGGTCGAAGTAGAACTCGGATCCCTTGCCGACCTCGCTCTTCACGGCCAGCGATCCGCCAAAAGCATTGCAGAGTTTGCGGCTGATGGCGAGTCCGAGTCCGGTGCCGCCGAACTTCCGCGTGGTCGACGCGTCGGCCTGGGTGAAGGCCTCGAAAATCCGCTCGTGGTGCTCGGGGGCGATGCCGATGCCGGTATCCTTCACGCTGAAGCGGATCGTCGCCTCGCTGCCCGACTTGGTCTCGCGGGTGGAAAGACGCACCGTGATCACGATCTCGCCGGTGTTGGTGAACTTCAGCGCATTGCCGAGCAGGTTCACGAGCACCTGCTTGAGCCGCTCGCGGTCGCCGTAGATCAGGTTCGGCACGCGGCGGTCGATGTAGTAGATCAGCTCGAGCTGGGTCTCGGCGGCGTAGTAGGCGAACATCTCGATGGTCTCCTCGATCAGTCCGACCACGTCGAGCGGGTCGTTTTCCAGCTCCATTTTGTCCGACTCGAGCTTCGAGAAGTCCAGGACGTCGTTGATGAGGTGCACGAGGGATTGGCCGCTCGTGCGCATGATCTGGACGAGCTCTTTCTGCTGGCTCGTCAGGGTCGTTTCCATGAGCAGGCTGGTCGTGCCGATGATTCCGTTCATCGGCGTGCGGATCTCGTGGCTCATGTTCGCGAGGAAGTCGGACTTCGCCGCTTGGGCGACCTCGGCCTGCTGTTTCGCGATCTGGATTTCCTTGATGGAGTGATGGAACTGGTCGGTCGTCTTGCGCAGGCTCTCGGCCATCGCGTTGAAACTCGCATGGACCCGCTCAATCTCGGGAGGGCCGGACTCCTGGAGCCGGTAATCGTAGCGTCCCTCCGTCACCGTGTGCATCCCCTTGGCGAGACCTTGGAACTTGCGGGTGAACCACGAGCTCATGTAGAGCAGCGAGATGAAAAGGGGCACGATGCCGAGCAGCGGCAGGAAGTGCCTCAGCCCCATCAGCTCTGAAAAGGCGAAACGCTTCGGGCTGACCCGTGACTCACTGATCACAAAGAAGGTCTTCTCGGCGATCGTCACGGGCAGCGCGTTGCCGATCGGGAGAGCCGGTCCTTTTCCAAAGAAGGAGCCAACCCGGATCGAGGCGGTCGCATCGGATTTGGCCTCGCCGGGAAAATTCACCATCGCGACGCTCTCCTTGCTCTTGATCGCGGCGAGCAGATTCTGGTGAAACGGGTCTTCCGGAGCCGGGGGATTCTCTCCCAAGGCGAACTGGAAGAACAGGGCCGGTGCGGCCTCGTTTCCAACAAAGTCGTAGATACTGATTCGGGCGCGGGGGCCGGAATCGAAGGAATAGTTGAGCCGGTCGAGGTAGCGGACGATCCAAGGGGGCACATTTTCGCTGGCCAAGGTCAGTTCCGCGAGGTTTTCCGGCGTCAGCGTGCGGCGGAAATCGTCCGTCTTCTGTTCAAAATCGAGGGCGATTTCCTCACGCTTCGATTGGGACTCCTGAAGATAGGAAATCCCAAGGCCCATGCACGCGCCAAGACCGGCCGTCGCTAGACTGCCGGTCAGGAGCATGATACCGAGGGAGGGTTTCGCAGAAAACATCCGGGGGAAACCTTCGCTCCGATCGGGGAAAGTTCAATAAAATTCCATAAAAGTTAATAATAATCATAATTCGGATGGATGAGACGATTTGCTTGCTCCGCGATGGGATTGGCGCTAGCATTGCGGCCCGCCAAAACGCTCGGTTAGCTCAGGGGTAGAGCACCTGCTTCACACGCAGGGGGTCGCTGGTTCGAACCCAGCATCGAGCACCATCCCGCCCCTCGCGGGATCAAAGAATCTCCGGTTCCGTCTCATTTCGACTTGCCACGACTGATCCACAGGCAAATATTTAACCGAATGGTTGAATATGGAAATTCCCGCTTGGACCGCACCTTCGCGGCGCTCTCCGATCCGACCCGGCGTAGCATTCTCAGTCAATTGGCCGGGGGAGAGGCATGCGTCACTGATCTCGCCGAACCGCACGCCATGTCCCTCGCGGCGGTTTCGAAGCATCTCGTCGTGCTGGAGCGCGCTGGGTTGATCCAGCGAACCCGCCGGGGGCGTACCCATTTCCTTTCGCTATCAGCCACCCCGATGGAGGAAGCCCAGACCTGGTTGGGCAACTACCGCCGCTTTTGGGAGCGGAACATCGATCAATTTGAGAGCTATCTGAACCGAATCCAAGAACCCGAAACCGAATCCACTGACCATGAATGACCTCTCCTTGCCTGACGACCAGACCCTGATCATCCGCCGTCTCCTCCGTGTTCCCCGCGAGCTTGCCTATGCCGCCTGGACCACTCCCGAACACATGGCCCAATGGATGAAACCCGAACCGGGCATTGTCCTCGTCTCCGCGTTCGTGGACCTTCGGGTGGGCGGGCGTTTCCGCATCCAGATGCAGGATGCCGATGGGGACTACTTCACGGCGGCGGGCCACTATGCGGAGGTCGATGCTCCCGCGCGGCTCGTCTACAGCTGGGACTGGGAGATCGACGGGGCCGGTTCCGAGTTCGGCGAGCTCGAGGGCAAGACCTCGCTGATCACCGTGGAGTTCCGTGAAAAGGGCACCGAAACCGAGTTCGTCTTCACGCACACCCGCTTTGCGAGCATCGAGAGCCGCGACAACCACAGCCGGGGCTGGGGCAATGCCTTCGAACACCTCGCGAACTACCTCGAATCCGGGACGCTGGCGAAGGTGTGAACCGGGTCACCAATTCACCGTCACTCCAGTGCGGATCGAGAGCGGCTCCATCGGATGATAGTGGGTGTCGGCGATGCCGGCGATCGGTTCGCCGGGCAGGCGCGACTCGTAGTAATACTCGATGTCGTTGGCCTCGGTGTTGAAGAGGTTGAGCAGCTCGACGTAGGCGTCCCAGCGCTCTTTCCGGTAGCCGATGCGGGCGTTGAAGACGAGCGAGTCCCGCGACATCACGCTCTCGTCCGCGGTGAGCGGTCGTGAGCTGAAGTAACGGGCCCGCAGCGATCCATAGGGGCCGGTGGCCCGTCCCGCAGTGACTCCGGCAGAAAGGGCGATCGGCACGGCGTTTTCGACATAGCGGTCGACGGGCTCGTTGCGGAAGCGCGCCTCGGCCACGGACAATTCGCTGTCGAACTGCAGGGTGTCGTTCGGCGTGTAGTAGACCGCCCATTCGACGCCGTAGCGCTCGGTGGCGGGGCCTGGCTCGTTCGTGCCGGCATCACCCACATAAAGAAGCTCGGATTCGCTCTCGAGATGCCAGAGCGAAATCGTCGAGGTGACGTTTTCAACCAACTCGGTGCGGGCACCGATTTCGGTGCCCCATTGGCGCACCAGCGGATCGACCGGCGGAACGGGTAGCCCGGTGGAGGGATCGACCGTCAGGGTCACGCCGCGGGCGTCGTTACTGTGGAAACCGCCGCCCCAGTTGAAGAAGAACTCGGTCTCGTGCCAGGGACCGAACACCGCGCCGAACTTCGGATTGACCATCGCGGCCGTATCGTTGCCCGAGTTGGCCGGCACTCCCGAGAGCGAGGTCACATCGAAATGATAAAGGTCGGCGCGGACCCCGCCGTTGATCTTGAGCCAATCGTTGAGGATGAGCTGCTGGTTCGCGAACGAGGAGACATTCATCTCGTAGACCTCGTCGGAGCGGACCGTGCCGATGCGGTTCCGCGCGACGGTCTGGTGCAGGCCCACTTCGTCGATGAAATCGTGGTGCGATTGCAAGCCCACGGTGAACTCGCCCTCGCGTCCGAAGAGTTCATTGTCGCGGGTGTTGGCGATGCGGAGACCGGCGAAGCGGCGGTCGTCGACCTGGTTGAACTGGTCCCCGTTGACCGGATCGGAAAGGAAGTAGGTGAAGTTCGAATAGAGATCCATCGAGTAGGCGCCGACGTAGGCGGTCATCTCGGTGGTCGATCGATCGCCCTCGTGGAGCCAGTCGAAGGAAAGGCTGGACCGGTCCGACTCGCCGCCCACGGTGGGATCGACGAAACCGAGGCGATCGATCACTCCACGCTCGACGAGGCGTGAGGGGATCTGGTCCGTCGCGTCCCATTCCCCGCTGTACACCATCCCGGTGATCGAGTAGCGGTTCACGCCACTCTCCCAGTAATACTTCACAAAAGCGTTGAGGCGCTCATAGTTGTCCTCCAGCACCCAGGGGCCATCGTAGTAGCCGTATTCGAAGGCGGTGCTGAGCGTCCCGTTGCCGAGCTTCGCGCTGTCCATGAAGAGAAAGCGGAAGTAGTCGTCCTCGCCCGCGCTCAGGGTGGCCGAGCCATGGGGAATGATGTCGTAGAGACCGAAACGCGCCGATCCCGCCGTGGTGAAGTCGCCGAGATCGGCAAAGTAGGGACCTTTCGTATAGTCGAGGGTTTCGACCAGTTCGGGGATCAGGAAGTTGATGTCCGCATAACCCTGCCCGTGGCCGTGGCTGCGCTGGTTCACCTGCATCCCATCGACAAAGATCCCGAAGTCGGTGCCGTGGTCGAGATTGAAACCGCGCACGAAGTACTGGTTCGCCTTCCCGCCACCGCTGTGCTGCGTGATGATCATCCCCGGCACCACCTCCAGCAGCTCACCGCGGCGCAGATAGGGGCGGGCCATCAGTTCCTCGGCGCTGGCGCGTCCCATCGACGCCGAACCGGCCACACCGAGCAGGCTCTGGTTCTTGCCGGGCACTTCGATGGTGTCGTAGACGACCGCGGTTGTCTCGGTCCGGACCGGGGAGGGGACGCGATCATTGATGACCGGGGCCGGGGTCGAGGTCACCACCGTCATCGGCAGTTCTTCGAGCGCCTCCACTGCTTCCACCGTCTCCGTGGGAGCGGGGGACGATTCGAGCGCGTCCTGGGCGTATCCCGGGGAAAATACGAGCGGGAGAAAAAGAAAAATGAGCGGTTGTTTCATGCGGTCGCAGGGGAAAACGCCGCCCGCGACCCGACCCCACGAAAAAAACAACTTTTTCCAGTCAATCGACCTTCAGGCCGCACCGCTCCGCCAGTTCGCGCCTGGCCCGGTAGAGGCGGCCCTCGACCGCGCGGCGACTGCATCCGAGAATGTGGGCGCATTCTCCCTGGTCCATCCCCTCGACTCCGCACAGCACGATCACTTCGCGCAGCCGCACCGGCAGGGCGGCGATGCCGGCGCGTAAAGAATCGAGCTGCTCGTTTTCCGAAATCCGGACGTCAGGGGCGGATTCCACGCCCGCTCCATCCGCCTGGTCGCGCATCCAGAGGAGGTGTCGTTGATTCCGACGGTTCGTGCGACGGTGATGGTCGCGACACAGATTACGTGCGATGCACAACAGCCACGAGTGGAAGCGATCCTCGCCCTGGAAGCGTGGCAGCGCGGAATAGGCGCGGACGAAGGTGTCCTGACAGATCTCTTCCGCATCGGGAACGCTGCCCGTCCATGCCAGGCAAAAGCGATGGATCCGCGGATGATAAAGACGCACCAGTTCCTCGTAGGCCTCGTGGCAACCGGCGCGGGCGCGTTCGACGAGCGGCGCGATCGGACTGTCCGACGCCCGTTCCGGCACCTCGTCCAGCCAGAAAGCAGGCAGTGACTCACGGGTGGTGTTCATGGACGATGCTTTCGCGGGTCCACTGGAGCAGCTTCCCGGCCTGTTCTGGAGAGAGATGATTCTTCATCTCGAGGAAATGGTGGATCGTCAGGCCCTGCAGTTCGCCCTGCGCGGCCCGGATCTCCGCGAGCGCGGCATCCAGATTGGCGCGGCGGGCCTCGGGATCCTCCAGGGCCCCGGCGAGTTCGTTGCCCGCGGCGTTGATGCGCCGCTGCAGTTCGCCGCGCGACTCATTGTAGGCGTGTTCGATCGGCGCGAGCTGCCGTTCCTGCTCTGGAGAGATCTCGAGCTGCTCGTGGAGCCAGGCATGGAATGAATCGCCGTGATCCGCGTTGGCATCGTGGCCATGTTCCGCGTCAGCCACCTGCCTCGCCACGGCAAAAGCGATCAAAGCCGAAAGCGCCACCGTCGCCGTCATCCAAAAAAGCGGGCTCGGAGTCCTGACCATCTCACAAAGAGGCCAGGGGACCCGAGCCATGGGTAATGAGCGTCAGCGCGGGAGGTGCCGCCAAGCGCTCTCGTTTGGAAACGCCACCCGCTACCAGGGCTGCGGCCAGTGCGCCCAGACAGCAAACGCCGATCCCAGCCCGGAGCAAACTTTGACGTTGCCTGGTCGACAGACCGAGTTGATTCACAATCGCCGCCACCGGAGCGCTCCGGAGATTCGATGGATCGTGGCGGATCGCGGATAAGAGCGAGTCGAGTGGAACCGGTCCGGAAGGCTTCTGGATCATGGTTGCATCCTGTCCGTGATCGACGGGTTTGCCAAGGAGAAACCCACCTCTTCTCAGTTGGGAGGCGAAGACACGTCGTCGGATTGCACACGATTGTTTTCCATCCGGTTGCCTTCCCCCGAGTCGCGGAAGTGGTTGCCGGGATCGGTCTTGGCTGCCTCAGGGACCCGCAGCACGTTGTCGGTGGCCAGGTTGCTCTTCGTACCCGCTTTGAACTCGACCGCGACGGATCCGATCCCGCGAAGGTGATTCGATCGCACCTCGTTTCTCAGGTTGAGCGCCTCGATCTTGCAATAGCGCCACAGCCGGATTCCGAACCGGCAGTCCTCGATGCTGTTCTCCACGATCGTGCAGTCGTTGGTGTCGTTCATTTCGATTCCCACCGTTGCCTTCCGGACCTGGTTGCCGACGACCCGGCAACGCTCCACGAAGTGATCGAGGTTGATGCCTTCGTCGAGCACATTCTCGACGATGCAGTTCTCCACCACGCAGTCTTCCGCCGAATAGATCGCGATGCCGCGTCCATGGAAGTTGCGGAAATGACAGTTCTCGATCCGGATGCCACGGGGCTTGGGGCCGATCGGGCCCTTGAGGTAATCGTAGCGCCCCTGCACCCAGACTCCGCACCTGGTATTGTGAGTGGCTTGCCGGAGTCCCTCGGCATCAAGGGCACCATCGAGAGTGAGGTTCAAAAGCGTGATCTTCTCGCCCTCTCCCCAGATGCTGACGAGATTGAGGTCGTTCTCATTGACCACCCGGGTGTCGACGGGCGCGGGAAAACGAAGGGGCGCTGACAAGGTCACCTTGGTCCCGGCGATTGAGGCAATGGTCGCGTCGAAGCTCGGCTTCGGTCCTCCGGTCAGAGGCACGATCTCTCCGGGAGCCATGATTCGCAGACGCAGGCCCGGCTTGAGGCCCTCCGGCGATTTCAATTCCAAAGTGCCATCGCCCACCGCGGCCGGTTGGGCCAGTTCGGTCACGAGTGCCGGGGCGAGTTTCAGGACCACATCGCCTTCGCCCCGCAGGGTGAGGTTTTTGGCCTGATCAAGCTTCAAGCTTTGATTGATCTGGTAGATGCCTGGGCCGATGACGATCTCTCCACCGATGGCCCTTGCCTTTGCGATCGCGGCGAGGATGGGCTTTTCGTCACGCCCGGCGAGCTCACCGGTCCCGTCCTGCGAAACGCGCCAAGTTTCGGCTTTTGCGACGAGGGGCAGGGCCATGCAGGCCGCCGGAACCAACCAGAAAACCCGGGCGATGGAGTAGGGAAAGCTCATTTTCTCAAATCATAACAAATCAATCTCTGCGGATTGCCCTCCATGTCCGCATCGTGTTGGACGATGTAGAGCAGGCCGCGGTGGATCACCGGCAACGACCAGGTCGAGCGGGCGATGAAAAGCTGGGTGCGGTCAAGTTCCTCGGCCTTCTCCGGAGTTAGCTTGAGGATGCCGAGGGTGCCGAGCTCGCCCAGCGCGTAGGTGCGGCCGTCGGCGTGGAGGAGGTTGCCGCGGAAATAGCGCATTCGGTAGGGGCGTCCGTCGGGAAGGCTCGCCTCCCACTCCGGATCAAAGGTCCACGCGGTTTTTCCCGTCTCCACCGAGACCGCGGCGAGCATGGCGTCGGGTTCGTTGCGGCCCTGATAGCCATACAAGTGATCGCCCAAATGCAGGGCGGTGTTCCAATGGAGGCCAAAGTCTTCGTTGCGCCAGAGTTCTTCACACTTGAGCGATTCATTCAGCTTCAGCATCACCGCGCCGCGTCCGTAGGTGGCGGTGATGAAGACCCGGTCCCCGCCGACCGCGACGGGAGTGGAGCCGTTGACGCTTTCATACTTCTCCGAGCGCCATGGAAAGGCGTCCAGCAAGGTGCCTTTCGCGGGATCAATCGCGAGCAGGCCACCGACCGGCGGACGGCTGTCGTCTCCGGCAAAAACGAGGAGGCGGCGTTCACCGCGCAGGGGAGCAACGATGGGGGAGGCGTAGCTGGCCTGCCAGGGATGTTTCGTGGTCCAGCGCAGCTCCCCGCTCACGACGTCGAAAGCGAGCACGGACTTCTCGTCCGTCGTCCCCAGCGGCACGATCACCAGCCCGCCCTCGACGATGGGGGCGCAGCCGTGCCCGAAGAAGTAGGGCATGCGATCGTATTCCTCGGAGAGTTTGTGCTGCCAATGGACCTTGCCCGTGGCGAGGTCAAGGCAGGTGAGCACGCTGGTCACCCCGAGAGTGAAAACCCGGCCGTCGGCGATCACCGGCGCGGCACGCGGACCGATGTCGAAACCGTAGCGGTCGCGGTATTCCACGGGATACGCCTGAGCCCAGATCGTCTTGCCGGTCTCGGGTTCGAGGCACTCGATCACTTCCTCTTCTCCGAATCGGTTGAAGGTGACGAGCTTGCCTGCGGCGATGACCGGCGAGGTGTAGCTGATGCCCTTTTCCATCTCCCAGACCTTGGCCGGGCCGCCCTCGGGGAACTTCTCCAGGAGATGGGTCTCGGGGGTCGTGCCATTGTCGGAGGGGCCGAGAAAGCGTGGCCAGTCGGCGGTAACGGCATCGGGCGAGAGGGGTTTCGGCGGGGCGAAAAAGGTCAGCTTGCCCCGGTTGGCGGGCGCTTCCTGGGCACCAAGGTCGGCGAGCAGCAGGAGACCGAAGAGGGTCATGTGGCCGACCCAAGAGGGTCGGGTCGGGCAAAGCGGTCGGGAGAACATGGCCGGAGGATAGAACGGCCCGGGCGAGGTCGCCAAGCCTTCTCCCCGGCGCGATTTCGTCAGGAATTCGCCCAAAAACAATGCAGGGCCCACCGACCGGGTGGACCCTGCAAGGAACCGCTTGTTTTTTTGACTGCAACCGCCGTGTTGCTTAAGGAGGATCTCCTCGCGCAACCCAACAGTCACTGTAGGATGAGATTCCCCGGGCGGAATTTCGTTCGAAGTTTTTTGAGATTGGTGCACGATTTTTTCGGGTTCCGGGTTCGGATTGATCCTCTTCGTTCAAAATCAAAAGCTTATGGCAAAGATCCTCCTGGTGGAAGATGATGAGGACAACATTTCGCTCCTCACCCGGCTCCTCGAGCACCACGGCCACTCCATCGAAGTGGCGACCGACGGGGCCAGCGCGGTGGCCCGTGTCGCCGAATCGCGGCCGCAATTGATCTTGATGGACCTCGAGCTGCCTCCGTCTCCCGACGAGGCTCCGCATCCAAACGCCGGCCTCGATGCGACGCGGCGACTCAAGTCGGATCCGCGGACCGCGTCCATCCCGGTGATCGCTCTGACTGCCCACACCATGGCCCATCATCAGGAACGCATCACGGCAGCGGGCTGTGACGCGTTCCAAGAGAAGCCGATCCATCCTTTCGAGAACCTGCTCGCCAAGATCGCGCGTTTTGCCCCGGATCATGTTTGAGCTGCTGTCAGAGAAGCTCACCTTCGTGGGCACGATCGTTTTCCTCGCCTGGGAACTCCTCGCCGTGCTGACCATCATCAGCATCGTGATGAAGACCCGCTCCGCGACCGGCGCGTGGGGATGGTCGATGGCGGTGTTGGCGCTGCCCTTCATTGCCGTACCGCTCTATTGGGTGCTGGGGCGGCAGCAGTTCAAGGGATACATGGAACGCCTGCTCGAGGCGCGCGAGGGCAACGAGGCCGCCTTTCGCGATCTGCAACAGACCCTGGAGCCCCATTATGCCAAGCTCAGCGGCGATGAAGTCCGCTACGGCGGTGTGCTGGAGCGGCTCAGCGAGCGACGTTTCACCCGGCATAACGAGGTCTGCCTGCTGATCAACGGACGCGAGACCTTCGATTCCATCTTCGAGGCGATCGAGGCGGCGACGGATTACGTGCTGCTGCAGTTTTTCATCGTGAAGGACGACGATCTCGGGCGCCGCGTGGGCGAACTCCTGAAACGCAAAGCCGCCGCCGGGGTGAGGGTCCATTTCCTCTACGACGAAATCGGCAGTCACGCCCTCGGACGTCGCTACGTGGCGGATCTGCGGGAGGCGGGAGTCGCGATCCACGCCTTCCACTCGACCCAGGGGCCGAGCAACCGGTTCCAGATCAATTTCCGCAACCATCGCAAGATCGTCGTCGTCGATGGCCGTGTCGGTTTCGTCGGCGGGCACAACATCGGCGATGAATACATGGGTAAATCGAGGCGCTACGGAGCCTGGCGCGACACCCATGTCCGCATCGCGGGTCCGGCTGTGCTGGGTCTGCAGATGGTCTTCCTCGCCGATTACTACTGGGCGACGCAGACGATCCCGGCACTTGAGTGGAAAGTGGCGACGCCGGCGGATGGCTCGGGCTGCGGGGGAGGCAAGTCGCTGGTCCTGCCGCTGCCGACCGGTCCGGTCGGGGCGATCGAAGGCGGCACGATCCTCTTTCTCAACGCAATCACCCGGGCAAGGCACCGTTTCTGGATCGCCTCGCCATACTTCGTCACGGATGAATCGATCCGCTCGGCCCTGCAGATGGCGGCACTGCGTGGGGTGGATGTCAGGATCCTGATGCCGGGAATTCCCGACAAATGGGTGCCGTGGTTCGCGAGCTTCGCGGTGCTCGGCGAGATGGAGGCCGCGGGGGTCCATGTCTACCACTACGGCGACGGTTTCATGCACCAGAAGGTCTTCGTGGTCGACGACCACCTCGCCGCGGTCGGCACCGCGAATCTCGACAACCGCTCGATGCGCCTGAACTTCGAGGTTACCGCGGTGGTGGTTTGTCAGGATTTCGCGAAGCGGGTCGCGGCGATGCTGGAGGAGGATTTCTCCCGCTGTCACCAGGTCAGTGGCCGCGACTACCGCGACCGGCCCTGGTACTTCCGACTCGCGGTCCGGGTCTCGCGTCTCTTCAGCCCCATCCTGTGATGCACGGCTACTTCGACCACAACGCCACCACGCCGATGGACGAAGCGGCGCGTGCCGTCTGGAACGAGACCGAGGCGCGCCACTGGCACAATCCCTCCGGCCTTTACCGCGAGGCCGGCGAGGCGCGCCGGGTGTTGGAGGATGAGCGGGAGGCGTTGGCGGACCTTTTTGATCTGGACGATCCCGAGCGTCTCGTCTTCACGTCGGGCGCGACCGAGGCGAACCAGGCGGTGATCCGGCATTTCGCTGGAACGATCGAGGGAAAAATCGCTCTCTCCGCGGTCGAGCATCCCAGCGTCGCGGCCGCGGTGGACGCGAACTTCCCGGGGGATCGCATCATGCGGTTGCCGGTCGATCCCGCGACGGGCGCGGTGCCGCTGGAATCCATTTCCGCGGCTCTCGCGACCGGCGAAGTCGGCGCTCTCTCGCTGATGGCCGCCAACAACGAAACCGGGGCGATCCAACCCTGGCACGAGGCAGCGGACCTGTGCCGCGAGGTCGGGGTGGCCTTTCATTGCGACGCGGCGCAGTGGTTCGGGAAGATGCCGGCCGGATCACTCGACGGGATCGGTTTCGTGACCGGCTGCGGGCATAAGTTCGGCGGTGGCAAAGGGAGCGGCTTTCTCGTCCGGCCGGAGGCTGGCGCGGACCATTTCCATATTGCCGTCGGAGGAGCCCAGGAAAACGGCCGCCGCGCCGGCACCGAAAACCTGTCGGGCATCGCGGCGATGGGTCAGGCCTTGCGAGGTCGTGAGGAAAAGATGTCTTGTCAGGGTGGACCGCGTGATGCCTTCGAGGATCGGGTCGTCGCCGAAGTGGGAGTGCGGGTCCTCGCGAAAGCGGGGCCGCGGCTCTGGAACACTTCCATGCTGGTGCTGCCTTTCGGGAAAAACCTGAAATGGCTGACGCGGCTGAGCCAGCGTGGCTTCGCGGTCTCGACCGGGTCCGCCTGCAGCGCTGGCAAGGGTAACCCCTCGGCGGTGATGGCGGCGATGGGACTCGACCACGAGGCGATGGGCCGGGTGCTGCGAATCAGTTCGGGGCCGGAAACAACCGAGGCCGAATGGGAGGGGCTGGCTGCAGCCTTGGCAGAGATCGCGGCGGAGTTGGGAAGGGAACTGGCGTGAAGTCGGAAAAGCGCTGCTGGAGACGCGTGCCCCGGGATGGCACCATGCCGTTGTTTGATCCAATCATGCATCCGCGCTTCGCTCTGGTCCTCGTGATCGCCCTTGTCATCCCGTGCGGAATTCGCGCGGATGAAGCGCACGAGGATTTCCAGCTCTACATGAAAGGGCGCTACGTTTATGAAAGGCATTGCGCCCTCTGCCATGGAGAGACGGGCCGGGGCAATGGATCTTGGGCGGCTGAGCTGGAGGTGAAACCCCGCAATTTCCGCTCGGGGATTTTCAAATTCCGCACCACCGCTTTTGGAAGCCTGCCGGTCGATGCTGACCTGCGGCGCACGATCCGCAGCGGAATCTCCGGGACCGCGATGCCGGTTTTCGCCCAGCTCCGTGATGACGAGGTCGACTCGGTCATCGCCTACGTCAAAAGCCTGTCGAGAGCCTGGCGTGATCCCTCGTTGGCGCCCCGTCCCGTCCCGCAGCCCGACCCGCCCGCTTGGCTGGCGTCGGATCAGGAACGGGCCGCGCATACGCATGCAGGACGGGAGCGTTTTGCCCAGCTTTGCGCCTCCTGCCACGGACCCGATGGCCAAGGCGATGGCGAGGCTGGCAAAGGACTCATCGATGGATGGGGGAACCCGATCGCTCCCGCGAAACTCGCGGCTCCGCACCACAAGTCGGGCGACTCGCCCAAGGATCTCTACCGCACCATCTCCACCGGATTCAATGGCACTCCGATGGTCGGCTATGCCACCACGCTGAAGGAGGAAGAGATTTGGGATCTCGTCGCCTGCATTTGGGAATGGAGGGCGAGTGCGGGACGGTGAGGGTCAATACCTCGCCACCTCCGGATCGATCCGGGCCGACCACTGGTCGATCCCGCCTGCGAGGCTCCAGGTGCTGGCGTGGCCCCGTTGCCTAAGGTAATGGGTCGCGTTGAGCGAGCGCATCCCGTGGTGGCAGTAGATGATGACTGGAGTCTCGTCCGCGAGGAGGAGCGGACTGAGCTCGGCGAAACGGGAGAGCGGGACGAGGTGGGCACCCTCGATGCGGCAGATCGCGAACTCATCCTCCTCGCGGCAATCGACCAGTTGAAAGGTGGGTTTGTCAGGATCGGCGCGGAGCGCGGCGAGGTCTTCGACGCTGACTTCGTAAACTTCGGGGGAGGGGAGCTGGCTCATGAAATCTCAGGTGGTGACCGCGGCAAGTGCCTCGGCACAGCGGATGCCGTCGAGGGCGGCGCTGACGATGCCTCCGGCGAACCCCGCGCCCTCACCGCAGGGGAAGAGGTTTTTCACCTCGGGGTGCTGCAGCGTGCCGGGATCGCGAGGAATCCGCACCGGCGAACTGGTGCGGGTCTCGAAGCCGATCAGGCCGGCCTCCTCGCCGGTGTAGCCAGGCATGCGTTTGCCAAACATCTTGAGGCCCTCGCGCATCCGCGAGACGATGAAGGCGGGCAGCAGTTCGTCGAGGCGGGCGGGATTTAGTCCCGGTTTGTAGCTGGTCTCGGGCAGGGAATCGGAATCGCGGCGGGCCATGAAGTCGGGCACGCGCTGTCCAGGTGCGACTTGTCCGCCGCCACCGGCGGTTTTGGCGAGCCGTTCAAGGTGCTTTTGAAAGGCGACCCCGGCGAGCACGCCGTGTTCTTCGAGGAAGTCGCGGCAGTCCTCCGGTTCGACGGTGACGACGAGCCCGCTGTTGGCGAAGGGCGAATCGCGCTTGGAGAGGCTCATGCCATTGACGACGACCTCGTCGTTCTCCGTTGCCGCGGGCACGATGAAACCGCCGGGACACATGCAGAAGGAATGGACGCCACGGTCACGGATCTTCGTGGCGAGGGTGTAGCTCGCAGCAGGGAGGAGGCGTGGGCGCTCGAGTCCGCGGTCGTAGTGGTACTGAAGACTGTCGATGAGCGGCTGGGGATGCTCGATGCGGACGCCGACGGCGAAGGGCTTCTGCTCGAGAAGAATGGCTTTCTCCGCGAGGATCCGGTAGATGTCGCGGGCGGAATGCCCGGTGGCGAGGATCACGGCGTCGCCGGTGAGGGTTTCCGCTCCATTGACGACAACACCACGGATGGTTCCACCGTCGATGAGCAGATCGGTGACCTTGTGCCCGAAACGAACCTCGCCGCCGGCGGCCTCGATGCTGCCGCGGATCGCCTTGACCACGTTGGGGAGCAGGTTGGAACCAATGTGGGGATGGGCGTCGATGAGAATTTGTTCGGGCGCTCCATGGGCGACGAGCACCTCGTAGACCTTCCCGACCGGGCCGCGTTTGGTGGCGCGGGTGTAAAGTTTGCCGTCGGAGAAGGTGCCGGCACCGCCTTCGCCGAAGCAGTAGTTCGAATCCTCGATCACGGTGCCGTGGCGGAGGGTGGGGGCGAGATCGTAGCGCCGGGCCGAGGCATCCTTGCCTCGCTCGAGCACGATGGGGCGCCAGCCCTTTTCGATGGCGGTGAGTGCCGCGAAATACCCGGCCGGGCCGCTTCCGACGATGAGCACGGATTTACCGGAGCGGGAGACATCCGGCAGCTCGATCCTTGGCGGAGCTTCGGGCGGCAATTCGTGATCGAGTCCGACCTCGAAGCGAAGCTGGACCTTGATCTCCTGTTTGCGGGCGTCGATTGAATGTTTGCGCAGGCGCAGGGTGCGGATGCGGGCCGGATGCACGTCGAGTTTCCGGGCCACGGCTTTGCGCTGCGCGTCCGCATCTTCGGAACGGGCGAGGGGCAGGATCACGTCGACCGCATGGCCCCCGGATGCTTCCGCTGCGTCCATGTGCGTCACTTCTCCTCCCCGGAAAAAAGGAAGCCGGTGAGCGGACTGCTGGCCGAGGCGGCGGTCGAGATCTCCGGCACGCCGCCAGACTCCCAAGCGATCCGCCCGGCTTCGACGGCGAGGCGGAAGGCGCGGGCCACCGCGGATGGATCCCCGGCGATGGCGATGGCGGTGTTGACGAGCACGGCGTCGGCGCCCATTTCGAGGGCTTCGGCGGCATGACTGGGGCGGCCAAGTCCGGCATCAACGACGACGGGCACGGTGGCTTGCTCGATGATGATCTCGATCTGGCGCCGGGTCGCGATGCCCTGGTTGGATCCGATCGGGGCGCCGAGCGGCATCACGGTGGCGGTGCCGACATCCTGGAGACGCTTGGCGAGCACGGGATCGGCGTTGATGTAGGGCAGCACCGTGAAGCCTTCATGAACGAGGATCTCGGCCGCTTCGAGGGTTTCAATGGGGTCGGGCAGCAAGTAAGTCGGGTCGGGATGGATCTCAAGCTTGATCCATTTCGGTAGCCCGGCGGAGGCGGCGAGCCGGGCGAGGCGGACGGCTTCGTCGGCATTCATCGCCCCGGAGGTATTCGGGAGGATCAGGTAGCGCTTTGGATCGATGAAATCGAGGATGTTGGCGAAAGGGTCCTTCTTGCCGCTGAGGTCGGCGCGGCGCAGGGCGACGGTGACGATTTCGGTGCCGGAGGCTACGAGCGCGTCGCGCATGGCCTCGTTCGACGGAAATTTGCCCGTGCCCACCATGAGGCGGGAGGAGAAGGTACGGCCGGCGATCGTGAGTGGCGTCGTCAAGGTGGATGGAACGGGGTGTGAGAGGGAGACTTAATAAGACCGGCATCGGAAAGCTCCACAAAAAAACCCCTCCGAGGTCTTCGGAGGGGTTTTTTCTTTGAGCAAGCCGTCGAAACGACCCACAACAACAACCAAGCAATGAAACTCAAGGGCAACAACAACCCTTTCAACAACAGGGCCAACTTACCCAATCGAAAGGGGAAGGTCGAGATTTTTCTCAGTCTTTGTCGCAAATTTTTAGAACATTCTCAAAATTGATCAGGATTTTTGGCTCTTGAGCAGGTCGCGGATCTCGGTGAGGAGCACGATGTCCTCGGCTGGAGCAGCAGGAGCGGCAGGCGCTTGCTCCTTTTTCAGGGCAGCCATGAACTTCTTGATCACGAGGAAAAGGACGAAGGCGAGAATGACAAAACTGATGAAAGCGGTGATGAAGTTGCCGTAGGTGAGGAGGTTCACTCCCGGGACGGCCTTGGCCTGCTGGAGTGTCATTCCATCCGCAACATCGCCGGCGAGGACGATGTATTTGTCGCTATAGTTCAATCCACCGGTGATCCGCCCGAGTACGGGCATGAAGATGTCGTCGACGAGGCTTTTCACCACGGTTCCGAAGGCGCCGCCGATGATGATACCGACGGCCATGTCGATGAGGTTGCCTTTGAAGGCGAAGTCCTTGAAGTCTTTGATGAGGTCTTTGATCATAATGCCCCAGACTGTCACCGCGTCCGACCGCGGACAAGGAAAATTCCGAGATCAGGTGACTTTCTCGATTGCCGACCAGACGGCGTAAAAGGCCAGCAGAACGATCGAGATGGCGCTGGTCCAAAAACCAAGATCATAGCCGAAACTTGGCCGTAGTTCGACGGGGAGGCGGCGGTAGCGGAAATGGAAGGCGCCGACGAGCACCACCAGCAGGATGGCCGCCGTCACCGCGCCACCGGCCAGGACCATCCAGACCGGATCCCAGAAGATCAGGGCCAGGACCGCCCACAAGGTCGGGAAAAAGAAGGCGAAAAAGGCGATCGCTTTGCCGCGCGAGACCGCATCGTGGTAGCGGACCCAGCCGAGCACGCTCAGAGCGTCGGAGAAAAGGCGGCTCCAACCCGCCAGGGCTGAAAAGAGGGTCGAATAGAGGACGAAAAAGGCTCCCACGAGGAAACTGATCTCCGCCCAGGTTCCGAGCGAGTCGGTGTACATCCGGGAGAGGGTCGCGACCATTTCGTCCGACTTCGGGACCAGCCCCTGGGCATGGAGGATGGACGCGCCGAGCAGGTAAAAGGCGACGGTCATGAAGGTGTAGACCAACATGGAAAGGAAGGCGTCCCAATACATGACCCGGATCCATCCCTTGGCGCGGCGATGCCACTCCGGCGTGTTTTCCCGCGGCCCGGTCCGGGCGGCGTAGCCCTTTTCGAGGAGCCAGTAATTGTAGGCCATGACTTCGTCGCCTCCGACTCCGGTGATCCCGAAGGCGGCAATGGCCACACCCATCACGGCGATGGGTAAGCCATTCCAGAACGAGAGGCCTTCGACCACCTGACCGGGTTTGATCGCAAAGTCCGTGTATTGCACCCCGACCAGGCAGGCGAAGGTGAAGAGCGCGAAACCGCCGATCATGACCAGCGAGGCCTTTTCGATCATTCCATACTTTCCGCGGAAGATCATCAGGGCGATCGACAGGGCACAGGCGCAGATCCAGACCGTCGTGGGCACGGCTGGGAAGAGCATGTGGAGCACCATGGCGGCCCCGCCCATCACACCGCCGACCTGGAGGGGTTTGATCAGCATCATCACCAGCCAGAGCCAGATCGACCAGTTGCCCCTGCCGATCTTCGGGCCGGGAAGTTGGTTGAGGGCTTCGAAGGTCGTTTCACCCGAGTGGATGGCGTGTTTGCCGAACTCGAGCTGCACGAAAACCTTGACCAGACAGCTCACGATGATCACCCAGAGCGCCACGAACCCCGCCTTCGCCCCGAGCGTGGTCGTGGCGATCAACTCGCCCGAGCCCACGATGGAGGCCGAGAGAATGAAGCCAGGCCCGAGGTATCGGAGCATGGAACCGAATCCGGTGGGCGGCTCCGAGATCTGAAGTGTGTCAGTTTTCAGGCTGTCAGGGTTCAAGGGGGGTTTCCTAACCGATTGACCAGTTGCCGGTCACTGCGCCGGCTTCGGTGCGTTCGCCGGATCGGTCGTCAGCGGCCAGTCATCGGTCCGGAAGGGGACGACAGGCAGCCCGAGCTTGTTGCGCAGCGTGGCGACCGGATTGTCCGCCCAGGCATAACGCACCGCGGCGGGGGCCGGCACATCCGGACTCGACACCTCGACCGTGTTAGGTCCGGTGATCTTGCCGGTGGCCCAATGCCAGGCTTTGTCTTCACCGGCGATCGCGAAACCGACGGCCTCCATGGTGTCGAAGGAGTAAAGGCCGCTGGCGCCGACCTTGTCGAAGGTCAGGATGGCCTTGCCGTCCTTCACCTCCATCGACTGGTAGACCGGGCTCTCGAATTCGACGCTCTTGCCGTAGTCGCGGGCGAGGGCGATCCGGGCGAGGCGTTTGCCGACGTTCTGCTTGTCACGCGGGTGGATGTCGCGGGCTTCGCCGAGGTCGTAGATCACGGCTTGGCCAGTGTTGGGTAGGGACAGGGTCTTGGTCTGGGCCTCGCGGAGCTCCGCCCAAGCGGAGTCACCGGGTTCCGGCTTCTCGGCCATGTAGTCGGCAAGCTGGACCCAGTAAAAGGGGAAGTCACCGATGCCCCAGGCTTTGCGCCATTCCGAGATCATCAGCCCGAAGAGATCGTTGTATTGATAGGCGCGGCTGGCATTCGATTCACCCTGATACCAGATCACACCACGGATGCCGTAGCCGATCGAGGGGCTCAGCACGCCCGCCCAGATGTTGCCCGGCCGGGCGTTGCCGGTGAGCTGGTTCGAGGGAGCTCGCGGAGCGGGCTTGCCCGCGGCCTTGGCTTCCTCGGCCTTGATCTTCCAATCGGCCATGGCCTTCTCGTGGTCGTAGGTCGCCTCGGTCTGCTTCCACTGCTCCATCACCTTGGTGAAGCGCGGGTCGGCCTCCATCACACCGCGCGGCACCCAGGCCTCGGCGGCGGAGCCACCCCAGGCGTTGTCGATCAGGCCGATCGGCACGCCGAGGGACTGGTGGAGCATGCGTCCGAAGAAATAACCGACGCCCGAAAATTCACCGACCGTCTCGGGGGTGCAGATCTCCCACTGTCCCTTGAAATCGTTCTGCACCTCCTGGGTTCCGACCTGGGGCACGGAAATGAGTCGGATGTTCGGATAATTGGCGGTCGCCATCTCCATGTCGGCATCATCGGACTGGGACACCGACCACTGCATGTTCGACTGGCCGGAACAGATCCAGACTTCGCCGACCACGATGTTCGAGAGAATGATCGTCTCGCCCTTTGAGGCGATCGTCATTTTCAGCGCGTGATTGGAGCCCGACATCGGCGCGAGAGTCGCTTTCCAGTAACCTTGGTCATCCGCGGTGGCCTGGACGGACTGCCCGGCAATGGCTACGGTGACTCCAGCGCCTGGATCCGCCCAGCCCCACACCGGGCAGGCGAGGTCGCGCTGCAGGACCATGTGGTGGCCGACCAGGGCGGGGAGTTTCAGCCCGGCGTGGGCCGCGGAGACAATCAGGCTTGAGACGAGCAGACTCAGCAACAAGGGGGTTCGCTTCATGGTGGCGGGTTGTAATGAAAACCCGCCTCCGGTGCAACCGGAAAAGCGCCCGGATTTGCGCTGGCCGCTCTTGGTGCTCTGTCAGGCTCCGAGGGCGCCGAGCACAAGATCGACGTGCTCGGCGGGCTTCACCTTGGGAAAGATCGCTGCGATTTTCCCCGTTTCGTCGATGACGAAGGTGGTCCGCTCCGTGCCAAAGTAGGACTTGCCATACATCGACTTTTCCACCCAGACACCGTAGGCTTGGACGAGGGTCTGCTCGGTGTCGGCGATCAGGGGAAAGGGGAGTTCATGCTTCCCGATGAACTTGGCGTGTTTTTTAATGGGGTCGATGCTGACGCCGAAGACCTTGGCGCGCCTCGACAGGTCCCCCCAGGCATCGCGGATCCCGCAGGCCTGCGTGGTGCAGCCGGGAGTGTCATCCTTGGGATAGAAATAGAGGACGACCTTGGACCCGCGCAGATCCGAGAGCGTGACCGTGTCGCCCTCTTCGTAGCCACCGCCGATGACGGGGAGGGAAAAGTCAGGTGCGGAATCGCCGGGCTGGAGGGTGCTGTCGCTCATGTCGTCCTTCCATTACGTCCGCTCAGATATCGTAGCCGCACATTTTGCAAAAATCAGCTCGCGGGTCATGGCCGACGTGGCCGCATTCCCGGCAGACTCGTGGGTCAAGGCGGCCCTCGGTCAGGGCCATGTTCAGCTCGGCGGTGACGATGCCTGTGGGCACCGCGATGATCCCGTAGCCGATCAGCATGACGACCGTGGCGATGAATTTTCCGGCCACCGTGGCCGGAGTGATGTCTCCATAACCCACCGTCGAGATCGTGACGATGCCCCAATAGATGGATTGCGGCACGCTGTTGAAGTCCTCGTTGCCGGCGATGACTCCCTCCACCACATACATCGCGGTGCCGAGCACGATGGTGATGGACAGCACCACAAAGAGAAACACCGTGATTTTTGGCACGCTGGCCCGGAGCGCGTTCATGATCAGATTCGCTTCGCCGAGGTGTCTCGCCATCTTCAGCACCCGGAAGATCCGCATCAGCCGCAGCACCCGCAGAACGAGCAGATATTGCATGCCCGGCAAGAGGAGGGTCAGATAGCTCGGCAGGATCGAGATCAGGTCGATGATCCCGAAGAAGCTGACGAGATAGGACCTTTTCCTCCTGACGACCCAGACCCGGAGGAGAAATTCGATCGTGAACAGCACCGTGAAGATCCATTCGAGAACGCGGAACAGCTCCCCGTGCCTCTGCTCGACGGATGGCACCGTCTCCAGCATCACCACCCCCACGCTGATGCCGATCAGGATGAGCAGCACAATGTCGAAGATTTTTCCCGCCCGGGTGTCCGAGAGAAAGATCACCCGCCAGAGCCGGTCTTTGAAGGAGTCGCTCTGGTGCTCCTCGGCACGGCTGCTGAGATCATCAAACATGTCTCCGAAGAGACGGACGGGGAGGCGGTCTGTCAAGCTTTCGCCAAATCCGTGCCTGCCTGAGTTCCAAAGAGAAGTCATGGAAAAGGCTTGCAATTCTTTATAATATTCATAAATTTTAGACTTTATGGATCTAGAATTCCCAGCCGCCATGGGCATCCCCTCGTCGCCACCCGCGCCGCGGGCCTGCCGTCTCGCGGCCAAGCTGGGCGAATTCCTCGGGGAGGGCCGCGAGCGCTACTGGGCCGAGCAATCCGTCCGGGTGAGCTCCGATCTGATCCTTGTTTGCGACGATTCGCTCGCGATCTTGTTTCACAACCGCTCTTTCCTGCGCTTCCTCGGTCACGAAGAGGGCAGTTATGTCGGGTTTTCACTCCTCGAGTTCTTTCCGGCCGAGGATCGCGGTGAAGCGGAGGTGGCTTTTACCTCCTTGATCCATGGCCGCAGCGCCGGTATGCGGATTCAAGCCGACCTGTTGGGCAAAGCCGGAACAACGAGGATCGAAGCCCGTGCCACCCGGACCCGGGCGGCCGGCGACCGGATCTTTCTTTATCTCTCGATCCGCGAGTCGCTGGCTCAGGCACCTGAGGCACCATCTTCCGTCCCCGCGGATTCCATCCTCGAGGGGCTGCCCATTGCGGCCTTCCGGGCAGATGGCCAGCTCAAGGTCACCCATGTGTCCGGAGAATTGTGGAGTGATCTCGGTTTGGAACCCGGGCGCGTGCTCGGCGCCGATCTTAGCAGTCCCCGCTGCCCGATGACTCCGGCTTTCCTCCAGGAAATCGACTACTGTGACACGATGGCGGGACTTTCGTTCCAAACCGCCACGGAGTGGAAAAACAACCACCTCATCATTGCCATTGAACCTTTTATTGATCTTGGCAAGAAGGGGAAGGTGACCGGCATTCTCGGTCTGGTCCGGCTTGCCAAACGATCCGAGCTCGAGCATCGCGCCGATCACCTCCAGTATCCCAATCCCGCTGATTTCACCCGACCGCTTCAGGCCCATCCCTTTCACCATACCGATCGGGTGGCCCTTTCGCGGAGCCCGACCGAAGCCGAGGAGATCGCGAGGATCCGGGCAAGCCTCCATCCGAAGCCTCTGCGTCCCTCGACCACCACGGGTCCGGTGATCCTTTCGAATTGAGCCGCGGGTCGCGCGCTACCGGGCAAAATTCGCCTTTCCTGAGCGGGGGCGCGCCCCTATCGTCCGGACGTTCCATTGCCGCCGAACGTTTCCCCATGCCCGAGACCCCAGCCCCTGTCGACACCCTCCAGGAGGATGACGTAGCCGCCATCGACCACCTCCGGACCGCCTATGCCGAACTCCGCGCCGAGCTTTCCAAGGTGATCGTCGGTCAGGATGCGGTGATCGAGCAACTCGCGATCTGTCTTTTCGCTCGCGGCCATGCCCTCCTGATGGGTGTCCCGGGCTTGGCCAAGACGCTGCTCGTCTCCCGTCTCGCCGAGACGATGTCGCTGAGCTTCAGCCGGATCCAGTTCACTCCGGACCTGATGCCCATGGACATCACCGGCACCGAGATTCTGCAGGACACCGGCACGGGCCGCCGCGAGTTCGAATTCGCCAAAGGACCCGTCTTCGCCAACATCGTGCTCGCCGACGAAATCAACCGCGCCCCCTCGAAGACCCAGGCCGCCATGCTCGAGGCCATGCAGGAGCAGCGCGTCACCGTTGCAGGCCACAGCCTCGAGCTGCCTCCTCCCTTCTTTGTCCTCGCCACGCAGAATCCGATCGAGCAGGAAGGCACCTACCCGCTGCCCGAGGCCCAGCTCGACCGTTTCATGTTCATGATCGGCGTCGATTATCCGAGCCGCGAGGAGGAACTCGCCATCGCCCGCTCCACCACCGGCGAAGCGCATCCGAAGCTCAAGCCGCTCCTCGATGCGGAGCAGGTGCTGCGTTTCCAAAAGCTCGTCCGACGCGTGCCCGTGCCGGAGCACATCTTTCAGTTCGCGGTCGACCTCGTCCGCCGGACCCGTCCCGAGGGCGATGAGGCGCCCGAATGGTTAAAGCCTCTGGTCGGGTGGGGGGCTGGACCGCGCGCCGTGCAGTTCCTGATCCTCGGTGCCCGCGCCCGCGCCGCCCTGCTGGGCAGCTACATGGTCCGGCAGGAAGACATCATCGCCGTCGCCTCGCCGGTGCTCCGCCACCGCCTCATCAAGACCTTCACCGCCGAATCCGAAGGCATCACGGCGAGGTCGGTGATTGCGCGATTGGTGGAAGAGTTGTCGCGCGAAAACTAGGCAGGTCTTTTCGTGACCCGTGACCCGTGTCCCGTGACTCCCTCCCATGCCCACCTCCTCCCAACGCTCTTTCCTCGATTCGGGAGTGATTGGAAAGCTCCTCAAGTTGGAGCTCAACGCGCGGCATCCCATGATCGGGAATGTCGCCGGGCGCCATCGCAGCCCGGTGCGGGGCTCGGCCCTCGAGTTCGCGCAGTATCGCAAATACGTTCCCGGCGACGATACCCGCCGCCTCGATTGGCGGACCTGGGGACGGACGGACCGCTATTATATCAAGGAATTCGAGGCCGACACGAACCTGCGGCTCTGCCTGATCGTCGACACGAGCGGCTCGATGGGCTACGGCGACTCCGGTGCGACCCGGCTCGACTACGCCCGGCGCGTCGCGGGCACCCTGGCCTACATCGCCGCGCAGCAGGGCGATGCCACCGGTCTCTACAGCGGCTCGACCGGCTTTGAAAAGGAAACGCCGCCGCGCCGCGGTCACCGCCACCTCGGGCTCATCCTCGACCAGCTCGGCGCACTCGTGGCTGGAGGTGAAACCGGGCTCGTCACCGCGATCCACGAGGCCGCCGAGAAGATCCGGCAGCGCGCGCTCATCGTGATCGTCTCCGATCTGCTTTTCCATCCCGAGCCGCTCCGCGAGGCGCTCCAGCACCTCCGCTTCCGCAAGCACGACGTCGCCCTCTTCCACCTGCTCGATCGGCAGGAGATCGACTTTAGATTCGACCGGCCGACCCGCTTCATCGACCTCGAGGGCGGCCCTTCCATCCTCGCCGATCCTACCCTGATCCAGAATCGCTACCGCGAGGCGGTCACGGCCTACCTTGCGACCGTCGAGGACATCGTCAATCATTCCGCCGTCGACTACCAACGCGTCTTTCTCGACGAGCCCTATGATCAGGCCTTGGCGCGTTTCCTCCTCGGCCGGCACCACCAGGCCACCCGCACGGCGCGATGAGTTTTCTCCAGCCCATCCTTCTCTTCGGGCTGCCGCTCGCCTTGCTGCCGGTGATCATTCATCTGATCAACCAGCATCGCCATCGCACCGTCCGCTGGGCGGCGATGATGTTTCTGCTCGATGCGAAAAAAATGACCAAGGGGCTCGCCCGGCTCCGCCAGATCCTGATCCTCGCGATGCGGGTGCTGGCTGTCGCCACCCTGGTTTTCGCCGCGAGCCGACCGCTCTCGGGCGGTTGGCTCGGCTTCACCGGCGGTGGTGCCGATACCATCCTGATCCTGCTCGACCGCTCCGCCAGCATGGAGCAACAAAATCTCGCAACGGGCGAGTCAAAGCGATCGACCGCGCTCGCCCGCGTTGCTGATCTCGTTGAAAAGACCGGCCGCAGCGCCGAGATCTTCCTGATCGACAGTGCCTCGCTCACGCCCGTGCGGGTCACCGACCCGCAGAGCCTGCGCGATCTGCCCGAGACCGCGCCCACCGCGACGGCGGCGGATGTCCCGATGGTGCTGCGTACCGCGCTCGACTCGCTCGAGGCGCAGGGGGCGGGCCGCACCGACATCTGGCTGGCCTCGGATCTGCGGCAGAGCGATTGGAACAGCGCCGCCGGCGAGTGGGAATCGATCCGTGCCGACATCGCCGCGCGTGAGACGGTTCGCCTGTTCCTGCTCGCTTTTCCGGAGGCTCCCCGGGACAACGTCGCCATTCAGTTCCGCGAACTGCGTCGTCTCAAAAGCCCCGGCGGACTCACGCTCCTCCTCGACTTCACGATCCAACGCCAGGGCGGTGACACCGATCTGCCTCTCGAAGTCCCGGTTGAGTTTTTCCTCAATGGAACCCGCACTGTCGAAACGTTCACCCTCACCGGCGCCGAGCTGAACATCGTGGGTCACACCATCGCCCTCGGTCCTGGCAACGAACGCGGCTGGGGACGCCTGGACCTGCCAGCCGATGGCAACAATGCAGACAACCAAGCCTGGTTTGTCTTCGACGAGCCCGCTCCTCGGAAAACCACCATCGTCAGCGATGATTCCGCCACCGCCGAGGCCATTCGCGCGGCCGCTTCCGCGCCGGTCGATCCGGGGATCGCTCATCAGGTCGACTTGATCGCCCCCAACCGGGTCACGGAACTCGATTGGCAGGGCAGCGCCCTCATTTTCTGGCAGGCCGCGTTGCCCGCACCCGACAGCGCCGAGGCCGCGCTCTTGCGACAGCACCTCGAAGCCGGTCGCAGCCTCGTGCTGCTGCCGCCTCCGGACGATGCGGGGGCCGAGTGGACGGGAGTGAGCTGGGGAGAGTGGTCCGGCGGCGGCGACAAAGGCCTGGCGGTCGAATGGTGGCGCACCGAGACCGGCCTGCTCGCGAACACCCGCAACGGCACCCCTCTACCGGTCGCGGATCTCACCGTCTTCCGCAGTCGTGCCTACACCGGCGAGACCCTGCCTTTGTTGAAACTGGCCGGCGATCAAGCCGTGGTTTCGAGGGTCATCGAGGAGGAGAAAGCCGGCGGTGACCGGCGCGATGGCAGTGGTGGACTTCACGTTTGGGGCACGCTGCCGCGGATTGATCATTCCAATCTTGCCACCGAAGGCGTCGTCTTTTTCGTCATGGTTCAGCGGGCCCTCGAGGCCGGGGCCGATTCCGTCTCGCGTGCCCGCGTCGGCACGGCGGGATTGGGGGCTTTGTCAGGATACGACGAGCTCCGCGATCTCTCCGGCGAGGCCGGGACCAGCATCCCGATCGCGCCCGGTCTCGCTGCCGGAGCCTGGGAAAGCGGCCAGGGCGAAGCCGCTCGACTCGTCGCCCTGAATCGTCCCGAGTCGGAGTCCGACACCCGCATCCTTGACGGCGGCGCGATCGATGGGCTGCTCGCCGGGGTTGATTACCGCCGCATCGACGACGAGGTCGGTTCCGGCAACTCGCTCGCTGCCGAGGTCTGGCGAGCTTTTCTTTTCGCCATGGCCATCGCCCTCCTCGCCGAGGCCCTGCTCAGCCTGCCACCCCGCCAGCGCGACGAGTCCCGACCCGACCCTCTTCGGTCGACGACCTGACCCTCTTTGCTCCACCCCCGTGATCCCCGAAAACAGCGAACTGACCTTTGCCTGGACCCGCTTCACGCTGGTCTTCGGCGTGCTTCTGCTGTCGGGCACGGCGGTGGTCTCGTTCCTGATCTGGAAACGCAGCGCCTACGCGTGGTCCACGGGGCTGCTCGAGGGGATCCGTCTGCTCGTGGTTGCGCTGGTTGTCCTGACATTGAACCAACCGGAATGGCGCGAGACGTTTCGTCCGGATCAAAAGCCGGTCATCGCGGTGCTGCACGACGTCTCCGCGAGCATGGCGACGGAGGATGCCACCGGCGCCGGGACCGAACCGGAATCCCGCGCCGCTCTCGCCGGGCGGCTCGCCGCGCCGGAGGTGTGGGAGGCCCTGCGTGAAAACTTCGAGGTGGTCATCACGCCCTTTTCCGGCAGCGCCACTGCTGGTGAAGGCGGCACCAATCTCGGTGCGGCCCTGGGTGCGGCCCTGGACGCTCATCCGCACCTGCTCGGCGCGGTGTTGATCTCGGACGGTGACTGGAACCTCGGCGATCCGCCGACCCGCGAGGCGACGCGCTATCGCATGCGCGACATCCCGGTCTTCCCGGTGCCGGTGGGCAGCGAAACGCGCCTGCCAGATCTCGCCGTGACCGGCTTTGATGTCCCGACCTTCGGTCTGGTCGGCAAGCCGGTGCGCCTGCCTTTCACCCTCACCAGCGCACTTCCCCGCGAACACACCGCCCGGGTCGAGGTGCGCACCGAACAAGGCGAATCCGTCACCGGCGAGGTCCGATTGCCGGCGATGGGGCGTGCCCAGGAGGCGCTGCTCTGGACCCCGCGCGAAGAGGGCGACTACACTCTGACCCTGACATTGCCACCAGCCGGAGAGGAGAAGGACCTCGCCAACAACACGCTGTTCGCTCCCATCGCGATCCGGAAGGAAGAGCTGAAGGTGCTGGTGATCGAGTCTTACCCGCGTTGGGAATACCGCTACCTCCGCAACGCCCTCGAGCGCGATCCGGGGGTCGCGCTGAGCTGCCTGCTTTTCCACCCCGGCGGCACCGCGCCGGGTGGGGGCAAAGGCTACCTCGATGCCTTTCCGGAAAAGGACGCACTGGCCGCGTTTGACGTGATCTTCCTCGGCGACGTCGGTTTGGGCGAGGGGCAGCTCACCGAAGTGCAGATCGAGGGGCTGCGGCAACAGGTCGCGGCCCAGGCGTCCGGATTGGTGCTTTTGCCAGGGTTCCGTGGTTATCAGACTTCGCTGCTGGAGACGCCGCTGGAGGATCTTTTTCCCGTCAGTCTCGACCCGGCCCAACCGCGTGGCTGGGGTTCGGCGACTCCGGGCCAGTTCGAACTGACCGATCTCGGCGCGCGCAGCTTGCTGACCCGCCTAGAAGACAGCGAGAATGCCAACGCCAACGTGTGGGCCTCGCTGCCCGGTTTCCAATGGTATGCCGGGGTGCTCCGCGCCAAGCCGGGCTCGGAGGTGCTGGCGACTCACAGCTCCGAGACGAACCGCTATGGCCGCGTCCCGCTGATCGTGACGAAGACTTTCGGCACGGGCAAGATTCTCTTCATGGGCACCGATGGGGCGTGGCGTTGGCGGAAGGGTGTCGAGGACAAATATCACTACCGCTTCTGGGGTCAGGTGGCGCGATGGATGGCCTACCAGCGGAACATGGCGAGCGACGAACGGATGCGTCTCTTCTATTCCCCCGACCGTCCCCGCAAGGGCGATACCCTGACTTTGAACGCGAACGTGATGAGCGTTGGCGGCGAGCCGCTTCAGGAAGCCACCGTGGTGGTGCGGATCGAGGCCCCCTCGGGAAAAATCGAGACCGTGCGTTTGCAGCCGGGCGGGGAGGAACAATGGGGATTGTTCACCGGATCCTTTGTGCCGCAGGAGCCGGGAGAGCACCAACTCACCATGACCTGCGCCGAGAACGGCGGCACTCTCGAAACCGCCGTGACCGTGCAGGGCACCGCCCTCGAGCGGGTCGGAGATCCGGCGCGCTTCGATGTGCTCGACGAGATCGCCCGGATCACCCGGGGCGAGATGCTGACGACGATCGATCCCGCGAAGATCCTCGAGCGCATCTCCGCCCTGCCCGAACCCGAGCCGGTCGAGCGCCGCCTCCGGCTCTGGGCGCATCCCGCCTGGATTGGCGCGATTTTGCTGCTGCTGACCGTGTTCTGGGTCGGCCGCAAGATGGCGGGCGCGGTGTGAGTTTGTCAGGATTTGGCTTCGGCGCCGTCCAGGGTTTTGGGCCGGATCATCAGGACGATCGCAACGGAGAGCAGCGCGACCGCAGCGAATGCCCCGAAGATCAGATCAATGGGAACTCCCCGATCGCGCAGGGCTCCAAATCCTTTGTCGCCCAGACCACCGAAGGTCATGCTGACCATGTTCATGATCCCGTAGCCGGTGGCCCGCACTTCGGGACGGGTGATCTGCGACAGGATCGGCATGTTGTTGCAGTCGAAAAATCCCCATCCGATACCGAACACGGCCAGAGCCACGATCGCCATGGCGATGGAAGAGGCGTGCCCGATTCCGAACATCGCCGGAAGGAAGAAGACCATGCCGAGGGCACTGGCAAAGATGCGGCCCCGGTTGGTTTTCCGTGACAAGCGGTCTGCCATGAGCCCGCCGGCGAGGACTCCCACCAAGGACGCGATCTGCACGGTGAACACGGCGATCATCCCGGCGGGACCCTGGGCCAGGGAGAATTGATCCCGAAGGATTTTCGGACCCCAATCGCGGATGACCCATCCCGCGATCGCCGGGAGCGTGAAATATGCGACCAGCAGCAGGAAATTCCGGTTCGAAAGAAGCTCCACGGCCGCGGCTTTCGGGGACGCCTTCTTCGGTTGCGAGAGCGGTTTCGGGGGATTCTTCAATCCGGCGAAGAGGGGGAACGCATAGAGGACGCCAACAATGCCGCAGGTGGTGAACATCCACTGCCAGCCATAACCCGGAGCGTCCGCGACAAAACCGGCCAAGCCCCCGAGCATCTGGCCGAGATAGATCCCCGTCTGGTGAACGCCGACCGCGGTGGAACGGCTGCTGCCCAGATGAAAATCGGTGATCAGGGCAAGTGCTGCCGGGATGTAAAAAGCCTCGCTGATCCCCATGGCGGCGCGCGCCCAGATCAGTTGGTCCATCGTCGTGACATGGCCGGTGATCCACGTCACCACGGACCAGGCCAGCAGGCTGAAGCAGATGACGTGCTTCCGGCTGAATCGATCCGCGATGTATCCACCGATCGGACTGAGAAACGCGTAGGTCCATTTGAAGGCTGCCAGAACGCTGCCCCAGGCTTCTTCATTCAGGATGGTCGGGATATCCTCCACCATTGATTTTTGCATCGTCGCCAGCATCTGCCGGTCGAGATAGTTCAGCAGCGCCACTGGGAAGAGCAGCATCACCATGAACCAAGCGGTTCGCGGGACGGAGGGGGAGGGGGGATTCATTGTGGAAAGCAGGGTTTAAACATGATCCATGGCGAGGGCAAAGCAAAATCGGCTTCCCCCGGATCATGGGATCTGCTAGAACTCCCGGGATGCATCCCCCTCGTTTTCTTCTCGCTTGCTCAAGTTTGATCCTCGGTTCCGGGCTCGTGGCCCAGGATGCGGCCCCCGCGGCCGCCGACACCCGCGAACGCCAGATCCGCATCCAGGTCGAATGGATCGAGGTCGATTCCGAGACCGCGACGGAGCTTTTGAAACGGCCCGAATCCAAGAGTGGAGCCCAATACGCGCCTCTCTCCGCCGATGCCACGCCCTTGCGCTCGAAGCTGCAGGAACTGGTCGACGATGGCGATGCATCCTTGCTCGAGTCCACCATGGTGGTGGCCCGCAGTGGCCAGCGTGCCAAGGTCGAGTCGATCCATGAATTGAGTTACCCCACGGCTTTTGCGCCCGCGCAGATGTCGCATCCTACCGAAGGAAAAACGGTGGTCGTCGGCCCTCAGCCGGACAAATTCGAAACCCGCAATATCGGGGTCACCCTTGAAGTCGATCCGGTGATCTCCGCGGACGGCCGCACCATCGACTTGAATCTCGCGCCAGAGATCGTCTACCTCACCGGCTTCGAGACCTGGGCCACCCACGAGGGGCAGGATACCGAGATGGAGATCCGCACTCCTCGTATCTTCACGGTGAAAACGACAACCCAGCTTGCGATCCGTGATGGCGAATGTGTGCTGATGAGCATCAACACGCCGCGGGATGCGAATACCGGGATGACCGACTCGGCGCGCCGCATCTTCACTTTCGTCCGCACCGACCTCGAGGTGATCGGGCTGGAGGAATGAATCCGCTGCCGCGCCGCCATTCCCTGATCGAGGAAACGGCGGCGGTCCTGCGCGGACGCATCGACGCGGGTGATTGGAGCCTGCATCTGCCCGGCGAGCACGAACTGGCCGCCTTGCTCCAGGTCGGTCGCAACACGCTGCGCTCGGCGCTCGCCATTCTCGCCGCCGAGGGAAGGATCGCAGGCGGAAACGGCCGCCGCCGCGAGATCCTCGGCAGTCCGCAGCGTACCCAGACCCTGCGTCAGGCGCTGCTCTTGATGTCGAAGCCGGTGGGCGAATATCCTCCCGCGACCGCTGCCTGGATCGAGGGCACCCGGCTGCGGCTCGAAAGCGAAGGCTGGACTTGGCGATCCATCGTCGAGCCGGGCGTTTATCGCGGCAAACCGGCGGGATCGCTCCAGACCCTGACCAAAGGACACGGCGACGGAGTTTGGATCCTGCACCGCTCCACCCCGGCGATGCAGCGTTGGTTTCAGGAGCAGCGCGCGGCCTGCGTGCTGGCCGGTTCCCGGCACGAGGGGATCACGCTGCCGCAGGTCGAAATCGACTACGGAGCGGTGTCGCGTCACGCCGCCGGGCGTTTTCTTTCGCGGGGCCATCGCTCCCTCGCGGTGCTGCGACCGGAGGCGCCCTTCGCCGGAGATGACGAAAGCGTTGCCTCCTTTCGCGAGGCCTGCCATGGACTGGAGGTGCGCGAGATCCGCTGCCGCGGCCGGGCCTTCGATGTGGCCGAAGCGGTGCAGGCGATGCTGAGGAAAAGGGCGCGACCCACAGCGCTCTACGTGCTGCACGCCGAGCACTGCCTCGCCGCTCTGACCAGCCTGCAACAGGCAGGGATCTCCATCCCGGGCGATCTGTCGTTGATCTGCCGCGAGGATGCGCCCTGGCTTGGTTGGCTGTGTCCGGAGCCGGCCCGCTACCGGCACAGCTCGAAGATCTTCGCCTCTCGGCTCGCGGCACTTGTGATCCGGGGCGGCGAGGGTCGGTCGGCGTGGATCATGCCCAGCACGATCGAAGGCGCGACACTCGCGAGGGTGGCGGCTTGACGTGACCTGTTCCGGAAAGGGACAGCGTTTTTCCCGTGGTCGCCGCGACCGCGAAAGGGCTAAACTCCCGCGTCCATGAAATCCCATCCTATCGACGGCCTCGTCGCCGCCACCCACACGCCCTTTCACGATGACGGGTCGCTGAACCTCGACGTGGTTGAGAGCCAGGCCCGTCATCTCCACACCGCCGGCGTGCGGCGCGTCTTCATCGGAGGCACCACCGGTGAGAGCCATTCGCTCACCGTGGCCGAGCGGCTCGCCCTGACGACGCGTTGGATGGAGGTCACCCGCGGCTCGGAACTCTCCGTGATCGTCCACGTCGGGGCCAACTGCCTGGAGGACGTGCGCGAGATCGCGGCGCAGGCGCAGAACTCCGGGGCCGAGGCGATCAGCGCCCTCGCCCCGAGCTATTTCAAACCGCGCGATGTCGGCGCGCTCGTGGATTGCTGTGCGGCGATCGCGTCCGCTGCTCCGGAGCTGCCCTTTTTCTACTACGACATTCCCGGCTTCACGGGAGTCTCGCTCTCCGTTCCCGCATTTCTCGATCAGGCATGGGACCGCATCCCGAATCTCGCGGGGGTGAAGTTCACCAATCCCGATGGCATGATGTTCCAGCAATGTCTCCATCGTCACGGCGGACAATGGTCCGTGCTCTGGGGCATCGACGAATGCCTGCTCGCCGGTCTCGCGCTCGGTGCGAAGGGCGCGGTGGGCAGCACCTACAACTTCGCCGCGCCCATCTACCTGCGCCTGATGCGGGCCTTCGCCGACGGTGATCTGGAAAAGGCGCGCGCCGAGCAGATGAAGTCCGTCGAAATGATCGCCCGGATCGCCTCGATCGGCTACATGGGCGCGGCCAAGGCGGTGATGGGCATGCTCGGCGTGCCGGTCGGACCCGCGCGGCTGCCCCATGGCAATCCCGATGCCACCCAGATCGCCGCGCTGCGCTCCGACCTCGAAGCGATGGGTTTCTTCGACTGGGTCGGCTGAATTCTACCCTGACAAAACATCATGATTCCGTATTCCGAACTCCTCCAGTTGAAACGCTGGAACACCCCCACGATCTACAACGGCTGGGAACAAATCACCAAACGCGACCCTGCCGCGGACGCCTTCAACCTTGAGGAAACCCGCGACTTCATGCCGCAGATGGGCCCGATGGTTGGTTACGCGGTCACCGTGGTGATCGAGCCCTCGAATTCCAAACACCGCGAGGCCAATCCGAATGCCGGAGCCGAATACCGCAGCTACATCGCTTCGATTCCGGGTCCGAAAATCGTCTGCGTGCAGGACCTCGACAAGCCACGCGTGATCGGATCCTTCTGGGGCGAGGTCAACAGCAATGTCCATCGCGCCCTCGGCTGCGTTGGGACCATCGTCGACGGGGCGATCCGCGATGTCGACGAGATGACCAACGCCGGATTCAAGGCGCTGGCCAAGCGGCTCTGTGTCGGCCATGCCCAGGTCCATCCGGTGCGGTGGGGTTGCGAGGTCGAGGTTTTCGGTCGCGTCGTCAAGCCGGGGCAACTCATTCACGCCGACAAGCACGGCTTCATGGTCATCGCCGAGGAGGAGGAAGCGGAACTGCTCGAAGCCTCCCGCTTCATGGACGCGAACGAATGCGAGACGGTCATCCCGGCGGCGCGAGGCAGCGTCGGGCTTCCCAGTGAAGAAATCGCCACCCGGGTCGACGAGGCCTGCGTGCGGTTCGGCGAGAACGTTCGTAAACGATTCCGCCGGGACGGCGAATGGTGAACTCCAGCCCTGGCAAAACACCCATGAGACCCTCTTTGCTCCTCCTCCTGACCCTCTTCAGTCTGCCGCTCCGCGCCGAACCCTCTCGGGTCGAACCCTTCCTCGAGAAGCAGGATCTCTTCACCGTCGGCGACAATCCAGCCTACCACATCTACCACATCCCCGGCATCGTCGTGACGGCCAAGGGCAGCGTGCTGGCCTGGTGCGAAGCGCGGAAGGGTGGGGGAGACTGGTCCGATATCCGCATCCTGCTGCGCCGGAGCACCGACGACGGAAAGACCTGGAGCGGACCCAAAAGCATCGCGGAGGTGGCAGGGCCGAAACGCAAAAACCCCTTTTCCACAGGACTGAAGGGCGTGGACCCAACCCACGTCACCTACAACAATCCGGTGCTCATCGCCGGACAGGATGGGACGGTGCACATGCTCTTCTGCCTGGAATACGAGCGGGCCTTTTACCAGCGCAGCGAAGACGACGGGCTGACGTGGAGCGCCCCTACCGAAATCACCGCAACCTTCGGGGCGTTCAAGAAGGATTACGATTGGAAGGTGCTCGCGACCGGTCCGAACCACAGCATCCAACTCAAGAGCGGTCGTCTCGTCGTTCCGGTCTGGCTCTCCACCGGCACCGGCGGCAACGCGCATCGACCCAGCGTCACCGCGACGATCTACAGCGATGATGATGGCAAGACCTGGCAGGCGGGAGAGATCGCCGTGCCGAACACGGAGGAGTGGATCAACCCCAATGAAACCGTCGCAGTCGAATTGCAGGACGGCCGGGTGATGCTCAACGTGCGCAGCGAGTCGAAGGCCCACCGGCGCCTCGTCGTGACGAGCCCTGATGGAGCCACGAATTGGTCGACGCCGCGCTTCGACGAGGCCTTGCTTGAGCCGATCTGCATGGCGGGTCTGGTCCGCTACAATCTCGCTCGCGAGAGTTTGCTGATCTTTTCGAATCCGCACAACCTCGAAGGCGGACGCGAGGGCGAGCCGGAGCCGGGCAAGAGCCGGGCGAGAAAAAACCTGAGCATCAAGCTGAGCCGCGACGAAGGTCGGACCTGGGCGGTCAACAAACTCCTCGAGGACGGGCCGAGCGCTTATTCGGATCTCGCCGTGACCCGGTCCGGGACGATCCTCTGCTTCTACGGAGCGGGCAGCAAACTGAGCTTCGCCGGTGCCGCGCTGCGTTTGGCGCGTTTCAACCTCGAATGGATCACCACCCCATGAACCGCGCGATCGTCGTCCAACGGCGGCTCATCCGCTTCTGCGCGTTCGTTCTTTTCACGGGCTTTCCGGCGGTCCTGCTGCCGGGCACGGCGCTGGAGAAGTTCGCCTGGCTGATGAAGATGGGGCAACCGACCCTGGAGCCGTTGACGGTGTATCTGTCAGGAAACACCGGGTTCGTTTACGTGGCTCTCGGCATACTCTTTTGGATGATCTCGAACGACGTGGTCCGCCACCAGTCCTTCGTGAAGGCGATCGGCTGGATCCTCATGGTCGGGTGTCCCGCTTATTTTTCGATCGACCTACAGGCGGGCCTGCCGTTTTGGTGGACCTTGCTGGATTCGCTGAGCTGCCTTTTCATGGGCGCGGGGATTTTGCTGGCGGCGAGAAAGATCACATGAGGCTCGTCGCGCTCATCACCTCGCTCCTTTTTTCGGCACCGGCTTCGGCCGAGACCTTCACCGCGGACCTCTGTGTTTACGGGGGCACGTCGGGCGGGGTCGTGGCTGCGGTGCAGGGAGCCCGGATGGGGAAAACCGTGATCCTTCTGGAGCCGGGGAATCATCTCGGGGGCATGACTTCCGGCGGGCTCAGCGCCGTCGACATCGGCGACCCGCGAAGTGTCGGCGGGGTCGCACGGGAATACTTCACGAAGCTCGCCGCGACGACGGGGACCGTGCTGGCCTGGGACAAGCCTTTCGAAAGCAAGGCTGGCGGCCCGGCCACGGGTGGTGCCTATGCGATCGAGCCGCACCAGGCGGAAGCTCTTTTCGATGCGATGGCGGGAGAGGCGGGGGTAAAGGTGCTTCGCGAAGCAAGGCTGTCATTGGTCGAAAAGGAAGGGGCGAAGATTGTCGGACTCGTTCTGGAAAATGGCGATTCGGTCAGGGCGCGCCTGTTCATCGACACGACCTACGAGGGGGATCTGATGGCCAAGGCCGGAGTTTCCTACACGATCATTCGCGAAGGCAACGCGAAGTATGGCGAGACCTACAACGGCATCCATTACGCGGAGAAGTACGCCCCGCGCACCGGTCACCTGATGCCCGGCGCGAATGGACGGGTCAAAGGCGGCCAAGGGGTCTGGGATCGGGACTTTCCGCTCGATCCCTACGTGAGAAAGGGCGATCCCGCGAGCGGTCTCCTGCCACTCGTCGATGCGGGTGATCCCGGAACACCCGGTGATCCGGCGCCCGGCGTGCAGGCCTACTGCTATCGACTTTGCCTCACTACCGATCCAGGCAATTCGCTCCCGATCGCGCCTCCTGCCGACTACGATCCGGCGCGCTACGAACTGGTCGCGCGGTTCATCGAGGCCTGCCTCGCGAACGGCGATGAGATGGATCTGCGCTGGTTCTCGAAGCACGACGCGTTGCCGAACGACAAATGGGACTTCAACACCGCCACCTTCGGGGGCAATTTGCCTGGCGCGAGTTGGGCCTGGCCGGAGGCGTCCTATACGGAACGCGGGAAGATCGCCAAGGAACACGAGGACTATCATCGCGGTTTGCTCCATTTTCTCGCCACCGATCCGCGCGTGCCGGAGAAAGTGCGGACTGACATGAAACGCTTCGGCTTGCCGAAAGACGAATTCCGCGATACGGGCGGTTGGCCTCACCAGATCTACGTCCGTGAGGCGCGGCGCATGATAGGCTCGCTTGTCCTGACAGAACACCATACCTTCGGCCGCAAGGTCGCACCGAAGTCGATCGGACTGGGCAGCTACGGGACCGACATCCACGAGATCCGCCGCATCGTGAAGGACGGAGTCGTCATCCGCGAGGGCAAGGTCGCCGGAGGTCGCGGCGGTGCGGGGCCCTATCCGATCGGCTATGATGCCATCGTGCCGCGGGCAGAGGAATGCGGAAATCTTTTCGTGACCTTCGCGCTCAGCGCCAGCCATAGCGCCTTCGCGAGTTTGCGGATGGAGCCGGTGTTCATGATCACCAGCCAGAGCGCTGCGACCGCCGCCTGCCTGGCGATGGATGCCGATGTCCCCGTGCAGCAGGTGGACGAAATCGCGTTGAGAAAAAGACTGGTGGCGGACGGGCAGGTGCTAGAGTGGGAGCCTTGATCCCCATGAAACGATTTTGCCTTCTCCTCATCGGACTGATCCTTTCCTTCCCGGTGCGCTCCGCCGGGAAGCCCAACGTGATTGTCATCCTCGCCGATGATTTCGGATACGGCAGCGCCGGTTGCTACGGTGCCGATCCCGCGCTGATCCAGACTCCGGCGCTGGATCGGCTGGCCCGCGAGGGACGACGCTTCACCGATGCCAACACCACCTCTTCAGTCTGCTCGCCGACGCGGTATTCGGTGCTGACGGGACGCTATTGCTGGCGCACCTCGGAGAAGAGCGGGGTGCTCGGGGTCTTCTCTCCGCTCCACATCGAACCGGGTCGGCTCAATCTCGCATCGATGTTGAAGGAGCAAGGTTACCGCACCGCCTCGGTCGGCAAGTGGCACCTGGGGTACGGAACTTCGGACGGGAATCCGCAATGGCGGGTGGACTACGCGGGCGAACTTTCTCCGGGGCCACTCGACATCGGTTTTGATTACCACTTTTCGGTCCCGGCGAATCACGGCGACCTCACCGGGATCTACGTCGAAAATCGTTTTGTCTACGGCCTCCGTTCCGGAAAGATTCCCGATGGGGTGAAGATTCCCGAGGTGGCGATGACCGCCGACTTCAAGGAAAGCTACGGACCCGATGACCTCGAGAACGCGGGGCGGGGCGTGACCATCCTTGACCTCGACGCGCCGAGACGCGTCAACGAGCGTGTCATGCCCGTGCTGACCGGAAAGGCGGTCGATTGGATCGAACAGCAGAAGGCGGACGAGCCGTTTTTCCTCTACTACACTCCCGTCGCGGCGCACAATCCGATCACGCCCTCGGAGGAGACCGCGGGCACAAGCGCGGCGGGACCCTACGGCGATTGGATTCATGAGCTGGATCGCAGCGTCGGAGCAATCCTCGATGCTTTGGATCGGAAGGGCCTCACGGAGAACACGCTCGTGATTTTCTCGAGTGACAACGGCGGTGTCACCGGAGATCAACCGGGCAGTCCGCAGGAGGCGGCGCAGAAGTCGGGTTTGCGGGTGAATGGTGATCTCCGCGGCCGGAAGCACACGGTCTGGGAGGGCGGCTTCAAGGTGCCCTTCCTCGTGCGTTGGCCAGGGCATGCTTCCTCGGGGACCGTCTGTCATGAGGCGGTCAGTCTCGCCGACCTGCTCGCGACGACGGCGGCCATCGTGGGCAAGGAACTGCCGCCCCCAGCGCAAGGCGCCGAAGACAGCTTCAACATCCTGCCGGCGATCCTCGGTGAGCCGGCGCAGCCGATCCGCGATCATCTCATCGTTCACAGTTCGGACGGCGTCTATGCGATCCGCAAGGGCCCGTGGAAGTGGATCGAAGGCGTGCCGGTCGCCGGAATGAAACCGGCGTCGCTGAAAAAACACGCCGACGAGTTTCATCCGCAGCTTTACCACACCTTCGAGGATCCCGCCGAGGCCCGCGACGTCGCGAAAGAGTATCCCGAAACGGTCGCCGAGATGCAGGCGCTGCTCGAGCGCTACCGCGACGGAGGCTACAGCCGCGAGTTGCCGCCGATCGTGGAGAAGAAATCGGACATCCCCGAACCGCTCCCCGCGCTCAGCGGCACCATCCTGATCGACGCTCCCCTCGATGCCGTTCCCGCTTCGCCGTGGGATCAGCAACGCGGCGATTGGCGGCCGATCGACGGCGGGCTTTTCGGAATGCAAACCTCGGCGAAGGAGAACGGGGCGACGCTGCGCGTGCCCGTGGCAATGGGTGATGGTGCGGTTCAATACGAGCTTTCCTTCCGCGGCGGGGACCGGCATTCCCTGCGGATCGAAACGGAGGGACGCGAGCACAGCTTCCGGATCGAGATTTCGCCGTCGAAACTGGGCGTGACCAAGAATCCGTCCAAAGGCGAGCCACGCGAGGCCACGCTGCCGCTCGGAGGCGGTCACCTCGAGCTGAAAAGGGAAATTTGGTATCCGGTGCGAGTCACCTTCAAGGGAGAAGAGGTGCTTGTGGAGATCGCGGGTCAGACCGTGCGGGCGACGCATTCCGTGATCGGTTTGAAGAAAACGGCGCTGAACTTCCTCGCTTTCGGAGATTCCATCGGATTCCGGAAGGTGATGGCCGCGACGCCTTGAACACAGGGACGCGCACGCGGGATTGCCGGATCGCAGGAAATCTGGTTGCCTCGGCGGTGATGAAGCTCCGCTCGTTCCTTGTCTGGCTCCTCTGCTCGGTCCCCGCCGCGAGCGCGGAAACCCGCTGGTTGGTGGGCTACGAGGGCAAGGCCCTGCCTGGGGCACCTTGGGTGACCACGGGAGAGGCCAAGGCCCGGATCGAGGCCGATGGCCTGCGCCTCAGCGATGACTCGTCGGACTTCGCCTATTTCGAGGCGCCCTGGACGCCGGAGGCCGGCACCGAGATCGTCGTCGAGGCGGTGGTGAAGGTTTCCGCCACGACCGGTTCGCAGAAAAACAAGAGCTCGCTCTCGCTGTGGCCGTGGCGCGACGGCGCGCCGGTATCGGTCTTGGTCAGTGATGGCAAACATCAGGAGGGGCTCGTGCTGTTTCCGAGTCAGGCTACCAGCCACACCGACCGTTTCGTGCCGATGGACACGACGGACCGCTTCCACCGCTACGAACTCGTCATCCGCGGCCGCGACATGGAGTTGTGGGTCGATGGTGAACGCAAGGTGGTGGGGCAGGGCGCTTTCTGGAAAACGGCCGACTCGCCCGAACCCTTCATCCGTTTTGGTTCGACGGCGAAGACCGCCACCGGCGAGGCGGTCTGGCAGTCCCTGCGACTGGGAGTGCGCGAGGCGGAAACCGCGGCGCTGAACGATCCTGTCAAAGTCACCATCGGCGAAGCGTGGTCGATTCCGCGCGACGTGGTCCGCCAGACGCGGCCCTATCTCTATGACCTCGGCGAGGGCTTGCTGCTGATGAGTGTCGCCCAGGGTCCCGACGCCTTCTACGAGCCCTACGGCCTTCTTAGGTCCACCGACTTGGGAAAAACCTGGGCACCGATCCCCGGACTGGATCAGGACGAAGCCACGCCCCTGCCCGTGGTGCGCCGTCCCGATGGCTCCATCCTCGCCATGTCGCGCTGGACCCGGACCCGACCCGACGGCCGCGTCGTCGGCACCACGACCCGGCTCAATCGCGACGCCACTGCCTACACCCAGGAAGAAAACCGCATCGTCCTGCCGCAGGAATACACCAACGAATCCGAAGGTGACCAGATCATCTGCGAGCGGCACATTTGGAGCGACGACGACGGTGGACTGACCATGGTCGTGTGGAGCCGCAAGGCAGTCCGTCTGCCCGACGGGCGGAAAAACACGGCGCGTTTCTCCCATCTCGTCCGCAGCACTGACGAAGGCAAGACGTGGAATTACCTTTCGACGATCGGCCCCGGGGGTGAACCCGCCTTGGTGCGTTTGTCAGGGACGGAGCAGACCGCGGTGATCCGCGGTGACCGGAACTCGCGGATGAAGCAGATGTTTTCCAGCGACGGTGGCAGAACCTGGTCGAAGCCCGTCGATCTGGAGGTCGGCAAGGTGCTGCCCGACCTCGTGCTGATGAGCAACGGTGTCCTCGCGTGCAGCTACGGGCGTCCTGCCAGTTGCCTGATGTTCAGCACGGACATGGGCAAAACCTGGACCTCGCACCACGTCGTTTCCGAAAAAGTCGGATTCAACTACACCAGCATCCGGGAGATCGCTCCCGGCCGCCTGCTTTATATCCACGACGCGCCGAAGATGAACGCGATGTTCATCGACGTCGCACCTGTCCCTGCCGCACCATGAAATCCCTCGCCATCGTTTTGTTCTTCTTTGCCCTTCCCGCCATGACCCAGGAAATCCATCGCAACATTCCCTACGTCGAAAGCGGCGGCGAACGCCAGCAGCTCGACATCTACGCCCCCAAGGACGCCAAAGCCGCGCCCGTTCTTTTCTGGATTCACGGGGGCGGCTGGGAGGTCGGCAACAAAAGCGAGGTCGATGCGAAACCGGCCTATCTGAATGGAAAGCGTATCATCCTCGTCTTGACGGGATATCGCCTGCTGCCCGACGTGACCATGGACGTGCTCATCCGCGATGTCGCGAAGGCCCTTGCCTGGACCCACCGGCACATCGCGGAGTATGGGGGGGATCCCACCCGGATCATCGTGGCCGGACATTCGGCCGGGGCCCAGCTCGCCGCACTCGTCTGCACCGACGAGCGTTATCTGAAAGAGGAGGGCCTCGACTTTACTTCCTTGAAAGGCTGCGTGCCCGTCGATGGCGACACCTACGACATCCCCGCGATGATCGAAGTCGCCGAGACGCGCCGCCGGGTCCACCACGAGCCGCTCCCGACCAATGGCCACCGTCAGAAGTTCATGAACGATCCCGCGAAGCATCGGGACTTTTCCGCGGTTTATCATGTCGCCAAAGACAAGGGCATCCCACCCTTCCTCATCATCCACGTCTCGGAGCAGCCCGACAACAGCGCCCAGGCGCGTCGCTTCGGCACCGTCTTGAGGGAGTCCGGCGTTCCCGTGACGGTCCATGGCCAGAAGGGCACCAACCATACCCGGATCAACGACGAACTCGGTCTCGCCGGCGACCCGGTGACGGAGGCCTTGGATGTTTTCTTGGAACAGGTTTTATCCAAGTGAGTCGTTCATCCCGCACCCCAGCCGCCACCCCCGGGCGTTTCGATCACGAGCCGGTCGCCGGGCTTCGCCGGAAATTCCACGATGCCCGGCAACACTTCGCCATTCAAAGTCTGGCCTCCGCATTGTCCGTCGCCGCCGCCGGCCATGCCATAGGGCGCGACATCGCGGTGCTGGGTGAGCAGGGAGACTTCGAGGTGCTGCAAAAACTCGACTTCGCGCACGATGCCGTCGCCTCCGCGCCATTTACCCTGGCCCCCTGATCCGGGACGGAGGGCGAAGCGATGGAGGCGGACGGGATAGCGCTGCTCGAGGATCTCGGGATCGGTGATGGCAGTGTTGGTCATGTGGGTGTGAAGACCGGAGGCGCCGTGGTAGCCCTCGCCGGCTCCCGATCCGCCGCAGATGGTCTCGTAGTAACCAAAGCTGCCGTCGCCAAAGAGGAAATTGTTCATCGTGCCCTGCGAGCAGGCCTGAACTCCGAGGGCTTTCAGAAGCGTATCGACGACCCGCTGGCTGGTCTCGACATTGCCACCGACGACCGCGGGGCAGTTGTGCGGATCTTCGCCGAAGAGAGGATTTAGGAAACCCTCGGGCAGGGCTATGGACACGGCCCGCATCAGGCCCTCGTTCAAGGGGACGTTGCTGCGGGTCCAGAGACGCAACACATAAAGCACGGCGCTCTGGATGATGGCGGGGGTGGCGTTGAGATTGCCGGGATGGACCTCGCTGCTGCCGGCAAAGGAGATGGCGAGGGAGCCATCGCGGCAACACAAGGTCACTTGGATGGGGGTGCCGTCGTCGAGGGTCTCCATCGCGGAGACTTCGCGCTCGCCGAAGGCGGCGAGGGCGGGGCGGAGAGCCTCGAGGCTGCGGTCCTTGAGCGATTGGAATTGGCTTCGGATCTCGGCGGCACCGTGGGCGGCGAGCAGACCCCGCAGCATGGCGACCCCGCGGGTGTTCGCGGCGAGCTGGGCGTCGAGGTCGGCAAGGTTGTCGGAGAGGCGGCGGGTTGGATAAGGTGCGTTTGTCAGGATCGCGGCGATTTCGTCAAAACAGGAAACGCCCTCGCGGATGAGATGACGGGGAGCGAAGACGACACCTTCCTCGCCGAGGCAACGGGCTCCGGGTGGCATGGAGCCGGGGGTGATGCCGCCGATCTCGGCATGGTGGGCGCGGTTCGCGAGGTAAGCGAGGATCGCGCCATCGTCATCGAAGAGCGGGGTGATCAGGGTGACATCGGGCAGGTGTGAGCCGCCGGCGGCGGGATGGTTGGTCAGGATGGTGTCGCCGGGCCGCATCGCGATGCGCTCGCGCACTTTCCTGACACACAAACCAAGGGCGCCGAGGTGCACGGGGATGTGTGGGGCGCTGGTGATCAGTTCGCCCTCGCCATCGAGGAGGGCGCAGGAAAAGTCGGCGCGCTCCTTCACATTCGTGGAGATGGCGGAGCGCTGCAGCATCGTGCCCATTTCGTGCACGATGTGGTCGAAGCGATGGCGGAAGAGTTCGCGCTCGATCGCCTCGGGACGGACAATGCTGCCCGTGCGCTTCGCGGCGCGCGTGGCCACAAGACTACCGTTGGTCTCGATCCGGGCGGACCAGCCCTCGGCGAGGTAGAGGGTGCTGTGGGCATCGGGAACGAGCCGGGGTCCGGCGAGAGTGTCGCCGGGGCGTAGGGCGGCGAAAGTCTGACGACTTTCGTCCCTGCTGACCTTTCTTCCGGTGCCGGCGACGGCGCGGTAGCTGACGACTTCGGGCTGCCGACCGGCGGGGGGATCGTAGCCGAAAGTCTCGCGATATCTGGCGCGAAACGCGGTGGCGAGGTCTTGCCCGGGAATTGCTTCGAGAGTCAGGGTGGCATCCTGCCCGGAGAGGCGGATCTCGGCGAGGCGATGGAGGATGACGCCCGATCCGCCCCGCGATGAAAGTTTTGCCAAGGCCTCGCCATCGATCGCGGTAAAGCGCGCGTTCAGGTCGTGATGGTCGAGCGGTTGGTCGATTTGGCTTTCGGCAAAAGCTTCGATGCCTGCGCATTCAAGTCCGTAGGCGGAGAGCAGGCCAGCCTCGGCGGGGACGATGAGGGTGTCGATGCCAAGCTGGTCGGCAATGGCGCAGGCGTGGAGCGGACCGGCCCCGCCGAAGGCAAGCAGGGCGTAGTCGGCGGGATCGGCGCCCTCTCGCACGGAGATGGTGCGGATCGCATCGGCCATCTGCGCGACGGCGAGATCGAGGAGACCGGAGAGAAAGGCAAGGTCGAGCTCGGTGCCGCCGTGACCGGCGGCCTGCTGCAAATCAACCGCGGCGTCGTGAGCGGCAGCGAGACTCGCCGCAGTGAGGGGGATTCCGAAGGTCTCCGGGTCGATCAGGCCGAGCAGCAGGTTGACATCCGTGATCGTAAGCGGCCCTCCCCTTCCGTAGCAGGCGGGCCCGGGCGATGCTCCGGCCGACTCCGGGCCGACGCGCAGACCGCCGTTTTCCCATCGGCAGATCGAGCCTCCGCCCGCGGCGACGGTTTCGATGCGGAGCGCGGGGGAAAGGATGCGCGCATTGCCGACCCGCTGCTCGAACTGGTAATGGAAGCCATGGTCGTAGCGGGCCACATCGGTGCTGGTTCCGCCCATGTCGAAGGTGATGACCTTGGCAAATCCAAGCTCTCCGGCAATGGCGGCGGCACCGGAGACGCCCCCGGCCGGTCCCGAGAGGAGGGAATCTTTCGGGCGGAAACGATCGGCCCGTTCGAGGCCGCCCGCACTGGTCATGAGCAACAGGCGGCTATCCTCCGTGAGCCGGTCCTGGTGGTGATCGACGAAGTCCTGCATCACCGGATGGAGGGTGGCGTTGACCACCGAGGTTTCGGCTCGCGGGAGGATGCGGATTAGCGGCGCGAGTTCGGAGCTGAGGGAGACGTGATCGAATCCGAGGGCGAGGAGACGGTCGCGCAGGGCGAGTTCGTGGCCCGGCTCGCGATAACTGTGCAAAAAAGCCACGGCGGCACAGCGGATCCCGGCATCGAGGGCCTCGCGGGCGGGGCCCTCTTCAAACTCCAGGGGGACGAGCGTCCTGCCATCGGCGTCGATCCTTTCCCGCACCTCGATGATCCGGTCGTAGAGCGGCGCGGGGCGCTCGTGTTTCAGGGCGAAAAGTTCGGGGCGGCGTTGATCGCGGATCACAAGCAGATCGGCGAATCCCTCGGTCACGAAGAAGGCGACGGGTGCGCCCTTGCGCTCGAGAAGGGCATTGGTGCCCCGGGTCGTGGCGAGACGGAAGTCGAGCGGGGGAAAGGGGCGGTCGAGCGGGGTGCCGGTGAGTAGGCGCGCTCCGATGATGGGTGCCTCCTCGCGGGTGAAGAGATCGACGGCGTCCACGTCGGGAAGATCCCGGGAGAGGGTAAAGCGGGATTTTGCCGCCTCGAACGCGAGGACGAGCGCCGATTGTCCACCCGCCTCCATCTTGTAACCGGTGAAGAAGGTGTCGGCGACGCGCCAGCCTGACGGGAGTTCGAGCCGGACCTCGCGTGGACCGCACCATTCGGTCACCGAGACGCGGAGACGGCCCGAGGAGAGAACCTTGGCAAGCCGGGGTTCGTTTTCACCCGGAGCGAGGCCCCAGCAATCGGTGAAGGTGCCGCCGGTGTCGACGCGAAGTTTGAACATCGGCTTCATCTAAGCTCACTCGAAGGTGCCCGTCGAGAGCATCACGAGAGTGCATCCATCGACGGCCTCGATCCCGGCGTCTTCGAGCGCGTCCGCCAAGGCGTCCGATTCGGTCCCGGGATTGAAGATGACGCGCTTCGGAGCGAGCCGGACGATGGGATCAACAAGGGCCTCCGAGATTTTGGGATTCACGTAGAGCGTCAGCGTGTCGACCGGACCTTCCACGGCATCGAGGTCAGGCAAGACCGGCACGCCTTCGACCTCGGGCAAAGTCGGATGCACGGGTACGACCTCGTGACCATGCTCGCGAAGGTTCTGGAAGGCGCGGTGAGCATAACGATCGGGACGATCGCTGGCTCCGAGGATGACAACTCGCTGGCTCATGGGCAAGTTATGACGGTGCGGGGGGAGGATGTCCAGTCCGGGATTGCCGTAAGGTCATTGACCGTAGTGCGCATCGTGTGTATCGTCGAGGGTGACAAGCCGGGACATTATCGAGAGGTTGAAAACCGAAGGGTGGGTCCTCTTCAATGTCCGGGGTTTGCATCACCAATACAAACACCCGGCAGGCGGTGTCCGCGTCACGGTCCCACATCCCAAGAAAGATCTTCCTACAGGCACCCTGAGAAGCATTTTTCGAAAAGCCGGCTGGAATTGGCCTCCCAACAGATCATGAGATATCCGATCGTCATCCACAAAGACCGAAACTCCGACTACGGAGTCACCGTCCCTGACCTGCCCGGCTGTTTTTCAGCGGGAGACACGACGGACGAAGCTTTGACCAATGCCATCGAAGCGATCGAGTGCCATCTGGAGGGCCTACTGATGGATGGAGAAGTCCTGCCGAAAGCAAACTCAGTGGAGCATTACCAAGGCAAGCGGGAGTATTCGGGCGGTGTGTGGGCGCTTGTCGATGTCGACCTTTCCAAACTTTCCGGAAAAGCGCGCCGGGTGAATATCACACTTCCCGAGCGCATCCTTGATCAGATCGACACCTTCGCCCTGAAGACGGGCGAAACGCGTTCGGGCTTGTTGGCGCATGCGGCGCTGGAGTATGTCAGCGCGCATTCGGAGCCGGATTGATCGGAGATTTCAGGATTTGATGTTCAGGGCAACCTCTGGAAAAAGGCGACCGGGCGCCCGGGTTGTCACCTGAAACGGGTTGATGAAAAGCGCGAAAGTGCTGCGGAAAAATGAGATACTTTCTGACCTGCTCCGTAGTCATCGTCTGCGTTTCTTCAGTCGCCTGGATGTTCTACGAAGCGACAGTGGGCCGCTCGATTCGAAACGGGCCCAGCAAAGAGTCTTTGAGGCGAACTTGGTTCTCCATATTCAATTCGATTCCAAGGCGCTTGTTTCAGCAGTCGCAATGAGGACTTCCGATGGGATCTACACGTTGCCGCGGTCGGGGCCAGCAGACAAAGGACGGCTGCATGTTCGGAGTAGCGGAGAATAAGTGATCGCTCACTCCAACAACTTCGCCCGCTCGATCGCCCGCATCATTCCCTTGGCCTTGTTGACCGTCTCCTGATACTCGTTCGCCGGCACGGAATCCGCGACGACCCCGGCTCCGGCCTGGACGTAGGCCTTGCCATCCTTCAGCACCACGGTGCGCAGGGCGATGCAGCTGTCGGTGTTGCCGTCGAAGCCGAAATAGCCCACCGCTCCGGCGTAGGCACCGCGCTTCGATTTCTCCAGCTCGTTGATGATCTGCATGGCCCGGACCTTGGGGCTGCCGCTGACGGTGCCGGCGGGAAAGGTCGCGCGCATCACGTCGTAAGCGCTGAAGCCGTCGCGGAGTCGGCCGCGCACGTTCGAGACGATGTGCATGACGTGGCTGTAGCGCTCCACGATCTTGAACTCGCTGACCTCGACCGAGGCGTATTCGGCGACACGCCCGACATCGTTGCGGGCGAGATCGACGAGCATGACGTGTTCGGCGAGTTCCTTGGGATCGTTGAGCAGTTCATCGGCGAGGGCCTGGTCCTCCTCGGCGGTCTTGCCCCTCCAGCGCGTCCCGGCGATGGGGCGGATCCGGATGCGGCCCTCGATCGCCTGCACGTGGACCTCGGGCGAACTGCCGACGAGGGCGAACTCGTCTCCGAATTGCAGGCAAAACATGTAGGGCGAGGGATTGACGTGCCGGAGGGCCCGATAGAGATCGATGGGCCGGCCGGTGTAGTCGCTCTCGAAGCGCTGCGAGGGCACGACCTGGAAGATGTCGCCGGCGAGGATGTATTCCTTCGCCTTCAGCACCATGCCCTCGTATTCCTCGCGGGTGGTGTTGCTGCGGATCCCAGCCTCCGCGGGCTCCGTCATGAGCGGGAAGGGGACGAAGGTGCGCGGCTGGCGGAGGTCCTCGATCAACGCGTCGATCCGGGCGCGTCCGGCCTCGTAGGCGGCCTGCGGATCGGGGAAATCATCGAGGCAGAGATTCGCGACGAGTTGGAGTTTGCGGAAGCGGTGGTCGAAAATGACGAGAGTCTCGGTGATGACGAAGGCGAGATCGGGCAAACCGAGCCCTTCATCGGGCGGGGCGGGCACGGTGGGCTCGAAGAAACGCACCATGTCGTAGCCAAGGAAGCCGACGGCACCGCCGGCGAAGACGGGCAGCCCATCGACCGGCACAGAGCGGAAGCGCGACATGATCCGCTCGAGTTCGTGGAGCGGGTCGCCCTCCTCATCTGACAGGGTTCGGTCGGTGAATGAACCCTGTCCATTCTCCCGGACCGACAATTTGCGGCCACGGGCACGGAGCTCGAGCCGGGGCCGGGTGCCAAGAAAGGAGTAACGTCCGATCTGTTCGCTGTTCTCGGCCGATTCGAGCAGGAAGCTGACAGTGTCGCGGCCTTCGCTGAGCTTTTGATAAACGGAAACCGGGGTCTCGTAGTCGGCGGCGAGTTCGGTCCAGACCGGCACGAGGTTGCCTTTTTCGGAAAGACGCAGGAATTCGTCGAGGGACGGTTTCAGAACGGTCATCGGAATGCGGTCGCAAAAACCTCAGAAGGCCCACTCCGTCTGGCTCCACTGATGGGCCTGGGTGGGGGCTGCCGAGGGGTTTTCGCAAGATTCGCACACCCGGGGCGGGATCGCAGGGATTTCTTGCTCATAGCCGCGGGGCGGGGCGGACTCTCGGGCGACGGGGACGAGGGGCAGGGCGGAGTGGCGCTCGGCGCAGAGGACTTCGACCTGGGGGTATCCCTCACCGGCGAGGCGTTTGCGGATGGTCTCGATGGCGAGCGCGGGCGTGTTGCAGTCGCTGCTGAGATGGCCGAGGACGATGCGGGCGAGTTTCGGCCCGGCGATCCGGCAGGCGAGTTCGGCGGTCTGCTCGTTGGAAAGGTGGCCGTGGCGGTTGCTGATGCGTTGTTTCGTCGACCAAGGGCGCTTGGTGTCGTTCTGTAGCATCAGGTCGTCGTAGTTCGCCTCGGCGAAGAGGGTATCGACGCCCTGAAGCCGGTCGAGGATGACATGGGTGACGTGGCCGACGTCACTGAGCACGCCCAGCCGGCTACGGCCGCAGTCGAAGAGGAAACCAACAGGGTCGATCGCATCGTGCGGCACGGAAAAGGTTTCAATCGAAACGCCCTCGATCCGGAAGGAGGCCCCGGCCTCGAATTGGCGCCAGGTGACCGGGGCCGCGATGCCTTCGCGCACGACGGCACAGGTGTGGGTGGTGGCGTAGACGGGGATGGAGCGTTTCCGGCAGAAGACCTCGAGCCCGCGGGTGTGGTCGCCATGCTCGTGGGTCAGGAGGATGGCGCTGAGGGTGTCGGGGTCGACCCCGAGCGATTCCAGCCGCCCGCAGAGTTGGCGCGCGGAAAGCCCGGCATCGACGAGGATGCGGGTGCTTTCATGACAGACGAGGGCGCTGTTGCCCGAGCTGCCGCTGCCGAGGACCGCCAGATGGAGCATCCCGGAGAGCTTAGGTAGTTAAGCCCTCCAAACAAACGAAAAAGTGGAGAAAAATGCGTCGAGGCCGCTTCGGGCACCCGCTTTTTTGGGGTTTGTGATGCCGGGGCGGTTTCGGTATGCTTGTCGTGATGGTTTTCTCCGCCTTGCCCTGGCGCCGCGCCGGCCTGCTGGTCCTGATCCCGGGGCTGGCCGTTAAAATGATTGCCCAAGAGGCTCCGCCGCTGAATGAATCCACGGCCGGGGATGACCAGAGCCGCGCCGCGGTGGTGGAGAGGGGAGAGAGCCAGTGGGTGAAATATCAGGTGCGGGTGACCGGTGCCGATTCGCTGACCCGGGTGCAGTTCACGAGCTTCATCGAGGCCTATCGCGAGGATTTCCGGTGGTTGTTGTTCAAGCTCCGCATCAACGAGTCGGCGGATCGCAAGCGCTGGGACCTGCCGATCGAGGTGGCGCTGTGGGGTAGCCCACGAGATGTCCATGCGGGAGAAGCGGCGCGGACGACCGTGGAGGTGCGCCCGGACAGCAGTTTCCTGATCCGGGTTGATGTGAAGCTGCACGATCGTTTCGATGAGGCCGGATTCCGCAGGGAGCTGACGAAAGCCTTCCTGATCGAACAGATGGTCGCGCCTTTCGCCCGCACGCCCGATGCGTTCCAGGCGGTGGCGATCGAACCCCCGGCGTGGATGATCGACGGCTTTGACAACCTCATCGCGCATCGTCGCCGGGGCAGCCCGAGCGCCTACTACCGGGGCTTTTTCGAAAAGGGTCAGATCCTGAAGCCGGAGCAACTGCTCGCGATGAGGGATGTCGCGGCCCTCGATCCGGTGAATCTCGAGATCTACCGGGCCTCGGCCTCGGCCTTCATCGAGGTGCTGCTGGCGCAGGATGAGGGCGACGTCGGTTTGCGTGGTCTGCTCGGCGACCTGTTGGTAACTCCGCCCCGGCCCTTCGATTCGCTGCTGCGCCAGCATTTTCCGGCTTTTCGCGAGATGGAGCAGGGGATGGAGAAATGGTGGGCACTGGAGCTGGTGGCGCTCTCGGAGCAACAGGGATTCGAATATCTCGGATGGCGGAAGACGGGTCAATTGCTCGACGAGGCGATTGCCTTGAAGTTCGAGGCGACGCCGGTAGCGGTGCCGGTCGAGGAAAAGGGGAAGCGGGGAATCCGTGAGCTGCTCGGAGGCAAGGGAGCGACACCGCCCGCGGCCCGGGAGGCTTTTGCCGGGACCATTGCCGATTTTCCCGGCTACTTGGATCGCCCCGAGGCAAAGGCGGCCCTGGCAGTGGTCAACGACCGCATCCAGATCCTGAAGCGGGGAGGATTCCCGCTTTATCGACCGGTCTTCGCGGCTTATGAGGCATGCCTCGCCAAGCTGGCAGCCCGAGAAACCAAGGATCTGGCTGCCGAGTTTGCCTCGATCGCCGAGATGCGCGCCAAGATCGTGGAGACCCTCACCCGGGCCGAGGATGTGATGAACCATTTCGAGGCGACGCGGGCACCGCAGCGGAGCGGGGCCTTCGACGGGTACTTCCAGACCAGGCGTCTCCAGCAGGAGCGCCCGCGGCCGGTGCGGACCGACGCCATCAGCCGCCACCTCGACGCTCTGGAGAGGGAGTTCCGTTAGGAATCGGGCAGGGCGGGTCACGAGCGGTTGCAATTCCGGACTGCTTTGATAGGCTCACGGCTCAGTTTCCACCCCAATATCCCCGCATTATGAATCGCAAACTTCGCATGGGCATGGTCGGAGGCGGCCGTGGCGCCTTCATCGGTAACGTCCACCGCATGGCGGCCAACCTGGACGGCAAGATCGAGCTGGTCGCGGGTTGCTTCTCTTCCGATCCGGAGAAGTCCCGACTCTCGGGCGAGGACTTTTTCCTCGACCCCGCCCGCGTCTACGCCAGCTACGAGGAAATGGCCGCGAAAGAGGCGGCCCGCGAGGACAAAATCGATTTCGTCTCCATCGTCGTGCAGAATCATCTCCACTTCGCCGTGGCCAAGGCCTTCATCGAGGCCGGCATCCACGTGATCTGCGACAAGCCGATGACCCAGACCTACGAGCAGGCGCTCGAGCTGAGGGAACTGGTGAAAAAAAGCGGCCTGGTTTTCGCCCTGACCCACAACTACACCGGCTACCCCATGGTCAAGGAAGCCCGCCGGATGGTGCGCGACGGTGAACTCGGCCGCATCCTCAAGATCGTGGCCGAGTACCCGCAGGGATATGCGGTCGGCGATGTCGAGGGCGACGGCCAGGGCAAGATCAACAACTGGCGTTCCGACCCGAAGATCGCGGGCATCTCCAACTGCATGGGCGACATCGGCACCCACGCCCACAATCTGGTCCGCTACATCACCGGACTCGAGGTGAAGGAAATCTGCTCGGAATTGACGGCGTTCATCCCCGGAAGGGAGCTCGATGACGACGGCAACAACCTCGTCCGCTTCGAAGGCGGGGCCAAGGGCATCATCTACGCGTCGCAGATCTCCAACGGCGATGAGAACGCGCTGAACATCCGCGTTTACGGAACCAAGGCCTCGCTCGAGTGGCATCAGGAGGATCCGAACGAACTGATCGTGAAATACGCGAATGCTCCCCGGAAGACCTACCGCCGCGGCAACGACTACATCAGCGAGGCCGCGGCCGGGCACGGGTTCACCCGCACGCCCTTCGCGCATCCCGAGGGTTTCATCGAGGCGTTCGCGAACATCTACCTCGCGGCGGCGGCGGCGATCGCAGACCGCATCGACGGCAAGACGGCGCCCGAGAGAGGGTACGACTTCCCGGGAGTCGATGACGGAGTCGCGGGGCTTGCCTTCATCAAGGCTTGCGTCGAAAGCTCCGCATCCTCGCAAAAGTGGGTGCCTTTTCCCGCCGTGTAATTTTTTTCGAGCGGCACTAGCCGACCTTGAAACAATTCGGAATTGGACGAGGGTCTCCGCCCACTCCGAACCCCTATGCCCTCCTCCTCCGGCCTGTCTCGGCGTAAGCTTCTTGCTCTTGGCGGTGCCTTGGCGGGCGGCCAAAGCCTCTCCACTTCCTCATCACAAGCTGCTCCGCAAGGGGCTCCCGCCCCCCTTCCGACTCCCGAAGGTAATGGCAAGACGGGTGTCCGCTACCAGGCCGAAGCCGGCCCTTGGGGCGTGATCAACTATTATTACTTCTACCTCGAGGCACCTTCGAACCTTGCGGATTTCTTTCCGCCGCGCAGCCCGCGCACCCGTTGGGCGGTCCCGGAGAAGTTTGAGGACGAGCTTTTCGCGGTGATTGACTCCGCCAACCTCTCGGAGGAGCAGCGCCGGGCGATCCGCAATCCGAACATCATCGGAACAGGTGGCGGAATTTTCGCGTTGTTCCCACCCTCGGAGACGATCACGACGCTGGATACCGAGGCGCGGACCAAGATTTACAACTACCTTTCCCGTTTCGAGTGCAATCCGGACATCCGTTATCCGGTCCGGATCCGCTCCGGTTCGGTGGATGAGTGGGCGAGTGGAACCACGCTGCGCCCTGAGATCGTCGACGTGATGCGGGCGATGGCCTACTACCAGGGCAACCTGCTGGTGTTTGGCGACATGTCCTTCCTCTACTCGTTGGCCAAGTCCGACGACGAGGCGCGGATGATGCAGAAGCACTCGTCCCGGACCCGTTCGATGCTCGTGTCCCTCGATGTGGAAGCGAGCGGATCAATCGCCTCCCAGTTGAATTATTGGACCACGGGTCTCTCCCTGCGCCGGAAGGAAATCGAGCCGGTGTTGTCGGCCGCGGCATCCACTCCGGGCATCGGCGGACTGGATCTTGTGCACCTGCTGCCACCCCTGCCACGAAAGCTGCTCTACACCTACCCGGACATGAGCTACGCGGCCGACGGGGTGTTGCCGGACTGCCACTGGACGATGTTGAATTTCTTCAACTACAACCCGCAGACCTTCTACCTTGACGAATATTTCGCGGCGTCGCGCCTGCTCTCCGGTTTCGAGCCGATTGAACCGCCCTACAAGTTCGGCGATGCCTTGGTTTTCGTGACTGAGGAGATGAATGCCTTCCACTCCTGCATTTACCTCGCCGCGGAACTGGTCTACACCAAAAACGGTCGCAGCCTGTTCGCACCGTGGACGGTGCTGCACCTCAAGGATGTCGTCGCTACCTATCCCGACGCCGACGGCAAGCCGCTCCGAATTCAGGGCTATCGTCGCAATCCGGACAAAGCCTGAGGTTAGACTGTTTGCCAAAAGTCCGTTCGTGAATCGGCCGAGTCGGAATTCGCGATGCCAAGGCGCGACGAGGGAGTGGAGCGGGCTCCATGACCGAGGAGCAACGCCGGAAGCGTGAATTCCGGCCGGTTGGGAAAGAGATC
>JAYRWX010000033.1:0-40906 GCA_041917795.1 Verrucomicrobiales bacterium
AGACCGCACCCGTGAAGGTGCGGAAGTAGGGGCTGTTGACACGTGTCAACGGCCTCGAGAAGGTCTTCAATGAGACCGCACCCGTGAAGGTGCGGAAGTTGACTTGGATCGGTTCCCGGTCGATCTGCAACACGTTTCTTCAATGAGACCGCACCCGTGAAGGTGCGGAAGTGTGTCCTTGCCTACATCAAGCGCAACGACATCCACGCTCTTCAATGAGACCGCACCCGTGAAGGTGCGGAAGTTGCGACCCTCTACAGCCTAGTCATGGCGGCGTTTGAGAGATCGCTTTGCGAAGGGTGGAGGGGATCACCGCCCTTGCAACAAGACCATAGATGCCCATCCCTATCAAAACTCATTCAATTTCAAAGACCGCGAGCGGTTCCCGGAGATCCGCGACCACGGGGGCGCTCGCGGGTGGATTCGCGAAACCGGGGACCGTCTTTCCGGACCCTTCAGACGATAAAGGAACGCACCTGTGGCGTCCATGTTTTTCCCAAGCAATCCAGCCGGGACGACCATTCAAAGGTCTCTGGCCCGATGTCGAGGACGAGGAGCTGATCCTCGCCTTCATTCAAAATATTCCTGGCAGCCCCGACAAGTCGGGTTCGCTCGATCATCGAGAGTTCACAGAGAAAAACGCTGTACTGCACATGTTCGCCGTGGTCGAGGAGGAGATCATAGAGTTTCGTGCGGCGCTTGTCGCCCTCCTTTGAGGCGAGCACGTCATAGGTGCAGAGGTAGAGCCTCCGAGTCGGGTTCAGCGAACGACGGGCCATGGCACTCTCGGGATGTCGCCACGCAGCCATCTCGCGAGCAGCCGCGCCTGGATGCGCAGAATCGTCCGCCAGGAGCAACGGTAGTCGAATTCAGGGTGGGTGTAGAGTTGGTCGAGCCGCTGTTCCCATGCCCGAAGGAAGGCCTTCCTCCCGTTGGGCTTCAGAGCGCAGCCGTTCGCGTTCGCAATGAAGTCGCGCGGCCCCACCATCCCCGTGTTGATGGCAGTGAGAACGACACTGTCAGCGATGACGGGCCGGAACGGTTCCATGAGATCAAGCGCAAGTGCAGGCCGTCCGTGCCGTGCCTGGTGGTAGAGCCCCCACCAGGGATCCAATCCCTCACCCCACAGCGCGACGAGGCATTCCTTGGCAAGCAGAGCATAGGCGAAAGACAACAAGGCGTTCACCGGATCCTTGGGAGGTCGTCGGTTGCGGGCACCGAAATGAAACTCCGGCAACTCTCCTGTTTTCAGCATCGAAGAGAACGCCGAAAAATAAAGAGCTGCCGCGCGTCCTTCCCATCCAAGAAGTCCGGGAAGCGAATCCGGCATGTCACTCTTCCGTTTCAAGGCATCGGCAAGCGAAGACACGGCCACGTTACGCTCGCGGCCCGATCCGTTGCGGAGCAACAGGGCCCGTTGATTGCCAGCCTTGGCGTGGATCAGCCCGCTGGCGAAACGCACACAGCGGGCCGGATCGGCTGCCGCCTCATACTGCGCGACGCGGGCGTAAGCGTTTTCGATCCCGATTCCATGGCTGATCCCATGGAACCATCCCCCGGTGGAGAAATGGACGACGGGGATGCCCTTTTCCATCAGCAGATGCAGGGCTTGGGCGCTGACCTGAACGTTACCCATCAGGACGAGCTGGCTCACCTCTCTCAAGCGGGCTCCGCCGACCGTCTCCTTTTCCTTTACGATCGTGAGCCGCTCGCCGCTCTTGCCGACACGTGCGCCCTGTTCCTGCACATAAAAGGGCATGGCTCGGTCGCGGGCGGGAAAAAGGCGCCGTACGTCGGGTCCGGCGGTCCCGGAATCGGATGAGGGGATCGTGCTTACGGCGAACGCCGCTTCGTCGAAGCCACCGGTGATGCCGCCTTCCATCTCGTCGGAATTTATGGTGAGACCGAAGTCGCCTTCGGTGTCGCTCCGTAGTGCATTCGTCTCGTCGGGCAGGCAGATGCCACAGAGCGAGCAACCCCAGCATTTCGGGCTGTCTTCGAGAGGCGGAGGCATGGTCGTGGCACTCCTTGCCTTGCGGACCGCGTCGATCGTCGCTTTGGATTCGGATTCCAGTTCAGGAGTGAACTCCACCCGCACCCGCTGGCGGCTGCCTGCAAAGTAGAGATACCCGTGGTCGCTGCGGTAGCCGTGCGCCCGGAGGAGGAGACCCTGTGCCATCAACTGGACGCGCTCCGGCGGATAGCTGCGTTCTGGCGTATTCGGAGTGCGGCTCTTCTTGGTTTCGACGGGGATGGCCTCGCCGCCCTCGGGATCGGCCGAGACGAGATCGAGTTTTCCCAACAGTCCGAGTTCGTCGCTGCCGAGCGAGACGCTCCGTGCGATTTCGGGAGGAGGATCGCCTTCGCTGCCTTCCTTTTCAGCGGCTTCGGAAACCTCATCATCGTCGGATGAGATTCTGGATTCAGGGAGAAGGTGGTCGATGCGATCGACCCGGCGGTGAACATCCTTCCCCTCCTCGGTGTGTTCGTTGTCTTCCCAGCGCCCCTCTACATACATGAGGTGGAAGCGGCGTGGGCAGTAGGCGTGCTGCGCCACCATATCGACCGTGGCCCAGTCTTCGGGGAGCGTGCTGGAAACGGCGTTGCCCATCGGGAAAAATGAGGAATTGAGAGAGTTAGCAGGGGATGTGCGGCCAGCGATTCAAAAGGAAGGTTGAGCAAGGGAAAAATATTCATTGTCTCCGTTCGCCTTGAATTTGCGGCTGCGCCACACCTGGTAAATCCCCAAGCCTTTAAGGCGTTCTATTGAAAAGTCTGGCTGATGAATCCCAGGGTGATGGAGAAGTGACGCCATGCTCGAAGGATCAAGAGGCGTATCCCACACGGGCCAGGAGAACTCCGCAAGTTTTCCGGTTCGACGGAATCCAACCGTTCTGCGTCCTCCCTGCGTATCGAGAACCGGAAAAAAGCTCAGCCCAAGCAACGCAAAGACATTCAGGCTGGCGAAATCCCGGTGGTTGATGTCTTCAGGATCGGCTGACGAGTAGGCAGCGGACTTGAGTTCGGCAGGGTGCCATCGCGATGTGTTGGAAACCTCGCGCAACGTACCACTGCCTTGAAAGTCGCCTTGGATATCAATAGGATTACGACGATTTTCAAGCAGGGCGCTGACTCCGTTAAGCACCGAACGTCCCGCCGACTCAATGATGAACTCTGAGCGACGGCTAAATCCCGGGCGCGAGATCTGCGAGCAAAGCGAAGCAAGATACCGGACGCGGAAATCCGAATGCTTGAACCCGTCGATCAGGTGGATACGGAACTCGTGTGGGTCGATGAACTTAATCTTTCCGAATCCGAAGGGGTTCTGATCCGATGCTTTCCATTCGAGGAACGTGTTGAGCATTATACTACCCCAATCATCGGGCAAACACTTGGCCAAGGTAAGATGAGGCATTCCCGAATCCTTTGCCCAATAGAGCTTCGGCTCCGATTCCGGCCACAACAACTCCACGATCCGCATCAGACCGAGCGCGGCAAGAAAATCCCTTGGATTGTCCTCTCGCAACCCGGGCAGCGCGAGTTCGTGCGGAATGGCGGTGTCGCTCATGATGGGGTGGAAGTGTCAGGATTCGCGCTTTCGTATTGGTCGGCGAGGCGGAGCATCGCCTCGAGGTAAGGCAGGCCCCACCAACCGAAGCGGCGGGTCAGTTTCCAAAAACGGGAAGCCACGCCATGGGAGAGATGGGCGAGCGGGCAGTCTTGACCCTCGAAACGCAGGGGTTGATCGAGCACCACGACCTCAAAGATTTCGGGACTTGGGTCGGGCACAACGGGTGCGAGGGCGCGACAACGCCCATGGTGGCTGGCGACGAGGTGAATCAGAAGAGCGCGCTCAGGATGGTTCCGGCCGGCATCGGATTGTGCGATGATGAGCGCCGAGAGGAGTTCGTGGCGGAATCCATCGTGCAAGCCGGATCGTTTGCGATAAAACGATTCAAGGGCCGCGAGACGCCGTCCGCTCTTGGCGAGGGTTTCCTTCGCCGTGACTGCCCACAGCGAGCATCCATGCAGGAGCGCTTGGAAGCGGGGATCGAGCTTGCCGAGATCGTGCCAAAGACCAGCGTCGCGAAGCGTTGTGACGAGGCCGGGTGGCAGACCGCGTGCATGGGATTGTGCCCGCCGGGCCACGGCGGCGGAATGTTGGTCGAGCGGGACGGGGGCGTTGCTGGCGTTCCCCTGGCGACCAAGGTCCGCTGGGTCAAGCGGCCACGGTGTCGCGCCGACGCGGGAGCGATTGAAGAGGATGGCGCCGGTCACGGTACCGTCTGGATAAGGCTCGACTCTCCAGTCTTCTCTGGCAGCTGCGTATTCCCAAACGGCCTTTTGCGGATGGTCCTCGCGCAACTTCGTCGCCAGCAGTGGCGCGAGAGTTGACATGGCCCCGAGCCAATCCACGGCGCGGAAGGTCCAGGAGCCGTCCGTCTCGTCCTTTGCGAAGAGTGGAGTGACGATCTCCCGGAAACGGGATTTTTCGTCATCATCAGGAAGCGCCGCCTCCAGTTCGTATCCGACTGCCTCGTGGAACCGGATCGCGAGGCGGTCGCGCGAGTGGAGATGAGCTCGCTCGAACTGGTCGAGCGTCCATGCCGATTCCTTTCGACATGGAAACAAACGCCCGAGTTCGTCGATCGGTGTTTGCGCGGGCAAAATGAGGACATCACCGGCCCGCAGTTCGGTGGGAACATGGAGTGGGCTTGCCTCTCCGGCCCGCCAGCGGAAGGCTTTCAATGTATCGGAGATCGAACCTCGCGATTCGTCTTCGGGCACCAGATCATCCGGGCTGTCGCCACCGGGGTCGATCGCCTTGAACGGGTTCTCCAGCCACTTGCGGGCATGGAGCAGCGGAACGGTCGCCGCCTCGGTCCCGAGCGGAGGAACGGCTTCAATCATTTTCGAACCATCGACCGCGTCGATCAGGTCGGCGCGGAGCACCACGGAGACCTCCGGGAAGTTCCGGCCTGGACCATGAATGTAGAGGCTTGGATCCGGGGAGTAACAGGGTTCAGGCGAGGTTTGGCAAAGAAGATCGAGGTGGGGTGCCAGAAGGATCGGCGCATCGGGGGTCGGTGCGAGGAGCGGTTCCAGCATTTCCTCCCTGGGCATCGCGGCATTCATCGCCGCCAAGCCGAAATCGACGTTGGGGATGGACGAGAGCCAATCCCACACCGCTGGCAGGCAGGGACCGTATAGCGGATCGGGTTTTGATCGGTCCAGCGCCTCGCCGGGGGCGAAGATTGCGGCCGGTGCCGGAATGTCCCGCCCCTGCCGGTTGAGCCGGCCGAACCTCTGCCGCAGACTATCTAGCGGCGCGAGTTCCGAGATGAGAGCATCGAAGTCGTAGTCCGCGCCGACCTCGATGCACTGCGTTGCGACAAGGATCAAGGGCGCGACATCGGGAGAAGGCGAGGAAGACTTCAGTTGATGGCGTTCGTTCAGCTTTTGGATCAAGCCTTCCCGATCCAAGGGACGGAGCCTTCCCGTGAGCAGCTCGATCGCAACACCGCTGTCTTTTTGGCCTTTGCTGAGTTCCTCTTGGAGCGCCTCGGCCGTGGCGACGCGATTGACGACAACCAGGACGCGGCGATGCCCTGAGGCGAGAAAAGTAGCGGCTTTCTCCGCGATGGATGCGGCGAGCTTCTTGTGTCGCGCGCTGCCTTTGGCCTCCACGACTGGAATGAGTTCGGTCGGCTTTTGGGCATGGAGCCGTGCTCGAATGACGGGATGGGTCTCGTCCCTGGCATCGAGCCGAAACGCATCGACACCGGCGTCGGAAGGAGGAGTGGCTGTCAATTGAACGGCTTGAAACGGGCGCTGCAAAGGTTCAGTGGCCTGCCCACGCAGTTTCGAGATCCAACCGAGCGTTTGCGAAAACGCCTTGGCGGTATGTGCCTCGTCGAGGATGAGCAGCGCGTCGTTCGCGAGCAGAGCCGCCTGCACCGGGCGGGCGAATTCGGATACGCCGTATCCTCGGAAGAGTAGCCTGGAACCGAGTTGGTCAAGGGTCGTGGTGATGACGAGTGGCTGAGTCGGCGTGCGCGCCCACGAATGGTCCGTGAAGGTGGCTCCTCGCAAGGGGTATGTTTCCAGAGGCGCTCCCTGCTCAAGCCCAGAGACCTGTTGCAAGGCGGTCGCGACGGCGTGGATGGCGTCATCGGGATGCGCGAGCGCATTCTTAAGTCGGGTGGCGATGTTCTTCGCACGTTCGAATGCCTCATCGACGACGATGCGGCGGTTCACGGCGAAAACGATGCGAACGGGCGCGGTGCGTTCCCCCGGAGGCAGATGCGCCTGCCGCGCAAGATTGTAGATCGCAATGTCGATGGCGGTGGTCTTGCCGGTCCCGGTTGGCAGAGTGATCCACCCTGGCCACGGCTCTCGCGAAACCTTCTCAGCGAGCCGGACCTGCCAGGGGAACGGATCGTAGCCCCACAGACTTCTGAAAAAGGTGGGAAAATCGGGGAAGTCACTCATCGATTGGAAAGTCGTTTGCCGTTGGCGGCATCAGCAACCCGTATCCCCGGAAGCGCCCCGCACCGAGGAGAAGCGGTCCTTGGATCTCCTCCGCGAAACGCAGGGTGACGTGAATGTGGAAACGTGAGGGGCGCCCAGGCCGCGCCGACGGCGCAGGGAACGCAAACGCCGGTGGCACACCTGGCAGGGCCGAATGGGGTGAGACCTGGATTTCCAGCGGAGCGGGCAGGCCGAGACGTCGGCAGGCGTCGGCGATGATGCGGACACAGCTTCTCCGCCAGCCTGCCGGATCTTTCTCGAAGGGTGGCTTCGGATGCCGATCAAGGATCATGGGCGTAACGCTGGTCCAGACCGCGGACGGTCGTGTCCAGCGACTAGGGCGCAGCGCGAGTTTGGGATCCGGCGAATCATCGGGACGCAAGCGGACGCTCCACGCCTTGTCGCGAGGACTCAATTCAAGGACGCCGTCTTCACGATCTTCGAAGAGTGCGGAGAGAGCCTGACGCCACTGGAATCGGAGCGTCGTGGCTTCGATCCCTGCCGTCTCGGGGCGGGGAAAGGCGAGACCGAAACCGAGCAAATGGCCGGTGGCGTGTTTCCCGCCAACGAAGGGGAGAGGAAAGATCGCGAGGTGATTTTCAATCGTCGGGGCCGTATCTGATCCGGCATCACCGGCTCGGTGTCCGCTGATCCACTCGGGCACGGGTCCGCGTGAAGGATCGCGGCTCCACCGATCGATCAGGGTCTTATGGAAGACTTCCGTCAACTGCCACACGCTGGGCAATCCAAGCCGGTTACCACCAACGCAAGAAAGAACCAGGATGCTATCGTTCCATGGTGAGGTTTGAGGTGCGGATCCCCGGACTTCGACATAACCCTGCCAGCGGTGGCGGGGATCATGGCGTCCGCGGGGAGAGGCGGCGGGCTTGAGTGGTTTGTCGGGCTTGGCCGAACGCTCTGTCGCGGAGATCAGTTTCTCCATTTCAGCAGCGCGTCCCGCAGCGTCAAAGACCTCTTCCGCGGAGCGGAGTAGACCATCCCAAGCCACGCGGAGCCTGAAGTCGGGCGAGCCTGAATCTGCTTCGCCTGTCGGGCGAATCGTGCGCCAACCATCGCCAGAGGGAAGTTCATCGACGAAAACCGAGGCCATCACCAGTGAGGCGGAGTGACCAAGGCGCGGGAGATTCTCAAGCAGGGATTGTAACGTCTCAGCGAGACTTTCGGAGATTTCGACATCGGCCCAATTGAGGAAGACCGTTGGTTTATCAGGATCGAGGAAGATGACGGGGAAAGATCGTTGTTTCCGCGGGTGCTTCACTCCCTCGGCAACCGAAGGATTCTGTGGAACAAAAATCCCCTCAAGGGTGCGGAGATCGGCGTTTTTTTCTTCCGGTACCACGATGACCGGCGGGTCATGGGCGAAAAGCCATTCCAGCGCCTCCCGCATCGCAGGCAGATTCCCCGATCGGTGCAACACGTCCACCAACCCGAGGCAAAAACGTGCCGGATGAGGAGGCCACTCGACAGCGTCCTTGTCACCCCAAGCCGCCGCGACGTAGCGCCCCGCTGGAAATTGCAGCGAGATGGTGAATGGCATGGCTTATTCGGGTGAGGATTCGCGGTGGGCTTTCTGCGAAGCGACGACAAGCTTCTCGAGCGCCTCGGAGGGCTTCAGCCGGAGCGGATCCTCGATCCACATCAAGCCGGTCTCTTTCGCTTTGGCGACGGCCTCCTTGAGCAGCGACCGCGTCGCGCTCGCGGAAAGCGATTCGCGGGATGACGCGTTCCCGCCGAGGATTTCCCATTCGACCGAGGCTCCATCGTCGAGGATCAGATCGCAGCGGGAACGAAGATGCCAGCCTTTTTCGACGTTGAGCGCGACAGCATGGAGAGCGATGGCGGCAAGGACGGTCTGCGCTGCGGAAGTGCGCTCCGGTGAACCGAATTGGAGGCGGCGCAGCGCCGGGAAGGAGATCGTCGTCGATTGTTGGATGTAGTCGCACGTGACACCACCATGCATTTCTTTCGATTTTTCATTTTCACCAGTCCACGGCACACTGCTGTGATTGATATCGGAAGAGTTCTCTAACTTCTTTTTCTTCGCGGCGGCCTTCCCAGCGAGCAGTTTCCAAACGGCGTCATCTTTCCCGGCTGTTTTCATAACTTCCCCAAACGATTCCTTCCCAACGTTAATGGGATCAACTCTTGTCCCCGCGCGGTAAGTTTCCTTCTCACAATTCACCGCCACCAACTCACTGACCACGCATCGGGTGTATTTTTCACCCAAGCCTCCGGAAACACCGGTCGAATCCCAACTCCCGAAGAGAAGGCTGGCCGGCGAAACTCCGAAGATCGCCGAGGCGTCCTTCGAATTCGCGTTGATGACGGACTTTCCAAGGGCGGTCAGGGGGAAGTGTTTCCCTGTCTCATCAACCGATTCCCGCAGGATGGCGTCGAAGATCCGATGCGGAGCCTCGAAGCAGGTGATTGTGCCGACGGGCTTCTCCAGTCCTTCAACCCCGCTGAAATCGGTTGCGATATGCGGGAGGTGCAGGTGACCGGCTCGTATGTCTTCCAATAACGCATCCTCCATCCGGTTCGCCTGGCTCTGGACACTGTCGATGATCGTGCAGTCGACGGACTCGGTGAAACCTGGGATTCGCCTCTTCGAGGTCTGATATTTCCCCCCGGCAACAGTACAGGGAAAAATCACCTCACCAAAACCGTAGAGCGGCTGGAGGCGAAGACGGAGGCGGAGTCCCGCAGCGGACTGAACAGCTTGGTGAAGGTCGTGTAGTTTCATTTTTAAGGGAAGCCAAGATTTGACCAATTCGATTTGAGGAGGTCAACGATTTCAAATAGAACATCCACTTCGACGCGTCAATCAAAAAACACGACTAATTTGAAAAAATTGCCTGATTCCTTGCAAAGTTCTTCGGTTTCCCTGATCTTCTCTTAACGAAGATTTCCGCGGGTTCCCATGTCCAACACCACCAACCCCGAAGCCTGGGCGGCACAGGAACGCCTGCGCTTTGTCGAACGCTCTCTCTGGTGGCGCGGGCAGGTGAAACGGAAAGACCTCCGTGAACTCTTTGGAATCTCCCTTGCCCAAGCAAGTTCCGACCTCCAGCGCTATCTGGAGATCAATCCTACCGCTGCACGCTACGATTTGAAGGGAAAAACCTACCGAGGCGAACCGGGGATGACTTGCGTCTATCACGTTCCGCAACTGGAGGACGCGCTCTCGCTTTTCTTGCCTGATTCCAGTAGTGGAATGGCCGGTCGACAGATGATGACGAATCCCGGCGGACTCGAACCCTCGGCCCGGATTACCGGCGTCGCCCTGCCCATTCGGAAGGCGACTCCATCGGTCGAGCGTGCCGCGTTCTTTGCGGTATGGGCAAAGATGCGGTTGTGTATCGATTACGCATCACTATCCGGACGCCGCGGGTCAGCGTCCGAAAAATCCGGCTCCCGTGAATCCGGCACCCGTTGGATCATACCGCACGCATTTGCCCACAATGGATACCGGTGGCATGTGCGAGCTTGGTGTGAGGAAAACCGGGACTACCGCGACTTCGTGCTCAGCCGCGTCCGAAAGGCGGAGTGGCCTGTGGAGAATGCCCCTGCCGATTTGCCTCCGGATGTGGATTGGGAAACTTTCGACGAGTTACTTCTCTCTCCCAACCCGGAACTACCAGCCTACCTACAGGATTCCGTTGCATGGGATTTCGGCATCTCTGATGGGCTCCTGCGACTCAAGGTGCGGCGGGCGATGCGGAACTATACCCTGATGCATCTCAATCTCCCGACCGAAGGGATGAATCAACTGCCACCCTTGCTGGTGTCAATCCCCGAGCTCTGAGCTGGACCGAAACCGCCCCGGTGCGCGTTCCACCGGTTTGTTTGCCTCCCTTGCCTGTCTCTTCTTTCGCTACCGTTCGATCCAAACATGAAGATGATGAAAGCATCAGGCTCAAGTGTCTTCGCTGCCTTCGTTGTGACGAAGTCCATCTTGAAACTCCTGAATTCATAAACTAAGCGCAACACCCTGGGAAGGGAATTCCTCCCGGACCTGGGGTAAAATGCGCATGGCCTACAAACACTTGAGTGACGAGGAGCGGTCACAGATCGCTCAATGGAAAACCGCCGGCTGCAGCCAGCGGGAGATCGCGAGACGGCTCGGGAGAGCCCCCTCCACCATCTGCCGCGAGCTCTCCCGCAACCGCTACCCGACCGACGGCTGCTACCGGGCCTTCCATGCCGGACCGATGTACCGTGGCCGCCGACGAAGAGCTCGCCAAGGCTCGCGCTTTGAGCCGCTGGAATGGATGGAGGTCGAGGCGCTGCTAAGGCAGGATTACAGTCCCGAGCAGGTCTCCGGCAGGCTCCGCCAGCAGGGTGGCCTGGCGATCAGCCACGAGACGATCTACCGCAGGATCTGGGCTGACAAACAGGCCGGAGGAACGCTCTATCAGCACCTGCGGGGTGCACGAAAGCAAAGGCGCAAAGGGTATGGCAATTACGACTCCCGTGGCCGTCTGGCGGGGAAACGACGGATCGAGGACCGGCCAGCCGAAGCGGAGGGTCGCACCGAGATCGGGCACTGGGAGGTCGACACCGTCCACGGACAGGGCCGGGGTAGCATCGCCACGATCGTGGACCGAAAGACCGGTTACGTGCTCATTGGAAAGCTCACTGCCAGGACGGCCTCCGCGACGAATGCACGGCTACGGATGCTGATGGCGAAGCACCCCGAAAGCTTCACGACAATCACCGCTGACAATGGCTGCGAGTTTCACGCCTACCGGGATCTGGAGGAAGAGACCAGCGTGGAGTTCTACTTCGCCAACCCCTACCACTCGTGGGAGCGGGGAACTAACGAAAACACCAACGGATTGATCCGGCAGTATTTGCGGAAAGGCTGCTCCATGGATGATCTCTCCCAGGCCCGATGCAACGCGATCGCAAGGAAGCTGAACGACCGACCCCGCAAACGACATGGGTTCCGGACTCCGGCCGAACTCTTCGAAAAATCCTATTGACGTTGCACTTCAGTCTTGAACCCGCGACTTCCGAATATTTGCAACGATACGGCGTACACTCTCGGATTGGCTGTTTTGTGGCACCACTGATTCCATCTCCGCGACTTCGTGCGACAACTGCACGTCAGCGTGAATTCGGCCTGCCAAAGCACTTTCAGCAACCTCCTCATCTGTTTTCTCCGCGAGAGGAGGAACGATCGACCAAAAAATCTCCGCCTCCCGCGGCGATCTCGCGTTGCGGTAGTGCTGCTCGTAAGTCTCGAAATCCGTGTGCCCCATGTTCTCTTTCACGACATTGCGATCACGATACTTGGCCTCCAGATAGCTCCCATAGGTGTGCCTTGTGATGTCCCTGACTTCAAGGCCGTAGGGAACCAACTCCTTCCACTCTTTCTCAGGCGTGTTTTGTTCCGCCTGATACTTCCCCCGGGTGAGATAGCGCCGTCGCTTCACAAAGTTGATGGGAAGTACCTTGCCCCGAGCGTTCCTCCAAGGCTCCAGCCACATCAAAAGATTCGGTTCAATGTCAACATACCGCTTGGTATTCGTTTTATTGTCAAAGTTCGCCCCCACTCGAATCCACCCCTCTTCGAAATTGACGTCCTCCCAGGCAAGCTGGCCGATCTCGCCATTCAGATCGGGACGGACCCCTGCAAAAATCGTGATGGCGAAAAAGGGAACGAGGTCACGATCATGCTCCCACGCCGCTTTGAGCAACGCAGCGACCTGCTCAACCGAATAGACCGCCTTCTCGGTTCTTCGAATCTTGCGTCGAACGACGCCGTCCATCGGATTCCTCTCGCACAGGTCCTGTGAGGCCCCGTGTTTCCACACGCTCGAAAGGAGGCTGGCATAGTCATTGAAGGTCCGGTCGCTCCAACCTTCCCGGGTGGCCGTCGCTTCGAGCCACTCGCGCCAGAACTCCGCCCCGAGCCCGATGACTGGCTTCGACTCGAGGTCTCTCACAATCTTTCGGAACGTGTTCCAGGTTGTTCGATATTGCTTCCCCCAGTTCCCGGAACGGCTCCTCTCGTGGCTGATGAGCAGTTGTCGGAAGGGCACCGAGCGGCTCTTTTCGTCGAGCAATTTCATGAGATGCTCGCACGCTTCCTCCAATCCTCCTGAGAAGCCGTAGACGTCCCGAAAGAGCTCGTCGTAGTTTACTGCGGAACGAATCAATTCCGGACCAGCGACACGAGCAACTCGCGCACCCGCCTCCACCATGTTCTTCAATTCCTTCGCACGCTTGTCCGCCTCTTCCTTCTTCTTGAAGAACTCTCTTTTCCTTTTCCCTGTGGATGATAGCGCAGTTGGAATCGACAAGACCCACACGCCTTTTGCGTTCTTAGACGGGACAAATTTGGCGGATCTGCTCACCCAAAAATCCTACCGAAAAAGGCAGCTCCGGCCACAAAAATAAAGGCAGTTCCCGGCAGAATAAGGGCACTCGGACTAGAAATTCGAGGCCAGAAAGACCAGCAAAATCACCCCAACTTGGTGAAAATGAGTGGTCGGGGTGACAGGATTCGAACCTGCGGCCTCGTCGTCCCGAACGACGCGCGCTACCAGCCTGCGCTACACCCCGCGAATCTGGTGGCGCAGCCGTAGGGATTCGAACCCCAAACCTTCTGATCCGTAGTCAGATGCTCTATCCAGTTGAGCTACGGCTGCTGATCCAGTATCCATCCCGACCACGGGGGCCGGAGCGGAGGGTAATGTGCGCCCGTTCCCCCCTTTGACAAGGGAAATTTCGGTTCATCCTGGTTCCGCGATCGCACCCGTTGTCGCGACGGTCCGCCGATCGTTTGATCCTTTGCAATCCATCCCCCACCCCATGCGTCCCCATCCTGCCATCTTCGTTTTGAATCTGATCCTCGCCGCGATCTTCACGCTCTTCTCCTGGATGCAGCGGAATGACATCGACCCCGCGATCTATGACCATCCCTCGGTGATGGACGCGGCGCTCTGGCTGCTGTTTTATCTGATGATCGCGATCGGCCTGGTGGTCGTGAACTTCCGCCGGGTCCCGAAATGGCTCCTCGTCCTCGCCACCGTCGCCTGCCTGGTCGAAATGGGCCGCACGGCACCCGGACTCTACCAAAATCTCTTTGGTGAAAAATCCTTCGACATGACCCAAGTGAGCATGAGCGCGGAGGACCCGCGGGTGGAGCTTTCCCGCGAATTTTTCGGTGCCCTGATCGCCCTGACCGCGACCGGCTGGATCGCCTGGCAAAATCGGCGCGGCGCGAAAGTCTGATCGAGCGTCCTCCCGACGCCGCCCCTCACCCTACCCTCAACCGGCCGGGACGATGCGGAAAATGGCGCCGCGCCAGTCCAGCACGAGCGCCTCCCCTTTTTCATCGGGACAAAAGGCAGTGGGCTGCGCGGTCGGATTGGCAGGATCGGGTTTCTCGATCACTGCGACATCCGTGACCTTCTTCTGCGCGGGGTCGTAGAGCAGGGCCCAGAGGTTGCCAAAGCGCCAGTCCCCGAAGAGAAATCTCCCCTGCAAGGCTGGAACAGCGGCACCGCGATAGACAAAACCACCGGTGATACTCAAACCATCCGCCCGGTTGTATTCGTGGACGGGATCGATGAAGACGGCATCCTTGGGTGGATCGGGTTTCTGTCCGAGCGCTGCCATGAGAGCCTCGCGTCCGGGGAAGGGATGGGTGGCTTCCCTGAAGTTCCACCCGTAGTTGCCGCCCTTTTCGATCACGTTGATCTCCTCGTATAGATCCTGTCCGACATCGGCAAGATAAAAGATGCCCGTCTCGGGATCGATCGCCGCTCCCCAGGGATTGCGCAGCCCGTAAGCCCAGATTTCGGGCGCGGCGTTCGGAGTCTCAATGAAAGGGTTGTCCGAGGGGATGCCGTAGGGACGCGTCCCGCTCCGCTCGTCGACATCGATGCGGAGCACCTTGCCGCACCAGCTGCCCAGTTTCTGGTGGAGGAGATGGACCCCGTTCTTAAGCCCGCCATCACCGGTGCAAAGGTAGAGTTTTCCATCGGGACCAAAGAAAACGTTTCCCGAGTTATGGTTCCACTCGGGTTCCTGGATCTCCAGCAACACCCGCTCCGTCGCCGGATCGGCGGTCATGGCCCCGGCTTCCGCGACCCCAAACTCCGCGAGGACGAGGCGCTTCGGTCCCTGCTTGGAGAAGGTTACGTAGAATCTCCCGTTCTCCTTGAACGCCGGATGAAAGGCGAGGCCGAGCAGGCCTTCTTCGAAGTCCTTCTCCACCGACATCGTGCCGGTGAGATCGAGAAAGACGGGAGCCTCGGTGGCGTTTTCATCGGCGGGGAGGATCTTGATCCGACCGGTCTGCTCGACGAGGAAACGACGGTTCGACCCATCGTTCGGGATCTGGACGGAGATGGGGCGCTCGATTTTGAGACCGGGGTAGATCTTTTCCAACTTCACTTTCTGGGTCTCAGCGAGGAGCGGAGCGGAAAGTAGAATCGGGATTACGACGGGGGCGGAAAGGACGGAGAACCATTTCATCCCCGCAGGTTAGGAAAGATCCGGTCCTGTGGCAACCCCCGCATGTCACGCAAAAGAGGGTAGGGTCGGTGACCCGACCCGGTCAGGTCAGACCGGCTCGCCGATGACGACACCGCGGTCGCCGCCGGTCGGACGATAGCCGAGACTCCGGAAGCCGGCCTCGGCGAGGGATTGCTCCATCTCGGCCCAGGAATAACACCGTCCCTGGGTGGAATGGGCAAGGATGCAGGAATATTCGGCGACCGGGAGCGGGCCGCGTTTGTCGGGATTCAAAAAGGCTTCGTGGATGAGCACCTTGCCGCCCGGTGCGATGCTCTCTCGTGAGCGCCGCAGCAGGTCCAGGATCTCCGCGGTGCCCCAGTCGTGCATGACGTTGGAGAAAAGATGGAGGTCACAATCGGAGGGAAACGGATCGCTGAACATGTCCCCGGTCACGACGCTGACCCGGTCGGCCAGCCCGCGCTCCGCGATCGTTTCGCGCGCGATGGCATCGACGGGAGACTGCTCGAAGACAATCCCCTCGAGACCGGCCTGGTTCGCTACGAGAGCGCAGGCATACACTCCGGATCCTCCCCCGATGTCGAGGACACGTCGGGCACCCTCGAGGCAGTCGGCGATGGTGTCGGCGAGTTTTTTGCCGAGGTAAACTCCCCGGCAGTCCATCGCGGCGGTGAAGGTGCGGGCGAATCCATCCTGCAGCATGGAGCCATGCCAGTCGTCGCCCGCCTCGTCGAGCCCGCTCCAATGCGCGGGCCTTCCGCTCTGCAACACCCTGACAAAATCACCAACAACCGGGCGGTCGCGGAGCGAGGCGTAGTAGGGCGCGAGATTCCAGGGAGAGGACGCGCAGAGATGCTCGAGGGCGGCGGGCGCCGGATAAAAGACGCCGTCGTCGTCGCGGTCGAGGAGGTCGTTGCAAAGGCAAAGGGTCAACAGGACATCGGCGATGCGTTCGTTCCAACCGAAGCGCGCGCAGATTTGCCCGATGTTGCCTGGCCGCTCGCGGAGGGAATCGAAGAGGCCGAACTCGGCGATCGCCGCAGTGAGGAGGTCGACGGCATAGAGTCCGTCGCGATAACGGAGCAGCGAGGTGGGGTCGCTGGAGGGCAGGAGGGCGAGACCGGTCATGATCACAGGTGCAGGAGACTGCGGAGCGAGTCGGCGATGGTCTGGGAGGTGGGCCGGTGCGCCTTCCAGAGATTCGGGTGATAAGGGATGGGCGTATCGCGGCAGTTGAGACGCTGGGGCGGCGCGTCGAGCAGGTGGAAACCTTCATGGACGACGCGGGCGACGACTTCGGCGGTGACCCCACCCCAGGGGAAACCTTCACCGACACAAAGAAGCCGGCCGGTGCGGGCGACGGATCCGAGAATGGTGTCGGTGTCGATCGGCTTCACGGTGCGCAGATCGACGACCTCGATATCCCAGCCCTCCCCTTTCAACTCGTTGGCTGCCTTGAGCGCCTCGTGGACCATGGCGCTGAAGGTTACGACGGTGGCATGGCGTCCCGGGCGGAGCACGTTGGCCCGCCCGATCGGCAGGATGGGCTCGGCGGGCAGCGCGTCGGCTTTCAGGTGATAATAGAGGAACTTGTGTTCGCAGAAGATGACGGGGTCGTCGATGGCGACCGCTTCGAGGAACATGCCGTAGGCATCCTCCACGGTGGCCGGGGTCATCACGACGAGGCCGGGGTAATGGGCGTAGATCGACTCGAGGCACTGGCTGTGGAAAGGGCCGCTGCCTTCGGTGCCACCGGAGGGCAGGCGCACCACGATGGGGCAGGGCACGCCAGTCCGGTAGTAATAGGTCGCGGCGTGGTTGACGATCTGGTTGAAGGCGATCGACGAGAAATCGGCGAACTGCATTTCGACGATCGGGCGCATGCCCTCGAGGGCGGCGCCGACGGCGGAGCCGACCATGGCATCCTCGCTGATGGGGGCATCGAGAACGCGGCTGGGGAACCGCTCAGCGAGGTGTTTGGTCGCCTTGAAAGCCCCGCCAAAACCGGCCACGTCCTGCCCGTAGAGGTAGACGGAATCGTTTTCAGCGAGGACCCTCGCCTGGGCCTCGCGGATCGCTTCGAGGTAGGTGATCGCCATGCAAGAACCGGCGCGGTCGAGCCGGGACGGCACCTTGGCGCAAGATGCCGCTTACGCAAGCGGCCACCGGTTCCGGAATGCGCGCGGAATCACGCGGAATCACGCGGTCGCTTCGGCCTTCTGGAGGTCGAGGATGTCGACAAACTCCTTGGAGCGGAGGCGGAGCCGCTTGAGCCCCTCGGTGGACTCCGCGGAAAGGCCGGATTCCATGAGGATGAGCTCGGCGAAACCGGTCACCGACCCGATCATGTTGCGGAAGTCGTGACGCAGCTCCTTTTCGTGGAGCGAAAAATCGGCGACGGTGTTCAGTTTGCGCCGGATCGCGACCCCCGAGCTCTCGATGTAACCGAAGAGCTCGGGACCATCTTCTCCGTATTCGGCGACCCGGGTCCGGAGGGCCGCAGTGGTCTGGATGATTTCGCGGGTGATCTCGCGGAGACGGTTGAGGGAAGGATCGGCACTGACGACGTCGGGGGCTTCGGCTTCCTTGGGAATGTTCGTTTTCTCCACTTCGCGGCGAAGGGCGTCGACGACCTGGCGGCTGCTGTCGAAGGTTGGGAATACGGCGATGAAGCCGGCAGCGCGGGCCTTTTCAAAAAGCTGGGGATTGGCAGCCGAGGCGAGGCCGATCAAAGGAACCCGCTCGAGGTTGTTGATGCCACGAACGCCCTGGATGGCGCTCCAGAGCCCGAGTTCGGCGAGATCGAGGTCGATCAGGATGAAGTCGGGAGCATGCTGGCGGCAGAACTCCACCATCTGGATCGGATTCCAGACCACGGCAGTCTGGAAACCTTCATGTCCGAGCGCTTGCTGGTAACGGTCACCCGTTTGGCGCTCTCCGGCGACGATCAACACCCTGTTCATTTCCTTGGGAAGTTCGAATTAGAAGAAATAATCAAATTTCCATAAATTTACTGTTTTTTAATTATTCTCCAAATGGTTTTTTAAAATTTTTGATTTTTTCTCCTCAATCTCTCCGTTGCACCGGATCGTTCGTATTTTAGAGTGCTCATCCCAACTCTGAATCATTTAACCTCAGCAAACTTTACCATGAAGCAAGCTTTCTCTTCGCTCCTCGTCCTTCTCGCTCTCTCGGCCCCCCTCCGGGCTCAAGAGGTCGTCGAGGTCACCCTGACCGCCGACAAGGTTCAGTTCGTCTACGACATCAAGGAGTTTACGGTGAAGCCCGGCCAAAAGGTGAAGCTGAAGCTCATCAATCCTGCCGACAGCGTGACCCGACAGCCCCATAACGTGCTCATCGTCAAGCCGGGGAAAAAGGACGTGGTCGGCATGGCCGCGAACGCGGGCATGGCTGATCCGGCCTTCCTGACCACCAAGAATGCGGTTCCGGAATCGCCGGAAGTCCTTCACCACTCCAAGCTGGTCCAGCCTGGCGGGGAAGATGTGATGGAATTCAACGCCCCAACCGAAGCCGGCGATTATCCCTACCTTTGCACCTATCCCGGTCACTGGGCGATCATGAACGGGGTGATGAAGGTCGTTCCGTGATCGGTTTCTCCCGTCGCGAAGCTTTCGGAAACCCGGCCCGGTGCTCCCGAGGCCGGGTTTTTTATGGCCGGGTGGAGTCCTCCCACCTCAGCATTTTTAAACTTTGCTAAATCTTTTTGAGCTTTTAACTTGTAATTGTCATAATTTCCATATATGCTGACATTGTTTGATGAGGTTCCGCATCCAAATCATTGATGACAACGTGGCGTTGACGACCTTGCTGGCCAAGGCGCTGGCGAAGTTCGGCTACGAGCCGGTGGTGGAAAACAATCCCCTGCTCGCGGTCAACACGGTGCGTCATTACATGCCCGACCTGATCCTGCTCGACGTGATGATGCCGGAACGCGACGGCGGCCGGGTGCTGGCCGACCTGCGCAACGATCTTTCGCTCCGCTACATCCCGGTCATCCTGCTGACGGCGATCGCGCGCGAGGCGCAGATGCTGGCCGGCACCGGTGGCATCCAAAGCATCGTGCTGGCGAAGCCGGTGCAGCTCCAGGAATTGCTCGCGGTGATCGACGCCCAGTTGAAGTCGGGCATGTCCTACCAGCAGCTCCAATCGAACGACTCCAGCTTTGCCGCCCCTTTCTCCGCTCCCGTCGAGGTGTCTTCTTTGGATGAGGTGTTCCCCTGGCAGGATCCGAGCGACCCATCCCACCGCGCCAGTTCCTCACTCTCCGACGGGTTTGACAATCCTTTCCCCCCTCGGGAACCGCTCGACGCGGGCGAGATGTTCGCCTTTCCGAAGCGTGAGGAGACCCTGCCGGGCTGATCAGGTCAGACCGATCCGGGCGAATTCGCCAAGGGTCCACCGATACTCGGCCACGAGCTGGTCGACGACGTCGCCGCTGCGCAGAGCCGCCGGCATGACCTCCCAGGTGTAGGTCTCCATTTCGAAATGCCCGCAACACCCGGGGTGATCACGCAGGTAATCGAGCGTGCCCCGCAGGTGGTCGCGGGTATCACCGAAAGGTGCTTGGGGCGGCGAATGCAGCGGGATGTGGAAATGGACCCGCCACTCCTCGCCGGGCACTTCCGGATGGGCGGCCTGCCAGGCGAGCGCGTCGGGTAGATCGCGGAAGCGAAGCAACTCCTCGCCGGCTCCGGCGACGACGACCTGATGAAGGTAGACGCCCTCCTCAAACTCGGGCAAACGCGCGAGCGCATCTGGAGTCGGCCGCAAGGTCAAAGCCGAACTGAGATGGATTTTGCTGAGGCGGAGCCCGGCTCCACGCAACGCCCCGAGCGCGGCAGCTGGTTCCTCGAACTCGACGGCGAGGTGGCAGGTGTCGTAGTTCACCCCGAGGTTTTGGAGGACTCGGGCGGTTTCGTTTTCACCGAGCCCGTCCGTGAGTTGCTCGAAAAAGTGGATCGTCTCGGCGGAGGTCTCGAAAAGGCCGAGCGGCTCCGGCTCGAGGCCGAGGTGGAGATCGCGGCCACTGCGGTCACGGAGCCGGTCGAGGTGTTCGGAACAGGCGAACAGGTTCCGGCGGATCGCGCCGAGCTGGTCGGCGGCGGTGGCGGGCTGGATGAATTCCTTGAAGGATCCCGGCAAGGTGCTGACGCTGAGCGGTAGCCCGGGTGGAGCAAGTTCCAGCAGCAGATCAAAGAGTCGGCAGGTGTATTCGAGTCGCTCCGGCGCGGTCCAATCGGGCTGGTAGACCTGCTCCTTGACCCGGCTGCAGTGGAAGGTGCCGTAGGGAAAGCCGTTGATCGTGTAGAGATAACAATGGTTCGAATCAAGCCAGTCGCGGAAGACCGCCCGCTTTTCGGCGGAACCGGACAGCTCGAGCGAGGCGGCATGGCTCAGGCGCAGACCAATGCCATAGGGCCGTCCCCCGGCGACCTGATCGCGCACCGCCGCAGAGTGGGTCCGCAGGGCTGCAAAAGTCTCCCCCCACGACTCTCCGCGGTGGATGTTCGTGCAATAGCCAAGGTGGATCTGACCGCCGATTAACATCGGGAAACGGAGCCCAGATCGTCTTTTCCCGCAAGGCCGGAAGGACGCGGACGCGCTCCGGGCGTAACCTCGCTGGCCCCTTGATGATTCCCAACCCCGCCACCTTTCCCCAAGCCCGCGTGCTCGAACCGGAGTGGCTCGACGACATGCCCGCGGCTGAACCGGGAGCCGTCGCGGCACGGCGAGACCTGCGGCGCGTAAACTGGCTGATGGGAAATGAACGCTGGATCACGCGACGCATCGCGGCGGAACCTGCCAGCGCGGCCCGGGGCATGGTTGAAATCGGCGCCGGAGAAGGTTTTCTGGCGCGCCGTCTGGCCGCCTTCGGACCGGTCACCGCTTGCGACCTCGCCCCGCGTCTTCAGGATCTGCCCGGCTCGATCAACTGGATCCAGGGAGATTGCCTCGAAGCCTTGCCCGGGCTGCGCGGCGGTGTGCTGGTGGCCAGTCTGTTCCTGCATCACTTTGATGGCACCCAACTCGCTCGCCTCGGCAAAACCCTGGGAACCTTTGAACGCCTCCTCTGGTGCGAACCCCACCGTGCCCGGCTGCCCCTCGCTTTCGCCGGATGCTTGCGACCTGTGGTCAGTCCGGTGACGCGACACGACATGCCCGTGAGCATCCGCGCGGGTTTCGTGCCGGGAGAACTTCAACAGCTCTGCGGGATTGGTCCGGAGTGGGAGGTGACGGAGCGCACCACCTTTTGCGGGGCTCTTCGCTTCGAGGCCCGGCGCCGCCCATGAAGAACGTCACCATTGCCGGCGGGGGACTCGCCGGACTCGCCCTCGCCCTCGGGCTCCGCCGCCGGGAGGTGCCCGTGGAGGTGCACGAGGCGGGTGCCTATCCACGGCACCGTGTCTGTGGCGAGTTCATCTCCGGAGTTTCCGACACCACCCTCGCCGAGCTTGGATTGGTCGAGGCCCTCGCCGATGCCCGCCACCAGCGCAGCGGCCGATGGTTCCGGACAGGTCGCCGTCTCCTCGATTTCGAAATGCCGCAGGCCGCCCTCTCGATTTCGCGTCATCGCCTCGACCAGCGTCTCCGCGATGCCGTGATCGCCGCCGGGGGGACGGTTTTCGAACATTCCCGACTGCCCCGCGAGCCACGCTCGGGCCTTGTCTGGGCGGCCGGTCGGCGGCCCCGGCCCGGTCAGTGGATCGGGCTGAAAATGCATTTCCACGGTCTCCCGCTTGAGGCGGATCTCGAGATGCATCTCGGTGGGAACGGCTACGCCGGGCTCGCCCGGGTGGAAGATGACCGGGTCAATCTCTGCGGGCTCTTTCGGGTCGACCCAACGTTGAAAGGACGCGGCCCCGAGCTGCTCACCCGCCACCTCGAAGCGGGCGGCCATTTCGAGCTGCTTGAGCGACTCAAAGCTGCGTCACCCGATGCGGATAGCTTCACCGGCACCGGTGGTTTTTCCCTCGGCTGGCAAGGAGCCGATCCCGGGGACTGCTCCATCGGCGACGCCGCGGCCTTGATCCCACCCTTCACCGGGAATGGCATGACGATGGCTTTCGAGTCCGCCGCCCTCGCGATCGATCCGCTCACCCGTTGGTCACGAGAAGAGATCACCTGGAACCAAAGCTCACAGGCCATTGCCGTAGCGACGCGGGCGCGTTTTTCGCGAAGACTTTTCTGGAGCCGCTTGTTTCATCGCGTCCTCCTTCATCCGGCCGGGGGCACCGCCCTGGGATGGCTTGGTGGCCGCGGCCCCCTGCCCTTCCGGGCGGCCTTGGCGTTGGTACGCTGAGCCCACCGCGGTCACGCACGCCGCTCCCGCCAGGCCGACGGCGTCATCCCGATGCGCTTGCGGAAATGCTGGGCGAAGCTGCTCGCGTCGACGAACCCACAGCGCTTCGCGATTTGCGAGGCACTCAAAGAACTCGTATCGAGCAACTGCTGCGCTGCGAGCACCCGGGTTTTCAGCAGGAACTCTTGGGGCGAAATACCCAAGGCGGTCTGGAAGCGACGCTGGAGCTGACGCAGGGACTGTCCGCAGCGACGCGCCACCTCGTCGATCGTCACCGCGGTGGCGAACTCACGCCGGATGATCTCGACGGCCCGGGCCACGTTTTGAAAAAGGGGCAGTTCGCGGTCGGTTTCATCAGGACGCCGCAGCAGGCCCATCACCCCGGCGATCCGGCCGGCCCGGTCGAGCAGCGGGAGCTTGGTCACCATGAACCAATCGGGCATGCCCTGGCTGTCCCACCACAGCTCGATGCGCTCGATCACCTCGGCTTCCCCCGCGAGGAGCCGACCGTCGTCATCCACATAGGCCTGGGCCATCAGGTCAGGGTTCAAATCGAAATCGGTCCGGCCGAGGATCTCCGACTCGTCGCGCATCGAGTAGCGCTCGCGCAGGCCGCGGCTGGCGAACATCAGGTGCCCATCCCGGTCTTTGGCAAAGAAATGCAGGCCCGGAATCCGGTCGAAGAGCCGGTGAAAATGACTGGCTGGATCGATCGAAGCGACCCACGCTTCCCGTCGTTTCACCCAGCGACGCACCTCGGCGGCCGGTCGCTCCTGCCGGTGGCGCGGTTGGAGGGGTGACGCATTTCCCATACTTTTTGTCGCCGCGAGTTTCGCTATTCCGGTCCACCTTGGCAAGCCCCATGAAACCCATCGTCCAGATCTCCCTCGACCTCACCAACATCGACGAAGCCCTCGAAACCGCCGCTCTCGCGATGCGCGCCGGGGTCGACTGGCTCGAGGCCGGCACGCCGCTCATCCTCGCCGAGGGCCTGCATGGCGTCCGCGCCCTCCGCGCCGCCTTTCCCGATACCCCAATCGTCGCCGATCTCAAGACGATGGACGGCGGCTACCTCGAAGCCGAGATGATGGCCAAAGCCGGAGCCACCCACGTCGTCGTGATGGCCCGCGCCCATGCCGAGACGGTGAAATGCGTCGTCAAGGCCGGCGCCGACTTCGGCTGCCAGGTGATGGGCGACAACATGATCTGCGAGGACATGGTCGCCGGAGCCAAATGGCTCGAAGATCTCGGCTGCGATTACATCATCCATCACATCGGCTACGACGAACGAAGAGGCATCGCCGCCGCCGGCCACCGCATGCCGAGTCCGCTCGATCAACTCCGCGAGGTCGTGCAGGCCGTGAAAATCCCCGTTCAGGCCGTCGGAGGTTTGACCCTCGAACAGGCGATCCAGTGCCCGCAGTACGGGGCGCCGCTCGTGGTGCTCGGCGCGCCGCTGACGATCGACGCTGATGCCTTCAAGACGGCCGATGGGGATTTGGAAGGTTCGTTGCGGATGATTTGTGAGGCGGTGCACGCGCAGGAGGTGGCGGGAGCGTTTCAGTCTTAATCTGCGATCATCTGCGGAAATCTGCGGCCATCTGCGTTAAATTCCTTCTCTTCCGATGCCCGATTCCGAACTCACCTACGCTGTCATTGGTTGCGCCATGCGGGTCCATAACGCGCTCGGCCCCGGACTTCGCGAAAAGCCCTATGAGAACGCATTGGTGATCGATCTGGAACGAAGCGGCTTTTTTCCCGAAGCGCAAAGGCCCTACCCGATCCGTTACCTCGACAGGGTCGTCGGCGATTGCGTCCCCGACATCACCGTGAACGAAGAGATTCTCGTAGACGCCAAATCGATCGATTCCATCGGAGAGGGCGAAGTAGCGCAAATGCTGAATTATCTTCGGATCTCTCGGCTGGAGCTGGGATTAGTGATCAACTTCAGAAATCCCAAGCTCGAATGGAAGCGCGTGGCGCGGTCGCAAGGGAGTGATAGAGTCGATTGATTTTCAACGCAGATGACCGCGGATTTCCGCAGATGACCGCAGATTTTTTACAACTGAGAAAGCCCATGAAATCCCCCGCCGTCGTCAACTACGCCCCTGACAAATACTCCGTCGAAATCCGCGAGATCGAAAAGCCCTCGATCGGACCCGAGGATGTCCTCCTCGAAGTCGCCAATGTCGGAGTCTGCGGATCGGACCTCCACCAGTGGACCGCCGACCATTCCTGGCCGGTCAACTACCCCGTCGTCCTTGGTCACGAGTTCGGCGGACACATCGTCGAAGTCGGCAAGGAGGTCGAGCATTGGAAGGAAGGCGACCGCGTCGTCTCCGAGACCGCCGCGATCATCTCGAAGGACAATCCCATGACCCGTCGCGGACTCTACAACCTCGACAATACCCGCAAGGGCTTCGGATACGGCGTCAACGGAGCGATGACCAAATACGTCCGCGTCCCCTCGCGCATCCTCCACCACGTGCCCGATCACCTGCCCTTCGAACAGGCCTGCCTCACCGAACCCTGCTGCGTCGCTTACAACGCCGTCGTCAAGAACGCGCGCATCGAGCCCGGGGATCGTGTCGTCGTGTTAGGACCCGGGACCATCGGCATCCTCTGCGCCGCCATGGCAAAACTCTGCGGGGCCGAGGTCGCCATCGTCGGGCTCGAGCAGGACGCCCACCGCCTCGAGATCGCGCGAGGCTATGGCTGCGAGGTCATCATCGGCGACGCCAAACCCTGGGCCCTGCAACGCGATGGACTCGGCTGCGACGGTGTCATCGACGCGGCCGGCGCGAGCATCACCCTGAAGATCGCCCTCGATCTCGTCCGCCCTGCTGGATGGATCAGCAAAGTCGGATGGGGACCGCAGCCGCTCAATTTCAACATCGATCCGCTCGTGCAGAAAAACGTGACCCTCCAGGGTAGCTTCAGCCACAACTGGCCGATCTGGGAACGCGTCATCGCCCTCCTCGCGAGCGGGCAGTTCGACGTGAAACCCATCATCGGCGGCGTCTGGCCGGTCACAGAGTGGCACGAGGCCTTCGAGAAGATGCACAAGGGAGAGGTCGTGAAGAGCGTGTTGCGGCCGGTGTGAGGGTACGGGCTCACCGCGAGCTTCCGGTGTCTGACAAAGTGGATTCGGCTTTAGCCGAAGTGATTCATTGAATGCGGCTGAAGCCGCAGCCACTTTTTCCACATCCTGCGCATCGTCCAAACTTCGCAATCATCGCGGGCAGTGCTACCACTTGAACCATTGGAGCACCTTCGTCATGCCAACCACCCTCCACGTCATCGACGCCTTCACCGACCGGCCCTTCGGCGGCAATCCCGCCGCGGTTTGTCTACTCGACCAGCCCGTCGAGGAGTCGTGGATGAAACTCGTCGCCCGCGAGATGAATCTCTCGGAAACGGCTTTTCTCCATCCCGTCGCGGAGGGCTACTCCCTGCGCTGGTTTACTCCCGCCGTGGAGGTGAAACTCTGCGGCCACGCCACCCTTGCGAGTGCCTTCGCGCTCTGGGAAACGGGCGCGTCGGCCGCTGAGACCCTACGTTTCCAGACCCTCAGCGGCGAATTGCGCTGCCAACGCGAGGACGACGGAATCGCTATGGATTTCCCCGCGAAGACCTGCGAGCCCGCCCCGGTTCCCGACGGCCTCGCCGAAGCGCTCGGATGCGAAGTCCATTCCTGCGGCCTCAACGGCATGGACTACCTCGTCGAAGTCGCCGACGAATTGACCCTGCGCGGATTGAAACCGAACTTCACCGCCCTTGCCGCCCTTCCGGTGCGCGGGGTCATCGTCACCTGCCGGAGCGACGGCAAACCCTACGATTTCCTCTCCCGCTTCTTCGCCCCGGCCGCGGGAGTCAACGAAGACCCCGTCACGGGTTCGGCCCACTGCGCCCTCGGTCCCTACTGGCAGGGGAAGCTCGGCCGATCGGACTTCACCGCCTACCAAGCGAGCGAACGCGGCGGCGTGGTGAAATTGACGGTCAGGGAAGACCGGGTCATCCTGCGCGGCCAGGCAGTGATGATGAGCACGGTAGAGTTGCGAAATTAAGTTCCGAGCCTCATCGACCTCAGTCATCCATGAAACGCCCATGATCCGCCGATTCCTCCTCCCCCTCACCTTCCTCGCTCTCGCGACCCTCCACGCCGAGGAACCCACGCTGCCGCCGGAAGCCAAGCCCCTGCTCCCGGAGACCCCGCTCGTTCCCACCAAACCCGGTCCTGACGAAGGCACCATCACCCCAACCGACGACGGCTGGCGGCTTGAATCGCCGGGCAAGCTCGAGAAAAGCTACAACCTTTCCCTGAGCCGTCGCTTCGAGTCCGCGCTCGCGCAGGACCAGGTCTGCCTCGCGGTGCTCAAGGCCCGGGTCGTCTCCACCGACAAGCAGGATGGAAAGGGCCGCATCACCTTCGCGGTGCAGAACTCACAGGACTATGCCAACACGCCCTTGTGGAAGAACTGGGTGATCGGGCCCGATTGGGAAACGACCTTCTTCAGCTTCACGGCCGCCCATCCCGTGCCCGCGGGTGCCGGCATCGCGAAACTCAATGCCGGGGAGACCCGACAGGTCATCGAGGTGGCGGACTTCCAGGTCTATGCCTTTCCCGTCGGCTTCGACATCTTCAAGGCACCGCGAATGAAAGCGACCTACGGCGGGCGCGAGGCAGACGCCCCGTGGCGCGCGGAAGCGAAAGCCCGCATCGAAAGACACCGCAAAGGTCGTCTCACGATCCGCGTCGTCGATGAAGCCGGAGCGCCGGTCGCGGGAGCCCATGTCAAGGTGGCGATGCAGCGCCATCTCTTCGGATTCGGCAGCGCCGTCGACGTCGGTCTCCTTTCCGGTCTCGGCACGAATTTCCCGCAGGAGGACCAGATCCGTTACCGCAACACCGTGGACGAGCTTTTCAGCCGCATCGTTCCCGAAAACGGGCTCCGCGTCGGCAACATCGACGCTCCCTCCGATCCCGCGCGTCCCTGGGACGACACGAGCCGCCGCCGCACCGGCACCGCGGTGCAGTGGACCCTGCAATGGGCCCAGGATCGGAAAATGAGCAGCCGCGGACACTACCTCGTCTGGGGTTACGTGGAACCCTGGGCCCGCAAAGCCCTCGATGAGCGGGGTGTCGTCGGACTCCTCGACACCTACGACCGCCACTTCCGCTTCGTGCTTCCCTTCTGCGATCCCTATGTCGAGGAATGGGACGCCATCAACCATCCCGTCCCCTTTGTCGAAGCCGATGCTCTCTACCAGATCGTCGGAAAGGATTTCTATCCTGACATTTACCGAAAAATCCGCCCGCTCACCGACAAGATCCTCTTCGTGAACGAGGACACCTTCAATCCCGACCGCACCGCCGGCTTCGAGAAACACATCCGGCACATGATTGAGAAGGGCGTCACGCCGGACGGCTGCGGTTTCCAGAGTCACTTCAGCGACTACGCCATTCCCGACATCACCCACGAATGGCAGACGTGGCAGACCTTCGGGGCGATGGTGAAACATCTCACCGTCACCGAATACGACCTCCAGACCCTCGACGACCAGCTCCACGCCGACCACCTGCGCGACATGCTGACGATGGCCTTCAGCCATCCCCAGATGACGGGCTTCGTGATCTGGGGCTTTTGGGAGAACCGTCACTGGAAACCGACCGCGGCGATGTTCAGGAAGGATTGGAGCGAACGACCCGCCGTCCAGGTATGGCGGGATCTCGTGAAGAAGGAATGGTGGACCCAGGGCGAACTTTTCACCGATGCCAAGGGCGAGGCACCGCTCGACGCGTTTTACGGATGGTATGAGGTGACCGCCACCAAGGATGGCAAGACCGCGACCTTCCAACCGAAGCACGCCACCAACGGCGGCCGGCCGACGATCACTCTGAAATAGCAGGGGAAGTCGGAAGTGTTGCTTGCGAAGAGGCACTCTTGCGCATTTGGGTAAAAGAGGCCTTCCGGGGAATTTGCACTACTCGCCGAATCGTCCGCGACGTATCGAATGCCATGACCGCTCCGGAACTCGAAGAATCCCTCGCCAGCCCCGCGCCGCCCCTGCTGATCCAGGTCCTTCCCGAAGAGGTCTTCGCGGCGCGGCGCATCCCGGGTTCACACTCCGCCTGTGTGTTTGAGGTTTCCTTTCCCGAGCAGGTTGCCGCGATCACCGGCGACCCCGGCCAAGCCATTGTGGTCTACGGAGCGGGTGGCGGCTCCCGCGACGCCATCGTCGCAGCGGAGAAATTGGCCGTGCTCGGCTATACGAAGATCGGGATTTTCGAAGGTGGCCTCGAAGCTTGGGAAAAGGCGGGGCTGCCTCTTGAGGGAAACGGCGAAAGCCCCGGGTCCCCCCTCCTCGACGGTCGCTATCGGATCGACATAAACGACAGCGTGATCCGCTGGACCGGGCGCAACCTCTTCAATCACCACAGCGGCACCGTGGCCCTCGCCGGCGGGGAGATCGTCCTCAAGGAAAGCGAGGTCACCTCGGCCCGCTTCGAGGTGGCGATGGATACGATCGCCTGCGAAGACATCCCGGATGCCGCGATGAACCGGCTGCTCATCGATCATCTCCGCAGCGATGACTTTTTCGACATCGCCCATCATCCGGTGGCGACCTTCGTCGCGACCGCGGTCACGCCGATCCCCGATGCGCCCGGCGGCGGCCCGACCCACCTCCTCCTCGGGGAGTTCACCCTGCGTGGCATCACCCAGGCGATCGAGTTTCCGATCCAAGCCGCCACCGCCGACGGCACCCGCCTCACCGCGCAGGGAACCTTCGACCTCGACCGCACCGGCTTCGGCAGTCTCTACGGCTCCGGACGTTTTTTCCGCTTCCTCGGGAAGCACCTCGTCAACGACATCATCCACCTGCATCTGAAGATCCACGCCGACTTCGCCCATTGATCCATGAATCTGTTCACTCCCCTCACCCTTGGCACCCTGACCCTGCCCAACCGGATCCTGATGGCTCCGCTGACCCGTTGTCGCGCCGAGGGCGACCACGTGCCCACGCCGCTGATGGCCGAATATTATGCCCAACGGGCCAGCGCTGGACTCATCATCGCTGAAGCGACCATGGCAATGCCGGGCCACAGCGCTTTCTGGGCCGAGCCGGGCATTCATTCAGAGGATCAGGTCGCGGGATGGAAAGTTGTCACCGACGCCGTCCACGCCGCCGGTGGCCGCATCTTCCTCCAGATTTGGCACGGCGGACGCGCCTGCCATCCGCTGATGAACGACGGTGCCCAACCGGTCGCCCCCAGCGCGATTCCGATCACGAACGACATGGTCCACACGCCGAATGGCAAGGTGCCCTACGCCACTCCACGCGAGCTGAGCGACGAGGAGTTGCCGGGAATCGTGGCCGGATTCACAAAGGCGGCGGAGAACGCGAAGGCCGCCGGTTTCGACGGCGTCGAGGTCCACGGAGCCAACGGCTACCTGCTCGATGAATTCCTTCGTGACGGTGCGAACCATCGCGGCGGTGCCTACGGCGGCCCGATCGAAAACCGCGCCAGGCTCATGCTCGAGGTGCTCGATGCGGCCATCGCGGTGTGGGGTGCTGATCGCGTCGGCCTCCGCATTTCGCCGCTCAACAGCTACAACAGCATGATCGACAGCGATCCCGTCTCGGTCACCACCTACATCGCGGATCAATGCGACCAGCGCGCCATCGCCTACCTGCACGTGATGCGGGCCGACTTCCTCGGCGAGCAAAGTGGTGACGTGATGACCCCGGCCCGGGCACATTTCAAAGGCGTGCTGATTGGCAACATGGGTTATGGCCGCGACGAAGCCGAAGCCGCAATCCACGAAGGCCTCCTCGAAGCCGTCGCTTTTGGCACCAGCTTCCTCGCCAATCCCGACCTGCCCGCCCGCTTCGCGGCCGGGGCGGATCTCAATGTGCCCCGCCCCGACAAATTCTACACTCCGGGTGCGGAGGGCTACACGGATTATCCGGCGATGGCCTGAGGTTCATCCCCCATGACCTCCGCTCCGTGGCCTTGGATGGGAGTGCTCGCCGCGATCGCGCTGAGCAGTTGTTCCATTGCTCCCGCCCGGCTCAATCCTGTCGTCGCCCCGGCGCGGGACAACATCGGCTCGCTGCTGAACCAAGCCCTCGCGGAGTCCGGGAAGGATTTCGGTGGGCCCGCCCTCGGTCGTTTCATCGAGGCCTGGAAAAGCGAATCAGGTGATGTTTCCGGCGAGATCGTCGTCGGCTCAGGGGAACGGGGGAAGGTCTACCGGATCACCTTCGGAGGTTCGGTGAAGGGCGAGCCGGCCATTCTTCACTACGACACCATCGTTCCCGCGACGAGTTTCCAGGTCCGGGGTCTCGAACATCATCGGCGTGATGGAGTCGGCATTCCCCTGATCGCCTCACGCGGCAACCGCGCTAACGGATTGGACACCTACCTCCCGCCCGAAGGCATCGTGCGGCCCCTCACCGCAACCCTGCGCTCCACCTCCGGGCGCGGTGGAACCCGGAACGTTCACATCGACCTGCATTGCCCCTTTGCCGAGGAGACCGTGACCATCCAAGGGCGAACCCACGCCCTCGCTGCTGATTTTTCCGCGCCCTGGGCCGAGTTGCTTTCCCGCACCGGACCGCTGGAGCAGAGGAAGATCCTCGACGTGTTCACTCCGGAACCGAAACGCGAAACCCGGCTTTACCTGATGGAGCCCTATGACCCGGAAAAGGAGCCGCTCATCATGATCCATGGTCTCTTCTCCTCGCCCTTGACCTGGGCCGCGACCACCAACCACCTTTGGGGAGATGATACCTTGCGCCGGCGCTACCAGATCTGGCATTACCTCTACAACACCTCCGCGCCGGCCCTCTACTCCTCGCGCCTGCTCCGGGCCCAGTTGCGCGAGCTGCGCGGCATGCTCGATCCCGGCGGCGACGATCCGGCGATGCGGCGCACCACCTTGCTCACCCACAGCATGGGCGGTCTCGTCGGCAAAGGTCTCGCCGTGACTCCGGGCAACGCATTCTGGGAAGCGGCTTTCACGATTCCTCCCGGAGAGCTCCGCCTTTCACCGGAGGATCGGGCCGCGCTCACCGACGCCTTCGTGTGGCGGGCGGATCCCCGCATCCAACGCATCATCTTCATTGCCACCCCGCATCTCGGCAGTCCGGTCGCCGATCATTGGGTCGGACGCACCGGCCGCCTCCTCGCCAAACCTCCCGATCGTTTCCGCGCCCTCTACCTCCGAGTTTCGGAAGCAAACCCGGGAGCGTTCACCCCCGCCTACCGGTCGCTTGGAGAAGGCCGCCTCGATGGCATCCATGCCCTCTCGCCCGATCAGCCGAGCTTGCGCATCCTGGCGGGCCTCCCTTTCACCCATCCGGTGCGGGTGCACAGCATCATCGGCGATCGGGGAAGGAGCGGACCACTCGAAGCCAGCAGCGATGGGGTAGTGCCTTACTGGAGCAGCCACCTCGCCGACGCCGATTCCGAAACGCTCGTGCCGGCCGGTCATGGATTGATCGATCATCCCGACACCTTGGCCGAGATCAAACGCATCCTCCGTCTCGCGCCTGGCGGGTGACGCCTTTCACATAGCATTTGTCGCACCGGCGCAGCCCCGTCCTGCTACACTGGCGGTGCCATGAAAACCCTCCAAACCGAAGTCCTCGTCTGCGGGGGCGGCTGCGCCGGGATCGCCGCCGCCCTCTCCTCTGCCCGCAACGGAGCTGAAACAATCCTGATCGAGCGCGCCGGGTTCTCGGGCGGCATCATCACCACGGTGGGGCTACCCTACTTCGACGGGCTCATCGATAAGCCGAGCGGTCGTTTTGTCGTGAAAGGCATCGCCCTCGAGCTGCTCCAGAAACTCGGCATCGCCAAGGAGGGCGCCAAACACATCGACGATCTGCCGCAGGAGCTCGTCACGAAATACTGGGGCAGCATGTGGATCCCGAACGTGGAGCACTTCAAGATCCTCACCGATGAACTCATTCTCCAGCAATCCGACAAGCTGAAGGTCCTCTACCACAGCGTCGCCTGCGACGTTGAGGTGAAGGAAGGCCGCGTCGCCGCCGTCATCGTCGCGAATAAGGACGGCCTCGTCCGCATCGAGGCAAAGCAGATCATCGACTGCACCGGCGACGGGGACATCGCCCACTGGGCGGGATGCCCGACCATCTCCTCCACCCCGTTGATGCCGCTGACGATGCATTTCCGCATCGGCAACGTCGTGCCGGTGAAGGAAACGAAGGACGCCGCCAAGAAGGTCCTGATCGAGGCGCACGAACAGGGACGTCTTGCGAATTTCTACGGACCCGGTCTCATCTTCGCCTTCGCGAAGGACGAGTGTTACGTCCACGCCACCCGCGTCCCCGCCAACGCGACCGATGCCGCCGACTTCACCCGCGCGGAGATGCAGGGCCGCAAGGACGCCTGGACCATCTTCAACGAATGGAAGGCGAAGGTGCCCGGCTTCGAGAACAGTTATTACATCATGAGCGGCCCCTACATCGGCGTGCGCGACACCCGGCGCATCGTGGGACTGAACGTGCTCACGCTCGAGGATTTGCAGAAGACGACGCGCCACGACGATGCGATCGCCACGGGCTGTTGGTTCCTCGACATCCACCCGCCCGAGGTATCGGTCGACAAACCCTTCACCGGTTCCGGATTCCAGCCGAAACCCTACGACATCAGTTATCGCACGCTCGTGCCGCAAAAAGTGAGCAATCTGCTCGTCGCCGGTCGCTGCCACAGCGCCAGCAGCGAAGCGAGCGCCTCCAGCCGCGTCACCGCCACGGCGATGGCCCTCGGCGAAGCCGCCGGATGCGCCGCCGCACTCGCGATGCAGGCGAAGAGCGAGGTCGGTACCTTTGATGGCGTGAAGGTGCGAGAGGCCTTGGGGCAACAGAACGGTGGACCTTTCAGTGATGCTTGAGATGAATCCCCCTGACACAACACCCATCACCCGTCGCGATGCCCTTCGCGAGACCCTTATGGTGGCGGTGGCCGGCACGCTCGTCCTGCCGCCTCCAGCCGAAGCCGGTCCCTCGCCTGCCCCGGAAGCGCAGGCCGAGTTCATCCCGGAGAATGACTACCCCTTTTTCGGTGGCGAGTTGCCGGAGGGCTATTGATTCGGGACCACGGTCTGGGGCCCAAGACGTTCCTTCGTGCCACCCGGTCTAGACGAAGCGACCCGCTCCGTCGAAGAAGCCGTGCTCCATGCAAGTGTCCGGATTGCACTTGCCAAGCGTAACGCGGCGCGGCTATCCATTACCCTAACAAAGGCACCCTTCGACGGGTGAATTGTATACATCAGTCACCCCATCGCATCCATGATCATCCCCTTCCGGCTGACCGCTTCTGCTCTTCTGTTTTGCCTCGTCCCTCTCCCCGGGGGCATCGGCGCGGCCCAGGAAAAACGCAAGACGGTGACTCTTCGGATCGCGATGCGCGATGGTCTGCGCTTCGACCCGCCGCGGCTCAAGGCTCAGCCAGGTGACTCCATTGTTTTGGAACTCGAAAACGCCGACTCCACCCACCAGGTGCACAACCTCGTGGTGGTGCGGCCGGGCACACCCGCCGCGGTCGTGCAGGCATCGATGGAAATGGGTGCGACCGGGCCGGCGAAACAATTTGTGCCGGAGCTTCCCGCGGTGATCGCGCATAGTGCCCTGCTCAATCCCGACCAGCGGGAGACGCTCGCTTTCACCCTGCCGGACGAAGCCGGGGTCTATCCCTTTGTCTGCACCTTTCCCGGCCACGGCATGGTGATGTATGGCGCGCTTTACGCCGGCGTGGAGATGCCGGAACTCCACGAGGACCCGAACCTCCCCGCGATGCTGACGCGCGGCCTCATCACTGGCGGCGGCAAACGTCCCTACGTCCAGCGCGTCTTCATGCCCGGGGCGAGTCCGGCGGCGATCGCGGTGGCCCTGCCCGGCACGCTCAACTACTGCTGGGACGCCACTTTTTGCCGGCTCCGTTATGTCTGGAACGGCGCCTACATCGATGCGAGCGAACACAGGCGCGGCAACGGCGATGCCCTCGCCCGCATCCCGGCAGAGCCTTGGTGGAGCGGTCCCGGGGAAACGGCGGCGATCCGCTTCGGTGCGGCCGACGCGGTGCCACCGCCCCTCACCTTCGGTGGCTATCGAATCACGGAAGGATTGCCCGAGTTCCGCTATCGGGCGGGAACGGCCCGGATCACCGAACGCATCACCGAGGCCACCGACGGACTCAGTCTCTCGATCCATTGCCGCATCGAAGACGCGCCGGACACGGTGCATCTCCCCCTCGCTCAGGCCTCGGGCGTCACTTGGAAAAGCTCCGCCGGGAGAATCGCGGGCGATCAACTCGTGATCAACCCCGCGGAGGCCCGCGATTTCACCCTCACCCTTTCTTCCGCCCATGAGCGCTGATGTTTCCCGTCCCGTGGCCGCCCTCGGCCTGATCCTTGCCTCCGTCGCCTTGATCGCTCCCGTCGAGGGCGGGACGCCGGCGGTGGAGCGACATTACCAGATCGAAAATGTGCCGGCACCCGCCGGGATCGATCCGCAGGTCGGCGGACTCGATGTGCTGCCCGATGGTCGTATCGTTGCCTGTTTCCACCATGGCCAGGTCGCGATCCTCGATCCCGCGACGACGACGTGGAAGAACTTTGCGGAAGGACTGCACCAGCCTCTTGGTCTGCTCGCGGAGGCAGACGGTTCCCTCCTGGTGATGCAGCACGCCGAATTGACCCGCCTCCGCGACACCGATGGCGACGGCAGCGCGGATGATTACGAGACGGTCTGGGCCGGCTTCGGACTGACCGGCAACTACCACGAGTTCGCCTTCGGTCCGGCACGGGGTCCGGATGGAAAACTTTACGTCACCCTGAATCTCGCCTCGAACGGAGCCTCGATCCGCGAGGAAATCCGCGGCCCTTGGAGTTCGATCGGGATGCCGCGCGAACGTTTCTTCGAAGACTGGTCCAAGAACAAGGTGGAGGCGGGCCGCATGTATTCGCGGGTGCCATGGCGGGGCTGGGCCATGCGGATCGACCCCTCCACCGGAAAGGACGAGCCCTTCGCGAGCGGATTCCGCTCTCCCGACGGCGTCGGCTTCGATGGCTCGGGGCGGCTCTTGATCACCGATAACCAGGGCGATTGGCGCGGCGCGAATGAACTCCATGTGGTCGAGCCCGGTGGCTTCCACGGTCACCCCGCCAGCCTGATCTGGCGCGAGGATTGGGATGGCACCGACCCCCTCAGCGTCGGGAGGGACCGTCTCGATGCGCTGCGCACGCGCCCCGCCGTTTACCTGCCGCAGAACACCTACGCGAACTCGCCGACCGAACCGGTCGTGATCCCGAAGACCGCGGCGTGGGGACCCTATGGCGGCCAAATCCTGATCGGCGAGATGAATGCCCCGCAACTCATCCGCATCCTCCTTGAGGAGGTCGACGGGGTCTGGCAAGGTGCCTGCGTGAATCTCGTGAAATCCGAGTCCCTGAAACGGGGTCTTCATCGCCTCGCCTTTTCCGGTGACACGCTCTGGGTGGGCCGCACCCATCTCGCTTGGCCGGGCGGCGAAGGTCTCGGCACCCTGCGACCCACCGGCGCTTTCCCCTTCGACCCGCTCGACATCCGCATCACCCCGCGAGGCTTCCGGCTCACCTTCACCGAGGCTCTCGATCCCGGCGCCACCGATCCCGGGCTCTGGAGTCTCGACCGCTACACCTTCCACTACCATGCCGCCTACGGCTCGCCCGAAGTCGAGAAGGAGTCCATCCGTCCCCTGAAAGTGACGCTCGGTCCGGACGGCACTACCGCCGAGATCGAACTGCCGGAGGTAAAGGGCGGTTTCGTCCACGATTTCGATTTCTCCCGCCTCCGCTCGGTGAAGGGCGATACTCCACTCAATCCGCGTCTGGCCTACACCGTATGGCGGGTGCCGGAGGAATGAAAGTTCGATGAACCCCCTTTCACGCATCACCCTGCTAGCTGCGGCCTTGGTTTGCCAAGGCATCGACACCGCGGAACTCGTCCCCAACGCGAAACTCACCCTCGAGTTCCCGGATTTGCCCAACACGCTTGCAGGCATGGTCTCCGGCACCGAAAAGCCGGCCCGCCTCGGAGCGGTCCTGCCGTCAAATTACGCTCCGGGATCCAAGCACCCGCTCTTCGTCTATCTCAAGGGCGGCAGCGGAGGTCCCGATGATGGTGGCGCGATGGCTCGCGACATCGTGGGGCCCGAGGATTTCATCGCGGTGCAGATGCCACTCTTCAAGAAGAACCAGCCCAAGGGCAAGACCTTGCCGGTGACGATGGAGGACCTGCCCATCGTCAGTGCGGCGTATCGCACGATGTTGGAAAAGCTCGAAGAAACGCTGCCGAACATCGATTGGGAGCGCCGGGCACTCGAATGGAGCGCACACGCTGAGCGTGCTGCTGGCGGGTCGGGACGAGTTCCTCACGCAGCACTTTCGCACTTACTGGCTGCACGAAGGCGGCTTCACCTTGCTCCCCGCGGCCCTGCCGGCGAATGACGCGCGATTTCTCGTCCTCGTGGCGGACGAAGGCATGACGGGCGGCTCGGACTTCCGCCAACTCATGCTCGACCAGGTCTCGCTCCTCGACCGTCAGGCGAAACTGATGAAAGCGGATTTCCAATCCGTCATCATGCGAGGCTACGGTCACGATGTGCCGCCCGAGTATTTCCGCAACGTGCGCCAATTCGCCCGCGGCGAGGCGCTGGAGGACATCACTGAGTCCGAAAAAGCCGCCGCGGCGAAACTCACGCTCCCTCTGCGCACCCATCCCGATACCAGCGAATGGCATGATCTGCTCGTGCACGACCTGACCAACATGAAAGTCCCCGGAGCCATCTGGAGCTATCGCGACGGCATCCTCACCGCCACCGAGGATCAAAACATCTGGACCAAGGCCACGCACGGCGACTGCGTGATCGATTTCGAGTTCAAGCTCGAGCCCGGAGCCAACAGCGGCGTCTTCCTCTACAACAGCGACGAAACCAACTGGATGCCCGCCAGCATCGAAATCCAGATTTGCGACGACCGCTCCAAGCAGTGGCAGGAAAAGCCCGCCAACTGGCGCTCTGGAGCTTTCTTCGGGCATCAAGCAGCGACGAAGAGCACGGTCAAGCCGGCCGGCGAATGGAATCGCATGACCGTTACCGCCCAAGGCCCCAGGATCACCGTCGTGCTCAATGGCGAAGTCGTGAACGAGATCGACCTGACGCAATGGAAAGACATTAAACGAAATCCCGACGGAACCGACAAGCCGCAGTGGTTGCAAGGGAAAGCGTGGTCGGAAATGCCTTATCGAGGCCGCATCGGTTTCCAGGGCCGCCACGCCGGAGCCGGCATCGAGTTCCGGAAGCTGAAGTGCCTGCGGCTTTCGACCTCCCTCGGGGAATGTACGGGCTCGAGTCGAACCCACTTTTTACGCCCGATGCCCGAGCCTTTGTGAAAGGTGATCGGCGAACTGTTTCACCTTCGGTCCGAGCTTTTCCATCCGACCAAGAGACAAGCGATCGGAAGGACCACTGATCCAAAGAGCCGCGATGGCCTGACCACGCTGATCGAACACCGGCGCCGCCACGCACGCGAAGGTCTCGCTTTCCTCGCCGCGATCGAGCGCAAATCCTCTGGCTCGGACCTGTTCGAGCGCTGCGAGGTAGGCGTTGGCACCAGTGATGGTGTGGCGGGTGTGTTTGGTGAACTTCATCTGCTGCACGAAGGCTTTCCGGGCTTCGGGTTCCCAATGAGCGAGCATGGCTTTCGCGGGTGCGGCGGTGTGCAGCGGGAAGGCATGGCCGATCTCGACGACCACTTTCACCGGATGTGAGGACGGCACTTGATCGAGCACGACGCCGTGATTGCCCGCCAGGGTGCCGAGCAGCGCGGTCTCCTCGGTGGCATCGCGCAGGGCGATAAGGATGGGTGCGGCGGCCTGGATAAGTCGCTCGCCGCCGACCGCGGCATGTCCGAGGCTGAGGAGCTTGCGGCTGGCGCGGTAGATCTTGGTGGCCTCGTCGCGCTCGGCATAGCCCCGGAGCGCGAGGGTGGTGGCGATGCGGAAGACGGAGTTCTTCGGCATCTTGAGGGATTCGGTCATCGCAGTGAGGGTCATGCCCTCGGGATGTTTCGAGAGCAGCTCGAGGAGGTCGAAGGTGCGGTCGAGGATGGGAACCCGGTAGCGGTCGAGGGGGTTGGGGGCGGATTTGCGGACCTTGGGCATTCGTTTGATATAAGAAACCTTATTTGATATTGCAAACGCTCAATTCGTGATCTTCACTCGGTCTTCCATGCGCTACCTCCTCATCCTCGCCCTCGCCCCGCTCCTTCACGCCGCGGAACATTCGATCCGGCCGGGAGATGATCCGCAGGCGGTAATGGATCGGGCGGCTGCGGGCGACAAACTGGTCTTCCTGCCCGGCCTGCACCAGCATGGTCTCACCAAGCACCGCTCCATCCTCTACGTGGACAAGCCGATCCACATCGAGTTGAGCGAGGGGGCCGTGCTGAAGCTCGCGGACCAAACGACGCATCTCGAGGCCGAGCCCGAAATCACGACGGACCAGGACGCCGGCAAAAAGCTCGACGATCTCGAGGTCGGCGGAAGCTTCGACCTCGTCACGCCGTGCATCTTCACGATCAAAATCGACTCCGAGGGCACCGCAGGTGCGCCGGACACCTTCGCCTGGGGCGTCTTTGAGAGCGCTGACAATCCACAGGGCACGGCGAAACTGCCGCCTTCCGCGAGCAGGTTCGCCGAGACGCCGCACCAACGGGTTCCGATCACCGGCGACTGGCAGGAGCTGGCACACGGCGTGAAGATCCGCTTCGGCAGCAAGACGGGGCACAACAAGGGCAGCACCTGGTTCAGCACCTACGACGGTCCGGTCGCCTATGGCATCCGCGTCGGTCATGGGCGCCAGCCTGACACGATCGAAAACGTGCGCATCACTGGCAAAGGCACCATCGACATGAATGCCACGCACAATGTGCAGCCCGGCTTCCTCGTGAAGGACATCAACGCCTGCGTCCTCGTCCACGGCCGGGTCCGCGGCGTCCTCGTGGAGGGCATCACGATGAGAGACACGAACCGTTCCGTGATGTGCTACGGCGAGCATACCGGAGAGTTCCTGCCCGGCGGCAAGACAGGACCCGGCGAGTCCTTCGACGCCGAGGACATCACGATCCAGCGCACGCGAACGATCAATCCGAATGGCTCCGGCTATCTGCTCGGCCATCCATCCTTCCGCGGTCATTTGCGCAACGTAAAGTGCAACTACAACTACATGGAGACCGGCGTAACCTCGATCGAGCCGAACTTCAATCTCGACGGCTACGAGGTCATCGGCAACGTCATCAAGAGCGGCGGCAGCGCGATCCATTGCTGGCGCTGTTCGCGCAACGGTTTCGTCATGGACAACATGCGTATCGACGACATCACCGGCCGGCCCGTCGTGCATCTGGGTGCCCCGCGCGGCTGGGAGAGTCCGGAGCCGCCCCTGCTGCGCAACAACCGCAATCTGCTCAGCGATCCCGTGCCGGTCGCCACGCCCCACGCGACACCCTTCGGACGCCGTGTCCTCGTCAGCGACTACGGCGGCAACAAGGTCGCCATCATCGCCGCCGATGGTCGCGTGGAATGGGAACACCCCGCCGAAAAACCGCAGGACGTGTGGATGCTCGCGAATGGAAACGTTCTCTTCAGTCACGCGCGCGGAGCCCGCGAGGTCACGCTCGATCACAAGGTCGTGTGGAGTTACCGCGCCCCGGAGAAGACCGAGGTCCACGGCTGCCAACCTTTGCCCGATGGAAACGTGATGGTCGTCGAATGCGGCACCAAGCGCCTTGTCGAAGTCGGTCGCGACGGCGGAATCGTTCGCGAAATCGCCGTGCCGGTGAAGTCCGAAAAGACCCACGACCAGATGCGCGGTTGCCGGCGCACCAGCGACGGCCGGTATCTCATCTGCGCGAAGGGTGACCGCGCCATCCTCGAGCTCAGCGCCGAAGGCAAACTCCTCCGCAGCCTGCCCGTCGCGGGCGATCCTCACGAGGTCCGCGAACTGCCGGGTGGAAACCTCCTCGTCGCCTGCGGCGAGGGCGAGACCGTGCTCGAACTCGATCGCGAGGGGAACACGGTCTGGAAACTCGGCAAAGAAGACGTGCCCGATCAACCGCTGCACCTCATCAGCGGATTCCAGCGCCTCCCCGACGGCCACACCCTCGTCATCAACTGGCTCGGCCACGGTCATCTCGGCACCACCGCGCAGTTCTTCGAACTGGATCAAGGCAAGCAGGTCGTCCGCCGCTTCACCGACCACGCCCGCTTCACCAGCATCAACAAAGCCCAGATTCTCGACGTCCCGGGCGATCCCGCGAAGGACGAGGTCTGGCGTTAGACTGTTTGCCAAAAGTCCGTTCGTGAATCGGCCGAGTCGGAATTCGCGATGCCAAGGCGCGAAGAGGGAGTGGAGCGGGCTCCATGACCGAGGAGCAACGCCGGAAGCGCGAATTCCGGCCGGTTGGGAAAGAGATC
>JAYRWX010000034.1:0-258170 GCA_041917795.1 Verrucomicrobiales bacterium
ATCGGCATCACCGGCAGCGAGCAAAGCTTCTTCAATCTCTTCACCGCCGAGATCCCCAACTCCCTCAACCCGCTGGTCACCGGCATCAAGATCCCGGAAATGAAGGTCACCCGCAACGGTGGCGACGGCGGCCCCATCACCCCCAACAACTGATCCGGCACGGATTGGCCGGAACGACTGTCGGTTGATCCTTCAACTCCGTCCCATGAATTCCTTATGAAATCCTTTCTGAAATCTCTACTCCTCCCCATCGCGGGACTCGCCCTCGCGGCGACCAGCGCGACGGCCGCCAACTGGCCCCCGGCCGCTGGCGACCTCATCCTCGGCGTCCAAGCCACTGGCGGGACCGGAGCCACGACCAACGTTTTTTTCAATCTGGGATCGGCGAGCGCCCTGCGCGACAACCCGAGCCCCGGCACGGTGGTGAACCTCGACGCTGAACTCCAGGCTGCATTCGGAGCCTCCTGGGCGACGCGCACGGACCTCTACTTTGGCGTGATCGGTGTGCTCACGAATAACCCGGCTTTCGGTATCGGATCCGAGCCTCCGGTGAACGGTGACCCGGGCCGCACGATCTATGCTTCGAAGGGTACCACCACCGCGGGTTCGGCCACTCCTTGGTCGTTCAACGCTCCCGGTTTGGCTGGTCCGGCCGGCATTGTTCAGGGTCAATACACGGCGCTTGCCACCATCAGCGCGAATGGCAATCAGGTAATGACCATGATCCAGGCAAGCCATCCGACGCAGTGGAACAATAGCTGGACGATCTACAACCCGGTCCCGGGAGCAGGATACACGAGCTTCACGAGTGGCATCCAGGCTCAGATGAGCGGTTCGGGTGCGATCGTTGACCTCTTCCGTATTCTCGGTTCCACCGGCACGGGCAGTTACATCACCTCGGTGACCCTGAGCACCTCCGGCGACGTGACGGTTTCCCGGGTGGGCGGCGCGGCCAGCTACTTCACCGTAGCCACGGGCACGGCGAGCAACGGCACCATCAACGGAGCCGACGGGGTCACCCTCTACGCCTCGGGCACCAACGCCTCCCTGCGCGCGGTTCCGAACAGCGGCTTTGGATTCGTCAGCTTCAACGGCGATCTCACGGGATCCACCAACCCGCAGACCCTGCTGATGAATTCGAACAAGACGGTGGGTGCGACCTTCGCCCCCTCTCCGAGCGTGACCAGCCCGACGGCCACCAACATCACCGATGTCTCGGCAACCCTGGGCGGCAACGTGACCAGCGACGGCGGGCAGACGATGACCGCCCGCGGTGTGGTCTTCGCCGAGTTCACCCTGAATCCGAATCCGCGGATCGGCGGCACCAGCGTGACCAATCTCAGCAGCACGGCCGCCACCGGCGTCTTCACCGTCTCGGCCACCAGCCTGACGGCGGGCACGACCTACGCCTATGCCGCCTACGGCTCCACCGCCGCCGGCACGAGCTACACGAGCGTCGCGCTCTTCACCACCGACACCGAAGTCAGCCTCCCGTTAGGAATCGGAACGGTTTCGGATCGTGACATTCAGGCCGGGGACACCCAGCGGTTCAGCTTTATCCTCGACGATGCGGTGAACGCCGCATTCGCCTCCGCGGGCGCCCCGAACATCACCTGGGAACTCCGTGACAGCACGAATGCCCTCGTCGGATCCGGCACGGGGAACGTGGACTTCAGTGACGTGCTGGAAGCGGGCGACTACGTCCTCTCGGTGACGAGCACGGACACCGCCGCCCAGACCCTCGACCTGACCCTCGATGCGTCGCAAGAGGCCAAGCCGAAGCCCGATGTCTCCGTCGGTCCTTCCGCGAGCGCCCCGACCGGTGCCAACGTCTACTCGCCGGCTCTCCAGCAGACCACCATCATCGCCGCCAAGGCCGCGCCGCGCAGCGGCTACGCCCTCGTCGGCAACGACGGCGACCTCGCCGATACGATGAAGGTTTCGGGCCGCGCCGGCGACGCGTTCTTCGCGGTCAGCTACTTCGGTCCCGGCAACATCACCGCGGCGATCCTTGCCGGCACCCACACGACACCCCAGCTCGCCTCCACCGATGCTCCGGTCTCGATCCGCGCCAGCGTGACACCGAACAAAAAGGCGCTCACCAAGAAGAAGGGTAAGAAAAAGACCATCCTCAAGAAGACCTACACCACCACGATCCGCGCCACCGCGTCGAGCGATGCCTCGCTCTCCGACTCGGCCAACATCGTCGTGAAGACCCAGTGATCTTTCTCACCGGGGTCCGATCCCCCGGGAGTCTCTTTTTGGAAAGGGGCGGATGGCAACATCCGCCCCTTTTTTGCCTCACTGGATGGGCAGGAAAAGCGCGAGACGCTCCCCGTTGCGGAGGATCTCCACCGGCACCTGCTCGCCCGGTTTCTTCGCGAGCAAAAGATCCGCGAGCAACGCGGTCTCGTTTTTCTCCTCGTCACTACCGGCGATGGAGACGATCAGGTCGCCTTTCCGGAAACCCGCCCGCTTCGCGGCGGCATGGGGACCATACTCCCCGACGTGCTCGGCGAGCAGGGCGAGCTTGCCGTCGGCGATTTTCCAGTCTCCGCGCTCGGTCGCATCAAGTCCTCGCAGTTTCATCCCCCCGAAGGCCATGGCGCGCATCGGCCAAACCCCGACCCGGCGCGAGATGTCGGCTCCTCGACGCCAGTTTTCAGAAAGGTGGAGGGTGAGATCGATCTCGGCAGCCCCGCGTCGCACGCGCATTGGCAGATCTCCCTCATCCGGGCACTGATGCAACACCCAGCTCAAGTCGGCGACTGAAACGAGCGGCTGCCCCTGCAGGGCGAGGATCTCGTCACCAGCGCGCAGTCCCGCTTTCTCAGCAGCGGAACCGGGCAGCACCTCCGCCACTCCGGTAGCCGGAGTCTCCGCACAAAGAATGCCGACGGTCTCGGGCGCGGGATGGGGGAAAATCTCCGCCAGACGGAGCGTCCTGCCCTCGTCGCGGGCGTCGAGCCGCAGCGCATCCCCGATCTGATGACAATGCACGCAGCTCTTCACGACCTGGCCGCTCCAGTCGAGTTCGGGACGGTATTGTTTCAGTGAGGGCAGGTCCGTCGGCGTGCGAAAGGCGAGGTGCGGACCTGTCTTGCCCGCGAGCGAGGTGCGGGTCCCGGGGTAGTCGGCATGAAGTTTCAAGACACCCTCGAGGGCCTGGCGCAATCCTTCGGTGGCCCGGTTCTGCGAGTCCTTCTGATGCTCCCACGATCCGAAGCGCCCGTAGATGGTGCGATCGGCATTGAGGAAGATCACCGAAAAAGACAGGTCGTAGTCGAATTGGAAAAGCGAAAGATCGAGCGCGTTCGCATTGATCAGCCGCACCCGGACGAACTGATCGAGAAGCGGTTTCAGGGTCTCGCCCTCGGTCAACACCTCGGCATCGAGCCCCATGCAGGCGAGGCAGGGCACGCAGCGCAGCACGATCATCAGGGGTCGTCCGCTGCGCGCGGCCTCGTCAAAGGCGGCGTAAAGATCATTGTAGATCCAGCGTTCGTTTTCCCGCATCGCCGCGGCGTCGGCCCGGACGGCGCCCTCTCGATCTTTAACGGTTTCGGCGACAGCCGGGAGGACCCATGAAACGAAAGCGAGGAACACGGTGGCGCGGTTCATGGCCCGAGATTGAAAAATTCAGTCAGGAAGTGCAAGGCAAAGTTCGCGGACTGAAGAGGGTTGATTCATCGACCCAACCCTCCCGGGTCGAGCCGGTCGGGCGGCCCTGATCGCGGACTGGGCGGCTCCGGGAGCTTTCGCCATGCTGCCAGGATGAAGGAACCCCTCTCCCGCCGCCGCTTCACCGGCCTCGCCCTCGCCGCCTCCGCCTCGACCCTGGTCACTTTCCCCCGCCGTGCCCGCGCCGCCGAGATCCTCGACACGAAAATCATCTCGCCGCAGAAGCAGTATTATCACGGCTGGCCCACGGTGACGCGCACGGAGAAGGGCGAACTGGTGCTGGTCTGGTCGGGTCGCCGCGAGGCACATGTCTGCCCTTTCGGCACGGTGGAAATGATGAGCTCACATGACCATGGCGAGAGCTGGACCTTTCCCCGCACCATCCACGACGGGCCGATCGACGACCGCGACGCGGGGGTGTTGGAAACGGCAAACGGCATCCTGATCGTCACCACCTTCACCTCGCTCGCTTATCTGCCCCAGGTCGCCGAGGGCGGATCCAAGGCGAACGATCCGGCCTGGCTGGCCGCCCACCACCGCATCACCGACGAGGAGACCCGCGAGGGCGAACTGGGCACCTGGTGTTTCCGTTCGACCGATGGAGGTCTTTCCTTTTCCGCTCGCATCGACACGATCGTGAACAGTCCGCACGGCCCCTGCCAGCTCGCCGACGGACGTCTGCTCTATGCGGGCAAGGAACTGTGGACGGATGACAAACGCATCGGCGTGACGGTTTCCCACAACGACGGCGAGACCTGGGAATGGCTGGCGGAGATCCCGACCCGCGAGGGCGACCGTGCGCGCGATTACCACGAGTTGCATGCGATCCAATGCGCGAGCGGCCGGATCCTCGTGCAGATCCGCAACCACAATGAAGCGAACAAGGGCGAAACGCTGCAGAGCGAATCGGAGGACGGCGGCAAGACCTGGACCGTCCCGCATCCGATCGGCGTGTGGGGTCTGCCCTCGCATTTGCTGCGCCTGCGCGATAACCGATTGCTGATGACCTACGGCCATCGCCGCTCTCCTTTTGGCAACCAGGCCCGCTTCAGCGAAGACGAGGGCAAGACCTGGTCGGAGCCCGTCATCATCTCCGGCGATGGCGCGGGCGGAGATCTCGGTTATCCCTCCTCGGTCGAGCTCGAAGACGGGACCTTCCTTACGATCTGGTATGAGAAGCTCGCCGACTCGCCCTTGGCCCAGCTCCGCCAGGCGCGCTGGCGCTCAGCGAGCTGACGCGAGGGCGCGTGCCAGGGTCGAGAGGTTTTCCGCAAAGCGACCGCTGTCGAGATAGGCCTCGCCCATCGCGAACTCGGGTTGACCGACGAGCCGGTCCTCGTTGCCATCGTGGACGGTGATCCAGCGGCCCTCGGCATCGAGTTCTTGCAAGACCCGCGGGATCGTCGCGGCATCGGGTGCGGGCAGGGCGAACAGGGGCTCGAGCGCGGCTCCGGCGAGCCGGGTGCGGTAGGCCGTCTTGATTAGCTCAAGCCGGGTTGGATTCTTCCAACCATAGTGATCCGGCAGATCGGTGTCGTCATGAGTCAGTGTATAGGCTTTGCCCTGCCGGGTCATGTAAAGCGGTCGGTTCGTTTCGAGTTCGTAATAGCGCGCCAGCCGACCGTCAGGCAGCAGCGATTGCTCGAGGTACTTCACCGCGGACACGACAGGCGCGGTGTATTTTTCATCGCCGGTGCGCTCCGCGATTTTGATCAGGGCGATCAGGACATCTTCGGACTCTCGTCCACTGATCGCCGGCGGCTCGAAGGCCCGCGCCCAGATCGGCCGCATCTTCGCATCATACTGCTGCGCCCAGGCAGGCTGGGGTTCGGGCATCTGGGCGAGGAGCAGAAAGTCGCCGAAACGTCGCAGGGCCTCGAGGTAGCGCGGATCCTGATAAGTGCGTTCGGCGAGGAGCAGCGTCTCGGTGAGGCTCAGGGCGAGGCCGTCGTTGAGGGTGGATTCGTTCCAGTATTCCTTGATGCGTCCCTCGGTTTTCCAATCGTAGTCGGGATAGCTCGCCGGGACCACGGGACGGTCGCCGACTGGTCCGGTCCAGCCTTGGGGAAAAGCGCCGTTGGGATATTGCGCCTCCAGCAGGCGAGGCATGGCGTAGGTCACTGCTCCGTGAATGAGGTCGTTCTTGAAGCCGGTCGCGGCATCGAGACGCATCAGGAATCGCAGCGCCGCCTGGGTGATGTCGTCGTCGAGGGTGGAGAAGTTGTTGCCTTTCCCCTTCCCTTTTCCATTGCGATAGCGATCCGTGCGCGGGCCGCCGGGATCGAAGTCGATCGAGTTGCGCCAGCCGCCGGATTCGAGCTGTCCGTACACCAGAGCCTCACCCGCGGCAATGGCATGGTCGAGGAAAGCTTGGTCCTGCGTGGCGGTCCAGGCATCGAGGTAGGCGTTGCCCACCGTAGGCGTAGCGGGCGGTTGCACCCAGATCTCGGTGGCGGTCGCGACGCCTTCGCCGAGGCGCTTGGTGAGGTCGGGCGAGACGTAATAGACGTAACCGCCTCTCACTGCGACTTGCTTGGCGAAAAAATCGGCCGCCTTTCGCATCGCCGAGGTGATCTCGTCCCGGGTCTGGGCGGGTGCTTCGGAACCGTCGAGGAGGAACACGATCGCCGGCAGGAGGAAACGGGCCGATCTCATGCCCGCGAGCTTAGCGATGCCCTTGCCCGGAAGGCAAGCCCGAACGAGAGCGGTCGCTCAGGGTTTCAAAAACTTGTTCTGCACGATGCCCTCGGTGCCGTCAGGCAGACGGATGCCGGACCATTGCTCGCCGGGCTTCGTCAGCGTGACCGAGGAGCCCGCGGGCAAAGCGCGGATCTCGGACTTCATCTGATCGGCACCGTAGACCATGAATTGCGCGGTGGCATTGGTCACATAAGCGCCCGCCGGCAAGGGAGTGCCCCCGCCGGACGGTTTGGAGACGGACGGAAGGGAAGGCAGGGAAAGGTTCGGCTTCGGCAGGGAAAATCCCGAGCGCGGTTTCTCGACGGTCTGGCCTGGCAGCACGATGTCGCCGCTGCCCGGCACCGAAGCGAACTCCTGGGCGACGGTCTCGGCAGTGGCGCCACCTGTAAGACGACCACCCGTGGGCGCCTGGTGCACGGCACCATCGGGGAAGAGGCTGGCGTCGATCGTTCCGACCGGTTCGGATTTTTTCTTGCCGAACCCGAGGAATCCGCCGCCCGAATCACGCCCCGACGGAACGAGGGAATTGCCGGACGTTTCATCGCCGGAAAACATCGAGAAAAGGCCCGGCTTTTTCTTGTCGGCATCGGGCAACTGATCCGAGAAGGACACCTGCTGCGCGGACTGGGGAGTGGCGTCCGCGGGAGCCGGGCTCGCGGTCGGTGCCACAGGGCTGCGTCCGTCCACGAGAGCAGCCCCGGAGATCGAGGGGACCACGCCCGGCTTGCTCGCGACGGGTGCGGGAGCAGCTTGGGGGGCCGCACCTCCGGTTTGGGCAAAGACCGGCTCGCTGGTATCACTGACCGGGGTCGGAGCCGCTTCTCCACTGTCGCGGCTACCGACGAAGGGCAGGCGCGGTGGTTTGATCGAGCTCAGGAAACTGCCGCCATCATCGTTGGATCGGGATCCGCCACGGAAGAGCGAGAACCCTTTTTTCTCGCCACTCGCTTCGGCGCGCGCGGCGGCTTGCTCCTCCTCCTCGATCAAGGACATCACAAAGGCGTCGGGCACGTTGCGCTCGACCCGCACCCCGCCGTTCTGCGTCCAGGTCGACATCTGGTCCGACGAGACCTTGTTGTGCTGCTCGGCGGCGACTTGGTACTTCTGCCGGTTGCGCATCTCCTCTTTGATCGCCTTGTTGGTGCGGGCGGTCTCGATGGCGATGTTGCGGTTGCGCTCCTCGATCGACTGATCGGCGGATCGGGCCAAAGAGGCGGCCGCGGCATCGCCCTGGGCGCTCTGAGCCGAAGTCCGCACCTGCATCATCTCGGCCTGCTTGTAAGTAACACCGCTGGGCAGACCGGAGGTCATCCCTGCCGCGGCGGCGGGATCTACCGGATACGCCCCGGCCTGGGGAGTCTGGGCGCGGGTTTCGGCGACACCCAAGCCAAGGGCCAGAAGGATCACGAGGCTTTTCCGGGGGAGCGCCGAGGTCGCGGTCTGACGGTTTCGAGCTGCCATCATAGCGAGGAGTTGGAAGGATCCGGCATCGGGGAGGTTCGGGGAGCCGGCAAGGGGCAACCAATACGACCTCGCCCCGGTCAAGTCCAACAAAGACACCGGTTTTTTATCAATTTCCCTTCGAAATCCAAGAATTTTCTCAAATTTGTCAGGCCGCGATGACTCATCACGCGAACGTGGCCGAATCAGACGGTCGCAGAAACAAAAAATCCGCCATGATGTGCCGCATGAAATCCCTGCTCCGCATCGCTCTCTGTTTCATCGCCGTGGCCGCATCCTCATCCCGGTCCGAACCGGCCAAGGACCGTCATTTCATCCTCGTCAGCATCGACGGTTTCCCCGCCTACCTCTGGAACGATCCGACCCTGCAGGTGCCGAACCTGCGCCGGCTTGCAGCCGAGGGTGCCTCGGCCAAGGCGATGACGGTCAGCAATCCATCGATCACCTGGATCAACCACACCACCCTCATCACCGGCGTGGAACCACGCAAGCACGGCGTGCTTTTCAACGGTCTCCTCGTGCGCAAGGACGGGGTGCCTCCGGTGATCGAGCAATGGGCGGACAAATCCCGGATGGTCTTCGTGCCGACGCTCTACGACGTCGCCCATCAGGCGGGATTGACCACCGCTGAGTCGGACTGGGTCGCGATCATGAATCCCGGCACGATCACCTGGAGCTTCGCCGAGTTGCCGAAACCGGAAGAGCCTTTCGTGAAGGAAATGATTGCCGATGGTGCGGCCACCGGCGAGGAGATCGGCTGGATGCAGATGGGCCCCAACCGCAAGGGCGTCGCCTTCCTCGACGCGATGTGGACCCGCGCCGCAGTGCACATGATCGAGAAACACCGGCCGAACCTGCTGCTCTACCACACCCTCAACACCGACTCCTCGCACCACACCTACGGGCCGCGCAGCGGGCCGGGCTACACCGCCCTCGAGCTCGCCGACCGCTACTTCGGCGACATTCTCGACGCCCTCGAGCGCAGCGGCATCCGGGAGAAGACGACGATCGTCGTGGCGACGGACCACGGCTTCAAGAAGGTCTCAAAATACATCCAGCCGAATCTCGCCCTGAAGCAGGCAGGCCTCGCCAAGGGCCTCGGACCGACCATCTCCACCTGCGATGCTTATGTGATGGCGCAGGGCGGCATGGCCTTCGCTTATGTCACCAATCCGGCTCGCCGGGAAGAATTGATCCCTCGCTTGAAGGAGCTCTTTTCCACGATGGAAGGCGTCGCCGAAGTCATCGATGGAGAAGAAGGCCACCGTCTCGGCATGCCGAAGCCAGGCGAAAACTCCGGCATGGGCGATCTCATCCTCTTCGCGGCCGAGGGTTATGCCTTCCGCAAGGAAATCTCCGGAGACACGGTCGTGATCCCGACCACCAACTACGCGGGCACCCATGGATATCCCAACAGCGACCCCGAGCTCGACGGCATCTTCATCGCCAGTGGCGCGGGGATCAAGAAGGGCGTCGTGCTCGACCGCGTCCGTAATCTCGATGTCGCTCCCACCCTGGCCAAGGTGATGGGCCTGACGCTGCCCGAAGTCGATGGCCGCGTCCTCGACGAGATCCTCGAGCCCTGAGCGGGGCCGCTCCGGCGCGATCGCGGAAACGCATTTCCCGCTTCCCAAGATCGCGGAGTTTCGGGCAGACTCCGCGCCATGTCACCCTTTGTCGCTGAACTTGTTGGAACCGCGCTGCTCATCCTGCTCGGAGGCGGTGTCGTCGCAAACGTCGTCCTTCAACAAACGAAGGGGAACAACTCGGGCTGGATCGTGATCACCGCCGGATGGGCGATGGCGGTGACGATTTCGGTCTACGCCGTCGGCACGATCTCCGGTGGACACCTCAATCCAGCGGTCAGTCTCGCCATGCTCGCCATCGGCAAGATCGACGCCGCCACCGCGCTGCAATACATCATCGCCCAGATGCTGGGCGCGATCATCGGGGCGACCCTTGTCTTCCTCGCCTACCTCCCCCACTGGCGGGCCACCAGCGACCCCGGCGCGAAGCTCGCGGTTTTCTCCACCGGTGCCGCGATCCGCCACACCACCGGCAACCTCCTCACCGAGATCATCGGGACTTTTGTGCTCGTGTTAGGTGCCTTGGCCCTGCCCCGCGCCGACAACCTCGATGCCTCGACCGGATTCAGCACCGGCTTCGGGCCGCTCCTGGTCGGCTTCATCGTTTTCTCCATCGGTCTGTCCCTCGGTGGCCCGACCGGTTATGCAATCAATCCCGCCCGCGACCTCGGACCGCGCATCGCCCATGCCCTGCTCCCGATTCCGGGAAAGGGTTCCTCGGACTGGAGCTATGCCTGGATCCCCGTCGTCGGACCCGTCATCGGCGGTATCCTCGGGGCCCTGACGTTCGTCGCCCTGTGGTGAGCGGGACTCAATACTCGATCCGCACGCCGATGAAGGGTCCCTTGGTCGCGACGTCGTAGTTCAACGCGCCGCGCTCGTAATCGACGAGGTAATAGCGGTAGCCGAGCTCGACGCAGGTCCGCTCGGTCAGATCGATGCCAAAGGCTCCATAGACATTCCAAGCCGTGTCGGAGCTGACTCCGAAGCCACCAATGTCGCCGCGACCGGTCAGGTAGAGCTGATCGTTCAGATCATAACGCCCCCGGAGCCCGATGAAGGGATCAACCCAAGCCTTCGAGGCGTGCAATTCGGAATCGGGGATCAGGTCGTTGATGCGACGCTCGATGGCGCGGGAAAGGGCCGCTTCGGCGCGGGCGAGCCTGCGCTCGGCGGCGGCCCTGGCATTGGCGCGGGCGGCGGCGACGATGCCCGAGTCAGCGGCGCGGGCGGCCTCGACGCGGGCCTCCACTTCGGCATCCACATACTCGCGGACGGCGCGGCGGAGCGGAGCATGGTCCAGGAAACGGGCACCGATTCCGGTGCGATTCGAGCCGACTCCGTCGTCCACCCCATCACGGAGCGGACTTCTGAAAAAGCTGTTCACCGCGAGGATGCGGCGCTCGACCTGGTTCAGTTCGCTCTCGGCGATGTCGTCGGCAGGCAGCGGCAGCCCGGCAATCAACCCGGGGAGACGGCGCTGCACCTCGGCACGGATCGATGCGGTGGCAAGGTCCACCACATCCGCGCTGATCTCATCGCTGACCGCGGCGATACCGGCGGGGTTTGACTCGAGGGACAGGTCGGCCCCCATGTAGGTGTAGCGCGCTCCGGCGATCAACTCGGCCCAGGCCCGGTCCGATTCAAAAAAGCGGTAAGTCAGGGAGCCTTCGGCCACGAGCTGCTCCATCTCCACGGAGACCGTCGTGAGGAGTCGTCCCGGCGTCGGGCCACCCACGATCGTCCGCGTGTAGATGCCCTCGAGAATGAAACCGAGTTTCCCGTTCCGCCCCTCGACCGAAGCAGCGGCGAGGAAACCGAGGCTGTCAATGATGTCGTCAAAACCGTCATCGACCGCTCCGTCCACGCCTTTCACGCCGACGGTGCCCTCGATCCCCGCGAGCCAACCCGGCATGACCATCGTGAAATCCCAGCCGGTATCGGTGTAAGTGGCCGGCTCCTTGTCGAGAGGTGCCTTCGGATCTCCGGCACGGAGACCGCTGGTTGCCAACAGGGTGATTCCGGCGAACCAAGACACGGCATGAGATGGGGTGGTCTTTGAAGCAATCATGTTGGGTCGGATCTTAAATCGGAATGAAGGCGCGGAATCGATGCTGAAGGGACCACATTTGGCGGAATTTTGCCATCCAAATTGCGCAGGATATCCAATCACTCCGCCGCTTCCATCTTCGGCTGTTTCCAGCTCCCGTCCAGAGCCGCTTCCTTCGGCCAGTAGAGCCGCATCGCACACCAGAAAGGCCCCTGCGGTGCCGGGAGCCAGTTGGCTTCTTTGTCAGGGCCCGGGGACTCGTGCTGGATGTGGATCGTCACGCCGCCGTCGGCGTCGCGCTTCAGATCCGGCAACATGGGCGAGTTGATGAGATAACGATTGATCGGATTCTCCACCAGCAGGCTCGCGGGCAAATCATACATCGTCACCGACCAGAAGGCATTCACGGGAGGAAACTCGTCTGCCTTGAAATGCAGGGTGTAGCGTTTCGAGCCATCGAGCGGTTTGCCCTCCGCGTCGACTCGATAGGCGGGATACATCGCCTCCTCCTTCGAGTTGCCGTAGATGCCGAGGAGGGCTGCGGCCATGCGGAGGAGATAGTTGTTTTTGAGATACTGGCGCGTGCCGAAGAGATCACCGCTGGTGATTTTGCCCGCCGAGACTTCGGCCATGATGCCCTGGAAATCCTTCCAGGCATCCGCGATGCCCGCCTCGTAGGCGGCGCGTTGTTCGGTTGTCAGGGTGGCGAAATCGATCTTCTTGCCTCCCCCGATCCCGATCGTGGCAAAGCGGGCCATCAGATCGGTTTCGCTCGGGTCGGTGGGGCAGAATTGGAGGATGAAGTTGAGCAAGTTGAAGACTCCCAGCGAACTCTTTTGTTCGTCCGGAGTCAGTGGCTTCGGGAAATCGATCGCCGGAGCGGCGGGCGGAGCGGGTTCGCCGAGAAAGGCGGAAAGCGGCTCGGCCTTGTAACCGGCCTGGACCTTCTTCACTTCTCCGATGTCTTCAGGAGAAAAGAGCTGGGTGCGGTAGAGCGCGAAGAGCAGTTCGGTCTCGGTGCGGATGACCTCCTTGATTCCTGCGGGCTTTTCCCCTTTCCAATTCGGACCGGCGATGAGGAAGCTACCTCCTTCGTTGCCCGTGGCGCGGCTGCCGACGTAGGCGAAATTGTGGGTGTAGGCGTCGATGAACTGGATCGAGAAATAGCGCTCTTTCGCGATCGCGGGCACGGTCAGCACGAAGGGCTCGGCGCGGAGATCCAGGCCGATCGAGGAATAGGGCGTGTCCGAATTCGGCGTCTGCACCGCCTTGTCCGCGGGAGTGAAGACGCGGGCGAGATTCTGCATTTCGTTGTAGGGCGCCTTGAACTCGGGATTCGCCCGATCAATGAAGTAGGCGTGCTGGATGCGGTAGCTGTCCACCATCGGATAGGCATAGATGTAGGCCTCCTTCGCGATGGCGCGGATCTCCGCGGGCGAGGCCTCCTGGGCTCGGAGCAGGGACGATGTGGCGAGGACGGTGAGCAGGGAGAAGGAGTGGAGTTTCATGCCATCGGAGTGACTAACCCATACGCTATTTCACCTCGACGACCAGCTTCGGAATCCTTCCGTTGAAGCGCGACGCGTCTTCCGAGCCAATCGTTTCCACGACCGGCGTGCCGAGATCGATCCCGACATCGGCGGTCTCGTCCGCGGAGAACATGGCCGCCTGGGTGTGGGCGATCTCGCCTTCGGCGACCTTCTGGTCGTTCACGTAGAGCGTGCCGGTGCCGCCCTTGCCCGGTCCGCCACCCGCGTAGGCGAATTCGAACCGGACCGTGGCCTTGCCGGCGGGCAGTTTGTCCTTGCCGACGACGGAGCTGCGCTGCAGTCCGAGGAAGTTGTAGTCGTATCCAGGCACGCCGTCCTTCACATAAAGCGACCAACCCCCGAAGCGGCCGCCTTGCGCGATGAGCGTGCCGTTGCAACCGCCCTCGGGCACTTCGATCTCCGCGGTGAGGGTTTTCGATCGGTTTTTCACAATGAGGAAGACGTTCTCCATCATCCCGGTCATGCCCTCGGCGAGGGTCAGCGAGGTGCGTCCCTGCATCAGATCCGGACGACCGACGTTCGCGGCGATGGCGCGCTCCAGCGTGCGGTCATCGAGAGGCAACACCTGGTATTTCTCCGCTTCGACAAGGAAAGCGGCCTGGAGCTCCTTCAGCTTGTCAGGCTGCTCGGCGGCGAGATCCTTGCTCAGGCTGAAGTCCTCCTTGATGTGGTAGAGTTCCCAGAGGTCTTCGGCAAAGGAACGACGGCCCTGGTGTTCCCATGGCGCCCTGTGGATGGTGCGCGCGAACCAACCCTCATGGTAGATGGCGCGGTTTCCCGAGATCTCGAAATACTGGGTGGTGTGGCGTTCCTTCGCACCGGCATCGTCGAAGGTGTAGACGAGGCTCGTCCCCTCGATGGGGCGCTGCGGAGTGCCATTGACGACCTTCGGTTCGGGCAGTCCGGCCGCCTCGAGGATGGTCGGAGCAACGTCGATGACGTGGCCGAACTGCGTGCGGATCCCGCCCTTGTCCTGGATGCGCTTCGGCCAGTGCACGACCATGCCGTTGCGGGTGCCTCCGAAGTCCGAGGCGACCTGTTTCATCCAGCCGAAAGGCGAGTTCAACGCCACCGCCCAGCCGGCCGCCATGTGCGGGTAGGTTTTGGGGCTGCCCCATTCGTCGATCACCTTCAACATGTCCTCGACCGTCTCGGGGACGCCGTTGAAGTAGGTGTATTCGTTGAACATGCCGAAGGCGCCGCCCTCGCCGCTGGTTCCATTGTCGCCGGCGATGTAGAAAATGAGGGTGTTGTCCAGCTCACCGGTCTTCTCGATGGCCTCCACCACCTGCCCGACGTGGTGGTCGGTGTAGTCGAGGAAGGCGGCAAACACCTCGACCTGGTGGCGGAAGAGGGTCTTTTCATCCTCCGAAAGCTTGTCCCAATCCTTGATCGCGTCAGGTTTGGGCGCGAGCTTCGTTCCGGCCGGCACGAGACCCTGCTCGATCTGACGGGCGAGGGTCTCCTCGCGGATCTTGTCCCATCCCTGGTCGAACTTGCCCTTCCATTTCGCGATCCAATCCTTTGGAGCATGGTGCGGGGCGTGGACCGCGCCGGGCGCGAAATAAACAAAGAAGGGTTTGTCGGGCGTCATCGCCTTCTGATATTCGATCCAAGCGATCGCCTTTTCCGACATGTCCTCCATGAAGTGGTAGTCGGGATCATGCGGCAGCTCGACCGGTGCGGTTCCGTCGAACAGGTAGGGCGCCCATTGGTTCGTTTCGCCGCCGATGAATCCATAGAACTTGTCAAAGCCCTGGCGCGTCGGCCAGCGATCGTGCGGCCCCGAGACGCTCGTCTCCCAGGCCGCCGTCTCGTGCCATTTCCCGAACGCCGCCGTGCTGTAGCCGTTCAGCCGAAGCATCTCCGCGAGCGGGGCGACCGTGTCGGGGATCTCGCCGGTGGCACCAGGGAAGCCGGTCGCCATCTCGGTGATGAAGCCCATGTTGCAGGTGTGGTGGTTCCGTCCCGACTTCAGCGCGGCGCGCGTCGGCGAGCAGAGCGCGGTGGTGTGGAAGTTCGTGTAGCGCAGCCCCTCTCCGGCGAGGCGCTCGAAAGTCGGCGTTGGGATCGGGCCACCGAAGGGCGAGGTCGCCCCGAAGCCGAGGTCGTCGATCAGCACGATCATCACGTTGGGCGCACCCTCGGGGGCCTTCACCTCGTGACGAGCGGGCAGCTTCGCCTCGCGGACATCGAGGGTGGTGACCGGATCAGGCTTCGGCAGTTGGATCGGCAGGATCGTGCGATCAAGGTCCGCTGCCTGGAGCACCATCGAGGCAAATGCGGACGCGATCAGAAACGGGATGGAACGGAAGTAACGAGTCGGCTTCATGATCCATTTCTCTATGCGATCCCCCTTGATAAATCGAGGCAGAAATTTCCAAACGGAGCGAATGATTCTGGTTTACGTAGTCACAACTTTCCCGAAACCAGTCCGTATCCGATTCGACGAATCCCATCCTCCGAAATCCACCAACCACCGCACCATGCGTTTCCTGCTTTTCTCACTCTCCCTGCTCCTTTTCGCGGAAACAACCCGCGCCCAGGATCAAGCGCCGACGCCCCCTGCTGCCCCGTCCGGAAAAATCCGCGTCGTCACCCGCAACCTCGAGCCCTTTTCCTTTGAATCCGGAGGCAAGCGGGTCGGCTTCGCCGCCGAGCTTTGGGACGAACTCGCTCGCAAGACAGGTCTCGATTACGAGGTCCGGGTTGTCGGCACCGCGCAGGAGATCATCGATGCCATCCAGAAACGCGAGGCCGATGTCGGCGTGGGAGCGATCAGCGTCACGTCCAAGCGCGAGGAGGTGATCGACTTCTCGCAGCCCTTCTACGAGTCCGGACTACAGATCCTCGTGCCCGGTGGCTCGGGCAGCTATGCCGACCAGATCTTCGGGTTGCTCAAGAATCTGCTCAATCCCAAGCTGATCGGGGCCTTTCTCCTGCTCCTCGTGACGATGCTGGTGATCTCGCATCTGGTATGGCGCTACGAACACAAGGTCAACGGCGAGCAATGGCCTGAGGACTACAAGGAGGGCCTCTGGGAGTCCTTCTGGTGGACGATCAGCACCCTTCTCGTCGGCGGAGCGGACAACAAGGGCCCCGTCGGAGTTGGCGGACGCATCATCGCGATCGTGTGGATGCTGCTCAGCATCGTCCTCGTCTCGCTCCTGACCGCTTCCTTCACCACCACCCTCACCGTGAACTCGCTGAAAGGCGACATCAACGGCCCCTCCGACCTGCCCGGACGCGTCGTCGCCACCGTGCAAGGCTCGACCACGGAGACCTGGCTGGAAGAAAAGGGCGCCAAGGTGAAAACCTATCCCGACATTCCGGCCTGCATCGCGGCGATCAAGTCGGGCGAAGCCCAGGCCGTGGTCTACGACGCGCCCATCCTTCGTTATGAATCGGCGAGACTGAATGATCCGACCTTGCAGATGGTCGGCCCCATGTTCGAAAAGCAGAACTATGCCTTCGCCCTGCAACAGGACAGTCCCCTGCGCGAGCGCTTGAACCAGGCCCTGCTCTTCTTGAACGAGGACGGCGTCAGCGACCAACTCCAGCAAAACTACTTCGGCGAAACCGAATAAAAGACTCCCGTCCCCAACCCCGTTCCCTTCATGGAATCCCTCCCCTCCCCCGACCGCATCTTCCAGACCGGCTTCGCCTTCTGGCCCGCCAAGACGCTGCTCAGCGCCGTTGAGATGGAGGTCTTCACCGAACTGGCCCGTCATCCCGAACCGCTCGAATCGCTGGCTTCGCGTCTCGGCCTGCATCCGCGGGGAGCCCGTGACTTTTTCGACACCCTCGTCGCACTCGGATTCCTGACCCGCGATGACAAGGGTCTCTATGCCAACACCACCGAGACCGATCTCTACCTCGACAAACGCAAGCCTTCCTACATCGGCGGCATCCTCGAGATGGCGAACCATCGGCTCTATCCCTACTGGGGAGCCCTGACCACCGCGCTGCGCACCGGCGAGCCGCAAAACGAAGCGCGCAGCGGCGAGGACATGTTCGCGAAACTTTATGCGGATCCGGCAAGGTTGAAGGAATTCCTTCGCGCCATGTCGGGCGTCAGCCGCGGGGCCAACCTCGCGATTGCCCGGCAGTTTCCATGGAGTCAATACCAGACCTACGTCGATGCCGGCACCGCCCAGGGCGATCTCGCCGTGCAGATCGCGCTGGCCAATCCCCATCTCCGCGGCATTGGCTTCGACCTGCCCGAAGTCGGTCCCATTTTCGAAGACTACGCCACGGAAACGGGCGTCGCCGAACGCGTCAAATTCGTCGGCGGCAGTTTCTTCACCGATCCCCTTCCGAAAGCCGACGTCGTGCTCTACGGTCACATCCTTCACGACTGGGACCTCGCGCAGAAGAAGCACCTCCTCCGGGCCGCGTGGGAGGCGCTGCCGGAGGGTGGTGCCGTGATCGTCTACGACTCCATCATCGACGACGCACGCCGCGAGAATGCCTTCGGCCTGATGATGAGCCTCAACATGCTCGTCGAGACCTCGGGAGGGTTCGACTACACCGGCGCCGATTGCCAGGAATGGATGCGCGAAGCCGGCTTCCGCGAGACCCGCGTGGAGCATTTGGTCGGCCCTGATTCGATGGTGGTGGGGATCAAGTGAGGAGAGCCCGCCTCGAATCGAACGGTGTTCTCATCCCGTCCTTCAAATCGAAAGGCCCGGCCCCTGTGCTTCGCACTGGGAACGGGCCTTTCGATGGCGGACACAGCGCGGCTGTCGGGGTGGGATTGACTCCGCTTCGCTCCGTCTTTCTCCGCTCGCATTCGCTCGCTTCGAATCGAACGGCGTTCTCATCCTTGTCCATCAAATCGAAAGGCCCGGCCCCTGTGCTTCGCACTGGGAACGGGCCTTTCGATGGCGGACAGGGTGGGATTCGAACCCACGGTAGAGTTTCCCCTACACACGCTTTCCAAGCGTGCTCCTTAGACCGCTCAGACACCTGTCCTTTACCGGGAAATCCGCGGAAGGGGAAGATGGAGGCTTCTCCCGCTTTGGCAAGGGAAAAGAGGGGCGGCCCCAGGCTCAGCCGATCGCCTCGACGAAGACATTTCCCGCGACCTCGGTGCCAATCTGGATCGCCTCGCCACTTTCGCGCGCGAGTTCCAGGACACCCCCGGCCCGGCCCGTGTCGGAGAGGTCGATCTTCTCGCCGATCTTCAGGCCTTTCTCCCGCAGCCAGCCAAGCAGGGCCGAATCCTCATCCGATACCCGGACGACGCGATAGCGACCAGCCCCAACCCCGGCGAGAGGCACGGACCGATCCCGGGCAATCACGCCCTTGCGATCGGGGATCGGGTCACCATGGGGATCATGGGTCGGGCGGCCCAGCATTTCATCGATCCGGTCGAGGAGACGGTCCGAGATCACGTGCTCGAGCACCTCCGCTTCCTCGTGCACCTCGGACCAGTCCAGCCCCATCACTTCGACGAGAAACAATTCGATGAGCCGGTGACGGCGCAACACCTTCATCGCCTCAGTTACCCCGCGGGGTCGCAGGGAGAGTCCGCGCCGCGGCTCGTAGGAGACGAGGCCTCGCTCACTGAGCTGGCGCATCATGATCGAGACCGTGCCGGGTGTCACCCCCAGCTCTCGCGCGATGTCACCCACCGCGACCTGCCCGCCGCTCTCCCCCTGCAGGCGGAGGATCGCCTTCAAATAGTTCTCGACCGTGCTCGATGCCATCGAGCCATGCTAGCACGTTTGTTTGGTTCTTGCAAGTTTCTATCTTGACCATTCAAGATAGTGGGTTGAATTTATCCAACACACTGGATCATGAACTCATCCCCGCTCCCCCTCATCGCCGCCGTGCTCGTGAGTTTCCTCGCCTCATGTTCGGAAGCGCCGCCGACCAAACCCGAAGGCGTCCGCGGCGTCGTCACCACCATCGGCATGATCGGCGACGTGGCCCGGGTCGTGGCCGGTCCGCACGCCGTGGTCGAAAACATCATCGGCGAAGGGGTCGATCCCCACCTCTACAAACCGACCGCTCGCGATGTGAAAGCACTCCAAGCAGCCGATCTGGTCTTTTACAACGGTCTCATGCTCGAGGGCAAAATGGCCGACGTGCTGGTCCGCATCGCCGCCACGGGCAAGCCGGTCTTTGCGGTGACGGAAGGGCTCGCGGGTCAACCCGGCTTTGTCATGGCGGACGGCGAAAGCCACGACGATCCCCATGTCTGGATGGACGTGAAAGGCTGGATCGGTGCGACCACCGCCATCCAGAACGCTTTCTCCGGACAGGATCCGGCCAACGAGGCGACCTATCGCGAAAACGCCACGAACTACCGCAAGCAGCTCGAGCAGCTCGACCAATACGCCGCCACCTCGATCGCCTCCATTCCCGAAGGCCAGCGCGTCCTCGTCACCGCCCACGATGCCTTCCAATACCTCGCGCGCGCCTATGGCATCGAAGTTCGCGGCATCCAGGGCCTCAGCACCGAATCGGAGGCCGGGGTCAAAGACATCGAAAACCTCGTCAATTTCCTCGTCGAGCGGAAGATCCCCGCCGTCTTCGTGGAAAGCTCCGTCTCCGATAAAAATGTCCGCGCCCTCATCGAAGGCTGCGCCGCCCGCGGTCACCAGGTTGTGATCGGCGGAGAACTTTTCTCCGATGCGATGGGCGCCGCCGGCACCTACGAGGGCACCTACATCGGCATGATCGATCACAACATCACCACGATCACCCGCGCCCTCGGCGGCACGGCTCCCAAGAAGGGCTTTCAAGGCAAACTCTCCGGTTCCCACCCGTGACCCGTGACCCGTGACCCAATGCACACCGAATCGCTCAAAGGCCAGGCCATCTTTCCTGCCAAACACACCGAAGACCGTCCCGAGCATCCGCCGGAGATCCCGCTGGCGATCCACGATCTCACCGTCGCTTACCAGCGCAAACCCGTGCTGTGGGACATCGAGCTGAACATCCCCGAGGGCAAGCTCGTCGGCATCGTCGGGCCCAACGGCGCGGGTAAAAGCACCCTGCTCAAAGCCTGCCTCGACCTCATCCCCCGCACCTCCGGCTGGGCGCATGTCTATGGCGTCCCCTATCGCAAGGCCCGCCACCGCGTCGCCTACGTGCCGCAGCGCGAGAGCGTCGACTGGGATTTCCCGGTCAGTGCGCTCGACGTTGTCGCGATGGGCGCCTACCGCCGCCTCGGCTGGTTCCGGCGCGTGACCGGCGCGGAGTCCAAACGTGCCGTCGCCTGTCTCGAGCAGGTCGGCATCGCCCACCTCGCCGACCGCCAGATCAGCCAGCTCTCCGGCGGACAGCAGCAGCGGGTCTTTCTCGCCCGCGCCCTGATGCAGGACGCCGACCTCTACCTGATGGACGAGCCATTCGCCGCCGTCGATGCCGCCACCGAGCAAGCCATCGTCGACCTGCTCCGCCGCCTCTCCGCCGAGGGCAAAACCTGCCTCGTCGTCCATCACGACCTCGCCACGGTCACGAGCTATTTCGACTGGCTCGTGCTGATCAACATGCGCATCGTGGCGGCCGGCCCCACCAGCGAGACCTTCACCCGCGAGAACCTGCAGAAAACCTACGGCGGCAAACTCAGCCTGCTTGAGAAAGCCGCCGATGCCCTGCGTTCGAACCTGCATTGATCCATGCCGTCGCTGCCCGAGATCATCGACGTGCTCTTGCTAAGCAACCACAACACGCGCCTCGTCGTGTTGAGCACCACCATGCTCGGCATCGCCGCCGGTCTCGTCGGCTCCTTCCTCCTCCTGCGGAAACGCTCGCTCATGGGCGACGCCCTTTCCCATGCGACCCTGCCGGGCATCGCGATTGCCTTCGCGGTGATGGTCTCGTTCGGCGGAGAGGGCAAATCCCTGCCCGGTCTGCTCCTCGGCGCCACGCTTTCAGGACTTGCCGGGATCGCCACGATGCTCCTGATCCGCAACACCACCAAACTCCGCGACGATGTCGCGATGGGTTTCGTGCTCTCCGTCTTCTTCGGGATCGGCGTGGCGGCGCTCGGAATGGTGCAGCGGCTCCCGGGCTCGGCGGGGCTCGAATCGTTCATCTACGGCAAGACCGCCTCGATGATCGAGTCCGACTTCCTCCTCATCGCCCTCGTCGCTGGCGTCGCCTCGCTCGTGTGCCTGCTTTTCCTGAAAGAATTCCTCCTGCTCTGCTTCGACGACGGTTTCGCCGCCTCGCAGGGATGGCCGACCCTGTTCCTCGATGTGCTCTTGTTAGGACTCGTCACCGCGGTCACCGTAATCGGTCTCCAGTCCGTCGGATTGATCCTCGTGATCGCCTTCCTCATCACCCCGCCGACCGCCGCGCGCTTCTGGACCCAACGGCTCCTGCCCATGTTGCTGATTTCCGCCCTGATCGGTGGCGTCAGCGGGTGGCTCGGCTCGGCCATCAGCGCTCTCATCCCCCAGTTGCCGGCCGGCGCCGTCATCGTTCTCGTGGCCGCCGTGCTGTTCCTGATCAGCATGTTCTTCGCCCCGCAGCGCGGCGTATTGCCGCGCGCCCTCAACCAGATGTGGCTGCGGAGGAAAGTGGACCGGCAGCACTTCCTCCGCGCCTCCTACGAAATCCTCGAGGCGCGCACGAGGGACGGGCGCATCGCCAACGAACCCTTCCCCGTCGACGAGCTCCTCAAGCGCCGCACCTGGACACCGCGCCAGCTCCGCCGCATCCTTCGCATCGCCCGCCACGAGGATCACATCGAGTCCTGCGCTCCGGGCATGGTGCGGCTCTCGGAATCCGGCATCGGCGAAGCCGCCCGCGTCACCCGCAATCACCGGCTCTGGGAACAGTACCTCATCCAATACGCCGACGTCGCTCCCAGCCACGTCGATCGCGATGCCGATCGCGTCGAGCACATCCTCGGTGCCGAGCTCGTCCGCCAGCTTGAGGCCGACCTCGAGGAAAACGGCCACGCCTTGCCCGACCAACACGTCCCCCCCAGTCCGCATCTGATCGGTAATCGATAATCTCCTGACTCCTAAAATGTGGACCACCTTCGACACCTGGATCGTCGTCACCGGAATGCTCTGCGCGGTGGCCTGCGCCCTGCCCGGCTGTTTCCTCGTGCTCCGCAAGATGAGCATGATGGGCGACGCCATCAGCCACGCGGTCCTGCCCGGACTCGCAATTGCCTTCATCATCACCGGCACCCGCTCCAGCGTGCCGATGTTCCTCGGTGCCGCCATCGCCGGACTGCTCACCGCCCTGTTCACCCAGTGGATCATGCGCTTCGGGAATGTCGATCGCGGCGCGGCCATGGGCATCGTCTTCACCACGCTCTTCGCCGTCGGCCTTCTCCTGATCCGCCAAGCCGCCGACCACGTTGACCTCGACCCCGGCTGCGTGCTCTACGGAGCGATCGAGCTCACCCCGCTCGACACCGTCAAGGTCGGCGACTTCGACATCCCCCGCGCCGCCCTCGTCAACGGCGGCGCGCTCCTCGTTAACCTGCTCGTCATCCTCGCGCTCTACAAGGAACTCAAACTCAGCTCCTTCGACCCGGACCTCGCCGACACTCTGGGCTACTCCTCGCAGTTCCTCCACTACCTGCTCATGACCCTCGTCGCGGTGACCACCGTCGCCGCCTTCGAATCGGTCGGCAGCATCATTGTCATCGCCATGCTGATCGTGCCGCCGGCCACGGCCTTGCTGCTGACCCACCGGCTCGACCACATGCTCTGGATCGCCGCCGCCGCCGCCGCTCTCTCCGCCATCGGCGGACATGCCGCCGCGCTCGTCGTGCCGGGATGGCTCGGCTTTGAAAGCACCACCTCTTCGGGAATGATCGCTTTCATGGCCGGTCTCCTCTTCGCGGTCGCCTGGCTCTTCAGCCCGACCCAGGGACTCGTGACCCGCAAGCTCCGGCAACTCGAGCCACCCGCACCCGACCTTTCCGAAACCGAAACCGCATGAAATCCATCCTGACATTGACACCCATCGTGTCGCTCTTTTCCGCCGTGGCGGAAGCCGGCGATCCCGTGAGCCTGACCCGACCCTCTTCGGTCGGCCATCATACCCTCTTTAGTCCCACTCCCCGCAACCAATGGCGCGAACTCTCTCCCGACCGCCCCGACACCACCGAGAGCCCCATCACTGTCGATGCCGGCGCCTGGGTCGTCGAGGCCAGCTACCTCGACTGGCGTCGCGACGGAGGCGACGACACCTACACTGTCATGGCCACAAATCTCAAGGTGGGCCTGACCGACCGCATCGACCTCCAGACCGTCTTCGACGCTTACACTTGGGAAGATGCAGGGTCCGAAGGCTTCAGCGACGTGACCTTGCGATTGAAATACAACGTCTGGGGCAACGACGGAGGCAAGACCGCCTTCGCCCTTTTCCCCTTCGTCAAGATCCCGACCAACACCGCCATCAGCAATGGCGAGGTCGAGGGCGGTCTCATCCTCCCCTTCTCCACCCACCTCGCCGAGGGGGTCGGCCTGGGCCTGATGGCCGAGTTCGATGCCGTCCACGATGGCGTTGACGACTACGATCTCGAGTTCGTCCACTCGGCCGTGCTTGGCTTCGACCTCACCGATCGTCTCGGGCTCTTCACCGAATATGTCGGCGTCGCCGGACCCGGAGACTACGAGGCCTACTTCTCCACCGGGGTGACCTTCTCGGTGACCGATGACCTCGTCTTCGATGCCGGGGCGCAGGTCGGCCTCAACGACGCCGCCGAGGACATCGGCGTGTTCGGGGGATTCACGAGACGGTTTTAGAAGGGTCGGCAAATCGCGCCGATGCTGACGCGATCGAGTGCTATCAAGGGTTCGAATCTCCTGCTTGAGTGTTGGCATGTTGACCCGTCTCTATTTCCTCTTCGCCCTGCTCTCCGCAACTCCCCTCCTCTCCAGCGATTGGCCCTGGTGGCGGGGGCCTGCGAACAACGGCAGCGCCGCGGCCGATTGCCGTCCCCCTTTGCAGTTCGGTGAAACCGAGGGCGTGAAATGGTCCATCCCCATCCCCGGCCGCGGCCATGGCTCCGCGTGCGTCGCCGGCGACCGCGTCTACCTCGCCACCGCCGACGAGGAGACGCAGATCCAGGCCATGCACGGCATCGACCGGACCACCGGCAAGGTCCTCTGGAGCACTACCGTCCACGAGAACGGGCTGAAACAGAAGATCAACAAAAAGGCCACCTGGGCCTCCGCCACTCCGGCCTGCGATGGCGAGCGGGTCTTCATCAACTTCCTCACCGGCGATGCCGTCGTCACCTCCGCCCTCGACCTCGACGGCAAGATCCTCTGGCAGACCAAAGTCACCGACTACCTCGAGCACCAGGGCTACGGCTCCTCCCCCGCCATCCACGACGACCTCGTCATCGTCTCCGCCGACAACAAGGGATCCACCGGCGGCGCCGTCTGCGGGATCGACCGCAAAACGGGTGAAGTGAAATGGCGTCACGCCCGCACCGCCTTGCCGAACTATCCCTCGCCCGTCATCCTCGAAGTCGCCGGAAAGACCCAGCTCTTCCTCACCGGACTTGAGAAAGTCACCAGCCTCGATCCCCTCACCGGCAAAGTAAACTGGGAGATCGACGGGGCGACCACCGAGTGTGTCACCTCCACCCCCACTGATGGGAAACACATCTACTCCTCCGGCGGTTATCCGAAGAACCACGTCGCCGCCATCGCCGCCGATGGATCCGGCAAGGTCGTCTGGGAAACGAACGACCGCGTTTACGTGCCCTCCATGCTCGTGAAGGACGGCCACCTCTACGCCACCATGGATGCCGGGATCGGCCTCTGCCTCGACGCCGCCACCGGCGAAGAACAATGGAAAGGCCGCCTCGGTGGCACCTTCAGCGCCTCTCCCGTCCTCGTCGGGGACCGGATCCACGCGGTGAACGAGTCCGGCGACTACTTCGTCTTCAAAGCCGATCCCGCCGGACTCGAGATCCTCGCGAAGAACAAGGTCGGCGACGAGGTCTTTGCGACGCCATCGATCGCGGGGAACGAGATCTTTTTGCGGATCGCCGATTATGAGGGCGAGAAGCGGAGCGAGCGGCTGGTTTGTTTTGGGGAGTGAAGGGGCGGAGGATTGTCCGTAAAGGGGCGCCTTCCGCGATTGCCGGAAGGTTTGCACCTTCCGCTACGCTCTTCCCGCGACTTCCTCCACCTCCCACCGGTGATAGGCGTCCACATACCCCGGGCAATTCGCGACGAGTTCCTCGTGCGTCCCATCGCCGGTGAGTCTCCCCTCTTCCAAAAATAGAATCCGGGGCGCCTGGCGCAGGAGATCAATCCGGTGGGTGACGAGCAGAGTCGTCCCTGCCCCTTCCCGGGTGCGTTTGAGAATGGAATCGTGGATGAGGGACTCGCTCTCGGGCTCGACGCTGGCGGTCGGTTCATCAAGGAGGAGGATCACCGGCTCGGTGAGAAATGCACGGGCGAGGCTGAGCCGCTGGCGCTGGCCACCGGAGAGCTTCACGCCATTTTGCCCGACGCGGGTCTCGTAGCCCTCGGGTAGCTCGAGGATGAAGTCGTGGGCGTTGGCGGAGCGGGCCGCGGCGATGATTTCGGACTCGGTAGCCTCAGGTTTGCCGTAGCGGAGGTTCTCGCGGACGGTGCCGTCGAAGAGGTAGTTGTCCTGCCCGACGTAGCCGATGCGGCCGCGGAGCTCGGCGAAGGTGAGATCGCGGAGGTCGAGTCCGTCGACGGCGACGGATCCTGACACGACATCATAAAAGCGCGGGATCAGGTTGAGGATGGTGCTCTTGCCCGAGCCGCTGCCTCCGGCGAGGGCGACGAATTCGCCGGCTCCGATGGTGAAGTTGAGCCCGCGGAGAATCGGTTTGGCGGGCAGATAATGGAAATGGACCTCGCGGAACTCGATCCGTCCCCGGGGATCGATCCACGGGCGGGTTTCGGCCTTTTCGGTGACGGCAACGGGAGCCTCGATCAGCTCGATGACGCGCTGCGCGGCGGCGCGGGCGCGCTGGAGGATGTCGCTGGTCTGGGCGATGGTACGGATGGGGCTCTGCAGCCGCCACCAGAATCCGCGATAGGCGAGCAAGGCCCCGAGGGTGAATAGATCACTGCCCTTCAGGATGAGCCAGGCCCCGACGCCGAGCATGACGAGGTTGTTGATGAATCCGAAGATGGAAACGACGGGAAAGTAGGTGTTGCGCAGGCGGCTCGCTTTCACGCTGGCCTCGTAGAAGAGTCCGGCGCGTTCGTTGAAGTCAGCCTTCTCGGCCTCCTCGCGGGCGAAGGACTGCGTTACCTGAACGCCGGCGAGCCGGTCCTGCACGAAGGATCCGATCCGCCCGAGCTTTTGCCGGACGCCCTCGTAGATGGACTTCACGCGAAGGTTGTATTTGCGGATGAAGATGAAGGCGAAGGCGAGCGGCAGGATGGAGGCCGCGCCGACGACGGGGCTGATCCACAGCACCATGCCGGCGACGACCACGAAGGTGACGATCTCCTCGAGCAGACTGGTGAGTCCCTGAAGAACCGAGGCCTCCATCGCGTCGACATCGCTGGTGACGCGGGTGACGAGTTCACCGGTGCTGGTGTCGCGGTGATAGGCGAGCGACTGGGATTCGAACTTGGCGAAGAGCTCGCACCGCAAGTCACGGACGACGGCTTGGCCGGTTTTCTCCATCAGATAGGAATGCACGGCGGAGGCGGCGATGCCGACGAGGTAGGACGCGAACATCACCGCGAGCCAGACTCCGAGAATGGCGGGAGTGAGCGTTTTCTGCACAAGCCCGTCGGCGACCCATCCCCAGACGAGCGGGTGGAAATTCACGAAGGGCACGGAGAAGACGAGGAGGCCGAGTGAGAGAAAGAGACGCCCACGATAGGGCCGCAGCCGCGTCCAGATGCGGGCGCAGAGTTCGCGGTTGGTGAAGGAAGGGGTGGAGGGCACGGGGAGGATACGACTTCGCCACGTCTGCAGCCGTGATCAATCGCTCCAACGAATCCACGCTGGCAGGATGGACGGGGGGACACGTCGCCACCCGACGAATTCCTGCCTCGTCACCCGGTCCGCATCAAAAGAGATCGACGAGACCTGCCAGCAGCCGCACTTCCATTTCACCAAGGCAATGAACTTCACGCCGAAGGAGGGCGCGGAGCCGTGGTACACCGCCGTCCCGGCGATGCAGGCCCATTCGTCCCCGATGGCGAAATGATCAATCCGGTAACCGGAAGGGCCGGAATCGACCCCGCAGGGGTGGACCCGGCTGAACTCGACATTCACCGCATCCAGTACCGCAGCGCGATGGTTGGATCCGTGATCTCCGGCTTGGGCGGGAACGAGCACCGCCAGGATCCAGGAGGCGGAGAGGGTCAGGAAAAGGTAACGAGGCATGGCGGCGAAGGGGAGGAGGGGCGGTTCTCCATCATCCTAGCGGACTCCTCGCCGGGATCAAGCCCTGCGAGCGAAGCGGTCATCGGAGGGGAGCGCTTCCAACGTAAGGTGCCACCCGCCTCGGCGAACCGATCTTGCCTGCCATCGCCAAAGCTGGCAGGATCGGCCCATGCCTGCTCCGCGCCTCTTCCTCTCCCTGGTCTGGATCGCGACCGTGGCGGGGGCCTACTGGATGGGGCGGAATTGGCCTCCGGCTCCGGAAGAGGCCACCGTCGGAGCCGAGGACCCGGTCGCGGTGACGATGGTTCCGGAAACCGGGAAAGCGGGCGAGAGCGCTGGAACGGGCGGTGAGCAAGTGGCGGGAGCGCCCGGCGAGCCACCCGCCGCCTCGACCGATGCCCGCGAAGTCCTAGCGCAGGCCCGTCGCGAAATGGGTCCGGGAATGAGTTCGATGTTGAATCCATCAACCATGTTCCGGGCCTTGGGACCGCTGATGACGCTGCCGGCATCGGAGATTCGCGGGGCCTTGGCCGAGGTCTCCGCAACGGTCACCGATCCGCAACAACGGGCGATGTTTCAGTCCCTCCTCCTCTCGCGATGGGCGGAAGAGGATCCGAAAGCAGCGCTTGAATACGCCGAGAAGCTCGTCTCGGGAGGGGGCCCGATCGAAACGCAAGCCCTGATGGGAGTCGTCAGCACCTGGGCGAAAAACGAGCCGGAGGCTGCCTGGAACTGGTATCTGAAACGCCGGAACTCGGGAGAAGCGCCGCTCGCAGGAAACGGTTTTGACACGACCTTGCTTGCGATCTTCGGGGCAACTGCCGCGAACGATCTCGACTCCGCTCTGGTGAAAGTTTCGCTGCTCGACGACGACAGCTCCCGGAACATGGCTTTGATGGGCATCGCCTTCACCGCAATGGATGGCGAGAAACGGATGGAAATCCTGGACCGTTCCAAGACGCTTGACCCGGATACCGGGCAAACGCTCCGAGAGAACGTCCTTTCGCAATGGGCCCAGACTGAACCCGATGCGGTGATGGACTGGCTGCGTGCCCAGCCTGCCGAAGAACGGAGGGCGGTGACGGATCGGGCCGCCTACGCTCTCATCAGCAACAATCCGGAAAAAGCGGCCGCATTCCTGATGGAGGACGCCACAGACGAGAATCTGGCCCGACGCTACAGCGCCATCGTGAGCGGATGGGCCAATCGCGATCCGATCGCTGCGGGCGAGTGGCTCAATCGCCAGCCTAAAAGTCCAGCGCAAGACCAAGCGCGGCTGAATTTCGCCAATCAGGTGGTGAGGATGGATCCCGAAGCGGCGATGGAGTGGGCGAAGTCGATCACAACGGAAGGAACCCGGCAAAATTCAATCCGGAACGTCTTCCAGCAATGGAGCCGTCGCGACGCCGATGCCGCGAATGCCGCTCTTATCAACTCGGGACTGCCGGCCGAGAAAATTGAGGAGATCCGGAAGCAGGTGAAGAAGTGAATCACCCCCGCGCCACCACCGTCACCGGAATCGACTTGGAACAAGGTGTGTTCGAAATCTCCGCGGTCAGGCCGATGGGAACGAGGACGTTGAGCTCGGGGAAATACCCGGCCACCGCGCCCTTGGGGAGTTCGTAGGGAATCGCGAGGAAACGCTCGGCGACCCGCTGCCGGCCATCGCTTTCGTTGTGCACATCGATCTCGGCGAGTGGCTTGAGGCCGCGCTCCTGCATGTCTTCGGGATGCATGAAAAGGACGCGCCTTTCGTTGGCGATGCCCCGGTAACGATCGTGGAGGCCATAGACCGTGGTGTTGAACTGGTCGTGGCTGCGGATCGTCATCAACATCAACTCGCCCTCGCCGGGTTTCACGCCTGACAAAACCGCATCGGAGAAATTCGCCTTGCCCGTGCTCGTCTGGAAGACCCGCTCGCGGGCGGCGTTGGGCAGATAAAAACCGCCGGGTTGGCGGACGCGTTCGTTGAAATTTTCGAATCCCGGCAAGGTCCGCTCGATCAGATCACGGACGCGGTCGTTGCTTTTCGCGGTCTCGATAAAAGGGAAACGAATGCGCGCCCCGAGGGTGGCCTCGGCCAGACGGGCAACGATCATGGTTTCGCCGAGCAGGTTGTCGGAGACAGGCGCGAGCGTGCCCTTGCTCTGATGGACGACGCTCATGGAGTTCTCCACGGTGGCGAACTGCGCTTCGCCGCTTTCATCGAGATCCTCCTCGCTCCGTCCGAGACATGGCAGGATGAGGCCGGTGCGTCCGGTCACGACATGGCTCCGGTTCAGCTTCGTCGAAACGTGCACGGTCAGCGAGCATTGCTCGAGCGCCTCGGCAGTGAAGCGGGTATCGGGCGTCGCCTGGAGGAAGTTGCCACCCATGGCGAAGAAGACCTTCGCCTCGCCCCGGTGCATCGCGAGGATGGAGGCAACGACGTCGTGCCCGTGTTTCCGCGGCGAAGTGAATTCGAACTCGCGATCGATGGCGTCGTGGTAGGCCGCGGGCATTTTCTCGAAGATGCCCATGGTGCGGTCGCCTTGCACGTTGCTGTGGCCGCGCACGGGGCAGAGTCCGGCCCCGGGACGGCCCACCGCGCCGAGGAGTAGATGGAGATTCACGACTTCGCGGATCGTGGCAACAGCGTTGATGTGCTGGGTCAGGCCCATCGCCCAGCAGGTGATGAGCTTGCGTTCCCCGCGCAGGATGGTGGCCGCAGTCTTCTCGATCGACTCGCGGTCGAGCCCGGAGAGCGATGTGATCGTGTCCCAGGAGGTCGCCGCGACCTCCCTGACAAATTCACCAAAACCATGGGTGTGCTCCGAGATGAATTCGTGATCGAGCACCGTGCCGGGCGCCTCCTCCTCGGCGGCAAGGACGGCTTTGCAAAGGCCGCGGAAAAGGGCGAAGTCGCCGTTGATCGAGACCCGCAGGAAACTCGAGGCGAGCGGCGTGGAGGCTCCCATCATGCCCGCGATTTCCTGCGGATGGGCGAAACCGACGAGACCGGCCTCCTTCATCGGATTGATCGCGACGATTTCGGCGCCGTTGCGCACCGCGGCCTGCAGGGTCGAGAGCATGCGGGGATGGTTCGTCCCGGGATTCTGTCCGGCGATGAGGATGGTGTCGGCCTCCTCGAGGTCGCGCAGGGTCACGGTCCCCTTCCCCACCCCGAGCGATTCGCCGAGGGCGGCGCCGCTCGATTCGTGGCACATGTTCGAGCAGTCGGGCAGATTGTTCGTGCCGAACATCCTGACAAAGACCCCGTAGAGGAAGGCGGCCTCGTTCACGGTGCGTCCCGAGGTGTAGAAGATCGCCTCATCGGGATGGGCCAGCGCATTCAGCTCGGTAGCGATCAGGGCGAAAGCTTCGTCCCAACTGATCGGCTCATAATGGGTAGCTCCGGGGCGCAGCACGACCGGGTCGGTGAGACGCCCTTGTTGCTCCATCCAGTAGTCCGACTCGCGGGAGATCTCGGCGACGGAGTGACGGGCGAAAAAGGCGGGATCGACGCGGCGTTTCGTCGTCTCCGAGGCGAGGGCCTTGGCTCCGTTCTCGCAGAACTCGGTGGGAGCGCGATGGTCGTCGGGATCGGGCCAGGCGCAGGAGGGACAGTCGAAGCCATTGGCCTGGTTCAGCTTGGCCATACCGCGGACTCCACGCGAGACACCCGCTTGGCTGAAAACGTGCTTGAGCGAGGATGCCACCGCGGCGACGCCGGCAGCGTACTCCTTCGGGTCAGAAACCCGGATGCCGGTCAGTTCCGCGGGGGGCTCGACGGTGGTGTCCCGGCGAAGCGTATCGTTTGATTCCATGAGACTCTGGCGCGAAAAGCAGATTGCGCGGACGGTTACGCTAACCCATCCCGGGCGGACGGTCGAATTTGGCGTGCTCGAAAAATCCCGTGGAATTTCGCGTCGAGTTGTGGAAGCGTCGCCGCGAATCGCGCCACCCGTCCCGGCATGAAAAAAGCCGACGCCCAGGACCCTCCCAGCCCGGTTCCCGCTTCGTCCGAAGCGCCCCCAACCGCGGGCGCGCCCTCCATGGAAATCACTGTCGAACCGCTCGTCTTCCCCTCGAATTCGACCAACTGGACGAACTGCGCCAAGTCGCTGGAGGAATGGAACGAGGCCTATCGGCGGGTCGAGGCCTATTTCTCGGCGCTGCGCGTCGACAACAAGCTGCTGCTGAGCTCGCTCGTCTTCAAGATCCTCGGCAAGGTCAGCGAGCGGGCCGCCGCCGAGCCGAACCGCGCGCCGGTGGAACTGGCCGCGGAGGAGACCGACCGTCTCCTCGTGAAATGGTTCCGCCGGGTCCTTGATGGGTCGGAGATCGAGCCGATCGACCGCCTTTCCGCCCGGGGCCGGCTCGCCCTGCTGCTCGTGCAGAGCGACGTGGCCTGGCAACAGTTTTTCCTGAACGATGAACCCCTGCCCGGACCGGTCGTCGAAGCGATGAAAACGGCCTACCTGCGCGCCGACCCCGATTTCCGCTTCGTCGAGATGCGTCCGCGTCCCATCGACCTCGGCATCGTCGGCGTCGCCAACCGCACCTTTGAAAACATGGGCGTGTGGAAAACGGCGGCCCAGTGGCTGCTCTGGATCGGCTTCGGACTCGTCCTCGGCGCGATCTTCTACTTCACGCGATGAGCGAGCCCGCCGCCTCCGATCCCCCGAGACAAAAAGACCGGAGTTCCTGGTGGGAGGCTTTTGTCTTTTTCTCGGCCGTGCTGTTGATCGCCGGTGTCGGCGCCTACCTGATGGCCGACTACCTCTGGCAGCTCGGTTGGTCGTCCTCGTCGACGGCACTCTGGGTGCTCTTCACGATCCTTTTCGGTTACCTCGGCTTCGGCTTCTGTCATGCCTATTTCGGCTTCCTCCTGCGGCGCTTCAAGCTGAACCACGCCAAGATGCCGCCGGTGGACGAGGAGGCCTCGACCCTACAGGACTTCGACCACATCCCGCGCGTCGCGATCATCATTCCGATCTACAACGAGCCGGTCGAGCGGGTCTTCGCCGGCATCCGCGCGGTCTTCGACTCGGTGATGCGCACCTCGCAGCGGGACGCCTTCGACTTCTTCATCCTCTCCGACTCGAACCAGCCCGAGCAGTGGGTGGCCGAGGAAGCCGCCTGGCTGAACCTGCTGCGCGATCCCCAGGCCCAGGACCGCGTCTTCTACCGCCGCCGTCCTGACAATTACGCCAAAAAGAGCGGCAACGTGGCCGACTTCTGCCGCACCTGGGGTGACCACTACCGCTACATGATCGTCCTCGACGCCGACAGCGTCATGACCGGCGAGATCCTCGCCGAGCTCTACCTGAGGATGGAGTCGAATCCTCGCGTCGCCCTGATCCAGACCGCTCCGGCGCTGGTGAACGGCGAGTCGCTCTTCGGCCGCATGCAGCAGTTCGCCAACCGCCTCTATGGCCCGGTTTTCATGGAAGGGCTCGGCTTCTGGCAGCAAGGCGGCGGCAACTTCTGGGGCCATAATGCGATCGTGCGACTGCGCCCTTTCATGGAGCAATGCGACCTGCCCGAGCTGCCAGGACGCAAGCCCTTCGGCGGTCACATCCTCTCGCACGACTTCGTCGAGGCCGGCCTGCTGCGCCGCGCCGGCTGGGAGGTCTGGCTCGCCCAGGATCTCGACGGCAGCTACGAGGAGGGACCGCAGGGCATCATCGAATCGGCGCAACGCGACCGCCGCTGGTGCCAGGGCAACCTCCAGCATGGCATGCTGCTTTTCGCGCACGGCCTCCGAGGCAAGACTCGGGTCCATCTCGCCAACGGCATTCTCGGTTATGTGAGTTCACCGCTCTGGCTGCTCTTCATGCTAGTCTCGGCGGCCCGCGCCTATGCGGGCGGCATGGAATCGTTCGTCGGCGACGAGGCGGCCAATGGCAGAGGCCTCGCCATCCTCGCCCTGACCCTGGTGCTGCTTTTCGCACCGAAGCTGCTTTGCCTGATCGACCTGATGTTCGACCGTGAACGACGCCGCGGCTTCGGTGGTTTTGTCAACGCGGTCACCGGTGCCTTCGTCGAGACGCTTTTCTCCGCGCTGATCGCGCCGGTGATGATGATCTTCCACACCCGCTTCGTGCTCTGGAACATCTTCGGCAAGACGGTCGGCTGGGCGGCTCAGCGCCGCGGCGCCCAAGGCACGACCTGGGATGAAGCCATCTCCGTGCACGGCATCCACACCCTGATCGGCTTCGGGGTCGGCGTCGCCACCGCCCTGACCAACTTCCCGCTGTTCCTCTGGCTCTCGCCGGTGCTCTTCGGTCTCTGCGTCAGCATCCCCGTCTCGGTCTGGACAAGCCGTCTCGACATCGGTTTGAACGCGAAACGCGAAAAACTCTTCCTCACGCCCGAGGAGAGCCACCCGCCCCGCGAAGTCGCCGAGGCGACCCGGGCCTTTGCGGAGACCGACACGCGCCGCTATCGCGGCATCACCTCCGCCGTGCTCGATCCTTTCCTCAACGCCGTTCACGTTTCGCTGCTGCGCCGGAATCGCCGCCGTCTCATGAGCGGGCAAAAGGTCTACGGTGCCAGCGTCGCCGCCGCCGTGCCCACCGCGGGCGAGTCGCGCGCCCGTCGACTCCTCGCCGAGCGTTTGCTGAACGAGGGCCCCGAGTCCCTCACTCCTGGCGAGACGCTCTCGGTGCTCTCGGACATCGACAGCATGCTCTGGCTGCACCGTCAGGCTTGGCTGCGTCCGAACAAGGATCTCGCCCCCTGGTGGCAAAAAGCGATCCGCGAGACCTCGTCGGCGGTTTGAGAGGGCTTGAGAGGGTCAGGCCCCCGACCCAACCCTCTTCAGTCGGGATCCTCGCGCCATTGCGCGGGGCGGTGGGAGAGTTCGGGATTTACCTGCCCGGGCAAAACCTTTAGAATCCGGGTGATGTCCTTGCGATCCCACCTGCTCTCCGCGGCCATTTTGACCGGTCTCACCGCGCTCTCCGCCCAGGATGCCAAACCCGCCGAAGCGGTGATGCCTGTCGGCAAGGCCGAAGCCGGGCAGAAGCTCTTCATCGAAAAAGGGTGTTATCAATGCCACAACGCGGGCGCCACAAAGCTGCCACCGGTGGAACTGGCTCCGCGGCTCGTCATCGAGCTCGGCGGAGATCTCCACGCCAAATGGACGCGCGATGACTACGCCCGCGCCATCCTCGATCCGAACCATCTCGTCTCCGAGGACTACCGGATCGCGATGATCCGGCTCGGCGATCACTTCAAGGCGGAGAACTCGCCCATGCCGACCTTTGCCGAGGTCCTTCGCGCCAGCGAACTGATCGACCTCGTCACCTTTCTCGACAGCCTCACCGACTAAGCTCCACCCCCACCGACCATGATCCCCCGCCGCGATTTCCTACGTCGTTCCCTCTGCTCCGGAGCCGCCCTCGCCGGGCTACCCTTGATTGGCGCGGAAAACACCGCCGCCCCCGAGTCGCTGGTGAAGACCCTCTACGACAGTCTAACCGATGCCCAAAAGCAGGCGCTCTGCTTTTCCTTCGACGACGGTCTGCGCACGAAGATCTCGAACAACTGGCACATCACCGAGCAGCGCATCGGCAGCTTTCTCAACGCCGACCAGAACGCGATGGTCCTCGAGATCTTCCGCAAGGCGCACAGCGATGAATACGCCGACAAGGTGATCGGCCAAGTCGCCCACGACAGCGGCAAAGCCGGCTTCGGCGACTCCTCGATCGCGATCTTCGGCGAGCCTGGCACAGGCAAGTTCGAATTCGTCCTGACCGGCCGCCACTGCACCCGCCGCATCGACGGCGATTCGGTCGCGGGCAGGGCCTTCGGCGGTCCCATCTTCTACGGCCACGCCGCGGAGAGTTTCAACGAGAGCGCCGCCCACACCGGCAACGCCTATTGGTATCAGGCGCAGAGCGCGAACCGGGTCTATGCGATGCTCGACGGCAAGCAGCGCGAGGCGGCGCTGCTCGACCAGGCCCCCGCCGACGAGGCCTCGACCATCCAACTGAAGCGGCAGGCCGGCCATCTGCCCGGGCTCGCCGTCGCCGACATGAGCACCGATCAGCAGGGCGAGATCCGCAAGGTGCTCGCTGATCTGCTCATGCCCTTCCGAGAGGCCGACCGGGCCGAGTCGATGAAGCTGATCGAAAAGGCCGGTTTCGACCAACTCCATCTCTCTTTTTACCGCCAGGGCGACCTCGGCAACGATGGGATCTGGGACAACTGGCGGCTCGAGGGACCGCACCTGGTCTGGTACTTCCGCGGCGCTCCGCACGTGCACACCTGGGTCCACATTTCCGACCCGGAAGCACCGCGCGAACCCCGCGCGTGATTCGCCGTGGAGAGGTCCAAATTCCGTTTGCCTTGACCGGGAATCTGTAGCAAACTCCCCGCCCGTCCCCATCCGGGAGCGGCCCGTAAAAGGGGCATTAGCTCAGTTGGTAGAGCACTTGCATGGCATGCAAGGGGTCAGCGGTTCGAATCCGCTATGCTCCACTTCCCTTCCACCGTCGGGAGGGATTGAAGACGGCCAAGAGGCAGTTTTCAGTTGGCGTGGGGTTGCGGTTGGATTCGTTGGCCAACCAATGATCGTTGCGCAAGGACGAGCTACCTAGACTAGGCATCCATCCCCAGCCCTCTAAGCCTATCAAAGTTGTCGCCGAGGGGCGCACTCGAGGGGTGCAACGATTTAACGCCGGCGTCCCGGAGGCAATTGAGGATCGACCGGATCAACAGGTTGCTGAGGTTGACGAAACTTGCTGGCGATCGCGATCTCGGCCCCGGGCAACTCGTTCCCGGCGGCGTTCACTTCGGATCGTGCTGTAGATCGCCCCCCGACGCCACTCCTCAAAAATCATACCGCAAAATCCCGGAACCACGCAGCTGCTGACGGCCGTTGTGTTTGGTGCGGAGCGGCTTTTTCAGCTTCACCTTTCCATATTCGCCGAAGACGATGGCGCGGCGGCGGACTTCGACATCGGTCGTGAAACGGTCACTGACATCGACGCCGGAGCGGCTCAGTTGCAGCCGGATCTGGACGGGGTATTCACCGAGCACGTTGGGCTGGGGCGTGCGGCCGCCGTCCTCGCTTTTGACCTGGCCATCGAGGCGCACCTCGAGGTTGAGGGGGCCGTATTCGGCCTCGCCGGTGACGTGGGCGGACAAGTACTGCCGGACGGAGGTCGTGTAGAGGTATCCGTTGAGACGGATCGGGGCGACGATGGCGGAGTCGTCGGCTTGGGCGACAGGCGGCAGGCTGGCGCCGGCGAGAAGGAGGAGAGCGATCAGGAGCGAGGTTTTCATGGAAGTAACGAAGGAAGGCGCGGTCGTCGCAAGAATACGGCGAAGCGGAGGAAGCGTCAATTTCGCTCACGCACCCATTGGGGCCCCGGCTCAGCGCGCCGAGACCTGTATCACCGGAGCGGCGGAGCGTCCCGTCCAGGTCTCACCGAGGATCCGACCATCGATGGCGGACACGTCGATGCTGCCGATCCGGACGCGTCCGCGGTTGAGCAGGCTGAGCATCCAGACGGGCTCGAGGCCGGGCTCCCGCACCTGCAGTTGGAAATGAGCGCTCTCAAAAGGGATGCCACGCTCTCCTGCGAGCGCCGTGACGATCCGATAGGCCTGGGCCGCGGGGATCTTGAGAGCGGAAGGTTTGAGAGGATGGACGGGGGCGGCCTGACCGGGCCGCGGCTCGATCTGCCGGACCGAGACCACTTGATCGCGAACGCAGACGCTCTCCCGCAGGAGGGGTCCGCCTCCCGGAGCCCCGGTCAGCACGAGCCATTTGGCCGGCAAGGGTTCGCCGAAAAATCCGGCCATTCCGAGCACTTCTTCTCCCGGCTCGAGGCGGGCGGCCTCGAGAAAACGGCTGAGCACTTCAATCCCCTCCCCTCCGTCGTCGCCCGCGGCCTGGCCGAGGGCTCCGCAGGCCAGAATCAGCGCGAGGAAGCGCGCCAGGGTTGGGGAAGGGAGAGGCATTTCTTTACCAATGATGATCAATGTGGAAACTTTAATCAACCTAAATAATCGAGACATACGGAATTGATTTCCGACTCCTTTCAGACTTCTCCCGCGTAGATTCCCGCATGCCCGTTCACAAGCCTGACAGCGCCCTTTTGATCCTGGGACATGGTTCCACCGAGAATCCGGATTCCTCGCAGCCCTGCTGGGATCACGCGGAAACGATCGAGACCAGTGGCCAGTTCGGATCGGTACACTGCGCGTTCTGGAAGGAGGAGCCCTCCTTCCGGCAGATCTGGCCGATGATCGAGGAGCGCGAGGTCTATGTGGTGCCGAATTTCATCAGCGAGGGATACTTCACCCGCGAGGTGCTGCCCCGCGAACTCGAGCTGACCGGTCCGACTACCCATCAGGGCGAGCGGACGGTCCACTACTGCGACCCGGTCGGGATCCATCCGGCGATGACCGATCTCCTGCTGAAGCGGGCGATGGACCTGCTCGACGAGGAGGTCGACCCGGCCGAATGCACCCTGATCATCGTGGGACACGGCACCGGGCTGAACCAGAAATCCACCGAGGCGATCCGCACCCAGGTCGACGCCCTCGTCGCGGCCGGAGCTCCTTTTGCCCGCATCATGGACGCCTACATGGAGGAGGCTCCCTTCATCGCCGACTGGCAGACCCTGACCGATACACCCACGGTGATCGTGGTGCCCTTTTTCATCGCGGACGGACTGCACAGTTACCAGGACATCCCGGTTCTGCTGGGCATCGAGGCGTCGCCCACTCTCGCGGCGAGCCAGCGCGAAATTTTCCGCCAAAATCCCTATCACATCGCCGGTCGCCGCCTCTACTACGGCTCCGCCATCGGCACCGAACCCCTCCTCGCCGACGTGATCGTCGAGCAGGTGGTGAGCTTCGACTCCAACCATCGTCCATGACCCTTTCCGAACAACTCGAGCAGGCCCTGCCCCCCGGCGGTGAGATGCGGCTCGGCGAACTGCTGCTCACCCGCGACCCAAGCGGCCTCTTTGAAGCGCGTCACATCGAGGACGCCATGGCCACGCTGCCCCTGCTGCCGCTGGATACCCCGGCTGAGTTGCGCGAACTCGCCAAGTACGATGCCGCGGGCGAATACCGTCCCCTCCGCAGCGCACCAGGCTTGAAGGCGGGTTGGGTCACGAACACCGACAGCCCGGCTGGATTCCTGAAACGCCTCGACGCGATCTATCCCGGCGTCTTCGCCACAACCGTGGCTTACCTGAACGGACGCATCGATCCGGTCCCGCTGCGCCGCACCCTGGACCGCCAGACCGGCATGTATCGCTTTGCCGGGACGATCTCGGACGAACAGGCCGACCAGATTGTCGAGGAACTCTGCTCGCCGGGCTGCCTCCGCACCATCGTGTGGCCGATCGACGATGCCCGACCGGCGCGCCGTGTCGAAAGCTCCGCCGGAAGTCTTCCGATGGTCTGCACCGAGGCCTGCACCTTCGCGGTCAATCTCGCCCGGCAGCTCTCGAAGAAGAAGCGCGAGAGTTGACCGGGACCGCCGGGATCACTTTGCGTCCACGCCGCGCCAGAAGCGGCTCGACTCGCGATCGGTTTCCGGGTCACCTTCGGGAATGTCGATGTCACGGATGCGCTCGGCGTGCCCGTCGAGATAGGCCACGATTCCCTTGCCGCCGTACCGCTTCTGCATTGCATCGACGATGAGCTGGCGGTCTTCGAATTTCACGTAATTCGTCTCATCGCAGTCGATGTAAAGCATCGCCAGCGGAGAGAAGACGAGATTCGTCATCGTCTTTTCCGTGAGCCAGGGGTCGGAGGTGTCGACCTGATCGTAGATGCGGTCGTACTGGAGATTCGCGTTCATCGCGTAGCTGTGCCGGTGCCAGTCCTCCTCATCCGGGCTGCGCTTCACCGAGAGCGTGTTTTCGAAGAAGGTGTTTTTCAAATGGGTGCCTTTTTCATCCACCGGGTATTGGGTGACCTCGCCATCCTTACTCTCGCGCATGTAGAGGGCCGCAAAGATGACCCCATCCAGCCAGAGGCCGGAGTCCCCGAGATCCCAATACTTCGGGAAAAAGTCCGCCTCGGTGGTGCCTTTGGGAACATCGATCCCGCCGGGATAAACGGGAGAAGGCAGTCGTCCGTTGTTGTCGGTCGCCCAGGTCGTGGTGGCTCCGGCGATCTGCTTGATGTTTTGCACGTTTTTCGTCACCTCGGCGAGCTCGCGTCCCTTGTTCAAGGCCGGAAAGAGGAGGGCAAGCAGGATCACGATGATCGCAATCACCACGAGCATCTCAACGAGGGTGAAGGCCCGGAAACGGGCGGACGAAAGACGGAGATTCATGAAAAAACTGAGGGGGTGAAAAAGAGGGCCGGAGCCGGGGCGTCCACCACCGGCTCCACCTCGAAGCGTAGCGAATGCGGCGCGGAGGGGTCAAGCCTTTTTCCAGGCGGATCAGACCCTCGGGGTGATCCGAGCCCGGCTGACCCAGTCCTGCTTTTCGCGGTCTTTGGTGCGCCCCTGCCGGAAGATGTTCACGAGGATCCCGGTGGCGAAAAGTCCCATCACCAGCGAAGAACCCCCATAGCTGACGAAGGGCAGGGTGATCCCCTTGTTCGGCAGGATCGAGAGCGTCACCCCGATGTTCACAAAGGCCTGGAGACAGATGTAGGCAACGATTCCGATCGCCGTGAAGGTCCCGAAGCGATCGGGGGCGTGGAACGCGATCACGAAACCACACACTCCGATCGTGATGAAGGCGAGCACGACAAGCAGGGTGCAGACAAGGCCCATCTCTTCGCCGATCATCGGAAAGATGAAGTCGGTCTGGGCGAAGGGCATGTAAAGCATCTTCAAACGGCCCTCGCCGATGCCGCGACCGGTCATTCCACCCGAACCCACGGCCATCAACGAGATCCACTGCTGGAAGCCGGCTCCGAGCCGGTGCTGCTCGGGATCGAGGAAGGCCATGATCCGTTCCATCCGGTTGGGGGCATAGCTGAGCATGCCGAGGAAACCGATCCCTCCCATCAGGATCAGTCCGCTCAGGTACTTCCAATCGACCCCGGCCACGAAGAGGATCAGCAGGGTCGTCGTCGCGAGCACCGCGGTCGTACCGATGTCGACCTCGAAGAGGACGAGGGCCATCGGGACCCCGGCGATCGCGAGGGGATGGATGAAACCGGTCAGCGGACGTTTCCCGCAATCGGGATGACGGGTGAACCAGTAGGCGAGGAAGAAAACCACGGCCAGCTTCGCCATTTCCGAAGGCTGGATGCGGAGCGCGCCCATGCCGATCCAGCGCTGCTCCCCGTTGACCTCCATCCCGACCACGGGCACATAGCAGAGGGCCAGAAAGCAACAAACCACGGCAAAGACGGTCCAGACATGCCTCTTCCAAAAGCGGTAGTCGATCATCGACGCCGCCCAGAGCGCCCCGATCCCCAGCAGCAACGACACGGCTTGCCGCTTCGCCTCGTGATAACCGTCGGCCGAGGGCGCGTGGGCACTGAAGACGCAGGTGCTCACGAGCATCACGAAACCGACGATGACCAGAAAAGACACCGAGGCGAGCAGGAGGATGGCGCTGTTGCGTTGCATGGCGAAGGGATCGGACGGAGCTTCGGGATCAGTTCGCGGGGATGCGCAGCTTCTGACCAATCTGAAGCGAGTTGGCGTTCTTGATGCCGTTCTCGGTCATGAGGCTGTTGTAGGTGACGTTGAACTTGCGGGCGATCGCCCAGGGGGTGTCACCGCCACGGACCTCGTAAACTTCGGGACGGGCTTCCGGCTGCGGAGCCGCCACCGCCACCGGCGTCGCGACCAGCACCATCTCGGCCTCGAACTTGCCGGGAATGGTGATCCAGCGGCCCGGGTAGAGCTCGGCATCGGAGGTGATCGAGTTCTTCGCGCGCAGCGCCTCGGGAGTGACCCCGTGAGCCTTGGCGATGTCGGGCAGCTTGTCGCCGGCCAGCACCTTGTATTGCTTGCCCTTCGAAGGATCGGGGCGCAGCGGAGCGGGGGGCGCCTGACGGGCCGGAGCATCGACCGGACCGGCCGGAACCGCCGCGGCGGTGGCGCGCGACTGCTGCATGGCGGGCGCGAGCGTCTCCCGGGCGGAGCTGATCTTGACCGAACTGGTCTCGGCGGCCTTGTCGACCATCTTGAACGCGAGGATGCCCCCGATGGCGACCGCGTGCAGGAGCACGACCACGGCGAAAATCCGGGTCAGTCTCACATCGGGTGTATCGAGGTACCAATCCTGTTCCTCGGTGACGTGGGCGGCCAGCTTCATATGGGCGCGGGCCTTGCCCATGATTCCCTGCCGGGCGCCCTTCACGGCGCGGCGATTTCTTCTGTGGTTGCTCATGGTTGTTGTTGCTTGTTGATGAGGTCGGAAAAAGGATTTGCTTCAGGCCGCAGCCAGAGCCCTGACCGCCTGGCGGAAGGCTTCACCGCGCGCTTCGTAGCCGGTGAACATGTCGAAGCTCGAGGTGCCCGGTGAGAACAGCACGATCTCCCCGGGACGTGCGATCGAACGGGCCGCGGCCACCGCGTCTTCCAGCGATCCGCTCCGCCGGCAAGGCACCAGCCCGGCCCAGGCCGCCGCGATCTGATCCGCGATTTCGCCGATGCAGACCGCTTCGCGGACCATGCGACCCGCGAGGTCGCGCAGTTCGGCGAAGTCGAGGCCCTTGTTCTTGCCGCCGGCGATCAGCACGACCGGATCCTCCTGCCCGGCCAGCGCGCTCTCGAGCGAGTGCAGGTTCGTCGACTTGGAATCGTTGAGGTAAAGAACCCCGTCGATCTCGGCGACTTTTTCGCAGCGGTGCGGCGGAGGTGCGAAAGCGAGCACCGCATCCGAGACCCGGTCCCAGTCGATCCCGAGTTCGTCGGCGATGGCCAGCGCCGCCATCACGTTCTCGGCGTTGTGACGGCCCTGGAGTTGACCACGGGAGAAAGGAAAAGTCCGGCCGCTCGCCCGGTGGGTGATCAGTCCTCCCCCATAGGTGTAATCGGCATCCTGACAAAACGCCGAAAAGGTCGCGGTGCGCAGCGGCGGCACCGGGTTCGACTCCAGCTTGCAGATCGCGAGCCCTTCCGGTCCGACCTTTCCGAAGATGCGGAACTTCGCGGCGTGGTAGTCCTCCAGCGCCGCATAGCGGTCCATGTGATCGGGGGCGAAGTTGAGCCAGACCGCCACCCGCGGGGCCAGATCGACGACGGTCTCGAGTTGGAAGGAGCTCAGCTCCAGCACGATCCAGTCGTATTCCACCCCTGACAAAACCACCTCGCTGTATGCCAGGCCGATGTTCCCGGCCGCGATCGCCCGGAGCCCCGCGCCCCGCAGCATCTCGGCGACGAGCGCGGTGGTGGTCGTCTTGCCATTGGTGCCGGTGATGCCGATCACAGGTGCCGTGCCAAGCCGCCAGGCGAATTCGATCTCGCCGATCAGCTCGGCGGACGCCTCGTCGAAGGCTTTCGCGATGGGCCAAAGACGGTCGATTCCCGGACTGATCACGGTCAGGTCGAAGCGGCGCGGTGCACGCAGGGCGGCTTCTCCGCAGGTCAGGGTCACGCCGATCCCGGCGAAACGCTCGACCGCGGCGGCGAGTTTCTCCGGGCTGCCGCTGTCAAAAGCCGCCACCTCCGCGCCGCGATGGCGCGCCAGAGCAGCAGCGGCGTATCCGCTGCCTCCGGCCCCGAGAATGGCGATGCTTTTTCCGGCGAGATCCATGTCAGCGCAGTTTCAGGGTCATCAATCCGATCATGGCGGAGATGATCGAGATGATCCAAAATCGGTTGATCACCTTGCTTTCCTCCCAACCGAGGAGTTCGAAGTGGTGGTGGATGGGAGACATCTTGAAGATGCGTTTCCCGGTGAGCTTGAAGGAAGCGACCTGAAGGATCACCGACATCGCTTCCATCACGAAGACGAAGCCGATCACCACGAGGAGCAACTCCTGCTTGCAGCAGATCGCGATCATCCCGAGCATGCCGCCGATCGAGAGCGAACCGGTGTCGCCCATGAAGACCCGGGCCGGATGGCAGTTGAACCAAAGGAAACCGAGGGCGGCACCGACGAGGGCCGTGCAGAAGATCGAAACCTCACCCGCGCCGACGTTGTAAGGCACTTTCAGGTAATCGGCGGCGACGATGTTTCCAGCGACATAGGTCAGCGCCGCATAGGCGAGCCCCGTTGTCACCGTACAACCCGAGGCGAGGCCATCGAGCCCGTCGGTCAAGTTCACGGCATTGGAGGCCCCGACGATGACCAGCGGCAGCAGGAACAGGGTCAGGATCCCGAGGTCATGGACGACCGGCTCCTTCACCGAGGGCAGGTAGAGCTGACTGATGTAGGACGAAGTTTCGGGATGAAAGTAGAGATAGCCGACCGCGATCACCGCCGCGGCGACCTGGACGACGAGCTTGAAGCGGCTGCTGACCCCTTTCGAGTTTTTCTTCGTCACCTTGCGATAGTCATCCAGGAAGCCGAGCAACCCCGTCGCGATGGTGATGAAGACCAGCGAGTGGATGAAGGGATTCGTCGGGCGCGCCCAGAGGAGCGCGGAGACCAGCACCGATCCGACGATGAGAATGCCACCCATTGTGGGCGTGCCGGTCTTGACACCGTGGAGTTCGGCGAGGCGGTGCACCTCTTCCTTCGTGCGGATGGGCTGCCCAATCTTCAGCGAAGTCAGCTTCAGGATGACGCGGTTGCCGAGGATGACCGAAAGCAGGAAAGCGGTCAGGCAGGCCCCCGCCGCGCGAAAGGTCTGGTAATAGAAGAGATTCAGGAGATCGAGCCACTCCGAGGAATCCTTCAACAGATGGAGATAATAGAGCATGGTCTTAAGCGTTGAGCGCCTCGATGACGCGCTCCATGCGCGCCGAACGGCTGCCCTTCACGAGGACGAGATCGCCGGCACCGAGGATGGGGCGGAGGTAATCGGCGGCCTCCTCGTGGGTGGCGAAGTTGCGGTTCACGGCCAGCGCACCCGCGGTTTCATTGATGCGGGCGGCGCGTTCGCCCACGGTCACAAGCAGGTCGATGCCGGCCTCGACTGCGCGCTGTCCGAGCCGGTGGTGCTCGACCTCCTCGTGCGCCCCCAACTCGCCCATGAAACCAAGCACGGCGACGCGGCGCCCTTCGGTGGAGGAGGAACGCAGCGTCCGCAGCGCGGCCAGCATCGAGTCGGGATTCGCATTGTAGGAGTCGTCGATCACGACAAATCCGCGGATCGTTGTTTCCTGAAGCCGGCCGCCAGTCAATTGCACTCCGGAGAGGGCCTCGGCGATCGTCGCCGCGCTGAGACCGCGGCGCAGGCCGACCGCGGCGGCGAGCAAGGCGTTGACCACCATGTGTTCGCCGCGCACCGGCAGACTGACGCGAGCCGCGGAATCGGCATCCGAGACCAGATCGAACGTCATGCGACCGTCCGCATCGGCGCTGAGGGACTCGGCCCGGACCGATCCGACCCCGATCCCGACGGGCACCATCTCGCAGCTGACGCGGCTCCTGACAAAATCATAAAAATCGTCGCGAGCCGGCATCGCGCAGAAACCTCCCGCCGGAACCGCTTCAGCGAGCGATGCTTTTTCCGCCGCGATCGCTTCGCGGGATCCGAGGTGTTCGATGTGGGCGGTCCCGATCGTGGTGATCACCGCGGCATCAGGGCGTCCGATATCAGCCAGCACGCCGATCTCACCGGCGTGGTTCATGCCCATCTCCCAGACACCGTGCCGGTCGCCCTCCTTGCCCGCGAGAATGGTCAGGGGCAGCCCGATGTGATTGTTGAAGTTCCCCGCCGTCGCATTGACTCCACCCGCACGCGCGAGCACCGCCGCCAGAAAGTCCTTCGTCGAGGTCTTGCCATTGCTGCCGGTCACACCGACGACAAAAAGGTCGGGCGAGTGGAGACGATGACGGTAAGCGAGCATCTGCAGCGCCTTCAGCGTGTCCTTGACCCGGATGATGCCACCGCGGTAGCTCTCGGTCGCGACCGGCAGCGCGCTGACGAGGATCGCGGGCACGCCGGCCTCGGCGACTTGGCCGAGATATTGATGGGCGTCGTGCTTTTCACCCTTCAGGGCGATGAAAAGATCACCTGCCCCGGCGCGACGGGAGTCGGTCGAGACGGCACTCAGCGTGTCCGAGGGTGTGCCCTGGATCAGGGCACCATCCGTCCACTCGGCGATCTGGAAAAGGGTGAGCGGTCTCATGCGGCCCCCCCTTCCGCCTTCTTGCCGATGTAGGCCGCGGCGATAAGCCGGTCATCGAAGTCGTGTCGCACGCCGTTGATCTCCTGATACGCTTCGTGCCCTTTTCCCGCGATCAAAACGATGTCGCGCTCCCCGGCGAGATTGATGGCTCGGCGAATCGCGTCGCGCCGGTCTTCGATGATGTCGTGCCCACCGCGCAGGAATCCCTCGGCGGCATCCGCGAGGATCTTCTTCGGGTCCTCGGAGCGCGGATTGTCCGAGGTGAGGATGCAGTGATCGCTGCCCGACTCGGCAGCCAGTGCCATCGGCGCGCGCTTGGTCGAGTCGCGGTCGCCACCACAACCGAAGACGGTGATGATGCGGTTGGGATTGAGGCCACGCAGCGTGCCGAGCACGTTGACGAGGGCGTCGGGGGTGTGGGCGTAATCGACGAAGACCCGGTAGTTGATGCGGCGATCACCGACGAGCTCGAGCCGACCGGGGACCTGCGGAGCGTCCGCCATTTTCGCGACGGCTTCGCGGAGATTGAGACCGATCCCCCACCCCGCCGCGATCGCCGCCACTGCATTGGAAACGTTGAACGATCCGATCAGCGGGATCTTCACGAGGAACTGACGGTCGCGGAAGGCGAGCTGGAACTGCGTGCCGTTGAAGTCGGAACTGATGTTGCCGATCCGGAAATCCGCGTTCGCACCGCGGCCGTAGGTGAGCACCTCGAGGCGCTCGAAGCGCGTCTTGGCGAGCCGGTCGCCGTAGACATCGTCGATGTTGATGATCGCCTTGCCCTGCTTCGCGGTCCCGCGGTCCATCATCTCGAAGAGGATCCGCTTCGCGGCGAAGTATTCCTCCATCGTGCGATGGTAATCGAGGTGATCCTGGGAAAGGTTGGTGAAGATCCCGACGTCGAAGGCCACCCCCGTGACGCGATGTTGGGCGAGGCCGTGCGAGGAGACCTCCATGACCGCGGCGCGGCAGTCGGAGTCCTTCATCTCGCGAAGGAGATGCTGAAGGTCGGGCGACTCCGGGGTCGTGTGCGAGGCGTCGCGATAGGCGTCGCCGGTCGAGTAGCAGATCGTGCCCAGCAAACCGGCGCGCCGCAACACGGCGGTCATGAGATGGTGCACGAGGAACGCGGTCGTCGTTTTGCCATTGGTGCCAGTGATGCCGACGACGGGCATCCCGAGCGAGGGATGACCCTCGAAGTTCGCCGACGCGAGGGCCATGGCCCGGCGCGAATCGCCCACCTGCACCCAGGTCGCGGAAAACTGGGCCGGATTGGGCAGTTCCGAGAGGATCGCGGCGGCACCCCTCTCGACGGCGGCATCAATGAAGCGGTTGCCGTCGCTGCCGACTCCCTTCAGGGCACAAAACACGCCGCCAGGGATGACTTTGCGGGAATCATAGAACACCCCACTGACCTCGGTCTCGAGGGTTCCGGCCACGGACTTCACATGGATGCCGTCGATCACATCGGAAAGCTTCATGTGCTCAGCGCGCCCCCTTTCCATCCTTCGCCTCCTTGGCCGCAGGTGCCGACGCGAGCGGCACCGGAGGATCCTGGAGGAGCTCCTCCGGCTGATCCGGCTCGATGCCGAGGATCTTCACCGCCTCCGCGACGACATTGTGGAACACCGGAGCAGCGACTGCACCGCCGTAGACCATCGGACCGTCGGCTTTCGGCTCGTCCACGACGATCAGGCCGAGCAGCCGGGGATTCTCCGCCGGCAGGAAACCCATGAAGGAAGCCGTGTAGAGACCTTTCACGTAGCCCACCTTCTCGACGTGCTTCCGCGCGGTGCCCGTCTTGCCCGCGACACTGTAGCCGGCCAAGTCGCCCTTCGTGCCGGTGCCGTAGGGCCCCATCGTTTCGATCATGCATTGCTGGAGTTGATTCGCGGCTTTCTCGCCGATCACCCTACGTCCCGACGGAGCCGTTTTTTTCTCCAGTTTCGCACCCATCCGGTCCTCGCGGATGCCACGGAGGATGGTGGGCGCCTGATAAACGCCGTCGTTGGCGACGACCGCACAGGCCATCGCCATCTGCAGCGGGGTCACCGAGATCTCGTAACCGATCACCTGGCTGTAGAACGAAGTCGCCGACCAGCGCTTCTCGTCGAGGATCGTCCCGGCATGCTCGCCGTTCAGCTCGATGCCGGTCTTCTGCCCGAAACCGAATCGATGGATGTAATCACCGAGATACTCGCGGTTCAGCGGACGGGTCAGCAGGTAGGTGCCTATGTTCGACGATTTCGCGAAGGCCATCCGCGCGGTCAGCTTTCCATAGGGATGGTGGTCGGTGATGTTGAACCCGCCCGCATCGTAGAGCCCGAGATGGCAATCCACCTCGGTCGAGGGATCGGCAAGACCGCGGTCGAAGATCGCCCCGAATCCCACCACCTTGAAGGTCGAGCCGGGCTGGTAGAGGTCCGACACCGCGGGATTGTGCCGCACCGGCGCGATATCGCGGATGCCCTCGCGGGTGGCGAGATCGAAGTGAGGACGGCTCGCCATCGCGAGGATCTCCCCGTTGGTCGGATCCATGAAGATCGCCGTGACCTTCGCGGGACGGAAGCGATCGATGACCGCATCCAGTTCGCGCTCGACCACGGTCTGCAGCGCCATGTCGATGGTCAGGTAGACATCCTTCCCCGGCACCGGATCGACCTGCAATCCGCGGTAGGCGTGGATCTCGCGGCGCTCGCGGTCGCGTTCACAATAGCGGTATCCGGGTGTGCCCTTCAGCGCTTCATCAAAGGCTTTCTCCACCCCGGCGATGCCGTCGTTCTTTTCGTCCACATAACCGATCACCTGGGTGAGGGTGAGCGGGCTGGGATAATAACGGCGCTCGCCTTCGCGGAGATAAACCCCACCGAGTTCGTGCTCGTCGATCACCTTGTTGAGGTCGCGGGCGAAATCATCCTCCACCTTGCGGGCCAGCACGATGTCGGCTCCGCCCGGCTGCCTCAGGGCACGGGCGATCTCGTGCTTGGGACGCTGCAGCTTCTCGGCGAGACAATCGGCGATGTATTCGCGGTAGTTGCCGAGGATCTCTTCGGGCAAAAAGCGGGCCTTGATCGTCTGCGGAGAGACCTGGTCGCGCTTGCCGAGGCCGATGCAGGCGATCATCAGGTCCGAAAGATGCCGCGGATCCGCGTAGAGCGTATAGACCGTCTGGCTGCGCGCCAACAGCTCGCCGGTGCGGTCGTAGATGCGGCCGCGCCGGGCCGAGAGCGGCTCCTTGTCCTCGTAGTGGCTCCGGGCCGCCTTCGAGAGCGATTCACTGTGGAAGGCCTCGATCTGGAGCAGGCGACCGCTCAGTGCGGACAAGGCCGCCACGAGCGCGATGCACCCGATCACCAGTCGTGTCTTGAGTCCGCGGTCCACCATCATCTTCGCATCAGTAAGCACTCGCCACGGGAGCTTCCGGAGCCTGTTCGGCCCGGATCTCGATCACCTTCGAGACATCGATGTCGGAAAGATCGCTCTGCACCCAGCGGAGGCGGCGCGAGAGTTCCTGGCGGTCGCGGACCGAGGCGATGCGCAGCTCCCACAGCTCGATCTCCTTCTCGATCTCCTTGATCTCGGTCTCCACGTCCCCGATCCGGTTCGCGCGGAGAACGTGGTCGTTTTTCGTGATCACGAAACCCGCGCCGGTGGCGAGGAGCAGGCCTCCGCCGAGGACGAGACGGAGCACCGTCATTCCGCCCACCCGATTCTTGTAGCGATTGCGCTTTTCCATGGCTCAGACCCTCACGGCGACCCGCAGTTTCGCGCTGCGCGAACGGGGATTGAATTTCAGTTCCTCGTCATCGGGCGTCACCGCCTTCCGATGAGGCAGGCGGAAGGCGTAATCCGGATTCGGCCGGGGTTCCGTCCAGTGAGCCTGATCGATCGTCGGCGCGCTGCGATGATGCATAAACCGCTTCACGATGCGGTCCTCGAGCGAATGAAAGGTAAGGATGGCGAGCACTCCCCCGGGAGCGAGCAAGCCCACCGACTTTTCGAGCGCCGTCTCGAGGGCCTCGAGCTCCCCGTTCACCGCCATGCGGATGGCCTGGAACACCCGGGTGGCAGGATGTTTGCCCGACACCTTTGGCACGACCCGGGCCACGAGGTTGGCGAGCTCCAGGGTCGTCTCGATCGGCTTGAGTGCGCGAGCCTTGACGATCTCACGAGCCGCCCGGGCCGAATGACGCTCTTCCCCATACTCGCGGAAGATCCGCATCATCGCTCCCTCTTCCCACTCGTTCACCAGTTCACGGGCGGAAAAGGGACTGCGCACATCCATCCGCATGTCGAGCGGCCCGTCCTCGCGGAATGAGAAACCGCGATCCGGATCATCAAGCTGGCGCGACGAGACCCCGAGATCGAGCAGGATGCCATCGATCCGGCTGATGCCGTGCTCGGACAGCAGCACATCCAGGTCACGGAAGTTCCCCCGCACCGGCAGGAAGGCATCGCCGTAGGAGGACAAGCGCCGGGTCGCATGATCCAGCGCCGCCGCGTCCTGATCACAGCCGATCACGTGGGCTTCGTGTTTGAGCAGCAATTCGGTGTGTCCGCCACCACCGAGGGTTCCGTCGAAGATCTGTTTTCCGGCGGTGGGCTGGAAGGCTTCGAGGATCGCCGCCGCCAGGATGGACTCGTGGTAAAATTCCATACGCTCAAAGGTGACGGGTAGAGGAATCACCGCAGCCGCCCCGCGCGACACCGAGGCCCAGCCCGGATCACCCCAGTCGGAGGAGAGGACCAAACCCGCGTCGGCCGGGATCGACCGAAAGCTCGATCCGTTGAAACTGCCGCCGTTCACGAGGTCGAGCCAAGGTTGGATGGGAATGATCATGAACGCGGTTTAGAAATACAGGCCGGCTATTAAGAATATTGAAATTCTGAACATCTCCGACCTCATTCCGTAAAAACCATAAAAATGCGGAACAGGGCCGACCTATTATATTATCCCGGCTTCTTATTAAGCAAGCCGAAATATCTGAATTCCCAAAGGAAAATGATGAGCTTTCGGAATCTCTGGAATGGAGACCCGAGAGGGTTCGGTCGTTGACCCAAGAGGGTTCGGTCGAGGGTCGGCAGGCGGACCTCACTCGTCGGGCGTCTTGGCCCGGTTTTCGAAGCGCATGAAGGCCTTTTCGAAGGTCAGCGGCACTTCCCCGGTCGGGCCGTTCCGCTGTTTGGCGATGATGAACTCGGCCTCGCCGAACTTGCTTTCGCGGTCCTCCTCGTCATCTGCGTAGTATTCGGGCCGCATCAGCAGGCCGACGAGGTCTGCATCCTGCTCGATCGACCCGGACTCGCGAAGGTCGCTCATGCGGGGCTTTCCGCCGCGCGAATCGGGATTCCGGTTGAGCTGGGCGAGCACGATGATGGGGATGTTGAGCTCCTTGGCGATGCCCTTGATCCCGCCCGAGATGGCGGCGATTTCCTTTTCGCGGCCGTCGCGGTTGCCGACGTCGGGGGCCTTGAGGAGCTGGAGGTAGTCGATCGCGATCAGGCCGATGTTATGCTGTTGCTTGAGGCGCCGTGCCTTGGCCTGCAATTCGTTGATCGAAAGCCCCGGCGTGTCGTCGATCCAGATCGGCGCTTCGGCGAGTTGTCCGGCCACCTGCATCAGCTTGGGGAAGTCGGTCTTGGCGAGGAAGCCGCCGCGCAACTTCTGCATCTGCACCTTCGCGCGCGAGCAGAGGAGCCGCTGCACCAGGGATTCGGAGGTCATTTCCAGGCTGAAGACCGCGCAGGGCACCGGGTTGTCCTTCCGGATCGCGATGTTCTCCACGATGTTCATCACGAAGGAGGTCTTGCCCATCGAGGGGCGCGCCGCCACGACGATCATCTCGCCGCCGTGGAAGCCGTTCGTCATCGCGTCGAGATCGGTGAAGCCTGTCATCACCCCACCGGCGTTGCCTTCGCCATTGTATAGGTCGTGGATGGACTCGATCACCTTGAGCACGTGGACCCGCATGTCCTGGATGCCCTTTTCGTTCTCGGTCTCGTTCCGGATCTGGAGGACACGCTTCTCGACCGAGTCGAGGAAATTGGCGGCATTGTCAGGACCATCGTAGGCCTCGGTGACGCAGGAGGTGCAGTCCTGGATGACGCGGCGCAACACGAACTTCTCCTTCAGGAAGCCCGCGTAGTCGTCGAAGAGCGCCGTGGTCGGCACGTCGTCGAGCAGATCGGCCACCGTCTTCGGCCCGCCGACCGCGTCGAGCTTGCCCTGGTTGGCGAGCTCGGTGTTCAGCACGATCAGGTCGAGCTTGCCCTCGGGACGGGTCTTGTAGAGATGCAAGAGCGTCTCGAAGAGAACCCGGTGCGCCGGCACATAGAAATACCCGGGCGAGAGCTTCTCGATCGCCTTCGGGATGATCGTGACCGGATCGAGCAGCATGCAGGAGAGCGCGGCCCGCTCCGCATCGGCGTTGAGCGGCATCGAGCGCAGCGGATCCTCGGCCGGGACTGCTTTGAGGAAGGGTTTGCCATCGCCCTTGGCGGCCTTGGGGCCGCCCTTGAGCGAGTCGCCGCTGCGGGCGGAACTGGATTCGGGCATGGGAACGGGCGGGTGCGGGACTGGGGACGGGAGAGCCCCACCCTCGTCGTCGAAAACGAAAAGGGCGGGCCTGCTATCTAAGCAACCCGCCCGCGTTTCGCAAAGCGATTCCCTCGCTCTTCGATTTTTTCGATTCCCGGCCTTGGATCACCGGGCGCCGGAATCAATCTTCGTCCGATTCCTTCGCGGCTTCTTCGCCCTCGGCCGCAACCACGCGGACCGTGACGGAGGCCTCGATGGACGGATGCAGCTTCACCGGAATCTCGAAGGACCCGAGGGTCTTGATCGGATTTTCAAGCTGGAGCTGATGACGATCGATCGTCAGGCGGCTCTTCTCGGCGATGAGCGCGGCGATGTCGGCGGTGGTGACCGATCCGAACGCCTTGCCGCCCTGACCGAGCGAAAGCGGGATGGAAAGACGCAACTTCTTCAGCTTGGCGGCAGTGTTTTCCGCCTCGGCCAGCTCCTCGGACTCACGCTTGGCACGCACTTCCTTGAGGCGATTGACGTGGCGCAGGTTCGCCTTGGTCGCCTCGTAGGCGCGGTCCTGAGGGAGCAGGAAGTTCCGCGCATAACCGCGCCTGACCTTCACGACGTCGGCTTCGGCGCCCAGTCCCTCGATCTTTTCTTTGAGAATCACTTCAACAGTTGCCATCGTCAGCCTCGGTTCGGTTTGGAAAAAAGAGCGGGACAGTTAGTCGCGATCCGCTAGGGTGTCAACCCGCCAGACAGGCAAAACTTCCACCTTTCCCTAGAATCCATGGCCGAGGTCCCCTCCACCTTCCAACTTGCGGTCGGCGCGACCGCCCCCGACTTCTCCCTGCCCGAGCCGGACGGTCGGCTCCATGCCCCCGCCAGCCTCGCCGCCGGCCACCGCGGTCTGCTCCTTTTTTTCGCCTGCAACCACTGCCCTTTCGTCGTCCATCTCGCTGACGCGATCGGTGCCTTTTCGAGCGAAATCGCCGCCCAAGGCCTCGCCACCGTGGCGATCGCGTCGAACGACGTCGCCCGCTATCCGCAGGACGGTCCCGAGCACATGCCGGCCTTCGCCGCAAAACATGGCTGGGATTTCCCCTACCTCCATGACGCCGCCCAGGAGGTCGCCCTCGCCTACGGGGCCGCCTGCACGCCCGACTTTTTCCTCTTCGACGCGGATCTGAGACTCGCCTACGCCGGACAATTCGACGACTCGAGGCCCGGCCGCGGCGAACCGGACGGCGCCGATCTGCGGCGCGCCGTCGAGGCCATGCTCGCCGGGGCTCCTCTGCCCCAACCGTGGACTCCGAGCAGCGGTTGCAACATCAAGTGGCTGCCGGGAAAAGAGCCGGCTTGGTTCCTCTGAGCGCCGCCCGGTCACCCATGGCCGGAAAGAGCCTGCTTTTTTCAGTCGAAACTCGCCGCGGATGGCGGAAACTCTGCGGGTGACAGGAAACGCCCCCACCGCCGCCAAAGCCATCCGTCCCACCTGGGTCATCGGACATAAAAATCCCGACACCGACGCGATCTGCTCGGCGCTTGCTTATGCCGACCTGCTCAGCCGCACCCGCCTGCCCGGTGCCGTCGCCGCCTGTTGCGGTCCGCCCAACACCCGCACCGAGTGGGTTCTGCAGCGGGCCGGACTGCCCCGCCCGCCGCTGATCAGCGACATCAACCTGCGCGCCGGCGACATTTGCCGCCGCGAGGTCACCTCCGCGCAAGCCAACGACTCCGTCATCGAAGCCTACCGAAAGATGGCCGCCCGCAGTTTCCGGAGCCTGCCCGTGGTCGACAGTGCCGGCATCCTCCATGGCATGCTCGCCCTGCAGGATCTGCTCGCCCTGCTCATCCCGTCCGCCGAAAAGGACGATCACGGCGAGTACGCCCGCCAGGTCACCGCCTCCACCGAAAAAATCGCGCAGATCCTCGAGGCCGAGATCGTCACCGCCGGCACCGACCCTGATCTCGAACAGGTCTTCCTGATGATGGTGGCGGGATCCTCCGAACCGGTCATGCAGGACCGCATCGGCAAAATGCCGAAAGACCAGCTCCTCATCATCACCGGCGATCGCGTCGGGGTGCAACTCCACGCGGTCGAGGCCGGAGTGCGCTGTCTTGTCATCACCAGCGGCTACCGCCCCTCCGAGGCCATCATCCATGCCGCCAACCTGAAGGGCACCTGCATCATCGTCACCCCCTGGGACACCGCCTCGACGACCCAGCTCGTCCGCGGAGCCCGCTCCATCCAGAGCGCCGTCTCCACCGACTACCTCTCGTTCTCACCCGAGACCAAACTCCAGGCCATCAAGGAACGGCTCAAATCAAACCGCGACCAGGTTCTCTTCCCCGTCTGCGATCCCGAGACCAACCACCTCGTCGGGGTCTTCTCACGCGCCGACCTCGTCAATCCCGAGCGGCCCCGGCTCATCCTCGTCGACCACAACGAGTTTTCCCAGGCCGTCACCGGTGCCGAAGAGGCCGAAATCATCGAGGTGCTCGATCACCACCGGCTCAGCGGCAACCTCGTCACCAAGGAGCCCATCCAATTCATCAACAAGACGGTCGGCTCCACCTGCACCATCGTCGGCAGCGCCTTCCGCGGGCACAACCTCGAGCCTTCCCAGTCCATCGCCGTCTGCATTTGCGCCGGCATCATCTCCGACACGCTCAACCTCACCTCGCCGACCACCACCGACGAGGATCGCGCCGTGCTCGAGTGGGCCAGCCGCATCGCCGGCGTCGATGTCGACAAGTTCAAGGAAGACTTTTTCTCCGCCGGCTCCGTCCTCCGCGGCGGCAACTTTGTCGAAGCTGTCGGCTCCGATCGCAAGGAATTCGAGGAGAGCGGCTACCGTGTCTCCATTTCCCAGGTCGAGGAGATCGGCTTCGATTACTTCTGGCCAGCCCGCGAGGCACTCCAAGAGGAATTGCAGCGGCTGATCCGCGAGCACCAGCTCGACCTCGCCTGCCTCATGATCACCGACATCACCCTCAACGACAGCCTGCTCCTCATCGAAGCCCCCGTCGAGATCCGCCAGAAGATCGGTTATCCAAGGAAGGACTCGCACCTCTTCATCCTCAAGGGCGTCGTCAGCCGCAAAAAGCAGCTCTTCCCTTTCATCGGCTCGCTCCTCGCGGAGAATCCGAAGTCGGGTGAGGCGTAGGGAGGGGCGCTTGGTTCGTACCCGCCGTGTTGCGACCCGTTGAACGGAGGGGCAAGCTTCCGCGAAAGACGACGCGAGAGGTGGCCAGGTTTTGGCCTTCGTTTCCGACTCGTCTTCAACCCCCGCCCGATCCCTCCCGCCCCCCTCTGCCGTAATCCTCCGCAACCTCTTCCACCATGCCCACCGCCAAAGCCTACGCCGCCACTTCTCCGAGCTCTCCCCTCGCCTCTTCGCCCATTCCGCGACGTGAACCGACCGACCGGGATGTGGAGATCGAGATTCTTTACTGCGGCGTCTGCCATTCCGACCTGCACCAGGCCCGCAACGAATGGAGCGCCCTGCCCACGGTTTATCCCTGCGTCCCGGGACATGAAATCGTCGGCAAGGTAACGCGGGTGGGATCGGCCGTGACGAAACATCAGCCCGGTGACCTCGTCGGGGTCGGGTGCCTCGTCGATTCCGATCAATCCTGCCCCGCCTGCGCCGCGAATCTCGAGCAATTCTGTCCGCACGGGATCTTCACCTACAACTCGCCCGATTCGCATGGCACCGCCCCCGTCACCTATGGTGGTTATTCGAGCAGCATCGTGGTCGACGAACATTTCACCCTGAAGGTTCCGGCCCATCTCGACCTGGCCGGCGTCGCGCCCTTGCTCTGCGCGGGGATCACCACCTACTCCCCGATCCGCCGCTGGGGCGACATCGCCGGCAAAAAAGTCGGGATCGTCGGTCTCGGCGGTCTCGGCCACATGGGCGTGAAGTTCTCGCGTGCTTTCGGGGCGCACACCGTCGTCCTTACGACTTCGCCGGGTAAGGCGGAAGACGCCCATCGGCTCGGAGCCGATCAGGTCATTGTCACCCGCGATGCCAACGCGATGCAGCGGGCCGCGGGCAGCTTCGACTACATCCTCGACACCGTCTCGGCCGACCATGACATCAACGCCTATCTCAATCTGCTCACCATCGACGGCACCCTAACCCTCGTGGGGGCCCCCGACAAACCGCTGCCGGTCTCGGCCTTTGGCCTGCTCTTCGGTCGCAAACGTCTCGCCGGATCGCTCATCGGCGGCATCGCCGAGACGCAGGAAATGCTCGATTTCTGCGGCCAGCACGGCATCACCTCCGACGTCGAGGTGATCGCCATCCAGCAGATCAACGAGGCCTACGAGCGGCTCCTGAAGTCCGATGTGAAGTATCGCTTCTCTATCGACATGGCCTCGCTGCGGGCGGAGTGATCCCTACTTCATCCGGGTCTCGCCGCTCGGCTCGGTATCCTGCCAGGAGATGTCATCGACGCTGCGTCCCATCTCGCCGGCCGATTCCTCGCCGATCACCTTGCCATCTTTGTAGATCCGCAGACGCACGCCCCTGACCTTGTCGGTGGCGGCTTCGTCGGTCTTGCCACCATCACGATCAATGTACATCTCGATGTTGAAGTCGCGGAAGAAGTCGATCCGGCCTCCGGCATCGATCTTCGGGACATCGAGGCTTCCCGCCACCGACTGCAAGCGGCCGTTCGCCTTCTGGCCCACGGCCATGTTGGTGAATTCGTTCCCCGCCGTCCTCACATAATCGTCGACATAGATCTCGTAGCGGATCTGGATGCCCTCCACCGGTGCGACCTCCTTGTTGAAGACGACCATCTCGCATTCGTAGGGGATCACCTTGAGTTTGTCGTCGATCATGCCACCGGGGGCCTTGGCTTGCGACCGGCCGCTGCGGTCCTCCTCGAAGTCGAAGAAATAGCCGAACTTGTAGCGTACCGCTCCCGGGTTCGCCGCGATCCATGCCTTGATGTATTGCTGGTCGTCGACCGAGAAGTTCGCCACGCCGATGACGAACTCCTTCGCGCCCACCTTCAGGATGACCTGGTCACCGGCGTGGGCGACCAGGTCGCCGTTGAGCTTGCGACCATCCGCCGAGGTGAACTCGCGGGCGGCGGCACCATAAATGATCAGGATCAGAGACAATCCGAGCAGCTGGTATTTCATCGGTCCTGATTAGTGAAATCATCGCCGGGTGACAACTCCTTTTGCCCTCCGGATTCGCCATCCTCGGCGGACGAGACGAGGTGGACGACCGCTGCCGGACTCCGGATCCAGAAGCCCGGAAATCCCTCGGGCAGCGCCTCGACCTCGTCGCATCGCTCGACACCACTCGCCGCGAAATGCTCACCGGCCGCCCCCAGGTCCGAGGTAACCACCTCCAGCCAGGTTTCCGGCGCCCCAAGCCCTTCGACACGATCGAGCCAGAGATGGATAGTTCCGAACCGGACCACCACCGCAGGCGCGAGTTCATCGATCGGAGCCATCCCCAGCGTGTCCAGATAGAAGGCTCTCGTCGATTCGAACAGGTGCGGCGGGAGTTTCAAGGCGATGTTACGGCCCCCGACAAAAGCCGGCATCGGAGATCGGGGCGGGTCGGGATTCATCGGGTTCATTCCACTCGGAGTTCACGATGTGTGCCGGATCAATGCGACGATGGCGAGCCTTTTCGTGAACCATGGTCGCTCCGGCGCCTACCCTCCCGTTCCCATTGACACGGCGCGGGCGTGCTTCGATACGGTCTGCCGTTCCTATGCCGCGTCATCCCCTCACGCTCACCCTGCTGCTCTCGATCCTGCGCTTCTGATCAGGCCACAAAAAACCCTCCGCCACGGAAGGTCCGCGACGGAGGGTGGGTTGAAGTTTCGAAGTTGGGAAGTGGCAGATCAAAACCGGACCACCATGTCCACCGTGAAGCGGCTGTCGATCAGGCCGACCTCTTCGTCGGTCAGGGGTGTCTCCCACGCAAAACCGATGTCGTAATTTTTGCCGGGAGGCGTCAGGCGGAAGCCCACCGCGCCGGTCACGAAGTCTTCGTTCGCACCCGCGTTCAACGCGCCCCAGTTGACCAGGTCGCCGCCCTCGAAGGCGATCACCGAGGGCAGCGCCCCGCCGAGTTGGTTGCCGAAGCGGCGAGCGCCATCACCTTCGTCGATCACGTGGAACCAGTTCACTTCCACCACCGGGCGGATCCATTCGCAGACCTTGTAGCTGACGTGCGCGCTGGTGTAGAACATCGTGCTCTCCGCATCGTTATCGACCGGCAGCTTGAAGCCGAACTGATTGGCGAACTGCCAGTTGCCCGCCAGCTTCAGCGTCGAGACCGAGGGGATCAGCGTGCCGTCGCCCTCGCCCTGCCAGACGTCGGTGTTGCCCATCGGGATTTCGTAGAGCAGTTGCACGTTCGAGGCGAGGCCCTGCTCCGGCTTCAGCAGCCAGGCGTACTTCGGACCGAGCGCCACATTCGCGAAGCCCTCGTGATCGGCCAGGGTGCTGTCTGGATCGAAGACGATGTAGCCGTCTTTCGTCGCGTTCAGCGAGAGGCGATCGTTGAAGGCGTATTCAAACTGCACCGCGTAGACCTGGAAGTCGCCGCCCAGCGGCACCAGGCCGCCCCCGGCGATCTCGACGAGGTCGGGCATCGCGTTGTAGATGAAGATCGGGTGCAATTGCGTCCTCGGCACGGCGAGGTCGAAAAGGGTCGGGTTCGTGATCGGCCGGATCGCGTCATCCCACGGGTCCGCGGGGATCACGTTCTTATCAATCGGGCTCTTTCCATAATCACCGGCAAAGCCGGTCGCGCTGAGGGCCGCCGCCGCAAACACGGCGTGGAGGGTCAAGGATCGCTGAGGATTCATATGAGTGTTGAAGAAACAACGGAGCGCTACCCGGTACGGATACCGGGGAAACCCCGTTAAAAAGACGATTTGGCACATTCTCCCCTCTTGTCTCGCGTTTTTTTACGAATTTCCTGAAAACGAAGGCTTGCCGCGGGGGCCCCGGTTCATTTCAATCGTGTCCGTGGACGATCCACCTCCAGCCGCTTCGGGACGCGGGCGTTGGCGCCCGCCGCCGCTGGATTTGATGCAGGCGCTGCTGCCCGCCTACACCTTCGACAGCCTGCTCGGTGCCGGTGGCATGGGCGCCGTCTACCGGGCCGTGCAGACCAGCCTCGATCGCACCGTCGCCATCAAGGTGCTGCCCGGCGATCTGCTCGATGACGACGAGGCGAACTTTGTCGAGCGCTTCAAGAACGAAGCCCGCACCATGGCGCGGATGAACCATCCGAACATCGTCAATGTCTTCGACTTCGGCGAGACCAGCACCGGTCTGCTCTACTTCGTGATGGAGTTCGTCGACGGCACCGACGTCGCCCAAATGATCGCCGCCCAGGGCCGCCTGCCCGAGGATTACGCCCTCGCCATCACCGCCCACGTCTGCGACGCCCTCGCCTACGCCCACGCCCGCGGGGTCGTTCACCGCGACATCAAGCCGGCCAACATCCTCGTCAACCGCGAGGGCGAGATCAAGGTCGCCGACTTCGGCCTCGCCAAGCAGCACGACGGCGGCGGCGGTCTCACGAAATCGAACATGGCCATGGGCACGCCCGACTTCGTCGCACCCGAGGCGCTCGTGTCGGGGATGGACGTCGATGGTCGCGCCGATCTCTACGCCGTCGGGGTGATGCTTTACAACATGCTCACCGGGGAGATCCCGCGCGGGCGCTGGCTCATGCCCGGTGAAAAGCACGGCAGCGATCCCCGCTTCGACGACATCATCGCCCGGGCGATGGAGTCGGACCGCGACGAGCGATATCAGAGCGCCACCGAGATCCGGTCGGCGCTCGATCAGATCCTGACCTCGCCCCTGCCTCGTGAAAAAGGGGACACCGCCTTACCCACGACTCGCCCGCCCGCGACCTTGCCGCGGAAAAAATCCCTGGCACTGCTCCTCGTCGTGATCGGGATCCTCATTACCGCGATCGGTGGATTTTCTCTCTGGAAGCACCAAACGCCGGACCCCGAGCCAGCCGCGGTGTTGATCGCGCCAGCGCCGGTCGCTGCCACGCCGGAGCCAAAACCTGTCGTCGAGACCACTCCCGCACCGATCTCCGTTCGAGCCGCCAATCCACTACCCGCGCCGCCCTTGGTAACAACATCGGAACCCAAACCGGCAGAAGCCGTCGCCATCGCAGCGGTGGTGAAATCTCCGGAAGACGCGCCCGCACCTCCCCAGCCAAAGCCCACCTCCGCCGCGTCTCCGGCCGAGGCTACCTCTGATGCACCCTGGACCAACTCGCTCGGGATCCCATTCGTGCCCGTGCCGGGCACCCGGGTCCTCATGGCGGTCCACGAGACTCGTCGGCAAGACTACGCCGCCTACGCCGCCGAAAGCGAGGGCATTGACGAGAGTTGGAAACAGCCCCGCTTCGCTGGAAAGGAGCTACCCATCGAGGAGAATCATCCCGTGACCATGATCAGTCGGGACGATGCCGCCGCTTTTGCCCGCTGGCTCTCTGCGAAGGAAGATCGTGCCTATCGCCTACCTTCCACCCGCGAATGGCTTTTGGCCGTCGGTCAGGACATCGCCGAACCAGAGCAGAAAACCGAAGCCGATCTGCTGTCCCTGCTCGACCGGCAATTTCCCTGGGGCGACAGGAAGCCGGGAGAGGCGGGCAACTACCAGGGCGGCGATGATCCTTACGAACTCACCGCACCTGTCGGAAGTTTCCAAGCCAATCCGAATGGATTTCACGATCTCGGAGGGAACGTGTGGGAGATCACCACCACCGTCGATGGTCAGGCGGCGATCCTCGGCTGCGACTACGGCAACTACGGCCCTTTCCGAAAGTCGACCACCATCAAATTCCGGCCATCTGACCTCCGCATTCCCACATCCAACACCGAGGCTTACGTCGCCGGTTTCCGGCTCGCTTTGGCACTTGATGAGACGCCGGAGAAACCAGCCCCGCCCGATCAGGTTACCCAGCGACTGAACGAACTGGAAAAGACCTACCTCGACGCCTTCGACCAACAGATCGACACCGGCCACCGCGCCGCGGTCTCAGAACTCAACACGAAATATCTCGCCGCGATCGATCGCTCTTTGGCCACCGCCTCCGCGGGAGGACAACTTGACGAGGCCCTCGCCATGCGCGGGGAGAAGGAAGCGATCGAAAAATCCGGAGCCGTTCCCGATGCCGACAACGAAACCACGCCCGCCTCGCTCAAAAAACTCCGTCAGACCTGGCGCGACCAGATGGCTGGCCTGCTCGCCAAGCGCGCCGAATCCGCCAAACCGCTCAACGCCGCCTACGACCGCGCCCTCGGTGCCTATCAGGAGGAATTGACCCGCGCCCAGAACCTCGACGGAGCCCTCCGCGTCAAAGCCGTGCGCGAGCACCTCGGCTCTTCTGGAAACGCCGCCCCCACCCCACCGCTCGCCACCGCTCCAGTCTCCGCCCCGGCCCCGCTCTCCGCCGCCGACATCCTGCCCGCGCCCCCGCCCGCCAGCCAGGAAGAGATCCGCAAACTCTGCGAATGGATCCTGCAAAAGGGTGGCACCATCGGCCTCGCCGAAGAGGGCGGCACCACCAACTACGAAAAGGGCGCCGCCCTGCCCAAGGGCAAGCTCACCCCCGTCCGGCTCAGCGTTTACGAACTCAGCTTCAAAGGCGAGCCCTCGGAACGAGAGTGGTTCACCCTGATCGGTCGCGTCCCCTCGCTCGAGGAGATCGGCTTCACCAAGAACCCCGGCCAGGTGCCCATCGAGGAGATGCGCGGCCTCGTCAATCTCCGCATCCTCAGTCTGCCCGCCGAGAACCTCGACGACGCCGCCTTCGCCCACCTCTCCGGACTCAGGAAACTCGAGACCCTCCGGATCGGCGGCTACGGCATCCGCCAGTTCACCGGGGTCGGGCTCGGTTACCTGCCCCCCGGCCTCGTCGAATTCTCCAGCAACAGCCCCACCCTCAGCGCCGAGGGCATCGCCCAACTCGCCCGCTTCAAAAAGCTGCGCAAGCTCGTTCTCAGCGGTGACAACTTCGCCAACACCCCCGCACCCGTTACCGACGCCATGCTCGGCATCCTCTCCAGCCTGCCCGATCTCGAGGAGCTCGAACTCGTCGAGCAGAGCGTCGACGGCAGCTTCCTCACCGCCCTGCCCGCCAACTCCAAGCTCAAATCTCTCAATCTCTTCGGCGTCAAAACCTTCAAAGCCGAACACTACCGGCAGCTCGCGCGCTTGCGAGACCTCGATCGCCTCGACCTGCCCACCACCGATCCCGGACCCGAGGGCATGGCGACCATCGCCACGCTCGGCAAGTTGAACGAACTCGCCATCGGGAAGAGCACCACCTTCACCGGCGAGAGTTTCGCCGGCATCAAGGGTTTCAAGGCCCTCGAACACCTCTACCTCGGCGATGTCCCGACCAACGATGCCGGCCTCGACGCCATCTCGCTCGCCCTGCCAGGGCTGAAGGATCTCAGCCTCGGGAACGCGCCGGAGTATCAGGTCACCTTCACCCCAGAGGGATTCGCCCGCGCCATGCCCCGCTTCAAGGAGCTCACCACGCTCAAGATCAACGGCAATCGCACCACCGACGCCTACCTGCCCGCCATCGCCCAGCTCGAAAAGATCGACTACCTCATGCTCACCTACGCCCAGATCAGCGACGAGGGCCTGCGCCCGCTGATGAAGCTGCCGCTCGGCTACCTGCGCCTCGACGGCACCCCCGTCACCGACGCCGTCATCCCCATCCTCCAGGAATGCCCCACCCTCCACAACGTCCCCGTCGGCGAGACGAAGATGACCCCGGCGGGGAAAGCGAAACTCGCGGATTGGTTGCGGCGTTGACGATGACCACTCCGTTCGCCGGAAAGTCCGCCGTAGGTGCCTCTCTCACTTGATCGTGTCAGCGACACGAGCCGCCAACTCCCGGATCGCTTCGCGCTGATGTTTCCACAACTCGTTGCGAGACTGGTCCGGAACGAGTTCAAGCAGTCGCTGCGTCGTTCTGGTCCAGTGTCGTATCTTTGCCGGATTGGAGCCGACCAGTTCGGGACCACCTGACAACAAAGCAACTGCCAATTCGTGAACCAGCGCCAAGTTCGGATCCGGACCATCTAGGTTGCGGATCAAACCATCGACACCCAGGATGAAGGAAGCTTCGAAATCCCGGAGATTCCCGGTCATTTTTTCGAGCCTGGCCCTCCGCAGATGGTTTTGAGCGGAGTAAATCTCCCTTTGAGGTGAAACAAAGGGAACCTTCGCCAGCCTTGCGATCTCTTCCAAGCCTGCGAGCCGTTCGCGGGCTTTTCGCTCGTCTCCTTTGCCGAGGTGAAGCTCGAAAAGGGCGATATCGCACGAGATGGCGATCTCCAGGAGGTTCGACGACGAAACCGCTTGCAGATTTTTCCTCGCGGCGACGCTGCCTTCGGCAAAAAAGGCTTCGGCGCCAACGGCGTCACCCTTCATCGCCGCCAACTGGGCCTTGAACCAAAATAGCCGGGCATCAGGCAACTCGACCAATCCGGGAGGGACGCCCCCTTCGTGCAATCGATTCAACTCGGCCGAGGCCTTTTCCAGCAAGGTGCTGATTCTCTCGAGATCCGGAGCTTGCCCGGTCATGTTGAGCGCCTGGCAGAGCGACATGTAGTCTTGGACCAGGCTGGCCCGTTGGATCTGTTCGATCTCCGCCTGAGCCGATGCGAGTCCTCCGAACGGCGATCGTTCACCGGGCGATCCGAGGAATTGCTCGCTCCACGAGATGCTGGATTCGTAGTCGGAAATCCCCTGGGCGATGGCTCCGGTCGCCAACCGCGCCCTCGCGCTCTGCCGGTGCATGTCGACGAGGGTCAGCGGATCCTTGGAGATCATGGCCGCCTCCTCCACTTTCGCCAGAAACTTCAGCGCGCCCGCCGGATTCGCCCTGGTCTCTTCCACCGCCGAGACGGAGCGGTAGACCCCGGCCCGCCGGTCGGCCACTGCCGCGTCGTTTTCGAATCTCGTTCCGGCTTGATCGGCGATCCGGATGGACTCGACGATGTAGGGATCGAGATCCGGCGATTGCCGACGAAGCCGTTCCTGGATGCCCAAGGTGCGGATGAAAAGATCCCGGGCAATCCAGTCGGCTGTCGCCGCTTCGCCCGGATCGAGCTTGCGGAAATGTGCCTCACAGATTCTCAGCGATTCCGGGGGCGGGATCCGGGAAGGACCGCCTCCCGTATTCACCATGAACTCGTGATAGCGCAGTTCCAAGTCAAGATGCCTTGGGTTTTCCGGCTCGCGCCGCATCAGTTCGTTGATCAATCCCAAGGTTTGCTCCGTTAGTTCGCCCTCCGAAACTCCACTCCGGACGATTCCGATCCGATGGTTCGCCAGCACGTTCAGGTTGAGGCTAGCCAAGGTCGCCAGCACCCGGGGGGGAACGGCCGCGATCCCGCGGCGTTCGACGACATCGTTCAGCCTGACCCGATTCGACTCGTGCCGTCCCGCCAGATTCTCGACCCCCGAGAGTTCCCCGAATCCGTCTAGGAACTCCTGGGAGGACTCGAGAATGCCGACGAGTTCACGTTCCTCCGCGTCGACCTTCATCATCACCAGTCCCACGCAAACCGACAGGACCGCGAGCATCCCCACGCCAGTGATCACGAGTTCGTTCCGGCGCTTCCTGGCATCCTCTTCCCGCAAGAGGGGCATCAGTTCCGGAGGAATCTGAAAGAGGCTCGCCGCACATGTCAGGGCCGCATCACGCGCCTTCCAGAAGCTCCGAAATCGGAGGAGGCGGGACCACGAGACCGACCCGGGACAAATTACCTGAATCCTCGGGAATACCTTCAGCAGTCCACCGGGCAGTTGTGCAATCCGGGCGGGATCGGTAGCAAACTCCCGGGTGGCGACAATTATCACATTCGCCCTCTGATCAGTTGCAAGGAAGTCGCCAATTTCCCTCTCCACCCAGTTTTGACTTCCATCTTCGAGGGGCAGCAGGGAAGACGGCGAAGCGATCACGATCAGAAACTCCGAGGTATTCAGTGCAGGAAGAATATTCTCCACATAATAATCGGCAACTCCACGGCTGTACTGCTCGTCAATGAACACGCTGAGCTGCTTGGTCGTGCGAAGATCCGAGGGAAGCCGTTTCATGACCGGAGCCGGCAATCGGTAGCCGCGAAGCCACTGTCTCAGCCATCTCGCCACGGTTCCACCATCGCTGCGTCGATAACTGATAAACGCGTTGAATCGGAAGTCAGTCCTCTTAGAAGGGCCCGTTTCCAGGCCCGGTTCATCTCCGCCTCCGCTCATTCAGCATGTATGGTCAGAAAACCATCGTGCATTCAAGCGGTAAAGCTTTTCATCCGCTAACGGAAGCGACTTTTCACTCCCCCCCTGCCAACCCTTATCCTCCCGCCTTCCGCCGCGACTCGCAGGCCATGTCGCGTGCCCTATCGTCGCCATACTTCAAGACCGAATAGCGCATCACGACGCGCTTCCCTTCGACGTTGGTCCAGCTCGCCTGCCAGAAGTGATACTCCACACCTGCGGCACTGCGCTGGACGACGCGGCTGACTCCCACGACCCCGGACCGATTGCGCGGATCGGGGATCTGCCTGGAGCGGGCCGAGATGGCTCCCTCGGCTTGAACCCGATGAATGCGGGAGACGAGACGGTCGCGATAACGGATCGCGGCCTCAAGGGAGCCGTCGCGTCCGCCCCAGAGGCGGTCGGAAAAAAAGCGTCCGTAGCGGACGCCTTTCGACTGGATGCGGACCTGCCAGCCGTGAGTGGCGACGGACTCCTGATCGAGCCGGGAGATCCCGGGACTGAGGGGGCCACCACTCACGGCAAGGTCGGGGTTATTTTTTCACGGGAATGGCGAGAATGTCGCGCCGTCCGTTGGCGTAGACTTGGACGAGGAGGACCTCGCCGTCAAACTCGTCGACGAGCTTCCTGGCGGAGTCGAGATCGGTGACCTCGACCTGATCGACCTGGGTGATGACCATGCCGGGGGAGAGGCCGGCTTTGGCGGCCTCGGAGTCATCCTCGACGCTCTTGACGATGACGCCCTGGACGGTGTCGGCAAGCTGGAGGCTCTTGCGGGTGTCTTCGTCGATGTTATCGATGGTGACGCCGCTGACGAGTTCGTCGTTGGCGCCGCCTTTGGACTTGGAGGGGCCGGTGGCGCCAGCGAGGACCTTGTCGAGCTCGCCGAGTTTGACTTTGACCTCCATCTCCTTGGCCTTGCGGATGATCTTGAAGGAGGTCTCGGATCCGGGGGTGGTGTTGCTGATATCGAGACGAAGCTGGGTAACGTTGGTGACGGGTTTGCCGTTGAAGCCGATGATGAGGTCGCCGGGTTTGATGCCGGCTTTTTCAGCGGGGGTGCCCTCGAAGACTTCGCCAACGATGACGCCCTCGCGGGTGTCGCGGCCGAGGGCCTTGGCCATGTTGGGGTCGAGGTCGCGGAGGCCGACGCCGAGCGCGGCGCGCTTGACGACGCCGCCGCCGTCGAGGAGGCGCTGGACGATGTTGAGGGCCATGTTCGAGGGGATGGCGAAACCGATGCCGATGTTGCCACCAGACATGCCGGACTGGATGGCGGTGGGGATGCCGATGAGGCGGCCCTGGGCGTCGACGAGGGCGCCGCCGGAGTTGCCTCGGTTGATGGCGGCGTCGGTCTGGATGAAGCTCTCGTAGCCGTTCTCGACGATGCGGAGGTCGCTGCGGCCGACGGCGCTGATGATGCCGATGGTGGCGGTCTGCTCGAGGCCGAGGGGGTTGCCGACGGCGAGGGCGACATCGCCGATCTTGAGGCTGGAGCTGTCGCCGATGGTGACGTGGGGCAGGTCCTTGGCGTCGATCTTGATCAGGGCGACGTCGGTCTGGGGATCGGCGCCGACGACTTTGGCGACGTAGTCTTTCAACTTGTCGCTGGGCAGAGTGACCTTGATCTCGTCGGCGTCGCCGACGACGTGGTTGTTGGTGAGGATGTAGCCGTCTTCGGAGATGATGACGCCGGAGCCGAGACCCTCCTCACGCCCGCCTTCTTTCTGCTGCCGCTCGAAGAAGTCCTCGGGGATGTCGGGGAACATGCGGCGGAAGAGTTCCTCCTGCTGGGGGTTGCGGTCCGAGGAGACGGCACGGGATGAGAAAACGGTGACGACGGCGGGCATGACCTTCTCCAAAGCGGCCGAGTAGGAGGCAACGGCACCGCCCTGCGCGGCGATGGGCGAGTTGTCGAGGACGATCTTTTTCTCGAGGTCGGTGTATTTGAGATCATCGGCGTGCACGGGCAACAGGGCGAGGCCGACGCACAAGGCGAGGAATCGGGGAGGGAACTGGAGTTTCATGGATGGGATGGGGGATACACAGAGAACCTCCGACAGGTTACGCCCGTGCGCGGCTTAGTGCCGCGGGCTTTTGCCGGATTGGAATTTGCCTATAGAGCGATGCCTTCGTAAGTATCCGTCTATTTTTCTTGCCTGAAAACCCCATGGATCCCCTGATCAGCGTCACCCGCGCGGCGGCGATGGACCTCGCGCCGCAGGAGTGGTCGCGTTACGCTCGGCACGTGACGCTTCCAGAGGTGGGGAGCGTGGGGCAGCAACGGCTGAAGGCGGCGCGGGTGCTGTGCATCGGTGCGGGCGGGCTGGGATCGCCGGTGGCGCTGTATCTGGCGGCGGCGGGAATCGGCCGGATCGGGATCGTGGATGATGACCGGGTGGATCTGTCGAACCTGCAGCGCCAGATCCTGCACGACACGGGGGACGTGGGCCGGCTGAAGGTGGACTCGGCGCGCGAGCGGCTCGCGGCGATCAATCCGGAGGTGGTGGTGGAGACCCACGCGACACGGTTCCGTGCGGAGAATGCCCGGGCGCTGGCGGCGGACTACGACGTGATCATCGATGGCACGGACAACTTCCCGACGCGTTATCTCTCGAATGATCTCGCCGTGCTCACCGGCAAGCCGAACGTGTATGGCTCGATCTACCGCTTCGAGGGCCAGGTCTCGGTCTTCGCGCCGCATCTCGGCGGACCGTGTTATCGCTGCCTCTTTCCGGATCCGCCGGAGCCGGGCCAAGTGCCGAGCTGTGCCGAGGGTGGGGTGCTGGGCATCCTGCCGGGCATCGTGGGTGCGATGCAGGCGAACGAGGCGGTGAAGCTGATCCTCGGCATAGGCGATCCGCTGATCGGGCGGCTGGTGCATTTCGACGCCTTGTCCTTCCGCTTCCGCGAAATCAAACTGCGCCGCGATCCGCGCTGTGCCATCTGCGGCGAGTCCCCTACCCTGACCGATCTGAACGACATCGAGTTTACCTGCGACATGCCCTCCCCTGCCCTACCCGAAATCGACGTGCACGCCCTCGCGGCGCGCTTGAAAGAAACGAAACCTCTGGTGCTGCTCGACGTGCGCGAGCCGGCGGAGTTCGAAGTGGCGAGCCTGCCCGGCGCGACCCTGATCCCGCTGGGTGAACTGCCCGACCGTCTCGACGAGCTCGACCCGGCAGCGGAGACCATCATCCACTGCAAGGCTGGCGGCCGCAGTGCCAAGGCCCTGCAACTGCTGCTGGACGCGGGTTTTGAAAAGGTCTGCCACGTGCAGGGCGGCATCAACGCCTGGTCGCGCGAGATCGATCCCGCGGTGCCTCTTTATTGAAGACGATGGACCTGACCCTGAGCGAGGAAGTGGTGGCGATGCTGGTGTGTCCCGAGACGGGGCAGCGTCTCCACGTGGCGGATGCGGCGGAGTTGGCGCAATGGCAGGCCGACCCGCCCTGCGATGGCGCGCTGGTGAACGAGGACGGATCGCGCGCCTACCCGGTGCGGGATGGCTTTCCGGTGATCGTGATCGCGGAGGCGCTGCGCCGGCGCTAGGCCGGGGTGCCGGGGCTCGCGGAATCCGCCTTGCCAAGCCCGGCGAACCGTTGCAAGAGTCTCGCACACATGGGTAGAGCATTCGAATATCGGCGGGCCTCGAAGGAGGCGCGATGGGACAAGATGTCCAAGGCCTTTCCGAAGATCGGCAAGGCCATCACGATGGCGGCGAAGGAGGGCGGGTCCGATCCCGCCAACAACCCGAAGCTGCGCCTGGCGATCCAGCAGGCCAAGGCGGCGAACATGCCGAAAGACAACGTGGAGAACGCGATCAAGCGTGCCTCGGGCAAGGATGCGGCGGACATCAAGGAAGTGAACTACGAGGGCAAGGGCCCGCACGGCGTGATGATCTTCATCGAATGCGCGACGGACAACACGAACCGCTCGGTGGCGAACATCAAGACCTATTTCAACAAGGCGGGCGGCCAGTTGCTGCCGACGGGCTCGCTGGAGTTCCTTTTCAAACGCAAGGCGGTGGTCGAGTTCGAGGTGAAGCCGGGCATGGACATCGAGGAGATCGAACTGAGCCTGATCGACGCGGGCCTGGAGGAGATGGAGGTGAACGAGGGCACGGCCTACGCTTATGCCGACTTCACTGATTTCGGCAAGCTCACCGCGGGGGTCGAAGGTCTCGGCATCGAGATCAAGAAGGCGGCGGCCCAGCGGATCCCGGCGAATCCGAAAGACTACACCGAGGAGCAGATGAACGAGATCGAGGTGCTGCTCGACAAGCTCGAGGACGACGAGGACGTGCAGGCGGTGTTCACGGACGTGAACTGATTTGCGCCAGCTCGACTCGCGCAATGGCGTCGCCTTGCGGGCTTTCCACGGGGCGATGGGATCGCTAGACTCGGTCCATGTTGCGGTCCCTCTTTTTTCTCCTCGCGTTTTCCCTCACTCCCCACGGTCTGCGCGCTCAGGAGGTGACCGCGCCGAAATCCGTGGTGGACCTTCTCGCCGATCCCTCGTTGCAGGAGTTCACGGCGCACCTGAATCCCGCGGTGACGCTGAGCGATGATCCCCGCAAGATCTGGGCGATCGGCGAGGATGGCACGATGCGCGTGAGCGGCGAGGGCATGGGCTACCTGCGGACGAAGGCGGCCTACCGTGATTACCATCTGGTGATCGAATACCGGTGGGGCGAGCGCACCCTCGGCTCGCGCGCCGATCGGGCCCGCGACTGCGGCCTGTTGCTCCACGCCTACGGTGACGACGGTGCCTACGGCAACACGTGGATGAACTCGATCGAGGCGCAGTTGATCGAGGGCGGTAGCGGCGACATCCTCGTACTGGCGGCAAAGGACGCGGCGGGAAAGATCGCCCCGACGAAAGTCACCGCCGAGGTGCGCTTCGACCGCGATGGCGAACCGGTCTGGAAAGCGGGGGGCGAGGCGAAGACCTTCCCGCTCGAGGGCAAAACCATGGCGCGGGTGAACTGGCGCGACCGCGATGAAAACTGGGCCGATGTGAAGGGCTACCGTGCCCCGAAGGACCTCGAAAATCCCGTCGGCGAATGGAACCGGCTCGAGGCGATCTGTGAGGGCGACACGATCCGCTTGTTCCTCAATGGTGAACTCGTCAACGAGGTCCTCGATTGTCATCCGACCCAGGGTTTCGTTGGTCTGCAAAGCGAGTTCGCGGCCTGCCAGATCCGTCGGCTCGAGTTGCATCCGCTCGGTGCTTTCAAGGAAAAATGGGCGGCCGAAGAGGGCTCGAAGGACATGGGTTACTCGGTGAGCGGCGAAAGCATCCTGCCACGTCGTTTTCCCCTGAGCCCGGAGGAGAGCGCCGCTCAATGGCAGATCGATGGCGACTACGAAATGCAGATCGCCGCGGCGGAGCCGATCACCTGTGATCCCGTCGACGTGGCCTGGGATGAACGCGGCCGCATGTTCGTCGCGGAGATGGGCGATTACCCGACGCCAGTGGAAGATGGCGGCCCCCACCTCTCGCGGATCCGGCTGCTGACGGACACGAATGGCGACGGGCGCATGGACAAAGCGGTGACCTGGGCCGACCAACTCGACCACGTCCAGGGACTGCTGCCGATGAAAGGTGGCATCCTCGCGACGACCCGCACGGCCATCCTGTTCCTTGAGGACACCGACCACGATGACATCGCCGATGTGCGCAAGCCGATCTTCCAACTCAACGAACCGAACCACAACCAGCTCCAGGTCTCCAGCCCGCGTTATGGACTCGACAACCACGTTTGGTTCAGCAACGGCCTCGATGGCAAACAGATCTATCCCGCGGACCATCCCGACCAGCCCCAGGAAATCACGAAGCTGAACCTGCGCTATGATCCCCGTGATGGGACGATCGAACCCGTCACCGGTCCGGGGCAGTTCGGCGGCACCCTCGATGACTACGGGCGCCACTTTTTCTGCAGCAACCGCAACCCGGTGATGTTTGCGGTGATGCCGCTCGAGGCGGTGCGCCGCAATCCCCTCGCGGGCATCGGGGTCGGGCACGAGGACATCCAGCCGCCCGGCGCGCCGGTCTATCCGCTCGCGCTCAGCCACACGACCTCGGCGGCGCATGCCGGCACCCACACCGCCGCCTGCGGCATCGGCATCTACCGTGGCGACCTGATGCCGGAGCTCTCCGGCGAGGCTTTTGTCTGCGATCCGACCGGCCAGCTCGTGACCCGCAACCGGCTGGTGCCGCAGGGTGCCAGCTTCGCCGCCGAGCGGGTGGGTGAAAAGAAAGACTTCCTCGTTTCGGGTGATGAATGGACCCGCCCCGTGCAGGTCCGCACCGGTCCCGATGGAGCGCTCTACATCTGCGACATGTACCGGCGCTTCATCGACCATGCCCGCTTTTTCCCCCAAGAGTTCGCGAAGTCGCACTACATGCGCGCCGGTCTCGACCAGGGCCGGATCTGGCGACTGGTGCCGAAGGGCGGCAAGGCCGGGGCCCCGAAGGCGCTTCCGGATAACGCCGCTGAGCTGGTGGCTTTGTTAGGACACAGGAACGGCTGGCAGCGTACCACCGCCCAGCGTCTGCTCGTGGAAAAAGGCGATGCCTCGGTGGTGCCCGCGCTGAAGGAACTCGCCGCCTCGGCCCCCGATCCACGCACGAAAGCCCACGCGATCTGGACGCTGGCGGGGCTCAACGCGCTCGACGCCGCCCTGCTGCGCCAATGCCTGCAGCGCGAGAGCGAATCAGGACTGCTCGAGAACCTCCTGCTTGCAGCGAGCGAGACCGGAATCGATGCCCAGCTCCACGACGCCATCACCGCCGCGCTCGACAAAGATGCCGAGCGCTTCCGTTTTCTCGCGATCTCGCTGCATCCCGAGTTGGCCTGGTCGCCCGGGTCACTGACACGCTACGTGGCGGCGGCCCCCGACGACACGTGGCTGCGCAAGGCGATCTTCGCCTCGGCCCCGGGACTCGCCAGCGAGATCATGCTGGCGCTGCTCGACGATGCGGCCTTCACTGCGAAACCCGCCGCGGAAACCAACGCGGTCTTTGCCGATTTCGCGAGAATGATCGCCGCCCGCGGCGACTTGGCCGAATGGGGAAGCCTGCTGCAACGGCTCGAGGGCGATCCCGGGCCGCGCCATTTTGCGATCGTGTCAGGATTCTCCGAAGGCCTCGCGCGCAGCTCTCAAAAGCAACGCTCTCTCGGCGCGATCATCAGCGCGAAGCTGCCCGAGCTCGGCACGGGCACCGCGGCCCTCGCCAAACTGCTCGAGTCGGCCACCGGCATCGCACTCGATCGCCAGGCCACCGAGGAGGCCCGCGTCGGTGCGATCGCCCTGGTCGCCCAGCGGCCTTGGGAGGAGAAAAAGCCGGTGGTCGAGTCGCTGATCGCCCTCAGTGAATCGCCCGCGATCCAGACCGCCGCCTGCCGCATCCTCGCCCGCGACAAACGCGAGGTGGTCGCTGACTTTTTCTTCGAGCGCTGGGCCTCGCTGCCGCCCGCGGTCCGTCACGAGGCACTCGAGTTGATCACAGCCAGCCCGACCACCGGCCTCGCCCTGATGAAGCGGATGAAGGCCGGCGAGATCAGCCCGGCGATCATGCCGCCAATGGCGCGCTGGAGCTACGGCCGCTCGACCAACGAGGAGGTCAAGGCGCTCGCGGTCGAGCTTTTCGGCAAAACCGACGGGGACCGCGCCGCACTGATCGCCTCCTACTCCGCCGAACTCGGCAAACGACCCGGCGATCCGGAAAAAGGGGCGCTGGTTTTCCAAAAGGCCGCCTGCATCACCTGTCACCAGGTCCACGGCGTCGGGGTCGAGGTGGGTCCCTCGCTGAATGATGTGAAGATCAAGCCGGCCGAGGCGCTGCTGACCGACATCCTCGATCCGAACCGCGCCGTGGAGGACCGCTGGGCCTCGCAGACGATCGAGACGAACGACGGTCGCCAGCTCGCGGGCCTGGTCCATTCGGAAGACGCCGCCGCCATCACCCTGCGCATCCCTGGCGGGGTCGGCATGACGATCCCGCGGAACGAAGTGAAGTCGCTGACCGCGAATGGCATCTCGCTGATGCCGGTAGGGCTCGAGGCTGCCATCTCGAAGGAGGAGATGATTGACCTGATCGCCTATTTGAAGCAACGCTGAGAGACGGAGAAAGAGGGGGAAGCCCGGCCTTGCGGTGGCCGCCTTTTTGGGCTTGAGTTTGGAAAGCGGGATGGCGTCGGGCTCCTGCTTTCTTTCTCATCATGGCCGAATCCGAAGGCATCCTCCCGGAATGGGAAGCCGAGGCCGTCTCTCCGAAAAAAAAGCGGAAAGGCTGTGTCCTCACGGGCCTCGCTGTTCTCCTCGTGACCGGCAGCGTCGGCGCGCTGGTGCTGAACGGTCCGGGCTTCCGACTGCTCGCGCATTTCGGCGTGCTGAAGGCTCTCGGGGCGGCCGGATACTCGGGCGATTTGAAGATCGAGGGAACGATCGGCTCGGGTTTCACCCTGAGCACGGCGGACTTCACCGCCGCCACGGAGGACACGGGCCAAATCCAGTTCGAGGAGATCTCGCTGCGTTATTCTTTCCTCGGTCTGCTCCGCGATCCGAAATCGCTTGGCTGGCTCCAGGAGTTCCACATCCGCAAGGCACAAGTGCATCTGGTGCTGCCCGAACCCGGTGAAAAGACCGAAACGAAGCCGGAAAAGGAAGCGCGAGGGTATTCGCTGCCCGAGCTCGAGCCGGTCTGGGGACTGCTCGCCGCCGATCTGTTGATCGAGGACCTGACCCTGTTCATTCATCAAGGCAACAGGGTTTACTCGGTGGAGCATCTCGAACTGGCGCTGCCGAAGGAAGGCAGCGGGCATCTCCGCGTCGCGCGGATCGCCTTGCCCGGTCAGGCCGATATCGCGGGCATCGATGCGACGATCACACGAGGCGAGGGTTTTCTCGAGATCGGTCCCCTGCCCCGGATCGAAGGTGTCTCGGTCGAGACGCTCGCCCTGCAACGTCTCGAACCCGCCGGGATCCGGCTCGACACGAAAGTGGCCGCGGCCGGCGGCCGGATCGAGGCCTCGGTAGCCTTGGAACAAGAGGCCCGCTTTTCCCTGCGGGCCGGCCTCGCCGATGGGAGCGAAATCGATCTCGCGAAACTGCCGGTGCCCGCGACGCGCGACAAGCTCACGGGCAAAATCACCGCTTTGAGTTTAAATCTGGAGGGCGTGGTCGATCGTCCCGCGAGTTGGCGGACCGAGGGCAAGGTGCTGGCCTCGGGCATCGCCTGGCAAGGTGCCGGGATCGATGCAGCGCAGGTGCTGCTGCAACAAAACGTGCTGACGATCGGAGTCCGCCGCGGCGAGGATGAACTGGTCGCAAAGGCGACCGTGCCCTTGCCCGCAGCGGAGACGCTGAAGGAACTCGGCTCGCTGCCAGTCGAGGCGGGACTATCGCTCGCAGTGCCCGATCTCGCGACGACCCTCGCGGCATTCGGGGTCAGGCAGCCGGTCACGGGATCGCTCCGGGCCGAGGGCAAAGACTTTCGCTTTTCGAAAGACGGTCTCTTTTCCGGAGTGCTCGAAGTCGGAACGGAGGGCCTCACCTACGATCGCGAACCCGCCGCGCTGACCATGAACGCACAGGTGGCGAAGCCCGACTTTCTCGAGTTCGCCTTCGGGGTCGGTCTCGACGCGGAGAGCGCGGCACGCGCCTCAGGGAACTACGACCTGAAGGCAAAACGCTACGAAGCGAAAGCTTCGCTTGGCGCGCGAATGGAGGGAGCACCGGCGAACCTGCTGACCAAAATTACCGGGGCGCCACTGACCGGTGCCTTGCACGCGGATTTCGAGGGCAGCGGCACCCTGACGGATGCCAAACACGTCGGGAAAATTTCTTTGCAAGCGGATCAGTTCACCTTCGGAGCGATCCCGGCGATCGACGGAGCTCTCGCCGCCAGTTACACCGGAGCGACCGCCGTGCTCGAAAGACTCGAGTTCACCTCGGCGGGTCTGTCTTTGCACGGAACCGGGATCTGGAACGGGGAACGGGTCACGCTGCCGACATGGCAGTTGCGCGAGGGAGATCAACACCGGATCACCTTTGATGCGGAGCTGCCCCTTTCACGCACCACGCTGAAGACGCCGGATGAGAACGCGCCGATCTCGCTGAAGCTGGCGATCGACGCACTGGCTTTGGAGTCTCTCGCCCCCTTCCTGCCTCAGGCCGCGCGCGTGCCGGGCCGGGTGGATGGTGGGATCGAAGCGAGCGGCAGCCTCGCGGCACTGAAGCTGGGCGGCGAGTTGAGCCTCACGGAACCCGCCACGACGCCGGAGGAAAGCCCACCACCGAGCCGAGTGAAGTTCACCCTCAACGGACCGGTGAAGGCACCGAATCGTTGGGATCTCGAGCTCGAGGCACTGATCGGTCGTATCCTCGTCGCCGGACGCAGGCTCGAGGGCATCGCGCTGGCGGTCGAGACCGAGGAGACGGCTCCGGGACGTCCGCTGTTGGCGCGGGTCCGCTACACGCCGCGCGATGCGATCATCGATGCGAACCTGCGCGTCGATCTCTCGGCGGCGGATGCTTTGGAAAAGCTGGGCCAGGCTCCCATCGCGGCGGAGGCCTCGGTGGAAATCACGGAGCTGGCCACGGTGCTGCAGGATCTCGCGGTCCCGCGACTTCCGCTGCGCGGCTCGCTTTCCGCCTCGCTGACGGGCTTGCGACTGGAGCAAGGCTCGCTGCGGAGCGGGGATTTCCATCTCTCCACGGGCCAGGCACAATATGACGGAGTCGCGCTCGGTGAAATCAAGGCCGAAGGCAAGGTCGCCGCGCCCGATGTGCTCGAGGCGGGCCTCGTCGTGGCAATCGACTCGGAGAACCGGATCGAAGCAGGGGGCCGCTATGAGTTGAAGCCCAAATCCTACGAGGGCAATGCGAAGGTGAGGCTCGATCCTGATGCGGACTCGGGTCGGCTGCGCGACCTGCTGGAGCGGACGCCGGTGAGCCGCATCTTTCCCACCAGCGTGACGCTCGATTGGAACGGATCGGGAGCACTGCCGGCGAAGGATCACCGCGGGAAACTTGATCTCGCGGCCCGCGGCCTGACCCTCGCGAACGGTTCGGATCCGCTGCGGGTCGACCTTTCCGGGATCTACGAAGGGGCCTCCGCCGAGTTGCCGAAAATCAGCATCGCGGGCGCGACGCTCTCGCTCGACGGCTCGCTGCGCTGGCAGGAAAAGCGGCTCGATCTGTCGATGAAGGGGCTCTCGGCCGGGCGCGAGGCGCTGGATCTGCGGCTTTCCGCCCCGCTCGACCCTGACAAACTCACCGCGGAGAGGTGGTTCGGTCAGGAGGAATCGCTGAGCGCCACGATCCGAGCCAAGGCCCTCTCGATCCAGGATTGGTCGCGCTGGCTCCAGGCCGAACCGAAACTGCTCGGGCTGGCCGGCATCGACGTCGCGCTGAGCGGTAGCCCGGCGCGGCCCGCCCTGGAGGCGAAGGTGAATCTGGCCGAACTCTCGGTGCCGCGGAAGGGCGCGGAACAATTGGCGGCTGGCAAATTGGATCTCTCGGCCTCGGGAGCCGACGGAGGTCTCGCGCTGCAGGGGATCTACCAACATCCCGATGTGAAGCCGCTCATGATCGACGCGACCCTGCCTTTCCACCCCGGGGCCTGGGCGCGGAAGGAGCGCAAGATCACGGATGAGACGATCGCGGCGAAGGCGAAGATGGAGAAGAGCTCCCTCGCTTTCCTGAAGGGCCAGGTGCCCGGCATCGAGACGATCGAGGGAGAGATCGCGCTCAATGCCGAGGTCGGCGGCACGATCGGTGCGCCCCTGGTGAAGGGCAGCGGCGGCTTGACGATGAGCAGCCTGCGCTTCGAGAACCGGCTCGCGCCCTCGCTGCAAGACATCGCGCTCGAGGCGAATTTCGCCGACAACGCGGTGCGGATCGACCGGCTTTCGGCCCTCGTCGCGGGCGGAACGCTCGAGGGCAAGGGCGGCGTGAAGTTCCAACCCGGCGGCGAGCCACAAGTGGACTTCGGCTTGAAGGGAGCCGAGGTGCTGATCTTCCGCAACACGGATGTGAGCGTGCGGACCGATCTCGATGTGGCTTTGTCAGGCCCCTTCTCGAAGGTGGCGGTCTCGGGCAGCGTGGGCCTGACCAACTGCCGCTATTTCCGGAACTTCGACCTGCTCCCCGTGGGCATGCCGACGAAAAAGACGGCTTCGGTGCTGCCGACGGTGGAGCGCGCCCCGCAGGGCGGTGGTCCGGCTTACGCGGACCTCGATGCCGGGGTGAAGGCGGAACCGTTCAAGAACTGGCCGCTCGACCTCCGCATCTACACGAAGGATCCTTTCCTGATCCGGAGCAATCTCGTCGAGTCGTCGATCGAGGCCGACCTGAAGATCACCGGCGATCTCGGCAAACCGAATCCGGTCGGGAACGTCGCCATCGCCGAAGGAGACATGAGCCTGCCCTTCAGCAAGGTCAACGTCGAGACCGGCCGGATTGTCTTCGACCAGGCCACCGGTTTCAACGGGGCGATCGAGTTCAAGGCCCGCGGCAAGGCGGACCAATACCGGATCTCGATCTATGTCTACGATCGGATTTTTTCTCCCCAATACGTCCTCACGAGCATCCCGCCGCTGCCGAGCGAGGACATCATGACCCTGCTGGTGACCGGCACCACCCGCAGCGAACTGACCGGAGGCGACCCGGGATCGCTCGCCGCTGGGAAGGCCGCTGGTTTGCTGCTGAAGAACTTGCGGCAGAAAAGCAACAAGGTCGACGGAGAGCGGACCCTGCTCGACGCGCTGGAAGAGCGCACCGAACTGGAGCTCGGCCGGGTCAACCAGGAGACGGGCGAACAGACTTTCGGGGGCCGGATCCGCCTTTGGAAGCAACTTTTTTTCGTGGGTGACGTGGATGTCGAGAGTGACTATCGGGCGCTCCTGAAGTATGTCTTCCGCCTCGAATAGGAACGCTTGATGATTTTCCGCAGCCATCGGACCCCTGCCCTGCTCGCAGCCTGCGCCGCGGGTCTGCTGGCCTTGCCGGGTCTGGTGCGTGCGGATCTGGTGCGCATCCAGGGCCTCGCCACGGTGCCGGAGGAGAAAGCGCGGGAGTGGATCAAGTCCCAGCTCCAGTTCGTGGAGTCGGCCGGCGTCAGCCGCGCCCGGGCCGATGACCTGGCCTTTTTCCTCGAAAACGCTTTGCGCGACCGGGGCTACAGCGAGGCGACCGTGAAGTGGGCGGTGGAGGGTGCCGGTGAAAGCGGCCGGATCCTCCTCACCGTCTCGGAGGGTCAAACCGTGTTCGTCGGGGCGATCCGCGTCGAGGGCAATACCACCCTCGAGGACGATGCGGTGAAGGAATTGCTGACCTCCCCGACCCGGAAGCGCCTCCGCATGGGGCCCGACGATGCGATCCCCTACGTGCGGGAGGACATCGAGCAGGGGCGCAAGAAGGTGCTCAGCTTTTACCGACTGCTCGGCTTCCGCGACGCCGATGCCTCGATCAGCGCCCAGCCCGATGGATCGCTGGTCAATCTGGAGGTCGCCGTGGTCGAGGGCACCTCGGCGAAAGTGGGGGCGATCACCTTCCCCGAAGCGCCCCAACCCGAGCTGGAGCCCGCCTTCGAAGCGCTGCGCGCCGAATTCGCCGAAAAAAGTTTTTCACCCGCCATCGCCGGCAACCTCGCCTCGCGGGTGCGGGCGCTCGCGGTGGACGCCGGTTACTTCAATGCCCGGGTCACGACGGAGGAGAGCGAAGCCGGCCCGGTCGACGGCATCGCCCGCGTCGATGTCGCCGTGCAGGCCGAATGGGGCGAAGCGGTCGTGATCACCGGCCTGCGGGTCCACGGCAATGAAAAGGTGAAGACGGTCTTTTTCGAGCGGCACTTCGACGAGTTGCTCGACAAACCTTACTCCCCGGGCGCGTCGAACCGCGCGGTCAATGAGCTGCTCCAGACCGGAGCCTTTGAGACGGTGCGGACGAAGATGATCGAGGAAGGCGGTGCCCACGTGCTCGACATCGAGGTCGACGAGGACTACACCCGCACCCTCGGCGTCTATGGCGGTTTCACGAACTACGACGGACCGATCGCGGGCTTCGAGTTCCGCCATCTCAATCTCTTCGGGATGGTGCGGAAGCTGGAGGCGGCGATCGAGCTCTCGGGCCGCGGGGCGCTCGGCCAGGTCGACTACACCGATCCCTGGTTCCTCGACACCGATTTCGAGTTCAAGGGCGGAGTGTTCGCGGTGAATCGGGCCGAGGAGGGCTACGAGAAGTTCAGGACCGGTGGGCGCTATGAGTTCAGCCGTCGCTTGGGAACGGAGAAAAAAGACACGATTTCGCTCTTCGGCGAGGCGGCCTACACGGACGTGCACGATGCCGACATCGCCCCCATCTTCCTCGGTGATCGCGAGTATTTCTCGCACCAGATCGGCCTTTCCTTCAGTCACGATCGCCGTGACGATCCGCGCCGGCCGCGGAAGGGTTACATCGCCCAGACTTCAGTCGCGACCGCCTCGTCGGCCCTCGGCAGCGAGATCGAGTATTGGAAAATGACCGGCCGCCTCGGTTATTACCTGCCGGTGGGTGATCACACCCTGCGCCTCGGCGCGCGGGCCGGAATGATCACGCCCCAGGGTGACACCGAGGGCATCCCGATCGATCTGCGCTACTTCAACGGTGGTCCCTTCAGCGTGCGCAGTTTCCAGGAGCGCTCGCTCGGCCTGCGCGATCCCGCGAGCGGTTATCCGGTCGGCGGGAACTTCTACACCGTCTTCAACGCCGAGTACGACATTCCCATCACGGCGGTTTCAGGCCTCAGCATCGTCCCCTTCGCCGATGCCGGGAACTTGATCTACGACGAATCCGACGCCAGCCTCGACAACCTGCGCTACGCGGTCGGGTTGGGCCTGCGCTACGAAACCCCGATCGGCCCGCTGCGGGTCGAATACGGGGCCAATCCGGATCAGCAGCCCGGAGAGCCCAGCGGAGCGTTCCACGTGGGCTTCGGTCTCGGCTACTGAGGACCCGGCGGATTCAGTCGCTTCCGGGACGGATTCTTTTCCGACTTCCAGTTGGGGTCTTGGCAAGTCCGAAATTATTGTTTTTATGATTTTTATTGCTTTTCTTGTCAAGCTTGCCTAAATTTTGCCTGACCGGAGTTGATCCGCGTCCCCAGAACCACTGAAACACCACCCTCGCGGCCTCCTCCGAAGAGGCCCGGATCCCTCAACAGCCATGAAACACCGGACTTTGATCACCCTTGCCATTGCGGCCCTGACGGCACCGGCTGCCCTCGGCCAAACGTCCCCGCTCATCCCGACGGGAACGCTTTCAGCCTTCCCCACCTTCGTGCAAGCGGGGACCAATCCGATGCTCACCTGGAACGTCACCCTTCCCGAGACGATCACGGATGTCGTGACCGTCACCCCTCCGGGGACCCTGACACCGAAGAAAAACATGACGATGACGGTCCGCGTTCTCGGCTGTTCGGTGAAGCGGGTCTGGCTGAACAACTACGGCCAGGTCACGAGCTGGGAGTGGGTCCCGACCGAAGCCCAAATGAAATACGGAAGCGGGTCCTACTCCCGAATTTTTTACAACACGCAGAACAACGTGAACCCGAACACGATCGTGAAGACCCAGGCGGTCACCACCAACACCTCGATCAACTTCGCCGGACGCTACTACGTTGATAGTTCCTGGAGCACGCTCTTCACCTCGACCAACACGAACGGCAACGTGGTGGCGCTGAAGAACGGAGATACCCCGCCCACGACGACCCCGCTTTACCAGCAGCCCACCATCGAGAGCTTCATCCTGCCCTACCTCGACAGCGAAGGCGACATCAAGCTCGGGCCCCGCGACATCATCTACCTGATGGAACTCACTCACACCGACAAGAACAACGGTGGCTTCGACCTTCAGGACCTCGCCCTGCTCGTCACCTTCACCGAATGAACGGAGCCGGTTCATCCCATCATCTTCTTCCATGCAACGCACCCTCCTCTTCCTTCCTCTCGCCTTGGCGGCGTCCTTCCCGCTACTGGGGCAGGATGCGCCCGTCCGCAAGATGCGGCCCATGCGCGACGCCGCCACCCACGACGAGCTCAGCAAGAGCCTCCGCATGGCCCAGCAAAACGATCCCGTCCGCAACATCGGGCCGGCGATCGGAAACGTCGAGGAAGACCCCGCCAAGCAGTACGGGGAACTTGATCTGATCAAGGACTCGATCATTCTCTGCTATCGCGGAAGCCTGACGCTCCTGCCCAAGCGCTCGGTTCTGCACCTGCCCGAGGCACTCAAGCCACGATTCGAAGCTGTGGAGGGCGCCGGGGTCCAGGTCTGGGCCGATTTCTTCAAGAACAACCGTGGTTGGATCCGCACCCTTGAAGTCACCCGCGCCCAAGCAATGGGCGAAGAACCCCTCGACGAGGACGTTGTTGCCGCATTCAAGGAATCGGCCGCGGTGGTAGTGGCCACTTTCAAAGGCGGCCCCATTTCCGTGAAACCTTATGTCGCACCGGAGATCGCTCCCACCCAAGCCGATGCTGCGGCAGCGAAGGCCGTGGAAACCAAGGGGAATCCCGACATCAAACGATGAAAAAGCTGCTTTTTGCCTTGCTGGCCTTGATCGTCGGAGGCTCCGCCACCGTGCAAGCCCAGAGTTTCACCTACACCTTCTTCATCCGGCAGACCCAGATGCCGGGCGACGTCGTCTGGGATGCCGCGGTCGGGCAATCCGGGAGCCAGCTCTCTCCGCTCGCGATCAACCCGAACGGAGCGCGCTTCGATCTTTGGGCCGTGAAGTCGAACCCCCTCACCAGCACGCTGGTGAGCACCACCTACGTGCAATCCTACGTGCCTGTGGCCACGGTTAATATCACTTCGGAAGATCCTTACACGACGATCCCGCGGACCCGCGCGGACCGTCCCTTCACCGTGACCATGACCGTGCAAGGTTTGAGCAACAGCGCCTCCGCTCCGGACCCTGCCAAATCCGTCAAACTCCTCCGCCACGTGCAGGCCTATACCGGCTCCGAGACTGGTGCCACCATCAATCGCAGTCTCGCCACACTGCTCTCCCAGGGTTCTCTCACCACCAACGGCACCCACACCCTCAGCATCGCCGTGACCTCGATCCCGGGAGCTGACCGGAGCAAAGTCAAAGGCGAGGAGCGCTTCTCCATCTTTTCCCTCGCCGATTACCAGGCTCCAGAGTCGCAACTCGCTTCGGAGTTCATCCAGATCTGGCCGGTGACGACGATGACCCAGACCGGGCTTGCGAACGGAAACGTGATCAAGGGCGTCGCTCCGGAGACGGTCGTGACCCTGACCGATCTCTATCCGAACTCATTTACTTACGCCCAGGTCTATCCGGGAGCCCCACAGCTCGGCGTGGAGGGTACGCTCGTTCCGGGCGCCTCCATCGTCGTGAACGGCACGGTACCGGTGAACAACACGATCCGTCTGAAGGATTGGGATGCCTATATCTCGACCGACGGGGTGTGGACCCTCGAAATCCTGACAGAAACACCTTTCGGCCTCGACCGACTCGGCTTCACCAGCTTTACCGTGGACCGCACTCTCAAGGTCAACGGGAACGTGACGAGCGTCGAGTGACCACGCCCGCCGGGCCCATGCAACCCACTTCCTCCAGTCGCAAAAGATCCCGTGGCTCGGCCTTGGTCGAGGTCGCCATGGGATATGCGATGCTGGTCATCGTGGGACTGATCTCCATGAAGTCGTGGCTCAACGCCGCGACCGGACAGGCCTGGACGGTGAAGCAGGCGATGTCGGATGCCTACTTGACCCGGGAATCCGCCTTGGCCTCCCGAACCCCCTTCGACACCGTGACCGGCGGATCCTCCTCCTGGGCCCTATCACCGTCGGTTTCGACCTCCACCGTGACCATCGGAAGGCTGCCCGGAAATCTGGCAGTCACCGCGACTCTGCACCGCACCCGCATCCCTGACTCGAACAACCTGTCGTCGGCCGGCGGCAGCGGGACCGCGGCCACCAATCCGAATGGGTTCGAGTCGTGGCGGCTCCAGTCCATCCTCGTCTATACCGTCAACGGCCGTCAGTACGTGAAATCGCGAACCGTGGTCCGCACCCGCTGATGATCCCGAAAGCATCCAAACGTAACCTCGGGTTCACGCTCATCGAGATGTCCCTGGCGATCGCCCTGACCCTGGGGATCGCCATGGCCGTCATCGGCATGTTGCAGCAGCAGATTTCGTTCTCCTCCCTGCTGGCGAGGTTCCAGTTCCTTCGTGAGGACGCCCCGCAGATCAATACCCTGATGGCCAACATCATCAACAAGGCGGACAGCTACCGGATCTTCGCCAGTCGAGCCAATGCGATCGCGGCGACCGGGGCGATCCAGACCGGCGGGCGGGCGCTCCGACTGCGTCTGAGGGAGCCCGATGGCACCGCCGCTCACGCGATCATTGCCTTCGAGAGCCACGAGGGGAAAAACCGTCTTAACTTCTACTATCGGCCGAATGGACAGACGAGCTGGCCCACGACGCCGTCCTGGGTGATTTCCTCCCGTCCGACCTTGGTCGATTTCGCGAACAACACCGGCATCCTGCTCATCACGATGACCGGACCGAACGAGGAACAGATCACCTACGCGGGGAACCCGGAATGAAACGAACCCTTCCAAGCCATCGCGCCAGGACCGGGGGTTATGCGACGGTCATCGTCGTCTCCGGAATGTCGCTCATTTTGCTGGGGATGCTCGGCTACAGCCTGATGACCAGCCTGCGGAGCTTCGATGCGGGCTCGCGGGCGCAGGTGAAGCAGGATTTCACCCAGAAGGAGAACGCCATCCTGAATTCGTTGATCCAGATCGTGCCCAACAAGGCCATCGGGGCGATGAAGCAGGGATCCGCCAGCAGTGCCAGTAGTTTCACCTGGGAGACGATCTTCCAGCAAGCTCTCGCCAGCGCGAACGCACAGCAATCGGTGAGTTCCACCCTGATCAACTCCCTCAGCCTCAGCTCGGCGATTTCCGCCAACCCGGGGGACACCCAGTTCACTTCGATGAGCCAGCTCGTCAAGGCGCCGGTCGGGACCTATGCAGGCGGCACGAACCTGGTCAATGGCGGCAACTCGTGGGAGACCCTGATGCTCGGCGATACCAAGATCGGTCCCCGCGTCCCGGCGGCCCTCCTGCTCAGCTACGACAATTACCTGCTCGACAAGCTCTATCCCATCATCACCTACGAGAAGACCTACACCTCGACCTACACCAAAGGTCTGGGCCTTTCGCCGAACAATTACCCGCTCTACAACCTGATCCAATATCCTGACGTGAAATTCGCCTACAAACGTCCCGGCGAATACTTCGTCGCCAAACGCAACTGGTGGGTTTTTTCGCTCGAGTTCGGCTCGCACAACCAACAGGATACCAAGATCCCGCCCGTTCGGAAGGATTACGTGCTGTCGATCTACGAGATCCCGTCGCAAGCCCCCCTCTCCGCGGCCGCCCTTCTCAAGGTCGGCAAATTCGCCGACGGGACCAACTGGCAGAACATCACGCTCGATGGTGCCCTGGTCGCCGACCGGCTTCAGGCCGAAGGAACCGTGGCTGTGACCAATGGCGCGATCTCCGCCCGCAAGTCGATAACGATGACGGGAACCGCCAGCGTTGATGGGAAGACCATCTCCAGCAACTTCGATGCCCTCGGAGCCCGCGAAACCCGGGCGGTTGCGGCCTCCGGCAACGCCAACACGGTCACCGACAGCGACTATTACGAAGCCTCGGTCGGTGGAAACGTCGGCAAAGTGGCCTTCCTGCCGATCAATGTTGGCACCAACTCGCTGTTGAGGCTTTCCGACGGGACCCGCAGCGAACGCCTGTCACCGACAGGATGGAATCAATACACCCAGGCAGGAAACCAGGCTGCCATGACACTTGAGGTTCGCTCGGTGACGAGTTCGAGCAACCAGACCCCGACATCGGTGCGCCTGACCTATCGCAATACGAGCAACACCACGACCACCGTGACCTACACCCGCGGCTCGAACTGGCCCACGGATCTCCAGACTGGCGGGCCCGTCTTCCCCTTTCAGACGGCCGTTCTCGATTCGACCAGGAAAGCCCTGGTCGTCAACTTGGACCGACTCCCGAGTTTTGTCGCCGGATTGAGCGGGTCCGCCGGCATCTCCAAAAACAACTCCCTTTACATCTTTTGCCGAACCGACAGCAGTTCCGTCAAAGTGCCCTCGATCCCGGCCGCCGCGAGTGACATGGCGGTGACCCTGCGGGGTGGCCGGGACCTTTCGGCCTACACCGCGGGATTGTCCATCGTGTCGCGCTACCGGGTTTACATTTCTGACACTCTCAACAACGTTCCGGTCACCGTTCCAGCGAACTCGGGTCTGCCCCCGGGATACGACTATTACCCACCGCTGTCCATTTTCGCCCCCGAGAAGCGTTTCGGCGAATCATTGACCGTCTCACAACCGGTCTATGTGAAGGGCCAGCTCCACAGTCTCAAAGCAGGGTCGGGTGATACCGTTACCCCGCTCGAACTCCTCGCGGGCAATGACGCCCGTGTGGAAGCCAACAAAATCTCGGCCGACCTCACCACCCTGAAGAGCCCGGCGGAGCTGCCGCCAATCTACCTGATGAACTGGCTGGTGACGATCGAGGAAGTCCAGTAGCGACCCTGCTCCCCGGATCCAGGTGGGACAAAGGAGTTGATATTATGGAAATTTGTAATAAATTTCTATAATTACCGTTTTCAGGGAAATTCATGACTCCATCCATTCACCTCCCCCAAGGTCTCACCATCGGATACCGCCGGCGTTTCTCCAAAGGCACTTCGGACGTCTCTCTCGCGACCGCTGAAACCCCGATTGAACTGGGAGATGGCCGCCATCTCCTCCTTGCCCGCAACGGCCGGGGCAAAACCACGCTACTCAAGACGATCGCGGGCATCATCCCATCCCTGAAAGGCCGGATCGAATGTGCTGGAACGGTGCAGTTTGTCGACGAAGACCTGCGCTTCGACGGCGAGCTGAGGCCACGTCAGATTTTCTCTGCCCTCTTCCGCAACGGGCAGCGCTCCTTTGCCATGGAAATGGCGGAAAGGGTGGAACTCGACGTCAACAAACCCTACGGCAAGCTCTCCAAAGGCAACCGCCAGAAAGTCGGTCTGATCGTCGCGGAAGCCCGCACCCGTCACAACGGTCCGCAGGTCCTGCTGCTCGACGAACCCTTCTCCGGCCTCGATTTCGCGGCCCGCGAAACGGTCGATACGATCTGGCGCGAGCACACCGAGGGCATTGTGCGGCTCGTCTGCGTGCACCCCGACGAGCCGACCCTCCAGGCCGACAGCGCCATCGCAATTCGCGACGGGCGACTCGAGCAGATCCCGGTCCAGGGTTCGCTCGACTGGATGGAAACCCGCCTTTCCCTCAACTGACCCAAGCCCACTCCCATGGAACTTTACCGTCTCACCCTTGCCTCGATCATCTCGCGGAAGACCTTCGCCATCTTCGCGGCGATGCTGCTCTCGCTGCCTTTCCTGCTCCCCTACATGACTCCGTGGGAGAGCAAACCCTCCCTGCTCGAACCGGCCCGCGCCCAGATGGCCTGGATGCTCCTCTGGATCTCGGCAATCGGCTGGTTGCTCTTCCAGGGTGCCACCATCGGCGACCGCTGGTCCTCGCACGGGTTGCTCGAGTACTTCAAGACCCTGGGCGTATCCCGCTCCCGCCAGATGTGGCAGCTCTGGCTGAGCTGTTTCACGGTTTTCGGCGGATTGATGCTGATCACCTTCATCATCAGCACCTTCACCGCCATGCCCGGCGATCCGGTGGAAGCCCATCACTGGCTGGTCACCAACGTCCAGTATCTGATCCTCTTTTTCCTCGTGGTCGCTCCCCTGCTCGCCTTGTCCATCAGCCTCGGCACGCGCTTCAACGGAGCCGCCGCCTACGCCGTGACGATCGGCCTTGCGCTCTACGGGATGTTCGGGATCGGCTACCTCGAGATCTTCCTCGCGGACAACAAGAACGCCCTTCTCAACCTGATCTACCTGCTTTCACCCCATTATCACCTGTCGGACCTGACTTCGCGCCTCGTCTTCAAGCTGGGTTCCCTTTCCTGGGGTGAAATGGCCCGGACCGGTGCCTACCTCGGCGGGCTCGCCCTGATCCTGACCGGATTTTCATTCCAACTTTTCCGCGAAGGCAAATGACCGCACGACGCTCCCACCTCCTCGGAATCGGCTGCATCGCGGGTGGCATCGCCCTCGCCGCCGTCGGTCAGAGTTCGTTGCTCTCCGAAGGCGCTCTGCATCACAGCCACAACGCTTTCGCGATCCAGCGATCCGCTTATGGGAAACTGCTCGCGCGCCTTTCCGAGACGACGATCGACCGGGTCTGGCACCTCGGTGTGGAGCAAATCGTGCCCCACTATATGTCGGGAGATGCCCATAACGTGGCCCACCTGAAAAAGCTCCACAAGGACGTCCCGAGCGGTCCTCTGCCGCATGAAACTCCCATCGCCTTCGGAAAACGCTGGATCAACGAACGAGTTGTGGCGCAGCACACCCGGACCAATCCCAACTGCATGTCCGACGCCCACCTTCATACGGTCTACCGCGAGATCGAGGAGATGCTGCTGCGGAGCTTCAAGCTCGACCCCACCCATTACGGCGCCTACGATTCCTATCACCTCTTTCTGACCACGACGGACTTCGGTGGCAACCCCATGGCCAACGAACAAGCCCGCAAGGTCGGCATGGCGGCAATCGAGGCCGCCAAGGTGGAAAACGAGGACCCCGAACCCTGGCTGACCGCCGCCACCGCCGGGATGAACCTCTTCCTGCTCGAGTCTGCACCATTCACCGTCCGCAACGAGTCGATTCCGGTCGAGATTCTGAAGAGGTACAAGGACCACATCGCCTTTTGCCTCAAGCGATTCGACGAGATCCAGGCGCAGTCGGAAAAAGTCGGCAACTGGGGTCGTCTTTCCCAAGTCCGTCAACGCGAGATCACGGAACGCAGCCTCTTCATCAGCCGCGGTTACAAACAGTTCGATACTCTCATCGCCCGGGCGGAAGCCAAGGCATCGGGTGCCGCCAATGCCGAGGGCGAAGTCGCCAAGACTCCAGAGTCGGAGGCGAAGTGATTCTTCCTCAATTCGGATTCCCCTCAAGAAAGGCCCGCATCACCCGCGGGCCTTTTTTTATGCCCAAGCCTGGCAATTGCCTCAAAATCCTCAAAATTTGAAAAAAATTCCAAAGAAACATAAAATTTATCTTGTATTGTGGAAATTATGGTATTAATGTCTTTCATACCGCTTCGAACATCCTGAATGGATTCCCGCGCCCAAGCACAAGCCCACTTCGTCATGAGCGAGATTTTCGCCGTGGCAGGGGGCAACAAGATTTCGGACATCCAAATCCGAAGCGGGAACTGGGTGTACTGCCACACCAAGCGCGGTCTTGAGATCATCCGCCGACTCGGCGAGCTGCCCTCCGACGTGGTGATGAATGTCATCGAGTACCTCTACGGTCGCCAGGAGGCTGACAGCGTGGGATCTGCTTCCAAGCTTCAGAACATGAAGGACGTCAAGACCCGTCTCTTCGATGACAAGGTTGCCGACTTCAGCGCCGAAGGTTTCCCCCTGCCCGACGGCACCATCTCCGGCCGGATGCGCGTCCAGGCACACCTCAGCACCTCCGGTCCAGGACTCACCTGCCGGATCCTGAGCGACGAGATCGCCGATCTGAACACCCTCGGGCTCTCGAGCGACACGACGCGTGCCATTTGTGAATTCATGAAGCGCCGCCAGGGCTTCGGACTCGTCACCGGGCAGACTGGCTCGGGCAAGTCGACCACTCTCGCGGCCATCCTTGACTGGCTCCGCATGAATCAACCCCGCCACATCGTGACGGTGGAGGATCCCATCGAGTATCGCTACTCGCGATTCCTGGCCACCTCGGACGAGCAGGGTCACCCCATCCCCTCTCCCGGTTTCTGCACTCAGCAGGAGGTCGGCAAGCACGTCTCTTCCTACAAGCAGGGGCTCAAGGATGCGCTCCGCAAAGCTCCCCACGTGATCTTGATCGGGGAAATCCGCGACCGCGAGACGATGGAGATCGCCATCGAGGCAGCCCAAACCGGCCACGTGGTCATCTCGACCCTCCACACCAACGGTGCGGTCAAAACCCTGAGCCGGATCCTCGAGTTCTTTCCCCAGGAGCAACACCGTTCTCTGCTCGGCCGCCTTTCCGAGATCCTCATGTTCATCCTCTCGCAGGGCCTCATCCCGACCGAGAACGGACGCGTCCTCAACTACGAGTTCCTCCAGAACAACAGTTCCGCCGTCCGTTCCGGCATCGCCTCCTATGACGGTGCCGCCAAGTCGCTCGAAGACGCGATCCGCCACAGTGGCAACATCGAGTGGGACGCCAACCTCAAGAACCTTCTCAACATGGGCAAGATCACCCATACCGCCTACACCATGAACCGAATGATGGAGGACGAGAGCGAAGAGCTCCTCTTCATCCGTGGAAAAGCGAGCTGAAACCCATTTTCCCGGTGTCCTTAGCGAGCCGGGGAACAACAACGCTAAGATAACAACAATAACATCATATCGATAATGAAACTGAACAACATCAAGAAACAAGCCGGTCTTACCCTGATCGAAGTCACCCTCGTCATCGCCGTTCTTCTCGGCCTGATCAGCGTTCTCTTCATCGGTGTGTCGGCCTACCGTGAAGGTTCGAACCGCGCCAACTGCATCCTCAACATCTCCAACGTGCAGAAGGCCGTCCGTTCCTACCAGAACCTCTATGAACTTTCCGTCGGTGGTGGCCTCACCTCGGCGACCCTCATCGGTACGGGCAAGATGCTCGAAACGACCCCGACCTGCCCCAGCGCCGGTACCTACACCTTCGGCACGACCGTTCCGACCGTCGGCACCGCCTACCTGACCTGCTCGCTCAGCGCGACGAAGAACCACGTGCCTTCGAGCACCACGGGCTGGTAATCGCCTGATCGCCTCAGGGCGATTGTGATCCAATCAACCCGGTCCCGGAGTCAAGGCTCCGGGGCCGGGATTCCTCCCCCGCCTTTCCCGGGGTGAGACCGGAACCGAGAGTCTGGTTTCCCCTCGCGAAAGGCACCCCGCTCCGCCGGCGGCTTCATCTCTCCCCGTCCTCCCGATGGAACTCCTCCCCCAGAACGCCTCTCCTCTCCTGCTTTATCGCCAGGCCAAGCGCCTCCTCAAGTCGACCAGTCGGGCCAAAGAGCCCGATTGGTATCGCAAAGCCTCCGACCTGAATCTCCAGTGGCACCTGTGGATCGGGACGAACTCCGGTCACAGCGCCATCTACAGCCGCAGCCTCAAGCAATGGTGGACCGGGCCCGACCTGCCGGCGGTTTCGCCCGAGGTCGACGAGAACGGGGCCACCGTCGGCCTCGACAAGGGCTCCCGCGACGCTCTGCACGAGCTCGTCCGCAAGATTCTTTCGGCGAAGGAGTTCGGCGCCAAGGCGAAGTCCCTCGGCATCATCATCCATCTCGCCGACGGAGTCCGCATCCGCGATCTCGCACCCGACTTCGCGAAGGAGGATGATTTCGCCGCCGTCAACGAGTTGCTGATCTCCGCCCCCGAAGTGGCCCTCGGCGACGACACCGTCGACAATCGTGAAGGAAAATGGCGGCTGTTGCCACTTCTTGGCATCAACGAAGGTGATAAGCGCGCCCTCGCCGTGCAGGTTTCGGCCCGCCTGGAGTTGATCGCGGATGAACTCGCCCACTACGGCGAACTGCGGAACATCCCCGTCGTCGTCAACGTCCGGAGTGCCCTGCTGGAGTCGCTCGCCGCGGTCTCTTATCTTCATCCCGAAATCCAGGCGCCAGGAACAGGTGCCACCCTGACATTGGTCCAGTACGAAGCGATGACCCTCGTCTTCGCGGTCGGGAATCGCGGCGAACTCCTCCTCGTGCGTCCGCTTTTTCATCGGAACACCCCCTATCTGAATCCAACGGAAACCCAGGAGGTCCTCTCGCAGACCGCTGCGTTGCTGAACATCAAGGATCCCTTTGTGCTGTTCATCTCGGCCTCAGGAATGCCCGAAGACCGTCTCCGCACTTTGCTCGAGAGCTATCTGGAGATGTTTCCCAAGGCTCGTTACCGCTGCATCGATTGCCATTCGGTCGAGCTGACCAATGCGATTCCGGGCCGTCATCTTGAATTCGCCGCGTCGGTCCTTGAAAACCCTCCCCTTCCCGAAGAGGCCCCCTTCCAGAAGGAACTGCGCGAGGACTGGGCGTTCCAGGATTTCTACGGACCGTCGGCCGACGAAGCGGCCCGTATGCCTTCCCGCTCCGACCTCAAGCTGCTTCAGCTTGGCGGAGTCATCCAAAAGGTCGCAACCGTGGCCATTCTTGCCTTCTGCGGATGGGCGGGCACGGACTTCTTCACGAAGATGCGATCCGAAGCCTGGAAGCTCTCGCCCAACGCCGCAGACCAGATGGACCAACAACTGGCCAGTCTTCAAAAAGAACGAAAGGAATGGGAGCACTGGGACAAACTTCTCGAAAAACGCTCCGAGGGCTGGCTGGTCATGGAGACCCTCCTCGATATCTTCCCGGCTGACGGCGGCGTGATCCTGAAGGACATGAGCTATCGTGCGGAAGCGGATGAGTCGGGCAAGGGCGAGAAGACCACGGTCGGACTGAAGCGCTACTGGGATGTCAGCGGTTACGCGAACCCCGAAGTGGCGGTGAACCTCCCCACCCTTGGCAGTCGCAACCGCGTCGCGGAACTGCTCAACACGATCGCGGAGCGGAACCATGCTCCCTACATGTCCGTCGCCCCCGCCACCCGCGAGGTGCAGGTAATGCTGCAGCAGCGCCAGGGAACCATGCCTCCCAGCCAGGAGTTTCCGGCAAAAGTGGCGCGTCACTTCCGGTCCTCCTTCGAGCTCAGCATTTCGCAGAGCCTGACGGACAAGGATGAACTCGCGATCGCGACCGCCACCACCACCGAGCCTCCGGCACAATGAAAGTCTCCCCACACCGCCAGGCCATCCTCATCTTCGGGATCGTGGTTCCCCTTTTCCTGATCGGCGCACTGTCGATCGCCACCTTTGTCGGCCACTCCAAGTTGAATTGGAAGTTCGAGGAAAAAGTGGCCGCCCTCGAGCGCTACACCACCTCGGAGTCGCAAGTGAAGGAGCTGGAAGCGTTCCTCACCACCGACAACCGCCGCGAAAAAATCGCCTATTGGAACTCCAAGCTCGAAACGGATTTCGTGGAGTCGCTCTCGAAGAACCTCGACAAGCTCCTCGCCAAGTACGACTCCGAAGTGCTCCGCCAGACGGAAATGGGCCAAGCCTCCGGTCTCGGCAGCCTCGGTCCCAAGACCAAGCACCCCCATGCCCGGATGCAACTCAGCTTCGAGGGGGGATACAAGCCGATGCAGATGTTGCTCGCCGAGTTGGAGACCGAGATGCCCCACCTCGTCCTCGAGTCCCTGATGATCCAGCCGAAGGCCGCCATTTCGGAGGGAGAAAAGAGCACGCTGAAGTTTTCCATCACTTACCTCTGCTGGGAAAAGCCGAAGGCCAGCCCTGCTCAGCCATGAAAGCCTTCATTCATCTCGCGATCCTTTCCCTGTTGATCGTCCCGGCCTCTCCCGGCCAGGAAGAATCACTGCCACCCCTGCCCGGAGTGATCACCTCCGGCTCGATCTCTGCACAGATCCAGTCCTCTCCCGGAGCAGCCATCGCGCAAAATGCCGACGAGGTCCCGGATGAGCCCGCCGAGAACGCACCCACGAAGGCCCATCCAGCCCCCGTAGCGGGAGATCCAGCCAGCACTCTCGCCGTCGCCGACCCGGGCGGCAGTGCTGACAATCCTGCCACTCCGCCAGGCACTCCCTCATCGCCCGGAGCCGCCCCCGAGAAGGGCCTCGACTACCTGCAGCGCTCCAACCTCATCCTCACCATGATCCTCGAAAACGAGCGCGCCGTGGACCCCTTCGGCCTCGTCATGGATCCCGCCAACGCCAAGTCCACCCCGGTTCTCGCCGAACAATACAAGGAGGAGGAGGAGCCCACGGTGCTCAACAGTTCTTCTTTGAAGTCGGCTCTGATGTCGCTGCCCATCACCGGCGTCTACCCGAAGAAGGAGGTCGTCGTGATCGGCGCCCGGGCCTTCCCTGTCGGAGGACAGTTCGGCATGAAACTTCAGGAACTCACCATCCGCCTGCGCTTCGAAGGCATCCGGGGCGGCGAGATCTACTTCAAGGACATGGAGACGCGCGAAATCACCTCCGTCCCCTTCAACGTCCGTCCGGCTGAATTTGAGCCTTTGAACAAGGAGTCGAAACCGGAAACCGGCGCCGGAATCTCCTCCATGGGGGAGCTCTTCATCGCGAACTAAAAATTTTCTCCAAATTTTTAGTTAACTCTTGCTAAATACTGTTGCTTATAGTATTTATCAGTATTATCGCCGATTTTCTCCGACTTTTTACCACTCCCATGAGAATTCATCAAATTTCGACCCTGGCCGGCGCGGCCTTACTTTCACTGGGTGCGGTTTTGATTCTCGAGCGGGAGGGCAGCCCAGGCTCCCCGGTGCCAAAGAGCGAAGGTTCCGCCTTCGCGGACCATTCCAGCTTGGTGGAGTATTCGGTGCCTGCCCCCACTGCGGAGCCTCCCACGACACCAGAGGCACCTCCGGTCACTCCCGAAGCTCCCTCTTCCCAGCCCGAAGCCCCCGAAAAGGCTGTCACAGCTCCTCCTGCCACAACTCCGTCCGAGCCAGTGGTTGCCTCGACTGAAACTGACGCGAAGCCGGCCGGAGAGCAGGCCCCCAGCCCGCTCGCAGGGCTGACCGAGGACCTCTCCGATCAGGCCAAGGAGGCTGAAAACCTTCCCGAACTCCCGGGTACCGGCACCACCACGAAACTCGCTCCGGCGGGACCTGCCGCCACCACCGACCAGACCGAAAAGAGCGGTGGGGGCATCTCCGACACCTTCATGAAGGCGGTCGCCGCCGCCACGGACAACAAGGAAGGTGCCGAAGAAGGAGCGACTGACGACTCGATCCCCCAGCCTTCCATCATCGAGGAGACTGCCGATGGTTTCTGGCTGCGTTCCGCAAAGCTCAACGATGTCTTCCAACACCTCGCCCAGCTCGGCAGCTTCCAGTATTTCCACAATACCGAACTTGAGGGTCCCAACTTCGTTGTGACCGGCCAGCTCATGAATGGAAACCCCATCGAGCAGATGGAGGAAATCGCCCTGATGTTCGGCGTCACGATCCACCAGAAGGGAAACACTGTTTACGCGCTCAATTCGGCCCAGCTTTCCCAGCTCCCCACCGAGCCCTTCCGCTATCAGCTCAAGTATCTGCGCCCGAAGGACATCGAACAGATCAAGATCATCCTCCAGCCCTTCCTCACGCCAGGCTCGGGCATCATCGAATTTGAGCCGAAGACCAACACGCTCATCGTGATGGACAACGCTCGGAAGATCGAGGCCCTCTCCGTCTTCCTCGAACAGATCGACCAACCCAAGCAGCAGATTGCCATCGAAACCCGCATCCTCCGCGTCTCGAGTGGTTCCGCCAATCGCATCGGGGTCGACTGGTCTTCGGCCCTCGGAAAGAACGGCACGAGCCTCAGCGCCGCGCAAAGCTTGAACGCCCTGTTCAACCTGCCCGATCTCGCCACCAGCGCGGCTTTCGAATCGATCGCAGACGACGGGAATCCGCTCACGAACGCTTCCGTGAGTTCCGAGGGTGCCTTTCGCGACGCTGATGAACTCGGTGGATCCGGGGCTCTCGTTCTCTCCCCCGTCCAACTCACCGCCGTCCTCCGCGCTCTGAACGAGCACGACCTCGCCAACCAGGAGTCGAGCCCGACCCTGATCGCCGAAGACAACGAGGAGGGTCTCATCTCCATCATCGACCGGATTCCCATCATCACCTCGACGGTCACGATCACCGACGGCAGCCAGAACATCACCGACGAAGTCCGCTACAAGATCGACGAACAGGACCCCACCGGCGATCCCAACACCACCCGCGAAGTCGGCGTCTCCGTCTCGGTCACCCCGACCATCCTGCCCGACAACACGATCCGGATGGCACTGCGCCCCCGCACCGCCCAGGTCACCGAGTACGTCACCGCACCCTCCGGCAACCTCTACCCCCGGGTCAACGAATCCACGGTCACGACGACCGCCCGCGTGCCCAACGGCCACTCGCTGCTGATCGGCGGCTTTTACGAAGAGGTTGAGTCCGACGTCGCGAACAAGGTGCCGATCCTCGGCGACATCCCGGCCGTCAACCTCCTCTTCAAGTCGAGCACCACCGAGCGGAAGAACACCAGCCTTGTCTTCATCGTCACTCCGAAGCTCTATCGTCCGAACATCACCGTCGAGAGCGACCTCGTCAGCCACGAGATCCACGACAGCCACATTCTGCCGGTGGACCACAACTCGCCCGATCCGGCGAATCCCGGCAACACCACCGAGCCGAATCTGCGCAACACGCTGGCCAATGCCTTCAACGCGAATAAAAAGCGCAATTCCAACAGCCTGTTGATGCCCGACCATCCCTACAATCGTCCCGAGGCGCTCCCCTCGATGGAGGATTACAGCGAGACGCGTTTCGTGGCCGTGGGCGATCGACCCGAGGTCACCGTGCGGCCCATCCAGGCGCCGAAGAAAAACGGCGGCGGCCTGTTCGGCAAGATGTTTGGTGGAAACAAGAAGCAGCAATGAGCCAAGCTCCCGTCAGTGCCTCTTCAGCCAACCAAACCGCTCCGACATCCGCCCACCACACCCAACCGGCGGCACATCATCCGGAGCAGGAGGCTCAGGTCAGCCGTATCCCGACGACCGACCTGCTCCGTCGCCAAATGGCGCACTGCGGCGAATACACCTTTCAGGCGCTCAACAAGATCGGCAAGCTCAGTCCCGAGGACACCGGCCGGATCACCCAGCAGTACCTGAAGTACCTCAACACCGTCGAGCGCGGCCGCCCCTTCATCGACGCGCTCCAGTTTCTTTACTTCGAGGGCTGGAAGCGTCCTGAGATCGATGCCCGGGACACCATCGTCAAACTGACGAAATCCCTCATCACCTATTCGAAGACGAAGATCACGCATCTCTCCTTCGCCCAGCAGACAGACACGCCGATCGAGTTCTACAGCTCGTTCCCGGCCATCTCCGAGATCAGCCGCCTCCTCGGGGTGCCGGTGATCCAGATCAACGAGAAGGACTTCTTCACCGTCGCGAGCATCAACCCCTTCACCGCGACTGCCGCCGCCCGTCTCATCACCAACGAGATCCAGCACGAGGTCGGACGGAAACCCTTCTGCTTCACCTGCACGACCGATCTGAACGCCTGGAAGTATTTGATGGGTCGGCACTTCGGAACATGAACCTCAACATCGGATTCCCGCTCAACGAGACGATCACCGACGCGGTGATCGACCAGTTGATCGCGTACGACCCGACCCTGGGCGAGCGCTCGAGGGAGGACATTCCGCGCACCTGCACGACCCACCGCATCCTCGCTGCGGTAGGCACCATCACCGGCATCCCGCTCTTCCTCAAGATCAAGGATTTCGTCGATCGCTCGCTGCTCGAGCATTACGATCCCAGCCTGCTGAACCGCGGCATGTTCGTGCCCTTGGCGCGCGACTCCGAGCAGATCTACATCGCCGTCGCCAACCCCTGGGATCCCACCGCCGAGGACACCTTCTCGCAGCAGTTTCCCGAACTTGAGGTCACCAAGATCCTCGCCCCCGCCGCCGAGATCACCCAGGTCATCGAAAGCGTCTCGCGCACGACCGGCCCCTCTCAGTCCGAGATCGATGCCATCGAGGTCGACGAGGGTTCCGACGAGATCAACGATTTCAACGTCTCTGAAAAGCACGACGAACCGCTCGCCCAGCTCGTCGCGAAGATGGTTTCCGACGGGATCAAGAACCGCGCCTCCGACATCCACGTGAAGTGCGAGAAGGACCGCGTCCACTATAGCTACCGGATCGACGGTGACATGGGCGAGAAGTTCGAGATCCCCTGGAAGCTGAAAGACCGCGTCGACGCCTTCCTGCTCAACCTCATGGGCCTGGCCCCCGAGGAGCGGGCCAAGCGCCCGGGCATCTCGGGACGTTTCACCGTGAACTACCTGCGCCGCTCGATCGACATGCGTTTCGAGCGCCACCGCACCTACCGCGGTTACCACATCACGATGCGGATTCTCGACAAGAGTCACTTCGAGGCCAAACTCGGAGTCGGCTCGCTCGCCTTCGACGCCGCCACGCTCTTCGAGCTCGAGCGCGTCATGGCGATCCCCTCGGGCATCATCGTCATGTCCGGTCCGACCGGGTCAGGAAAGTCGACCACGCTCAACGCGATGCTGCGCGAGCTCAACCGCCCCGAGGACAACATCCTGACCCTGGAAAACCCGGTCGAAGACGAAATCCCGGGCGTGATCCACTGCGACATCCGTCCCGCGGAGTTCAAGGCCATGATCGCCTCCTTCATGCGCTCCGACCCCGACATCATTCTGATGGGCGAGGTTCGCGACCACGACTCCGCCGAACTCGCGATCGAGGCCGCCATCACCGGCCACAAGGTGCTCACCACGATCCACACCCCGCGGGCCTCGCAGATCATCGAGCGCTTCGAACAGATCGGTATCGAGCGTTGGAAGATCGCCCAGACCCTCAAGGCCGCCTGCGCCCAGCGTCTCATCAAGATTCTCTGCCCCTATTGCAAGGTCAGGAAGCCGGGCCTCTCCGAACGCGAGGTGCGCAAGTTCAATCTCGACGAGGAGTGGCGCGAGACGCCCATCTTCCACCGCAGTGTCGAGGGCTGCAACGAATGCGGGCACCGCGGCTACCTCGGTCGCGCCGCCATTCTCGAGATCATCCCGATCACGCCGGAGTGGTCCGACGCGCTCTCCAAGGGCACCCTCAGTCCCTACGAGCTCGAACTCGCCGTGCGCGAGCAGGGCATCCTCCCCTCGCTCCGCAACAGCGGACTCAAGCTCGTCCGTGAAGGCCGCACCGACCTCGATGCCCTCCGCAAGGCCATCGACATGTCCGTGGTCGATTGATCCCCCTCCCTTCCGACTCCATCGCATGAAAGAGACCGACTCAGCCCCCCTTTCCGCCGCCCAGGCCGCGCTCGCCGCCCGGATCAAGGAAAAGCAGGCGGCCATGTCCGGCCACCACGAGCCCGGAGCAAAGAAAAAGCTCTTCGCGAAATCCGAGAAGAACGCGAAGTACCCGCCCAAGGAGCTGATCAAGCTCTGCCGCGGGATGTCCTCGATGCTGCGGGCCAACATCAACACGGCCGATGCGCTGAAATACTACTCGAACGGCCACCCCTCGCCCTTCGTCCGCGCCACCCTCAAGACCGTCCGCGACCATATCGAAACCGGGCAGCCCGCTTATGCCGCCTTCGCGAAATGCGGCAAGTTCGATGACAAGTTCATCTCCCTGATCCGTGCGGGCACCGACGCCGGCCAGCTCGACCAGGCCTTCGAATCCATCGCCAACCGCCTCAAGAAAGAGGCCGAGTTCAAGTCGAAGATGCGGAAGGCGACGATGATGCCCTGCATCATCATCTTCGCGCTGATCATGCTCTTCATCGGAGCCCAGTTGAAGATCATCCCCGAGATTGAAAAGATCATCCGATCGGTCGGCCAGGAGCCCGACACCCTCTCGGGCATCCTGTTCAAGATGAGCCACATCACGAAGAAGATCTGGGTCTTCGTCGTCGGTGGCATCATCGGCACGGTCATGACCTTCATGATGGTGCCCAAGGTGCGCAACGGCGTCACCTTCTTCATGATGGCCCGTTGGCGCCTCCTCCGGAAGCTCGTCATGGGCATGCGGCAGCTCCTCTTTCTCGGCACGATGGAGATGCTCCACTCGAACGGCATCAACCTCTCCAAGGCCGTCGAGATCTCCGCCGAGTCGCTCAAGGGCACGCCCATGTACGAGGAACTGCTCAACGCCGGGAAACGCTACCTCGAGACCGGTTTGCCCTTCTCCGAAGCGGTCCGCAAGTTCACCTCCTGCGATCCGCAGGTGGCCCACCTCATCTCCATCGGCGAGCGCTCCTCCTCGCTCGGCACCCAGTTGAAACTGCTGACGCAGATGTACGAGGAGGATGTCGACCAGATCGTCGCCGAATTCGCCCAGATCGTGAACATCTTCGTGCTGATGGCCGCCGCCGTGCTCATCACCATGGTTTTCATCGGAGCCTTCCTCCCCATCTTCCTCATGGGTCCGAAGATGATGAACGGCGCCGGTCTTTGATTTTTCCCTCCTCCTTCAACCCCATCTCCCTCCATGCAACAGACCTCGATTGATCGCTGGCTCCGCAAAGAGTTCGTCTATGTCTGCCGGGTTTACTGCAACACCCTGCCTCAGGAGATTCCGCAAGGAGTCATCCTCGACGAGGCGGCCGACGACAGCTCCGGCCGCTACCGCTACTGCTTCACCGTCCACAACGATCGCCAGATGAGCGAACTGACGGCCCGGCTCGAAGTGGCCAACATCACCTACACCTCCCGGGTGATCGAAAAGGGCGGGACCAGCGGGAAACTCTTCAACAACCCGGAAAAGAGTTTCACCTTGCAGGTTGGGTGGGCGTTGCTTATATTTGTAATAATTGCCATAGCCTTCTCCCCGCTTCCCGTCCGACTCTGGAAATACCTTTCCGCCGAAGAGGACATCCCCGGGATGCCCCCGAAGAAGGCTAAGGCCAAAGTGACGGCACCCGCGAGGACCGTTCCTTTGCCCTGAAACCAGCTTCACCTGCCTCCCTTGAACGTTGAAACCTACAGAACCGGCTCGATCCGGGGTTTTTCTCTGATCGAGGTGACCCTCGTCATCGGGCTCATGCTGACTCTCGCCGCGATTTCCGCCTACTCCATCACTTCGATCAGCAGTTGGCGGAACGGTCGAGATGCCTCTGAAAAGCTGCGCTCGGTCTACATCGCCCAGAAAAGTTACCTTGCCGACCGCCCCTCCAAATCGGTTTCGACCTTCACCTCCACGGAATTGGTCCCCTACCTCCCGGGCGCTCCCGGGGCGATGCCCACCCAGAAGGGAAACAGCAACGAAACCCTGACGATCAACGTCCAGGTGATGCCACCGGTTTTCAAGAACGGCTCTCTCACCTACGATCCCTCGGGTTCAGCCACCGACAGTCTCTGGGACGTCGGGCCTCTCTAAAAGGCTGGCAAGCGTGCCTCGAATCGTCGGACCTGATCCCCCACCCAGGCCTCGTCGTGACCTGACAAAAGCGCCATCCGTTCCGCGACGGAGCGGGCGCAACGCCGGCAGGCCGCGGCATCGAGGAACGCCGCCCGGATCCGCCGGCTCAGCACATCGTCGAGGGTCATCGCCATTTCCTCTCGCACCGCCCGGTCCACGTGGTCCATCGTGAAGGGCAGATCCGGATCGAGCGCCGGCGCGCTAGCCGCGAGCGAAGTCGGACCAGACAGGGTCAGGTCTGCGGTACGACAGGGTCGGGTCTCCCAGCCCCCGACCGCCGCGGCACGGTCCACCGCATCCTCGCCCATCTGCCGACAGGTGGTCCATTTGCCGCCCGTCATCGTCACCAGACCAGAGGCCGACACGAAAAGGCTGTGGCTGCGCGAGAGTGCTGCGGTTCCCCCTTGCTGGCCCGACTTCGGAGGGCTCACCAAGGGTCGAAGGCCGGCGAACACGGCCCGCACATCCGCCCGCTGGGGCGCCCGTTCCAGGAATTCCGCGGCGTGGCGGATCAGGTAATCGATTTCCTCTTCCAAGGGTTGCGGATGGAGCGAGGCTGGCACGCCCTCCGTGTCCGTCGTGCCGAGCAAAACGCGGTCCTGCCAAGGGATCGCGAAGAGCACCCTCCCGTCTTCGGTTTTGGGAATCATCACGGCACTGGATGATCCCAAAAACTCGCTCGGCAGCACCAGGTGAATGCCCTGGCTCGGACGCACCACGGTTTCCGACGCCGGATCATCCAGGCGCCGCACCAAATCGGTGAAAACCCCGGTGGCGTTCACGACCACATTTGCCCGAAGTTCGAACTCCGCGCCACCGATCCGGTCCCGCACCCGGGCCCCGCGGATGCGACCCTGTTCTTTCACCAGATCCGTCACCTCGGCATGATTCACGATTGCCGCACCGTGGTCGCTCGCGGTGCGCACCATCGCCAAGGCGAGCGCGGCGTCGTCGAACTGACCGTCCCAGTAGAGTGTGCCACCGCGCAAGCCCCGTGGAGAGAGATTCGGCACGGCAGCAAGCACCTCATCGCGGGAAAGATGACCGGTGCGGCCGATGCCCAGCGAACCGGCGAGTCGGTCGTAAAGAAACAAGCCGGTGCCGTAGAAGAAACGCTCGTACCAACGATAGGCGGGCACGACAAAGGCAAGTGGCTCCACGATGCCCGCCGCATTGCGCAAGAGGCGTCCGCGCTCGCGCAGGGACTCGCGCACCATGCCGATCTCGCCGTTGCGGAGGTAGCGCACGCCGCCGTGGATGAGTTTCGTGCTTTTCGACGAAGTCCCTTCGGAGAAATCCGCCTGCTCCACCAGCGCTGTGCGATAGCCCCGGGTCGCCGCATCGAGCGCGGTAGCAAGGCCGGTCGCACCACCACCGATGACCAGCAGGTCCCAGGATTCCGAAGCGTCCTCGAGACGCGCCAGTTGTTCACTACGATTCAAACCGTGGATGGTGGGATGGGAGGCAGACCGAAAAGCTCCCTTGCTTCCGGCTTCATCAGGACAAGGATGGTGAACACACCGAGGACGGTGCCAAGGGGCGCGAAGAGACATTCCACCGCGGCGATCACGAGGCAGAAGGTATGATGGCGACGCGCGGCGAGCTTTCGGCCCGCCACAAAGATGAGGATCGCGATCGACATCCCGATCAGGATCGCGACAGAGCCGATCACGGTGAACAAGGTCCCGACAAACTTCGCGCCAAACTCGTCCGCGGGTGATTTTCCATCGTGCATCATCTCGGGCGCGAGCAGGAACATCAGGCCGATCCCGACGTGGATCAGCGGCAGGAGGGAAAAAAGTCCGATGATGCCGGCAACGACGTAATGAAAAATTGAGAGAAGGCGGAGATGTTCACACGTCTGATCCATACGCCTCAGTGTAAGGTCCTGATCCTCGCCGCGGCGAGCGAAATCACCTCGGAAAACGTGGCCCGAAAGAGGTGGCAGCGTCGCCTGAATGCGTGAATTGTGACGAACATTCTGCGACGTAGCGTTTCAAACGGTAAACCATGACTCCCTCTCCCAATCGCCGCACGTTCCTGAAAGGCCTCGGAGCCGGCATCGCTCTCCCTGCCTTTGAAACCTTCTTCAATGCCGGTCTCGCCCGCGCCGCCGGCGAGCGCGCCCTCGGCACGACCGCCAGCGGCATGCCTCTGCGCACCGCCTTTCTTTACAAGCCGAACGGCGTCAACATCGAGAAGTGGGCTGTCCAAGGCACGGGAACGGATTTCGCCCTCGCCGCCACCCACGAACCCTACGCGAAATTCAAGGAGCATCTCCACCTCATCGGCGGCCTCGCCCACCTCAACGGCACCGCCGGGGGCGACGGCGGCGGCGACCACGCCCGGGCCAATGCCACCTTCCTGACCGGAGCCCGCCCCCGTAAGACCGCGGGAGCCGACATCAAGCTCGGCGTCTCCGTCGACCAGGTCATCGCCAACGCCGTCGGCGACCAGACCCGTTTCTCCTCGCTGGAGCTCTCCTGCGACGGCGTCCGCAAGAGCGGCGTGTGCGACTCCGGTTACTCCTGCGCCTATCAGTTCAACCTTTCCTGGCGTTCCGACACCACGCCGATGACGCCGGAATCGAATCCGCGCCACGTCTTCGAGCGACTCTTCGGATCGGGTTCGAAGGAGGATCGGGAGAAAAGTTTCCATCTCCGCAACCAACGCCAGCGTTCCATCCTCGACTTCGTGATGGAGGATGCGAAGGAGCTCAACCGTCAGCTCGGTCGCAACGACCAGCTCAAACTCGACGAGTACATGACCGGGGTGCGCGAGATCGAACGCCGCATCGAGAAGGCCGAGCACTTCGGTCTGCCCGCCGATCCCGGCATGCCGGTGCCCGACGGCGTGCCCTCCAGCTACGAGGATCACGTGCGTCTGATGATGGACATGCTGGTGCTCGCCTTCGAATCCGACTCGACCCGCGTCGCCAGTTTCCTCCTCGCCCACGACGGCAGCAACCGGAGCTTCAAGGAGATCGGCGTGCCCGATGGCCACCACTCCATCTCGCACCACCAGGGCAAACCCGATGCTCTCGACAAGCTTGCGAAGATCGACCTTTTCTACTCGCGCCAGTTCGCCTACTTCCTCGAACAGCTTGAATCGCGCAAAGATGCGGACGGCAAATCCCTGCTGCACAATTCGATGATCGTCTGGGGTGGCGGACTCGCCGATCCCGATCGCCACCGTCACACCGATCTCCCCGTGATCCTCGCAGGTCACGGCGGCGGCACGATCAAGACGGGGCAGCGGACCGAGGCCGGCACCGATGTGCCGATGACGAATCTTTACCTCGGACTGCTCGACCGGATCGGGTTGAAGGAGGAGCGCTTCGGCGACTCGACCGGACGTCTCACCCAGATCGGTTGATGCCCTCGGGAGCCGCCGAGATGTTGCCGTAGCGGTGATAGTCAAAGCTGATGCTTTGCTCCTCAACATAGTGGAGCAGCTCGATGCGACCGATGGATAGCACCGGGGCATCGGCCACGTGGATGAGCCTCTCCGCGGCGGCTCGGCGAATCGATTCCGGCACCCGATCGGGCGACGCGTAGCGGATACGGTCGACCTGGCCGGACGCGATCACCGCCTCGAGAGCGTCATCACTCTCCTCGACCAAAGCAAAGCCGCCGCTGCGGATCTCCGCGAGGCAATCCGGCCAGAACTCCGGCGGCAGGCTCACGGTGGTGCGGCAACCGGCGACTTTCGCCGCCTTGATCCTCGCGATGATTTCGAAGCGACTGTCGTCAGGGTGAACCCGAATCCGCAATCGCCCTACCGGCAGATAACGCCGCAGGTTTTGCTGGCCGACCAATTGAAACGGATCGTGCGAGCGGCCGAACTCAGCCCTCCAGGCCACTCGGTAGCAGGCCCGCAGCGCCGGTAGGCTCTCCTCGCGGTCCACCTCGCTGAACCGCATGAACTGCGCCACATAGTTCGGCCCGCCCGCCTTCAGCCCCGGGCCGTAGGCACTCTTGCCGAAGCCACCGAAGGGCTGGCGCATCACGATGGCGCCGGTGGTGCCGCGGTTGATGTAGAGATTACCAGCCCGGATGCCCGTTCTCCATTCGCTCTGCTCGCGGTCGTCGAGGCTCTCGAGCGCGCAGGTCAGCCCGTACCCGGTCCGGTGGACCAGCTCGATCGCATCCGCAAGCGTTTCGAAGCACATCACCCCTAACAAAGGCCCAAAAAACTCGGTCAAGTGGGTGATGCTGCCGGCGGCCACGCCCCACTTGATCCCCGGAGTCCAGAGGTTCGGATTGCCATCGATCTGCCTGGGTTGGAGCGCCCACGATTCGCCGGGCCCGAGCGTTTTCAGCGCTTCTCCCAGCTCGCCCCGCGGCGGACGGATCAACGGGCCCACCCGGTTTTTCAGATCCCAGGCCGAACCCACCTCCAGCGATGCCGCCGCCTCGACGAGGGTGCGTTGGAAATCCGGATCGTGATAGACTTCGGCTTCGAGCAGGAGCAGCGAAGTCGCCGAACACTTCTGCCCCGCATGACTGAAGGCGGAATGCAGCACATTCTTGATCGCCTGGTCCCGGTCGGCCATCGCCGTGACGATCGTGGCGTTTTTACCGCCGGTCTCGGCGCTGAGCGGCAGGCCGGGATGCGCCCTCAACAGGGCCTCGGCCGTGGCGGTGCCGCCCGTGAGGATCACCCCGGCGACCCGCGAGTCCTGCACCAGCCGCGCGCCCTCGCGCTCGCCGGCGCAGGGCAGGAACTGCAGGGTGCGTTTCGAAACGCCCACCCTCCAGAAAGCCTGACATAAACACCAAGCCGGCAGCACGGCTTCGGAGGAGGGTTTCAGGATCACCGTGTTTCCCGCCGCCAAGGCCGCCGCGATGCCACCGCAAGGGATCGCGATGGGGAAATTCCACGGCGAAAGTACCACAACGACTCCCCGGCCCTGCGCCTCGACGCCCGGCAGATTGTGAAAAGCGCGCGCCGCCGCACCGTAGAGTTCGAGAAAGTCGACCGCCTCGCTGACCTCGGGATCGGACTCGGCGAGGGTTTTGCCGGTGTTGGCGAGCGCCGCGCCCATCAATTCGGCCCGCGCCTGCCGCAGTTCGTGGGCGACCGCGTGCAGGATGCGTTGCCGCTCTCCCACTTTCAGACTCCGCCAGCCATCGGGATCGGCATCAGCGCAGGCGAGCGCCGCCGCGACGTCCTCGTCGACAGCTTGCCTGTAGCGTCCGACCCGCGTTCCCGGCCGCGAGGGATCGAGACAGTCGCGCTCCGGCCGGCCCGCGGTGATCTCCGCACCCGCGACCACCAAAGGGATCTCGACAAATCGATCGCGCCAACGCTCGAGGATCTCCGCCGCCCAGCGGGCATGATGCGGCAGCGACCAATCGGTGTCGGGTTCGTTGCTGAAGAGGGTTGGGTCGCGGACCAAAGAGGGTTGGATCGGCGGCTCACGACGGTCCTGGGTGCGGCGAGGTGCGTTTGTCAGGGTATCGATCGCGTCAAAGGAGCGCCGAAAGGCTTCCTCGAGCTTGCGCCAATCCTCACTGCCCGGTTCGAGTTCAAAACTGTGGCGCAGGAAGTTCCCCGGACCGGTGTTCTCGTCGAGCCTCCGGATCAGATAGGCGACCGCGCTGAGGAAGTGCCCGCGGTCGCAGACCGGAGCGTAGAGCAGGAGATCACCCACCTCGCCGGCGAGGGCGCGCCGCTGGTGGTTCACCATGCCTTCAAGCATTTCAAACTGGATGCGGTCGAGGGCTCCGGCGTCCTCGGCCAATACAAAAGCGTAGGCGACTTCGAAGAGATTGTGCGAGGCGAGCCCGATCCTGGCCGCCGCGAGGTTCTCCGGGCGCAAGGCAGTGTGGAGCATGCGCTTGTAATTCGCGTCGGTCTCGAGCTTGGTCTCGAACGGTGCCTGCGGCCATCCTCTGACCGAGGCCTCGTGACGTTCCATCTCGAGATTGGCGCCCTTGACCAGTCGGATCGTGATTTCCCCCCGGCCCGCCGCGACCCGTTGCCGCGCCCACCCCAACAGGATCTCCTGCCAATGATGGGAATCGGGGATGTAAGCCTGCAGCACGATGCCGGCCTCGACGCTCTCCAATCCGGGTCGATCGAGGGTGCGCATGAAAAGCTCGCAAGTGAGGCTGAGATCTCGATACTCCTCCATATCGAGGTAAAGGAACTTCGGCACGCTGGTGCCGTCGCGACGCACAAAGCGATGCTGGATCGACTTTCGATAAAGCCGCTCCAGTCTCTCCCCGAGCACCGCGAGGCTGTGTTCGCGGGCCAGGGCGGACATCTGCGAATCGAGCGTGGAGATCTTGATCGAGAAAACCTCGGTCTCGGGACGCGCGAGCGCCTCGAGATAAAGTGCCAGCCTCCGGGCGGCCTCGGCTTCGCTGAGGATGGCCTCGCCGAGAAAGTTCACGTTGGTGCGCAGGCCCTCGTCACGGCGCTGCGCGAGATGTCGGGCGAGCAGGTCGCGCTCCGCGGGAAGGATCACGTTGGCGGTGTCATGGCGGAGATGCTCTTTTACCAACGGCACGGTCAGATTCGGCACGTGTTCGCCGATCACCTGGAAGCCCTTCAGCAGGACCCGGTCGAGCGGGTTGAAGAACCGCGGAATGCCTTGCAGGTCGAGGATGTGGACGAACTGATCGGCCACGCGCGCGGCCGAATTCGAACGGAAAGCCTGATCCGTCAGCTGAACGAGGGTGGCCTTGTCGGTCGGATTCCGCATCATCCGGTCGAGTTCGGCCTGCTGGCGGCGCTCCGCCGGAGACTGGAGACGGAGGGCGCGCTTTTGAAATTCTGCCGCCAGGTGGATGGCACGTTCGACCTGCTCGGAACTCATTGAATCGGGGGAGACCGAAGTCTGACCCGCGTTTCGAATTTTTAGCGAACAGAAATACGAAACTTAATCAAAAAGAAGCACGATCATACGCGTGTATTGGATCCTTTTGGAATCAAGACTTGGGCTTTTTCGTGCGGATCGTCAGAACACGTTTGGTGCTGCGTCCGTCGAAGGCCGTGGCTCTGACCTGGACTTTCGTGGTGGCCTTGGTCAGCCCTCGCAAGCGAAACGACCAGCGCGCGGCGGTTCCCTGGGCGCGCTTGAATCCCGTGCGCGGTGCCTTGTACTCGACGCGATCGGCGAAAGCCGAGGTGCCCTTCACCTTGATGCTTCCGTTCTTGCTCATCAGCGGTCCCGGTATCCTCAACTCGACCGCAGGCGAGAAACGCATCACCCGACGGAGATTGTAATCGCCGATGAAGAGCGAACCGCCGCGACCCGGGGCGATCTGGCTGCTGTAGACGACGGAACGATCCGTGGCCCCGTAGTTGTTCGATTGGGTGAAGGTCGGTTGGCCCAGCACGAGATCCGCGGCGGCGCCATTGGCCTTGGTCGCGGCGGTGCGATAGCCGAGCACCCGCCGGTCGCCCTGATCGCCGACCCAGAGTGTGCCATCGGGCGCGAGCGTCAGATAGTAGGGTTGGTTCAAGCTGCGTGTCGAAGTCGCGGCCAAGGCATTCGTGACGAAGTCCGCCTGCCCCAGGACCGCGTCGGCGGCGCCGCCATTGCTCTTGGCCGCAGCGCCGTTGAAACGCAGCACCCGGTTGTTCCCCCGATCGGCGACAAACAAGCGACCCGTCGCATCCCCGCAAAGGCCCCAGGGCGCATTCATCGCCGTTGCGGTGGCGGAGGCGGTATCACTGGTGAAATTCAACTGCCCGAGCACTCCAATGGCATTCGCCCCGTTGCCGAGCGCGGCGGCATTGTCGAAGCGCAAGACACGGTGGTTCCCGCTGTCGGCGACCCAGAGCCGACCTCCGGAATCCGCATAAACACCGCCCGGATACTCGAAGCTCGAAACGCCGAGACCGGGCAGGTTGTCGAGAAAACTCCCCTGCCCCAGCACACCATCAGCCGACGCCCCGTTGGCTTTTGAAGCAGCATTGTCGTAGCGCAGCACACGATGATTGCTGCGGTCCGCGACCCAGAGCCGCCCCGCTGCATCGATCGTGAGCGAGGTGGGTTCGGAAAGCGTATTCGCCGCGGTTGCTCCACCTCGATTGACTTCTCCTGAAGTGAAATTGGCTTGGCCGAGCACGACCTCGGCCGCCGCGCCCGACTGGTAGGCCGCCGCCGCGGAATACCGAAGGATGCGGTGGTTCTGCACATCGGCGACGAAGAGTTTGCCACTGACCGGATCGACCGCCACACCCTCGATGCGTCCGATGTTTGTCGCCGAGGGTGCGGCGTCGGCGCTGCTCGCGAAATCGGTTTTCCCTAGCACGCTGGAGGCGGCCTGATTGCTCGAAAATCCAGCGAAGACAGGAGCCGCGTGGATCAGCGACAGGATCAAAAGAGCGAGGAACTTCATCTGCCAAGGTATTGTCACGAGGCTCCGATCCGCGACGACATCGGGGGATTTTTCACCCCAATTTCACATACGCCGCCAACCCCTGCCGTCCGCCCTCGCGGCCGAAACCGCTCTCCTTGTAACCGCCGAAGGGGCTGGCCGGATCGAACTGGTTGTAGCTGTTCGCCCAGATCACGCCCGCCTTCAGTTGCGAGGCGATCTTGAAAATGCGGCTGCCTTTTTCCGTCCAGATCCCGGCGCTGAGCCCGTAGCAGGTGTCGTTGGCCTTTTGCACCGCCTCCGACGGCGTGCGAAAGGTCATCACGCTCAGAACCGGGCCGAAGATCTCCTCCCTCGCGATGCGATGGGCGGGGGTCACCCCGGTGAAAAAGGCGGGACGACACCAGTATCCCGCACCCGGCAACTCGCAGGCAGACTCGTGCAGCGTCGCGCCCTCCTCGATGCCTGATCCGATCAACCCGGTGATGCGGGCGAGTTGCTCCTTCGAATGGATCGCGCCGATGTCGGTGTTCTTGTCGAGCGGATCACCGACGCGCAGGGTCTGAAGCCGGCGCTTCAGTTTGGCGACGAACTCGTCGTGGATCGACTCCTGCACCAGCAGGCGGCTGCCAGCGCAGCAGACCTGGCCTTGGTTGAAATAGATCCCGTTGATCACCCCCTCCACCGCCTGGTCGATCGGCGCATCGGCGAAGACGATGTTGGCGGCCTTGCCGCCGAGCTCCAGCGTCAGGCCCTTGCCACTGCCCGCCATCTCCGCGGCGATGCGTTTGCCGACCTCGGTCGATCCGGTGAAGGCGATCTTGTCGATGCCGGGATGCGCGACCAGCGCGGCCCCGAGATCGCCCGCTCCGGTGACGATGTTGACCACGCCTGCCGGCAGGTCGGCCTCCTGGAAAATCTCCGCGAGGTGCAACGCGGTCACCGAGGTGGTCTCGGCGGGTTTCAGCACGACGGTGTTGCCGCAAGCGAGAGCCGGGGCGATTTTCCACGCGGCCATCAGCAGGGGGAAATTCCACGGGATCACCTGACCGGCCACCCCGAGGGACTGCGGAGCGCGCCCGGGGAAGGCGTAGGCCAGCTTGTCAGCCCAACCCGCGTAGTGAAAGAAATGCGCCGCCACCAGCGGCAGATCAAAATCGCGGCTTTCGCGGATCGGCTTGCCTCCATCCTTCGATTCGAGCACGGCCAGCTCGCGCGACTTTTCCTGAAGGATCCTCGCGATGCGGTAGAGGTACTTCCCGCGCTCCAGGGCCGGCATCCGGCTCCAGACTTTCTCATGGGCACGTCGGGCGCTTTTCACGGCCGCATCGAGATCGGCTTTTCCGGCCTCGGCGATCATCGTGTGACGCTTGCCCGTCGCAGGGTTGACCGAGGGGAAGTGATTCCCCGACTTCGGCGCAACGAATTTGCCGTCGATGAAGAGCTCGTAGTGATCCCGCAACCGCACCGGCATGCTTTCGGGAGCCGGAGCATAGTCAAGCGCAGCTCCGAATCGGAGCGCGGGTTCGGCGGACTGTGATTTCTTCCTCATCCTTTCGCGAAATACTCCGGATTCTGATACCGCCCCTCCGCCATCCGGGCGATCTGCATCTCGACATCGAGCAGCAGCGAACTCGCGCCGAAGCGGAAGAGATCCGGCGTCAGCCAGTCGCCGCCGACCGTTTCCTTGACCATCACCAGGTATGAGAGGGCTTCCTTGGCGCTGCGGATGCCACCCGCGGGTTTCACCCCGACGCGCTTTCCGGTGGCGAGGTAGTGATCGCGCACCGATTCGACCAGCACCAGCGTGACCGGCAGGGTTGCCGCCGGACTGACCTTGCCGGTCGAGGTCTTGATGAAATCCGCCCCCGCCGAGATGGCGAGTTCGCTGACATGACGGACGTGGTCGTAGGTCTGCATCTCGCCGGTCTCGAAGATGACCTTCAGATGCGCCTTGCCACAGGCCTCCTTCACCGCCGCGATCTCGTCGTGGACCCTGACAAAGTCCCCTTCGAGATAGGCGCTGCGGCTGATGACCATGTCGATCTCGCCCGCGCCCTCGCCGACGGCGTGACGGGTGTCCTCGAGCCGCAAGTGAAGAGGGTATTGTCCGCTGGGGAACCCTGTTGCCACCGAGGCGACCGGAATGCCGCTGCCCTTCAATTCCTTCACCGCATGCGCCACGAGATTCGGGTAAACGCAGACGGCGGCACAGGGCGGGCAGCCATAGCGCTCCGCCATCGGCTGACGGGCCTTGCGACAGAGCTGCGAGACCTTGCCCTTCGTGTCAGCCCCCTCCAGCGTGGTCAGGTCCATCATCGACACCGCGAGTTTCAATCCCGCGAGCTTGGCCTCGTTCTTCAGCGAACGCTTCGTGAAAAAGGCGGCACGCGCCTCCAGGCCAACCTGGTCGATGGTGGGAACGGGATGTGTCGGGGGAACACTCATCGCGCCGATGAAAAAGGGCCCGCGGCCCACAGCCGCCTCACTGGTCGTCGTCGAGCACGGTCGCGGTGGCGGGTCGACCGACACGGTATCCGGGACCTTCGCCGACCCGCAAGATGATGGTCTCCTTTTTCTCCTTCTTGCGATCGTCCTTCATCTTCAACGGAACCGTCGCCCTCGTCTGCCCCTGGGGAATGACGATGCTGCCCGACGATGCACGCGGGGTGAAGTCTTTGCCCGCCTTGGCCGTGCCCGCGATCGTGTAGGGGATCGTGAAGTTCGACGTGGCCGGTCCGCTGAGCGTGATGGTGAATGCGAGTGGCTTCTTGGAACTCTCCTTGATCCTGGCGGGCACCGCCTTGGCCGAAGCCACCGGCGGGAGCGGCTGCGGAGCGATCAAGGTGATCCCGCGGGCATCGCCACTGGGAGCCTCAAGGAGTTCGAGCAGTTCCTGACCGTCGGTGTTGACCTTGTGGATCTTGCTGTTCGTCGCGACGGTGAAATAGACGACACCGTTCGAGTAAGCGACTCCGAGAGCGTCGACGTTCTCGATGATCGTGAATGGAGTCTTGGTGGCGATGTTGATGATGTAGAGGTCCTGCGAACCGGTGTCACTGAGGTAAAGGTTCACTCCATCCGAATCGAGACCCCAGGGGCTCGTGACGGCGGAGAGGCTCGTGGCGTAATCAAAAAAATCGGCGGGATTCCCGCCATCCTCATCGGCCGAAAAGATCTTCCGCTGGTTCTGGCCCTGCCAGAAGATCCGCCCCGCACTGGCGGTGATGCCGCGGGGACTGGTCACGCCGCTGGCAAAAAGGCTGGCATTGCTCCCGTCGGGGTTGGCGAAGTAGACCGCGTTCTTCTTCACATCGGTCCAATAAATCTTGTCGGAGGTGACGACGATCCCCTCGGGGGCATAGTCAGCCTCGGCACCTCCGAGCGCGACCGCAGGATTGATCAGCCGGACCGCACCGGTGCCGTCGAAGTTGGCCCGATAGATGCCTCCGCCGACCCCGTTGCCGTCCTGGCCCAGATCGGTCCAGTAAAGGAAGGTGCCATCGTTGGTGATGCCGCGGGGTTCGGGGTTCGAGTTGCCCGTGACGGTGACCAAATTGATCAGAGTGCGGGCATTGCTGCCGTCGCGACCGGCGGTCTCAATGACATTGCCCGTGGTCGAGGTCCAGACCATGTCGGCTACCGCGGCCGATGGAGCGGTGAGGATGAGAATCGAGGCGGCGACAGCGGGGAAGAGACGTGGAAGCATGCGAAGATAGGGGGAACGGTTCACTCTCGCCCACATCGGGCAAACGGGCATTTTCTTTTTCAGAATCCTTCAGCTCATCCTCACCATGTCTTTCACGAGCTGGCAGTAGAGATAAAATAGGCCCTTCCACGAAAACCGAAACGTCCCCACGACTTCGCCCATGCGGATGATGCCGGTATCGAGGTTGTAGCGGATCTGCTTTCCCGTTTCCTGCTCGATCAGCCCGACGATCTGCTCGGGATCTTCTTCGATCAGGTCCGCTTCCATCAGGCCCCAGGTCAGCAACCATTCCTGATGCGCCTCCCGCAGCTCGGCGAAGTCCCAGGCATCGGGCATCCGGCGCAGGTGCACGCCCGGGGCCATTTTCATCGGATTGCTGAAGGGCAGATTGGTGGTCCGATAGGTGTGCCCGTCGCGCGAGCGCGAGCTGAGGTCGATGGAAACCCAGGAGACGTGCTCCTGCTCGGTCAGACAGATGGCGGCCTGCTCGCGGGTCTCGGCCCGGTAAAAGATCCGGAAGAATTGATGCATCGACTCCCAGTCCCATCCGGTGTCGGCGACATACTCGAAGCCCGCCTCTTCGATCTCGTCGGTCAGCTCGGACAACTCGGGAAAGCGCGCCGCTCCCGGCGGCGATTCCTGTTCGAGGGATTTCAATACCGGCAGGCGCAGTCGCCGGATCCGGGTGAGCAGCTCGACCCAGGGCAGCAGGAACCAGATCAGCAACCCCCCGCATCCCGCTGCGACACTGCCGGTAAAGAGGTAGAACGCAAAGAAGGTCGCGGCGAGGATGCCGAGCGCGCCGAGCTTCCGCAACAGCTTGATGCGGAAGCTCCGCAGCGCGAAGGAAAAGACGATCAGTCCGAGGACGAGCAGCAGTTCAAACATCGGTTCAGGACCAATGCTAAACGCTCGCCAGGCGGCGAGAAAGCATGAAATCGGCGTGGTCCGGATTTTGTGACCGGCTCAGGGCTGGCCCTTCACCCTGAGATTGTCGGTGATCCGATACCCGGCCTCCTTTGCCGACGCGAGCAAAGCCAGCAGCGAATCGCGCGCGGCTTCGTCGGGCAGGTCACCTTTCAGCTCGATACCGCGATCGACGATGATCAGCTCCATGGCACCGTTTTTTTCTCCGAGCAGCGCGGGGATCAAACCAACCAGATCGCTCATCCACGACTCCTCTACCGTCCCGGCCGAAACCCGGATCCGGTTGGTGAAATGCTCCGCACCCACCGCTTTCTCCATCGCTTCGCCGAGCGATTCGCGCAGCGCCGTCGTCGGCACCGAGGCGGCCACCAGGTAACGGCTTTGCTCGGGACCAAGATAAAAAACCAGGGGCATCCGCGTCTCGGGCGCCGGCTTCGCCTTGTCGAAGTCGAGGGACTCCTCCCGCGACGGCACCGCGGAGAACAGGCTCTCGAAACGGTTGCGCAGTCGCGTGAGTGCGAGCTTGTCGTCGCTGCTCCCGCCGATCTCCGCCTTGGCCTCACCGACCTTCAGCGTCGGCTGCTGGACCGAACCCACGAGTTGGGCGGCGAAGTCCGGCAGGTCCGCCAGCCAGTTCGGAGTCGGCACCGACGAGTCGGTCTGGATCCGGTCGTTGACCTCGATCAAATCCGGAGCCGCCTCGTCGATGCGCTCGCGCAGCCGGACGACGAGATCGCCGGGAGGCAGGCTCCCGCTCAACTCCAGCGAGGGTCCTTCGCCGACTTTCATGGAGAAGGTCGCCGGCACCGGTGGAGGTGGTGGCGGCGGAGCTTCCACCGCGATGGGTTCCAGCACTTTCGGCGCGATCGGCACCGGCACCGCGGCCACGACGCGGGCCGAGGGCGCGGGAATCGACGATTCAAAAAGGATCCAAGCCCGGATGACATAACCCGCACCGAAGAGCATCGCGAAAAGAAGAAGTTTGCGAAAAACCCGCATGGAACCGTCTCTATGATGGCCGATCCCGGAGTCGGGCGAAAGGGCAAAAGCGGCAAGACTGTTTGCCAAAAATCGGTTCGTAAATCGGGCGAGGCAGCATCCCCGATCCCAAGGCGCGAAGAGGGAGTGGAGCGGGCTCCATGACCGATGAGCAACGCAGGTAGCGGGGATTCTGGCCGACTTGGCTAAATGCCCGAGCGAAGCGAGCTAGATCATCCGCCAAACGATATCTAACGATTTGCGAACGAATTTTTGGCAGTCAGTCTCACGGCACGTCATCCCGGACTCCAGTTTTCCCGTGCTCTCCGCGGCGCGGACCGGTAAAATCAACGCCATGGTCCCCCGATTTCCTGTCGTCCTGCTCGCGACTCTGCCGCTCCTGTCCGCCCGGGCCGAGATCGATTTCGTCCACCAGGTCGTCCCGGTGCTGAAGCAGCATTGCGCCGAATGCCACGGTGGGAAAGAGGCGAAGGGCGGCTTCTCGCTGAACACCCGCGAACTCTTCCTCGAGGACGACGCCGCGGTCCCGGGCAAGGCGGCGGAATCCTATTTCCTCGAGTTGATCGAGGAAAGCGATCCGGACCTGCGGATGCCGCCTCCGAAAAAGAAGAAGCCCGCGGTCCCGGCCGAAGCGGTCGCCATGCTGAAAGCCTGGGTCGACGAGGGCATGAAGTGGGAACCCGGCTTCACCTTCGGCCTGCCGACCTACGAACCGCCCCTGAAACCGCGCCATCCCGAGGTGCCTGCGATCACCGACGGACGTGCCAATCCGATCGACCGCTTCATCGACGCCTACCTCGCGGAGCGGAAACTCCCCCGTCCCGATCCCGCGGACGACGCGACCTACCTCCGCCGCGCCCACCTCGACCTCGTCGGCCTGCTCCCAACCCCGGAGGAGACGCGCGCTTTTCTCGCCGACAAGAATCCTGACAAACGAACCAAACTCGTCGACGCCCTCCTCGCCCGCGATCTCGACTACGCCGACCACTGGCTCACCTTCTGGAACGATCTCCTTCGCAACGACTACGCCGGCACCGGTTTCATCACCGGCGGTCGCAGCCAGGTGAGCCGCTGGCTCTACGACGCGCTGAAGGAAAACCGCCCCTTCGACGTGATCGTACGCGAACTCGTCGCCCCGCCCACGCCCGAGAGCGAGGGTTTCATCAAGGGCATCGAATGGCGCGGCGACGTCAGCGCCGGCCAGACCCTGCCGATCCAGTTCGCCCAGAGCCTTTCGCAGTCCTTCCTCGGCATCAACATGAAGTGCGCCTCGTGCCACGACAGCTTCATCGACCGCTGGAAGCTCGGCGAGGCCTACGGACTGGCCGCGATCTACTCGGACAAGCCTCTGATGATCCACCGTTGCGACAAACCCACCGGCGAAACGGCGCAGGCGGCGTGGCTCTTCCCCGAGATCGGGCAGGTCGATCCGGCGGCGGCGAAGCCCGAGCGGCTCAAGCAGCTCGCCGCCCTCATGGCCCATCCGGAAAACGGCCGCGTCACCCGCACCATCGTGAACCGGCTCTGGGGACAACTGATGGGCCGCGGGCTCGTCCATCCGCTCGATGCAATGCAGACCGAGCCCTGGAACGCCGACCTGCTCGACTGGCTCGCGAGTGATTTTTCGGAACACGGCCAGGACCTGAAACACACCCTCCGCCTCATCGCCACCTCCGCCGCCTACGGCAGCCGCGCCGAGGTGACGAAGGGCGAGGACGAAGGAGCCAGCTACGTCTACGCCGGACCGCGTGCCAAACGCCTCACCGCCGAGCAGTTCGTCGACCTGATGTGGAGCCTCACCGGCACGGCACCGCGGGTCTTCGACGCGCCCGTGATCCGTGGCAAGAGCGATCCGGAAACCGCCGCGAAGCTCGCCCGGAAATCGACCTGGATCTGGGGACCCTCGGCCGCGGCCGGTCCTCCGCCGGGTGGCGAAAAGATCCTCCTGCGCAAGGATTTCAAACCGGCCAAGGCGGTGCAGTCGGCGGGCGTGATCGCTGCGGCGGACAATAGCTTCACCCTTTACCTCAATGCCCAGCAAGTCCTCGCGGGAGGCGACTGGTCGAAGCTCGAATCCGCTCCCGTGACGATCAAAGCCGAGGGGGTCAACCGTCTCCTCCTCGTCGCGGAGAACGGATTGAAAACGCCCAACCTCGCCGGGGCCTTCGCCGCGCTCCGCATCGTCTACACCGACGGCACCGACGAGGTCATCGCCACCGACGAGAGCTGGACCGTTTCGAGCAAGATGCCTCCCGGCAACAAACCGGCCGAGTGGAAGATCCCTGAGCTGACCTGGGAGAAGGTCGTTCCCGTCTCCCTGCCGGCGTGGTCGAATGCGGTCGATCCGCAGGTGGGCACGATGCTCGCGTCCTGCTCCGTCACCTCGCCCCTCATGGTCCGCTCCTCCTTGGTGAAAAGCGATTTCCTCATGCGCAGCCTCGGGCGTCCCAACCGCGACCAGATCGTGACCTCGCGTCCCAACGAACTCACCACCCTCGAGGCGATCGACCTCTCCAATGACGCCACCGTTGCCAAGGCCCTCGAGGCCGGAGCCAAGAAAGTCGCCGCGAACCATGGAAAGGCGCCCGATCGTCTCATCGAGGAACTTTATCTTTCCACCCTGACAAGACTACCAACGGAGGAAGAGAAGTCCCTCCTCCGCGAAGTCCTCGGTGAAAACCCCGAAGCCCAAACCGTCGCCGACCTCACCTGGTCGCTCTGGATGATGCCGGAGTATCTGCTGGTTCGTTAGACCTTTTACTTTTTACTTTCCCACCTTTTACCGGCCGCAGGCCGTCCCCGTCATGAACTTCCCCTTCGACTCTTCCGCCCCCGATCCCATCATCCGGCGCGATTTCCTGAAGCAGCTCTCCGCCGCCGGGGTCGCCGCGTGGATGAGCGGGGAACCGCAGCTCGTCCGCGGCAAGGAGATCCAACATCCAGAGGCCAAAGCCGACGCCTGCATCCTCCTCTGGCTCGCGGGAGGCATGGCCGCGCCAGAGACCTTTGATCCGAAACGCTACGCGCCCTACACCAAGGGCATGGAGGTGAAGTCGGTCCTCTCCACCTTCCCCGCGATCCCGACATCGGTCGATGGATTGCAGATCTGTCAGGGGATGGAACACATCGCGAAAATCATGGACCGCGGCACCCTGATCCGTTCCGCAGTGCAGCCCGATCTCGGCAGTATCCTCCACTCGCGCCACCAGTATCACTGGCACACCGGCTACGTGCCGCCGCAGACCGTCGCCTGCCCGCATCTCGGAGCCTGGTTCGCGCGGGTGCTGGGACCGAACAACCCGGGGATGCCGCCCTTCATCAACATCGGCCAGCGCCTCGAGGGCGTCGGCGAAAAGGAGGAGCTGAAGGCCTTCACCACCGCCGGGTTCTTCGGCAGCGAATACGGTCCGATGAACCTGCCTTTCCCCGAGGAAGCCGCCAAATCCGTGCAGCCGCCCGAGGGCATGACCTCCGAACGCTTCGCCAACCGCGACAAACTTTACCGCCGCCTCGTCGATCAGAGCCCGCACCGCGACTACGCGAGCGATTACCAGCAGGAGTCGATGCTGCGCTCGATGGACAACGCCTACCGCCTCCTCGCCTCGAAGGAGCGTCTCGCCTTCGATCTCACCCAGGAGTCCGAGGAGGTCCGCAAGATCTACGACACCTCGCGTTTCGGACGCGGTTGCCTCCTCGCCCGCCGTCTCGTCGAGAACGGGGCCCGCTTTGTCGAGGTGACGACGGAGTACGTGCCCTTCCTCCATTTCGACACCCACGCCGATGGTCACGCCACCGTGGCCCGGCTCCACTCCGAGATCGATCGTCCCATCGCCCAACTGGTCCTCGACCTCGAGGAGCGTGGGCTGCTCGACCGCACTCTCGTCATCATCGCCTCCGAGTTCAGCCGCGACGCCCTCATCGAAGGCAAACCCGGCTCGAACGCGAAGGACCAGGCCGCCCACAAGGGCGACACGATCGAGGAGGAAAAACACTACGGCCTCCACCGCCACTTCACCGGCGGCACGAGCGTGGCGATGTTCGGCGGCGGTGTGAAGAAGGGTTTCGTCTACGGCAAGACCGCCGATGAACGTCCTTTGGTCGCGGTCGAGAATCCCGTCACCGTCGAGGACCTCCACGCCACCATCATGACCGCGATGGGCGTCAGCCCGAAGACCGAATTCACGATCGAGGGTCGACCCTTTTACGTGACGCAGGATGGCAAGGGCAAGCCGGTCATGGAGATTTTCGGGTGAGGTTATCTGTCTACGCCGCCCATTTCCGACCTTGGCTCGCGTAATCGACCATCAGTTCAAAGACCCGGTTGCACTTGTCCGTGAAGATGGTGCGATCGTAGGTCTCCGGCAGTTCCTCGTTCAAAACCTCCTCGACCGTAGAGCGCACCTGCTTCTTCGATTGCGAGTCCTTGAACCAGTCCTGGACAAGGATACGCGGAGTCGCCTGCTTCAACCGGGTCAGCAGACTCTTCGCGGCCAGTTTCACCGCCTGTTCCTCCGCTTTCGTCATTTTCTCCTTTTTCAACAGATCGAAGAGCTCAAGCTCATCCTCGCTCAGCCCTTCGCGAACGTGCCTTTCATCCTCCGCCCGCATCTCCTTGGTGAACTTTACCAATTCGTCGAAGTAACTTTCATTCGAGGCACCGCCGGTGTTGTAGCGGTCGATGATCGCCTGTAACCGTTGCGCGAAGTCCTTTCGTGAGCCGTTCACCCGCAGCATCTCCTCCATCTTCTTTTCGAGAAAGGCCCGGAGATCGGCGATCGCGATGTTGCGATAGGGAGCCTGCTTGAACTCCGCCTTCAGTTTGTCGAAATCGATCCGCCCGAGATCCCACTGCTTGCCTCGCTGAATAATGGAAAAGGCAGGCTTCGAAGGACCCTCGGACACCTTTGAACTGTGCGTGGGATCAACGACAACACTGGCGTCGAGCAATTCACCGATCTTTCGGGACACCGCGTCGAGGTCTTGCTGTTCGATGATCGCTTCGATGATCCCGCGCAGATATTGGAAAACCGCCACCTTTCGGACGACGGGTTTCCCCAACACTTCGGGTTTGCAGGCTTCATAGAGACTCGTGATCGTGTTCTCGTGGATCGCGAATCCCTTGCGCCATTCATCCTTGCTGATGAGTGTGTCCGCGTGCCTCTGGAAGTCTTCCAGCTTCTTGAAGACATCCTGAGACTCCAGCAATCCGTCGATCTGGATGCCGATCGTGCGGCAGTAAGTGACCCCTTCGAGGATCGCGTCATCGAGCAGTTTCAGAAGGGCGGACTTTTCCTGAACCGGAGGCTCTTCGCCCGGACCCTGCGCATAGTCCTTCAGCGCCTTCTTCATGTTCCGGAAGACCCCGTAGTAGTCGATGATCTCCCCGTTCTTCTTTTCCACCCCGGCGATCTTCCACGACGTGACCCGGTTGGCACGGGCGATCGTCTGCATCAGCGTGTGATCCTTCTGCGGCTTATCGAGGTAGAGGGTCGAGACCGTCGGCGCATCGAAGCCTGTCAGCCACATCGCGCAAACAAAGACCAGTTGCAGCGGATGCTCCGGGTCTTTGAAATTGAACTCCACGTCGTGGCCGTTCGCATCGATCCGGTTCATCCGCTGGCGGTGACGGGCGATGTCCAGACCCGCCGCAGTGAATTTCTTCTCCTCCTCCGCTTCGTCACTCACGACCACGGCCATCTCCACCCGCTTCATCCATTCCAGGCGCTTTTTGAGATGAGCTTTGTGATCGCCCGCCGCTTTCGAAACCTCGCCGGTTAATTCCTTGATCGCCTCCTTCCAGAGCCGCTCGACCCGGTCGAACATCCGCACGGCCGTGAATTTGTCGAGGCTGATCACCACCGCTTTGCCGAGGTAACCCCGCCGCGGGAAATGGTAGACGATGTCTTCGGCAATGCGATCGAGCCGGTCCGGTCGGCGGATCACTTCCAGTTCCGTGGCGAATTTCTTCTCGAGCTTGGCTTGTTGCAGATCGTCCAGATTCGCCTCGTCAAGCAGATCATAGAATTCGTCACCCAGATCCGAGTTTTGGTTCACCATCTCGGGGACCCGCTTCTCGTAGAAGAGGGGCACCGTCGCCCCGTCATCGACACTTTGGACGAAGTTGTATTCCGAGACGTAGGTCCCGAACCACTGCTCGGTCTTCTTGTCACGACCCAGCAGCGGCGTCCCGGTGAAGGCGAGGTAGTTCGCATTCTTCAGGCCGGCCCGCATGTTCTCTGCGAGACTCTTGTATTGAGTGCGGTGCGCTTCATCCACGATCACGATGATGTCGTCGCGGTCCGAAAGTTCGGGAAAGTCCTTTCCTTTGTCCCATCGGAATTTGTGGATCAGAGTAAAGACGAGGCGCTTGTTCTGCCCCAACATTTTCCGCATCTGCTCGCTGTTCTTCGGCTGGGCCGCCTCGGCCTCCGAAACCGTGCCCGTGTCGAGGAAGTTCTTGTAGATCTGTCGGTCCAGATCGTCCCTATCGGTGATGATGACGAAGGTGTAGTTGATGCCCGCTTTCCGGAAGATCTTCCGCGCGTAGAAAATCATCGAGTAGCTCTTGCCACTTCCCTGTGTGTGCCAGAAGACACCCAGCTTTCCCTCCAACTCCTTCCGCCGCAGGAATCGATCGTAGGCCCGGTTCACGCCGAGGAACTGGTGATTCTGGGCAATGATCTTGCTCTTTCCACGGTAAAAGAGGATGAAATTCTCGCAATAGTCCAGCAGGCGATCCGGCCTCAGCAGGCCTTCGATGACGCGTTCCACGCTCGTGCCCGTTTCGTGGATCTCCGTCCGGTCGATCTTCTCCTTCTCATCGTCCACCCGCAGCCACGGGAAGAAGTGTTCCCATTCGGCAGAGAGGCTGCCGACCCGGGTTTCGAGTGCGTTTGAGAGAACGCAGACCGCGTTTGTATGAAAGAGCTGCGGGATCTCCGTCCGGTAGGTCACGAGATTGTCGTCGTAGGCCGCACGGACGCTGACATTGCTGTTCTTCAGCTCGATGAAGACCAACGGGAGCCCGTTCACATAAAGCAAGACATCGGGGCGGCGATATCCCTTCGTTCCCTGGATCCAGAGTTGTGTCACCGCCAGATACTCGTTCTTCGCCGGTTCGGTGAAATCGATCACCTTCACCCGTCCCTGATCCCGGCGTCCGCTCGCGTCGTCGAATTCGACCGGGATACCGTCGCGGATGAGGTGGTAGACCACCTCGTTTGCGGCGACGAGCGACATCGCGAGGCGCCGGTCGGTCAATCGCTCCAGCGCCTCTTCGATCGCTTTGGCCGGGAGACCGGGGTTCAGCCGCAGCGCTGCTTCGCGCACCCGGTCGATGAGGATAACATCACGCTTGTTCGAGCGGTTCGATCCGTCGTTCAGATCCTCGCGCTCCACCGTGTGGCAGTCGAGGACCTCAAAGCCATGGAGGAACTGGAGCTTCTGCACCAGCCCTCGCTCGATTTGATCCTCGGAAATGAAGTTCGGCATGAATTGAAAGCGAGTGCGACTCTGGCAAATCAGTCTGGATCGAGCAAGCCCAGAAGACGATTGACCAGCTCAAAGGCCAGTCGGGCTTGCATGGCCCGTTCGTCGGCGTTGGGGGAATCATGGAAATCCACGAGCTGTTGCGGGCCGAAGGCATCCACCGCGGGGAACTTCTCCTTTAGGATCGCAATACCTTTCGCCACCTCTGGGGTGGTCAGGCGTTGGTTCCAGTCCGCCGCGAGCGCCTCCAGTCCACCAGGGAATCGGACGAGGGCATAACACAGGTCGTAGACATCCTTCGGTTTGTCGCGCCCGCCGATGGCGTGTGCCTTCATCAGTACGAAATCCCCCAGAGAGACCACCCGCATGTGCACCGTGTTTTGGGCCCCCCGGACATTCCGTCCGGAGATGGCGATCTCCACGGGTGCGTGAAAGGCCACGTTGCATCCCTCCGCTTTCAGCACGCGGAAGTTTTCCAGCAGCTTCGGTTTGTTCTTTTTCCACTTCACGTCCTGCGGCGCGAGGAAGTCCACTTCCACGAGCACGGGCTTTTCGCCATCGTCCAGATCGACCTCCACCACGAGTTGGAATTCCTTCTCTCCGGGTGTGTAGCGCTTTGTATCCAGCAGCAGTCGGATCAGTTCGGCGTAGAGTCCCTCACCGAGTTTGTCCGCATCCAGTGCCAGATCCACGTCGATGCTGCCGATGTGAGGTTCCTCGGCATCCTGCAGCTGCAGGTCAGGTGTCCAACCACCCACGACGACGAGACGGTCTTTGAAGGAGGCGAGCACCTGCCCGAGATCGACGAGCACGCGGTGTGCCGCCTCGATCTGCCGTGCGCCGTAATCGTCGCGTTGCCGGGGTTCGGGACTCATGGGTTCAGGCCGGCGGATTGCCAGATGGGTTTGAGGCGTTGGTTGAACAGGGCCTCGGCGGCTTCCTGGCCGCGCCCGCCGCAGTGCCAGAGGTCGATGTAGGTTTGCACCGGATTGGTGCAACCAAGACCCTTCTGTCCGGTGGCCGGACCGTCGGCACCGTAAAACACTCCTTCGTCTGCAGGGACCAGCACCGCGAGATTTTCTCCGGAGTCAACCGCCTTCGCTTCCACGAATTCTGTTAGACGAGGAAGTTCGTCCGCCGCCACATAGATCCACGTTTTTGGCTGGCGAACATTCGGTGCTTGGATCTCTGCCGCTGAGAATGCCGCGAAAACGGCACGCCCACCGGCGGCGATTCCGAAATCATGGAGAGCGGATTTCAGCTTCGCTCTCTGGAGCAGTGTGAAGAACGATTGCCGGTCGTGTTGTTCGAACCGGTAGGCTTCGCGCCATGCGACCAATAACTTCATCGCATCGGCGACGCGAAATCCTCCGTCCTCGTTGGATTCTACATAGCCTTCGTTTCTCAGATGGCTCACCACTTTGTTTACCAGCCCCAAACTGACGTTAGGCTGGCAGTGGGTGGTCAAATAGCGCTGGGTCCAGCGAAAGTGCGCATTCTCGGGGGCCAACAACGCCCGCACCACCCGCCCCGCTTCCTTCGTGCCGAGATTCGCCGCCGGGCGAGGACGGTCATGAACCGGTGCGTTGCCCGCGTGGCTCAGGTGCAGCAGGCCGGGCACGTCGATTCGGCAATTCCCGGCCAGATCATACCAACTCCAGCCGTGCTCCGCGCACAGCTCCGCGACCCGCGGCGAGACCCAGGGGAGCGCGAGCACGGGCACGATCACTTTGGGGCGTCCGCCAGGTTTGAACTCCCGCTTGGCCAGCATCGGAAAGGTGCTCGGGCGCATCTCCCGCTTGCACTCCACGCACAGGGCCGCCGATCCGCCCGTGGGCAGGGGCAGCTTCGCGAGCAGGTCGAAGCCAAGCTCCGTGGTACCGCTTGGCGTCACCACTTCGGTCTCACCCAACCAATCGACGGACCCGAGCAGCTCGCGCAGCCGCGCGGCGAGGGCGCGCTCGAGGGCGGCGGGTGAAAGGGATGCGTTCATGGAATTAGCCGCGTTCACGGTTACGTGAACATTGCCCATTCCGTGAACATCGGCAAGTCAATCTTCCCCGGCCATTCCCGACGGGAACTGGATGTCGAGGTCCAGAGTTTGCCGGAGAGGAGGCGCGACTGGCCCGACGATCAGGTCTCAAAGACCGTGGGCACTTCGCAAATGCCGAGGCAATTCTTGGATTCCGGCGACAAGTCGTCGATCCGCTGGGCGATCCAGTCTACCAAGCTCGCTCCGTCGATCACGGTTACGTTCAGAGCTTCCGCCCGCTCCAGGAAAGCTTTCGAGGTGGAGGCCGAGGTGCAGAACACGAGCTGGTGATCGCTGTATTCCGGCAGATCGCATTTTCGAATCTCCTCCAGTTGCGAAAGTCCGTGCTCGTTCGTGAAGCCCCCGTGATGCTTCACCTGCACGAGCAGGTTCACCGTCGCACAGGGATCCACTCGGGAGGCCTTCACATCCGCGTCTGCAAAGCCCGGAAAAGCGCGCTTCGAGAGCACCTCTGCTTGGTAGCCCTCTTTCTCCAACAGTTCCTTCACCAGATATTCCAGGCCGACGCCACCGGTTTCCAAATTGGTCCGACCAGTTTGGATGTTCGACAGAAGCGTTTTCTTGAATGCCTCCGTCGCTTTCAGCGCCTTTTCCTCCATCACGAGAGTCCACGAATAATCCTTTCCGGAACTCACGTTCTTATAGGCCTCCAGAATGTCGACGCGAAACTCCTCCAGATCGTTGACCGTCATGCCCCGCACCCGGAGGCGGCGTTGGAACGCTTCTGGAAAGGCGGCCCTCGGCAGTTTCACCACCTCGCCATTCGCATCTCTGGGGAAGACGACGCGGCGCTGATTTGCCGTGTCCGCGTCTTCGAAAGCAGGATCATGAAAAAGCCCGCCTGTCGCACGCCCGATCGCCACCGCGTAGGGCAGGGTTGCCACGATCAGGTCACCTTCCTGAATCGCGAAGAACCGGCGAATCTGGTTCGCATTCCGCCGGGCCTGGGCGGCCTCTACGGCCTCGTCGGCGTCCTGCATAATGGAAAAGTCGAGCCACGACCACCCGACACCGACGATCGATTTCTCGACGAGGTCCGGATTGGTGCGGACGAGGTAACATCGACTGGATTCAAGCGGTGCCATGGGTTGGCTAGAGTTCGGAATCGGATTGCATTCCCGGCGGAAACTGGATGTCAAGGTCCTCGACGGAGAGTTTTCCGGAGATGAGGCGCGGGAGGAGGAGGTCGCGGGCGCGAGCCAACATCGCCATTTGGTTCAACAAAATTTCCTTCTGGTCGAGAATCGGTTGAGCGATTTGATTAAAATCGATGAGCACAGATTCAGGGGGGTAGAGCACTGGAAAGAGAGCCATCGTCGTCGCGTTCGCTTGGGGTTGGGCTGCGCCAGTGACATACATCATGATGAAATCCTTGAATGCATTGCGCTCGACCGACATGCCCAAGAATACTGCGTCCATCTTTCGATTGGGAATTAATCGTACCAAGTAAGAGGCGAAGACCGCCTTCGGATGGAGCCTGTTGATACGCTTAGCGTATCCAACTGTTGCCCCAGTCCGAGCCACAACAATGTCGCCCTCATGAAGCAGATATTTCTCTTCAAGGATATCGTCGATTTTGCAGTGAGGGACTGACTCCCAATCAATCGCAGCCGGAACAATATCAGTGATGCGAAGAAATTTTGGTCCAGGCCCCTCTGCGTCGGCGCTGGTCGTATATCCGTACTGCGTTCGCACCAACTCACTTAGCTTTTTCACTTTCCATCCGGATGGCACGCCCTTCACCAGCTTCACATTCTCATGGCCGGGGAAGCGGAGGCGGACGAACCATTCGCGGTAGATTTCCTCCGCCAGCTTTTCCAGCAGCGCGATCCGCCGCCGGTTGGTTTCGATCAGCTCATCATACGCTGAGAGGATTGCGGCGATTTTTCGTTGAACGTTTAGCGGCGGAACGGGAACAGTGAGTTTTCGAATTATTCCGAGAGTGAGCAGCGGGACTGAAGATCCCTTGTTTTGGCTAGCGATAAACGCCCGCATAGAGGGAGAGCTAAGAAAGTAGTAAACAAACAAAGGAAACACCTTCTTTGTGTTCAACCTGATTCGAATTTGCTTGTTTGAGATTATATATTCCGGAAACCGGCTCACCTTCGGAACTAGAGCGACCTGACCGAGGGTTCCAGCAGCCGTGAATAGAATGTCGTCGTACTTGGCGATACAATTCTTGAGTTCGCGAGCCTTCTCTTCGGTGATGAAGACGAAGCCGTCGTCGATGAATTTCTCACGCCCCAAAGAAAGGTTGTTGCCACGAATAAGCGGCACCCCTTCATTCACGAAAAACCGGCTACCAATATTGGAGCCAAAGGGGCCGGATACCAACGCGCCTTTCTCAGGCGCTTTGATGGCGTCTAATGTCGCGTTTTCCCACATCATGCAATCTCACCAGATATGGCTCTAATATTGGTGAGAACGACTTTCTCCAGCATGGCTGCCGAATTGCCAAGAGTTCGAATCTCTGAAGTGAGGCTTGAGAGCTCCTCCAAAAACTCCTCCTCCGTCTTCCCATCCTCCTCGATCACCACACCGACATACCGTCCCGGATTGAGCGACCAATCCTGTTCCTCCACCTCCGCCGGGCTGGCGAGCTTGCAGAGGCCGGTGACGTCCTCGTAGGCAGCCTTCGGGAAGCGCTCCTGCAGCCAGTGGATGTGCTGGTAGTAGAGCTCGGCGCTTTTCACCTCGGCGTGCAGTTCCTCCAGGGCAGTCTTCAGCGCTTTGGTCTTGCGGTCGGTCGCGCCGCGTTTGCCTTCCTCCCGGGCCCGCTCGGCTTGGGCCTTCTCGTGCTGGCGCACGATCTTGTCGAGCTGCTTCAGCCCCTCGTGCAGAGCGGTGAAGAAGGGATCGAAAGCCTCGCGGAGCTGGTGTTGTGCTTTGTTCTTTGCGTCCACGGCCTTCTCCCCGCCGTGTTTCTGGCAATGGTCGTCGTAGCGGGTTTGCAGCTTGTCGAGCGCCTTCCACTGCTTCACCAGCGCCTTCACCGCCTCCTTGCCGGCGGCATCGTCGAGCACCTCCAGCAACTGCTCGGAGACCGGCTCGACCCGGACCTTGTTCTCCACGAGCCGCTCCATGCCCGCCGCGAAGTAGCGGTCCACAAGCTGGACGAACCTCTCCCGCCGCCCTTTGTGGAGCTGGCTGATGATGGCGATGTTCTGAATCTGCTCCTCGGAGAACTCGCGGTGGGCCCGGTCGATCTGGACGAAAATATTCCGTGCGTCGATGAAGAGGATCTTGTCGTCCGTCTTCGCCTTGTCGAAAAACCACAGCGTCGCCGGGAGGGTGACGGTGTAGAACATGTTCGACGGCAGGGTCAACATGCCGTAGATCAGATTCTCCTCGATCAGCTTGCGCCGGATCTCGGCCTCGGAATGGCGGGCATCCGAGGCGGAGTTGGCCATCACCAGCGCGGCGCGGCCTTTCGGTTTCAGCGAGGTGGCGAAGAGATTGATCCAGAGGTAATTCCCGTTCGGCACGGTCTCCTTGCCCTCGTCGGCCTTCTTCACCTTCGATTTGTTCCGAGGGATCCCGTAGGTGTTGAAGCGCGGGTCCTTCTCGACCCCGGCAAGGCTGACCTCGTCGACGTTGAAGGGCGGATTGGCGAGAACGTAGTCAAAGGCCCCGAAACTTCCGTGCGCGTCGTCGTAGTAGGTGTTGCCTTGCTTCACCTCGCCGCGTAGGCCGTTCACGGCGAGGTTCATCTTCGCCAGATTCACCGTCTCGAGGGTTTTCTCCTGCCCGTAGACGGAGACGTCGAGCAGCCCGCCCGCCGCATCCTTGCGATGCTCGGCGATGAAGTGGGCCGATTGCACAAACATGCCGCCCGATCCACAGGCCGGATCAAACACCTTGCCCCCGTGCGGCTCGATGATCTCGACCATCACCCGCACGACCGAGCGGGGCGTGAAGAACTCGCCGCCCTTCTGCCCCTCGCTGCGAGCGAAGGCGCCGAGGAAGTACTCGTAGATCTGCCCGAAGAGGTCACCGGTGAAGTCCGCCGGGATGTCGGCGAAGTTTTTCAGCAGCTTGTTGGGGATGTCGCGGGTCTTGGGGTCGCGGGTGAGGCGGAAGTATTCCTGCTTCGGGAGCACGCCCTCCAGTTCGGGCTTGTATTCCTCGATGGCCTCCATCGCCTTTTTGATGGCCTGGTCGATCTCGGCCGAGTCGGGCAGGCTCAGCAGGTAATCGTATCGGGCGTGCGGCGGCAGGTAAAAGCCGCATTTCTCGATCGCGATTTCCGGGAGGGGTTTTTCCATCCGCGTGCCCTTCTTCTTCTCGAACTCCGCCTGGATCGCGGCCTCGTGGCGGCGGTAGTTGTTGTCGGCGAACTTGAGGAAGATCAGCCCAAGGACGGGGATGGAATACTCGCTGGCCTTGAGGTCGGAATTTGCGCGGAGATTGTCCGCCGCGCTCCAGAGCTGGTCTTCGAGTTGTTTGAGTTGATCGCGGGTCATGGAGAAGTGAATCGGAAAGGCGGGAAAAGCGAACGCGGTCAACTGATTGTGCCGCGAGCCGTTTTTTTTCAGGGCAACACGCGCCCATCCAAGACATTAATCACGCCAAAGGCTCCCCGGCAACCCGCCGGTGTTAACGTTCCGGCCATCGTTCAGTTCGTCTTCAAAATCCCGCGATGGCTCGGGAAACTTCGCGCGATTCCCTCAAACGCGCCCCATCCCTGGGACCAAATAGGGTTTACTCCCCGTCCAGACCCTGTTATGTCGGGGCTCCCCATTGGTTTCCTGAATGAATCGCAGCATCCCCGACAATTCCGGCCCGTGGTATCGCGGGATCACCCGTTATGAGTGGCTTGTGCTCATCATCGCATCGGCCGGTTGGATCTTCGATGTCTACGAGGGGCAGATCTTCAATTTGACCCGCAACCAGCTCCTCCAGGAGATCCTCCAGGTCCCGCCGGGTCACCCTGACCTGAAGCTCTACGGCGATCGCCTCCTCGGCATCTTCCTGCTCGGCGGCATGTTCGGGGGGATTCTCTTCGGTTCGCTCGCGGACCGCTACGGACGTCGTCCGATCATGATCCTGACGATCCTGATGTATTCGATCTTCTCGGGACTCACCTATTTCGCGACCAGTCTCGATCAAGTGATGGTGCTGCGTTTCCTCGTCGCGATGGGCATCGGCGGCGAATGGGCGGTGGCGGCGGCGCTGGTGGCCGAAGTCTTCCCGACCAAAGCACGTGCCCATGCCTCTGGCATCTTCCACGCGACCTCGGTGATCGGCACGTGGATGGCGACCCTGGCGGCCCTCTGGGTCGGCTCGGAATGGCGCTACGCCTACCTGATCGGCGTGATCCCCGCTCTCCTGATCGTATGGGTACGGATCACGGTGAAGGAACCGGAGTCGTGGCAACAGACGAAGGCCACGCCCGGCAAAGCTCGCGGCAGCCTGAAGGAACTTTTCTCGAAAAATCCCTGGGCGAAACATGCGATCCTCGCCGTCTGCCTGGCAGCGGTCGGTCTGGGCACCTTTTGGGCGCTGGTGGTCGCGGGCCAGAACCTCGCTTATGAGCACCTCATCGCCCAAGGCGTGCCCGAGGCGGAGGCGGAGTCGAGCGCCCAGATCGCCTACGGCATCGTGCAGACGATCGGGGGCGGCATCGGTCTGGTGCTCTTCGGCCCGATCAGTGCGCGCATCGGCCGCAAGAAGACCTTCATCTTTTATCACCTGGGAGCCGCGGCGATCGTGCCGATCACCTGCTACCTGCCGCAGAGCTACGGCATGCTCCTCGTCTTCCTGCCGGTATTCGGATTCTTCACGCTCGGCATGCACGCGGGATACGCGGTCTATTTTCCCGAGCTCTTCCCGAGCCATCTCCGGGCCACGGGATCAAGCGTGGGTTTCAACGGCGGCCGCACCCTGGCGTTCGTGGTGCTGTGGTATCTGGCTCCCTGGTTGAAACAGATCATGCCGCTGAAGGATGCGCTGAGCTGCCTCGCGGGCCTCTTTCTGTTGGGCGCCGCCCTGATGACCTTCCTGCCGGAAACGAAGGGAAAAGAGCTTCCCGACTAAATTCTAATTCCTTATGGAACTTTGAGTGCAAATTGCCTCTGCAACTTTTTTGAAAGCAAAACCTGCGATCATGGATAAGCTGATTCCCTCTCCCTCCTCCTTCCTATGGATCCCGCTACCCTTGAATCGCTCATTGTAAAAGAACTCCGCAAAACCCGAGAAATCTCCCGCCGCGACCTCGCCGAGCGGCTCATCATCGCGAAATCGACCGCCGGACGGCGGATCGACAGCATGATCGAGCGCGGCCTCGTCCGCGAAAGTGGTGTGGAAGACCGGAAAGAGGTGGGGCGCCCCCGCCGCTTCCTCGCCCTGCGCGGCGACTACGGTGCCTTTGCCGGTTTCGACTTCGATGCCCGCCATCTTTATTCCGTGCTGATTGACTACGCCGGCGACACGATCGACCAGCAGAAGATCCGGCTCAGCCCCGAACCCACGCGGGATGAAGTGCTGAACCACCTGCGCTCTCTCATCGCCTCCTACCGGCTTCATCACCTCGCTCCGAAGATGCTGGGCATCGGCATCGGCGTGCCGGGCCACGTGCGCCGGTCCGAGAGGCTTTCGGTCTATTACCCCTTCATCACGGATTGGCGGAATGTGGCGCTCGGCGACGAGCTCGGCATCGACCGCGGGATCCTGCACGTCGAGAACAATACCCGCGCCATCGCCCTCGGCGAATACTGGCTCGTCAACAACACCGGCATGGAGCACTTTGTTTGTCTCAATGTCAGGACGGGAATCTCAGCCGCCATCATCGCGAATGGCCGGATCATCAGCGGCGGCCACGAAATGGCCGGCGAGATCCGCGGCTGGCCGGTCGGCGATCAGGACTGGCTCGAGAAGGTGGCCTCGGTGCGCGCGGTGACCGATGGCGAACCTCCCGGCAGCGATCGCTGGCACGAGTTCGTGACCGCTTGCAACGACGGCCAGGAGGACGCCCTCGCCATGCTGGCGAAGACGGCCGGTTATCACGGCGAAGCCATCGCCCGCATGGTGCAACTGCTCGATCCGCAGGCGATCTTCATGGCGGGGCCTTTCATCACTCTGGAACAGCTCTACCTCGACCGGGTCCGGGCTGCGCTCGCCGCCTCGCTGGAAGGGCATTACTTCGCACCACCACCGGTGCGTCCTGCCACCCTCGGTGAGTTTGCCGGTGCCCATGGTGCGGCCGCCCTCGCCGCGGCCGAGGCGGCGCCGCCGATGTGATTGGGTTCAAACCGGCGTTGACTCCTCGACCGGAGTGATCTCGCGGGCGCGTTTCGGCGAAGGCCGCGCCGCCACCCGCCAGATCGCGACGAGGATGAGGATGGCACCGATCGTCTGGAGCGCGGCGAAGCGTTCCTCGAAGATCAGCCAGCCGCCCGTCGTCGTCGCGACCGGCCAGAGCATTTGCAGCGATGCCCCGGTCGTGACCGTGAGGCAGCGGAAGCCCTCGTTCATCGCCAGTTGACCGAAGCTCGCCGCCAGTGCCGCGACGACGAGCAGGATCACCTCATCGATCGACAGCGATTTCAACTCCGGCACGGCGAGAAAGGCGGTCGGCACGAGGATCCAGAGGCATTGGGCGAGGTAGATGGTGCTGATCGAAAAGCGGTGGGCCAATCTCCGCAGCAGGATGATGGTCCAGGCAGCCATCGCGGCTCCGAAGAGTGCCACCAGTTCGTATCCTCCGACCCGAAAACCGCCGCCGTTGGGTCCCACCAGCAGGGCGATGCCGGTGAAGGCCGCGAGCAACCAGGCGAGCCGGATGCGGGAGAGCGGCTCGCGCAGGGCGAACACCGCGAGGATGGACGCGAAGATCACGTAGGTATTGCAGAGCAGCGTGGCTTTTCCCGCGCCCAGCGGCACCACCGTGGCGTAATAGGCGGCGGTACCGAGCAGCCCCGTGATCCCGCGCAGCACGAGGGGCCGATCGGTGAAGACCGCGGTGAACTGGGTCGCCCCTTTGCGCCCGAAGAAAACGCCGATGACGACCGTCCCGACGAGGGCGCGGAAGAAAAGCGAGGTCTCCGGCCCGATCGACGCGCCTTCACCCACCCGGGCACCGAGATGACGGAGGAGCAGGGAATTCGCGGTGAAGGCGAGGACCGACAGAAGCATCACGACGACTCCGCGGCGGGTCTCGGAAGGATCGTGCTCAGATGACAAGTGGGTGGTTTTCATGGCAAAAAAAGAGGCCTCAAGGGATGCTTGAGGCCGGTGCCGGAAAACGCGGGGTGAAGAAAAGTTCGGGGGCGTTTCGTCGATGGATCGTTCCTCAAGCCAAGGTGCTCAGCGAAGCCGGGCGCGCCACGGGGCGACGGCGACCGCAGCGGAGCGGACCGCGGCGACCGGTTTGGTGATCTTGGTGGCGAGGTTCATCACGACCCGGCACGGTGCGCCCGGCCTTTCCGAAACGCAACCCTTTATGACAGAGGAAGCCTCAATCTGTTCTCGTCAGGATCGGGGGAATGCGATATCCAAGTCCAAATGAAACCTGTCTGGATCTACGCTGTCCTGCTGTTGTCGGCATTGCCTGCCCGGAGCGATGAAAATGCCGTCGTGCTCATCACCGCTGGTGGAGGCCAGATCGAGTCGGGAGACCTCGCTCCCGGCACGCTCACGCTGGAGGGCGAGGCATCGTTTTCCATCCTCGCCGATGCCAGGGGCGGGGTGGTCGCGGCCGGCGGAGTCGTTCGCGAGAGCCGGGTGATCGCTTTCAGCCACGACGGCTTTTTGAAGAATGCCACGCTGCTCGGCGAGGATGCCGCGAAGCAACTGGTCATGAATGCGATTCGCTGGAGCGGGCGCTCCTCGAAGCCGGCGGTGACGCTTCACCCCAATCTCACCGAACTGGGCGGGCTGCTCGAAGCAGAAGGACTGCGGATCGATTATGTCGCCCCGGCCGAGCTCAGTCCCGGCAAGGTGCGATCCGTCTACGTCACCATCGCGCAAAATCTCGACGCGGAGGAGATCGCCGCAATCCGCGAGTTGGCAGACAAGGGCAAAGGCCTCGTCCTTTCGGCCACGCCCTGGGCTTTTGCGGATCGCTTCCCGAACTTCTCCGAGTTCCCCGCCAACCAGCTCGCCACACCGGCCGGGATCCGTTTCAACACCGGCGACCTCGCCGACAAATCGACGCCTTTCGCGGTGCGCCATACCGACAGCGGCACCGTCCTCGCTGCGATTGCCGCCGCCGTCAACAAGCCCCTCCCCTCCGAGGCCGGTGCCCGGAAGTCGCTCGCGGAGACGCTGAAGGCCGCGTCGAACCTTCGGGGCGCCTCGCTCGACATTTTCCTGACCGAACTCCAAAAGCTGAACCTTAAGCTCGGCCCCATCATTCCGACCCAGGAGGAGCCGCTGGTTCCCGGCATTGATCCCCTCGTCGATGCGGTCGTCGCGCTCGAGGATGGTTTCAATCGCAGCCTGCCCGCCGGCAAGATGTATGCGCTGCCCGCGGCCACCGATTATCCGGGTGCCGTGCCCGCCGAGGCCCCGCGGATCGAGAAAAAGGTGACCATCGACGGGACCTGGCGCGGCTGGTTGAGCGGACGCGGTGCCGGCGCTTGGGCCGCCAAGGAAATGCGCCCGACCGGGCTCTACGCCGCCCCGGGCGAAGCGATCACCGTGACCGCACCCGAATCCATCATCGGCCGCGGCTACGAGATCGTGATCGGCAGCTACGATGGCGGACTCGAGAACCGCGAAAAGTGGGAGCGTTATCCGAAGCTCCAGGTTTCCCTCGATCTCAACGGTGCGACCACGCGCATCTCCAACGCACTGGGCGGGCTCGTCACCATCCGTGTACCGCGCGATGCGAAAGATGAGACAGTGGAGTTCACCATCGCCGGCGGCGTCGAGGCACCACTCTTCATTCTCGGAAAAACCGACCTTCGCGAATGGCGCGAACGCATCCGCAAATCCCCCGCCCCATGGGCCGAGCTCGCCAGCGACCGCATCATTCTCGCCCTGCCGAGCCGCTACGTGCGCGACCTCGCCGATCCCGACAAAGTCCTCGAGGTCTGGAACCGCTACATCGAGAAATCCGCCGAGCTCTGCGGTGGCGTCGATCGCAATCTCTATCGCGCCGAACGCATCGTCTTCGAGCGACAGCCATCGGCCGGCTACATGCACAGCGGATACCCCGTCGCGGCCCCGCAGGATCACTCGGTCGAGCAGGCCGTCGATTCCGAATCCTTGGCGAAAGACGGCAACTGGGGATTCTTCCACGAGTACGGGCACAACCACCAGCACGACCTCTGGTCGCTGCCCGGCACCGGCGAGACGACCTGCAACCTCTGGTCGGTCTACCTCTTCGAGGAATTGATCGGGAAACCCCGGGCCGAAGGTCACGACGCGATCCGTCCACTCGATCGCAAACAGCGCCTCAACGCCTACCGCCAGGGCGGGCGCGACTTTGCCCGCGACTGGTCCGTCTGGACCGCGCTGGAGACCTACCTGCAGGTCCAGGAAACCTTCGGCTGGGAGCCTTTCAAAACGGTCTTCGCGGAATACAACGCCCTGCCCGAGGACCAGTGGCCGAAAACCCAGCAGGAGAAAAACGATCAATGGGTCATCCGCCTCTCGAAAGCCTGCGGCAAGAACCTCGCGCCCTTCTGGCGCGCCTGGAACGTGCCTTTGTCAGGGTCGGTGGACACCGCCCTCTCCGAACTCCCCGCGTGGGAGGATCATCCGGTGAAGGACTGGGAATAGTGGGCGTTTTAGGTTTCAGGTTCGGTCCTGCTGAAAACTGAACACTGAACACTCAAAAACTCCGTGCTAGCGGCGCGGTGCGCGCGTGCGCCCTTGCAAGTCCGGCAGCCCGCACGAACGTCACCGATGCGTTCCCGCTACCTCATGATCGGCGGCTTCCTCGGAGCCGGCAAGACCACCCTGATCCAGCGTTTTGCCCGCTACCTCGACGAGCGCGGTCTCCGCGTCGGCTTGATCACCAACGACCAGGGTGCCGGTCTCGTCGACTCCGCCATCGGCCGCTCGAACCGCTTTCCGGTCGAGGAGATCTCCGGCGGATGTTTCTGCTGCCGCTTCACCTCGCTGATCGATGCCGCGACGAACCTGACCGAAGCGACGCGTCCTGATGTGCTGCTCGCCGAACCGGTCGGCAGCTGCACCGACCTCGTCGCCACCGTCAGCCTGCCATTGCAACAGATCTACGGTGATGACTACGTCGTCGCACCGCTCAGCGTCGTCGTCGACCCCGTCCGTGCGGGACAGATCCTCGGCCTGCGCGAGGGAAAACGCTTCTCCGAAAACGTGCTCTACATCTACCGCAAGCAGTTGGAGGAGGCGAACTTCATCGTCGTCAACAAATGCGATCTGCTCGACGAGACGGCCCGGACCGAACTGGTCGCAGCCTTACATGGCGCTTTTCCGCAGGCGGAGATCTTCGTGCTCTCAGCCCGCGATGGCAGCGGCTGCGAGGCCTGGTTCGAAGCCGTCCTCGCGACCGAGATGGACAGCAGCCACATTCTCGACATCGACTACGACCGCTACGGAGCAGGCGAGGCCCTGCTCGGTTGGCTCAACGCCACCGTCGAGATCAAGGCGGAGGACGATGAGTTCGACGGCAACGAATTGCTCATTTCCCTCGCCGGAACCTTGAAGGACAAGCTCGCTCTCGCCGGAGCCGAGGTCGCCCATCTCAAGATGACCCTGACCCCGCTCGGCGATCCCTACGAGATCGCCGCGATCAATCTCGTCCGGGGCGACGCGTCGCCGGAGCCCTCGCATCGCCTCTACGAACGGCTCGAGGACGGCGAATTGCTCCTCAACATCCGCGCCGAGACCGATCCTGACACCCTCGAGGAAGCGGCCATCGCCGCCCTCGAAGCAGAGATCGCCGTGGCCCGTGGACTCCTCTTCCGCACCGCCCACCTCGAGCACTTTCGTCCCGGGATGCCGACACCGACGCACCGGGTGGCGGGGTGAGGCGGCGGCTCGGTTCGACGAGTTGTCCTCAACGCGCCGAACCACGATGCCCGAATCCCGTCTTCAAAGTTTTGAATCGGGCCATCCGCCCCTTCTCGCCTTCCAGTAAGCAGCGAGGTGATAGACGAGTCCGCAGCTCGAATTGTGGTCGTAGTCGAAACGCCCGATCAACCTTTCGAGCGAATCGACGAAGGCTTGGTCGACCGGTTTCGGATCGGCCATCATGACCACGGTCGCGGACTCGCCGGCCTCGCGGGTGATGTGCCAGATCTCGCGATAGGGTCCCCATTGTGGATTGGGATATCCTTTCTGATCCTTCCACTCCGGCACGGTCCGCCAGTCGGGACCGAGCATGGACATCTCCTCCTCGCTCTTTCCTGCGATCTTCTTCACCACCTCGTCGAAACGCTTGCGACCGAGTTCGCGAAGATGCCGCATGTGGCCGCGAATCGTTTCCTTCAGTTCCGGGTCGGTCTCCAGCTCATGGAGAAGCTCCAGCGAACATTGCATCTGGAGGAGGGCATAGGCGGGTTTTGACTCGACCGGCTGCGCCGACTGGGCCACGGCATCGGCGAGGTATTTTCTCCACTCCTCTCGATAGCGCTCGTTCCCGGTCACATCCCAGGCGGCGGCATGGATCATCGGCAGGCGGGCGGCTTCGTGCGCCTGCACCTGCCACATGCGGCAGATGCCGAGCGGACAACGCTGTCCGTCGGCCCGGCAAAAATCATAGTCGTTCTCCGGGGTGACGTATTCGATCATCCGCTCGGCGACATCCGCAAGGAGAATCCGAATCTGCTGCTTGGTCGCCTCGTCGGGTAGAGGGCTGTGGTAATACTGCCAGATCCCATGAACGAAATGGGTGACTTGGTCCCGCGAGGAGTTGATGTAAACGCTGGTCGCGTCCTCACGGCAGACATTGCGCGCCACGAATCCTCGCACCCCATGAACCGTGCCGCAGCGCTGCAAGCCCGCGAAGACTTCGGCGGCTTTCACCTTCAGCGATTCATCTCCCGTCACGGCGTAACGATCGCAAAGCACACTGAGCATGGCACCGCCGAGAATGGCGCCGTCTTCCATGCCCGTGCTGTAGCCGCAGGGATTCGGACACTGGCGTTTGACTTCCTCCGCCGTCGGCAGATGCGCCTGTTCCTTGCCGGGTTCGTAGCTGCTGAGGTAATCGCCGAAGGTCTGCACCTCAGGGAGATAAAACCGGTTCCAGACCACGTTCCAGGCACGGCCCATCGGCGCGGAAAGATCCGCTGCCGATCCGGAGGTTTGACCGAGGAAAAGGAAAGCGATGAGGCAGGCGATGCGGGGCATTGGGTGGTTCGAAGTTGCTTCGTGAATGGGTTCGCGCTCCACTATTACTCGAATCCCCGGATCCTCCGAAATCGCTCCCTCAAAATCTCGGGATCCGCCCGAAGGTCAGCGAACGCATGCAAAATGATGCCTCTTGATTCGACGGTGTAAAACAGACCGTGGCGCTTTGAACCGATCACGAGACGTCGAACTGGCGGATCAAAAACGGGTGCCATCTCTGGAAACTGCCTGAGCAGGAAGAGCGACGCATCCAGAAGCATCAACAACCGGTCTCCCTTGCCAACGGATAATGATTCCAGTTGTTCATAGATCGACTGCAAATCCGACTCAGCGACCCGGGTCCAGATCAGCTCGCGAGACATCACGGTCTGCGGCGGTCCAGAATTCGGGAGCGAACCTCATCCCAACTTGAGCCCTCGTCGGGATGCTCCCGATCGTATTGCAGACGTTCCCTAAGCGCGTCCACGATCCCCGGATCGGGTTCTTCCGCCTCGTTTCCGACCGCATCCTGCCACAGTTCGGCAGCCAGGAGAATTTTGTCATCGGGTGACAATGCGGAGAGCGCGGGAATGGTTTCGGCGATCATCGTTACGACTCTACCGGAAGCGAATTTCCGTAGCAACGCGAAATATTATCCCGCGAACCTTACCTCACGGCAGCGGAAAGCGCTCATTGATCGCAATGACCCGCTGGCGGATTTCTTCCAGCTTGGCTTTGTCGCCGTGGTTCGAGATGGCTTCGTGGATGAGGTCACCGACCAGGTCCATTTCCTCTTCCTTCATGCCACGCGTCGTCACCGCAGGCGTGCCGATGCGGATGCCCCCGCCCTTGAAGGGGCTCTCGGTGTCGAAGGGAATGGAGTTCTTGTTCACGGTGATCCCGGCCTTGTCGAGCGTCTCCTGGACGAGCTTGCCGTTCAGTCCGTTGGGCCGCAGATCGACCATGAAAAGGTGGTTCTCGGTGCCGCCGGAGATGATGCGGTAACCGTGACCGGCGAGACGCGCGGCGAGGCGGGCGGAGTTCTTGACGATCTGCTGCTGGTAGGCCTTGAATCCCGGCTGGAGCGCCTCGTGGAAACAGACGGCCTTCGCGGCGATGACGTGCATGAGCGGCCCGCCCTGGATTCCGGGGAACACGAGGGCGTCGATCTTCTTGGCGAGTTCCTCGTCGTTGGTGAGGATGAGTCCGCCGCGTGGCCCGCGCAGGCTCTTGTGCGTCGTGGTGGTGACGAAGTGGGCGTGCTCCATCGGCGAGGGGTGGACCCCGGCGGCAACAAGGCCGGCGATGTGGGCCATGTCGACGAAGAGCCAGGCCCCGACCGAGTCGGCGATCTCGCGCATCCGCTTGAAGTCGATGATGTGCGAGTAGGCCGAGGCTCCCGCGGTGATCATCTTGGGCTGGAATTCCAGTGCGGCGGAGGCGAGGGCGTCGTAGTCGATGACCTCACTCTCCTTGGAAACGCCGTAGTGTTTCACTTCGTAGAGCTTCCCGGAAAAGTTCGCGGGATGCCCGTGGGTGAGGTGACCGCCATGCGACAGATCCATGGTCAGGATCTTGTCACCGGGCTGCAGGACGCTGAAGTAGACGGCGCAGTTGGCCTGCGAGCCGGAGTGAGGCTGAACGTTGGCGAACTTCGCGCCGAAAAGTTCCTTGGCGCGCTCGATCGCGAGAGTCTCGACCTTGTCGACGTTCTCGCAGCCGCCATACCAGCGGCGCCCGGGGTAACCCTCGGCATATTTGTTGGTCAGGCAACTTCCCTGGGCCTGTTGGACCGCACGCGAGGCGAAGTTCTCCGAGGCGATCAGCTCGATGTTGCCGCTCTGGCGCTCTTCCTCCTCCTCGATGGCGTGGTAGATCTCGGGATCGGTCACCGCGAGCTTGGGCGCGCTGGTGGCGACGCCGCAGGTGTTCATCTTCGCGACGCGGCGGCCGTGGCGGCCCTCGCCCTCGAAGCTGGCTCCGAGCCAAGCCTCGACGATGGCACCAGCCTGTTCGGTGGTGGTGAAGTCGCCCGCGAGGCAGAGCACGTTGGTGTTGTTGTGGACGCGGGTCTTCGCGGCGAGCGCGGGATCGGTCACGACGGCGGCCTGGATGCCGGGGTAGCGGTTCGCGGCGATGGCCATGCCGATACCGGTGGTGCAGCAGAGAATCCCGAGCTCCTTTTTGCCCGTCAAGACGGCCTCGGCGACGATGCCGGCGTAGTCGGGATAGTCGACGGATTCCTTCGAGAAACTGCCGGCGTCCTCGACCTCGTAACCCTGGCCGCGGAGTTGCGCGACGAGGGCTTCCTTGAGTTCGTATCCACCGTGGTCGGTGCCGATGATGAGCGAGGGTTTTTCCATGAAAAATGCCGGGTGCGGAGGGAAAGGCGATCCCTAAAACGGGAGCCCCGCCTTGTCAAAAGAACATACGCCGGCTGGATGCACCTACTCCCCCGGTTTCGAGGGGTCGCCGGTCAGGACGAAGCGGAGGATCGAGGGCATGGCCTCCTTGATCAGGTTCCGGGTGAGGCGGTATTCGTCGAGATCGCCGCCGATCGGATCAGGAACCTCGAGGTCGAGCCCGCCATCGGCGATGAACTCGCGGAGGACGAAGGTTTTTTCGGTCGCCTCGGGGAAATAGGCCCGGACCGTCTCGGCGTGACCAGATCCCAGCCCGAAAATATGGGTGTGGTCCTCGACCATATCGGGCGTCAGCATGCGGCTGCGTTGGCGGGAAATGTCGATCCCCTCCTCCTTCATCGCGGTGATCGAGTGCCGGCTCGGCTTCATGTCCTCGCTGGCCCCGAGCCCGGCCGAGCCGACCTCGATGTCGACGCCGGCATCCTTGGCCATCTGGCGCAGGAAACCCTCCGCCATCGGACTGCGGCAGACATTACCGGTGCAGATGAAAAGGACCCGTCGGCTCATCAGGAGAGGCAAATTTCCAAAGCCTGCAATGGAGCCGTGATCGGCGGCCCTGTAAAGCCGCAACCCGGAAAAACTGCCTTGAACCCGGCCCTGCTGCACCTATGCTCGAAGGTTTTTGTTCCGCCCCGCTCATGAACCTCGCCGACCTGATTCAACCCGGACACGTCATCGCAGAAATGCGATCCGACGACCAGATGGGTGCGATCGCGGAGCTGGTGGACCACCTCATCGACAGCGGCGGTCTTGCACGCGGATTCCGCGAAGAGGCCGTCTCGGCCCTGCGCTCGCGGGAAGAGCAACGCAGCACCGGCATCGGCGGCGGCGTCGCCATCCCCCACTGTTTCCTGCCCGGGCTCGACGAAGTCGTCGCCGTTTTCGGCCGCTCCTCGGGAGGCATCGACTTTTGCGCCGTCGACCATGCCCCGGTCTATTTCGTGGTCCTCTTCATGGTGCCCGAGGCGCAGCATACTCTCCACCTGAAGACCCTGGCCGCGATCGCCAAGGTGCTCAACAGTGCCGAGATCCGCAGCCGCCTTGCCACCGCGCTCGACGCCGCCGACATCCTCGACGTGCTCGCCCCGAAACCCTCGCCCGCGTGAAACACGGGCCGAAGCTCTTCCGATCCATGCCCGAGACTTTTGCCCGACTGATCGCCTCCGCCCTCCGCGGAGCCCTCACCCGCACTCCCTTCGCCGCCGAGATCCCGGGCAACTTCGCCGTGCAGGTCGATCCGACCCAGAACCGTCAATTCGGCGACTACCAGTCGAACGCCGCGATGATCCTCGCGAAATCGCTGCGCAAAAATCCGCGCGAGGTCGCCGCTGCGATCGCCGCCGCTTTTGAGGGCGAGGGACTCTGCGATGCTCCCGAGATCGCCGGTCCCGGCTTCCTGAATTTCCGTCTCTCCGCCACCGCGCTGAGCCAGCGCCTCCTCGATCTGCTCGATGATCCGGAGCGCCTCGGTGTCGCCCTGACCGATGCACCAAAACGCATCGTCCTCGACTTCTCCGCGCCGAACGTGGCCAAGCCGATGCACGTCGGCCACATCCGCAGCACCATCCTCGGAGACGGACTCGCCCGCATCGCGCGTTTCCTCGGGCATACCGTCATCACCGACAACCACATCGGCGACTGGGGCACTCAGTTCGGCATGATCCTGTGGGGTTGGAAAAACAAGCTCGACGAAGCTGCCCTCGAGGCCGATCCCATTCCCGAACTGCTCCGCGTCTATCGCGAGGTCAATGCCCTGACAAAGCAGGATGATCAAATCCTCGATGCCTGCAAGGCAGAGCTCGTCGCCCTCCAGGGGGGCGATGCCGGAAACCTCGCCATCTGGGAGCGCTGCGTGGCCCTATCCAAACAAGGTCTCCAGAAAATCTACGACCTCCTCGACGTGCGTTTCGACCACTGGTATGGCGAGAGTTATTACAACGACCGCCTCGCGCCGCTCGTGGACGAACTGCTGGCCGAAGGCATCGCCGAGGAGAGCGAAGGCGCGATCTGCATCTTTTTCCGCGACGACGAACGCCTCGCTGATAAACCCGCGATCATCCGCAAGAGTGATGGCGGTTTCCTCTACGCGACCAGCGACCTCGCCACGATCGACTTCCGCATCCGCGAACTGGGTGCCGATGCGATCTGGTACGTCGTCGGCGCGCCGCAGCAACTCCACTTCGAGCAGATCTTCACGACCGCCCGCCGCCGTGGACAGAATGTCGACCTGCAGCACATTGCCTTTGGCAGCATCCTCGGCAAGGATCGCAAGATGCTGAAGACCCGCTCGGGCGACACCGTCCAGCTCGCCGATGTGCTCGCCGAATCGGTCGAACGCGCCCGCGCCATCGTCGAGGAAAAGAATCCCGACTTCAGCGAAACGGAGAAGCAGGAAATCGCCTTCATCATCGGGATCGGATCGGTCAAGTATGCCGAGCTCAGCCAATTCCGCATGACGGACTACATCTTCGACTGGGACACGATGCTCAGCCTGAAGGGCAACACCGCGCCCTACCTGATCAACGCCTACGTCCGCACCCGGGCGATCTTCCGCCGCCTTGGCAGCGACTTCGAGGCTTCCTCCGGTGGCGTCTTGCTCGAGGAGGAGGCTGAAAAAGCCCTGCTGCTCAAGCTCGCCCAGTTCGCCGAGATCGTGCCTTCGGTGTTGGAGGATTTCCGGCCCAACGCGCTCGCCGCCTACCTTTACGAGGTCGCCACCACCTATCACCAGTTCTGGGAAGCCTGTCCGGTGCTGAAGGTCGAGGGCGATCTGCGCCATACCCGACTCGCGCTCTGCGAGCTGACCGGACGGGTGCTCCGCCGCGGGCTGGGTCTGCTCGGCATCCGCACGACGGAAAAAATGTAATCCCTCCTCCCCCGTGGACGCCGACCTCAAGTCCCTGCTCGGCCAGCTCCAGGCCACCGTGCTCGGGGCGGATCGCGCCGTGGAGGAGCTCGTCGCCGCTCTCCTAGCGGGTGGGCACGCCCTGATCGAAGGCCCTCCCGGAGTCGGCAAAACCACCCTTGCGAAGACCTTGGCCGCCTCGATCGGCGGGACCTTCAAGCGCGTCCAGTTCACCCCCGATCTCCTGCCCGCCGACCTCGTCGGGTATTCCCTCTATCGACAGGATCATCAGGCCTTCGAATTCATCGAGGGCCCGGTCTTTACGAACCTGCTGCTCGCCGATGAGATCAACCGCGCCAGTCCGCGGCTCCAGAGCGCCCTGCTCGAATGCATGAACGAGAGCCAGGTCACCGTCGATGGCGTGACCCGCGTCCTGCCCGATGTCTTTCAGGTCGTCGCGACGCGCAACAACCGTCACCGCGCCGGAACCTTTCCCCTGCCCGCTCCGCAGCTCGACCGCTTCCTCGTTTCCATCGAGATGGACCTGCCCTCCGCCGAGGTCCGCGCCGGGATCCTGCGACAGCACGCCGACCGACAAACCGGAACGGCCCCTGACAAAACCACCACGATCGATCTCGCCACGGTCGGGGACTGGCAGCGGCGGGTCAGTGCCCTGCCGGCCACCGACGCGATCTTCCGCTACGTGATCCGCCTCTGCGACGCGATCCGCCAGCATCCCGAGATCGAGGCCGCGATCAGCAACCGGGGAGCTCTCGCGATCATGCAAACGGCGCGCGCCATGACCTTCCTTGAAGACGCGACCGCCGTCTATCCCGAGGCGGTCAAGCGTGCCTTTGTCCCCGCGGTCCTCCATCGCGTCGAGGCGGGCGACCTCGACGGCGAGCAGGACGGCCGCAACCGCCGCAGCGCCCTGCGTCTGCTGCTCGAGGAACTGCTCGAGCAAGTCCCGGTCGATTGAGCAGCTTGCCATCGGCGGTTCCGTCTTCGTAAACTGGGCCCGCGACATGCCCGAAGCCCCCACCGCCAAGACCCGACTCACCGCCGCAGGACTGGCCGCGGCCATCACCGCTTCGCTGGTGTTCGGGATCGGCCTCCTCTTCGCGCGGCCGGAGCTGCTGGTCACCGGTTTCGCCGCGATCGCTTTTCTGCTCGCCTGCCGACACCGGGCTCGTCGCCATCTCGACGGCTTCTCCGTCTCGCGTTCCCTGCCTCGCCGCGCCACCGCGGGCGAAAGTTTTCCCATGGAATTGCGCCTCGTCACCGGTCCAGGCTTTCCCGGTGACGGCGCGGTCGTTTTCACCGACGCCCTCGCCCCATCGCTCAAAGGCAAACGAATCGAGCCGAAACAGGGAAGCTTGCACCTGACCTGCACCGGCGTCGTCCACCAGCGCGGCCTGCTGCAAGCCCGCCCTTGGTCGATCGCTTCATCCTGGCCGCTCGGTCTTCTCCTCAGCGAGGGCGGCGGCCAGGCGACCCAGCCACATCCCCTGCTGGTGCGCCCGCGGCCCTGGTTGCCTCCCCGGCTGCGGCGCGAACTCGACCGTCGAGCTGTCGCCAGACCGACCCGCAGCCACGAACCCGCCGATCCGCTCGCCGAGTTCCGCCTGCTCCGCGAATTCCGAGCCGGCGATCCGGTGCGCGCGATCCACTGGCCCACCAGCCTGCGCAGCGGCCGCATCCAGATCGTCGAAAACGAGCCCCCCGCCCCCAAGCCGCATCGTTACGGATTGATCCTGCATGCCTTCGAAACGCCCGGCGAGGTCGTGATCCCCGAGCACTTCGAAGTGATCCTGCGCATTGCGAGCGGATTGCTGCGCCGCTTCCGCGATGAAGGCGCCCCCGTGATGTTTTGTCAGGTACCCCGACCGCCGCAGTGGCTCCGCGATCGTCGGGAATTCGAAGCAGCGCTGGATCAACTCGCCCTGTCGCGTCGCCATGCCCATCGATCGCTCGCCACCCTCTTCGAACCGGCCTTGGAGCAGCCCGGACGCTTCGACGGTTGCGACGAGGTTTTTGTCATCGGAGACGGCGACCTGAAATCCTGGGAATCCGAAGCCCGCCTCCACTTTCCCGATGCGATCTGTCTCGACGCCGTCACCATCGGCTTGCGCCGTCGCGCCGTCCTCCGCACCTCCACCTCCCCGCGATGAACCGGCAACCCTTCATCATCCTCGCCCCGACCGCGGCGGCCCTGAGTGCCTGGATGCTCTCGGCTTCACCTCTGCCGATGATCCTCACCCTCGTCCTCGCCGCCATCGCCCTGGCTCTTCGCTTCCGTCTACGCGACAAAGACTTGGGAGGCCGCGGCCTCACCCTCGTCACCGCGCTCGTCGTCGCAGCGCTGCTGCTCCAGTTTCACTTCTTCCATGAAGGTCGGGCCCTCGTCACCGGTTCCGAACTCTCCGCATGGTTTCATCCTTCCCTCGCCGCGCTTTGGTGGGCGGCGCTCTTGCCCGGCCATTTCGTCCGACCCTGGCGCGAAGCGATGGCCTGGTGTGGCGCTCTCGGCGTGTTCACTTCGGCCGTGGGCATCGACAGCTATGACTTCGCTCCGTGGCAAATCAACACGGTGGCCGCGTTGCCCCTCGCCCTCTGGACCTGTCGCATTCTCCGCACCGCCGGAACCACCCGTCCCGCGCTCGCCGCCTCCGGCGCGGCCGTGGTGCTGCTGCTCTCGCTCGCTTCGCTGAAGGCCGGAGCCCTCACCTCCGCCTTCGCCTCCTGGGCTAACCCTGACAAAAACACCAACCAGGATGAGGCACCGGCACCTCCGCTGCCGGATTCCGGCTTGGGGAGGAGCACCGACGGAGCATCCCGCCGCCTCCCCCGCGATGGCGAGGTGAAGTATCGCAATGAAATCCTCGTGATGATCCAGGCCCACTCCGCGGCTCTGCTCCGGGCTTGGACGCGCGAGCCACAATACCTGCGCACCTCCACCCTCGCCCTCTTCGAGAGCGAGGAGGTGCTATCACCGCTCCGGAGCGGTCGCTGGATGTACGACATGGACGATGGCACCGAGGACCGCATCATCCCTTTCACCCGCAGCGAAGCCGCGACCGCGCTCGATCCCCGTGCCTACCACACGCTCTACGTGCGCCGCGCCGGTGCCGACCACCTCCCGCTGCTCGACGGCACCCGCGCCATCATCGCCCCAGCCGTCTACGAGTTCGCCGACGACTGGTATCAGATGTCGCCCTCCGACGAGTTTCCGCAGTTTCGCTACACCGCCATCGGTGTGATCGAAACGGCCGACCCTTTGCGCTCCATCGACCTGAAGGGCGAACATCGCATCGCGGTTCCGGCAATCTATTTCCAGGGTCCACCCACACCTCTGACTTCGCGTATTACCGAGCTTTGCGCCGACTTTCCCCAAGCCGACCCGCTGACGGCGATCCGCGCTCACCTCCAGAAACGGAATCGTTATTCCCTGCGATTCGAGACGCCGGAGGAGTCCACCCCGCTCGCCGAGTTTTTCTTCGGGCATGGCCGCGGCCACTGCGAACATTACGCGGTCGCCACGGTGCTGATGTTGCGCAGTCTCGGCATTCCCGCGCGGGTTGCCTACGGCTACGCCGGCGGCCTCGTCGATCCACAGCAGAGCGTCCTCGCTTTCCGCGACAGCGATTTCCACGCCTGGGCCGAAGTCCTCACTCCTGACAACCGCTGGCATGTCTTCGACACCACCCCGCAGGTTCCCGGTGCGGCGGCGCGGGTCGCGGCCAGTTCCACCCTGCCTCCGGTCGCTTCGGGAGCTTACCAGGACCTCTCCGACTTCGACCCAGCGGGACTCCAGCCCGAATCGATCTTCGGCGAATGGTTCGCCAGCGCCTTGGATGGATTCGAGCGTCATTTTCTCCTCATCTCCGGCGTGGCCATGGGCCTGCTCGGTCTGCTCTGGGCGCGGCTCGCGAGGCGCACCGCCGGGACTTCATCCCTCTCTCCGGTTTCGAGCCAGATTGGCGTGGTCCGTTCACCCGTCTTGCGCGAACTCGAGTTGCTCGCCCAAGGCATGACGCCACGCCGCAAGCCCGGGCAGACCTGGCGGGAGTATTTTGCCCGGAGCAAAGGCGAAAGCATGCCTGCGGTGATCGCCGAGGCGGTCGATTACCATTACCACCTCGCCTACGGGGGCGGCGAGCCCCGTCCGGCCGAGGAGTCGCGGCTGGTCGAGGGGCTGCGGCTTTGGAGATTGGGACGTTCCGTCGATTGACAAGGACCGCCGCCAACGGCTCATTTCCCGCTTCCGTTTTGACCATCCCCGACCTGACCCTCTTGAGTTGATGACCGAACCCTCTTGGCTCGACCGGACCCGCGGCTTTCTCGATCTCGGAATGTTCGACGAGGCTTGGCGCGAGCTCGATCAATTGCCCGCCGAAAAACGCGAACGGCCCGAGACGCACGAGATGCGCATCGTGATCCGCCTCGATCAAGGCCGCACCGGCGAGGCGCTCGCCCTCTGCGCGATCCTCTCCAGCCTGCACCCCGACAACCACGCCGGCTTCGTCCAGGGCGCCTACTGCCTCCACGCCCTCGGTCGCACCGATGATGCCATCGCCCACCTCCAATCGGGGCCTGACACGCTCCGCGAAGAGCCGGTCTATTTCTACAACCTCGCCTGCTACGAACTCGCCCTCGGCAAAAAGCAGGCCGCACTCGCGTGGCTGCGCGAGGCCGTGGAGATGGACCGCCGCTTCCGCGACAAGGCCGCGGCTGATCCCGATCTATCCGCGATCTGCGAAGAGCTCTGATGAATCCCGAAGCGATCCGCGATCGGTTCCACGAGAACTTTGAGAAGCACGGCGAACTCGGCGCCTCGCTCTCGGTCTGGCAGGACGGGGTCGAGGTGCTCTCGCTCGGCCATGGCTTCGCCGCCCCTGACAAAAGCCAAATCTGGACTCCCGACACCCTCGTGCCGGTCTGGTCGGCGACGAAGGGACCCGCGGCGGTCGCCTTTCTCCTCGCGCTGGAGGAGGCCCGGATCTCGCCGCAGGATGCCGTTGCTCGGGTCTGGCCCGAACTGCGCGCCGCGCGCGAGTGCAGCCTGACATTCCTCCAACTCCTCTCCCACCAATCCGGACTCGCCGCGCTCTCGCCCGACAACCGGCCGCCCATCCTCGATCACGCCGCGGTCGCGGCGGCGCTTGCGAAGCAGGAACCCTACTGGGAGCCCGGCGAAGCCCACGGATACCATCCCCGCACTCTCGGCTACCTGCTCGATGAAGTGGTGCGCCGCGTCACCGGTGGTGTCACTCTGGGAAAATTCTGGAACACCCGCATCGCCGCCCCGCTCGGGATCGAGTTCTGGATCGGGGATTTTCCCGCCCGCGTTCTCGACCGCCTCGCCACGATCGTGCCGCCCCGCGTGCAGCGCCCCGTCGAGGAGGAGTTGCCATTCTACCGCGAGCTGATCCAGCCCGACTCCCTTTCCTTCGCCGCCTTCGCATCGCCCGCGGGCATGCGGACGCTGGCGGAGATCAACCGGCTCGACATCCTCCAAAGCGGCCTGCCCGCGCTCGGCGGCATCGGAACGGCAAGATCTCTGGCGGGCTTCTATGCACTGCTCGCCAGTGGTGGAGAGCGTGACGGCGTGTCCTTGCTCCCGGCTCGCGTCGTCCGCGCCGCGCGCGAGCTCCAGACCGCGGGGCGCGATCGCACCCTGCTGCTCGACACGGCGTTCACCGGCGGCTTTCAACGCGATCCGATTGACGCAGCGGGGCAAAAGCGCCGCTCGATTTTCGGTCCTTCGCCCGACGCCTTCGGCCAGCCCGGAGCCGGCGGCAGCCATGCCTTCGCTGATCCGGAAAACGGAATCGCCTTTGCCTACGTGATGAACCAGATGGAATCCGGGCTCTATCCGAACCGGAAGTCGCTGGACCTCGTCGACCTGATCTATCGCTGATCAGGGCTTTTTCGTTTCGAGCATCTTGCGAACCCGCTCCTGCTCCTTCTCCAAGGCCGCGCCGATCACCGGCATGGGTTCAAAGCCGGGGTCCGGCGTGATCTTTTCACCGGTTGGGATTTCGCGCCAGCGCAGCTTGCGGAACCAGACCTCCTGCCCGTGATCCTGCAGCCACAGGTTCGCGCCACGTCCCGTGAGGTCTCCGCCCCGGGCGGCAAGCAGATCGACATACCACTTCCATTTCGGATCGGCATAATCGAAAGAGAGCACCCGCTCCTCGTTGAGCCAATGCTCGATGACCGTACCCTGACAAACCACCCTCGCCGTGTTCCATTGACCGACCGGCCGGGACGCATCCTTCGAGGGAGCCATGCAGAAGAAGAGCGAAGCCGCGGCCTGGCGGGCATTTTCACCGTAGGGACTGCCGAGATTGTCGAGCACCTGGTATTCGACCTGGCCGGGCCGGTAGTAGAGGCCCGAGTTGCAACCGGCAGAGATCTTCCATTCGAAACGCAGTTCGAAATCGTCCGGCACCGGCACCGCGGTGTAGGTGAGCGGGCCTCCCTTCTCCCGGCGATGAAAGGCACCGCCCACGATTTCCCAGTTCCCGGCGTGTTCCCAACCGGCGAAGGTGCGACCGTCGTTCAGCAGCATGAATCCGCTCTCCTCGAAAGCCTTTTCTAGCGGACGCTGCGCGGTGAGTTGCACGATCGCCTCGAGGGCGCGCGCCTGCTGCGGAGCGGTCATCGTGAGAAAGCGGTCGCGGCCGCTCTTGACTCCGTTCTTTCCCTGCGGCCGGAAAATGGTGAAGCCGTCGTCCTCCACCGCGACGCGGCCCGGGGCGGAGAGTCCGAAATAGCCACGTCCGGGGAACGCCGCGATAAGAACGCTGCTCTGGTCCCAGCAGGGCCGATCGTGTTCGGGCCCGCTATGCAGCAGGTAGGCCTCGCGCACGGGATGTTTGTCCATCCAATTGAAATCCTGCGCGATGCTGAGGCGAGGGTAAGGCAGGTTCTGCCGATCTCGTAACCGCTCCAGAGGATGGGCACCTCGTCCGGCCAGCGATCCGCCACCGTGCGCATGTAGCCGATGCCATTGATCACATTCGCCTCGAGATGGCGGTTGGTGCCGTTGGCGAAGGTGAAGGCACCGGCCATGATCGAGAGGGTTTTGACCTTTTGCCCGATCAAGGCGGACCCGTCGAGCGGCGAATGGGAATCGCCCTTCGAATCGAGCAGCGCGGCGAGGTTCGACGCAATACCCACCGACACGATCGTGACACTGCGATCGGGCGAAGCAGCTAACAGGTCCCGGATCAGATCCACGGCCTCGGGGGCGTCCTCGTTGCGGATGAGGTCGTGGGGATATGCGGCGGCGAGTTTCAGATACTTGCTTTCCCGATGCTGGGCCTGCGCGTCGCGGGTCACGCCGATGGGGAGATCGGGGCGACCGTAGCAGGTGTTGATCGCGTCGACAAAGGGGCCGGTCAGCGGATGGTTTTTCGAAACAGTCACGCCGAGGAACTCGCAGGCTCCGCGATCGGCGAGGCTGTGGCACATCGCCAGAGCGAGGACATCATCGACATCTCCGGTGATGTCGGTGTCGAAAAGGATCCGGGGCGGGCCGGCGAATACCGGGGCCGTCACCGCGAGTGAGAGAATAACGAGCCATTTCATGGGAAAGTTCGCAAGCTATCGGGGAGGAGCGGCCGACGCTCCGTCCCACCAGGACTCCAGCCGGGCTCTCAATGCCTGAAGCATGGCTTGTTTGTCAGGATCACCGACCAGATCGTACCTTTCGCCAGGATCGGAGGAAACGTGGTAAAGCGCTTCCGTTTTGACAAACTCCTCCCAGGGTTTCCCACCTTGCGGGACGATCAATTTGAAGTCACCCTCGCGGACCCATCGGTAGGCAAGGTCGCGCTCCGGATGCCCGAGCGTGCTGGCGTCGCCGGGGTAAATCTCACCGAAGACGGCGCGATCGGGAACGGGATCGCCTAACAAATCCACACCCGGCATGCCCTGTCGCGACGATTCCGGCAAGCCGGCCGCCTTCAAGAGCGTCGGCACGATGTCGATGCTGCTGACCAGTTCGGGATGCTCCCCGGGAGCCACCTTTCCATCCCAACGCAGCAATATCGGACTGCGGACACCCTCGTCAAATGGGGCGCGCTTGCTGGTTTTCGTGTGGGCGAACTCCTCGGGGCGTGATTTTTCGGGCTTCTTCGACGGACTCCAGCCATTGTCCGCCACAAAGACGAAGATCGTGTTCGTGGAATCGCTGTTTTTCTCAACAAAATCGATCAGCCGCCCCACCGTCTCATCGAACTGCGCGATGGCAGCGTAATAGGGCAACTCATGAGGCTCGACTCCGGGTTTCGCTTTCGCGATTCCGTAAAATCGCTCCGGCGAATCGTGGGGTTGGTGAGGGAGGTAGGGCGCATACCAGACGAGCCACGGAGTCTTCGAAGCCTCACAGCCACGGATGAAAGTCTCGATCGGCTCCATCGTTTCACGGCCGATCGCGAGTCCATGATCTCCGTTGCCGTGGGCGACCGTTTCGCCGGAGGAGAGTTTCCGGGCACCTCCAAAAGTTTGCGAAGCCGGTGGTGCGGTGAAAGTGGTCATGCCCTCGGTGAAGCCACCGTTCCGCCAATGCCCTTCCCAGAACTTGCCGGTCTGGAGGCAGCGGTAGCCGGCCTCCGCGAGGAGACGAGGCAAAGTCGGAACGCGCTGGATCAGTTCGAATTCGGCGCTGCGGGTTTCGACATATTCCGCCGCGGTGGCGATGCGATTGAAGGCACTATTGCCGGGCGGACCGTGATTGAAATGGACGAGGTGCTGGTGCGGGTAGAGCCCGGTCATCAGGGTGACGAGGGACGGGCGGCAGACGCTCGTGGTGAGATAGCCGTTCGGAAAGCGGGCCGATTGAGAGGCGAGGCGGTCGAGATTCGGCGTGGAGACGCTTTCATTCCCCATGAAACCATAGTCAGACCAGGTCTGGTCGTCGGAGATGATGTAAACGATGTTCGGACGATCGGCAGAGCGGCCTGACAAAGTCACCACCAGCAGCATCACCGCGGCCAAAAATGGCGGACAGGAATGTCCGCCCTCCTTGATTCCGACTTTTGTCGTCAAGGAGGGGCGACATTCCTGTCGCCCGGCAAGCCCTGCTCTCATTCCGGAATCCGGTTGAGCGTGTACCACGCGTTGGGATGATCGAGCGCCATGCCCGAGACCGATTTTACGCCCGTCGTGCGCAGCTCATGGACGTAAAGCGGCTTCAATCCCCCGATCACGAGGCGGACGCTCTTTCCATCCTCCGATGCCGTCACCGACTTCACCTGCAGTTCCGCCGTCTCGATTTCCTCGCCACCGTAAGCCGACGAATATTGATAGGTGAACGAACTGATCGCGAAGGCGTCCTTCAGCGAGACCGGGTCCACCGCTTCGGTGAAGACCAACTCGAATCCGTCCGGCTTCGCCCGCATCTCCCGGATCGCGAAGGGTGCCTTCTCCAATCGCACCCGGGAAAGCCCGTAGGACCGGTTCCCCAGCGAAGACCAGCCGCGATTCGTCATGCCGACAAAGAGCGAACCATCGGGTGCGAAACCCAGCCGCACCACCGCCGCGGGAAAGCCGCCGAGAAAAGGAAAACAGGCGCCCTGATATTCGCCGCCGACCTTTTCGAGAAAGATCCGGTTCACCGCCGCATTCGTGAACTCACCAACGAGCAACTGACCGTCGAAGGGCCCGAACTTCCCGCCTTGGTCGATCACCTGGATGTCGGTCGCGCTGCGCCCCATTTTGTTGTAAGGCAGCCAAACCGCCGGCGGGACGAATTGCGGCGCTTCCGCGAGCGCCTCGGGATAAGGCTGGTTTGGTTTCGGGACCACCTTCATCTGAAAGGGTGCCTCCGGCATTTTCAAGGAATCGAGCGACTCCTGGTTTCCGTAGAAAACTCCCGGTCGCAGATGGTGGATGGGCGTCGCCGGGATCCAGGTGCCCTGCTGATCAGAGAAAAACATGTCTCCCTCGCGGTTCGCTCCCAAACCCGAGGGCGAGCGCATCCCGAGCGACCGGGGTTCAAAGCCTCCGTCTTTTCCGATGATGCCGCCCCAGCCTTTCCAGCCTTTCCCATTCTCCGAGAGCTGCCCCATGCCGAGATTGAGGGTCACCCAGCGGTTCCCCTTCCCATCCATTTCAGGACCGTAGACATACTCGTGGTAGTTCCCCGTGACGCCCCAGCCGTCGGCCTCGGTCAGGTATTCGTCAGCGATGTCATCGCCGTTGGTATCGCGCAGCCTCGTGATCTCGGCGCGCTGGGCGACGAGCAGGTCTTTCCCATCCAACAGCAGTCCGAGTGGCTCGTGGAGGCCGCTCGCGAAGCGGGTGTAGTGGATCTCCTCCGGCTTCTTCGTGAGGACGCCATCGAGCATCCAGACCTCGCCCTTGCGGATCGCGACGGCGAGCCGGTCGGGCCCGATCCACTCCATGCCGCTGACTTCGAGCGTGACTCCGTCGCCGGGCTTCCACTCGGTCGAGCGTGAATCGCTCGGCGAACTCGCGGTGAGAATCTCGACGACCTCGTAAGGGTCCGCGGCCGCAGCCCAAGTCGTGGTGGCAAGGAAAAGCCAAAGGAAACTCCGCTTCATTTCCATGAATAGATGAATGTCAGGGTCGATCCCTCCGCCTTGGTTTCGACGCCTACGCCCCCGGGATGGGTCGCGGCGGGGGCGCCTCCTCCGGTCCAGGTGAATCGCCGCGACAGTTTTCCATCAACGACCTCGTAATGTTCCTCGATCTGCCGGTCCCCTTCACTGAAGAGGAAAGTCGGATTGCCCTTGTCGTCGAGGCGATAGCCGCGGAAATGCCTTCCGGTTTCGACCCCGGTTTCCGGAAAGGCGGTGACCGATTCACCCAACGGCTTTTCGAACGGCGCGCTGCGGGAATACCAGGTCTGATAGGCATCGAAAAACGCCCCGCGCCAAACCAGTGCCGGACGCGCGTTGGCACCATCGTAGGCGAGGTTGATGCCGCCCGGGAACCCCACCAGGATCGCTTTGGTCCCGGCTCCTTCAAAGAACGTCCGTTGGATGATGGGTCGTTCTTTCGGCACGAGTTCATACAAACCCGAGGTCTGATCGGGGAACCCTTCGGGCACTCCTTCCCCCTCGCGGATGAAGGACCAAATTGCCGCGATCTGGCGCTCGGCGTCGCCGCCCAACACGTCTCGCACCGTGGCCTGTCCTCCGGGCCAAAGCGGTGGCATCAGGGTGCCGGGACGGTATTCCGCCGGATCGAGGAGGTAACTGCGGAACCACTCGGGACGGAGCCGTTGGTCGAGTTCACTCAGGTCGAGTGCCTGGATGCCGAGCGAGCGTTGGCCCGCCCACGTGTGGCAGGTGATGCAATTGGTTCCGCCCACGATGCCGAGCAGCTTGCGGCCGGCTTCGAGATCGCCGGGATGTTCCACGAGCGGGACCGCATCCGTCTTCGCGTCGATTTCGCCGAACCACGCGGACAAGGCCTTTGCGTGAGCCGGATACTTTGGCATCATCGTTTTCACGTAGGGCCGCATCCGCCTGTCTTTTTCACCGGCAATCACCCCCTCCATCCAGGCCTGCTGAAGCTTGTTCCCGATGCCGGTCAAGGGAGGCGGAAGGCGACCAGAATCACCGAGCGCCTCATCGCCGACAAAGTAGGGATTCGTCTCGGCGGTCGGACCGCCCATGCCATTGCGATCATGACAGGCGTAGCAGTTCATGGCCGCCAAAATCAGCCGCCCGTCAGAGTCGGCGGAAGATTCCTCTTCCGAGAGGAAAGCTAGGAGCGAGTCCCGCTGCGCGGCGGACAAATCATAGTGAGGCCGACCGTCGCGGGCCTCAGCCGCGAGGCATCCGCTTTCGACCTCAACCGGAGCGGTGATCCCGCGACTCGGAGCCGCCTTGATGCCGGGGATGCTGTGACAAGCCGCGCAATTCAACTTGGTCACCAGTGCTTTGCCTTCGACGATTGATTCCGTTGCGGCTTTCGGCCACTTCTTCAACTTCGGCAACAAGCCCGGATCGGAACCCTGGAAGTCAAGCAGATGCGCGGTGATGTCGCCTGCTTCCTGGCCGATCAAGGGCAGGTGCGGCATGCGTCCATCCGGACGCCAGCTCGAAGGCGACTCGAGAAAGGCCTGCAGGGCGGCGAAAGAGGTTTTCTTGCCGAAATCGGGAAAGGCCACCGCGAGAGGAGATACCTTCCCTCCCTCGGGAAGGTGCGGCGAATGAAAATCGGGAGTCGGAGCATGGCAGGCAACGCAGCCCTTCTCATGATAAAGGGCGCTGCCATGCTCGGCGTTGGCATGTTTGGGTGCCTTCAGCGCCGTGTTCTTGCCGAGCGTTCCCAGAAAGGAGACGATGGCCTCGACCTCTCCGGCCTCCAATCCGTGCATGAGTTGCGGCATGTTCGATCCCTTGCGGCCAGATCCGGGATCCTGCAGGAACGCCTTCAACCAATCGCGATCGATCCGAACCGCCAGATCCGAGAGCACCGGCCCCTGGCGGGGAATCACAACCGATGAGCCACCGTGACAATTCGCGCAACCGAGTTCGGAGAAGAGGACCGCTCCTCCCGCGACCGTCGCTTGATCCGCATGGAAACGCTCGTAGCCGACGACATGGGGAGCGGACTGCAAACCCGTCGTTGCGAAGATCAGCATCCCTGACAAAACGACCAAAGAGGGTCTGGTCACGGACTTGAGAGGGTTCGGTCGGAGTGTTCTCATGCCCTCGCCAGACAGTCGCCAAGGTAGGCCCTCGACTCATTCACCTTCTCCGTGATCGCAGCGGCCGTTGGCAGCACCGGCAATCCGCGCGGAGTCGGGTGCATGAAGATCTCGGCGAGGCCGGCAAAACCGATCTCCTTCAGCGCCGCGACGATGGGCACGTAGTCGAGTTCCCCGAATCCCGGAAGCTGCTTCAACTCCTCCTCCTTCGGCATCTGCTGCTTCGACGAAGGGTGGTATTCCTGAAAGTAGATGAAGGGCAGGTTGTCCTTGCCGCAGTGGCGGATCAGCGAGGGAATCTGATCGACCGCATCGTGCAGGTGGTGGGGCGCGAAAGCGATCCCCACGGCTTTCGACGGATTCAATTCGGCGAAATAGCGGATCGAATCCGGCGAAGAAAGCATCGAGCTCTTGTGGTTCTCGATTGCCATGGTCACCCCGAGCTCTTCGGCAAGTTCGTAGTGCGGCTTCAGCTTTTCGAAGAAGGCCGTCACCTGGGTCTTTGCTTCGGCTCCGGAGACATCGGCGGCTCCCATCTTGCCGGACCCAGAGACGGTCATGTTCCCGCCATTCTTCTTCACCCAGCGCATCTCCTCGTCCTGCTTGAAAGGGCCGAGCGGATAGCAGGTCGAGATCGACATCGGCACTCCGTGTTTTTTCAAGAGGGCCTGAAAGGCCTCGTCGCCCATCTCCGTGATCTGTTCGCGATGGGTCGCGTGAATCTTGCGCCAGATGTCGACGGACTCCGCGCCGGACTTCTTCACCTCGCCGAGCACCTCGTCGAGCGGGAGATCACCGTAGAGGGCAGAGGAAAGCACGTAACGGATCTTGAAATCCGCCGCCGCCGCACGGATCGCGGAGGGCACGAACAAAGTGGAGCCAAGCAGCCGGCAGGCGTCGCGTCGATTCATGGTGGGAGGTTTTGGGGGGTTGGTCAGGCCCGTTTTGCGGCCTCTTCTTCGAGCATTTTGATCCACGGACCGACGTAATGGCCATTGTCGTGGAAGGTGCGGCCGGAAACGAGATTGCCGTCGATGACGCACGGCTCATTGACGTAGATGCCGCCGCAGATCTCGAGATCGAATTTGCACTTCGCCACCGTCGCCATGCGACGTCCGCGGACCCGGTCGGCCCGCGCCGGGATCTCGACACCGTGACAGACGCTCGCGCAGGGCTTGTTCTGATCGAAGAACCATTGGGTCATGCGGATGAGATCCTCGTCTTCGCGGATGTATTCGGGAGCGCGGCCTCCGGAGAAAAGAATGCCGAGATACTCCTCCGGATTCACTTCCGAAAAGGCGAGGTCGGCTTTGATCTGATATCCTTCCCACTCGCGGGTGATCGTCCAGCCCGGGCGCACTTCGTGCATCACCATTTGATAAAGTCGTTTCTCCGGAGCGATGACGACCGGCTGGATCTTCGCCTCCTGAAGGCGGTAAAAGGGATAGAGGGTATCGACGGTCTCGGTGGCGTCACCGACGACAATGAGGGCTTTTCCAATGAAGTCTGACATGAGGTCGAGGATAGCGGGTTTGACACGAAAGTCACTGCCCTTATCCTTCAGGAAACCTCAGGTTTTTCGTCACTTTGAAATCCCCCTCCCCCAGTCCCGTAAAACGGGTTGCGATCCTCGTCGAGACGACGCGCAGCTACACCCGCGACCTCCTTTCGGGAGTGAGCCGTTACCTCCAGAGCCACGGGACCTGGTCGACCTTCCTCGAGCTGCGCGCGTTCGAATCCTCGGTGCCGCCTTGGCTCGCCGGATGGGATGGGGACGGCATCCTGACGAGGACCCACAGTGCCGAGATGGCCCGGGCGATCCGGGCGGCCGGGGTTCCCGCGGTCGAATTGCGGTCGACGAAACACACCCCCGGGCTGCCTTTTGTCGGGATGGACAACGCCCTCATCGGCCAGGCCGTCGCCGAACATTTCCTGAACCGTGGCTATCGCCGATTCGCCGCCTACACCCTCGACACGGAGGAGTTTTTCCGGGAGCGGGTCAGCAAATTCGTCGACCGGGTCGAGGTCTCGGAAAATCCCTGCACCCTCCTCCCGGCGCAGGGGGAAACGACACCGCGGGATTGGGAATCCCATCAGAAGCAACTGATGCGCTGGCTCGATTCCCTGCCGAAGCCGGTTGGAATCTTCGCCACCAACGACCAACTCGCGGTCCGACTCCTCGACGCCTGCCGCCGTGCCGCCATCGCCGTGCCGGAGGAGGTCGCCGTGGTCGGATGCGAGAACGAGGAGACGCTCTGCGAATTCGCTTCGCCCGCCCTGACCAGCGTGCGTTTCGACGGACGCACCGTCGGGTGGAAGGCGGCGGAACGCCTCGACCGGCTCATGCGCGGGGAGAAGGACGACGGCCTTCCCCTCCTCGTGCCACCGAAGGGCATCGAGGTGCGGGCCTCGTCCGATGAATTTGTGATCGAGGATCCCGTGGTCCTGCGGGCCGCACGCCTGATCAGGGAACGGGCCTTTGGCGGACTCGGCGTTGCCCAGCTTTGCGACGAACTCGGGGTCTCCCGCAGCACGCTCGAGCGGCGCATGAAAGCCGCCCTCGGAAGGACGCCCAAGGATGAATTGCTGCGCATCCAATTCCGCGAGGTCAACCGCCTTCTCCGGGCCACCGACCTGACGATCGAGGTCATCGCCGAACAGACCGGCTTCACCCATGCGCATTACCTCCAGACCGCCTACCGCGAGCGGTTTGGGATGACGCCGGGGGAGTATCGGAGGGGAGGAGAGCCGCCTTGATCGATATTGCCACTCGATCAAACCCAGAGTAAAATCCAACGATGATTTCCAATCCCATTCCCCCGTCGGCACCGTCGCTCAGGCGGAGGGATGATTTGGGAGCGATTCTCCGGGACGCCCTCTTCCAGGAGCTTGATTCAACCATGAATGAGGAAGCCCTTCTCGCCCAAACGGAACGACTCATTTGAACCTTGGCGGATGACGGAATCCCGCATGTTCTCGTGGGCGGACTTGCCCTTCTTCAGTATGTCAACGGGAGGAACACCCGGGATATCGATCTTATCTTTGCGGTCGATGATTTGCCCCGGATCCCTGACTTCACCCTACGCGAAAAGAACGAATGGTTTGGGACCGGAGATTGCGGCTCCCTGCGGGTCGACCTCCTCTTCACGAAAAATCCCCTGTTCGCCGAAATCGCAAAAAATCACTCGGCTCCCCGATCCTTTCAACGCAATCGCGTTCTGTTTCGCCCAAGTGACTTCCGCTACTCTCGGCAGATGTACCGGAACCTCCTCCCCGCGCTTCTTCTCACCCTGACAAACCTCCCCCTGCTCGCGCAGGACGCCAAACCCGCCGGCCTCCGCGCCGGGTCCGCCGCGATTGATATCTCGCCGAAGGTCTTTCCCATCACCCTGCGCTCGGGGGCTTCGACCTACGTCCACGATCCTCTCCATGTCCGTGCGGTCGCCCTGGAGAATGGAGAGGGGCGTGCCCTGATCGCGCTGATTGATGACATCGGCACCTCACGGGAAACGACCGACGCGGTCAAAGCAGAGGTGGCCACGAAGACCGGCTGGAAGCCCGAGGAGATGCTGATCAGTGCCACCCACACCCACACCGCACCGAAGGGTGGGGACACCAGCGAGGGCCGCATCGCCTACGAGAACCGACGTCGCGAGGGCATGGTCGAAGCCCTCACGAAAGCGATTGAAGCTCTTGAGCCAGCCGAGGTGGGCTGGGCCTCCGACGAGGAACCGGACGAAGTCCACAATCGTCGTTGGTATCTGAAGCCGGGCACGATGGAGCCGAATCCCTTCGGCAAACTCGATCAGGTCGCGACGAATCCGGGACGGGACCGTCTCCTCAAGCCCGCCGGACCGACCGATCCCGAGGTCAGCATCGTCGATGTGCGCACCCGGAAACGCCGTCCGCTCGGATTCATCGCGAACTATTCGCTCCACTACGTCGGCGGCATTCCGACGATGAAGGATGAAAAGGGCAAGGAGATCGGAATGGCTTCGGCTGATTACTACGGCGAGTTCGCCCGTATCATGCCCTACCGCATCGGCGGCTCCAATCCTCCGGCCAACTTCGTCGCTTTCATGACGAATGGCACGAGCGGCGATATCAACAACATCGACTTCGAAGGCAAACGACCGCCCCGAGCCCCCTTCGAGCAGGTCCGCATCGTCGCGGCCAAGACGGCCGATGCATCCTATCGGGCCGTGAAAAAAATCGGTGAATACAACGAAAATCCCCTGATCGCGATGCGGCAGCGCGAGGTCGAGCTGCGCTACCGGAACATGAGCGTGGAGGAGGTCGAACATGCCCTGAGCCTGCTGAAGCTGCCCAAAGCCGACCGGGCGGGTCTGCACGACAAGGCGCTATCCTACGCAAATGCCACGGTCCAATACTCGGAGCCTGACAAAACCGAAAAGGTAATCATTCAGGCCATCCGCATCGGCGAACTGGCGATCGTCTCCCTGCCTTTCGAAGTATTTGTGGAGATCGGTCTGGAGATCAAGGAAAAGAGCCCCTTTCCGGACACCTTCACGATCTCCCTCGCAAACGGCAGCCTCGGCTACCTGCCGACACCACGCCAACTCGAGCTGGGTGGATACGAAACCTGGATCGGGACCTCAAAATTCGAGAAAGACTCGTCGGAGATCCTGACCCGGCAGCTCCTCGAGATGCTGGCGGAACTTCGGGCACTGTGAAGCATCGCCGGACCGGTCACTTCTTCTTCGGCACCTTGATTTTTTGACCGATCGCCAGCTTGGTGAAATCGGTGCCCTCGTTGAGGCTGATGATTTTCTGGTGCGGGATGCCACGGGCTTTGGCGATCTTCCAGGGATTGTCTCCCTTGGCAATGGTGTAGTATTCCCAGTCCTCTCCGGCAGGCGCCGCGGTCTCCACCTTGGCAGGTGCCACCGGGACCGTCGCTTTCACGGCAGGTGCCGCCGTCGCGACGGGCAGCTTCAGGACATCGCCGACCATGAGGTTTTTCGGATCCTTGATGTCGTTGATCTTGAGCAATTCAGGCAAAGAGACACCGTGCTTTTGCGCGATCGTCCAAGGGTTGTCCCCGGCTTGGATCGTGTAGGTGGCCGCCGGGGCCGGGGAGGCGGCGGGAGCCGGGGCCGGAGTGGTCGCGGGAACCGGGGCCGGAGTGTTCGCGGGAACCGGCGGCGGCGGGACCGGCGCGGACTGCTGGGCGGTGGCCGCCACGGCCCCCGTGAAGATCGCGGCGGTCAGCGCCGCCCTGACGAGAAGGTTAGCTCCCTGCATATCCTGAGCTTTACCAGAAGTCGGCGATCAGGACAAAGCCTTTTGCAGATCGGACTAACGTTGCCACGAAAAATAGCGGTCCTCGAAGTATCGGGTCATCCGTTCCACCTCCTCGTCGGCGAGGACCCGGTTGAAGGCCACGATCTCGAAGGTAACATTGCCGGTCCGCGCCTCCGTCTTGTCATTGAAGCCACGTCGTCCGAATCCGAACTGGGAAAGCGGAGGACCGCCGAATTCAAGGCTCGATTCAGCGAGGAAGGGGCGGTTGGGGCTGGTCGCGGCGATGCCGGTGAGGGATTGCTTTCCTCCTTTCGGATCCCATCGATGGACGAAGATGCCCAACTCGCCGCCCGGCCATGCGATCGTGACGCGCGACTCCGGTCCGTCGGCTCGTCCCTTGCTGATCGCCGAAACGCGGGCATCGAGACCGGTGCCGAGACCCATGTAGCGGCCGTCCCAGACCGCTGCCTGGATCCGATAGGGTCGGTCCTCACCCGCCTCGATCCGACCAACGAAAAACAAAGTCGCGCCAGACTCGAAGGTTTCCGTGCCGCGAGGAGAAACGAGGTGGCTGCGGTTGGTGGTGGTCAAGGCTGGATGGACGCCCTTGAGTCCGAGCACCAGCGAAGGATCACGGAAGACGAGCGAAGGCAGGAAGCGACCGACCGGGTCACCGGGGTCGCGCAGGAGCGAGCGGACCGGTCGCGGATCCGCGAGGTTGATCCAGGCGGCGACCTGCCCTCCCGGTTCGGCCGGAGACAGGTAATCGCGTCCGAGGACTCCCTTCGCCGCCGAGAACCAAGCGAAAATGCCGTCGCGAACCGGAAGCGGGGGCAGAGCTTCACCCGCGGGGATCGTAAATTGGGACGGCAGCGGCAAAAGCGGTAGCGGCTCCTTGATGGGCCCAGGTTCGGTGACCAGCCCTGTTGCTGCTTTCGGCTCAGCGCGATCAAACAGGTGGAGCGAGCGCAGGGACTCGACGAGCAGCACGATGGCAACCGAAGCCAAAGCGATCCATTTTCCGGTCGGCGGCAGCGCGTTCCAGAAAGAACGCAGCCTCGGCAGCAAGCCTCGTGGAGGGGCAGGCTTCGCAGGCAGGCCGCGAGGAGGCAGGGCGAGTCTCCCCGGTGCGCCGCCGCTGCGGACTTGGCGAGCTTTGGAGGCGGCGGATGGGGGCATCGGGCCGGTCTGTAACACCCGCACCACCGGGGTCGCGATGGGCGGACCGGGATCGGCGAGAAACGGAGCATCAGTCTCGACCCGTTCCGCCACCGGCGGGAAGGGACGACCGAAAAGGGCATCGTTCCATTGTCTCAAGGCCTCGAAGGCGTTCGCGGGCCGATCCTCGGGCTCGCGCGAAATCATCCGCATGATCCAATCCGCCACTTCCGGCGGCAGATCGGGCCGGATTTCCCCGATCGATCGACAGCGATGCCGGAGGTGATTCATCGAGGTCACCGCCGGATTTTCCCCGGTGAAGGGCGACGACTGCGTGAGCATGTAGTAATAAACGCAGCCCAGCGAATAAAGATCGGTGCGTTGGTCGAGCGGTTGCAGCTCGAGCTGTTCGGGCGCGATGTAATCGATGGACCCGAGGAAGGAGCCGCTCTGGTCGAGCGTCTGCAGCGAAGGCTGCTGGCTGAATTTGGCGAGACCGAAGTCGAGCAGTTTCACCACGAAACGTCCCGAGCCGGTGCGGGTCAGCATCAGGTTGCCCGGTTTGATGTCGCGGTGGAGCAGGTTCATCTCACCGGCCACGACGAGCGGATCGAGGCACTGGGGCGCCACATCGCGGAAGTCGGGCCAGGAGAGCGCGCCTTCGCGGATGATCTCGTGGAGATCCTGACCGGTGACCAGCTCCATCACGAAGAAGGGGCCCTCGGCGTCTTCCTCCAGCGCGTAGATCGTAATCACATTGGGGTGTTGCAGCCGGGCGAGCGCAGCGGCCTCGCGCGAGATGGCGGCGACATCGGCTTCGTTGAGACGGGTTTCCTCCACCGGAAGCAGGCGCTTGATCGCCACCTCGCGGCCCATCACCGTGTCGAAAGCCCGGTAGACGGCGCTCATGCCCCCTCTGCCAATTCTTTCCAGAATTTGGTATCGGTCAGACATTCAGGCGATCATCATCCAGGCCCGCGGCCTTAAAAACTTGATTCTGCGACAGTTTCCCGATCATATCCAACCCTTTTGATTTCCTACCTCATGACCATGCCCTCCGCATCCCCGCTCTCCCCCGCTCCGCCGCTTCTGGGTGCGATCGAGGCCGGAGGAACGAAATACGTATGTGCCGTGGCGACGGATCCTGCAGAGCCTCTCCTCGAAGCCCGCTTCCCGACGGCCGATCCTGCATCCACCGTGAGCGCCGCCGCCGACTTTTTCCGCGAGGCGGAGGAGCGGTATGGGAAAATCGTCTCGCTCGGCATCGGCACCTTCGGCCCGGCCCGGGTCGATCCGGCGGCGGCCGATTTTGGAAAGATCCTCGCCACACCCAAGGCAGGATGGAGCGGATTCCCCCTCGTTTCTGAATTGCAACGAGCCCTCGGACACTCCTTGCCAGTGGCCTTCGAGACCGACGTCAATGCCGCCGCCTTGGGCGAAGCGCATCTCGGCGCCGGTCGCGGCATCCGCCATCTCGCCTACATCACCGTCGGCACGGGCATTGGTGGCGGTTTCCTCGCGGATGGCGAGCTCCTCCACGGCACCCTGCACCCCGAGATCGGGCACCTCGTCGTCCCTGACCTCGATGCAGCCCTCGGGAAAAGCACCTGTGTCTGTCCCTTTCACTCCAGCTGTTTGGAAGGACGCGCCAGCGGCCCCTCCATCGAAGCACGCTGGTCCGTGCCCGGCCAAGACCTCGATCCGGATCATCCCGCTTGGGATCTGGAGGCCAAATACCTCGCGATCGGCTGCCTCCAACTGACCGCCGCCTGGTCACCGGGCCGTATCCTGCTCGGAGGCGGGGTGCCCCAAAAGGCGGGCCTCATCGAAAAGATCAGGCACGAGTTCCACGACTTGAACGGGGGTTACTGGGAGCTTCCCCCGCTCGACGAGTATCTCCAATTGCCCGGACTCAGCCAACAGGCGGGCATCGTGGGTTCGCTCCTGCTCGCCCAACGAGCGTTACTCTAGTGGCTCCATGATTTTTATGGAAATTACGAAATTAATCTTGCGGGACTAGTTTCACCTCGTTATAATTTCCATAACACAAACACTCGGGTGCCTGAACAACACCCACAGCTCCGGACGGCCGGGGCGCCCTGCCGGGACTCGTTTCCGGCGGATCGAGCCGAGAACATCGTAACCCATGAAGCGGAACGCAGCCCTGCTTGCGGCCTGTTGGATCGCGTCGACCTGTGTCGAGGCGGGACAATTCGGGACCGGATTCGCGATCAGCCCGAAAGGCTATCTGGTTACCTGCCATCACGTGATCAAAGAAGCCGAGCGGGTCCTCGTTCACTTCAGCGGCTACTATCACGAGGCCGATGTCATCGCCCTCGATCCTCGGAACGACATCGCGATTCTCAAGATCCCGAGCTGGTCCGGCCCCCACCTCGCCCTCGCGCCCGCGTCCGAGGTCACCTACGCCTCGCCCGTGATCGCCGCCGGCTTCCCCGATCCGACCGTGCTGGGGATCAATCCAAAGATCTCCACCGGCATCGTCAACGCCCTCACCGGCGTGCGCGACGATCCCCGCTACATCCAGATCTCGGCCAACGTGCAGCCTGGCAACTCGGGCGGGCCGCTCATCTCCCAAAGCGGACGTGTCGTCGCCATCGTCGCCGCCGGGCTCAATTCCATGGACCGGATGACCCATGGCGGCTACCTCCCCCAAACCGTGAACTACGCGATCAAATCCGACTTGATCCTGCCCCTGCTGAAAAACGCCTCCATTTCCCTCCCCCGGTTCGGCACCCGCACTTCTCCCGGTCAAAAACAGATCGATCGCACCTTGGGCTCGATCGTGCTGATCGAAGGCCTCCGCCGCGGCGAGCGCATGTATGTGGGCTCCCAGCCCGCCGAGTTGCCGAAGAAGTCGCGCTGGCGCAAATCGCAGCCAGCCACCCTCGCCCAAGGCCCAGCCCCCGGTCCTCGGAACGGGCCATGGGTGTTCCCCGATTCCCAGGTTCGGCCACTCAGCATCACCGAGGTCAGCCAGACCCCGAAAGACGCCCTCTGGCGTGCGCGGAACGAAATCTACCTGCGCCACGGCCTGATTTTTCCAACTGCCGAGGGCCAGCAGTTCGCCGCCAGCTACGGTCCGGCCTATCAGCCCACCACCCCCTCGGTCGAGACGGTGCAGCAGCGCCTCAATCCGGTCGAGATCGCCAATCTGCGGCTCATCGCGGACTACGAGTGAAGTCCCGGGTCGCAAACCCGGGAGCCCTCGCTATAGTCGCGGGGTGGACCCTGATTCCTCCCAGACTCCCACACCCCGGACCCGGCGTTCCTATCGTGGCATCGTCCGCTGGCTGGTTCGCTTTGCCCTGCTGTCGGCCGTGGTCGCCACCGGCGTGCTTTTGCTTGCCGCCGTGGTCGCCGGGCTCGTCTACCTGAACCGCGTCCACATCGTCAACCGCGCCCTCGCCGTGCTGGTCGAACCCTTCCGAGTCTCGATCGGCGAACTCGATTTTTATCCCCTCGGCACCGTCCACATCACCGACCTCCGGCTCGCGCCGAAAAACGCCCCCACCGGCAACTGGCTCGCCGAGATCCCCGGGACCGAAATCACCTACCGCTTCCGTGAATTGCGGTCGACCCGACGCTTCGACGACATCACTCTGCGCGGCCCCGTCCTCAGGCTCGACGAGGCGATGTTTTCCGCCCTCGCTCCACCCGCCGGTGCCCCCGCCCCGGACCCGGCTCCGCTGCTGCTTTCGCGCCTCGCCTTTTTCACCGGCAAGCTCTCCGTCACCAATGGCCGGGTGATCCTCGAAAAGCCCGGCCTCCCCGCCATCACCGGAGACTGGTCTTTTGAGACCGGCCGTCTCGACTTCGACGAGGGTGGCCTCAGCCGCACGCCCTTCGCCTGGACCCTCACGGATCTCCGGGTGGGCCCCGATGGCGCCAACGGCGGCTTCGCCAGCTTCACCGGCAGCGGTCGGGTCGCCGATGATCTCGGACGCTTTTCCTTTGGCCCGATCACGCTCCGCGGTCTCGATCTGGCCATCACCCCGGATCTTTTGCCCCGGACCGAACAGGGTCAGGTCGATGACCCAACCCTCTCCGGTCACGCCAAGGCAAGGCCCGAGCTCCTATTCGAGCGCATCACGGTCGCGGACGCTTCCATCGAGGTGCGCGGATTCGAAGACCGTCCCCGGCTCCCCGATCTCGCCTTCACCACCGCTTTCGATCTGCGCGACTTGAGCTACCGCGAGCGTCGCTGGGAGCATCCCGAGCCCATCGCCGTAACCCTGACAGAGCCACAAGCAAGCTCGGGAGGTACGCCCTTTTTCAACGGCGACCGGATCGCGATCACGATCCCATCGATGGAATCACTCGTCACCGATCACCGGCTCGGCAGCATCGCTCTCGGCCGGGCCGATGCCCTGCTGAGCGATGCAACGCTGAACCGTTTCCTCCAGCGGGGCGAAAGCGAAACCGGTGTCGCGCCGCAAATGGTGCCCGGGAAACCGTGGATCATCGACACGCTTTCGATCGAAAGAGGCAGCCTGCTGATGCGCGATCTCAGCGTGGGGGAAAAGGCGATGCCCGGCTTGTCGACCTCGTTGTCCGGCGTTTTGCGGGATCTGCGTTTCGGCGGGGGGAGGGCCTTCGACTCGGCCGGAGTGCAACAACTCGCACTCGAGCAGACCGAGGTCCGTGCGCCCGGAGCCGCTCCCGCCAGTGCGCCCTTGCTCGATCTGGAGCGCAGCGAGGTGGAGGTCGATTGGGCCGCGTTTGATCAAGCCAATCGCATCCGCCGTCTCGAAGTCCGCGGGCCGAAGATCGAGTTCACCGATGCCGCTCTCGGCCAGTGGCTTCGTGGTGGCGAGCCGGGAGCGGAGGTCGCGAGACCCATCGACCGGCCGGTCTACAAGGTCGACCAGCTTTCCATCACCGGCGGGCACCTCGTCGCGGACTCGAGCGTTGCGAAAGGCAAGGTGCCGAAGATCGATTCCGGCTTTTCCATCAGCACCCTTGCCGCTGCGCCGGACCCACACTCCTACCGGATGGAGTTCGAGGGTTTTTCGATCCGGAATCACGCGCGGGTTTTCGAATTCGTGGGTCCGCCGAAACCCGGCACGACCGCCCCGCCGCTTGCGCCGCTGAATGAAGGCGAGGTGTTCCGGGTCGGTCGCATCACTCTCGATGCGACGGCTGAGGAATTGCAGAGAACCCGCCGGCTCGGGAAGCTGAAACTCGACGGTGCCGAGATGATCGTCGGCGAGGGGCTGCGCTCCATCGTCGAAGACGGTAAAAGTCCGCAAGCCGAACCCGCCGCATCCCAGCCGCAAGCCGCCAACCCGACCCGCGATCTGCCCGCTTGGACGATCGGTGAGATCGAGATCACCCGCAGCCGGGTCGCTTTTGAATCCCTCATCCCCCAGGTCGAGGGCCTCGAGTTCGCGATCGAGACGAAACTGACCGAAGTGCCCCTTTCCCTCGACGGCATCCTCGCGCAGGAGGCCAAACAAAAGATCGAGCTGGCCGGCATCGAGATCCGCGATCCCTACAACTCCTTCATCACCGTCGCGGAGTTGCCCACCATCTTCGTCGAGTTCCGCCTCGCCGGTCTCGCCCGGCAGGAAATCGATCGCATCGACCTGATCGGACCCTCCCTGCACGTCGGCCAGGGACTGTTCTGGTGGATCGATTACCAACGCAAATTCCGGAAACAGAACGAAGGCGCGTCCATCGGCATCGACTCGTCCATCGAGCCGGAGAAAAAAGCGGACTGGGTCATCCGCACGATCAACGCCAGCGCCGGCAAGATCATCATTTCGCCGACCGGCGTCCCGATCGGCGCGGTCCCCTTCCCGTTCAATGCGACCACGAACATGTCGGATGGTAACATCGAGCTGAAGCTCTCCATTCCGGACGAGGATCACGTCTACGAGTTTCCCGATTACAAGGTCGAGTTGCAGGGGCTCGCCGGCGACGTGCAGTTCAACGTGCCGGTGAAGGACATCAGCAACAACCTTGTCCAGACCTTCACCTTGAGGCGGGCGAAGTGGAAGGACTTCGATGCGAGCAAGCTCTACATTTCGGTCACCTTCGACGCGAACGGCATCTACGGGAAGTTCGGCGGCGAAGCCTACAAGGGTTACGCCGAGGGCCAGTTCAACTTCTACCTGAACGACCGCGGCAAGTGGGATGCATGGATCGCCGGCACCGATCTCGACACGGGTCCGGTCACCGCCATCCTCGTGCCCGACTCTTTCCTGATGGACGGGCGGGTCTCGCTAAAAGTCATCTCCGAAGGCCGTGACAAGGTGGTGGGAAAGACCACCGGCGAGTTTAGCACGACCACGCCCGGCTGGTTCGACGTGACGAAGCTCGACAAGATCCTCGAGACCCTGCCGCCAGAGTGGAACTCCCTCCAGCGCAGCCTGACCGAACTCAGCCTGATCGCCCTGAAACGATTTGATTATGACAGCGGCGCGGGCGATCTCTCCTTTCTCAACCGCGAGGGCCGTCTCCATCTCCGTTTCGCCGGCGATTACGGCACGAGGCAGCTCAACCTCGAGGTCCACGACGAACGAAACACGAACCTGAACCTTGCGGATACGCCGGGGCCCGCCCCGGAAAAACCCAACGCCGCACCCGTCCCCGAGGCCAGCGCCCGACCGGCCGTCCCGGCCCGGGTCGCCGACTCCCGCCGCAGCCGATGAAGCCATCCTTTCCAGCCCTCCGGATCATCGCCGGTGCCGGGTTGACTGCGGTCGCCGCATGCGGGGTGAGCGGCTGCATCGATCCTTTCGAGGTGAACGTGAACACTCCGCAGCCGATCAAAGTCGACCTCTCGATGGACGTCCACGTCTATCAGCACGGTGCCACCACCAAGACCGAAGGCAGCGTGCCGGCGGCCGACTATCGCGCGGCGATGGACCGACGCCGTGACCGCATGGCGGAAGTCCAGGAATTGAAGAACAACCGCCTCGTCGGGGAAAGCCACGAGGGTCTCCTCTCGATCCGCAACCGCCCCGCGGGGGAGTATGGCGACTACGTCGAAAAGACGGTGCGCGAGGAGAACAGCGACCGCGAACTCCTGATGAAGCAGGAGGCCGAATCAAAAAGCATCGCGATTGACCAGGTCCGCGAAGAGCAATGGCGGCACTGGCAGAGAAAGTCCTTCCCCGGCGAATGGATCGAAGTCGGCGGGGATGACGGTCAACCGCGCCGCTGGGAGCAAAAGCAGGCGGCGGAATAGAAGTTCGTTGGTTTTCAGTATTCACTTTTCAGCTCTTTCGAATCGCCCATGCGCCAGATCCTCGTCACCTCCGCCCTCCCCTACGCCAACGGGCACATCCATCTCGGGCACCTCGTCGAATACCTCCAGACCGACATCTGGGTGCGTTTCCAGAAAATGCGCGGCCATCGCTGCATTTACCTCTGTGCCGACGACACCCACGGCACCGCCATCACGATGCGGGCCCGCGCCGAGGGTCGCAGCGAAGAGGAGGTGATCGCCGAAATGAGCGCGGCGCACCAAGCCGACTTCGCGGGCTTCGGGATTGAGTTCGACCACTACGGCAGCACCCACAGCGAAGCCAACCGTGCCGTCTGCCACGAGGTGTGGGCGGCCCTGCGCGCGAGTGATATGGTCATCGAGGAGGAGATCGCCCAGCTCTTCGACGAACAACAGGGCGTCTTCCTCGCCGACCGCTTCGTGCGCGGGACCTGCCCGAAATGTGGATCGAAGGACCAGCCCGGCGACAACTGCGGCAGTTGCGGCTCGACCTACAGCCCGGTCGATCTCAAGGACCCGGTCAGCGCGCTCTCGGGAACGCGACCCGTCGTGCGGCAGGCGATCCACCTTTTTGTCCGCATCGAGAAGATGCATGACTTCCTCACCGAATGGACCCAGTCGGGAACCCTGCCACCGGAAAGCGCCAACTACCTGAAGAATTTCTTCCTCAACGAACCGCTCCGCGACTGGGACGTCTCGCGCCCCCAGCCCTACTTCGGTTTTGAGATTCCGGATTCGCCGGGCAACTGCTGGTATGTCTGGTTCGACGCCCCGAACGGCTATATCGCGACGACGCGGGAATGGTGCGCGATGAAGGGTGAAAATCCCGACGATTGGTGGCGCAACGCGGACAGTGAAATCCACCACTTCATCGGCAAGGACATCCAGTACTTCCACACCCTCTTCTGGCCGGCGATGCTGCGCACCGCGGGCTTCCAATTGCCGACGCAGGTTCACATCCACGGTTTCCTCACCGTCGATGGGGAAAAGATGTCGAAGTCGCGCGGCACCTTCATCCGCGCCTCGAAGTATCTCGAACACCTCGATCCAGAATACCTGCGTTATTACTATGCCACGAAGCTCTCCTCACGGGTCGAGGATCTTGACCTGAATCTGGGCGAGTTCGTCGCCAAAGTGAACAGCGATCTTGTCGGCAAAGTCGTCAACCTCGCCAGCCGAACCGCGAAGTTCGTCGCCGATACCGGTCTCTCCGAGGCCTATCCGGAAGATGGCGGACTCTTCGACCGCTTTCGCGAGGCGAGCGAACCCATCGCCGAAGCCTACGAAAAGGGCGACTACGGCAAGGCGATGCGGATGATCATGGAACTGGCCGACCTGGCCAATCCCTACGTCGAGGATCGCGCCCCTTGGGAACTGCGCAAGGACCCTGCGCGCGCCCGGGAGTTGCAGGAGGCCTGCACCGTGGCGCTCAATCTTTTCCGCACCCTCGTCATCTACCTCGCCCCGGTCCTGCCCGGACTCGCGCGGAAGACCGGCGAGTTGTTCGACGAGACCCTCTTCAGTTGGGATCAGGCGCAGGCTCCGCTGCTGGGTCGCCCCATCGCCAAGTTCTCCCACATGATGCAACGGGTCGATGCCGCCAAGATCGAGGCGATGATCGCCGAGTCCCGCGACGAAGCCGCACCGGTCCTGCCAACCAGCGCTCCTTCCTGGAATGACAGCGGCAATGCCCTCGCCGCCAACCCCATCGCGACCGAAATCGGCATCGAGGACTTCCTGAAAACCGATCTCCGGATCGCCCGGATCGTCGCAGCGGACGAGGTGCCGGAGGCCAAGAAGCTCGTCAAGCTGACTCTCAGCCTCGGCGGAGAAAGCCGCCGCACCGTCTTCGCCGGCATCAAGTCCGCCTACGCTCCCGCCGATCTTGTTGGCCGACTCGTCGTCGTCGTCGCCAACCTCGCTCCTCGCCAGATGAAGTTCGGCGTCAGCGAAGGCATGATCATCGCTGCGGGGCCCGGTGGCGAAGACATCTTTCTCCTCTCTCCCGACGAAGGCGCCGTACCCGGGCAGCGGGTGGGCTGAGGGCCCGGCGGGCAAATCCGAAATCCGAAATCCGACTTCTAACTTCTGACTTCTGACTTCTGACTTCCTCACCCATCCATTCCCGCTGCAGCGAGGACGGTGTCTTGCACCGCGAGATCGTGGGCCGAGGGATAGGGGTTGGGTTTTTCACCCCGGACAATGGCAGCCAGATCGGCCGCATCACCGACATATCTCTGATAGGGCGGCTCGAAGCTGATTTCGTTGATGCCTTTCCGGTAAACCTTCTCCTCGCCTTCGAAGCGATGCTCCTCGGCGAGGGTGATGATCGCCTTGGGCCGATCCAGCGGCTGGATTTGGAAGGTGCCGCCCGTCCCACAAACGGTGAAATGGCGCCGGTTGAACCCTTCCACTTCCAATCCGGTGGAGCGGACCGTGGCAGTGGCCTTCGGATACTCCAGCACGGCCAGCATGTTGTCCATGAGGCCGTCTCCGGTGGTTTCGAGCGTCCGCCGCGGGAAGGGTGTCACCTTCTCCGGTTTGCCCAGCACGGAGACGGTCAGGTCGATGATGTGGCAACCGAGTTCGAACATCGTGCCACCGGGAAACTCATCGAGCCTTTGCCGGTCCTCGGTCGGAATCACCTTCGACATCACCGCGTGGGTTTCGAAGATTTCGCCAAGCCATCCAGCCTCAAGCATGCGATGGAGCAAACGCACTGCCGGATTGAAGCGGTACATGTAACCCATCTGCACGACGAGTTGCTTCGAATCTGCCAACTCCATGAGCGCCCCATACTCGGCCAGATTCGCACCGGCCGGTTTGTCGAGGTGCACGTGACAACCCGCCTCGACCGCAACGCGCGCGTACCGCAGCAGGTCACGCACCTCGGTCTCGACACCCACCACCTGGAGGCCCGGAATTTTCAATGCTTCCTCCAACTCCAGCAGGGGAAACTTCGCGTAGAGCTTGCTTTGGGCCGCGGCTTCGCGCCGCGCCTGGTCCTCCTCGACAAGGCCGACGACCTCCCAGTCATCACTCTCCGCATAAACCTCGAGCTTGTTGGCGTGGGCATGCCCGGTGCCAATCTGGAGGTAGCGGAGCCTCTCCTTCACCGGTGGCGTTTGCGCCAAGCCTCCGGCAGCGAATGGCAATCCCGCCGCCGCCGTCATGAAATGTCTTCGAGTGGGCATGAAGTCACTCTAGGAAACACAAACGCGGATGGCGAGGCATTGATCCCGCCATTTTTTTCGCTGCCCAAAGCAATGGATCTCGCGCAAACTCCCCGCCCATGAATGAATCCCGTTTCTCCGGACAGGTCGCCATCGTCACCGGTGGCGCCGAAGGCATCGGCAAAGCCATCGCCCGTCGCCTCGCTGGCGAGGGAGCGCAGGTGACGATCTTTGACGTCAGTTCAGAAAGGTCTGCCGCCACCGTCGCCGAGCTCGCCGCCGAAGGTCTCATCATCAACGCCGAAACCGTCGACATCGCCGACGAATCCCAGGTCCGGGCCGGATTTGCCGCGGTGGCGGCACGCAGCGTGGACGGGCGCCTCGACGTCATGGTTCACTGCGCCGCCATCGTCGGACCGACCAACACCCGCATCACCCAGGTCACCACTGAAGCCTTCGATCTCGAGACCGCGGTGAACCTGCGCGGGACCTTTCTGATGACGAAGTACGCCCTTCTCGCCATGGAACCAGGGAATTATGGACGTGTCCTCAATTTTGCCTCGATCGCCGGCAAGGAAGGCAACGCGGGCATGAGCCCCTACTCCGCGACCAAGGCCGCCGTGATCGGACTCGTGAAATCGGCCGGCAAGGAATTCGCCGAGACCGGAATCACCGTCAACGCGATCGCCCCCGCGGTGATCCGCACCCCCATGGTCGACGGGATCCACCCCGACCAGGTGAAATACATGACCGACAAGATCCCGATGAAACGTTGCGGCAGCCTCGAGGAGATCACCGCCCTGAGTTGCTGGATCGTTTCGCCGGAGGCGTCCTTTTGCACCGCCTTCACTTTCGACCTCAGCGGGGGGCGCGCCGTCTACTGATCCAAAGTCCAATCCGTCCCAAAAGACGCGAGCCAATCAGCAGAGTAGTCCCTGAATCCAACGAGAGAGGGTTCGATCCCCAATCCCAGACCGATACTCGGCACCCGGTCCAGACGAGAGAAGACGCTCAGTTTGCGCCCGACTTGAAGGGATTGCGCAAACGCCACTTGGGCGACTCGGTCGAGTCCTGCCCGCTCGTCCCATTGCCTGCGCGACCCGCTGATGAGGAATTCGGCTTGCCGCCCTTGTAGACAATCTGATTGTCCTGGTAGAACGTCGACCGCTCGTTGAACGGCTTGAGGGATCCTTGAGTCACCGTCTGCGGTGCCGCCACGTTTCCAGCAAAACCGGCACCGGAAGACGACTGGGACTCGACCTGCACCAGCGCCGTCGACGGATCCGCCTGGGGCCGGTTCACCACGGCTCGAGCACGCATCTCGCGATCTTCACGGGCAGCCTCGGTCTCGGCCTTGCGCTCCTCGAAACGGGACACCCGCATGTTGCGAATGCGCTCCCGGCGGGTGATCTGGTCGGGAGTGCGAAGGTCGGGAGCCGGAGGGAGATCGATGAGGGACTCTTCCGGGGTAGGAGGCGGCATTTCACCCCAATAACGATCATCACCGAAGGGGCGCAGCCGGGAACCGCTCGCGGTGATGCCATCCTCGCCGCTCGGCAGGGAGTTCTGAACCGTGATCGCCTGTGACACCGTTTTCCGTTTGGCGTTCGCACCCGAGGCGGAGAGACGCTGGCCCAGCGTGGCGCGACCAGCGACTTCAACCCGGCCCTGATCGGCATTTTCCGCTTTCCGGGCGAGCTGTTCCCGCCTTTCCGCCAAGCGCTTCTGGCGGAAGGAAAGCTTTTGATCGGGGTACCCGAGATCCAGCAACGGCATCGGAGGCAGATCACCCAGATCTTCGTCCTGGGAATAAACCGAGGCCGTTCCGGGGAGCAGCAACAGCATTGCCAGAGAGCTGAGTTTCAATCGGTTCATTCGCAAAGTTCAAAGAGGAAAGGTGGAGTCCCTGTCGGAGAACTCCACCCGTCTGATCTTGAAAGCTACCCCACCCATTCGCAAGAGGAATCTTCACAATTTTGGCGGGCGTCGCGCCCGGAATCCCTCTGGCTCAGTTCTCCGGCACAGGCGGAAGTTCGGTCATCTGATTTCCGAACACCCGGTAGCTGGAATAACGATTGGTGCCGGGCTCGTAAATGTAGAAGCTCATCCCCATGGCCCCCGCGGCAGTAGCCCGGGCGCGGCGACGGCGCTCCTCTTCCTCGTCCTCGTCGTCCTCGGTGGTGTCGCCGAAAAGGCGATCGAGGCGGTTTTCCACAGAACCTTCGCCAAGTTCACCCTCGCGCTCGAAGAGACCGACCAAGGGGAAAAGGCCGTCACCTTCCCCACCGACGCCATTGTAGAGGTCATCCCGGAAGAAGGAATCGTAGGTCTCGCTGAAGAGGAGTCCGCGGAAGTCGAACACCAGCTGGGGGATGGGCACACCCGGAGCGGTCGGCTGGGTCGGGAAGGTCTGGGGGACGAACTGGGTCGCATCGTAGTAAAGCGTATAAAGCCCACTGCCGCTGACACCATTTTGGTCGCGATAGAGAGGAGCCGAGCTTCCAAGAGTCCCGCTCACCAGTTGCTCAAGGTTCGAGAGCCCGCCGGGGTCCTTGACTAGAGCGATTGCTCCGCCTTGACCACTCATGGCATCCGTCGGGAAAACGCCAGCGCCAGTGATGTTGCCGATGGCGGCGGTTCCGTTTTGGTCCCACCAGAGGTCGGGGGTCAAGTAAACTTCGTCATTCCGTCCGGCAAGGTTACCGTTGGCGGCGTTGAAGGGATCGGCAAAGTTGGCGGGAGCTGCCACGAAAGTCGCCGTTTTCTCATTGATCCGGGTCGTGTCATCCATCTTGTTGTTGGACCGCGCCGGCATGTAGAACTCAACCCGGGAATTTACGCCGAACCCGCCGCTGCTGAAGACGGTGTTGGTGGTCGCAGTGAGCAATCCGGCACCTCCGAAGAAAGGATTCAGACGGCTGACCGCCACCTGGGTGTTCCCAAAGGTCGACTGGACCGAGAGCTTCGGATCGGCGTGTCCAACGAGGGCGTCGTTGAAGGTGGCATTCAACCCCGTGGCGATGGCGATATTACCGCGTCGGTACCCCTCACCCTCCCGCCGGAAGATGTTTGAAGGTGACTGGCTGGTGCCGCGCAAGTAGTCTCCATTCCCGATCATCGCGTAGTTGTTGACCTGGACCTGGGTCTGGGCGCTGCCGCCGATGTCCGTTCCACGGAGCACGGCCAGGTTGCGTTTCACCAGCACGGTGATGTCACCGGTCAGATCACCGTTGGCCGCGGGTCCACCGTGTCCAATCTGGGCGAACGCCCCAAAGATGGTCTGGGTGTCGATGTCGGGGGTGGTCCCACCCGCCACGGTCAAGTCACGTCCCACCACCACGGTGATGTCACCGGTTTGGGCGGCGCTCCCCACCACGTCGTTGGTGTCGGCCGTCCGGTTACCGTTTTCCACCGCGAAGTGTCCGATCTTCGCAAAGTTGAAGGCGGAAGCCACCGAGTCGAGCCCCGGAGTCGGGTTCTGGATCGAGTAGGGAGATTGACCGATGGTCGTCGTTTCGACGTCGGTGCGGCGTTGTGCGATCACACTGACATCGCGCCCGGCGTAAACCTTGATCTCACCGAAGGAGGGAGCGTCGAGTTGATAACCGCCATGGCCGATCGCCGCGAAAGCGCCGTGCACGCTCTGACCTTCGTTTTTCGAGACACCGCTGGGAAGTTCGGTCCATGCGTTCGCCCCGGCCTCGAGGTAGATGTCGCCATCCACCGCGACCGTGATATCTCCGGCGAAACCGGTGGGCACCCCGAAGCGGCGGGCCAGGTCGTTTCCGAGATCCGAGGCATAACCATGGCCGAGTTGGGCGTAGGAGGACTCCACCCCTTTGCCACCGAGGATGGTGAGATTCCCGGCAGTGAGGGTGATGTTCGAACTGGCTGCGATCCCATTGACCAGTTCACCTTGGCCGAGAACCACTACGTCGAGGTTGTCGTCGACCCCGCCGTGTCCGATCGCCACGGGATTGAAGCGGGAAGGAGAAGCAGATCCGAAAGCGGCATTGACGTTTTCAAGGCGCTCGTTTTCATCGGCGGCGGCTGCATCGATGATGACGTCGCCGCTGGCGGAGATCGTGATGTTGCCAACCAGATCGGTCGACCGGGCGTAGCCAGCCGTATTGTCAGCGTCGGCTGCTCGATCACTACGACCAACACCATGTCCGATCCGGGTCCAGCGGTGCTCGCCTTCCCCGTTCTTCAGATGGATGTTGCCACCGTTCGCCGTTACCGTAACATCACCGATCTTGTCGTCGTAATTCGACGCGGTGTTGGTCACCACGAAGGCATTGTTCAAAGTACCGCCGTGGCCAATCTGCGAATAGGAGTTGCGGGTGCGGATCCCGGAACCCTGACTGTTCACGTTGAAGTTCGCATTCAAAGGATCCAGGCCCGGGGCCAGGGCGAGGCGCTCGGGCGGCTGGCGCAGGCCCATCTGGAGGTGATCCAAGGTGATGCTTCCCCCGGCCGTGACGTCGATATCGGCGGTGTTGAGGGTACCCTTCACCAAATCGCCGGCGCCGAGGGCGCCGAAGTCGCGGGATCCGACGACCCCGCGGGCGGACGCACTGCTGTAGACCACGGTGGCACTACCGCCGTTGAGGATCACCGATATGTCACTCACGATGCTGTCAGCCCGAAACTGCTCGGTCTTGAGGAAGGAACCTCCGCTCTGTCCCCGGTCGTCCACGCCTTGGTGGCCGATCTTGGCAGGCGATAGGGAGAAGGCACCGCCCCGCACGAGCACATCCCCACCCGAATCCACGTCGATGTCGCCGATGAACCCATAAAAGCCCGAACGATAACCTCCGTGACCCACCTGAGCCCAAGCGCGGAGGTCGTAGGTGAAGGCATTCGGGTCGGTCGTGGAGCCCCGGATGATCGGTTGGACGGTTCCACCTCCAATCACGGTGAGATCGCCGCCCGAACGGACCCTGATGTCACCGAGAATAAACGAGGAAGTCTCGTAATCGGCGAGTTCTGAACCACCGTGACCAATCTGGGCGAAGTCGGTTTGGTCGTTGCCCGCGATCAAGGTGATGTCGTTGCCTGCGAGGACGTCGATGTCGCCACTGATGGACATGAAGACCGGACTGCGGTTGGCGTTGGTTCCCGATGACCCCTGGTAGCTGCGGGAACCTGTAGTAAGGTGGGTCCCGTTCGCCTGCATGTGGTAGTTGACGATTTCCCGACCATCCGGGTTGCCGTTCCCGTCGATCGGAACGGTGGGCGTGCCCAGAATGTTCTGATAACCCGACCCCAGGGTCGAGTAGGCGAAACTACGGCCACCATGGCCGATCTGGGCAAACCGGGTATCGCGGGGTGCAAGCGCGCTAACTCCTTCGGTTGAGTAACCCTTCAGGAGAATGTCGCCACTGCGGGCAATCACGGTGATATCGCCGTGGAAGCCGGTGACCGTCGACCCATCGAGAGCGGCGACCGCAACCGGCCCCACCGGAGCGAGGTTGAGAGGAGCCAGCGCATTGAATCCCTGCGAGGACGTCCCTGCCGCTGTTGTGCCGCGGGTGTACTGGTTGACACTGTAGCCAAGGGTGGTGTTGATGGCGAAGCCGCCAGCGTCGAAGCCGTTATCGGGGAAATTGGTCAGGTTGTAACGCCGCAACCGCTCGGGGTCGCTCAGAGGATTAAATCCCGTCGTGACATTCCCGGTAAAGAGTTCACCGTTCCGGAGATTCGGGTTGTCCATGTCTCCGGCAGTGGCAAAGAAACGGAGTTGCTGGTCTTGCACCGAGGTGGGATTCCAAAGGACGTGTCCCGTCGTGGTGTGACCGATCGTGGCCACGGCCCGCGTTCCTTCACCGGCGAGCATCGTGATGCTGGAACCGGCCTCCACGTGGATGTTGCCGTAATATTCTCCGAACTGGCCCACGCCCCCGTGGCCGATCTGAACACCTGAGTTCGTAGTGGCTCCGCCCGTATCGAAGGTCTGCGCGGCGGTCAATTTGATGGTTCCGCCGTTGGTCACCGACGCGGTGACTTTCCCGGTGGAGTGGTTCACGCTGATGGGTGCCGCCGTGTTGATCCCGGCATAGACGTTGACGTTCCCGTAGACGGGTGCAAGTCGGGCGATCGAGGTGGCGACACGGTCGTTGTCCGCCCCGTTGAAGCTCCAGCGCCTTTCCATCTGTCCGTTTTCGATCCCGGTGGTTGAGAAGGCTGCGTTACCAACCGTTTCGTTGCCGATTTCCCGAGTTCCGCCTCCCGAGCCCGTCAGGGACCGGTTCGGTCCACCGTGCCCGATCTGCGCACCGACCGAGTCGTTTCCGTTTCCGGACTGTAGCAATACGCCCCCACGGGCGATCACGTTGATGTCGGCACCGTTGACCGTAGCTCCCAAAGAAAGAGCTTTGGCACTGAGGGCACCGACCCCGGCACCGTATTCGGGACGCAAGCCTCCGAGGCCAAGCGGATCCTTGACCTCGGTGCTGCCGGCATCCTCGATCTGCTGCCACCACCAGTTGCCCGAGGTCGCACTGTTGTAGTGGCTGGCGTAGGGAATGAAGGTCTCTGCAACGACCCCGGTACTGTCAATCCCGCGGACACCATCCATGATGCCGTCGCCATTGAGGTCGACTTCGTTTTTTCCGGCCACGGCAACGATGGGATCCCCCACCCCGTCTGCCGCGAAATTGTTGGCGAGCGTTACATTGTTGCGACCGTCGCTAAGCAGCCAAGCGCCCGTACCGGCGGGAGACCCTACCCGCATGTCGAGACGGATCGGCACCGAACCGCCCGCCGTCCCCCGATCGAGACGGGGTGCGAATACTTGTCCTCCGTCGTGGAAACCGATCATCGAATAGCGAGTGTTGGCCACCGTGTCGGAACCAAAAACCCGGACCTCGAAACCAGCGACGTTCGTGTCCCCAAAACGGCTGCCAACTTCGACATGACGGGTCTGGGTATTGGATCCCACTTGGATGCTGCCCCCACCGACCCCGAAGGATCCCTGTCCCACGTAGTAATCCCACGCGCTCTGGGGGTCGAGAAGCAGTTGAGGATCGATCTCCCCCCCGCCCCACCCGGCAATCAAGTTGATGGAGCCGCCACCCGAGGTACGAATGTGGTTGTTGACTCTGATCGAACCAGAGGCAAACGCGCCGAAGCTCGATTGCGAGTTCGTCCACTGCACAGAGGTATTGCGATTATTCGCCTCGGTGCCGCCGGTCAGATCGCCACCGCCTCCGAGGCTCTCAAAGACGATGTTGCCGCTTTCTGTCGCCACCAACACGTTCGCTCCGCTCTGAAGCGCAGCATTTACCGAAGAAACCGTGATCAGAGATCCCGTCTGCGGAGCGGTCACACCGATGACGACATCGCCTGGATCGAAGAGGACCGTCCCCGCCTTGCCACCGATCGTGCTAACGCGGGCGACCCCGTCGAAATAAAGCTCTTCCTTGCCCGAAACTTCCACAAGACCACCGTCGCCTTCGTCTCCCAGCGCGCTGGCTGAAACTTCGCCAAGGAACATGGTATCGTGATTCGCCCAAACGACGACCGTTCCTGCATATCCCATGAACGAGTCCGCCGTGATCTCGGCGCCGCGATCCACTTTGGTGGAATCCGCTTCCCGAACTCCGGTGTCGCGGCCCTGGAAGTCCCCGCCGATGCGGACAGTCCCACCGGCCGAATGGCCATTGGCGGAAATCTTCGCAGAGTCATTGATGAGGACAGTCTGTCCGGTAATGTCGACCTTGCCACCAATCCCGCTGGTCGATTTTGCTTGGACGGACCCATTGATGCTCACGGATCCAACCGCGTCGACGACAACCGTGCCACCACTCGTGCCTCCGGTGGCGGCGATCGTGGAATCTGCTCCTTGCGCAATCTGACCGCCCTTCACCGAAACCGTTCCACCGGCCCGTGTGCCGGAAGCATCAATCCTGCCCTCCACCACCGCCTGTCCTGCACCGGCATCCACTTCGACTTGTCCACCATCGTTGCCGACACTTGCAGTGATGCTGCTGCGTTGGCCGAGATTGATGTTGGAACTGCCGCCCGAGGCTCGCAAAAGGACGCGACCACTGCTCTTGTCCGCACCATTGGCCCGGATCGCACCGCCGTTGTTGATGGCGAGAGCGTAGACGTTGCCGTGGGCTTTCAACTCCGCCGCAGCGCCGCGGATCGATCCTTCATTGTTGATGCCCGTGCCTTGATACTCGGAGGCACCGCGGACCGAAATCTTGGAACCCGCCGCACCTTCCTGTAGAAGAATATCGCCGCCAGCCCCGATCGCGACGGTTCCATTGAGCGCGCCGATCTGACCCTGGTTGTCCACGAAACCGCCCATGAGGACGACATCACCGCCAGCCGAGCTGACCGTCCCAAAGTTCGTCACCCCGGTCGTGCTGCTCCCGTAGAAACGGCTCGACCCGCCATCAAGGAAGTCGTTGTCATCGATGTCGAGGGTCGAGAGCACCGTGTTGCCGCCGACGTCCACCACCCCGTTGGCACCGATCACGATTCCGTTCGGGTTGATCACGTAAACATTGGCATTGGCCTTCAATTGCCCATGGATCTGGGACACGTTGCCCGAGACGACGCGGTTGAGCGCGGTGCCATTATTCGGCTGGACGAAGCGGGTCAGTTGACCGCGGTCAATCGAGAAGTCCTGCCAGTTGATGATGACGTTATTGGACTGCTGGTGGATCCGAAGTTGATTGGCCGAAATTCGGGCGATGTCCGCAGCCCCGTGGACGACCACGCCACCCTGCGGGTTGGCGTAGGTGGGATGGCCACTCAAGGCGAAGGCTGGGAGCAAAGCGCCGAGCACCCGGCTCTGGAGGCGCTTCCCGAAGGTTTTCAATTTCATAAAAAAGGGGGGGGAGTTGGGAGGAGTTGCTTTACTCAGGAGTTGTTTCAAACCCTCACTGCGTGACACCGAGACGGGACTGCTCAACCCCAAAGACGCGGTAGCTCGAGTAGCGGTTGGTGGCCGGATCGAAAACGTAGTAGGAAACCCCGCTCCTTCCGACCTTTTGCGAGGCACGGCGCTTGCGGCGCTCCATCTCCTCATCCTCTTCGTCCTCGATGATGTCGCTACCCGTGGTGATCTCGCCGTCGCGACGCTCGCCAAGGCTGCCATCGAGCAGCTCCTCGAACATCGATCCCCCGGTCGAAGTCGGAGAGTCGTCGTAAAGGGCATCAGAGAGTGCCATCGAGACCAACAGCCCCTCGTAACCGTCGTAGAGGAAGAGCGCCTCGTTGCGGAAGAAGGCATCGTAGGTTTCGCCGAAGACAAAGGCCCCGAAGTCGAAGCCCGGATCAATCGGTGGCGCGGGAGGAATCACCGGAGGCGTCACCGGAGGCGTCACCGGAGGAACCACGGGAGCGGTGCCACCATAATAGACGTTGTAAAGACCGAAACCCTGGAAGGGGTAGGTCCCCTCGGGAGTGTAGGTGGCGGTCAATTCGCCATTCGCACCGAGCACGAAAGTGTGTTCGGTCGCGTTCTGTTCATCGGCGCGGCCGCTCCCCGGAGCCGGGATGCGCGTGTATTCCACGTTGTTGATCAGGGTCTTCTCGGCAATCAGATTGGAATTCGCCGTAGGCATGTAGAAACGAGCTTCTCCAAAGAGTCCCTCGCCAGCGCTCATGATAACCGTCTGATTGGTCGTGATGATTTGACCTGTCCCCGTCGTGTAGGGATTATTCCGGCCGACGGCTATGTAAGTATCGCCACTGGTGGAGCGGAAGGCATCGGAAATGGCGATCTTGGAATCAATGTGACCGATCAACACGGTGTCGGAACTCGCCCGGGTGTAGGCGGCCGCGGCATAGGGTCGGTTGGCGGTGACACCGAGGTTCAAGGTGTCTCCCACGCTGATGAGAATGTCGCCGTTGCGGGTGCCGACACCGTCAGTGCGCTGGCGGAGACGCTGATCACCGTGGCCGATTTTGACCCAGTTGTTGAAGATCTCAAGGCCGGCACGGTTGGTCGACCCGACCGCACTGGTGTCCGTATCAGCGCCGCGGTTCACGATCATGCTGCCTCCGGCGATGACCTGAATTTCACCACTCAGGTTCCCGTCCACCTGATGCCCACCGTGTCCGATCATTGTGAAGGAATCGCGGCCGCCCGCACCACCAAGGATGGATAGATTCCTCTTCACGGAAACGAGGATATCTCCCGCATGACTACCGTCCGTGAAGTTACCCCCATGTCCAATATGAGCGGACAACCCTCGGAAATAGGTGTCGTCATTCCGGGTGAGAGAAGGATCGCCACCTCCTTGGAGATTAAGTCCGCCGCTGGTCGAAATCAGCGAAACAGCACCAGTAAACCCGCCGTTGTTCGCACTGGCCGAGAGATCCAGGTTTCCACCTTGTGGGTCGGAATCCCAACCGCCGTGACCGATCTGCGCGTAGTTACCGAGCTGGTGAGCAATTTGGCCACCGTGTGCGTTACGGCCCGCAGTGAACGACGTCACAGCGGCCGTCGTGGCGCCGGAAAGGGTAATGGTCAGCCCACTGATCGCCGTAATAACCACGCTCCCGCCGATGCCGGTCCCGAAGACAGGCTGCCCGACATAAAGGCCCGCTACAGGTGCGGCCAGAGTGATCGTATTCTGACCCAAGACATTCGTTGCCCCGGTAACAGCAATTGCTCCTCCAGGCGTAGCGGCCTGTGGTCCGGTTTCCGGGAAACCAAAACCGGGATTGGCAGCGGTGAAACTCCCGTCGTCAACGAACGGAAGGCTACCCTTGACATTGATGTCTCCTTTCACCCTAACATAGACGTCTCCCGAGTGCGCCTGGCCGCGGGTGTTATAGCCGCCGTGTCCAATTTGCGCGTAGGCTGACTGTGTATTGTTCCCAGCCAATACATCGAGACCACCGTTGCTGCTAGTCACAGAGATATTCCCAGAGGAGGTTCCGCCATTAGCTCCGCCTCCATTGCCGATTTGAGCGTAACTGAAGCGGCTTTCAACGTTTTGAACAAGCCCACCAGCTTCATTATTCGAAGAACCTGCGACCGGAGCCGCAATTGTTGTATTCGTTGTGGTGCCGGTCCGTCCTACGACTTTGGAGTTCACACCACCGCCCTGAACGACGATTTTGCCGCCGACATTCACGGAAATGTTGCCTCGCGAACCGACATCATTGAGACGGCTGTTGTCATTGTTCAATCCTCCAAGCGGATCATAGCCATCCGACTCGAAGCCACCAGCCCCAATTTGGGCAAAGTCTTCGCGACCCTCGCCGCCTTGGAGAAGAAGACCAATGCCACCCGAGGTCGAACCGGCATTGATGGTGATGTCACCTTGATGATCTCCACGTGAATTGTATCCACCCACACCAATCATCGCGTAATTGGAAAGACGGTGGTTCGGATTGAGTTGACTGCGAGTATCCGTACCCGAAGTACCAAAATTCGTTCCCACCATCGTACTGAAGCCAGGCAAATTCGGCGCAGTCGGAGGAGCGGTATTGGGAGCCCCCGGACCAACAAGAATATCGAAAAGAGGTTGCCCGTTAGATCCAAGCAACGGCGATCGATCAAACGCAATGCGTGTGATCGCAGTTGACTGCCCAGTTTGCACTGCCGGATCGATATCGGATGCCTTGACGGTAACTCCTCCACCAGCAGTGATCGAAATGTTTCCACGATGTCCGAAGCCTTCACTCAAGCTACGAAGCTTATTCCCTCCAAGATAGTCGGTAATCCGCCCTCCATTCCCGATCTGTGCGAAACCTTCAGATGCGGAAACAACGGGCGCCGGCGATTTCCACCCATTCCACGTCTGCCGGACCGTCAGGCTCTCTCCCGCCGACGCGCCATTCGGGATCAAGACAATGGCGCCCAGGGTTCCATCCGCGGCGATCGGCCGAATCTGAAAATCATTCGAGTCAATCCTGACGTTGGCTACTTGATACGCTTGGTTCTGATTCAGCCCCAATGAACTTGCAGCCGGGCCAGAAAAATAAACGATTTCGCCTCCGGCAAAACCTGCCCCCGGCAAATAGACGATACGATTTTGGTTGGCCGGGGTAGCATCAGAGGAAAGCCTGTATGTGAACGCAGTAGAAGTTAAGTTACGACCAAGGGTTTCTCCATTCGGGCCCAACCCTGCTCCCCCCACAGGCCCGAGATTCGGCGCCACGCGATTCACAATGTCAGGAACCCAAGCGTGTTGGGTGACCAAGGCACTCAGATTGACCGGATTACCGAAAACATCGGTGTAGAAGACGGTATTGGCGGTGACCCCCAAGGATACGGAAGCGTTTTTGTTCAAGAAAGCGCGAGTTGGGGGTGTAATTCCCACCGTCTCAAGTTGCGCGGCCTTCACCGTCACATCGCCTCCAGCGACGATCCTGATGTCCGAAGGGCCCCAGGTTCCGATCCCTTCTCCCAGTTTCCCGCTGTAATCGCGGCTGTTGCTGACGATGGTCTGAGTCACATCCACGGCAGTGCCGCCCAAGGTAGTGGAAACCTTGAAGGTGCTGGCGGTAACATCTCTAACATAATACACCGTGTTCGATAGAGAGAGATTTGCGTCAGTCCGACTCATCGTCTGGAAAGTAATCCGATCTCCATTAGCCAATCCGTGGGGAATCCGGGTCTTGATGATATCATCCGTGTTGATGACCGCGAATTCCATCAGGTTTCCAAGGGCGTTTGCGCCAGTATCATCGGTCTTGACGAACGTGGACTGAATCCTGTGATCCGCGTCATATCCGCCATTTCCAATCATTGCGAAGTTCCGCGCTCCGGTAAGACCGTTGTCTTCATCAATTCCATATCGAGGAGTACCTCGAGACGCTGCGGCGGCACCCGCCATGTTGTAGGGCCCTTCATTCGTTCCCTCGTAGGTGATGGCGTTCCAACCTCCGCGCGCTTCAAAGGTAATGTCACCACCTGAATTGATCTGGATGTTGCCCCAGTGGTCGCCGTAAGAGGAACGGCCGCCATGACCAATCATGGTGAAATTGTCGTTCCGGTTCATTTCGATTCCGAAAGCCTCTTGCCCGGGAAGGGCCTCAGTTTGGCCTGCGATGAAGCTGATGTCTCCAGCCGCGGAGACGAGGATATCGCCATTGTGTCCCTGCTGTGTTTCGTCAGCGACCAGTTGAAAACGTCCATTTACATCGAGAACCGGGTCTCCATTGCCATCGACCAAAATCGTGGACGCACCTCCCCCAACAAGGGTCCCATCGTGAAGGCTGTGGGATTGCAGGATATCCGAATGGCTCAGGAAGCCCCCGTGGCCAATCATGGAGTATGCGGTACTACCGGTCCCGAATCCACTACGGAATCGAATGTCGCCCCCGGAGATCACGGAGATGTCTCCAGAATGGGTTCCGTTCGCGCGGAGAGGGCCCCGATGGGCATCCACGCTGGTCGTCGTGTCGTCGTTATTGCGCCCGCCATGGCCGATTTGAGCAAATGCCTCGCTCCGGCCAGCATAAAACTCGATGTTGCCAGTTGCCTGAACTTCAATATCGCCAGTGCTGCCCCCGGAACTACGGCGGCCTCCGTGTCCAATCTGAACAAAGGCACCGGTCCCAACATTGCGGCGGTCTGTTCCGTTTCGGTCGAGTTGAATTGCAATACGATCAAAAACGATGGAGCCATTCTGAGCGACCACATTGATGTCACCCCGGTGATCTCCATGGCTCGAACTTCCTCCATGTCCGATCTTGGCGAATCCATCATCGCCCGATGCGGTGAACTGAATTTTCCCGAATGAAGTGACAGAGATATCTCCATTATGCCCGTAGGGAAGACCTGTGAGAGGATTGATCTGAATCCCATCGCCCGGCGCACTGGTGTTGTTTACCAGTGCGGCCCCGTTTTGGGTCAGCAAACTCACGTTATTTCGGGCCGGAAGCGCGCTCGCATGAAACGCCTGAACCCCACCGTGTCCGATCATCGCGTAGGAACGGTTACGGTTGTTAGTCCAGCGCCCCTCAGTCGGGTTGATCGGACCCGCATCTCCGAGATTGGCTGCAGCACTCGCTCGAATATTCCCTTTGGTTGTGGCGACCGCGATATCCCCGCTGAACTCGCCCCGGATGTTGAGTCCGCCGTGGCCGATTTGCACCGGCGAATCATCGTAGAGCCCGGCTTCCATATCGAGGAATCCCGCGGTGACCTGGATGTCGCCTGACAAATCTCCGATGATTGGAATTCCCAAACCGACACGGAAGTTTCCGCTGTTTGGTGCCGCTTCCGAGTGGCCGCCGTGGCCAATCATGGTCGGCGAGTCGTTCCGACCGCCACGCATCACCAAGGCATTACCGGCGTACACCGTGATGTCGCCACTGTTGCTACCATTGTCCACAACCACAACTCCGGCATCGTAACCGAAACCACCACTCGACCCGGTGACGTTGTCCAGCGTGTCGTCTGCCCTCCGGATTCCACCGTGCCCGATCATGTTGATGGTGTGAGCGCGAATGTATCCCAGATCATCACCATTGAACTCGTCGGAGGGGCGCATGAAAAGGTTGGTTTTGGCCGTGACATTGATGTCTCCATCAACAATCTGGGTATTCGGATCAGCGAAGTACCCGCCGAATCCACCTTGAGCGATGGTATCCCGAGTGTCGGCAACGCGGCGGTAGCCGATCTGGGTGCCACGTCCATTGGCACGACCTGTCCGCATCTGGACGACATCGGCAAACACGTTGGTCTCGCCCCGGGCGCTGCCCACCTCGACGTATTCCAGACCAGCCTCATTAAAAAGGATGCGGCTGCCGGCCTTGCCCCAGGTCCCGAACCGGCCGGGAGTGGTCAGGGGGGTACCGTCGGGATTGATGAAGTCCGCGGAGGAGACGTAGTCCTCCCGCACCTGCGAGTTGCCGGTGCTATTGGGGAGATTCGGCAGGGTGCCGTCCCAGCCGGCCACCAAGGTAATGTTGCCGCGATTGTTCACGTCGGTGCTCCCGATGTTCTTGATGTCGCCGTCAACCAGGATGTCCCCGTGGGCGAGAAACGTCAGCGAATTGGGACTGTCGTAGATCACCTTCGCGCCGGAAACCACACTGATGTTCCCGGTGTCCGCACCGGCACCACCGGTATGGATGATGACATTGTTGGCGACCACCCAGTTTCGCAGCGCCACATCGGTCATGGTTCCACCGCCGCCCACCGCGGAGATGGAAACGCTGACGGGATCAATCAAGAAAGTCCCGTTGGCTCCATTCGCCGCACGGGTGTCGACATTCCCGTCGATCGAGAGCGAGTTTTTGCCCGAGACCTCGACGAAACCTCCGTTGCCGATCGCTCCGAGCGCCTGGGCGGAAATGTCGCCTTCATAAAGAGTGCCGCCATCGGCCCAGACCACGACTTGGCCGCCGTTGCCTTCCTGACCATCAGCGATGACGACCGCACCGCGTTCCACCACGGTCTGCTGGGCATTGCCGATGTCCTTGCTATTGCCTTGAAATCCACCGCCAATGCGGACGCTGCCACCGCTGGTGGCACCCGTGGCGTTGAGGGACGCGGTCGAACCGATTGTGACGCTCTTTGCCGTCGTGTCGATGCTGCCGCCGGCACCAATGGTCGAAGTCGAGTCGACGCTGCCGGCGATGTTGACCGAGGCCGTCCCGATGAGTCGGGCGGAGCCGCCGGTGCTGCCGGAGACATTGACGCTGGCTCCCTGGGCGAGGACCACCTCGCTACCGGTCACTTCGACCTGGCCACCGGCGCGTCCGACTTCTCCCGAGGCATCCACGGTGCCGGAGTTGAGCTCAACCCGTCCGCCGGAAATGTTGACGCGTCCGCCGGCACCTTCGCTGGTGCGGGCCTGAAGCGTACCGGTGTTGACGATGCGTCCGGCGGACCCGGCGCTCAGGGTCAAACGACCGCCACTGAAGTTGTATCCGCTCGCGCGAACCACACCATCGTTTTTGATGGCGAGGGCATAAACGTTGCCATGGGCCTTCAACTCGGCTGCGGCTGCATTGATTTCGCCAGAGTTATCGATGCCCACCGCACCGCCGCTACCGCCGGCCTGAACCGAAATCTTCGCCCCGCCCGCTTGATCCACAACAATGTCGCCACCGGCACCGAAGGCCACGACCCCGCGCGGAGCGGAGACCGAACCGGCGTTCTGGAGGAAGTTACCGAGCAGGACGACGTCCCCGGTTTCACTCGAAATCGCCCCGTAGTTTTCCACGCCCTTGGCGCTCGATCCCTTGAAACGATTCGATCCACCATTGAGAAAATCCTTGTCCTGGATGTCGAGAGTCGAGAGGGTCAGCATGCCCGCCACATCGATCGTTCCACCCTGGCCCACCACGATCCCGTTCGGGTTGATCACGGCCACGCCACCATTGGCCGCTTTCAGCTGTCCGTAAATTTCGGTCGGGTTGCCACTGACGACGCGGTTGAGGGTGAAAGCGTTCGCCCCTTGATTGACCCGGGTCACTTCACCTTTCGCGATCGAGAAGGTCTGCCAGTTGATGATCGCCTTCTGGGAGAGGTTGTTGATGTCGAGGCGGTTCGAATTGAGCCCCTGGAAATTCACATTCCCCGCGACCACGTTCGGTCCCTGCGGATTCGCACCGACCCGGTTGGGTGAAAGGAGCAATCCCGGAGCGAGAGCGAGCAGGACGAGATGCTGCAGACGCGGAGTCCGGCGGAGTTTCTTGGCGATGGCGTTCATTGTATGAATGAGGAAGGGCGGAGAGGAGAGGGTTCCCGCTCCAAACCGTTCATCCTGCATTGGCTAAACCCAATGGGATGACAGCAAGGGGAGCGCTTGTAAATCCAAATTTCACGAATTTTAACGGAGAGTTCACAAGCTCTTGTCACCCCCGCATCACGCGTGACAGATCCCGGAAAAAACCTCACGCCTCAAACGAGATGCAAAGCACTCTGGAAATTCCAGATGAGCAAAATAACTTCGGCCACTCTGAGAATTCTCCTACGCCCCTCGAGTCGCTGCGTAAACGCTGCTGATTCCTCCCAAAAGTGGGAGGGAAGTCGCCCCGGTGAAACCACTGGACCCAATCAACCGGCACATCGCTTCACCCGCCGGAAAACGTTCGATGGAATCGCCCAGGTAGACATAGGCATCGCGGTTGCCGGTGAGCCATCCGGCGATCCGCGGGAGCAGGTGATGCAGGTAAAAACGATAGGGCCCGCGCAGGAAAGGATTCCGTGGCAAGGAGAAGTCGAGGATGACCAATCGTCCACCCGGTCGGATCACACGGTGGAACTCCCCGAGGGCGGCCTGCCAGTCGGCCATGTTGCGCAGCCCGTAGCCGATCGTGATGGCATCAAAGCTGCCGTCCCCGAAAGGCAGTCGCAGACCGTCGGCGACGATCAGGTCCCTCGACCCGAGCCGACGGGCCTCAGCCAGCATCGGTTGGCAAAAGTCAGCGCCAACCACCCGGCTGCCCGGCACCCCGACCTCGACCGCCCGCGCGAGGTCTCCGCTGCCGGTTGCGACGTCGAGGATATTTTGGGCACCGCTCTCCCGAACGATCCGGGCGACCTCCTGTCGCCAGAGGCGATCGATCCCCAGACTGAGGACGTGGTTCGTGACCACATACCGCTTCGCGATCGACGAAAAGGCGCGATGCACGTAGTCCGGGTTCTGGTCCTGCGTCGAATCGCCCATGAATGCCGCGTATTTGGCCCGGGAAGTTTTCCTCAACTACCCGCCCGGGAAAAACCGGGCCGGCAAGTGCTCACGAGAGGACTCGAACCTCCACGGGTCGCCCCACTAGATCCTGAATCTAGCGCGTCTACCAATTCCGCCACGTGAGCAGCGGGCCAAAGCGGACGGTTAAGAAACACGGGTCCCTGCCGAAAACAACCGCTTTTATTTGCGGTCCGCATTTCGCAGGTTCATGCTCGCCGCCGAGTTCTTTTGAAAGTTTCCCACATCCTCGTCTGGCGGGATCCGGCCTATCGCACCGCCAGGGAAAACATGGCGATCGATGAGGCGCTGTTCCGCTTTGCCGCTTCCGAAGTCGTCTCTGTGGCCCGCTTTTATCAATGGGATCATCCGGCGGTCACCATCGGGTATTTCGGGAAGGCTTCGGATCAAGCCGACACGGTCGCCCGACGCCTCACTGGCGGAGGTCGCGTCGAGCATGGCGAGGACCTGACTATGACCCTGGCCTTTCCTGCCGGGACCGAGGTGGCCGCGGCCCCAGCCGCGGAGCGCTACCGCTGGATCCATACCACGATCGCCGCCGCCTTGGCGGAAGCCGGGGAGCCGGTGATCCTTCACGACGGTGGCTTTGAGAAATCCGAGTCCTGCTTCGCCGCTCCGGTTCCTTGGGACCTCCTCGATCCCCGTGATGGCCGAAAGATCGGCGGCGGCGCGCTCCGCCGCAGCCGCGGGGCCGTCATCTACCAAGGCAGTTTCCGCCTGTCGGGCGATTTCCGCCGGATCGAGGCCCCCTGGATCGATTCCTTCCTCGGGCGCATCGCCGCGGACACCGCTCCGCTCGACCCCCGCCACTGCTTTTCTCTTGAACTTGCCGTCCCTGCAGAGAGACTTGCCGCCCCATGAGCCAAGAATTCTTCCCCGGCATCCCCGTCATCCCCTTCGAAGGTCCGAAGTCCAAAAATCCCCTCGCCTTCAAGCATTACGATGCCGATGAAGTCGTCGGCGGCAAGACGATGCGCGATCACCTCCGCTTCGCCGCGGCCTACTGGCACGCGATGCGCAACGGTCTCTCTGATCCTTTCGGCGGCCCCACCGCGGAGCGCCCCTGGGACGACGGATCGGACTCGGTCGCGAACGCACAGCGCCGCGTCTGGGCGATGTTCGAGTTCATGCAGAAGTGCGGGATCGGCTACTACTGCTTCCACGACCGCGACGTCGCACCGGAGCTGAACGATCTCCAGGCCTCGAACGATGCCCTCGATGCCGTCGCCGATGAACTGGAAAAGGCCCAGAAACAGACCGGCATCAAGCTGCTCTGGGGCACCGCCTGTCTCTTCTCCCACAAGCGCTACAACCAGGGCGCGGGCACCTCGCCCTACGCCGACGTCTTCGCCTATGCCGCGGCCCAGGTGAAGAAGGCCCTCGAGGTGACCCACCGTCTCGGTGGCGAAGGTTACGTCTTCTGGGGCGGCCGCGAAGGTTACGCCACCCTCTACAACACCGACATGAAGCGCGAGCTGAACCACCTCGCTGCGCTCCTCCACATGGCGGTGAAACACAAGAAGAAGATCGGCTTCAAGGGCGATTTCTACATCGAGCCGAAGCCGCGCGAACCCTCCACGCACCAGTATGATTCCGACTCGGCCGCGTGCCTCAACTTCCTCCGCGAGCACGGTCTGCTGGGCGAGCTGAAGCTGAACATCGAGACGAACCACGCGACCCTCGCGGGACACTCGATGATGCACGAGCTCGAAGTCGCGATGGCCGCCGACGCGCTCGGATCGATCGACGCCAACACCGGCGACGAACTCATCGGCTGGGATACCGACCAGTTCCCCACCGACATCTACCTCACGACCCAGATCATGCTTTGCGTCCTGCGCATGGGCGGCTTCACCACCGGTGGACTCAACTTCGACGCGAAGTGCCGTCGCGAAAGCTTCGAAGTCGAGGACCTCTTCCACGCGCACATCGGCGGGATGGATGCCTTCGCCCGCGGCCTCAAGATCGCCCACGCCATCATCGCCGACGGCCGCCTCGATGCCTTCAAGAAGCAGCGTTACAGCTCCTTCGATTCCGGCATCGGCGCGAAAATCGAGGCCGGTGAAGTCGGCTTCGAGGAACTTGAAGCCTACACGCTGAAGAATGGCGAACCGCACACCAAGAGCGGACGACAGGAGATGCTCGAGAATCTGATCAACGAGTTTATCTAGAAGCCGGGAGCAAGAATCCAGGAGCTGGAATCTAGAGGATCCCCGCTCGTTTCTAAATTCCAACTCCTGGCTCCCAGCTCCTGAAGCATGCTCTCCTTCCGCCTCTTCGGTTTCCCGGTCCGGATCGAGTGGATGTTCTGGCTCCTTTGTGTCGTGCTCGGGATGCCCTTTCTCGAGCAGAACGGTCCCGTGGCCCTGGGTCAATTCCTGATCGTGACCGCGGTGGTCCTCGGCTCCATCCTCTGGCACGAACTGGGTCACGCCTGGGCGAGGAAACACAGCGGTGCGCCCTACTCGGAGATCACCCTCTACGGCTTCGGCGGGCTCTGCAGTGGCCCCGGACGTTTTACCCGAGGCCAGTCCATCTCCATCGCCGCAGCGGGACCCGCCGCCAGCCTCGCCCTCGGTGCCTTGACCTACCTGCTCGTTTTCACGCCCGGAATCGCCCAGCCCTGGGTGAAGTTTTTCGTGGGACAAATGCTCTGGGTCAACGTGGGCTGGGCCATCCTGAATCTGCTCCCCATCCTGCCGCTCGACGGTGGACATATCTTCGCCGGCATCCTCGGTCCGCGCCACACCCTGACCGTCTACCGGATCAGCTTCGTGCTAGCGATCGTGATGGCCATCGTCGGGCTGGTCGTCTGGCAGAGCCTTTTCATGGCCGTCATGTTCGGCATGCTGGCGCATTCGAACTGGCAGCGGATGCGAGGCACCGGTGCCGGTTTTTTCTAGCCTCACCCACGCTCGCGAGCGCGCGTGATCTCGACGCTGACGCGATCGCAGTCGGCGAGGATGAATTTCTCAAGCTCCAGCGTGACCGCGCAGACTCCGTCAAAAGCGATCACCGCGGCGGCGAGATCCTCCGCAAGGGTCTCGATCAACTTGCGTTCGCCCTCTGCCGCCACCTCGCGTAGCCGCTGGGCGACCCGGTAGTAATCGATGGTGTGCTCGATCCGGTCGTCGAAGCCCTTGAACGATTTGGTCAGGGTGATGGCCACGTTCACCGCCACGCTCTGGGGCAACGCGCGTTCCTCGTCCGGCACACCGATGCGGGTGACGAGACGGAGGCCGGTGATGCGGATGCGGTCGCTCATGGGATGGAAAAGATCCCGAACCTGACCCTCTTTGGTCGGTGATTCAACCCTCTTTGGTCGGAGGAAATCTCATCCCAGCCGGAAACGGATCTCGCGGATCTTGTCGGCTCCGAAGCGCTCCTGCATCTTCTTGAGCAGCAGACCCTTCATCCGCTCGAGTTCGTAGTGCACGGTCGAGTGGAGCACCTGAATCGCCAGCACGCGTCGCTCGAGCGAGACAGGCCGGGCGTTCGCAGCGACGAAACCATCGACCATCTCGTTCCACGCCTCGAAGACCAGCTCCTCGTTGAAGCGGTCGTTCAGTCCGAGTCCCTTCAAGGTCTTGCCCACGACGGCGTCGATCGCGGCCTCGTGCTTCGACATGTCCTGCGGTTCCCAATAGCCGCGCCACTCCGCGAGGGCGCGGTCTTTGAGGGAACGACGGGGACGGTAGCGCATGCCCCGGAGCTTAGCGCTCGCCCCGGGCGGACGCCAGAGGGATTTCAGCCCTCGTTGCCGTTGCAGCCGATCGCCTCAACCGGGCAGCCTTCCATCGCCTCTTCGCAAAGGGCCCGCTCTTCCGGCGTGGTCGGTTGTTTGTAGACGTAGGAATAACCACCGTCCTCGTTGCGGGTGAAGTTCGCGGTGGCCGTCTCGCGGCACAGGTCGCAATCGATGCACTGGTCATCGACATAAAATTCACCGGGGACGTTGTCGGAGTAGCGGTTTTCCAGATCGGCCATGAGAGGTGCGTTTGAGTGCTTTTTTGGAGCCTCCGGGGAGGCCTGAAAAAGGCCAAAACTAGGAGTTTTTTTGATTGGACGCAAACGAATTCGTCCGGCTTGTTCCCCCTGCGCGGAAGCCTTTTCCCGCCCCCTTGTTCGATTCATGAATCCCCACCCCAACGGCCCCGAGGCCATCGACAACGAGCGGGTCATCCCACGGGAAGGCTGGCACGTCATCCACCTCTTCTTCCACGTCGAGCAGGCCCAGTGGTCGCTCTACGGCGACGATGAAAAGCTCGAGGCGAAAACCAACCTCGCGGAGCTCGTCCAGGAGATCCGCTCGACCGAATCCACCCAGTTGCTGACCTTCTCGATGGTGACGCCGAAGTCCGACATCGGCTTCATGCTACTGACCGACGATCTCCACAAGGCGAACCGTTTTGAAAAGCAGATCGCCCGCGCCCTGGGGCCGGACATCCTCACTCCGGTCTACAGCTACCTGAGCATGACCGAGCTCAGCGAATACACCACCACCGAGGAGCAATATGCGGCCGACCTGACCCGGGACGAAGGAATCGCCGCCGGCAGCCCCGAGATGGAGGCGAAGCTCGACGACTTCCGCAAGCGGATGAAAAAATACAACAGCGACCGGCTTTACCCGAACATGCCGGACTGGCCGGTCTTCTGTTTCTATCCGATGTCGAAAAGGCGCAATCCCTCACAGAACTGGTATCACCTCGACTACGAGGCGCGCCGCAAGCTGATGGCGGGCCACGCACGTGTCGGCCGCGGTTTCGCTGGTCGTGTCCGCCAGCTCATCACCGGCTCGACGGGTCTGGAGGAGTGGGAATGGGGTGTGACTCTCTTTTCCCACAACACCCAGGACATCAAGGAGATCGTCTACGAGATGCGCTTCGACGAAGTGAGCGCGCTTTATGCGGAGTTCGGCGACTTCCACATCGGGCTGCAGCTCCCGCTCGACGAACTCTTCCGCCGGGTCGGATTGTGAACAGGTGCCGCATTTGCGTTTACACGCCCGAGCCGTTTTGATAATCTCGCCCTCGTGAGCCGGGACGGATGGGGGCAAGACGCTCTCATCCGGACTCGCTGCTCCGTAAATCCCCCGCGTGATCCCATGAAATCCATCCTCTGCGTCCTCACGATCCTGCTGCTCGCGATCATCCCCGCCGCCCATGGACAGGCCACCGTGCAATCCCGCTACAACGAAGGTGTCGCTCTTTTCAACCAAGGCAACTTCGGCGAAGCCCTCATCGCCTTCGAGGAGGTGCTCCAGGCCAGCCCGAACCACGTCTATGCGCGCAGCTACTCGATGAAGTGCAAGACCGAACTCGTCAAGGGTGCCCAGCCCAAGAACGATCTCGAGGGCCGGCTTTCCCGCATCATCATTCCCCAGATCGCCTTCGCGGAAGCGCCCCTCGGCGACGTGCTCGACTTCTTCTCGGTCAAAGCGGAGGAGATCTCCGGCGGTCAGACCACCGTGAACTTCATTTTCAACGGCACGCCCGAACAGCGCTCGGGCACGCTCATCACCTTGTCCGTGCGGAACATCCCGCTGACCGAGGCGATCCGCTACGTCACCCAGCTCAGCAACACCCGGGCGAAGTACGAGCCGCACGCGGTCCTAATTGAAGCCGGCGCTCCTGCCGGCAATCAGGCTCCCGCAAATCCCGCCACCGGCGCAGCCGAGCAGCCGAAGAAGCTTTTTGATTGATCGTGAGTGCCGCGCCCGTCGTCGTGATCACCGGGGGTGCGGGCGACCTCGCCACTGCCTTGCAGAAGGAGTTTTCGGCGGCAGGTGCGGAGGTCCGGGCTCCGGGTCGTGCTGATCTGGAGGTGCGCTCGGCGGAGTCGGTGAATGCTTTCTTTTCCCAGCTCGAGCGCATCGATGTGCTGGTCAACAACGCTGGCATCACCGGTGATGCCCTCATGGCACGCCTCGAGCCGAAGGACTGGGACGCCGTGCTGGAGACAAACCTGAAGGGTGCCTTCCTCTGCTCGCAGGCCGCCGCCAAACGCATGATCCGCCAGCGCTCCGGTCATATCGTGCAGATCGGATCATACTCGGCGCTGCATCCTCCGATCGGCCAGGCAGCCTACGCCGCCAGCAAGGCGGGACTGATCGGGCTGACCAAAAGCCTCGCCCGCGAGCTCGGTTCGCGGAATGTCCGGGTGAACTGCGTGCTCCCCGGCTTCCTCGAGACCCGCATGACCGCCGGCCTCGCCGATGGACCGCGCGCGGCGGCCTTGGAACGGCACGCGCTGGGCCGTTTCAACACCCGGGAACAGGCAGCCCGCTTCATCCGCATGCTGACGACGATGGAGCACGTCTCCGGACAGGTCTTCCAGCTCGATTCACGGGTTTGAAAACCCGAGGAACTTGCCGCCGAAGGGGCGGCAATAGCGGAGGGTGTGCCGCGAGGCGGCAGTAACGGAGGGGGTGGGATTCGAACCCACGGTAGGTTTCCCTACGGCGGTTTTCAAGACCGCTGCCATAAACCACTCGACCACCCCTCCTGGATGATGAAGCCAAGCGCACTGTACACCCTGGACCGGGCGCTTCAATTGCGACTTTGCCCGCCTCAGGTCGCCTGCTCGCCACGAGCCATAACGACCTTGCCGGTGCGGACGGTCTCGATGATCTCGTAGTTGCTGAGCAAACGGATCGAGGCATCAACCTTGTCGCTGGCGCCCTCGATGCGGATGATCATGGAAGCCTCCGAGAAATCGACGGTCTTGCCACCGAAGTGCTCGACGATCTGGAGGATCTCGGTGCGACGCTCGGCGTTCTCGGCCTTCACCTTGATCAGGGCGAGTTCGCGGACGACAGCGTCCTCGGGGGTGTGCTCGTAGCAGTGGATCACGTCGATGAGCTTGTCGCACTGCAGGATGATCTGAGTGAGCCCGGCCGGATCACCGCTGATGCCGAGCGTCAGACGCGAGAAACGCGGGTCGCGGCCCTGTGAAACGACAAGCGAGTCGATGTTGTAGGCCCGGCGCGCGAAGATCTGACAGATCCGCATCAGCACGCCCGGCTTGTTGTTCACATACATGCTCAGGGTGTGCCCCCCGATGATATCGGGACGTGGCTTGGGCTTTTGATCGGTCGTGGTGATTTGACGCGTCATGGGCAAATGGGGATGTAAAAGGTAAAAAGTGAAAGGAAAAAGGTCGAGAGTTCGGAGCGGGTCGATGGCAAGCGGCGGAAGCAAAGGACTTTTTACCTTTTACTTTTCACCTTTTGCCGGCGGCTCCGCCGCTGCGGATCAAGTCGATCCGACGGGCTTCTCCATCTTGTATTTGGGCGGCTCGATCAGCATGTCCTCGAGGGCGGCGCCCGCGGGGATCATCGGGAAGACGTTGTCGGTCTTGATGCACTCGGCGTTGATCACGACGGGACCGTCGTTGTATTCGAGGGCTTCCTCCAGCTTCTTGCGCACATCGGCGGGCCGCTTGATGTTGATGCCCTTGGCCCCGTAGGCCTCGGCCAGCTTGACGAAGTCGGGATTGCCGACGAGATCCACCCCGCTCTCGCGGTTGTCGAAGAAGAGTTCCTGCCACTGGCGGACCATGCCGAGGTAGTGGTTGTTGAGCACGAGGATCTTGATCGGCAGTTTGTGGATCACCGCGGTGGCGAGTTCGCAAAGGGTCATCTGGAAACCGCCATCGCCGGCCACGGCGATCACGGTCTGGTCGGGACAGGCGAACTGCGCGCCGATCGCGGCGGGGAAACCGAAGCCCATCGTGCCGGCGCCGCCTGAGCTGATCCACTTGAAGGATTTGTCGTTGCGGTAAAACTGCGCCGCCCACATCTGGTGCTGGCCCACGTCGGTGGTGACGATGGCGTCGCCTCCGGTGAGCTCGTGGATCTCGTCGAGCACCTGCTGCATGCGGAGCCCGCCCTGCTTCTTGTAGTTGAGCGGATACTTCTTCTTGTAGCCGCTGAGGTGTTCGTTCCACTCCTTGTGGGTGGCGGTCTCGAGCAGGGGCAGCAATTGCTTCAAGGCGGTCTTGGCATCACCGATGATCTGGACATCCGGCACGATCATCTTGCCCATCTCGGCCGGGTCAATGTCGATGTGGATGATCTTCGCCTGGGCGGCAAACTTGTGGGCCTGACCGATGATGCGGTCATCAAAGCGCGAACCGATGTTGAAGATCAGGTCGCACTCACAGACCGCCTTGTTGGCGTAGGCAGTGCCGTGCATGCCGAGCATGCCGAGGGAAAGCGGATGCGACTCGGGGAAGACGCCCTTGCCGAGCAGGGTCGAGGTCACCGGGCAATCAAGGCGGGTCGCAAGTTCCATCAGCTCGGGCTCGGCGCCGGAGATCATGGCCCCGTGACCCGCGAGGATGAGCGGCTTCTTGGCCAGATTGATGAGGCGAGCGGCTTCCTCGATCGAAGCGCCGTCGATGTCGTAACCCTTTTCAGGCTTGTAGCCGGGCAGGTCGATCTGGGCATCGAGGTCGCCGGTAAAGGGCGACTGGCTCACGTTCTTCGGGACGTCGATCAGTACCGGACCAGGGCGGCCGGTGGTGGCGATGTGGAAAGCCTCGCGAGCGATCCGGGGCAGCTCGTTGGTCTCGCGGACGAGGAAGTTGTGTTTCACCACCGGGATGGTGATGCCGAAAATGTCCGCCTCCTGGAAGGCGTCTTTGCCCAGCATCCAGGTCACCTGCTGGCCGGTCACGATGATCATGGGCACGCTGTCCATCTGGGCGGTCATGATGCCAGTGATGGTGTTGCCGGCGCCGGGACCCGAGGTCACCAGCACCACGGCGGGTTTGCCAGTGGCGCGGGCGTAACCGTCAGCCATGTGGGTGGCGCCCTGCTCGTGGCGGGTCAGCACGAACTTCATGTTCGACTTCACCGTTTCAAGGGCGTCGAAGATGGGAAGCGCCGCCCCCCCGGAATAACCGAAGACGTACTCCACTCCAAGGGAGTCGAGAGTCATGATGAGCGCTTGGGCGCCGTCGAGTTGGGTGTCTGGGGATGAGGCCATGGAAAAAGGAAGGAATTTCCCCAAAATGTCGCCCATCAAGCAGATCCTTCAATCAAAAATTGCCATTTTTTGTCAAAACCACCCCATATCAACCTGGCGCAACTCCCTAAAATTCCCTTTTTGGCTCCAATCAGCTCAATTCGATCTGCCACCGCTCATCAAAAAAACCAAAAGTGCCTCAATTTCCCGCTTTTCGAGAGTGTCCAGCAAGGCAGGAGGCATGGGAGAGACCGGAGACTCCTCCCACGAGCGAATTTCAGCTTTCGGAAGGGTCACTAAATCCGCGGGGCGGAAGGGGTTGGTCGCCAGGATGAGTTTTGATTCGCGGAAATCGTCGCGAACGATGCGGCCTTGCACCACACTGCCATCGGTGCGGGTCACAATGACGTTCCGATGCACCTCGGAAACGACCGCGGAAGGTTCGATGATGGCCTCAAGCAGGTCGCGCCGGGAAAAGCGGCTTGCCACCGTGGTCAGATCGGGGCCGACCGGGCGCCCGGAATCGCCGCAGACGTGGCATTGAGCGCAAAGTGCGGCGGAGAAAGCCTCGCGGCCCTGTTCCAAAAGCCCCGGATCAGGCGCGGCCGGGGTTTCGTCCGCAAAGTCCGCCAAGGTCCAATGCCGGACCAAAGCACGCGGCCCGGGGATGGGTGGTTCCCCGGCGTCCGAGCCGGCGAGGAGAGACCGGTAACGCGCCGCGTCCGCTTCAGGAGTCGTCACCAACGCCGCTTCGGCGAGGCTGTCGAAGAATGCCGGCATGAAACGGTCACCATTGGAGAAGCGACGGGCCTGCGCCAGCTCCTGAAAAAAGCGGTTCCGGCTCGCTTCGGTCCATCCGACGCGGGCTTCGGAGAGCGCTTCGAGGTAGTGAAGTTGATCCGATTGATTCTCTGCACTCCCGAGCCGGGCGAACGCCGCGGCGATGGCTCCAGGATGCTCCAGCTGCACCATGGCCCGGATTCGCTCCCGCTGGATCGGACCCTCGGGTTCCTCTTGCCAGCGATCGAGGCCCTTTCCCAACCCCGCTCGTCCTTCGTCCGAAAGCCGGGAGCCGCAGAGCTCGATCAGACGCAGGTAGGCGAGCACTTCCGCACGAGCGACGACAGAAGTGAGGTCCAAGCCCGCGAGTTGGGTGGCGAGCGCTTGACGATCGGCTTCCTCCCCTGCCCTGGCGAGGGCGAGCCTGGCCATCAGTCCGGTCGCGGTGGCCGGCTCCGCCAAGGCCCGTTCCCGCCAGCCCACCACCGGCTGCCATTCCAGCGCGGCCCGGGCGGCGTTGCGCAGCCAGGGATCTGGATGTCCGAGCCATGGCCAGACCGCATCGATCGCCTTTTCATCAACCCGTCCATGCCAGGCCTCGAGCGACCTTCGCGTTTGCCGCGCCTCCCGGGAGAAGCCGAGCCGCTCCCTTTCCTGTTCACCGCCCACCACGGCGGGACGGTCTCCCTGATAGCGGATCCGATAGAGCGCCGACTTGGTTTTCCGCCCCCCGGTAACGAACCAGAGGTTACCCTCCGCGTCGAAGTCGAGGTCGGTGACATTGAGGGGACGACCTTCCAAAAAGACTTCGCCACTTGCGAGGTAACCGGCTCCGTGCGGAATCGGATGGATCGCAAGGATGCGGCCGTAAGCCCAATCGAGCGCGAAGATCGCGTCATTCCACGGAGCGGGAAAATGGCTCATCGTGCCCGACTTCACTCCCGTCGGCGATCCACGGCCGACGTCGAAAGTCGTGGGCACGCTGTCGGGGGCGTAGACCGGCAGGCTGCGGGTATTGCCGCGATCCTGATGCCAGCCATAGTTCGCCCCCGAAACAAGGTGGTTGATCCGGCTGGGCCGATAATAGGGCAGACCGGCGTCTCCTTCGTTGTCGGCGTCGTAGGTGAAGGGCTCACCATCGCGATTGAAAGCCACGCCGTAGGGATTGCGGAGCCCGCGGTTGAGCGCCTCCCACCGGTGTCCGCCATCGGGAGGGAACGTCAAACGCGCGAGGTGCCCCAACTCCGCCGGTGCACCTGGCTCGGACGGAGCCCGGCGTGGCGAATCCGCGGGCACGGCGATGTTGTCTCCCTGGATCGCATAGAGGACGCCTTCATGCACCGCCAGGGCGTTGCGCCCGTGACCCGCTCCCCCCTCGGTTGCCTGTACCAGTTTGACCTCGTCGAAAGTGCCATCGCCATCGGTGTCGCGCAGCGCGTGAAGAGCCTTTGAAACATTGGCATGGGCATAGAGCGTGTCCCCGAGCCAAGCGAGTCCGCGGCATTCCTTCAGAGTGTCTTCCACCTTCATCGCCTTGGTCACTGAAGAGCGATCCTCCGACAGAGTCAGCCGCAGAATTCCTTTTTCCTCGATGCCGACGAAAAGGTCACCACCGGGAACAACGAGCAGGCTGATCCATGAGCCCTCTTCGGGACCAGCCTCGCGGATGAGTTCAATTTCAAACCCCTCGGGCAAAGGAGAGAGCGAGGCCTGGTCGGCCGATTCGAGCGCTTCCTTCCACTGGTTGTATTCGGCGAAAGGTGGCACTTCCGGAAGCCGCGGCAAAGCCCAACGCAGACCCTCGACCGGCCCGAAGGCGCCCAGCGATTCGCCCGATGTGTCCTTCGAATGACGATTCACTGCGATGACCTTCGTTTCGTCCACCACCAGCGCGACCGCGATCGCCGAAGGTCCTGCAACGCCCTCGGCGACGAGGCGCAGTTCCCCTTCCCCCGACTTCAGCAGGCGAGAGACGTCGACTTCGGCGGTGGGATCGTAGGCATCGAGACGCAACACCTCCTCCTCGCCGAGGGAAACCCGCAACGCGGCGAAGTCGGCGGCGGCCCGGAGCCGCACCTTCTTCGCCCCCTCCGGCACACGAATGGGCTGGACCAATTCGAAGCGACCGCTTCCCATGCGATCGGCCTTTGCCTGCCAGACCCACTCCACCTCCTCGGCGGACGCAATCCAAGGCAGCGAGGACACCAGCAAAATCCAGGGAAGAGCTTTCACGCTTCCGATCAAACCGGAACCACGCGAAAAAAACCAGCCCTTTGCCAGATCGGAGGCGACGCGATGACGCGCGCTTGTCGGACCCGCGAAACCGGGTCACGATGATTCATGCTCCCCCTCCCCTCGCGGGCCGAAATCGAAGCGGCCGCCGCCCTGATCCGTCCGCAGTTCGGCGAGACGCCGCTCTATCGCCGGACCCGGCTCGAAAATCCAGGCGGCGCCGAAGTCTGGATCAAACACGAGAACCACACGCCGGTCGGCGCTTTCAAGATCCGCGGCGGCATCGTCTACCTCGACGAACTCCTCCGCGCCGAGCCGGACGTCCCCGGAGTCATTGCCGCCTCGACCGGCAACCACGGGCAATCGATCGCCTGGTCGGCCCGACACTATGGCAAACGCGCCGTGATCATCGTGCCGCGCGGGAATCCCCCCGAAAAGAATGCGGCGATGCGGGGACTTGGGGCGGACCTCATCGAACACGGCGACGACTTTCAGGCCGCCCTCGAGTTTTCCCGCGAACTCGCCGCCGCCGAGGGACTCCACGCCGTGCCCTCCTTCCACCCCACCCTGGTCCGCGGCGTCGCCACCTGTGGTTACGAACTCTTTCAAGCCCGGACCGACCTCGACGCGGTCTTCGTGCCGATCGGTCTAGGCTCCGGATTCTGCGGACTCGCCGCGGCCCGCGTCGCCCTCGGCGTGAAAGCCGAGATCATCGGGGTCGTCTCCGCCCACGCCCCGGCCTACGAATTGTCGTTTCGTCAGGGTCGGGTCGTCGAGCATGCCAGCAGCACCCGCGTCGCCGAGGGGGTCGCCTGCCGCACCCCGAATGCCGAAGCCTTTGAACTGATCCAAAAACACGCCGCCGACATCGTCACGGTCACCGACGACGAAGCCATTGCCGCGATGTGCGAACTCCTCCACGAGACCCAACAACTCGCGGAGGGAGCGGGAGCTCTCGCCTGGGCCGCCTTTTCCAAACTGGCCGATCGCTGGGAAGGCAAACGCATCGCCTGCATCCTCACCGGGGGCAATGCGGGACGCGAACTGATCCGGCGGGCGGTGATGACGTGAGACAAAGATGGTTCAAGAGCGATGCAACCGACCGGCGACAAAACACGCGCGGGGAAGACGTTTCGGGGTTAAATTCGGCCCCAACTCGCGCCTTGCCTCTTGAAACCTGACTCCGCCCCGGGCATTGAAGCCCGCCTTTCGCTTTCGACCTGCTGGAACTCGCAACGTCACCTCGACGGCTACGAGATGCTCGCGGAGATCCGGGACCTGGGTTTCGCTCGGGCGGAGTTGAGCCATGGGATCCGGATGGATTTGGTTCCCGGCATCCTCAAGGCGGTGGGTGAAAAGTGGATCGAAATCTCCTCGGTGCACAATTTCTGCCCGCTGCCGAGCGTGGTGACACGGCCGGCTCCGAATCTCTTCCAACCCTCGGCGCGCTCACGCAAGGAAAGGGCGCTCTGGTTGCTGCACTCGCGCCGTACCCTGGATTTCGCAAAGCGGGTGGGCGCACCCATCGCGGTGATGCATTCGGGCAGCGCGAGCTTCCGCTTTTTCGACCCTCGTGCCACGCTCGAGGCGGGGACGGACGCCAACCCCGCCGCCCACGCGAAAGCCCTGAAGCGGCTCCGCCGCGGATCAACCCGTGCGCTCGACCGGGTCGTGGTTTCCTATCGCGCCCTCGCTCCCGATGCGGAGCGGCTCGGAGTCACCCTGGTGCTCGAGAACCGCGAGGATGCGCTGGAGTTGCCCCTCGACGATGGTTTCCCCGCCTTGCTCGACGCCCTCGCGCCCGCGACCTGTTTCGCGGCCTGGCACGACACCGGCCACGCCCGCATCAAACACGATCTCGGGCTGCTCGACCATGACAGCCATCTCGCCTCGGTGGCGGACCGGCTCGCCGGATTCCACCTGCACGATGTCGACGAGCGGCAGCGCGACCATCGCCCCCCGGGCACCGGTCGGGTCGATTTCCAAATGATCGCGCGCCATGTCCGGCCCCATCATGCCCTCGTCTTCGAGCCCCATCCCTCGCTGACACCGGAGGAGATCGTTGCTTCGAAAGCGTTTCTTGCGGAGGTCCTCGGTTCCTGAGTTTGGATCAGGGCTCGACTTCGCTGACCCGGACGCGGAAGAAGCGGGTTTCGTCTCCGGCGGGCAGGGTCAAGCGGAGCGATTCGATGAGATTCTGGGTGGAGAACACCTCGAAGGTCGCTCCCGGCACCACCTGCCAATCAGCGAGATCAGCGGAGCGTTCGAGGGTCCATTCGAGATCGTCCGGAAGCAGGCTGCGCGGGAACTCGAACATGGTGCTGTTGCCACCAGACTTCTTGATCTGGAAAACACTGGTCTGCGCCGGGCTGCGGGCCTCGAGGCCGAGGCCGTACTTCATCAAATTCGGTACCCCGTCGTTGTGAAGACTGCCCTTCTGACCGCTGATCGCGGAATCGAGAAGCTCCTCGTCGGTGAAGTTCTCGTATTGCCATTCGTCGAAGCGCGTTGCCGGTCCTTCGTAGGCGCCGATGTCATTGCGCCGAAACAGGCGCCGACCGGTGTAGTCCTCCGCCAGCGCGAGGTCGACTCCGGCATTGACCAGGGGACTGTCCAAGGCGGGAGCCGCATCGGGCAGCACGAGGTCGGGTTTTAGAAAGGCACCGGCGTCGTATCCGAACCCCTGCCATTGCGCGAAGTTCGGGTTCGTCGCGCCACTGCCGTCATGGTAGTTGTAAACCAACCGACTGCCGCCGAGGCGATAGACGTTGTGTTCGAATGTCAGGGCGTCGGTGCTCCGGAGCAGGCTGAACAAATTCGCGCCGAAGGAACCGGCCGGCATGACCACGGCGTTGTTCCGGAAGATCACCTCGATGGGACCGCTGCGCGTGAAAAGGGCGGACTGGGGCACCCCGCCCTGGATGCTCGTGATCCCGGAACCGTCGATGTTGCAACCCTCGATCACGAGCCGGCCGGCGACCGACGTCGCGGTGAGCATGCCACCACGCTCGATCAAGCTGTTGCGGATCGCGAGACTGTATCCGGCGGAGATGTTGATCGGCCCCTGGATCCGGCATCGATCGATCTCGGCATCCGCCCCGAAGGAGAAGTCGCCGAACTTTGAACCCTTGATGACGAGATTTTCGGACGCCGAACCGAACACCGGCCCCGTGCCGAAATCGCAGTCGATCAACTCGAAGAGGGCGAACTGCTTCGGCTCGCCGGGAGTTCCGAGATTGTGGGCGTAGAACACCGGAAAGAGCGGGCTCATCGTCCCGTCGGCGGAGCCGATCAGGCCGGCGTTCGCGACGGTTTTGCAGCGATGGTAGCGATGGATGATGCCGAGCGGGAGCGCCTGGTGGTTGAAGGACACGAAGACGGTCTGCCCCCCGGGGCCGCCATAGGGCGATCCCTGCTCGCACTGGACGTCTTCGACGAGGACATCATCGCCCGGCCCGCCTTGGACGAGACCGATGTTGTGTTTCGATCCATAGTAGAGGTAGCAATGGGAGATGCGGGTGTTCCCCATCGGTCCGTCGTTCCCAAGGCAATAGGCACCGATCGAGTTCCCGTCGTATGACCGGGAAAGGCAGGTTTTGCCGACGTGGAGATCGCTGATGTCGAGATTCGGTGACTTCAACATCACTGCCGCGCCTTCGGTCATGAAGTGGCTGCGCTCGTAGCGTTTTCCGTCGATCCTCGGGTCGGTGCTGCCGAAGGGGTGCAAATACATGCGCACACCGTCGGTCCAAAAGGATCCTGGCGTCGAACTCAGGGCATTCGTGACCGCCGCGAGATTGGCACCGACAGGATGGTGGAGAAACTTGTCGTCCTCCCAGATCACCACATCCGTTTGCGTGTCGGTGGTTGAGTAGACGTTGGGGATACCGCTGGGCTCCCAACTCGCCGGATCGATGCTGCGCCAGCTCTTCACCCGGATCCATTCGTTGCCGGGAGCCGCGCGGACGGTGAGCCCCGAGGTCTGGATGATCCACGGTACGCCCAACGCATCGAGGGGAGCGCCACCGGTATCGATGATCAGGGTATCCCCCTCCTCCGCCGAATCCGCACTGAACATCCCGGTGGTGCGGCTTTCCTCGTTGAGTTTTGCGAGAGTGGCCCAAGCCCGGTCGGGAGCGGTACCGTCGTTCGCGTCGTTCCCGGTGGCGGGGTTGCAATACCAGGTCAATCCCGTCTCGGGTTCGATGAGATCGGAAGGGTAGGTGATGTCCGAAAAATCATTGCTCTCAAAGCGGTAGGCGGACGGCGCTCCGATCCGGCAGCGGATTCCGGAGTTGTTAGTCTCGACCCCGATGAGAGCTCCGCCGATGTCTCCCATACCGATGTCCGCGTTGTCCAGGCTGCCGAAGACTTGCATGGGCTCTCCGGGGAACTTGTAGTAGTAGCGGACCGAACCGGTCCGGGAAGGCCCTTGGATCACCGCGATTCCGAGGAAGACCCAGCGGTTGAACACGTTCTCGTTGAGGATCGTCTGCTCGCGATAGGCGATTCCGGCCCCGATCTGCTTGTTTTCGACCGAGATGGAGGGACCCGGATTGATGATGGAGTTGGTGACCGCCAGAATCCGCGCCGGGTGATCCTGAAGGCGTTTGATGAAAAACCACGCCCCCAGAAAGACCCGGTTTCCTGCAGTGGGGAAGGAGGCGGAGGCCAAAGGAGCGGGGATGAACTCGCGGATATCGGCGCTCGCCGCAGGCAGCCCCTCGAGCCGTGGACCCCCGGCGCGCTGGAAAAAGGTTTCCTGGACCTGCGAAAAGTTGGACCCCGGATTGGCCTGGTTGAGTTGCCCGGTGGTCGCAAACATCTCGCGAAAAATGAGCTCCATCCCGGCACGCGCTGAGGTGGTGCCGATCAGCAAGGTGAGAAGGACGACACTTCTCAGACCCTGCTGGAAAAAACGGGTCCTGGCCGTCCTTCTCATTCCGGGACGGCGCTCCTGCCACCCCGCAATCCGGCCCACCGGTATCGTTGAAGGTCGCTGCAAGGGGAGGCAAGCATGGGCGAGCAAGATAGCGGGCCGCAAGCCGGGTTCAAGCTTTGTTGCGCCGATTCCCCATGGCCGGGCGGGGCACCCGTTCAGCCGGTTCAAAAAAGATTGAACCAAACGGGCCAAATCGGCTACACTTCGCGCCCGAGCCTGTCTCCGGCATGAGTTTGCCCCCAGATGAAAGTGTTGTTTCGCAAGAACTGAACCCGGTGGAAGCCGGTTTTGTCTCCGTTTTCGTTCATCTTGCGGCGACCCTGAACCTGCCGCGCTCGGTCGGTCAGATCTTCGGTTACCTATTCGCCTCGGAGGCTCCCCGGGCTTTCGACGAGATCGTCGCCCACCTCGGGATCAGCAAGGGCTCGGCCAGCCACGGTCTGAAGTGGCTCAACCAGATCGGAGCGATCACCCAGGTCTACGTGCCGCGCGACCGGCGCAGTTTTTATGTGGCCGAGACCCGGATGCGGAAGCTCTTCAGCACGGCCCTCCAGGAGACCCTGCGTCCCCGTTTCGAGAGCAACTCGCGACTGATTGCCGAGCTCGACGCGACCATTACCGATTCCAGCTCGGAAACCGCCGGCCATTACCGCCATCGCCTCTCCTCCCTGCGGGTCTGGAACGAGAAAGCCCTCCTCCTCCTGCCCCTGCTCGACGAGCTTTTTTCCCTCCCTGCCCCGCCATTCCCCTCCCCCGCCCTGGACGTTTCGGGCGATTCCGATCCGTCCGAGGCCCCCGAATCCTGAACCGCGTTTGCGACGCTGTTCCTTACTGTTTCTTGACAGCAGGCGGTCTCCTCGCGAGGGAAAGACCGGGGGCGGTAGCTTGCCACCCGCCTCCCCTCTCTCAACCATGCCCTCCCATTTGAACCTCGACGCGGCCAAGCCGATCCCGATCGTGCCACGGGCGCACGCGACCAGCGGGGCCACCAACCATGAAAAGCAACGAACGCTTTCGCTTTGAACGAATTGAGGTTTGGCAGATCGCCCGCCGCTTCAACCGGGCCATCTTTCAGGTGACCCGGAATTTCCCCAGTGACGAAAGGCAGGGCCTCGGCCTGCAGATCCGGCTGGCCTCCATGTCCATCTCCGCCAGCATCGCCCAGGGCTCGGGACGGGCCTCCGACCTCGATTTTTCCAATTCGCTTGAGGTTGCCTACGGCTCGCTGATGGAGACGGTCTCTCACCTTTACCTCGCCCACGACGAGGCGCTCCTCACCACCTCGGACTTCGATGCCCTCACCGCCGAAGCCCACCGCATCGCCTTCAAGATCATCGCTCTCTCGAAATACCTCGGCCGAAAGCCGCGCGCGCAGCCGCCCAATCCCTAAGTCTGCCGCGGGTTTCCGCTCCTCTTGCGCCCGCCGGGCGCGCCTCAGGGCCGGGTGGCCTCGCCAGCCCGCCTTCTCATGTCCATTCACCGACGCATCCTCTTCGGCGCCGCCGCATCGTGGTTCAGCCGGGGCATGACGATCCTGATGGGGCTGGTTCTCATGCCCGTCCTCTTCCGCACCCTGCCGAAGGAAGAGCTGGGACTCTGGATGCTGATCGGCCAAAGCGTCGCCGTGCTCGGCATCCTCGATTTCGGATTCGGCGTGACCCTGACCCGCCGCCTCGCTTTCGCCCGGGCCCGCAACGGATCGGATCCGAACGCGCCCTTCACCGACGAGAGCCGCTCGGAGATCGCCGATCTCCTCACCACCGGGACGCGGCTCTACCGGGTCCTCGCCCTCATTGCCTTCGCCGTTTCGCTCGGCTCGGGCTTTTTTTATCTGCGCACCCTCAGCCTCGAGACGGTCGGGCTTTCCACGATCTGGATGGCTTGGAGCATCTTCTGCCTCAGCAACGCCCTCACGGTCTGGGCGACGCCGTGGACCTGCCTGCTCCAGGGAATCGGCCACGTCGGGTGGGACGCCATCGTCGCCTCCTTCACCGGTACCATCACCCTCACCGCCCAGATCATCACGGCTTTCGCCGGCGGCGGACTGATCGCCCTCTCCATCGTCGCCGCAGCCGGTGCCCTGCTCCAGCGCGTCGCCATCCTCGGATTCGCAAGAAAGAAGCAACCCGAGCTCTTCGCCCTGCGCGGTCGGTGGCGTCCCGAGTGGCTGCGTGAAATGATGCCCCTCGCATGGCGGGCCTGGCTCACGGCGATGGGAGCCGCCCTCGTGCTTTACACCGACCAGTTCGTGATCGCGTCGATGGAGGGCTCCACCGAGATTCCCGCCTACCGCGCCGCCTGGATCATCGTGCACAATCTCACCATCGTCGCGATCACCCTGGCGAGTTCCTCCAGCGTGTTCGTCAGCCATCTTTGGCAGTCCGGGGAAAAGGGATCGATGCACCGGCTCGTCGAGCGGAATCTCCGCCTCGGCTGGCTCGTGATGCTCGCCGGCGGCAGCGTGCTCGCCCTGTGCGGTCAGGATCTTTTCGACCTCTGGCTCGGAGACGGACATTTCATCGGCTACCCCATTCTCCTGGCCTTCCTCTTTACCGAAGCCCTCGAGGCACAGTCCTTCATCGTCAGCACTGGTTCGCGGGCCACGGGTGAGGAGTCCTTCGCCTGGTCCTCGCTCGCCGGCGGTCTCCTGAAACTGGGACTTTCCATCTACCTCGCCAAGGAATGGGGCCTGCTCGGGGTCGCTCTCGGCACGGTCATCGCGCTCCTTTTGACCAATCATTGGTACGTCCCGTGGAAAGGGCTCGCGCGAATGGAATATTCGCGGCTCCGCCTCCTCACCCGCATCGTTGGCCCGGCGCTCTTGTGGTCCGGCATTGCCGCCGCTCTCCTGTTCATCGCGCGGCAGGGGCTGGCCGAGGCACCGGGCTGGGTCCGGCTCCTCACCCTCTCGACCCTGGCCGCGCTTTCACTCCTCGCCGCGATCTGGGTGCTCGTGCTCGACTCAACCCAGCGCCGCCGCCTCCTGGCGCGCCGGGTTTCCCCTTCCTCCATCGGATGAGTCTTTTTCAAAATCTTGTCAGGCTGCGCGGGCATAGCATCTGGACACCACCGCTCCGCCCCGCCTCGGTGATCGTCGATGCGGGCGCCCACCGCGGTGAGTTTTCGCAGGGACTTCGCGAGCGCTCCGGCTGCCGTTGTCTGCTCGTCGAAGCCAATCCCGATCTCGCCGCACAGCTCGTCGCCGGCGAGCACGACCAGATCCTGCCAGCCGCGCTCTCCGACCACGATGGTGAGGCTCGATTCACTTTTTCCGACAATCCCGAGGCCGGCAGCATCGCCACCGCCGGAGGCGATCGCGATGCCCGCGTCTCCACGGTCCGGACGATCTCCCTCGGTTCGCTGATCGAACTGGCGGGCTGTGAACGTCTCGACCTGCTGAAGCTCGACATCGAAGGAGCGGAATTTGATCTCATCGGCAAAACCCCGGATGCCGTGCTCCGGCGCGTCGACCAGATCACGATCGAGTTTCACGATTTCCTCCCCGACTTCGCCGGGCGCGGACTCTTCGAAACCGCTTGCCGACGTCTCGACTCGCTCGGCTTCGAGCCCTTCATCATGACGGTCCGCGGTCATGGCGACGTCCTCTTCCTGAACCGCGCGACCATCGACCTCCCATCGCTTTCCCGCAGCCTCCTTCGCTTCGGCGGCCGCTGGGTCATCAAATCACGCGAACTTTTTGCGAGCTCATGAGCGCCACCGCCTATCGCGACTTTGGATTTGCCACGGCCGGTGCCTCCCACATGCACCGTCATTTCATGCCCCCGCTCCTGCAACTCGCCGGCAAGGTCGGACCGGGCACGCGGGTCCTCGATGTCGGGTGTGGCAATGGATACACCTGCGGCGAGTTCCTCAAGCTCGGGTGCACCGTTGTCGGGATCGATCTCAGTGAACAGGGCATCGGCCACGCGAAACAAAGTCATCCCGGCGGCCGCTTCGAGCTGCTCGCCGCCGATGACCGGGTCCTCGAAACTCTCGGCGAATCCCCTTTCGATCTCGTGATCAGTACCGAGGTCGTCGAGCACCTCTACGATCCCCGCTCTTATGCCAAGGGCTGTTTCGCTGCCCTCAAACCCGGCGGACGGTTCATCTGCACCACCCCCTACCACGGCTATCTGAAAAACCTCATGCTTTCCGTCTCCGGGAAGTGGGATTTCCATGCAAACCCGCTCTGGGATGGCGGACACATCAAACTGTGGAGCCGTGCCACCCTCTCCGCCCTTCTCACCGAGACCGGATTCGAGAATCTGCAATTCCGTGGAGCCGGCAGGTTGCCCGGCCTCTGGATGACGATGGTCATGAGCGGCGATCGTTCCCTCCGGGCATGAAGCGTTTCATCTGTGTGCAGACCGGAGCCCGCCGCGCCTACGCGGTCCCTCGCCTGCTTGCCGGGGCAGGCATGCTGGAGCGTTTCCACACCGACTTCGCGGGCAACCTGGGTGGCGGACGTTATCTCGCCGCCCTGCACCGAGTGCCCGGGCTTCGCAGCCTCGCTGCCCGGGTCGCCGGACGCCGGATCCCGCCGGAGATCCTCGCCCTGACCAACACCCACGACGGCGGCGCCCTCCGTCACTTCCTGCGTGATGCCCTCGGACGCAACGATCCGGAAAGCCGCTTCCGCCGGGCTGTGGATGAAGGTCGGCGCTTCGGGGAATCCATCCTCCGCCACGACTTCGGACGCGCCACCCACGTCTATGCGATGCTCAACGAGGGCGGTCCCTTCCTCGATGCCGCTCGCGCCCGCGGCCTCACTTTGGTCTCCGAGGTTTACATCCTGCTTTCCACCGAACGCATCGTCGCCGCCGAGCAGGCCGCGTATCCGGATTGGGAACCGGCGGCGGCCGATTACGAAACCCTGCGAAACGAGATCCTGCCCGAACACTCCTACCCGCGGAATGCGGACCTCTGCGTCTGCCCCTCCGAAGCCGTGCGCGAGGACCTCGTCGCGAACTGGGGCGTCGCCAGGGAAAACACCGCACTCGTTCCTTACGGCATGGATCCCAAGTGGCTGGATCTCGAGCCGCGCCCGGAGCCCGGCCGCATCCTCTTTGTTGGCACCGCCGATCTGCGGAAAGGCATCCACCACCTCGCCCGCGCCGCCGCGATCCTCCGCAACGACGGATTCTCCGGCGAGTTCCGCATCGCCGGGCATGCCACCGACACCGTGCGCCGTCATCCGGAATGCCGTCACCTCAAGTTTCTCGGTCGCGTCCCACGACATCAGATCCACGAGGAGTTCCAGCGCGCCGACCTTTTCGTACTGCCGAGCCTCGCGGAAGGCTCCGCCGAAGTCACCTACGAGGCCCTCGCCGCCGGCGTGCCACAAATTGTGACCCGCGCCGCCGGATCGGTCGCCCGCGACGGGATCGACGGTCTGCTCGTGCCGGAGCGCGATTCCCTAGCCCTCGCCGCGGCGATCGCGCGGGGCGTTTCCGACCGGGCTTGGCGAGACTGCGCCGCGCGGGAATCGCGGACCCGGGCCCGGGAGTTCACTTGGGAGCGATACGGCGAGCGATTGGTGGCGGCGTTGCAGGCCGCCCGCTAAGCCGCTCCGCTTCCCTTGAGGCAACGACTTTCAACCTGACAAAAACAATGCGCTTTCATGGCCTGATGCTGCTGCGTGACGAAGGAGACGTCATCGCCGAAACCCTGCAACACCTGCTGACCTGGGTGGACACGCTCCACATCTACGATCTCGGCAGCACCGACGGCACCTGGGATATCGTCCAGGATTTTGCATCGAAAGATTCCCGCCTCTCGCCTTTCAAACATGAGCCGACCGTTTACAGCGACTCGCTCCGCTGTGTTCTCTTCGACCACTTGCGCGGTGGCTTTGAAAAGGGGGACTGGATCTGCAAGCTGGACGGAGATGAGTTTTATCCCATCGCTCCGCCGACCTACGTCAGGGAACGGCTCACACCCGACGAAGGCATGGCCTACCTGCAGTGGTACTTTTTCCGGATGACCACCACCGAAGCGGCCGACTACGAATCGGGCAAGGTCTCGATCGCCGCGGACCGCCAGCGCCCCATCGGTGAACGCCGTCGATTTTACAAGGTCTCCGATTACTCAGAGCCCCGGATGTTCCGTTACCGGCCTTCGATGCGTTGGCCCGAGACCACACACTGGCCCTACAATGCCGGACTCGTCGCCCGCGAGCGGTTGCCCATCCTCCACTATCCCCATCGCGATCCCTGCCAAATGGCGCGCCGGTTCGCGTTGCGGGCCGCGATGAAAAGGCGTGCGGCGGCGGCGGGCAATCACTGGACCACCGCCGACTGGCACGAAGATCTCGTCGACGCCGAAACCGGTGTCACCCTCGGCGCGAACCGTGAAGTGAAGCAGGGCCTCTCCGGAGAAAACGGGATCGATACCGGTCCGCTCTTCTATTGGGAACCGGGTACGGAATTGCCGGAAGTCCGCCTTTACAGCCACATCCTCCCGACGCCCCAGCGGCTCGCCCAAAAGCTCATCTACTCAGCCGCCGTGCCGTTGCTCGACGCGAGGCGACCCTCCTTCAACAAGGCCTCCAGCCCCACGTTGATCAAGCCGGAGGAAAACGAATCCATCGGCGAAGAATGCTCCGCCGCCGAGCGTGCTTTCCTCGAGGCCGCCGCCAGCCGGGCCCGAGGTTGAAGCCGTGAAAATCCCATCGAGTCCCATGACCTCGCCGCTTGCCAGTGTCACCATCCCGACGCGCAATCGTCCTGACATCCTCCGCGAATCCATCCTCAGCGCGCAGCGCCAGACCGTGCCTGTCGAGATCATCGTGCTGGATGACGGTTCCACCGACCACACCCCGGACATGATGCGCACCGATTTCCCCGAGGTGCGTTACGAACGACTCGCGGGAGGCAACGGGCCCTGCGTCTTGCGCAATCTCGGGGCCCGGCTCGCCTCGACCAACATCCTTTTCCCGATCGACGACGACTCGGTGTTCCAGGATCCCACCATCATCGAGCGGACCATCGCGGAATTCGACGATCCGCGGATCGGCGCGGTCGCGATCCCCTTCATCAACATTCGCGAAAACGATATCGTCCAAAGCCGCGCTCCCGACACCGACAAGACCTACGTCTGTTCCGCCTACCTGGGGGCATCCCACGCACTCCGTCGCGACCTCTTTCTCAAATACGGAGGTTACCACGAGGAGCTTTTCTACATGTGTGAGGAACGCGACTACTGCATCCGCATGCTGGACCACGGTTACGTCGTCCGCCTCGGCTCCGCGCCACCGATCCACCACCACGCCTCCCCGGTCCGCAACGTCTGGTGGCAGCGCATGCTGCAACGCCGCAATGACATCTGCCACGTCTATTGGGATGTGCCCTTTCCCGATCTCCTCTACCATCTCCCGGGCACGATCATCAGCGGGCTGATCTTCGGGATCCGTGATCGCTCGCTCAGCCGCACCATCGCCGGTTATTGGAACGCTCCCGCGGTCTGCCTGCGCACTTGGCGCGAGCGTGATCCGGTCAAGGTGAAGACCTACCGCCTGATGCGGAAGCTGAACCGCGCCGGAGTGATGAGCATGGACGAGATCGCCCCCCACCTCGAACCGCTCGAGGCGGACGGCTGAACGATTCCCGGGAATGTTGCTGCACCACAACGACGAACTCGCGGCGCGATCGCCATCGCCGGATCGTGTCATCGTCATCGGCGGAGGCACACTCGGGCTTTACCTTGCCCACGAACTGGCGGGCAAGAACCGCGAGGTGCTCGTCATCGAAGCCGGCGGACGCGGTCTCGACAACTTCCCGCCCGACGGTTACGAATCCACCGGCAAGGCGCACGAAGGCATCCGCCTCGGGCGCGCTCGTTGCCTTGGAGGCACCAGCAACCTTTGGGGCGGGCAACTCGTCGAGTTCCAGGCCACCGACTTCGCCGGGCGCGATTGGCTGCCCGATTCGAAATGGCCGGTGTCCTTCGAGGAGATCGCTCCCTACTATCCCGTCACCTACGAGAATCTGGGGATCCCGCCGGAGCTCATCGACGATGCCGCCGTGTTCGCTCGCGTCGGGGGAGTTCCCGCCGAATTCAAAGATGGGATCGAGCTCTTCCTGACCCGCTGGCTGAAGATCCCCAGCTTCGCCGCGAGCTATGCGGCATCGCTCGAAAATCAGCCGAATCCGGCGGTGCTGCTCGAACACACCGTGACCGGATTCCGCGGCAATGGCGGGACCATCGATGCAGTGAAGGTCGTCGATCGCCAGGGCAATCATCATTGGATCGAAGGGGGCCAATTCATCCTCGCCTCCGGCACCATCGAGATCGCCCGCCTCCTTCTCCACAGCGCCGCATCAGCGGACTGGGATTGCCCCTGGCGCTGGAACCGGAACATCGGCGCCTTCTTCCAGGATCACCCCGTTGGCCGGGTCGGCTCCGTCGAGGTGCTCGATCGCAAGCGATTCTTCAAGACCTTCTCCACCCTCGTCGTGTCGGGCCACAAGTTCCAACCGAAGCTCCGCCTTCAGGACGAAGCCCTGCGGAACGCGCGCATCTTGAACATCCAGGCCATGATGTCTTTCGAGAGTTCCGTCAGCGAGAACCTCGTTTACTTGAAGCAATTCCTGAAGGCGCTTCTCTATCGGCGAAAGTTCGGCAGCCTCGGCGAGTTGGTGAAGAATCTCACCGCCTGTGGCAGGCACGTTCTGCCGCTGATGTGGAAATACGTGACCGAAAATCGCATCCTCGTTCCCAGTAGCTCGAAGATCTCGCTGGTGATCCAAGGCGAACAGACCCCGGTCCGTGAGAGTCGGATCACGATCGATCCCTCCGTCAACGACGCCTCCGGACTGCCCCGGGTGATTCTCGATTGGAAGCTGGGCGACGAAGAACTGCGATCGGTGCGCGACTTCGCCCTTCGTTGCGATGAAGCACTCCAGGCGTCCGGACTTGCTCGGCTGCACCTCTCCGACGAACTCCTGCGCGAGGATCCCCGCTTTCTTGAAAACCTCCGCGACAACTACCATCTCGTGGGCGGTGCGCGCATGGGCGAATCGGATCAGGATGGCGTCGTCGACCGGGATCTGAAAGTCTTCGGGACGTCCAACCTCCACGTGGTGGGTGCGGCAACTTTCCGCACCACCAGCAACGCGAACACCACCTTCACCGCTCTCGCCTTCGCCACGCGCCTCGCCGAACATCTCGCGAGGGCCGAGGCCTGATCCCTCAACCTGATGCGCACCGTCACCCTGGGAACAACCGGCCTGACCACCTCCGTCCTCGGATATGGATGCGCGGGCCTGTTGCGACCCGCTACGGGCGCGGAGCGCGATGAGATCCTCCGGGCGGCCTTCGATTCGGGCATCCGGCATTTCGACACGGCGCGCTACTATGGGCATGGAGCCTGCGAGGGAGCCTTGGGGAAATTCCTCTCCGATCACCGGCTCCGGGACCAGGTGACCTTGACCACGAAGTTCGGGATCCAACCCACCCCGCTCGGCAAATCTTCGTTCGGCAAGAGCATCATGGCCGTGGCCCGGCGCATCGCGACGATGCACCCCTCGGTGCGGCGGGCGATGGCGGGATATGCGGGACGCAGCGTGCGCATGAACTGCTTCGATCCCGCGGTCGCCCGCACGAGCCTTGAGACCAGTTTGCGCGAACTCCGCACCGATCACATCGACCTCTACCTTTTGCACGAGGCCGATCTGGGGAATGCCCTCACTCCTGGTCTGCTGGAGTTTCTTCAGGAAGCCCAGCAGAGCGGCAAGATCCGCGCCTTTGGCTGTGCCACGGGAAAACCGCAGACCCTCGACATCCTCGACCGCGCTCCCGCCTTCACCTCGGTCATCCAGATCGCCAACGCCGTCGGGCAATGGAATCTCGAAGACCTGCCGGGCGACTCGGATCGTTTCTTTCTGACCCACGGGTCGCTGAAACCCCTCGCGGATCTCGAGACCGCCCTCGCTCAGACAGAGACCGGAACCTTCCGTTCCCTGCGGGGTTCGGACCTGGCTGCGATGCTCCTCGGTCTCTCCCTTCACAAAAATCCTCGCGGGATCACGCTTTTCTCCTCGACCCAACCCCGGCGGATACGCGAAAACGTAAGAGGCGCGCTGAACTGCGATTCGCTGACTCCCGAGGAGTGGAGCGAATTCCAAGGGGACGCTGAAAAGCTTCTCCCGGTTCCGCCCTCCTCCTGAATCCCCACCCTCCTAACCGCCACATCGGATGCGACCCCCCGCCCGATTCTTACGCAAAATCCTGCCCGCCCATCTCGGGCCGAGCGCTCATCTCAAATCGCTGGCTCGGAAACGAACCGGAGGTCGCGTTTATCAAGGTCCCTTCGCCGGAATGCGTTGGATCCCGGAAACCTCGCCTCAATCCGGCTTTGATCTCCCCAAGCTCCTCGGCATTTATGAGAAAGAACTCGCTCCCTGCATGGAGCAAGCCTGCCAGGCACGCTTTCCCCTGATCGTCGACGTGGGTGCGGCGGAGGGTTATTACGCCGTCGGGCTCGCTATGAGAAATCCCGAGACCCGCGTGGTGGCCTTTGAAATGCAGGAGCGGGAACGATCCGAACTGACCGAAAAAGCGCGCCTCAACGAGGTCTCCCCGAGGATCGAGCTCCGGGGCAAATGCGAGCCGGCCGATCTCGAGGCGGCACTTTCTGGATCGACTCGTTCCTTTGTCATCTGCGACACCGAAGGATACGAATCCAAGCTGCTCGATCCCGCGCTGGTGCCTTCGCTCGCCGGTGCCACCATCCTCGTGGAACTGCACGAATTCGTCGTGCCCGGAGTCGGCGCCCAGATCGAGCAATGGTATGCCGACACCCATCGGATCAGCCGGATCTGGCAGGAGGACCGCAACGCAGGGGATTTCCCTTTCACGAGCGCCTTCGCCCGCTTCCTCCCCGAAGCCTACTTCCGCTGGGCGGTCGGCGAATCCCGGCCGGAGCGCATGTCGTGGCTCTGGTTGGAACCGAAGGACCCAAGAGGGTAAGGTCGGCCATTCAACAGGGTCGAGTCGCCAAACTGCATCGCTTTCAACTCGCCGTGTCGGGAGTTCCACCAGTCCGTGTCCTCTATTGCTGCACCGGAGTCGGCATCCTTAACCGTGGCATCGAGACCTTTTTCCGCGATGCCTTCGACGGTTTGAAGGACGCGGAAGGCACCGAGGTTATGCTGGTGAAAGGCGCACCCGATCGACCAACCGCCGATCCCCGCGAGAAAATCGTTCCTTGCCTGAAACGCACCGGACCGCTCGCCGCCCTGATCGGAAAAATCACCGGCCGCAGCGCCTATACCGTAGAGCAATGGAGCAGCCTGCCCGCGGTCATTCGTGAGATCCAGGACTTCCGTCCCCAGGTCGTCTTCACCAGCGAAGCAAACCTGATGTTCCTGCTGCGCCGCCTTCGCGGGGTCATCGGCGTGCCTTTCCAGATGCTGTATTCGAACGGTGGTCCCTGTCACCCGCCCTTCGACCGGCACGACTTCGTGCACCAGGTCGCGCCATTCTATCGCGACGAGGCCCTTGCCGCGGGGGAACCGGCGGAGAAACACCTCCTCGTGCCCTACGGGATCCGCACGCCCGAGCCTCCGACGTCCGACCCGGCGGAGAAACGGGCCTTGCGAGAGCGGCTCGGTCTGCCGACGGATCGTCCCATCCTCCTCAGCGTGGGCTGGATCGCCCGCCAGCACAAACGGATGGATTATGTGATCGAAGAGGTCGCGGCGCTGCCTGAGCCGCGACCGTTTCTGCAACTGCTCGGAGCGATGGATGCAGAGAGCGAGGAACTCGTCGCCTTGGCGAGGGAAAAGCTGGGAGCCGGAAATTTCGCGGTCGCCTCGGTGCCGCCGGAAGCCGTCGCCGATTACTACCGCGCCGCCGATGCCTTCGTGTTGGGTTCGCTGGTGGAGGGCTTCGGCCGCGTTTACCTCGAGGCGCTCAGCCACGGTCTGCCGACGATCGGGCACCGGCATCCGGTGATCGAATACGTGCTCGGAGATGCCGGGATCGTCGCTGATCTTTCGAAGCCCGGCGGTCTTTCCGCCCTGCTGGAAAATCTGCCCTGGGATTCGCCCCATCGCGCCGAAGAGGCGATGAACCGTTGGCGCAGCATCCGCGACCGCTTTAGCTGGGAGGTCCTGAGCCGCGACTACGTCGCGATGTTCCGCTCCGTCGCGACGCCCCCGGTCCACTGACATGGAAGCCTTCTATTTCTACTCATTCGCGATTCTCGCCATCAGCGTGGTGATTCACGGCCTGCTCAAGAGTGAGCGGTTTTATCACTACCCCTATTTCATGGCGACGACCTTCGTCATCTTCGTCCTGCCGCAGGCGGTCTCCCTGCGCAGCGATCCCGGGGGCGTGCCGCTGGAATCCATCGGCCCCATCTTGTTCGTCACCATCCTTTGCCTCGGCGGATGCCTGCTCGGATCGCGAATCAAACCGTTGGGCTGGGTTTCGGGTTTGTTCTCGATGCCGGTGGACCTGCGTCGGCTGGTGCATGCGGGCATCGTCTTCGTCGCCGTCGGATTTTTCTTCGGCATCCTGATCAGCCGGATGTCGATCGAGGAGAGGGGCGGCACCATGGCGACGGGGCGGGTCACGATTTATCTGTTCTTCAACCAGCTCATCTATCCCGGACTCGCGATCCTGCTTTTCAACGCGATGAAGAAACGCGACCTCGTCTCATGGTTGCTGGTCGGTGTGGCGGCGATCATTCCGGTGCAGGCGATCATTTTCGCCGGCCGGCGGGAGGGGGCGGCGCTTTTCATCATCACGATCGCGCTCACGCTCTATTACCAAAAACGCATCGTCCCCCCACGGTTCGTGGTCGTCGCGGCGATCCTCTTCGCCATGATCGCGATCCCCGCGACCAGCACCTATCGCACCGCCATGTCGGAAAAAGACGTGGAAGCGGTGGCCGAAATCGATCTGGTCGGCAACTTCGAGAAGTTCGTGAAGGGGCAGGCGATTCTCGAACTTCGCAATGCCGCCGCGGTGATGTTTTCCACGCAACTCCGCGACTCCTACGAACTCGGTGCGGCCTACTGGGATGAAATCGTGTGGCGCTTCGTTCCCGCGCAGTTTGTCGGGTCGGACGTCAAGAATGCCTTGATGTTCAACCCGCGGGTCGTGGACAAGAAGAAGGGCCCCGAAATCGTTGATCTCGGGCTGCGCGAATATGCGATGCCGGTGGGCAGCACCGTGACCGGCATGGGCGATTCCTTCAAACAGTTCGGCTATTTCGGCTGCCTCTTCTTCGTCATCATCGCGGTCCTGTTCCGCAGCCTTTGGACCGCCAGCCTGGAACGGGACGCGTTTTTCGCGAAGCTCCTCTACATGCTCTCAGTGCCGTCAGCGATGCGCGCCGTCACCCACCAGACCGTCGATTTCCTGCCGGGCTTGATTTACAACCTTGTCTTCCTCGGTCTCGCCACGATCTACGCGCGGAAGTCGATGCGGCGAAGGCACCCGGCCAAGGCGATGCACGCGCCCGCTCCCCGCGAGGATCTCCCGGCATCCACCGCAACCCCGCCGGTAAAACTCCTCGATCTGCCCGATCCCTTGGAAGCCCCGCCGGCTCCCGCGGAACCCGCCGCATCCTCGCACAAGAAGTCGCTCGACCAGCTCTTCGAAAACTGACCAGCCCTGTTTCCATGCACCGCTACCCGCTCCATTCCATCCCCTTCGTCGACCGCATCGCCTACCTGCGGGACCTCTGCGCCGGCAAACGCATCCTCCATCTCGGCGCGACCGATTCACCGGTGACCGAGTCGGCGATCGAGCACGGACGTTTCCTCCACACCCGGCTCATGGAGACCGCGGCGGAGGTGGTGGGCATGGACCTCGACGCGGCGATGGTCGATTGGCTGGCCACCCAACACGGCATCACCAACATCCGGATCGGCAACATCGAGGTGCCGGCGGAGTATCCGGCCGGCCCCTTCGACCTGGTGGTCGCGGGCGAGATCTTCGAGCACCTCAACAATCCCGGCGCGGCCCTGACCGCCCTGCGGGCCGTGCTGACAGGCGACGAGCGGCTCATCATCTCGGTGCCGAACGCCTATTCGATCAAGGGTCTTTTCCGGGCACTCGCGGGGCACGAGTGGATCCATCCCGACCACGTGCTGCACCATTCGGCGAGCACGCTGAACACCCTGCTGCGACGCCACGGCTTCGAACCGGAGAACTGGTTCGGCTACACCAACGGCGGCAGCGGGGCGGCGGCGGCGTTGATGAATGGATTCATCCGGATTTTCCCGCGCGTCGCGGAGGGCATCGGCGTGATCGCGCGTCCGGTCTGACCGGCGGGATTCCCCGCGAAACCGAGCGATGCGCATCGCGATTTTCACGCTTGTCTCCACGCCCTATTTCCGGGCGCGTTTCCGCGGGGCGGCGGCTCAGCCTGGCGCGGTGGTCGATTCGATCGAGCTCTCGCGTCTGTCGAACGACTACGCCTTTGATCCGGCGGAGAACCCCGAGCCTTTCGAGCGGCACATCCTCTCGGCCCATCCCGGCGAGGTGGACACGGGCCTCCTGATTGGCAGCCGGCTCGCGGCCCATCTCGACGCTCACCGGCCCGATGTGCTCGGGGTGCCCGGATGGATCATCCCGCATTCTTTCGCCGCGATCGACGCGGCGGTGCGGCGCGGACTGCCGGTCGTCCTGATGAGCGAGAGCACTCCGCACGATTTCTCGCGCTCGCCGCTCCGCGAATGGGTGAAACGTCGCGCGGTCGCCCTCGCCTCCTCCGCGCTCGTCGGCGGCACGCCACATCGTGCCTACCTGCGCCAACTCGGCATGCCGGACGAACGCATCTTTGAAGGCTACGATGCGGTGGACAACGAGCACTTCGCGCGGGAATCGGCCCGATGGCGGAAGCAAGACGCGCCCGACACACCCTGCTTTCTCGCCTCGAATCGCTTCATCGAAAAGAAGAACCTCTTCCGCCTCCTCGAAGCCTACGCCATCTATCATACCAAGGACCAAGGACCAAGGACCAAGGACGGGCGCCCCTGGCCTCTCATCTTGTTGGGCGACGGCGAACTCAAGCCAGCCCTGCTCGCGCACGCCGACAAACTCGGCCTATCGATCGCCGAGCGCGCACCGTGGGATTTTCCAACCAAGAACCAGGAACCAAGAACCACGAACAGCCCGGAAAAATTGCCTTCGGTCTTTTTTCCGGGCTTCCGCCAGATCGACGAATTGCCACGCTTCCTTGCCCACGCCGGCGCTTTCGTCCACGCTAGCACCATCGAGCAATGGGGGCTGGTGGTGAACGAGGCGATGGCCGGGGGACTGCCGGTGATCGTTTCGGAACGCTGCGGATGCGCGCCCGATCTGGTGAAAGCGGGTGAGAACGGCTGGACCTTCGATCCGCTCGATGTGAACTCGCTCGCCGCCTCCCTCTCCCGCGTCGCCGCGATGACCGAAGCGGAGCGCGATCGACTTGGGGAGGCAAGCCGCGGCATCGTTTCGAAATGGGGTCCGGAACGATTTGGGAGCGGTCTGCGGCAGGCGGCGGAAGTCGCCCTCCGGATCGGACCCAGGCGGCCCGGGATTGTCGATCGACTCCTGCTCAAACAACTCGGCAAACGGTGAAAGCCCTCCATTTGGTCGATTCGATCTCGCGCCACGCGGGAGGCGTGGCGGAGGTGGTGAGGTCGCTGACGCGCTCGCTCGCCGAGGTGCCGGACACGGTGGTCGCGGTCGAATCCATCGTGGACGATGCCACAGATGCGGATCGACCCGCTTGGGCACCGGTGCCCGTGACCGCCCATCCCGCAACCGGCCCCCGACGCTTCGGTTTTTCCCGGGAACTTTCCCTCAGCCTGAGCGGGAGCGACGCGGAACTCCTCCACGTCCATGCGATCTGGCAGGGACAATCGGCAGCGGTCAACGCCGCCCATCGCCGCAGCGGAATACCCTATCTGATTTCGCCTCATGGTATGCTTGATCCCTGGGCGCTCCGCAACTCGGCTTGGAAAAAGCGGATCGCCTCGGTTCTCTACGAAGCGACCCATCTGCGCCACGCGACCGCCTTTCACGCGCTTGCCGCTTCGGAGCGCGACGTGATCCGCGCCTATGGAATCCGCCAGCCGGTCTGTGTGATCCCCAACGGTGTCGATCTCCCCGCACTCGAAGCCTCGACGGAAAAGTCGAGACGGAAGACCCTGCTTTTCCTCGGTCGCCTCCACCCCAAAAAGGGCCTCGTCGAGGCTCTGCGCGCCTGGAAGGTGTCGCGGCATCCCGACTGGCGTTGGATCATCGCCGGGTGGGGCCAGGGGGATCATCCCGCCGACTTGGAGACGCTTGGCCACGAGCTCGAACTCGACTTTGCCAAGGGTGCCGACGCTGCCCTCGATCCTGAGGGACCATCGCTCGTGTTTTCCGGACCGGTCTTCGGTGCCGCGAAGGAGGCTCTCTATCGCCAAGCGGATGCCTTCATCCTGCCGAGCCACAGCGAAGGCTTGCCAATGGCGGTGCTGGAGGCATGGTCCTACCAACTCCCCGTGGTGATGACTCCCGCCTGCAACCTGCCGGAAGGGTTCGCCGCCGACGCCGCCATCCGGATCGAAGCGCAAACCGGGTCAATCAGCGAAGGTCTGCGCGAGCTTTTCGAGATGAACCCCGCGGACCTCGCGGCGATGGGCGACGCCGGGAGACGACTCGTCGAGGATCGTTTCACCTGGCCGAAAGTCGCTGCCAGAATGCGCGAGGTGTATGCGTGGATGATGGGCGGGGAACGGCCCTCCGTTCTTGGTTCTTAGTTCCTAGTTGTTGGTGCGTTCCTTTCTCCTTGCTCCATGTCTCCGTTCCGAAAAAGGCAAATCGCGATTCTCGGGATGGTGGCGTTGCTCTGGTCGATCGTATGGTTGCTGTGGGGAGCCTGGCCGGATCCGGAGCGCTCGCCGATTCCATGGACACCGGATGCGATCGTGGTGCCCGGAGGCGGCGACCAAGTGCGGGCCCACCGGACCAGCCTGCTCGCCACGATCTATCCCGGGGTGCCGGTCGTCGTGACAGGAGATGGAGATCACATGGAGAGGATCCTGCGACGGGACCCGGTCACCCGGGACCGTCTCGTGATCGAGACGAAGGCCACCTCCACTTGGGAAAACGCCCTGCTGACCCGCCCCATCCTTGAAGACCTGAAGGTCAAGCGCGCCGTGATCGTGACGAACTGGTTCCACATTCCGAGGGCGACAGCGGTGTTCCGCAAACTGATTCCGGGAGTCGAGTGGATGTCCGACTTCGCCTCGCCGCAAACCCCGCCTACACCCTGGGATGTCACCTACCAAAGGCGCGAACGTTTCGCCGCGATCTGGTATCTGCTCCGATACGGGGTGAATTCGTTTGGGAGCGATTAGCTGTCGCTCATAGACTTCCGTCATCCGGCTTCCGAATCCTACCCCATGACTCTTTCTTCCGTCACTCCCCTGGTCCTGACCTGGAACGAGGAGCCGAACCTGCGCCGTTGCCTCGAAGGGCTGCGCTGGGCGCGGGAGGTCGTCGTGCTCGACAGCGGCAGCAACGATGCCACCCTCGCGATCTGCGCGGAGTATCCGAACGTCCGCGTCGCGGTGCGACCTTTCGACAATCACACCGATCAATGGAACCACGGGGTCGGGCTCGTCACGACGGGATGGGTGCTCTCGCTCGATGCGGATTACGTGGTGAATGAGGCGTTTGTCAGGGAAATCGAAGGGCTGGATTCGAACCCGGACCTTGCGGCCTATCATGCGCCCTTCCGCTTTCTCATCCATGGCCGTCCGCTGCGCGGATCGCTCTATCCACCGAGGGCGGTGCTCTTCGATCGCTCGCGCTGCCGTTACATCGCCGATGGACACACCCAGTTGCTCGAGATCGACGGCAGGTCTGGATCATTGCAAAACCGCATTGACCACGACGACCGCAAACCGCTCTCCCGCTGGGTCCAGTCGCAGTGGAAGTATGCGGTGCTGGAGGCGGACAAGCTCGATCAAGGTGGTGGAGGCGGATGGCCCGACCGGCTGCGGCGAATGATCTGGCCCGCCGCCCCCGCCGCGTTTCTCTACACGCTCTTCGTGAAAGGTGCGATCCTCGATGGTTGGCCCGGATGGTTTTATGCCCTGCAGAGAACCTACGCCGAGCTGTTGTTGTCGCTGATTCTGTTGGAGAAACGGATCGCGAGAGGATAACCAGAAGTGCGGCGTCCCAAAATCAGCGTCGAAACGCTTCATGATCGATTTGTCCAAGTTCAACAACGCCGGGTTTGACCGCGGCGCTCCGCGTTGGAAGGAGGCTGCCTGGTGGGTGGTCCGCTCCCTGCTCTTCGCGCCTTGGTTCCCGGTCCCCTCCCCCTTGAAAGTGGCGGCCCTGCGCGCCTTCGGGGCTAAGGTGGGCGCAGCGGTCGTAATCCGCTCACGAGTCAACGTCACCTTCCCCTGGCGGATCGAGATCGGCGACCAGGTCTGGATCGGCGACGAGGTCCTGATCCTCAGCCTCGACCGGGTCGTGATTGGTTCGAACGTCTGCCTCTCGCAGCGGTCCTTTCTCTGCACGGGCTCGCATGACTTCGGATTGGAAACCTTCGATTTGCAAACCGCCCCGATCCAGGTCGGGGACGGCTGCTGGATCGGAGCGCAGAGTTTTGTCGGACCCGGCGTCTGCTTGGGTCCGGGCAGCCGCTGCCTCGCCGGATCGGTCGTGGTCAAGGATGTCGCCCCCGGCGCCACCGTCCGCGGCGTGCCTGCCTCGTGACCCGTAACCCAATCATGCGCACCCGCACCCTTTGGTGGACCGCCGCCGCCCTGATCCTCCTGTCGGAGACCTTTGTCTTTCTCCGGACCATTCCGGAGAAGCGGCGCTGGGCGAAAGCACCCGTCCTCGATCTCGCGCTGCCGACCGCCGAAACCACACCGGCATCGGGGCGCGATGTCTTCGTGGAACAACCCGAGCGTCTCGGCGGGGCGGTCCAACAACTCGCCTACGCGGATGCCCGATGCGGGACTTTTTTCCCGGCGATGAGCGACAACTCGGGAGGCGCCCGGCTCGAGTTCTTTTACTTCGAATACGACGCGGGCAACTCCCGCTTCGTTCACGATGTCTTCGGCCACGTGCCGGAAGTCTGCATGAGCGCGAGCGGGGCGGTGCTAAAAGCGACGCATCCCTCGCGCAGCATCGAGATCGCCGGTCGATCCCACGAGGTGCTCGTCCTCGAGTTCGTGTCACCGCTCTCCTCGCAGCCCATGTGGGTCTTTCGATTTACCTGGCTGCCGGAGGGCGTCCCCTACCACCCCTACGACACGAGCTACCTGATGCGCGAGGCGAAGTTCCTGATCGGCCTGCTCGGCAAACCCAAACCTCCCGCCCGCGTCCTCCTCGCCGGAGCGATCGGTTATGATGATCTCGAATCGGCGTGGGCGGAGTATGAGAGGATGCTGGTTAGCCGCCTTCGGATGGCCTCACCCCGGTGAGGCCATCCGAAGGCGGCGTTCGTGGTTCTTGGTCAGGAAGCAATGAGGATTGACCGATTCGAAGACCTCGAAGCCTGGAAGTTGGCGAGAGAGCTGACGCAGGAGGTCTATCGCGTCTCAGCAAATGCACCTTTTCCCAGGGATTTTGGTCTCGCAGACCAGGTCCGCCGCGCGGCCGGGTCTGTGATGCACAACACTGCGGAAGGTTACGATGCCGGCTCGAACGCGGAGTTCATCAAGTTCCTTCGCTATGCCCAGCGTTCGGTATCTGAGGTCCAGAGCCAGCTCTACATTGCTCTCGACCAAAGTTATGTCTCGGCCGCTCAATTTGAAGCGCTTTTCCAACTCACTCAGAAGACCGAGTCCAAGGTCGGCGGCTTCATCGCTTATCTTCAACGCAGCACTCCCTCCTGAACCAGGAACCAAGAACCAGGAACAACGAAGTAACGGCGTCCCGCCTTTGCTTCGTGAACCAATTCACTCCTCCTGATCCGGCGCCGACGGCGCGGCTGGCGGGGGAGGTGGCGGCGGAGCTCGTGAAACGCGGGCACGAGGTCACGTTCATCGGTGACCGCGCCGACTACCGCGGCGGGAAGACGATGTTCGGTAGCCGGATGTTGCGCGAGTTGTTCTCGCTGATGCGGCTCCAGTGGTCGCTGCTGCGGGCTCCGCGCGCCGATGCGGTGGTGTTTTTGACCTCTCCTCCCCTGCTGCCGGTCGTGTCCCTCGCGGGCCGTCTCAGGCATCTGCGGGCAAAGTGGATCCACTGGGCGATGGACCTTTATCCCGATGTCGCGGTCGCGCTCGGCGAGGTGCGTGACGATTCGCTGCTGCATCGCTTCACCGCGGCTTTGATGAGACGGGTCTATCGACAATGTGACCTGATCATCGCCTTGGACGAGGCGATGAAGAACCGCATCGCCAGCCCCGCGCCTTGCGAAATCGTGGCCCCGTGGCCGTCGGAGATGCGCTCACCTTCCACTGGACCGACCCGCGAAACGGCGGGTCCGTTCACCTGGCTCTACTCGGGCAATCTGGGGCGCGCCCACGAGTGGGAAACGCTGCTCGAGGCGCAGTCCCTGCTCGAGGCCGAGGGCCACGCGATCGACCTCGTCTTTCAAGGCGGCGGACAAGAGATCGGAAAGGCGAGGCAGCGGGCCGATGAACTCGGCCTGCGACGCTGTTTTTGGAGGGACTACGCGCCGGAGTCCGAACTGCCGGCGAGCCTGCTGGCGGCGGATGCATTGATCGTGACCCAGCGGCCGGAGACGGCCGGCTGCCTCTGGCCGAGCAAGCTGGCGCTGGTGCGTCTGCTGGAGCGCCCCATCATATGGGTCGGCCCGGACGGCCCCATCGCCGAAGACCTGCGGGCAGGGGGGCATTGCGCCGTCGCACCGGGCGAAGTCGCGGCGCTGGCCGAATTCCTCGCCGGTCTCACCGCCTCGCCGCGGAAGACCGGGCCGGTGGAGGAGGAATGGCTCGACCGCGTCGCGAAGCTGCGGGAAGTTTCCATCGATCGGGTCGCCACGGCAATTGAAGAAAGCCTCGCCGAACCGCGCTCCGTTTCCTAACATGAACACCACCGCCAGCAAAGGACTCAAAAGCATCCAAGGAAGGTTCGCGACCCGCACCTTCGCTTTTTGGGCCTTTCTCAGCTTGCTCCATCTCCAGCTCGCGATGGCCCTGATGCCGACCTGGAACGATGGCACCTACTACGACTACGGATTCCTGATCCCCTTTCTGCTGCCCTACCTGTTCATGCAGCGCTGGGCGGAGTCCGGCCTGACTGAAACGCAGCTCGACGAGGGCCTCCGGCGTCTCACCCGCCAACCCTTCGTGATCCTGATGGTCGGTGCGGCCTTGCTGCTCATCACTTTGCTACGCATGACCCAATGGGCGGACTCCGGTTGGCGGACCCCGCTCTACCTTCACGCCTCGGTCGTGCTCGGTCTGACCGTGATCTTGATGGCCATGCTCCAAGGGAGGCGCATCATCGCCTATACCGGCTGCGGCCTGCTCGTGATCCTCGCTGTGCCCTTGCCGACGAACTTTGAAAAATCGTTGATTCAAGGGCTCACGGTCGGGGTTCTGGAGACTGCACTCTTCGTCAATCGCATGCTCGGGCTGCCGCTGGAAAGCTCGGGCGAAACGATCTATGCAAACGGCATCCCACTCCAGGTCAGCGATGGCTGCAGCGGGATCCGGTCTTTCCAGAGCGGGATCTTCGCCGGCTTCGTCTTGGGGGAATACCTGCGGCTTAAAATCGCCCCACGGATCCTGCTGGTGGCGTCAGGTCTTGGATTCGCTTTCGTGATGAACTGCATCCGCGTCATCTATTTGGTGCGGCATGCGGTGGCCCATCCGGGGGCGGATCTTCAGAAGGTCCACGACATCAGCGGTTACTTTTCGCTGTCCTTCACCTTCCTGCTGATCGCGGGCTTCGGATGGCTGTTGCTGAAGGTGCAGCTCCGGATCACGGCGCCTCAGCGCCCGTCGGCTCCTGCTTCGCGGTGAGGCTCGCGCCCAGTGACCACCCGAGGGCGACGTAAAAGACGAAGAGCCACTGCAGCGAGGGGATCTGCAGGGGAAAGTCGGCCATCGCGTGGAGCAGCACGAGCCCAAGTGCGAGCAGGCCGATGCTCGCGGTGATCTCGGTGACCCCCGCCCGCCGAGCCTCGCGCGCCCGCGACCAAAGCCGGAGGAATGCCCCGAACACAACCACCGCCCAGGCCAGCGCGCCAAGCACCCCCCATTCGATCAGGGTCTGCAGGTAGTCCTGGTGGGCGTGGAGCCAGAAGCCCTGCACCTTGTCGCCGAGGTGATAAGTGTGGAAGGGGAAGACATAGTGGAAGGTGCCCGCCCCGGTGCCGAACGCTCCCGCCTGGGAGAGGGCGTGCAAGCAGGCTTGATAGGCGTAAAGGCGACCCATCAGACTGCCTCCGTCCGCCGCGAGTTCGTTCCACTTGGAGAAGCTGGTAACGATGCCGGGCATCACGAGGATCGCGGCCACCAGCGAGACGAAGCCGCCGATGATGAGAGCTCCGGTGCGGGAAGTGGACTTCACGAACAGGTCGGAACGGAAGCGCCAGACGATCCAGACAAATCCCAGCAAGCCGAGGACGTGACCGGCCTTGGAAGAGTTCACGAAGACCGCGGCGAGGGTCACGAGAAAGACGGAGAGATCGAGCGAGGCCCTCAGACTGCCGGCCAACTCGAGCCGGCTGCGCATCCAGATGGCGAAGGCCGCCGGCCAGGCGAGGTTGAGGAAGGACGCGGCGTTCGCGTGGTAGCGGTAGGCGCAGAAGAAGTTGTATCCCGACCTCTCCGGGATCGTCCAGAGCATGGCATCCGCTCCCGAAGCCTTCTGATAGATCCCGATCACGGCAACGACGAATCCGGACCAGGCCACGGTCTGGATGAACCACCAACGGGTCATCGCGTGGGGCAGGTAGTCGAAGAGCGCCAGGCCACCGAGGATGAGGGCGCCGATGTGGAGCAACTGGGCGGTGGTGGTGGCGACATCGACCGAACCCGGCAACCAGCGCAGATGGGACGGATTCGGGATGAAATCCGGGAAGACCGGATCGAGTGATGAGCGCGGATTGATAATGTGAAGCACCGCGATGATCGCGAGGGATGCGAGTGCGACGAGTGGAACCAGCGGAAGACGCGGACGGCGGCGCTCGCAAACCAGCACCAGCAACCAGGCAAGGAATCCGTGGAGGAGGAGCCAGTCGAGGTAAGCGGAAGTCTCCGGAGTGGTGCCGCCGAAGGCGAGGGGCGCGTAGAAAAACGCGGCGAGGAAAGGCACGATGGCCAGCCATCGCACCATCCCGGGGATCTGGCGGCGCGGAGGGCTCATGGGAAAAGCGGTCCCGGCACGGTGGTCAAACTCAGCTCTTTGAAGCGTATCCCGAATAACTGCCTCCCGAGGTGTAGGAGTAGTAGTATTCGTGGGAACCCGTCGTCATGGTCTTGGGCATCCCATTGGCCACCAGACCGACGGGACGAGAGGCGTTTTCGCTCAGAACCCGGATGGTGCGGTTGACGGCTGCCTTGGGTGTCTTGCCCATTCGCACGACGAGGACGACGGATTGCACCATCTTGGCGATGGGCACCGTGTCGCTGACGGGCACGATGGGAGCCGAGTCGATCACGATGCGGTCGAAGTACTCGGTGAGTTTTTCGATGAGGGGTCGCAGACCCTTTCCGGAGAGCAGCTCCGCGGGGTTGGCGGAGCGGCTGCCCGCGGGCATCAGGAAAAGATTTTCGGAGTATTCAGAACGGATCAGGATCTCCTTGAGGGAGGTGCCGAGCGAAAGCTGGTCGGCGATCCCCTTGGAATCTTTGGCATAACCGAAGATCTCGGACTGAACTGGGCGGCGAAGGTCGGCGTCGATCAGCAGGGTGCGGTCCCCCTGGGCGGCGAAAGAGTGGGCGAGGTTCGAAGCGACCCAGCTTTTGCCTTCTCCGGGAATCGAGCTGGTGACCAGGAAGGTGCAGCGCTCCTCGGCGGTGCCCAGAAAGGTCAGCCCCGCCCGCAGGGTCCGGACCGCTTCCGCTGGCGACGATTCCGTATCACCGGCGAGAGCGAGGTTCCCCTGGCGGGTATCGCGTTTCGTGAACGCAGGGAGGGCCGCGATCACCGGGATGCCGGCGAGTTGCTCGAGTTCGGCGACCGTGCGGATCGTGGGATCGAGGATGCCGAGCAGGAAAATAATGGCGAGTCCGAGCATGAATCCACCACCCGCGAACTGGATCAGCATCTTGCTCCGGATCGGACCGGCCGGTTTGCCGGGCAAAGTCGGCGGCTGGACCACCTCGAACTGACGCCCCGCGAAACCACGGGCGACGTTGCCCTCCTTCAACTGGAGGATGAGGTTGTCATAGACCTGCTTCTCCGCCTCGAGCTCGCGCACGAGCACGTTCGAGCGGGTCAGCACGAGCTTGCGCTTCGCATCGGTCAGGTCGCTCTCGGAGACGTTTGAAAGCACCTTGAGGTTGCTGTCCCAGAATTTCTTCTCCTCCTCGTTGAGGCTGATGACCTGGTTGAGCTCATTCACAAAACGCTCGTCGAGGATGCGCAGCAGCTCTTTCGCCTCGATCAGCGGCGGCCACTTCGGCAGGTAGCGCTTTTCCATCTCGGCGATCTGGCGCTCGGCTTCGTCGATCTCCTTGCTCACCGTGGAGCAACGTTCGTAGAGCTGCAGGGTCCCCTCGAGACCGAGGAGCTTGTCCTTGATCTCGGCCGAGCTTTTGAGGATGTAATCGAGGGCGTACTCCGAAGATCCCTCGACCCGGCTCTGGGTGAGATCTTCATAGGCGGTCAGCACCGCGGCGAGAACGTCGCGGGCGACGGCGGGATCCGTGTGGGATGCGGAGAGATCGAGCAGGGCGGTGTCGGTGCGCCAGCGCACGTTGACGAAACGCGAGATCATGCTGCCGACCGTGTCGGGCCGGACCTCGCGGGTGTCGACTTCCGGCGGATCGGTCCAGGGGAATTGCCTTTGCTTGGGCACGAGGTCCTTGCGTTCGGCGAGGATGGGGCTCTTGGCCGCCTCGGTGTAAATTTGCGGGAGACGGAGACGTTCCGATGCCGAGAGCATCTCGGCGGCCCCGGTCATGCGGATTTGTTCCTCCTCCTTGACGTCGGCGGCGTCCTTCTTCACCCGGAGAATCTCGATGGTCGCCGAGGAGACGTAGGTCGCCGGCGTGATGGAATAGAGGTAGAGACCCAGAAAAAAACCGCCAAGGACCCCGGTGAGGAGGATCCAGAAGCGGCGCAGGATCCAACGGAAGTAATCCTTGAAACCCCGGGACGAACTCACTTCGACGGCTTCAGACTCCGGGGACGATGGTTGACTCATGGAAAAAAGGACAAGGCGGGAGGGGCTGGACCAACAGGTGGGAAGAGAAGGTTTCCGGAAGGGCAGGATCAGAAGATCGTCTGCTGGACCGTCACCGTGTCGTTGGGCTGGAGGATGAAAGGCTGGGTGTTGTCCTTCTGCATTTTCGAGACGTTCACCTCGAAGGTCTGCACGCTGCCGTCGGCGGCGGGCCTCCGGACATAGACTTTGGAAGGCCGGGCCAAGGGGGTGAAGCCGCCAGCCATCGCGATGGCCTCGATGATGTCGAGGGTCTTGCCTTCCTTGACCACGACCTGTCCGGGAGTCTTGACCTCCCCGATCACGGTGACCGTGCTCAGGACCTTCTCGACCTCCACCTTCGGCGGCAGGGCGTGCACGATGATCGTGTCCTTGTCGAGCAGCTTGAGGACCCGGTCACCTTCGAGATCCAGGGTGCGGGTGCGGAGGTCGCCGCCTTCGCGCCGCTTCAGTTCGATGCGCGATTTGTTGGCCTGTTCGGTGAGCCCACCTGCGGTGGAAATGGCGGTGAAAAGATCCATGGGAGTCCCCTGCTCGAAGGCGACCTGCCCGGGGCGCATCACCTGTCCGATCACGGTCACGGCATGCGGGGCGAGTTTCGCCTCCTGCGCGATCGCCACCGAGACCTGGGCACTGCGGATGTAGTCTTTCTCCAAGCGGGCCTTGATCTCGTCCCCAAGCCCGACCGAGGTCTGGCCCGCGGCCGGCACCTGCCCGAGCAAGGGGAACACAATGTTGCCCTCGGGCCCCACGGGGAAGGCACCCGTCAGCGATGGTTCGCTGAAGACATTGACCGAAACGATGTCACCTGGTTTCAGGTGCAGGTTCTGACGGACCTCGCCGGTGGTCGTGATCTGCGCGGGGACTTCGGACGCACCGGCTCCCACCTCTTGTGCCCGGAGCGGCTCCTGGGCCTGAGAGTCCATACTAGTGAGCAAACCCAGCCCAAGGATTGCCATCATCAGGGATCGACCGCCCTTTGCCGCCATGCCGCGTTGACTGGATGTGTGTGCCATGTTGGAACTATAGCGGGACCGATTCGGTTACCCAAGCAGAAAACGGGTTGATGGCAGACAACCCGCTCCTCGAAATTCCGGGGGGAAAGCCGTAGCCCGTCCCCGGACCTTTCCTTAAATCACGGGGCCGAGGGAGAATTGCCTTGGTTGCCGTCCTGCAGGTTCCCGGGGTTGGCGGTCTGCTGGTAACCCGGGTATTTCGAGGCGGTCTGCGGAGTGATGAAAGGGACGTTGCGGGTCAAGCCTTTGGTACCCTTGCCCACCCGGAAGATCCCGGTGCGGACCGACTGGCCGGTGCGGTTGTAACGGATCGCGAGGACGTAACGACCGAAAGGAACGTTCTTGAGATTGTATTGGCCACCGGCGTTGGTGGGCAGCGGTCCGCGGATTTTGGTGAGTTGGCCGTTGGCTTCGACTCGGTAGAGCCACACCGTTCCGGTCTCGACCGCCTTTTCGTTTTTGTCGAGTCGACCGTTGGTATTGGGATCCCTGAAAACGGAGCCAGAGACATCGCGGGTGCCCGGATTCTGGGCGAACACGCCGGAGGGAACCGCGATCAGAAAACAAGCGACGAGAAGGAGCAAAAGCGGGTTTTTCATGACTGTCGGGGGTGGACTACAAGGGAGGAAAACGCCTCGGAATTAATAAACCAAGCCCACGCGAATGCCAGCGACATTCTGGTCGAACTCCACCGGGGCGAGGGTTGAATCGTTCTGGTTATAATGGAAAAACACGCCCCATTCACCACGGATCCGCTCGGTGATCATGAGCGGGTGACTGAGGTCGATGGCCAGCTTGAGGAAATCGTCCTCGCGTCCGCTCGGCACGCCTCCATTGGTGGGCTCGTAGGCCGCGTTTTCGAATCCGACCCGGGTGCTCAGCACGAAACGCATGGGCAGTTTGTTGACCAGGTTGAGGTTCACCCCGGTGGAGGTGACGTCCTCCTGGTTGGTGACAAAGGAAGGCTGGACGCGACGATAATATCCCAGACCGAAACCCGTCTTCGGCGTCAGGACCCAGTCGATGCCTCCATCGTAAACGAGGTTCTGGGTCTCGCGGGCACCGGGGCCTTCGGAAGAGCGGAACTCATAGCCGAAGGAGTTCTTGATCGAGGTCTTGCCGGAAAGGCGGTAACGCCAGCGGTAGGAGGGCGTCACGAAATCCTGGAGGCCCTGCCCTTGGTAGTCGTCCGTGCCGAACTTCAGGCCGAGGCCCATGTCGGACTTGGGGGCGAAGGAGGGCGTGGTGAACCAGGCGACATCCCCGTAGGAATTGAGGCCGTCGCTGATCCCGTTGGCTTCATCGAAGTCCCTCAGCGCATAACCCGCCCCGAACTCCAGGTTGCCCCGGTAAAAGTCGCGGGAGATCCCGAGACGCACGTTGTAGTCGTCGCTGGCGGCGCGGCGCGTCTCGCGATAGACATTGTCGAACTCGACCGAGTTCCCGTTGTTGGCGCGGTAGTCGACATCGAGGCGGATGCGGGTCTTGGCACCATTCACTCCGACGAAAACGCCGACGGATTGTTCGTAGGGATCACGTCCGAACTCATCGGCGCTCTCATCGTAAAGGTAATATTGCCCCTGGTAGTTCAACCCGTAGAAGCCGCCCCGCTCGCGCGGATCGCTGGACCGGACGCTCGCCCCGAGACCGAAGGAGAACATCGAGGCGCTCGTGCCGTTGACGGACTGGGTGGTGTTGGAGTCGTAGATGTAGGAAGTCGATCCCAATAGATCCACCTTAAAGCGGGACGTGGGTTGCTCTCCGCCCGGCAACAGGAGCGACTCGCCCTCCAGGCCGGGGGAATAATCCTCGGCGAGGGTGATGGAAGAAGGATCCGTCGACGCGCTCGGCGAGAGATCGGTCGGCGTGCTCGGTGCATCGCTGACAAACTCGGCCTCTTCACCCTCCTCCTCCACCGGAGCGGGATCTTGAGAGAAAAGGGGGCCTGTCAGGAGCCAACAAAAAAGGGCGCCGAACAGCACCCGGACTGGAATTTTGGGAAGCATCGAAAATCGGCCCGAATAACACCATTTGGGGCCACAAGTGTCAAGATTCTTGGCGATCCGGGAGCGGAAATTTTGACGCCACCGCTTCAGGCTCCGCGATCAAGGGGGGGCTCAGGCTCTTCCCGCCCCTCCCCTGCCCCCGCCTCCGGGGCGGTTTCGGGGGGATTTTCGAGTGCGGCGATGGCGGCCAGGAGCTCGGCGGGCGTCTCGAACTGGTGGAATCCCATCCACGCGAGCGGTTCGTCGCTCCAGCGCGCCCGGGCACCCGCCACGACCGGGAAAAAGCAGCGCACGATTCGCTCCCAACGTTTGGTGACACCGTCCCCCTTGGGACAGCGCAGCACCCACATGCTGGTTTCGTTGAGCTTCAGGATGACCACCCGTGATCGATCGCAGGGAGGCAGGTCCACCCCGGGGACGATGGGAACCAGGGACAAACGCGGCAAAAAGTCGGCGAATCGCTGCCAGAACACCTCCGCGGAACCCGCGCGCTCCAACTCATGCTCCAATACCTGGGAGATGGAATAGGCGTAGCGGACGTCCTTCCGCGCGGCGATGACATCGCGGATGGTCTTGCGAGCTTCGGAAAGATTGTGCGGCAGGCCCAGAAAGCGCAGGCCGAGGATGGTGCCGATCGTGGCGATCATGCCCACAATCGGCAGCGAATAACCGGCCGAGAGAAAGACGCTGAGGCCCAGCAGTGACAGGCTGGCGAAAATCCCGTAGAGCGCGAAGAGGAGATTCCGTTTCGAAATCCCGAGCGTGAGCAGGCGATGGTGCAGGTGGAGTGCGTCCGGCCGTGTCACCGGCAGACCGGAGAGAGCGCGACGCGTCATCGCCAGCGCGGTGTCGAGGATGGGAAACCCCAGCACGATCATGACGACGAGCAACGAGCCGAAGATGGAACCTTTGTTCGAGCTCGATAGCGACGCCCCCGCGATCAGAAATCCCAGCAGGTAGGCTCCACCATCGCCCATGTAGATACGGGCCGGGGGCAGGTTGAAGACCAGGAAAGCCACGACTCCGCCCGCCATGGCCACACTGAAGGTCAGCAGCCCGATGTTCCCCGAGATCGCACCCAGCGAGGCGAGGGTCAGGAAAAGGAAGAGGGAGATCCCGCCGGCAAGACCGTCCATCCCGTCGACGAGATTGATCAGGTTCGGGATCGCCACAAACCAGAGAATGGTGATGAACAGGCTGAATTCGCCGGCATTGATCGGATCCGCCCCGAAAGGATGGGTGATGATATCGATGCGGAAACCGCAGAAGTGGGCGCCGATCGCGACCCCGACCTGTGTGATGAGGCGGAGCAGGGGTGAGAGCCCGTAGAGGTCGTCGGCCAGTCCCAGCAGGAACATGAGGGACCCGAGCAGGAAAAAACCGATCCCGCCCAGCGATCCGGCCGCACTGGACGTTTCGGTGCCCGGCGCGAAAAGAAATGAAACGAGAAAGGCGGCGTAGAGGGCGATGCCGCCCACTCGCAGGATCGGTTCCCGTTGCAGCTTGCGAACCCCGTCACCGAAATCAAGACCCCGCCGCCAGGTCCAGAGGCGTCGCAGCACCAGCACGCAGGCGAGCGCCGCGCCGCAGGAGGCGGAGAAGACCACCAGTTCGCGCATCATGCCGGGACCCGGAGCAAGGGGGTTCATGGATTTCGAGGTGAAGCCGGGGCGCGGGATCAGGGTTTGGCGAGTTCAGAACGGACCTCCTCCCGCTCACTCTCGGTGAGCTTTCCCTGGATCTGACCGGCCAGCTCGCGGGCCGTCGCACTGCCACGCTCGGCAGCACGCTCCGCCCAGACAGCGGACTCGATCCTGTCCCGGCCGCTGCTGCCGGCATCCTGCAAAAAGCGGGCAAGTTTCTCCGCCCCTGCCGCTGATCCCGAGCGCGCCGATTCTTCAAAAAGCCTTCGCGCCTCCTTCAAGTCCGCCCCCACCCCGACGCCGCGCCAGTAAAGTTCGCCGAGATTCACCTTCGCATCACTGAAGCCCTGCTCCGCCGAACGCCGGAACCATTCCACCGCTTCAACAGGGTTGGATGTGATACCGAACCCTGTTACCAGAGCGAGACCGTAAACATTGGCCGCCCCGGCATGCCCGAGCTCCGCGGCGACCCTGAACCAAGCGGTCGAGGCCACCGGATCCTCGGGCAGCACCTTCCCCTCGCGGTAGGCCTTGCCAATGCGCGCACAGGCTTCGGAGCTGCCATTGCCGGCCGCGGTGCGCAGCCAACGCACGCCCTCCTCCGTATTGGGTGCTCCGACCCGCCCCTCGAAGCTGTATTCTGAAAGCCGGAGCGCCGCCGGCAGGTGCCCCCGATCGGCGGCGGTTTTCAGCCATTCCATGGCGCGCAGCCATTCCGGAGCCGCCGAAGAATACTTCTCGAAAAACAGGCCCATCTCCCAGGCTGCCTCGGCGTCACCGGATTCGGTCGCGGCCCGCCCATAGTTCTCCGCCATCACCGGATCAGCGGGGAACTCGATCCCGTCGCGGAAAAGGCGATGGAGAGCGAGGAGTGACGAGACCCGTCCGGCTTCGGCACCTTTGCGATAGTATTCGAGAGCGATCGCGGCATCCTTCGGTATGCCCGTGCCGCTGAGCGAGAGATCGCCAAGGATGCGGTCGGCTTGCTCGGTTCCGGGGAGGAGTCGCGCCTCCTTCAACAGGGCCACGGCCCGATCCACATCGCGTTCCCTGCCAAAGCCCCCGTCGATCAGGATCTGCGCGAGGGCCTCCATCGCGAGGGCCGACTGCTCGCCCGCGGCCTTTTCTAGCCAGCGGAGCCCTTCCGACTGCATCTCCGGGCTGGGGATGCGGAGCAGGGTCACCCCGAGAATCCGCGCTGCCTCCGCGGGCGAAGCCTTCTCGACATCCTCGCGGAACTTCGCGTCCATGGAAACGCGCCCGAAGCCGAGCACCCGTTCCACCATGGTCTTGGCGGCGGCGGCATCCCCCCCGTTGGCCTTGGCCACCAGCTCGCCGAGCACCGCAGGCACATCCGGCGGCGCCGCGGCAGGGTTCGCGCCCTCCTGGGCGAAGGCCCCGAGCCAAACGCATCCAAAAAACGCCACGCTGATCAAAAAGGTTCTCATGAAGGCGAGCCCGCTGCTTCCGTGAGCAGGGCTTGGAGGATGGATCGTCGCACCGGACCGATCTTCTGCCACGGGATCGACCGTGCCAGGGACTCGGCATCACTCCGCGCCCCCAGACGCAGGAGAGCGATGATGTAAGCGGTCCGGGCCTGGGGGTCCGCCTCGTTCCAGTTGATCTCGGAGTCGCGCAAGACATCCATCGCCTCCTGGTTGCGGTTCTCCCTCAAAAGCCAGAGCGCGTGAGTGGCCCGGAAGCGGGGCACCGAGGGGTATCGCTGCAGCGCCTTGCCGGTGCGCTCGATGTTGACCTGGGGATCGATGCCGCCCGAAACCCCGAGTTCCAGAAAGGCCACCTGCTCCCCCGCGATCGGGTCGTTTCCCCGGAAGCGGAGCAGGCCGCGCCAGAAGGCCAGCCATTCTCCCTGACGCTCGGCGAAACGAGGTTCGAGAAATTCCAGCGACTCGCTCGGGGGGAGCCGGTTCCCCGGCATGGCGACGATGACCTTGACGACATTTTCGGCCACCTCTTCCTCTCCAAACCGCTCCGCCACTCTCAGGATGGAGAGGCAATCGCTGTAGACCTGCAGGGAGGAGGCGCGGTCGAGCACCCGGCGCCACGCCGAGACCGACTCGGAGGAGCGTCCCTCGATCTTCAGGAAAACCGCCGTCAGGCTGCCGGCCACGCTCTCGGGAAATCCTGCGGGTGCTTTGGCAAGGAAGGCCTTCGCCTCGGAATAACGCTCGGTTTCCAACAACACCTGGAGACGGGCGCTGAACACCGCGGGATCGGCGAGGAAAGAGGTTTCCGGCAGATCGAGGAGGGCAATGCCCCGTTCATTCTCGAGGCACCAGCGCACCAGCGCCGGCATCGCCGCGAGGTCCTTGGCCAGTTCGTTCGCCTTGGATCGGATTGCCTCGGCTTGCTCCCCGGCCGGCAGGCGCGACACTTCGAGGCGCGCCGCTGCGACCCGGTCGGCGGCGAGGGCGGTAGACTTTTTCGCCAGCCACGCCGTCGGGTCGAAGTCCGGGCCGGGATCCCGGAGATCCGCCGGCAGGATCGTCAAAAGCCGCCAAGCCCGCAGGGCGACGGCTTCGTCGGGAGATTCCATCAGCTTGACGATCCGGTCGCGGGCCTGGCGGGCAGCCACGGGATTGCCGGGCAGGCGCGGCAGCACCTCCGCGATCAGGAGGGAGTTCTCCTCGGAGGGGGCATCGACCTCGAGGGCCCGCGCTTCCTCGACGGACTCGAGGAAACGTCCCTGGAGGGCGAGCTTGCGGGCATGCAGCAAGCGAATCCCCGGATCCTTTCGCGTCGCCTCGTCGAGGCTGGGATAAAGTTGCTCGAAAAAGGCGGGATCCCCGCGGTCCAGGGTCCACTTCAGAATGTCCTCGCGATCCGCCGGATCCCGGTCTTCGTGGAAAAAGAGAATCAGGGTCACCCCCGGGAGATCGGCCAGCAGGCCCCGCCGACCGAGCTTGATCAAACGCCTCACTGTTTCGATGCGTTTCGGGTTGAGCTGCCACGCCGCGGTTGCTGCCTGTGACGCCGAACGAGGCTCCCCCTCCTCGGCCAATCGCTCGGCTTTGGACACGAGCGAACCAGCCCGCCATTCCTTGATGGCGGCGTAAATGGGACGTCGGGCAAACCAGAGCGCCGCCAGGGCGGCCGTCAGCAGGATCGCGGCGATGATGAGAGTCTTGCGAGACATCAGGGGGTTCGCGGCGGGGCTCCCAGAGCCCATCTGAACGGTCCCTCGGGGTTCAGCCGGTGAACCCGGTTCGCCGGCCGCGCGGAGAATCTACGCCGGTTTCGGATTTTTCGCGGGAATTCTTTCTCAGGCGCGCCCCTCGTCATCCACCTGGGCCGCCGCCCGCCGGCGGCGAAGCCGACGGAACAACAAACCACCCAGACCCAGTCCCAGCAGGCTGAGAGTGCCCGGCTCGGGAACCGCGGTGAGGGTGATGGAATTGGCGGTTTCAATCCCATAGCTGATCCGGTAGTCTCCGATGTAATCGCCCTCGTCCAGGTTGTTGAAGGTCCCGGACAGGGTTCCGAAGGTGGCGATGATGTAGCTGCCACCGCTGAAGGTTCCCGTCAGGGCGATATCCAGCTCCGAATTTCCGAGGGAGAGCAGGCCAGCGACGATGATCCGGTCGGAATCCCCGCTGGTGGTCTCGACGAGGTCCACCAGCCAGGTGCTGCCGCTCGCCATGCTCACGGCGCCGTTGAAGTTGAGGGTGCCCGTGGTGCCGACGGTGCCGCCGGTAAGGACCGCTCCGGATGCCACCGAAGTATTGCCGCTGATGGTGCCGGTGCCGCCCAAGGTGCCGGCATTGACGAGGACCTGTCCGGAACCCGTGGAGGTGCTGTTGATGTAGAGAGCTCCGTCCCCGCTCTTCGTGAGGTCACCGGTCAGGACGAAGCTGTTCGTCGAGGCGAAAGTGACGTCGGTGGTATCGGCCACGTTGATTCCGCCACCCGAAGCCCCGATCGTGATGCCGCGATTGGCGTCATCGATGACCATGGTCGCCGTCGTCGTCAGGCTGCCTCCGTTGATCTCGAGCTGGGCCGCATTGAACGTGCCCGGGTTGTCGCCGAGGTTGTCTTCCGACGAGATCGAAACGGTGCCCGCGCTGATGATGGTCCGCCCGGTGTAGTTGTTGTTGCCCTCGAGGACGAGGGTGCCGGTCCCGGTCTTGGTCAGGTTGCCGCCACCATTGATCTGGTTGACGTTCCGCAGGGTGCCCGACTGGGCGTTCAACACGATCGTCGCCGTTCCGGTGCCGATGTTGTTGTTGTTCAGGTCGAGGATGGCACCATCGAGGGTGATCGTGGCATTCTCCGTGCCGGCGCCGCCCGTGCGGATGATGTTGCCGGTCACATTGACGGTGCCGCCGGTCAGATCGATCGTGGAAGTGACGGTGCGACCGGTGCCGGCGTTCGCCATGTTGATCGCGGTGCCGGTGCCCGTGCCGATGTTGACGGTGCCTCCGGTGACGTTGAGGTCGGCGACGACCGCACCACCCGCGCTAGTGTTCACCGCCATGTTGAGGGTGCCGATCGTGGTGGTGGGGGATCCGACCGCCGCGCCGTCGCCGAGGTTCACGGTCGCCGTCGCGTTGCCGGAGCTGGCGGCGGTCGTCCGGCTCGCCATGTTCAGCGTGGTCACATCGAGAGTGCCTTCGTCAAAGGAGAAAGTGGCAGTGGCCGCATTCAAGCCTTGGGTGCGGTTGGCCATGGTCATGGTCGACAAAAGCAGATCGGCGGTGTGTCCGCTCAGGTTGACCGTGCTGGTCATGTCCGTGGCGGTGGTGCCGGTGGTGTTGATCATGTTGAACACCACCCGGCTCGTACCATCGGCACCCCGCAGCGTGAGGGTCCCGGTGGTGTCGCTGACACCGAAGTTCATCGCTCCGCTCGATCGGATGTTCACTCCAGCCGAACCGACGTTGAAAGTATTCGCGTTGAACACATTGTCTCCGCTGCCGAGCACCAGGGTGTGCAGGGAACCCGGGCCGCTGCCGTCACCGATCCGGACGGTTCCCGCCGTGACGGTGGTGTCTGGCGCAAGGGTCAGGGTCGATGGATCGACCGAAGTGCCGGTGTTCGCATCGCCCACCCGGAAAGTTCCGGTGGCCCCGAGGTTGATCGTCATCGACCCAAGCCCGCTGAAGTCGGCGGTCACCGAATTCGAGTTGGTTCCACCCGTGGCTCCACCAATCTGGAAGGTCCCCCCCGAGTTGTTGTTGACGAAGGCACCACCGCCCGTCGCGCTGAACAGGGTGGTGGTCGCTGCCGCCGTGTTGACACCGATCGTCACCACGCCGTTCACCGTCAGGGTGTTTCCGGTATCGATGATGAGGGAGCTGGTCAAGGTGGCGCTGTTGTTCTGCACCAGAAGCGAGGCGATCGTCTGGTTGAAGCCGTTCAGATCAAAGGTCCCGGCCGTGGCACCGGTGCCGATCCGGACGGTGGTCGCGGTCGGCAGGACGTTGCTGGCGCCGAGTCTCAGCGTGCCGTTGTCGATCTGGGTCACGCCTGTGTAGCTCGAGGCCGCGTTGATCTGCCAAGTGTTGGCATCGGTTTTATTCAGGGTGAGGACCCCGCCAAGTTCCTGGATGGCTCCGATCGTGTTCACGAGCGCGGCGTCGGAACTGCCGCGCAGGGTCAGGGTCTTCGCGCCAGCGTTCTCCATCCGCGCGCCACCGATCCCGAAGGCTCCGGTGCCGTCAGCATCGAGGGTGACTCCTCCCGTCGTGCCCTGCATACCGATGAGACGGTTGCTGCTGTGGCCGGCGCCGGTGTAGTTCAGGGTGGTGGCGGCAGTGGTGAGGCCCATGCGGATGACGCCGTTCTCGGCCGTCGTGGGGGCACCCAGTGCACTGGACCCTCCGCCGACATTGGCGATGCTGGTGATGACCAGGGTGCCCGCCTGAATTTCGGTCGTTCCCGTGTAGGTGCTGGCCCCCGAGAGAGTCACGATATTGGTCTGGGCCTTGAGCAGGCCACCGGCCCCGCCCAGGATCGCTCCGATCGAGGTGTCGCCGGTGTGGTTCAGGAAGAAACCCGTGGAAGCCGAGATCGTGCCCGTGCCCAGGATGGCCGGACTCGCGCCACTGGTCGTGACGAGGCCGTGGGTCAGGGAGCGCGATCCAATATCGAGGGTGGTGCCCGCGGCGAGCGTCAGGTTGCCACCGTTGCCCAGCGCGTTGTTCGCCCCCACGGTGATGGTGCCGGCCGAAAGAACCGTTTCACCCGTGTAGGTGGCGGTGCCGTTCAGGGTCAGATTGCCGCCACCCGCCTTGGTAAGCCCGCCGATGCCCGAGCCCACGGAGTTCGCGAGGGTCCGGTCGAGACCGTTCGTGTTGATGGTGCCGCCGCCGGCCAGGAAGCTGATGGTCCGGGTGGAGATGTCGTCGGTGAGGCTGGATCCGTAACGGAAGGTGCCGCCCGCGAAGACGAGGTTGCCGGTGTTGCCGCCGATGTTGTCGAGGTCACTGATTTCCAGGGTGCCCTGGTTGAGGTAGACGCTGGAAACGCTGTTGATCGCACCGAGAACGAGAGTCCCGGCACCGGACTTCACCAGCGGTTGGGCGCTGCCGAGGACGGTGCTCGCCAGGGTCAGCGTGCCGGATGGATTCGTGACGTAGAGGTAGTAGGGATTGCCGGTCCCCGTCGTGATGGAGGTGTAACCACCGATGACGTTGGCTCCGGCACCCGCCGAGAGGATCGCGCCACTGGTGATCTGCAACCCTTGGGCGGGACCGGTCAGGGTGAGACCGGTCGCGTGGTCCAGGACCAAGGAGTTGATCGCCGTCGTATCCGAATCGACGGCACCGCTCGGGGTTGAAGTGAAGCGGACGTTGTTGGTCGTGACACCGGCGCCAAGGGCGTTGTAGCCGGCTTCGTCCAAGGTGTACTCCGTGGTCAGGTTGAGGGCGCGCATGTCATTTACGGTGCCGCCCTCGTAGCGCATGAAGCTGTTCCCGAAGTGGGTTGCACCGCTTGGGGCCGTCGTTCCCGTGTCCTCACCCACCATGTAGGGGTAGATGCTGATCGTCTGGCTGGTGGCGGCACCGCCACCCCCGATCGAGCCCCCCGGATCGACCGAGAAGGAAACGCGGCCCCGTTGTCCGGAAGTCGCGTTCAAGCTCTGTCCGACGATGAGGAGGGTGGAGAAGTTGTTCCGCACCAAAGGAGTCGCGTTGGAGAACAGGATCCGGGCAATCCGGTCGGTGGCGTTTCCGGCCGCGGCGACGGTGTTGGCTCCTGAATTGAGGATCAATTGCCCCACTTGCTCGGTGCCGGTGGTGGTGCCGCCCGTGCGTCGCATGTAGAAGCCGAGGGAATCGGCGGTGGTTCCGGAGGTGCTGTTAAGCGTGACCGTCGCGCTGTCGTTGAAACGGCTGCCTACCGCGGTGGTCTGGTCGTTGTCAAAGCGGAGCGAACTGGTCGAACCGGTCAGGTTGATCGCGGAAATCCCCGCGAACTGGTTCACGTTGCCGTTGAGCACCATCAGGCCTTGGTTGACGCGAAGCGTGCCGGTGAACAGGCCGGTCGGATCCGTTCCGTTGAAGGTGAACGCGGCGGTCCCGGTCTTCACGATCTCCCCGCTTCCGGAGAAACGTCCGGAATAGGTCGAGGCCGTGCCTTGGTTGAGGGTAAGGGCGAAGGAGCCGACGTTGACCGTGGCGAGCGTTTCCAGACCGCTGGTCGCCGAGCCACCCGAGATCCGGCCCACGGTTTCGTTGTCGAGGAGCTGGAGGGTGGTGGTCTTGTCATCCGAGAGGGTGACGAGGGCGGAGTCGCCGAGGGCATTTCCGCCGGAGACCTGAAGGATGCCGTTCTGGACCTCGGTGAGGCCGGTGGTGGTGTTATCTCCGCTCAGCAGCAGAGTGCCCGTGCCGGTCTTGATCAGGGTGGAATTGGTGCGCAGATCAGCTCCCAGTTCAAACACCGTCGAACCATCGTGGGTGATGATCAGTTCGGGCGCGTTCGAGGCCTGGGCCCCCGAGAAGATCGTGCCGTTCATGATCGAAGGCGTGCCGGCGACGTTGTCGGTGATCAGGATACCGCCCGTGGTGATGCCGAGCACGCCCGCGTTACCCAGGTTGACGTCGGAACCGACGGCCGCATCAAAACGGAGCGTGTTGATGGCCACGTTGGCGAAGGTGCCCGTGTAGCCCGTGGTCTGATCGGTGACGTTGTCCGCGGTCGACCAGGTGGCGACATCGTTCTTCGCGGTCGAGACCAGTCCGACGATGTTGTTGCCCGATTTTGAGGCGAACCAAGTGCCGACGGAGTCTTCCACGGTCAGGTAGGCATTCCCGCCCACGATCCCGTTGGTCAGGGCCGTGGTGGTGGTGACGCCGTTCGTGGCGGATTGGGTGCCCGCGGGGAGGACGATCCGAAGCGTGCCGTCACTGGAGCCCACCGCACGGGTGATGGCCCCGAGATTGAGAACGATCTCCTGTCCCGTCCCAGCGTTCAGGGTGATGTTGTTCGCCCCGGAAGCGTTCGCAAGGCTCGTGCTGGCCACCGTCTGGCTGGAGCCCGCCCCATTGTTTCCGTTCAGGGTCATGCTGGCACCACGCAGGTCCAAAGCCGCGACCGAGCTGATCTTCTGGTTGTTCTGGGTGGTGAAGTCCAGAACCAGGCTGCCGGAATCCAAACGCGTCGCGCCGACGGTAGCCGTGAGGCCGCTGTTGTTTCCGGAGAGGGTGACTTCTCCCAGTCCTTGCTTCAGGATCGTGGCCACGCCGGCGAGGTTGGCGGCCACTGAACCGCGGTAGACCCGGATGCCCAGCGAATAATCGGTCGCCGTGCTGGTAACGGTGATCGTTCCCGTGCCGGTCACACTTCCTTCCAGTCCGGTGGCGATGCCGCCCACGAGGAGACCCGGGCTGGTGATGTTGAAGGAATTCATGTTCAGGGTCGCGGCGGCGCCTGCGCCGGAGTCGCCCACGTTGATGAAGTCGAGACCACCCGTGCCGGCGTCGTCCCAGACGTCGTTGGCATTGATGTTGATGGTGCCGCCAGTGCGCACATGGAGACCGCTGCTCGTGCCCGATGGCGTCGTGGCGGCGAGAATACCCGTATTGTTGAGGTTCAGGGTGCCCGTGGTGACGACCACGTCGTCGTTCAGCGTGAGGACCATGTCCTTCAAGGTCAGCGAACCGGCATTCACTGCGAAGTCGTCGGCCACGGACACGTTGGCATCCTGAATCGTCCAGGTCCCGCCACTGACGGTCAGATCAGCGGTTGCCGCTCCCGCCGGCTGGGTGATGCCACCCGTGATGACCCCTTCACCGGTGCCGGCGAGGGTCAGGGTGTTGTTGGCCGCCTGGTTGATGGCACCGGTGTAGGTGATCTTGGCCCCGCCGGTCCCGTTCGCGGAAAGGGTCGAAGAGGCCGTGGTGGTGATGGGGCGGTTCGTCGTCTGGTCGGTCGAACCGATGAAGCGCAGATTACCTCCGCCGATCGAAATGGCCGTGCCTTGGCCCAGGGCGCTCGCGGCCCCTCCGGCATTCGTGACGGTGTTGAACTCCAGCACTCCCTCTCCCAGGGCGAGGTTGCCGGAGAAGGTGTTCAGGGCGGAGAGTTGCACGATCCCGTTGGTCTGGGCCCAGCTCCCCGCGTCGTCGTTGATCGCGAGGCTGTAGCCGCTGCCGCCATCGCTGATGATGCTGTTGATGGTGAGCACCCGAGGCGCCGCACCGGAGACCGAAATGCTGCTGTTGCCTCCGAGGACCACTCCGCCGCTCAGATTGAGTTTGGCGCGGTCATCAACGAGGGCTACCCGCATCGTCGCCCCGACGCCGCCCGCCCCGAGCGTCACCTGGCCGTTCTGATTCACCGTAAAGTCCGTAACCTGGGTCGCGGTGGTGTTGTCCAACTGGAACTCACCGACGGCTCCGGCTGCGTAGACGAGTGTGCCGGAGCGGTTGATCGTCTGGCCATCCACACCCTGAACGATGTAGCGGCCGAAGCTGTTGAAGGTGATGTTGCCGGGTTGCACCGTCGGGCTGGCAGTGGCGGCAATGGTCATCGTGCCGCGGTTGAAGGAGAGGTTCCCGTTCCAGTTACCCGCCGCATTGTTGACGAGAAGCGTTCCTCCAATCTGGTTTCCGGCTGATGCGGTGTTGTTGCCGTCGATGGTCAGGGCTCCGGAGCCGGTCAGGGCGCCGGAAAGGGTGATGCTGCGGGCGGTTGCGGAATTCGATCCATTCGAATCGGCCAGGTTGATGGTGGAGGCCGCGGTGACGTTCACGGTCCCTCCGTAGACGTGGTTGGCTCCACCACCGGAGAGAGCGCCCCCGGAGAGGGTGATGTTGTGGGGCAGCGTCGCGGCGGTACCGGCGGTGGCGTTGTTGTAGTAATAACCGCCTCCGCTGACCACGATGGACGCCACGTTGTCATTGACGGTGGTGCCGAGCGCTGCGGAATTGGTCACTTCCAGGTTGCCCGCGGTGACGGTGAAGGTCGCGGTCTTTCCGGGGTTGAAGGTCGCATCGGCCGCGCCACTCAAGACGACTCGACCAGCGCCGGACTTGGTGACGTTTTTCTCGCCGAAGAGCGCGCCGGAAACCGTCAGGGTCGAGCCCGAGTCGACGACATTCCAAGTCTGGTTGGCACCAAGGCGCAGGTTCGACGCGATCGTGACAGCCGCCGGTCCGCCAGTGGAGATCTCAATGCCATCCGTGGAAACCTGCGGGGCTACTTCGAGACGGGCCGTCGCCAGGGTGCCGGGGTTGATGGTCACGGAAGCCGGGGTGGTGGTGCCGGATTCGAAGGTCAGCGAGTTGACTTTGAAATTCTGCTCGAGCGTGGTGGTCAGGGCGGCCGCGCCAACTCCGTCGTAGGCAAAGATGACGTCGCTACCCGAACCGGGTGTGGTTGCGGATGGAATGGTGCCCGCCTTGTCGTCGCTCCAGTTGTTGACATTCCCGTTCCAAGTCGTGTCCGTGAGACCTCGCCAGTATAGGGAGCCGGTGATCAGGGCGCCGGTGTTGAGGATGATCTGGTTGTCGGTGGAAGTCGACAAACTCATGGAAGTGAAGCCACCGGGCGTGGTCCCCAGGATGTAATTCACCAAACTCAGGGGGCCCGAAGTGAAGCCGCCGCCGATCGCGGTGGAATCGAGCAAAACATAAGACTCGTTGGGGTTCAGACCAGCATCGGTGAGATTGAAGGTGATGGTGTTGCCGAGATTCAGCGTTCCCCCGATGGCGAGGGTAAAGCTGTCCGTCTGCAGGTTATCGCCCGACGTCGTCAAATCACCCACGTTGAGGTTGAGAGTCACGGTGCCGGAGCCTGTGTTGCCGAGATTCAGGGTGGTGAGGTTCGCGAACTGGCTGCCCACTCCGTCGAGCAGGCTCAGGGTCGAGCCGGCGCCCACGGTCACACTGTTGACCAGATTGGGGCTGGTGATACCACCGCTGAGCGAGAGCATGCTCGCCCCGGTCGAACTGAGGCTGAGATTCCCCGAAGCGGTCGTCCAACCGCCATTGAGCACCAGGTTGCTCCCTCCGCTTGCAGCGAGCCCGACGGAGCCGGCGAGGTTGGCGTTGATGATGAAGGTGCCGCCCTCGGCCGAGGTGGTGCCCTGGTGGGTCAGCACCACGTGGGAGCCGAAGGTCGTGCTGGTGTTGCCCAGCTTGACGATGGAAAGAGCGCCCGCTCCACTGTCGGTGATCGTGTAGGAACCCGCGGTGGCGACGGTGCCGTTGGTGGTGCCGCCGAAGGCGATCGCGGAATCGTTCGCACCGAAGCGGAAGGTCGCGGCGCTGCTCGAGGTGTTGTCGAGGACGAGCGTGCCGTTCGTGGTGCCGGTGAGGGCGTTCACCGTCTGGGTGGTGCCGTTCAGATCGACGGTGGCGGTGTCCGCGGTCGCGACTTCGGGGCTGATGGTGAGACCACCCGCGGCGGCTGCCGAAGACATGGCATTGTTGGCGCTGAAGCGAAGCGTGCCGCGGTCCAGATCCAGGGTCGCACCCGCTTGGTTGAAGTTGGAGGCTCCCGTACCGCCCAGGACGAGGGTGCCGTTTCCGGTCTTGTTGACCAGCACACCGAACGCGGTCGAAGTGGTGAAATTCCCATCGATGATGGTCGTTCCCGGTCCATCAATCGCCCAGGCTCGGTTGGCGGTAAGGGAGTTGGCGACAAGCCCGTTGAAGGTGAGCGCCTTTCCGGAAACGATGCTGTTGTAGAAGGTTGAGGTTGTTGGCACCCGCCCCCAAATTGTTCGTTCCGGTGAAGGTCAGGCTGTAATCGCCGAAGAAGCCACTGGTAGCGTTGTTCCCAAGGGTCAGTGTGTTGGAAACGGACCGGTCGGCCCCATGGGCGAAAACGTTGCCATTGGAGATCGACAAAGTGCCGGGGATGGCGGTGTTGTGACCGATCCCGAGGGCACCCCCGTTTGCAGCGGTGTTCCCGGTGTAGCTGTTGGCACCGTTGGTCAGGATCCAAGTCGCGTTGCCGTCGATCGTCACGGAGAGCGCCCCGCCGTTGTCGATGAGTTGGCTCGTGATCATGTTCCCCGCGGTGCTCGATCCGCGCAGCACGATGGACTTTGCCCCGGCGGCCATGTCATTGGCGAGATTCGTCAGAATCAGGGGACCTGAACCATCAGCGTGGATCTGGTTGGTCGACGAGGTTCCCGTCGTGGAATTGAGGCGGATCTTCCGATCACTGATCTCCCCGGCACCCGTGTAAACCAGGATCCCGGCGTTGTTGCCGCCGGCACCCAGGGCAATGGCGTTGGCATCAACCATGGCGACCCCGCTGAGGCCGACACTGGTTCCGGTGCCCGGCGCATCGGTGCTCCGGCCCAGCTTCGAAACCATGAGGGTGCCCGATGAAACCTGGGTCGCGCCTTCGTAAGTGTTCGCCGAGCCGAGACGGAGGATGCCGTTCCCGGTTTTCGTCAGGCCAGTGCCTGCTCCCCCGCTGATCACCCCACTCAAAGTGGCGTAGTCGGTGGCGGTGCTGGTGTTATCGGTGACTGAGACGGAGCGGACCCCGCCGTTGAGGTTGATCGGATTCGTGAAGACCACATCGGACAAGGCACTGGTCGAATTGAAGGCCAGGGTCTGGGTGCCCCCGGTGCCGACGAAACCGCCGCTACCCCAGGTCAGACCCGCTCCACTGTTCAGGGTCACGGTGAGTTGGGACGTGTGGGCCGAGAAACCGCCGCCGCCGGTCGTGCCACCCCAGGTGACGGTGCCGGTGCCCGCTGTCGCGGCAGTTGCCAGATCGCGGGCGAAGGTTCCGGACATCTGCAAGACCCCGGAGGTCGTGCCCGAACCCAGAACCACCGGGCTGTTGGTCGGCAGCGCGGCAGTGTTGTTCAACGCGAGGACCCCGTCCTGGATCGATGTTGCACCCGTGTAGGTGTTCGTGGCATTCAGGTTCCACTGACCGGTGCCCGACTTCGTGAGGCTCGACACGAAGCCGGTGCTGTTGGTGAGGCGCGGGTTGAAGGTGTTGTCTCCGGTCGAAGTGCCGGTGAGTGTCAGGGTGCGGTCGGCGTTGTTACCGTGAACGATGTCACCGGTGTTGCTCCAGATGATGGCGTTGTTGTTTGTCGCCGTACTGGAAATGACCGCACCGGCACCGGAAATGGTGAAAAGGCGATCAGTGGAGGTCGACGCGGACCCGAGGTTGAGGCTGCCGTTGCGCGTGTTGCCGCGATAAATCAGGGTCGGAGCAGTACCGTTGAAAATGAGGTTGCTGGCGGCATTTGAGGAAGCACCGATGCCGCTGGTAACACCGCCGTCTTCCAAGACATCCACGGTGAGCTGGGCGCTCGTCGCAATCGTGGTGACGCCGGTGTAAGTGTTGTCTCCTAGAAACGCCTGGGCGCGGGTGGTGCCATCGACGGTGACGTTCAGGACACCCCCACTGACTCCATCCTGCAGGACACCAGAGAAGATTCCGGCTCCCGTGCTGGTGCTGCGACCGATTGAGATCGTCGCGGCTGTGTTGGTCCCGCCACCACTGTTGGTGATGACCCCGGCACCGTTCAAGCCCAGGATCCCGGTCGTCTGTGAGACCCCCGCCGCGTTGATGTCGAGGGTCGCTCCTTGCCGGATCGTGGTGGTGTTCGCGGCCGTGCTGTTGACGCCGAGGGTGGCGGTGGCTCCGGAAAGTTGCACGATGCCTTCGTTGATGACGACGTTGCCGGTGAAGGTGTTGTTACCGGTCACGATGAGGGAGCCGGTTCCGGATTTGGTGAACGCCCCGGTTCCGCTTCCTATAAGGGAACTGATCGTGAGGGCATTGCCCAGGGTTAAGGCCGCTCCCGCCACTCCTCCATTGGAGACGGACGATCCGTTCGTGATGATGTGGTTCTCAACTGCTGCGTTGATCGTGCTGCCCGTGATCGTCCCGACACCGGCGGAGTTGTCGAACAGGATCGCCCGGACATCGATGGTCAGCACCCCACCGAGGGTGAGAGTCGGATTACCCGCACCGCCTGTGATTTTCAAGCTGTTGATCGTCGCCGCAGCGGTCGTGGCCTGATTGGCCGTGATGTTGTAATTGGTGTTCTGGCCGGTGGTTCCACTCGCGGGGAGGGTGTTCACCGTGTATCCGGTGTATTGCGCCACATTGCTGCCGCTGAGTGTGGCCCAATCCACCCCGTTGTAGGTCTGGAATGCGGTGGCTGCTGCTGCCCCAAGAATGCCATCGGATACGGTGGGCAAAGTTGTGAACCCGATGGTGGTGCTGGCTCCCGGCTGGTAGTCGACGTGGGCACCGCCCGCGCGGGTTCCCAAGGAGGCAAAGGTGAGGGCGGCCGAGCCGGTGCCGTTGGCGGTGGTGACGATTTTCACGATCCCGGCGGACGGCGTGAGGGCGCCGAGCGCCTCGGTAGTGGCCGTATTGAGGAAACCACGGAACTCGAGGGTCCCGCCAGCGCTCTGGGTCACCGCATCAGCACTGAAGGTGACCGTACCGGTCGAACCTACCACATCCGAAGTGCCACTGGTGGCGAGTAGTTTGAGTCGACCGTTCTGGATGGTGGTGGCTCCCGTGAAGGTGTTTGCGCCGCCGAGCACCCAGGTACCCGGTCCGACTTTCGTCACCCCAACGGCGGCTCCGCCGCCCGTCGAGGCATTAACCACGTCGGTGGCGACACGATCCGCGGTGGTGGGCCGACTCAAGGTGATGCTCGTCGGAGTGATCGCGCTGATCGTGGTCCCAGTCTGGATTCCAACGCCCGTCACATACTGTCCAATTGCCATACCCGTGGTGTCGGTGAAGGAGATCGTCGTCCCACCTGCGGCGAGAAGGGCGCTGGGGGTGAAGGCCATGCCGCCATTGCGAATGGCCCCGTTGATGGCGTTGTCCTGGGTGCTCGTCCCGCCAAGGATCAGCGTCTTCGCCCCCACCCCGGTTGAAACGAAGTCGGAACTGAACACCACCGGTGACGCGATCGATTGACTGGCATAGATTGAGTTGGTTGCCGTGGTCGTGTTGAGGTTGATCACCTTGCTGGTGGTCAGGCCGACACCCGTCGCGGTGCCTCCGGTGTTGCCGATGATGAGGTTACCTCCGGTCGTTGACCCGTTACCCAAGGAAATGGGCGAGCTGTTGTTGTTCAGTGACCGGAAATCGGTGGCGGTGATCGCCCCGGCGGTGATGTTGATGAAACCAGCCAAGGTGTTGCCGGTCCCCACGAGAGTGAGATTGCCCGCACCCGATTTGGTGAGATCCTTGTTGGGATCGGTCCCGGCGATGAGGTTGCCTTGAACCACGGTGTTGCCGGTACCCCCGATCGAAAGAATGCGGGGACGCGAAGCCGTGTTCCCCTCACCCAAGGTAATATTACCGGTGATGGTCAGGTCGCCCCCCATGTTGTTGGTAAGGGTGTTGGTTAGGATACTCGTGCTCGTGCTGGCATCGACTGTCACCGAAGGCAGGGTCACCGCGTAGCCGTTCCGGCTGGTGAAGGTAGTGGTGGCGGTGGACGCGGTCGTGCTGACGACGTGCTGCAGAGCCCCCAGTGTCACCGTGCGATTGATGGCCGAGCCACCCAACGCAGGACCGGTGAAAATGCTGCCGGCGACACGGTTGTAAATGTTCTTGCCGCTGGCTAGGGCGTTGAAATTCAAGCTGCTGTCGCTGCGAAACTCAAGCACACCGCCGTTCAAATCGATCACGCCGCTCGTGCCCGTGCCGGTGTTCGCACCAAAGACACTGGTGCTGCCCACCGTGAGTTGGGTGACCCGGACGGTGCTCTGCTGACCCGTCGCCGAACCGGAAATGCGGATTGCCCCGGTGAATCCCGAGGTGCTGGAGGGATTGAGCAGCAAAGTGCCAGCTCCTGACTTTTCAAGAGTCCCCGCACCGGAGAGCACTCCCGTCAGATTGTAACTGCCGGACCCGGCGGTGTTGCCTCCCCCCAGGACCAGAAAGTTCGTCCCTGCTGCCCCGGGAACGGAAAGCGTTCCTGACAAGGTCAGCATCCCGTTGAGAGAGGTGATGCGGGTGTTGCGCAGCGTCGTGGGGCTCTGGGTGCTCGACAGGGTGGAGACCGTCCCGGACAGCGTGTTGTTGCCGAGGCTGATGAGCGCGGCACTGTTTCCACCCGCTCCGCGTCCTTCGATATTGAGGTTGCGGGAGACGGTAAACCCGCCGGCGCTGCCGTCGAGCAGCAACTGGCCCCCGGTGAAACCATTGAGGTTGACGTTCGATGGGACGCCGTTACCCGCTGAAACAATGATGTTCCCCGAGCCGGGGATGGCGTTGGCGGAATTCACCACGAGGGTGCCGCCCGCGATCGTCAGACTCCCGGTGAGCCCGGTGTTGTCTCCACTGAGGCGGATCGAACCAGCGCCGGTCTTGGTCAAGCCCCCGGCACCCAGAAGGTTGCTTGTGATCGTCGCCGCTTCGCCCGTAACCGCATAAAGGCCCGGATTCGTTCCCCCGAGCGTGATCGCTCCCCCACTGAGTGTGTATCCCGAACGCTGGAAAGTGATCCGGTTCGCGCTGACGCCCCCTGCGTCAACCGTGACCGCGTTGTTCACAGGGACCGCATAAGGGCTGCTCGGAAACTCGTAGGTGAAGATGGCATTGTCGGTGAGCGCATTGGTCCAGGGGACCAGGCCGGTGCCACTCCACCAGTTCGAGGTGCTCGAATCCCAGGTTCCGGCTCCGCCGAGGCCCGCTCCATTGACGTTGTCTCCGGTCGCGTTGAGGTCGGGATCCCAATAGAAATCAACTGCGGACACGGGTCCCGAGGTCAGGAACATTCCGGCGAAGGCCAGGGCGGCCAAAGCGCGGTTCAAGGGAGAGACGGGGGCACTCATGATGGGATCAAACAACCTGGTGGTTTGGGGGCGAAGGGATGTTGAAGGGGGACCCACCACCGACTTCAAACAGTTCAGCCAAGGCTCACTCCAAGATTTCGACTTGGAGGTCCTTGGCAAAAAGCTGTCGGGATCGGGGGGAGGGTTGGGCGCATTGATATGATTTGGGACCAACCCTGGTCAATACTATTTTCGTTTTTTTGATTTTTTTTCGGGCTGCCGGAAGGCCTTGAATTTTAGACTGCTACGGTCGCCAATCGAAATTCTCCGGCCGCGATATGCTTGCGTTCTTTCGTAATCATGGAGTTCCACCTCTGAAAGCTCAGGGCCCCTGGCATCCGTGAGGAAAAATGGTCTGACATCACCGATCGCGTCGAGAGGGCGGAGTCCGGGCCAAAAAAAGTCCCCTGCGGGATCACCGCAGGGGACGGAACCGGGAAAAACCGGAGGGAGGATCAACGACCGAAGAGCGGCAGACGGAATCCTTTCTCCTTCTCGCCGGAGGGAGCAGCCGCGTCCCCCTTTCCTTTTTCACCCTTCGGCGCGGTGGCAGGAGCCGAGTCCGGGGCGGTGGGTTCGGCACGAACCGCCGGAGCCGCGCCACTTTCCGCCGGGGCGGTGGAGGCGGCGGCAGCGGCAGCTTCGCGGGCGGAAGCGGCCTCGGCGGCAGCGGCGTCAAGCTGCTTGATTTGCTCGGGGGTCAGCTTGGCGGCGGCTTCCTTCACCGTGTTGATCGCGATCTCATTCTGAGGAGCGAGGTTGAGGGCCTGCTTGAAGAACTTGTAAGCGTTTTCGTAGTCAGGCGTCGCCTTTTCACCGGCAGCCACGAGGACCCCGCGGAAGTGGAGACCACCAAGGCGCACCAGTGCCTCGAAACGGGTGGACTCGCCGACCTGGGGAGCTTGCACGATCTGCTGGTAAGCCTCGGCCGCAGCCTTGAAGGGAGTGGTCTCGGCGGCCACCGGAACCAATCCGGACTCGGCCATCACACCAAGGCTGAGAAGACCTTCGGGCAGGCCACCGGAGGCGGCGCGGTTGAACCAGCCGGCTGCGGCGACCGGGTCGCGGGGTGTGCCGGCACCGTTGAGGTAGTAGACCCCGACCTTCTGCATCGCCGGGGCGAAACCACCGCCAGCGGCCTGGAGGAAGTGAAGGAACGCCTTGTTGGCATCCTGGTCGACGCCACGACCTTCCTCGTAGAAGGCACCCACGTTGTAGAGGGCGAGGGGCACGTTGTTGCGGGCGGCGAGACGGTAGAGCTCGAGTGCGGCGGCAGGGTTCGGGGCGATTTCGATCTTATCGTCCTTGGCGTCGAGGTCGACACCCTTGTCGTAGAAACCGGCGAGCACGACCTGGGCGGTCGGGTCATTGCCCTGGGCCGCCTTCGAGTAGAGTTCGAGGGCTTTCGTAAAGTCCTTGGCAACTCCTCCCTGACCCGAAGCATGCAGTTCGGCCATGGTGCGCAGGCCGCCGGGCACGCCCTGATCGGCCAGCTTCTGGAACTTTTCGACGGCGGCTTTGGGATCCGCGTCGATCTTGCGGGCTCCGAAAGTCTTGCCGTCGAAGAGGACGGAACCAAGGGTCGCGAGGGCGTTCGGGTTGCCGGCTTCGGCGGCCTTGTTCAGCCAATCCCAGGCCTTGTCATCGTCGACCTGGTCTTCGCCCCCGGCCTCAAGGAAGAACTGGGCGAGCTCGAACATCGCCTGTCCGTCGCCGCCTTCCGCAGCCTTCTCGAGAAGTTCACGGGCACCGGCGGGGCTGCGCTCCTCACCGGCGAGACCGTTGAGCAGGATCGCGGCCATGTTGCGGCGCGCGGCGTTGAGACCACCATCGGAAGCCTTCTTGATGAAAGCGACGCCTTCCTGGGTCTTGGCGAGCTCCTGGCTGGATCCGGCGAGGATGAAGCCGTAATTGTTCATCGCCTGCAACTGACCAAGATCGGCGGCGCGCTTGTAGTAGTTCATCGCCTCGGCCAAAGCGTTTTGCTGCTGGCTCTGCTGCATCAGGAACCCCATGGAGAACAAGGCGTCCTTGTCGTTCCCCTTTTCAGCGAGCTCGCGAATCTTGTCGATCGCTTGCTGCAGGGTCACCTCGGGCGTCTCGCCTTTGGCCATCGCGGCCATCGCCGTTTCCATCGCTTGGATCTGCGCGACGGCCTCCGCGCTGGGATTGGTCCACTCATTGGTGTCAATTCCGAGAGCCGAGGCAGCCTGGGCGTGGACGAGCGTCAGGGCCGAAAAGCAAGCGGCGAGCAGGAAGGATTTCACGATCATGGTAAAGGCGGATATCCGCCGAGGGGGGTTATTCAAAAAGACGAAGGAAACTGCCCCTGTCACAAGCTCAGGGAGAGACCTTCGAAAGGAGCGCGGATTTTACGAGAAAGGCCCAAAAATTGCAAGATTCGAGTCAAAAAGCTCTCAGAAACGCGAAAGCGGGGTGCCTCGCGCAGGAAGTTTTTGAAGAAGGCCCCAAAAAAATCCCCCCCTCCCCCGTCTCCCCGGAATCGAGGATCGCGTAGTTCCGATCGTCGCCCGGATCCGGATCGGCCCGTGGTGAACCGCCTGTCCTGTCCTGCGAAGGGCGTTCTTTTCTCAACCCCACGGAACCCATGATCAACCTCACCAAACTCTGGACCGGTCTTGCCCAGCCCGCCGACGGACTCCGCTACGGACAGGGGCCCCATTCCCACTCCAGCGCGAGCAGCCGCAGGCCGATCACGGTCTGGAACATCACCCGCACCTGCAACCTCCGCTGCGTCCACTGCTATTCCGATTCCAACGCGCGTCGCTACTCGGGCGAACTCACCTGGGCGGAAATGGAAGCGGTCGTCGACGATCTCGCCGCTTACCAGGTGCCCTCGCTCCTGCTCTCCGGTGGGGAGCCCATGATCCATCCCCGCTTCTTCGATCTCGTCGATCGCGCCACCGCCGCCGGCCTGAAGCTGACGATCTCGACCAACGGCACCCTCATCACCGAAGAAAAGGCCGCCAAATTGAAAACCGCCGCCGTCGCCTACGTCGGCATCTCGCTTGATGGCATCGGTGGGATCCACGACCGTTTCCGTCGCAAGGAGGGTGCCTTCGATGCCGCGGTGCGCGGCTTCCGGCATTGTCACGAAGTCGGTCAAAAAACCGGACTGCGCCTTACCCTGACCAAACACAACGTCGCCAACATCGAGCGCATCCTCGACTTTATCGAGGATGAGGAAATCCAACGTGTCTGTTTCTATCATCTCGTCCCCGCGGGCCGCGGCAGTGAGCTGCAAACCCTGTCCCCTGAGTCGGCACGTCACGCCATCGACACCCTCATCGCCCGCGTCGAGCGTTGGCACGCCGCCGGGATCGACCGCGAACTCCTCACCGTCACCCAGCCGGCCGATGGAGCCTACCTGCTCGTCCGCATGGAAAAGGAGAACCATCCCAAACTCGAGGAAGCAAGACGACTGCTCGGTTGGAATGGCGGGGGCGCGAACAGCTCGGGTCGAGGCATTGCCAACATCGACACCCAGGGCGACGTCCACCCCGATCAGTTCTGGCAGGACGTGGCCCTCGGCAACGTGAAGCAGCAGCCCTTTTCCGAGATTTGGGAAGGTCGGCATCCCGACTCGGCCGACCGGCTCGCGGCCATCCGCGCGATTGGAAAGCTGAGTGCGGAGGAACGCCAGGCCAAGCTCACTGGACCGTGCGCCGACTGCCAATGGTTCGGGGTTTGCGGCGGGGGCTTCCGAACGCGGGCCGCTTTCGCCAACGACGGCGATTTGTGGGGCTCCGATCCGGGTTGTTATCTCAACGAAAACGAGCGTCGCAAGCTCGCGGTCGCGGCTTGAGCAGCCCCTCTCGATTCAACCACCCACCTTTTCGACGGACGCTTCGCCAGGAGCATCAGAGCGGGTGCGATCCGGGGGACCTCCGACCACATCCTTCCGCAAATCGCGCAGCACCCGCAGCTCGCCCCAGTCCGCTCCGCGCATCCGGCGCGCTCCGCTGGTCCGCTTTTCCCCGAAGCGTCTCCTCAGACTCTGCTCGCGTTCGAAGACGGCGTTGACGAAATCGATGGTCCCGAGCACGGCTCCGTCGCAAAAGTATCGCACCCGCTGCCGCAGCACGGCGGGCAGGGGCTTTTCTCCCTGCGTG
>JAYRWX010000035.1:0-528968 GCA_041917795.1 Verrucomicrobiales bacterium
CCCGGCCGAACCGCTCCGGCTCGGGTGCGGTTCGCAGGGCTTCGTCGATCAAGGCCTGATAGACCCGCTTCGCCTCTCCCGCCTTCCATGAAGGAAGTTTCTTCATCACCGCCGCATCGATCGCTGCGAGCACTTTTGCGGGACTCGGGAACAACTCGCATCCCGCGCATCCCATGATCGGATTCACCGTGCTGTCGCACCACTGGATCTCGGTCTTCGCACCCATTTCGACGGTCCGGGTCTGTCCCGGGAGCGTCGCAATCTAAACCCCAACTCAACCACAAAACCAACAAGAAAAGCCATGTCCCACTTCACCACCATCCTCACCCAGATCCGCGACGTCGATGCTCTCGCCGATGCCTGCGCCGAACTCGGCGTGGAGTTGCTCCGCGATACCGAGGCCCGCGGCTTCGCCAACAGCACCCGCCACGGCGAACTCGTCGTTCGCCTCAAAGGCCCCTACGACATCGCCGCCAATCGGGCCAATCCCAACGATGGCACCGAGCCCTACGAACTGTCCACCGACTGGTGGAACGGTCACGTCGAGCGCGAGGTCGGTCCCAACTTCGGCCGGCTCCTCCAGCTCTACGGCGTCCACAAGACGATGCGCGAGGCCGCCAAGAAGCGCCTCCGTGTCACCCGGCGCCAGGAGACCGATGGCTCCATCAAACTCACCCTCGCCGCCTGATCCCAGCCCGACATGAGCTCGAAAGAACGCATCGACGTCTGGATCAGCCCCGAGGGCGCCATCACCCTGGATGCCGTCGGCTACACCGGCAGCACCTGCGAGGAGGCCACCCGCTTCCTTGAGGAATCCCTCGGCACCGTCGGCCGCAAGCAGCGCACCCGCGACTACTACCGCCGCCAGAAGAACCAACAACAGAACCTCGACACCCAAACCACATGACCACCGACGTCCCTGATGTGCTGCATTTCAACCCCGACGGCACCGGGGCCGGACTCTACACCGAGCGCATCGATCTGAAACAGATCGGCACCCTCGAAGTCGTCCGCGCCTCCGAAATCGAGTTCAACGACGCCACCCAGCAGTGGGAGGTCTTCGACTACACCGGGACCCGGGTCTTCACCGACCCCTCCCGCGAAGCCTGCCTCCGCTGGGAGCGTCAGCACTTCAACACAACCCCCATCACCCCTGACCAATGACTCCCCCATGAAAGACCCACTCATCCGCTACGCGAGGGCCGGTTACGCCGGCCTTTTTTGTTGCACCACCGAAGAGGTCCGTGCCGAGGCCGAGGTGAAAGCCGCGGCGGAAGCCCTGGGCCGTCCCCTCCATGCATGGAGCCTCACCACCGGCTTCGTCGACACCACCAGCGGCACCGTGCGCACCTGCCCCGATCCGCTTGCCGCCCTCGAGGCGGTGGAGGCGATCGAGGGCGACTGCCTCGTGCTCCTGCGCGACTTCGCCGCCCTGCTTGAGGATCGCGATCCGGTCCTCGTCCGCAAGCTGCGCGACACCTTGCGCCACGCGAAGGCCAGCGGGAAACTCCTCCTGCTCCTCGGCGTCTGGAAGCCCCTGCCACCGGAGCTGGAGCGCGAGCTCACCCGCCTCGACCTGGCCCTGCCGGGTCCCGACCTGCTCGGCGAACTGCTCGACCAGCTCTTGGGTAACGCCGGCGTTACCCCTCCGCCCCCGGAGATCCGCGAGGCCGTCATCCGCGCGGCCACCGGTCTCACCACAATGGAGGCGGAGAACGCCTTCGCCTTGTCGTTGATCGAGTCCGGCTTCATCCAGCCCTCCCTTGTCGCCCGCGAGAAAGCCCACGCCCTCAAAAGCGGCGGCTTGCTCGAAGTGATCGAGACCGGGGCCAGCCTCGACGCCATCGGCGGACTGGAGAATCTCAAGGCCTGGCTCGTCCAGCGCGGCGAGGCCTTCACCGAACGCGCCCGGACCTACGGACTGCCCGTGCCCAAGGGCATGCTCGTGCTGGGTGTCCCTGGCACTGGGAAGTCGCTCACCGCCAAGGCCACCGCCAGTGTCTTCGGCGTGCCCTTGCTCAAGCTCGATGCCGGCCGCCTCTTCGGCGGACTCGTCGGGCAGTCCGAGGCCAACGTTCGTTCCGTCATCCAGACCGCCGAGGCCATCAGCCCCTGCGTGTTGTGGATCGACGAGATCGAGAAGGGCTTCGGCAGTGCGGGTGGCTCTGGCGGTTCTACCGACGGCGGAACCAGCGCCCGGGTCTTCGGCACCATGCTCAACTGGCTGCAGGACAAAACCGCGCCCGTCTTCGTCGTCGCCACAGCCAACGATGTCAGTAAGCTCCCGCCCGAAATGCTCCGCAAGGGGCGCTGGGACGAGCTCTGGTTCGTGGACCTGCCCGACACCCGGGAACGCACCGCGATCTGGGATCTCGTCATCGCCAAATACGGCCGCGAGGTCACCGCCTACGATCCAGTCGTCCTCGCCCGCGCCAGCGAGCTGCACACCGGAGCCGAGATCGAAGCCGCCTTCGTCGAGGCCCTGCACCGGGCCTTCGCCGAAGACCGCGAGCCCGGCGAACTCGACCTGGGTGAAGTGCTCAACGAGTCCGTCCCGCTCGCTGTGTCCATGAGCGAGTCCATCGAGCGACTCCGCCACTGGGCCAAGGGCCGAGCGCGGCATGCGTCGGCTGGTGAGAAGCCGTCGAGGCGGCAGGGTCGGAAGATCGACGTCGGCTGAAGCAGCCAACCAACCCCCAACCACCACCCCAATGCCAACAGCAGACGACAACGACGAGCCTCTGCATCCCGAGGGGATCCATGAGCTCATCCCCGAGGATCATACCACGGCAATGCAGCGTTTCGAAGCGGTCCGCACCCTCAATCCCGCCGCTTTGGCGGGCCTTGGGAAGCAGGATCTCCTCCTCGCCTGGTGGAGCTTCTTCTGGCTCAACGCCGCGCTCCATCCCGACGACGCGGAGGTCTGGCCCGAAGCGGTTGCCGAAGCGCGGCCCCTCGCCGCCGAGGCCCTCCGCCGTTACGAAGCGGGCGAGCTCGGAGACGGTGAATACTACCCCGCCGAAGCCGTGCGCCACCGCATCCTACACGAGCGTGCGAAGGGTTCCCAACCTCGACCCAAACAACACCAAACAGCGGATCCGTCCGAAACTTGACCGCAGCGACCGACACTCCCGAATGCGTGAAGGAGGTCCGGTCCGGGAAAATCCGCCGCCATGTTGAGGGGCGGGTTTTCTTTAGCTGGCAACTGACTGCATTCGCTAGAAACGACTCAAGTCATCCCGGCCACCGCCCGTTGTCCGACAACATTCTCAATCTCAAAACGCTGAGCCCCTAGTAACCCGGCCAACGCGGGTTCTCCCCAAAGTCGGACGCGACCGAACTCGAATGAGCTCTGCCAGAGAACGCAGAACAGACCCGTCAACGGATTCCGGGCGAGGGAATCGCGATCGGCCGAGCCACCAAGTTCAATTCCCTTCGGCACGGCCGATCCGACCGATTTCAGTGACGATCGGTTTCATGGGTATCCGGCCTTCCCAGCGGCCGACAGTTTCCACTCTACTTGTCACTTCCCGGCAGCGGTAAGGGAAACGCTTTTCGCCCTTCAAGGCTGGTAGCATATAGGGTTCCAGCCTCTCCGGCGTCCCTTACATCTGCGGCGATCCATCGCCGCTATGCGGCTTGAGATGCTCTTCAAACCACTCCAGCGCCACGCGAGTGGCTTCGTCGAAGCCTTCCTTATACACGCCGTAGTGGGTGATGCCTTTGATGACGTGGATGCTCGATGGCACATGGCGTTCGGCAAGGGTCTCCTGCACGGCCTCGACATTCGCGTTGCTGCTCAGCTCTTCATTTTCCGCCAGAATGAAGATGGCGGGGGCGCTGACTTTTGCCGCGGCGTCGAGCGCGTTGAAGCTGATGTTCTTGACCGGGTTCACGCGCATCTGGGCATACGTCGCCATCGCGCCGGTCAGCTTCCCGGTCTCGATCGGCACGGGCTCGGTTTCGCCTCGCGCTTGTTTGGTCGCAAGATCGTAGGCGTATTTCATCGCGGCCGGTGCGCGTGCCCCGCCCATGCCGGGGACTTGTGCGGCGACGCACTTCACGCGCGGGTCGCTGCCAGCAACCCAGGTCACGAGTCCCCCGCCGTAGCTGCTGCCCCAGAGGCCTATACACTCCTTATCAACGCCCGGCTCACCTGCGATGAAGCTGATGGCGGCGCGGATGTCCGCAGTCTGGTCGGTATAGTTCATCGGCCAACGGATGGCTTTCACCTTGATGGTCATTTCGTTTTTCTCATCGGGTTTCGGTTGTTGCTCCACAGCGATGAGTTGGCTCTCGCTTTGCCCCCATCCTCGATAGTCGAAAGCGAGCACGAAGTAGCCCTTCTCCGCAAATTGCGGAGCAACCCTCGCCTGCGAGCCGCTTTTCGTGCCGCCGGTGCCGGCGCAGAGGACGATGGCGGGGAGCTTGTCGTCGGGCTTGAGTCCCTTGGGGAAATAAAGATCGCCTGCCATGCGTGTGCCGTCGCTGAAGATGTTCACGGGCCGCGTCTCGACCGTGTCGGGCAGCGGCCGTCTGGGTGTGGGTGTCTGCCCTGCAGCGGTGAAGGTGAGGCTCGCGAACGCGATGAATGAGATCGTGGGTTTCATGGGTTCAAAGATTTGCCGAAGCTCTTGGTCGCGCGGCGTTCGCGTGAATACCAGCTACCTCGCGATTTTCCACAGACGCGCGGTCTTGTCGAAGCTGCCGGTGAGCAGCACGCGACTGTCGGAACTGAAGGCGATGCCGCGGACCAGGCCGCCATGCTGGATGGGTTCGCCGATGGCTTTACCGGTCGCAGCATCCCAAACGTGGGCCGTGTCGCCGTAGCAGCCGTTGGCGACGAGAGTGCCGTCCGGACTGAAGGCGACGCAACGCACACCGGTGGGACAAACGAGCGGCGGGGTTATCGGCTGACCGGTGGCGGCATCCCACACACGCGCGGTCTTGTCCATGCTGCCGGTGAGGACGCTCGTGCCGAGGGGATTGAAGACGGCGGCGCGCACTTGATCGCCGTGCTGGAGCGGCGGCGTGATCGGCTGGCCGGTCGTGGTGTCCCAGACCCGCGCGGTCTTATCGAGGCTGCCTGTGAGGAGTTTCTTGCTGTCGGGACTGAAAGAGAGGGATCGCACGGAGCCCCCGTGTTTCAAATCGAAGCCGAGCGATTTGCCCGTGGTCGCATCGAGAAGGTGCGCCTCGTCGCCGTTGCCGCTGACGGCGGCGAGCTTGGAATCGGGACTGAAGGCCACGGCGTAGAAACGCTGCCGGTTCTCGATGGGATCGCACATGGGCTTGCCGGTGCGCACATCCCACAGCCGCGCGGTGCCATCCGTCTTGCCATCGTGACTGCTGGTGAGCACGGCCAGGCCATCGGGCCGGAAGGCGAGCGCATAGACGAAGCCCGGATGTGGAAAGGTGGCGAGCAGTCTGCCGCTGGCGACTTCCCAGAGTTTCGCGGCCTTTTCACTGCCCGCCACCACCATCGTGCTGTCGGGACTGAAGGCGATGGGATAAACGCCGCCCTCGTGTTCGAGCGGCTGGCCGTGCAGCGCGCCCGTGGCCGTGTCCCACAGCCGCAACAGGTGATCGGTGCAACCCGTGGCCGCCCATTTGCCATCCGAACTGAGCGCGACACCATGCACCGCGTCAGGATGCATGAGCGCAGGCCCGAGCGGTGTGATCTCCGCGCCATGAGCGAGGAAGCATCCCAAGGTGATGGCACCAAAAGTGAGCGAGGGCCGTTTCATAGCGGGTTCGTGAGGACGTGTGGCCTGGGTTCGACGTTTCCTGCAGTGTCTTCGCCAAAGGCCTGCAACTCCGTCGCCGCCGGCACGCTCGCTACCCACTCGGCGAAGTTCGTGCGCTCGGCCTTGGCCTCTTGTCCGTTCACCACCACGGACTTGATGTCACCATTGTCGCTCGTCGTGCCGCGCACGAGGAGCGAGCCGTCCTCTTGACGCAGCGCGGAAGTGATGACGGTCACGGGCGGCAGATCGTCCACCGGCCTTAGCTCGCCGGGAAAATCCCTTTCCAGCGGTTGGGTCCCTTTCGGGGTGAAGTCCGGACTCACCGAAATGTCGTCGAGCGTCACGTGGCGGTAAGCGTGCCGGTCGTAGTTTGCCCTCCACAACGCATACTCGGCGTGATGCACATCGAGACCGTCCACCATTACCGACGGCGATCCCGGGTGAAACGCCCAATGGACATTCCACACTTTCAGATTGCGGATCACGAATGGATGCGCTGCGTCCGGGCCGACGCCGCCCACATCGCCCTTTAATTCCGCGCTGATGCCACCGAGGTTCAGCGAGTGCCGCCTCATGCAGTGGATTTCGTTGTCGTCAAAGCGCACGAAAGGCAGCGTGCGAATGTCCGTCGCACGGCGCGTGCCGTCAGGCTGTGGCACTTTGAGCGTGAGATCGAAACCGCTGTTTGCCGCTGCGTCGAAGCGGAACCCGTATTCGTCGCACTCGGCGGCGACGTTGCGGGTGAACGTGTTCAGCGAGTTCGCCCACCAATAGCCCGCGCCGTCGTTGTGATCGAAGGGCAGCACTTGATTTGGCAGCGGCTTGCCGACGCACGCCTGCACGGCGAGATTGTGATCGAGCACGTTGAAGGCTTCGGTGCCGTCTTCCATAAAAAAGCCGTGGCCGACACTCTGGTAGCCGACGCAATCCCGCACGACGAGGTAGTCCGTGCCATGAATGGTGATCCAGCGATTGCCGCTGTCCCAGATGCTCGCGCCGATCACGGACGCACCGCGCATCGTGTCGCGGGCCAGATGAAAGTGAATGCTGTAGCGGCCCAGCACGCCTTCCTTGCCGAGGTGCCGGAGCTCCGCGTAATGGATCGCGCCGGACGAGCCGCGATGATACATCGTGTGCCCCCTTGCCTTCGCGGGGTCGGCGGATTCGACGATGACATTGCGACTTAGGTTGGCAACTTCGGCGCGATACGCGCCATCGCCGAGATGCTCGAACGCGAGCGGCTGATCGAGCGTGAGAGAAGTGCCATTCACCTCTCGGATGATGCGTTCCTCCGTCTGCGTGTTATCGCGCACACTGGTGCGGAACGTTTTTTCCCGCTTGATCTGCCGCGTCGTGGCCGTGAGGAAGACGCGGTCGCCCACGCGCCAGCCCGTGACCGCCTCAGCGAGCGAAACCTCGGCATCTCCCTTCTTCGCGGTCGCGCCGAGTTTGACCCAGGTGTGGTTCAACTCCGCACCATGAAACTCCATCCGACCGCCGCAACAGACGATGGCGGGACAGGATTGCGGGTCCATGCCTTCGAAATAAACGAGACGGATCAAAGCTGTGTGCTCCGCCTCCACGGGCTGCGCTGCCGTGCCGACTTCCAGAGCGGGCTTGGGCTGCGAGGGATCCGCTTCCGGCAGGTGCGCATCGCAATTGAAGCCCTCCTCGCTCGTGTTGTCGCCGGGCTGGATTTTGATGAGGCCGACGTTGAGCTGAGTGTCGCGATCCCGCGCAAAGCTCAAGGTGCCCGCGATAAAAACCGCTCGAATCGCTTCCTCGGACTTGAGGTCGTAGCTGACCGCGTGACCTGCACGAATCTGCACGCTCGCGCCCGACGACGGCACCTTGCCGCCAGCCCACGTCTCGCTGGCGGACCACGGCCCGCTCTTTGCGGAACGAATGATCGAGGGTTCAGCGGCATGGCTCGTGAGCGCTGCCAACATCAGGAATAACCAGTGTCCGTTTTTCATGGTGATAAAGTCTTTGCCGCGATGCCATACATGCCTGTCGGCCTGCCACTGGCATCACGATTGCCCGGGCCGAGTGTGATCTTGCCAGCCTGCGGAACGATGCGTTTCCAAACCTCGAAGGGCAGGCGGGATCGCACGGGAGCCTCGATTTCATCGAGCCAGATTTCCTCGCCCGTGCGCGTGAAGTCTGCGGTCAGCCAGGCTTGCGGATTCCCTCGCTTCGGCATGAGCACGAACAGTTCCACAGGGCGAGCCACCATGATTTCGATGGCGTAATTGCTTCGTCGCAGCTCGCCATGAAAGGTCTGCACCACGTCGGCATTCACAAGTGAGGCGGGAAAGCTTTGCCCATCTGCGGCCTTCCAAACATGCGGACGATTGGTGTAGACCACGGCTCCCGGTCGCAGGCCATGCGGCACGATGCGGTAGAAGTGATAACCCGCCGCCGCGCCGAAATTGTCGCTCACCGATGCGATGGCGCAGTCGCTCGACGGCGGTAGCGCGGACCATTCATTCGGTTGCAAACCACCGGTGATGTTGACGATACGCGCCATCGCCTGCCGGGCATCCACGCGCACCGCCTCGCCTTGCACCAGCTTCGCCTGCTGCGTGCCAAGCTCGACTTTGCCTTCGATGACCATCACATCGGTAGATCCATCGGGCCGGGCCTCCACACCGAACTGCGTGCCAACATCGACTACTCGCGTCACCGGCGTGTCGAGGATGAAACCCTTGCCGCCCGCACTGCAATCGACGGTGACTTTGCCACGCAGCACCCGCGCATGCGTGGCGTTGATGAAGCGCAGCTCCGCCGGCCCCGAAACGATGAGCTTCACCTCCGAGGGCAAACGCAGATGTGCTTCACCGCTTCGAAGATCCAGCGAGTCGAGCCGCACGCGGTCGTGGATCTTCATTCCGCCATTTGGTCCTGCGACCGCAGCATCGACGAGCTGCAACACTTCGACTTCCACTTGAGCCACCAAAGATTTACCCGGCCACCACTGCCACAGCGACAGGCCGATCACCGCAACAGCCGCCGCGGAGGCAAGCAACCCGTGTGTGCGCTTCACAGGCTTCGTGACTGGCACAACATTCTCCACGGTGGCGAACTCCTCCATCGCGCTGTCGAGATGCAAATACTCGACCGCGAGCGAGCGAAACTCAGCGTCCCCGAGGATCGCACGCTCGACCATCGCCACATCGTCGCTCGTTGCAATGCCGTCGGCGTAGCGTTGCAGAGCCTCAAGTCTGGCGTCGTTCGGATTCACGTCAGTCCCTCCCTTGCGAGCACCACACGCGTGCATTCCACCAGAACGATCCGGATGCGGTGAAGCGTTTTGTAGAGCGCCATCGCGCTGCGGCCCTGCTGCGCGGCGAGTTGGTCGATTCGAACTCCCGGCGAGTAGGCCGCGCGCACCAGCGAGTTCTGTTCGGCTGGCAGCTTGCCCAAGCACTCTTCGAGGGCCTCACGTTGCGCCTCGAGCCGCGTGCTCGTCTGTTCCGACTGTTCGGCAAGGATCGCCAGCGCATCGTCGCCAAACAAGAGCCGATCACGTCCACGGTCGCGACGCCATGCCATAACCTCCATACGCGCTACGCCGAAGGCCCAGGGGCGGAACTCGGCCGAGTTGGCCAGGTCGCCAAACTTTCGCCACAACGCCACAGCCACCTCCTGCATCACCTCCCGCGCATCGTCGCGAGTAGGCACCAAGGACCGCACAAAGCCGTGCAACGACGGCTCGTGTTCGGAGTAAAGACGGAGGAACTGATCGTCCTTGGACTGGGGGGAGAATGGCATCCGTTACCAAGAACACACCACGAAACCCTGTCGTTTGCCAAAATAGTTTACCTGATCGCCGATAGAAGTCGTCGCCCCGCGAGAGCCGAGCCAGTTAGCTCGCGGGCGACGGTCTCGATGAAACTGGACTCTCTTACCCCAGGCAGTCCGTGGAGGAGAGGCTTCAACGAGGCGGCTTTAACGCCGTCGAATGCGAGACGAAGGGCCTTCGCCCTGGACCCGTCGAGCCGTGAGGCCCCGCCCGGACAAGAAGCCAATCCCGGCCTTCGGAACGGGGTATTGCTTCTTTTTAGGTATTGGGGGGAACAACACTCAGGCCCGACCTGATCACGACCGGTGATCGAACGTTTCGCGGTGATCGTGAACGACCCGCCGCCTCGGGACAGCAGAGGCTAAAGCGAGCCGTTCATCAGGCGTAATGATCAGCACCTTCCCCCCATTCAGACGCACCAGCCATCCCCGCCCCCAGCAGAAGTTGATGACAACTCTTTCATTTGTTCCCATCCTGTCCCCAGATGAACTGAATCCCGGATGCGCCTGCTGATTGTCGAAGATGAGCCGAAGACCGCCGCCCTGCTCAGCACCGCGCTGAAGCAGGAGGGGTTCGAAGTGGCGTGGGCGGAGGACGGGATCAAAGGACTCGAGGAAGCCATTCGGGGTGGCTTCGACCTGTTGCTCGTGGACATCATGCTGCCGGGGCTCGACGGGCTCGGGCTGGTTCGTGAGCTGCGCGCGAGGGGTCACGCCACGCCCGTCATCATGCTCTCCGCCCGGGGCGAAGTGGAGCAGCGCGTCGAGGGCCTCGACGCCGGTGCCGACGACTATTTGCCGAAGCCCTTTGCGATGTCCGAGCTGATGGCTCGGGTGCGATCCCTGTTCAGGAGGAACAGCCAGCAAAAGGCCATGGTGCATTCGATCGGCGACCTGACTTTCGACCAGGCGACCCGAGAGACGCGCCGCGGTGGCAAGCGGATCGAGCTCTCCACGCGGGAGAGCCTGCTGCTCGAATGCCTCTTCCGGGCGGAAGGCAGCGTGGTCAGTCGCAGGGACATCATCAGCGCGGTGTGGGAATACGACTTCGATCCGGGATCGAATCTGGTAGAGGTCTACATCCGCCGACTGCGCGACAAGATCGACCGGGAAGCTTCCCCCTCACTCATTCAAACCGTTCGTGGCCTCGGCTACGCCCTTCGTCTCCATCCATGACTCTGCGCCGCCGCATCCTGCTCTACTACTCCGGCACTCTCAGTCTTTCCCTGGTGATCGTCGGATTCTGGAGCTGGTTTGAATTCACCGAGCAGCGCAACGAGGCCCTGCAAGGCGGGGCCGAGGCGGCATTGAAACACAATCCGCTCGAGGAGACGTTCGAGATCATCCTCTACGGCGGGCTACCGGCCATTCTCCTAGGGATTGTCGGCGGTGGCCTGCTCATGCGTCGCGCCTTGCGTCCGATCGAGGAACTGACCGAAGCGCTGGAAAAGACGGATGTCTCGAATCTCTCCGATCCGGTGCCGCGCAGCGACAATGGCGATGAACTGGACCGGATGACCGCCGTTTTCAATCGGATGAAGGAGCGGCTTGGACTCTCCTTCACCCAAGCGCGCGAGTTTACGCTGAACGCCTCCCATGAGCTAAAAACGCCGCTCACCATCATGCACGGAACTCTGGAACAGACGATCCTGCGGAGTGAGACAACGGATTCCGAGCGTGAGGGAGCCGCAGCCTTGCTGGAGGAAGTCCAGAGGCTCTCCGCCATCGTCGGTCAGCTCTCCTTTCTTGCGCGTGCCGATGCGGGGCTCATGACCTTGACCCGCGAATCGGTGGCCCTTCATGATCTGGTGCGCGACCTCGTGGAGGAAGCGACCATCCTCGCCGCGGGGGCGGACATTACCGTCACGCTTACCGAATGCCAGCCTGTTTTTGTGTCCGGTGACCGGATGCGGTTGCGCCAAGTCCTGCTGAACCTCGCGGACAATGCCGTGAAATACAACGAGCACGGCGGCGGCATCGAGATGACTCTACAAAGACAGGGCGACGAGGCCGTGTTCGCCATCCGCAACACCGGGTCCGCTCTCGCTCCGGATCTCGAGGCACGGGTCTTCGAGCGTTTCTTTCGGGGGGATCCCGCACACGGCGGTGCCATCGAGGGCAGCGGACTCGGACTCAGCATCGCAAAGTCCATCGTCGAAGCTCACGGCGGAACGATCGCCTACGAGGTGCTGCCGGATGGCCGGACCCAGGTGACGGTTGCACTCGCCGTCGTGCTTCCGTCCTGATTCTCGAAAAATGAAGATACTGTCATCTTCTGGCGGGTGCCTTGACTTGAGTTTGAGACCGACCGTCACTCGACATTTGTGGGACTCCCATGAAAGTCGTCTTGCTACTTCACGCCCTCGCCGCCTGCCTGCTCGCCTCGTGCGTGCAGTTTGAGGAGAGACCCCTCATCGCGGAGGAGACCAGCGCGGCTTACGCGGGCCGTTCGCTCGATGACGCGGGACTGAAAGCCTTTCTCGAAGAGCAGAAGGCAGCCGGTCGTTCCTGGACGGTGGATCAGTTGGCTCTCGCCGCGACGTATTTTCACCCGGACGTCGCCCTCGCCAGAGCCGAAGCGGCGGAGGCGGCCGCATCGATCCTGACCGCGCAACAACGTCCGAACCCGGTTTTCACGTTCTCTCCGCAGTGGACGAGCAGCCCGGTGGCCTTCACACCGTGGTTTATCAACCCGAGCCTGTCGCTCCCCATCGAGACGGCCGGCAAACGCTCGCGTCGCACGGAGCAGGCCATGGCGGCAGCGGAAGCGGCGAGGTGGCGGGTCTCGGCCCGGGCCTGGACGGCGCGTTCGCGAGTGCGGGCGGCGATGCTCGAAGTCTATGGGGCGAAGGAAAACATCCGTCTGCTGCGGACGGAGGAGTCCCTTCATGAGGAAGCGATCCGGAAACTCACCGCGCAGATGGAGGCCGGGGACGTCTCGCAATTCGAACTCACCCAGGCTCGTCTCATGATCAATCGTGCCCGCCTCGCCCGACAGGACGCCGAGCGGCTCGCGGCCACGGGCGAGGCGCGGCTTGCGGCGGCGATCGGAGTGCCGTTGACAGCGCTGCGGGCCGTCGATCTGGATTTCTCGTCCTTCCGGAGCCTCGGTGGAATCAAGCCGGGCGAGTGTCGTCGTTATGCCCTCACGCAGAGGGCCGACCTGATGGCCCTTCTCGCCGACTACGCCTCCGCCGAGTCCGCCCTGAAACTGGAACTCACGAAGCAATACCCCGACATCAACCTGAGTCCCGGCTATGACTACAATTCCGGTCAGAACCGCTGGCAGTTGGGCTTGAATTTCGAACTTCCCCTCAACGGCAATCGCGGCCCCATCGCGGAGGCCGAGGCGCGCAGGACCATCGCCGAAAAACGTTTCCTTTTGCAGCAGGGCGTGATCGAGGGCGAAATCGACGTCGCTCTTGCCACCTATCAGGCATCCAAAGCCAAGGCGGAGACGGCCGCGCAACTGGCACGGGATGCCGCCACCGCGACCGACACCACCCGACGCATGGTGGAGGGAGGCGAACTCTCCGCCCTGGAACTGACCCGCCGCCGGATCGAGGCAAGCACCGCCGACGTCGCCCTGATGGCCGCGAACCTCGAGGCCCTGACCGCCGCCGGGGCGCTCGAAGATGCCATGCAGGCAACGCTCCGCTGAGATTCCCCCATGAAAACGATTCTGTTTCCAGTCCTCATCCTCGCGATTCACGCGGCGGGAACACTTCACGCCGCCGATGCCGGTGGGTCCGCCCCGGCCACGATCACCAAAGAGGGTGACCTCGTCCGCCTGACCCTGTTGCCCGAGGCGGAGGCGGCGCTGAGGTTGAAGACCGTCCCGGTCGAGAGTCGTGTAATTCCCGCCGTGCGCCTTTTCTCCGGTGAAGTGGTCACCCCCCTCGCGGCCGAGGGCAAGTCCGTCGCTCCCGTGCTCGGCGGCACGCTTGAGGAAGTCCTGCGGCTCGCCGACCTGCAGGCAAGCGCCGACGGACGCATCGTCCAGGCTCAGGTGCAGATGGACGCCGCCAAAATCGCCGTGGAGCGCGCGCAAAAGATGCTCGACGCAGAGGCTGGCAGCATGCGCGGACTCGATGAGGCAAAAACCTCCCTCGCCCTCGCCGAGGCCGCCATGGCCACCGCCAAGGCTCAACGCGATCTCCTCGGGGCTCCTGTCGGTCAATCCGGCGGAGCCCAGCGCGCCTGGGTGCGCGTCGCGGTCTACAGCGGTGAATCTGCTCTCCTCGATCCGAATGCTCCCGCGAGCGTGAGGCCCTTGGGCGGGTCCGGACCCTCACAAAGCGCCCAACCCGTGGCCGGGCCGCCGACGGCGAACGCCCTGACCAACACCATCGATTGGTATTTCGCCCTGCCCGCCGATACGAAGCACCGCAGCGGCGAGCGGGTCGCGGTCGAGATCCCCACGCTCGACGGCAAGGTCGAAAGCCTCGTGCTGCCGTTCAGCGCCGTGCTGCACGACATCCATGGCGGCCAGTGGGTTTACGAGCAGAAAGCCCCCCACACCTACACCCGCCGACGCATCCAGGTCGTCCGACTTTCCGGCAGCGACGCGGTGCTGTCGAGCGGTCCTGCCGTTGGCGCGAAGGTCGTCACCGACGGATCCGCCGAACTGTTCGGTACGGAGTTCATGACGGGCAAGTAATCCCACAAGACACCCCTCATGCTGAATTCCATCGTCTCCTGGTCGCTGAACATGCGCGTGCTCGTCGTTGCGGCGGCGGTGGCGCTCTTGTTTGTCGGCGTCAACGCGACGAGGAACGCGCCGTTGGATGTCTTCCCCGAGTTCGCCCCGCCCCTCGTCGAGGTGCAGACGGAGGCGCCCGGCCTTTCCACCGAGGAAGTCGACGCCCTCGTCACCGTGCCGCTGGAGAACTCGCTCAACGGCCTTCCCTTCCTCAAGACGATCCGTTCCAAGTCCGTCCTTGGTCTCTCCTCCGTCGTGATGATCTTCAAGACGGGGACCGACATCCTCCAGGCGCGCCAACTCGTGCAGGAGCGTCTCAACCTCGCGCAAAACCGTCTCCCCGCCGTGGTGAAACCGCCGGTGCTGATGGCTCCCTATTCCTCGTTGAGCCGGGTCCTGAAGGTCGGTCTCCGCTCGGACACGCTCGACCAGATGGAGCTCAGCGAGATCGCCCTCTGGACGATGCGCCCCCGCCTCATGTCCGTGTCGGGCGTGGCCAACGTGGCCATCTGGGGCCAGCGCGACAAGCAGTTCCAGGTGCTCGTCGATCCCCAGAAACTTCGCGCCGCCGGGATCACCCTCGATGCGATCACGAAAGCGGCCGGCGATGCCGCCGTCATCAGCGCGGGCGGTTTCATCGACACGCCGAACCTCCGCCTCCCCGTCAACCAGCTCTCCCTCATTGCCACGCCCGAGGATCTCGCCCGCACCGTGGTCGAGTTCCGCAACGGTGCCCCCATCCGCCTCGGCGATGTCGCGGAGGTCAAGATCGGCCATCCCGCCCTGATCGGCGACGCGGTCATCGATGACGGTGACGGCATACTCCTCATCGTCGAAAAGCAGCCCTGGGGAAACACACTCGATGTCACGACCGGAGTCGAGAAAGTGCTAGAGGAATTGAAGCCCGGTCTGCCCGGCCTGACGATCGACAGCACCATTTTCCGCCCCGCGACCTTCATCCAGCTTTCCATCGACCATCTCACCGAGGCGCTCTGGCTCGGATGCCTCCTCGTCGTCGTCGTGCTCGCCCTCTTCCTCGGCGACTGGCGGACCACGGTCATCAGCATCACCGCAATCCCGCTTTCCCTCGCCATCGCCCTGCTCCTGCTGCGCTGGCGCGGCGAAACGATCAACACGATGATCCTCGCCGGTCTTATCATCGCCCTCGGGGAAGTGGTCGACGATGCCATCATCGACGTGGAGAACATCCTGCGTCGATTGCGGCAGAATGCCCTGCTCCCCAATCCGCGGCCAAAGCTGAAAGTCGTCCTCGACGCTTCGCTCGAGGTCCGCAGCGCCGTCGTCTATGCCAGCGTCATCATTGTCCTCGTATTTATTCCCGTGTTTTTCCTGCCCGGTCTCGCAGGCACGTTTTTCAAACCGCTCGCTCTCTCCTACATCCTCGCCATCACCGCCTCGCTCGCCGTCGCCCTGACATTGACACCGGCCCTGAGCCTCATTCTCCTCAAGGTGAAACCCGGCGAACACCCCGACGCCCTCCTCTCGCGGGGGATGAAGGCCGCCTATCGTGGCATCCTCCCGGTCTTCGCGAAACGCCCCTGGGCGGCGATGGGGTTCCTCGCCCTCGCCTTCATTGGCACCGGCTGGATCTGGAAGACGCAACTCAAGGAGGAGTTCCTGCCGAGCTTCAAGGAACGCGATTTCCTGATGCACTGGCTGGAAAAACCCAACACCAGCGTCGAGGCCAGCAAACGCATCACCATCGCCGCCGCGACCGATCTTCTCAAAGTCCCCGGCGTTCGCAACCAGGGCGCCCACATCGGCCGGGCCGAGGTCGCCGACGAGGTCGTCGGACCGGACTTCACGGAACTCTGGATCAGCCTCGATCCCGAGGCACCTTACGACGAAACGATCCAGAAAGTGCAGGCGGTCGTCGACGGATATCCCGGACTCACCCGCGATTTGCTCACCTTTCTGCGCGAGCGTATCAAGGAGGTGCTCACCGGAGCCAGTGCCAGCGTCGTCGTCCGAATCTTCGGTCCCGACCTCGATCAGCTCCGAACCCATGCGACCGAAGTGGGCGAAGCACTCAAGGACATCCCCGGGGTGAGTGCCCTGAAAGTCGAGCCGCAAGTGCAGGTGCCCCAGATCACCGTGAAACTTCGGCCCGAGAATGCCGCCCTCCACGGTCTCACTGCCGGACAGGTGCGCCAAGCCGTCACCACCCTCATCAGCGGACGCAAGGTCGGCGAGGTCTATCAGGACCAACGTGTCCACGATGTCACTGTCTGGAGCGTGCCCTCGGTGCGGGCCGACTACACGACGCTGCGCGAACTGCTCATCGAAACCCCAAGCGGCGGTCATGTCCGTCTTGCCGATGTCGCCGACCTCGCCCTCGTGCCCACGCCGAATGCGATCAAGCGAGAGGGCGCCTCGCGCCGCATCGACGTCACCTGCAACGTCAGCGGACGTGCCCTCGGTGAAGTGGCGCGGGAGATCGAGGAACGCATCGGCAAGATCTCCTTCGCGAGCGGCTACCATCCCGAAATCCTCGGGGAGTGGGCCGAACGTCAGGCCGCCCAAAGCCGCCTCGGCTGGCTCGCCCTGGCTTCGCTGGCGGGCATCCTCGCGCTGCTCCTCGCCGACTTCCAATCGCCGCGACTCGTCCTCCTCATTGCCCTGACCTTGCCCTTCGCCCTCATCGGCGGGGTTTTGGCCGCTTGGCTCGGTGGTGGAATTCTCTCGCTCGGTTCGCTCGTCGGGTTCGTCACCGTCCTCGGGATCGCGGCGCGCAATGGAATCCTCCTCGTCAGCCACTATCGACACCTTCAAGTCGAGGAGCAGACCCCCTTCGGTCTCGACCTCGTCCTGCGTGGCAGCGAGGAGCGCCTCATTCCCATCCTCATGACCGCCGCCACCGCCGCGCTCGCCCTGCTCCCCCTTGTCCTGAAGGGTGACGTGCCCGGGAACGAGATCGAGCGGCCCATGGCCCTCGTCATCCTCGGAGGCCTCGTCACGAGCACGCTGCTGAACCTCTTTCTCCTGCCTTCGCTGTATGCGCGGTTCGGGAGAATCACCGCACAAGACACCCTCTCCCAAAGCCCCACGAACATGCCATGATCACCGAACCCCTCACCAACGACATCGCCTATCCCGTTCCCGATCGTGAACGGGTCTTGCCGGACAACATCTTCGACACTCCCACCGATGCCATCCAGGACTTCGCCTTCAACTCGAAGGTCGCTTCGGTCTTCGACGACATGGTCGACCGGTCCGTCCCCTTTTATCGCGAGATCCAGAAGATGACCGGGCAACTCGCCGCCGACTATGCGGTTGCGGGAACCCGGATCTACGATCTCGGATGCGCCACCGGCACCACCATGATTCTGATGGACAAGAGCATTTCCGCCGATGTCACCCTCGTCGGGGTCGACAACTCGGCCGACATGCTCGACAAGTGCCGCGAGAAGCTCGAAGTCGCGAATGTCGTCAAGCCTTTCGAACTGGTGGAGGCGGATCTGAACAGGGACGTCGAAATCGAAAACGCGTCCGTCGTCCTTCTCGTGCTGACGCTCCAATTCGTCCGTCCGCTCTACCGTGAACGCCTCATGAAGCGGATTTTCGACGGGCTCATTCCCGGTGGCTGCGTCATCCTCGTTGAAAAGGTGCTCGGAGAAAGTTCTCACCTGAACCGGCTCTTCATCGAACACTATTACCAGATGAAACGGTCGATGGGCTACTCGAACCTGGAGATCGCACAAAAGCGTGAGGCGCTCGAGAACGTCCTCATTCCTTACCGCCTCACCGAGAATCTCGAACTGCTCGCCAAGCTCGGATTCACCCAGGAGGACACCTTCTTCAAGTGGTACAACTTCTGTGGAATTGTCGCGGTCAAGTGATTCCCATCCAACTCTCGTTCACCCCATGATTTCTCTCGGCAACTTCTTTTTCAAGTATCGCAACGGCCTCTTCCCGCTGGCCATCGTCCTCCTGCTGGTGCCTTCACCAAATGTCTTCCCGGATTGGCGGATCGCGGCAATCGCCGGAGCGGGCCTGGTCCTCGTCGGCCAGATCCTCCGTGCCGTCACCGTCGGTCTCGAATACATTGTCCGCGGCGGACGCGGGGGCAAAGTCTACGCGGACGATCTCGTCACCGGCGGCATGTTCAACCACTGCCGCAATCCTCTGTACGTCGGGAACTATCTCGGGATCCTCGGTGCGGTGGTGGCGTCGAACTCCCTCATCGCGATGAGCGTCGGCGGGGTCTTTTTCCTGATCGCCTACCTCGCGATCACCTTCGCCGAAGAGAATTTCCTCCGGGGAAAATTTGGTGCGGCCTACGATGCGTATTGCGCGGACGTCCCCCGCTTCGCACCGAAGCTGAAGGGTCTCGGCGCGACATTGCGGGCCTCGGAGTTTCATTGGCAACGGCTCCTCGTCAAGGAATACGGAACCATGTTCGTGTCGCTCGCCGGGATTCCGCTGATCCTCTTGTTCACCCGACACCATCGCTACGATCTGCCTTGGTGGCAGGATGGATGGGATCTCGGCTTGCTCATCACCGTCGGAATCCTTCTCGCGGCCTATCTGGCGGCACGGTGGTTGAAGAAGAGCGGTCGGGTCGCCGGCTGACCGTCACGCCCGGGAACATGGAGCGCTGGAAACTCTACGCCTTCGCCGCCGCGGTCTTTGCCGGGCTCACGGCCGTCGTCGCCAAAGCAGGGCTCAGGAGCATCGGGGCCGATCTCGGTCTCGCGGTGCGAACGGGGTTCGTCTTTGTCTTCACGATGGCCGCGGTGTTGCTTCTCACCGACACCAGCAAGGCTGCCGCCACCCTGCATGCGGCCGGATGGAAATCCATCGCCCTGCTCGCGCTCTCCGCCCTCACCACCACGCTCTCGTGGATCTGCTACTACCGGGCGATGCACGAGGGCACCGTTTCCTATGTCTCCCTGGTGGACAAGGGCAGCATCCTCGTCACCCTCGCCCTTTCCGTGATGGTCCTCGGGGAACCTTTCACTTGGCGGCTCGCGGGCGGGGCGGTTCTTGTCACCGCAGGACTTCTCGTTATCGCCGGCGGCAAGTGACTGCGCCTCTGCCGGGGGCACTCTCTCGTATCCATGACAAGCGTGGACATCATCCTCTTCGACCTGATCAACCGATCGTGGACATCGCCGTTTCTCGATCACTTCATGCCGTTGATCTCGTCTCTCGATGTCTGGAAGCCCTTCATGTTTGCCGGAGCTCTCTGGGCACTGATCCTCGGAGGAAGATCCGGACGCCTCTTCCTTCTGTCCGTCGTGATCGGGTTGCTCCTCGGCGATGTGATCCTCTCTCATGCCCTCAAACACGCCTTCAGTCGCCCACGCCCACGCGACATCCGAGAGGGAGTGGTCGTGCGCAGCCTTTCCCCGGGAGAACCGAAGCTCTTTCATGTCTTCGAGCCCCCCGTCGTGGTTGTCAGCGAACCCTCAAAGGATCCGGTCCGTCACGGAAATTCCTTTCCCTCGAGCCATGTCATCAACTTCTTCATGTTCGCGACCGTGGCTTTCCGGTTCCGGAGGGGGGCGGGGTTCCTCCTCGGCCTCGTTGGAATTGCCGTGGCTTGGTCGCGGATCTACTGCGGAGCGCACTGGCCGAGCGACATCCCTCCCTCGGTCCTCATCGGCATCTTCTCAGGTTTTGCGGCGCACCGGTTTGCCGACCTGATCTTTCGATTGCTCTCCAAAACCAACCGTGTGGAATCCGCACCTGAACCGACCTGATGAACGTCGAAGCGCACCCGCCTCCACACTGGCCGCGAATCTTCTCCGGCGATCCGGGACGGCTGCGGTGGATCGCGCTCATCCTCTACGTCCTGTTCCTCAATTTGTGGGGATTGGGACGGCACGGGCTCTTTGAGCCGGACGAGGGACGCTATGCCAACATGGCGCTTGAGTTTCTCGAACCGGAACATGACCGGCTCGAGCCAACCCTGAGCGATGTCTCCCACTTCGACAAACCTCCGTTGATCTATTGGATGACGGGAACCTCCCTCGCCGTATTCGGGGTGAATGAATTTGCCGCCCGCTTACCGTCAGTCGTCGGGAGCTTCCTCGGGCTCGCCGGAGTCGCCCTGCTCGCATTTCGACTTCACGGGGAAAAGGCCGCCTGGTGGGGCGTGCTGGTTTTCGCCACGACGCTCCAGTGTTGGGCCCTCGCACGGCTGCTTTCTCCAGACATGCTTCTTTGCGGGCTGTGCACCCTGGGGGCGGGTTGTTGTCTCGGAGGAGTTTCCGGTTCTCGATTCGGCTGGTGGTGCGCCGGTGCGATCCTGTGGAGTCTGGCCTGGTGGGACAAGGCGACGGCCTGCCTCGTGCCGCTCTTCGCGCTCACCGTGGCCTTGCATCTCTCGGGTAGACAAGACCTTTTGGCGAGGCTGCGTCCGTTCCGCCTCTTTCTCACGATTCTGATCCTGGGATCGCCGTGGTATGTGCTGATGATGCTGCGCCACGGGGAATTGGACGGCTTCTTTTTTCATCGCGAACTGGCGGGGCGCGTTCTTGGACATGTCGACGGCAGGTCCGGCTTTCCCGGTTTCCACTTTGTCACCGCGGCCGTGCTGTGGCTGCCGTGGTGGCCGCTTGCGGTCCGGGGGGTTCTCACATCCCCGGGCTTCAAACAATCACTGAGCTGGAAGGAGCGGCTTCGATCCATCCCGTTTGAGTTCATCGTGGCCCTCCTCGTTCTGACGGTGTTTTCCTTCATTTCTTCGAAGCTGATCACCTACACCGTGACCGGTGCGCCTTGGCTCGCTGCCGGGATCGGCGGCTGCTTGAAAAACAAACGGTTTTCGCCCATGGGCCTCGAAGGAAGGCTCCTTGTGCTCGGGGCGGTCTTTGTTGTGGCGGTCGTCATGGTGCTCCCGAGATTCGAGGCCAGCCTGGGAGTCAATTCGAGCACCAGGAAGGTGGTCGAGACTTCAAGACGACTTGGAGGGAAAACGTGGATCTGCGACCGCTTTCTTCCGGGAATGGAATTCTACGCCGGAGAATCGGTCTACTACGTGAACACCGAAAGCCTGGTCCAAGTGCGGGATTCCCCGGGGCAAATGCCCGACAAGCATTTCAAGACGGACAAGGAAGTCGCGTCACTCGTCGCATCGTCCGGCGAAGGCGTCTGGCTGGTGCAAAGCCGGAAGAAGGCTCCAAACTGGATTTCAACGCTGCTGGAAGCAACCGAAGGCGTCCCGGCTGAACCTGTCGTGGTAGGGGATTTCAAGCTTTGGAAGTTGAGGTGAAACCGTCATGTGGCAACCGAACCCGTCAGTTGGGTTCGAAGTTCTCCTCCCGTTCGTGGCGGCATTCGGAACGCCTCATCCGTGGAGCGGCGAAGGTCCGTTTTTTCGTCCGGGAGCTCCTTAAAACGTCTCCTCGCGCCGGAGGCGGGATGCGATCCCGTTCACGGTCTCTGCGTCTCTCGCAGGTCGACACACACCACCTCCAGATCATTGCGGAAGTAGCCGTGGCCGTTGGCATAGGCCGGCGGCGACCAGGCGCATTTTTTTGCACCGAAAGGCGAGGTGGGCTCGATGACTTTGGCGCGGGCACGTTCTTCATATCCCGACGGGCTCAGAACCGCCCGGATCAGCACGCCCTCGTCGGTGAACAAATAGACCGCACCGTCCGCCGCCGGAGTGAGATGAATGCTGGCACCGCTTTTTGACTCGGTGATGCCGTCGGTCTGCCAGAGTTCCCGGCCCGTTGACGCATCGAGGCAGGCCAGCTCGCCACGCATCCGGGCTGAGTATACATGGCCATCAAGGTAAAGCGCCGTGGAGGTGTGGCTCAGGATCCTCTTCAGGGCGACCGTCCGCTCGGCAGGCCACAAGATCGCCGGCTTTGCCTCACCGGGACGGTATTCCATCATCAGCCCTCCGATCAACAGGCGCTCACCGTGGGAGACCGGCGTCGAGACACAGTCATTGCTGCTGGTGGTCATGGGTTCGCGCCAGTCGAGCGCCCCGGTCGCCGGATTCAGGGAGAAAACCGATGCGGTCGTCCACACGATGAGGTGAGGTCCGTCGTCACGCTTGATGATCACGGGCGAGCTGTTCGAGATCCCTTCGTCCATCGCCCGCCACAGCGTCGCGCCCGTCTCCGGGTCGAGCGCCATCACACCCGCATCCGGCCTGGCCCCGGTGAACAGAATGAGCCGCCCGGCATCGATGAGCGGCGAAGCCCGGCAACCCATGGACCCGATCTCAAACTCCTCACCCAGCTTCCGCGACCATCTGACCGCGCCCGTCTCGACCGCCAGACAATGCACTTCGCCATTGGCTCCTAACACATAGACCCGGTCGTTCTGCACGATTGGCGTTGCGGTCGGGCCGCCGCCCTGACCGGGCTCGAAGGCCCACTCCGGATACGGCGCCACGTAATCGAAGGCCCAGAGCCTCTTCCCCGTCGCTTCGTCAAAACAGAGCAGCCGCTCACGCGCCACCGGCTTTTCCAGCACGGCATCGGACACAAAGACCCTGCCCCCCGCGACCACGGGACTCGACCACCCGTAGCCCACTGGCTGCCGCCACCGGACCTGCGGTCCTCCAGCTGGAAAGGTCTCCGCCAATCCCGTCTCCGTCCAACTCCCGTCCCGATGCGGCCCGCGAAACTGGGGCCAATCCTCGGCCGGTGCCGGTCTCCCGGCCATCGACGCCATGCCTACCATCAAGGCGACTCGCAGGCCGCTTCCGATCCTCGGGCTCATGGTCTCTAGCATCCAGAAATTCCATCGGTCGGCAAGGGGCGTGATCGGATATTCCGCGCAGAGAGGCGTGGGCGCAAGCTTGGAGAGGAATCTGAGGCAGAGGGGCCGTCAGGTGCAACCAGTCCACTCTTTGCGGCATAAGAAACTGAGCCCCCGAACGCGGGCTCCGGCTCGGTCGTCTCTGCGTTGCAGAGCGGTCAAGAATCCACCATCAACCCATCAACGCCATGTCACTCAATCTCCATTACGAGTTCCGCGCCCCGGCCACGACGCCGGTCGAGGAACTGAAGTCTTTCCTCTCGGAAGTCGGCGCGCACGCCCTCGATCTGGGCTTCGTCAACGCGGTCACCGTCAACTGCGTCTTCCGTTCCGTCGATCAGCTCGATTTCGCCCGGAGGGTCTGCCTACTTCCGTGGATAACGGACGAAAGAATCAAGTCCGCCGATTTCTCATCCGATCCGGCGGTGAGCCGGCAGGACCGGGAAGCCGGGGAGTGCAGCGTCTACCCGGCCAGCGGGGTGATACTCGTCGTCGTCAATGAGGCGGGACACGAGTCTACCTTCGGGTTCCTGAAGTTCCCGCAGTCCATCGCCGGAATTGCGGATGACGGGTCCCGGGTTCTTGTTGAGCCCCCCGGCTGTTCCGACTGGCAGTTCCGACAGAGGGTTCAGTCGCCCGACCCGAGGTATCGGGCTCTGGTTCGAGACTTCGCCGAAGCGGGTTTTCTTGCGTCGGAGGAGGATGATTACGGTTCCTGATCTCCGCCGAAACCTGACCAACCCGCAATCAACCGACCATTACGGCGAATGCGTGAAGGAGGTGCGGCCCGGGAAAACTCGCCGCCATGCAACGGGGCGGGTTTTCTTTAGCTGGGACGTGGCACGCGTCTGACCTGACTATCTCGTCGCGTTCCAATCACCATGTGTCGTCTGTCCAAGCACCCTTCCGTCTGCCGTTGGAAGAACGAGGTGAAGAGTATGTTCCGGCCACCACCCGCCGCACTTGTGACCGCTTTATTTCAAGGTGATCGTCGCCGCATGGATGCCCCCATACAGTTCGCCGGGCGAATCCTTTTCCTGCGCCACACTGCGGCGAGGGTCCCATCGGCTAGTTCCGTTAGCGGAGCAGATGGACCAGCCGCCGACATTTTGGGGCCGGTCGGTGAGCAATGTCGGATCGCTTCAGGTGACCCCTTCGTCTTTGGACGTGCGCATGATCAACGGGAAGCGCAAGGGAACGGGACCCAAATTGTAGGTGAGGACGAGGGTGCCGTCGCGCGTGGAGAGAAGGTGGGAGACGCTGGATGTGGCGGTGAGACCCGTCTTCCCCGCATCCGTCCACGTTTCACCTTCGTCGCGACTGCGGGATCGGTAGAGTTGGCCTTCCTTCGTGCGCAGCAGCTCCTTTGGCTTTCGGGGTTGATCACTGTCGGACGACTTCATTACACCGGCGGCTTCTTTAGCTGCCCCATGAACCACGGATTTGCCGCGACTCGTCGGGAATCCTTCGGCGTTTTAGGTGGACAGTGCGGGCTGAATCTGGCAAACGGTTTGTGTGGAGTTCCCCGCAGGCAGCACGACTCCGGGATTCGTCCTTTGTAGGGTCGATCCCGCTTGAGCCTCTCCCACCCCGGAGACCCAAAAAGACCGATGGAAAGCAAGCGTCATACCCTGATCTTTTTCGACGAGATTCCCGACTCTGAGTTGGACGAACCCTACGTGCTCTCCTCGCTTCAGGATTTCGAGTCGGCCATCCTAACGATTGGCCTCGGGCGATGGCCTGCGGCGACCACCTTGATTTTTTCGGCCATCGAAAAGCTCCTAAAGCATGCAGTAGACGTTAAAAGGAAAGAGATCGATTGCTGCGAACTGATCGATCTCTTTGCCGCAGCGAATCCCGACCTCACGACGGCGCTGAAGGGCCAAGCTCACGAGTATCGGATTCTTCGCAACAAGCTAATCCACGGCGCCTACTCCCCCGAAATCGACACAGGGTGTGTCAGGATGTTCTTCGGTGCCGGAGTGCCCTTTTTTGACAGCATATTGAAGTTTCAATTCGGGGGGACGAAAGAGGAGCTGAGTGGGGACAAGACAGCTTGGTTTTGGCAGATCTACCGGGATACAAGAAAAGCTTTCTCCCGTTCGGATTCGAGCGACTCTTTATGGTATGAAAAGCTCATCTTCCTAAGAATCGCGGCCCAAAAGATCGGGCACGGCCCTTTCGGAGCCTACCAGAATGCTTACCCGATCAGGCACCGCGAGGGGTTCGTCATCGACGTGCTTCAGAGCCGAGACGAACTGATGTGGGAATGGGAGAAATGGTTTTGGGAGGAGGCCGAGAAGCTCGCGACCACCGGCGGATCGTCTCCTGCATGCCTCGATGATTTCGAAGATCTGCGATGCCCGATCTGCAATGGAAGCGACGGGAGCCTCGGATACAAAGAAGTGCAAGCCGGAGACACGTGGAGTTTCGGGGGGTTCACGGGGTTTTGCTGTTTTTCGTTGAACTGCATCGCGGGAGGAATTCCCGTCTCCGACCCCACTCTTCTGCAAGTCATCTTCGGGGAAAAGGCGAAACCCGGCGAGATCGAGCAGCTCCTTCAGGATGACTTCTCCCCCGCAGCGAAACGACGTTGGAAATAGGACGCGCAACCCCGCCGCGTTCTTCTTGAAAACCATGAACGGAGGGTTTCGGTGACGGCATGGCGCAGGTCGAAAACGGACGACATCGGATCGCGCGAGTCGCGAGGTTCCTTACTGCAACCTATTCGGATTGGGACCACTTCAATCTGAGAAACCCGCTGAACGAACTTCTTTTCATCCTCTGCAGCACACGAACGGGCGAAGGAGTCTATCGGGGCGCTTACACCAACCTTCGGATGCGATTTCCTACCTTCGCGGCCCTCGCTCGAGCTTCCGAGACCGATCTCGCGGCTGCGCTGTCGGGCAGCGGATTGCAAAACAAGAAGGCGAGGGCCATCCGGGGAATCTTCAACACGATCATCGAAAGCTTCGGCTCACTGACGCTCTCGCCACTCCGGAGATGGTCCGACGACAGATGCGAGACCTTCCTCACGAGTCTCCCCGGCGTCGGGAGGAAGGTCGCGCGCTGTGTCATGATGTATTCCCTCGGCCGCAAGGTTTTCCCCGTCGATACGCACTGCTGGCGGATTTCCAAACGTCTCGGGTGGGTTCGCCCGACACAGGGGGACGGCCACTGTGCCGACAGGGACATGAATCGACTCCAGGAAAAGATTCCAGCATCGTTGCGGTTCTCGCTGCACGTCAACATGATCTCGCTGGGGCGCGATGTCTGCGTCGCCGGGCGACCGAGATGCGAAGTCTGCCCGATCGAGCGGTTCTGCAGGAAGGTCGGCGTTAAGACCTGATCTCGGCACCCGCGGTGCATTCGGCGCGATGCGCATTTGTCGCGATCGAGAGCGCGCCTCGACATCCTCTGGTACGACACGCACCGAAGCCAAATCGAAGCTTCACAATCGCATCGTGATGGTCCATCCTGGCACCATGCGCTGGACCCGCGACGAGCTGCTCATCGTCTTGAACCTCTATCACAAGCTTCCTTTCGGTAAGGTCAGCTCGCGCCAGCCCGTCATCATCGATCTGGCAGCGAGGATGGGGAGGACTCCCAGCAGCGTGTCCATGAAGCTCGGCAACTTTGCTTCGTTCGACGTTGTCCTCCAAATGCGGGGCATACGTGGACTCACGGGCGCGAGCAACCTGGACCGGGAGGTGTGGGACGAGTTTCACGCGAACCCGGAGGAACTCGTGGCCATCAGCCAGGAGCGTTTCGATGCACTCTTCGTGGAATCGAAGGACGAGACGACCGAGGTCATCCCGGGCGACGGGATCCGTCGTCGCAGGATCAATCCACCAACGGTTACCGAGGCCATTTCCCTCACGAAGCAGCGGCGCGGGCAGGACTTCTTCCGGGACGTCGTCCTCAACAATTACGCGAACCGTTGTGGTATCACCGGACTCCCTGTCCGCGAACTCCTCGTGGCATCGCACATCCTGTCGTGGAAAGACCATGCCGCCGAGCGGCTCAATGTCCGCAACGGGATCTGCCTCAATCGCCTCCATGACGCAGCATTCGACCAGGGGCTGATCGGTTTCGACGACGAGATCAGACTGATTCTCTCCCCAAAGCTCCGTGCCTTCCTCCCCCAGAAGTCGGTCGCCGCCCACTTCGAGGCTCACGAACTGCAGACGCTGGAGCTGCCCGACGAAGGCATTCCACCCGACCTGGGATTTCTTTCACGACATCGGACACACTTCGCGTTGAGTTGATCGAAACACACTCCGGCTGTGTGCGACCGCCGAGCGCTCAGTCGGCCTTTGCCGTGGCCGCTCATCCGCCGACACGCTTCAGGTGTTTCGTCGTGATCAGCGCCAATAGATGATTCTCCAACTGAGCGGGTAGAGGGCCGCCACCGATCATCACTCCGGCCTCCATGTTTTTTTCCATGGCCGCGCCGGTGAGGTTGGCGCTCGTCACGAAGGCTTCCCGACCATCGGCCACCGCGCACTTTGCGTGGACCGAGGCCCCTGCGAATTGGCTGCCTCCGACCGTCTGATCCCACTCGTAGAATCTGGCCCCAGGAATCTTCCCGCGTATCAGGCCCAGTGAGTCCGTGGTGACATTGCCGCCCTCCGCTTCGGACCTCTCCAGCAGGACGGTGATCTGGACTCCCCTGGCCGCCGCTCTAGCCAGCGCATCGATCACGCTCTTCACGTTGTAGGCCACGAAGCTGACGAGAAACAATCGGCTCTTCGCACCATCGATTAACCCCGTCAGCACTTGTTCGGTATGGCGGATCGGGATCAAGCCCGACGAAGGTCCCGTCCATACCAGCTCCGTCGAGCCCAGCTTGCCTGCCAGCTCGGCAACAGCCGCGCCCGTCCGCAGTCGACCTGCCAATTCGCTCGTGCTAGTGGGTGACTCCTGTAAAGCACGTTCCAGATCCAGGAGCATGCCGCGTGGGATGCCGGCACTGTCGTGAGCCAAGGCATTGGCGGCATCTCCGGCACCGGCGATCGCTGCGGCGAGAGCCCTTAGGCGATCCGGGTGTAGCCCGAGGCAGAGCCGGGCGATAGTTTGATCGAGGTCGCTCACGGTTCGAGAAAGGAGGAAAAGAATCCGGCATCCCGACAATCGAAGGTGGGGATGAGCAGGGCTCGATCCAGGTAACGATTGCCTTTCTCGCACGACGTCTCCGCGACAAAGCCGCAGGCGTGACAGGATGCCCCGTGAACGCTTCGGTCGCTCGCGGGATTGTGCTCGGAACACAAGGGGTCCGCCGAGCAGACCAAGGCCCGACGGAGGGCTTGTTGGATGAGTCGGCCCAGATTCTCCGGCTTACCCAGTTCGACCAGCCCGCCAAGGGTGCCGTCGGAATCGGCGGCAGCGGTGTAGAGGAGGATGCCAGCCATCGGCTCGGCGTCTCCTTCCGGAGTCGAATAGATCCTCTCCCGGATGCTGGCTGAATTGTAGCCGCACTCCAGTGCGAGTTCGCGGATGAGAAGGTGGGAGAAGGTGTGCAACATGGCGTAGCGAATGCCCGGATAAGCTGCGGCCGGATCCAATCGCCTTGCCGTGCGCCATCCTTGGTGGCCGGACCTGAGAAGGGTGTCCCTTCCGTGAACGGGGGCGCGCGATTCCCACGCACGAAGTTCGTCTTCGGCGATACGCAGGAAGATCCCTTCACCGTGCACTTCCGATGCAGGCACCCATTTGGCAGGTCCCTTGCACAGGCTCGCGCGAGGGGCGCGTTCTTCCGGGGCGATGGATTCTTCGGGTGCCTCGACCCGGGTGAACCCGACCAGCGCATTGACCTCGCGAAGCCTTTCCAGGAGGAGGATCGAATCGAAGACCCGATCATAGACGGGAGGTGCTTCCACCGGGGTGGCGAGGAAATGCGGCCAATCGTTTGGCGACTGCTCGTCGGTCAGGACCCGCCATTCCGGTCGCTTGATGTCCTCTTCCGAAACGAACTCCGGTTCGTCCACGACCGCCCCGGCTTTCTTGTTCTCGATCGCGATCCAGACCGCTGCGGGGGCGTGCTTCTCGATGCCGGGGAGAGCGCTCGTCTTCACCAGCGTCTTGATGATGACTTTCACTTCCGCCTCATCCTCGGCATCTTCGAAGTAGCCCCACCCATCCGCGATCAACTGTCCCAGCTCGTCCTTCGCTTGGGGAATCGCGAGCACCGACACGCTGACGGAGAACCAGCTATTGGTCGAGCCCAGGAGGATGGTTCGTGGAATCTCGGTGCAATCCTCATCGTAGGTGCCCAGGTGAGGATGGCGTCCCCGACAGGCAGGCAGGTTCTTCGCGCCCTCCTTGCCGAATGCGTGAACGAGGCTACGAGCGGGCGTATCACATCCGAGACACTTCACCCAGAGGTTTTCGGTCTGGAGCGAGGCTCCCTGTTCGAAGAACGAGAGAGTGCCATTGCAGTCGGGCACGCCCTGGGATTCGTGGAGGTAATAGCGCCAAGGAAAGTCATCCAGATGCCCCTGGCGGCAGGCTAGTAGAAAGCGCGAGGGCACCGCGTCCGAGTTATTCCCTTTCTGGCATTGTTCGTGGACGAAACAGGTCTGGTCGGGGCGGTAGGGATTCTCCTTCAGCTTGAACAATCCCGAGTCTGCCTCGCCCATCATGCCGCACCGCACGCAGCGCAGCCATCGGGGGAAGGGACGCACAGGCACGCCGATCCTGGCCTCTGGCGAAAATGGATCGTTGTCTTCGTTCTTGTTGAAGGGCGGCATTCGCAAGCGTTCGACCTGCGGTCCGAGCACCCGCTTGACGGCGGCGAGCAATCGCGCTTCTTCGATCGGGGGACAGCGATCTTCCTGCCATCGGTCCAGCCCCATGGTGAGCACGGACAGATTGGGCAGATCGATCAATGCCCCCGGACCATAGGTCCAGAGCAGTTGGCTGGGGCGAACTTGTCCGACGGGGGTGAGGCTCATGCTTGTTTTTTGTCGGGCTCGGGTTGCGCTTTCCATTTGGGGCCGGGATCCAGATCCGAGAGCTCCATCACCAGATTCACCCCGGCTTCCACCTCGCGCATCGACATCGGCACGGTGAAATCATCCCAGCGATGGATGCCGGGCTTTTTCAAAAGGCCCACCACATTGCCCTGACCCTTGCCCGTTTCGTATCCGAGGATGCGTCCTGGCCGAGTCGCCTCTTTCACCCACTGGTCGGTCCGACTGGAGAGCATCGTGGCCGCGGTCGTCTTCACGCTGCTCTTGTGGGTGACCTTCCACGCCCGATCGCTGATGAGAGTTTTCGCTCTTGCTGCCTCTGGATTCACGCTGGAGAGGAGCGTTGCGGCTCCCACGTTCGGGTTCATCCTGTCTTCGGAAAGGCGGAGCAGACTCACCATCGTACCCGTGAGTCCTCGATCCATTGCCCGCGGCGCGAAGGGTGTCACCGACTGCGCTTCGACGTGTTTGTAAAAGGTCGCATGGTAGTGCTCGAAGCTCTCGTAGTGCGAGAGGTCGCGCGGACGGGACCACGTCAGGACGGTGAAGACGATCCCGGGGAAGGCACGGCCGACGCGGCTCGTCGCCTGGATGTATTCTGCCGTGCTCTTCGGCTGCCCGTTCACCGCCATCAGTCCGATGCGGTTCACGTCCACGCCCACCGAGAGCATGTTGGTGGCGAGCACGACGTCGACGGCTCGGGTGTCGTCCTTATTCCAGGTCTTTTTGAAGACCACCTCAAGTTGATCCAGCTTCTTCGGGATGTCCCTGCTGGAGACGCGCGAGGTCAGTTCTTCCACGACCTTGACCGCGCGTTGACTGAGCCCCGGTCGGGCCACGGAACTCATCTGGACTCGGTAAGCACGAGTTTGCACGTCATCTTCCGCCAGTCGCCGCATCCCTCCGAGTTCCCTCAGCGAGTTGAAGTACCCCACCACCGTCATGTAGGGGTCCGCCGCCTGCCCGAAGCGATCGTAGAGAGACTGCGCCGCCGTCAGGAGGGCGGAATAGAGGCGGATGAGGACGGCCGGCCTCGAGGACCCCGGCGAGCACACGCCGACATAGAGCCGCCCCGGTTTGTCCGCCACGCTCCGCTGCACGGAGAAGAAGTTGTCCTCGATATCCAGCCCGTGGGGCGGGAAGATCGCCACCTTGCGGAGAAAGACATTGTTGACCTGTTCCTTCGCCTTTCGCACCGTTGCGGTGGAGGCGATCACCTTCGGGCGCACCGTCTTGCCGTCGAGCGTCCACGCGGACAGTTCGTCGACGGCCGTCTCGTAGAGTCCAACCATGGTGCCGAGAGGCCCGCTGATGAGGTGAAACTCATCCTGGATGATCAGATCGGGAGGACGGATCGGCGGCACCGCCCGAGCGGACACCTTGGGATGGATCCCCGAGGCATTGTGGTTGCCCGTACAGGGTGCGTCGGGCCAGAGCAATCCGTGCCGGGGGCATTCCTGGCTGGCCCTGCCGAACAAGGTCCGGACCTGCCCACGCCAAGCCATCATCGCAAATTTGTCCACCGTGCCGATCATCATCGTCGGAGGACGGCGATAGATCTCCTCGTCCACGACGACCACCGGCAGACCCAATCCACCGGACTTCGCTTTGGAAAATTCGCACCGGGAGAGCTTGTCACCGCAGCAGAGGGCCGTGCGACCTTCGACTTTGTCTACATACACGTCGCGACCGGGACGGATCTCGGACCCGCACCAAGGGCAGAAGGTCAACTGGGCCGGAGTCGCCGAGGAACTCATCTTCCCATCCTTCACGGCCACAATCGCCGCATGGCTGGCTTCGGTCGTGCCCGGGGTCACCTTGTTACCGACCCACAGCCCGAGGGTGAACCGCTCGACACCCCACTTCTCGGGAGCCGCCTTCCGCAGCTCCTCCATCGCGCAGATCAGTGCTGTCGCCCGTTGGAACTGCTGGATCGTCAGCAGCCGCAGCGTGTATCGCATGATCACCGCGAGCCCTCGGCTGCCATCATAGCCGCCCATCGTCCCCTGGAGTCTCCGTATCCCCATGGTGAACGCCGCCACTCCGAGGTAGGCTTCCGTCTTTCCACCACCGGTCGGGAACCAGAGGAGATCGGCATGCGATTGGAGAGGTTCCGTGCGGTCGGTGTGGATCGGATCTGCCAGCGCCGGGATGGACAGGAGCACGAAGGCCAACTGGAAGGGGCGCCAAGAACGATTTCGGGGAACGTCGAGATCGCTCAACTCCACCGTTTCCCCACGACGTCGCTTCAGCGAATAGAGGCTGCGGATGCGTTGGTTCGCCATGGCCCGGTTCGCAAATCGGAATGCCTCCAGTGCGTCGTCATTGACCCCCAGCACGGCTATACCCTCCCTCAACCTCGCGAGGATATTCTGGCACCGTCCCATCGCCTCGCTCGCTGCGGTGGCGTAGCGGAGCACGTCCGGCGTGTCGCGAGCCATCTGCTCCGCGATCCATGCGGCGTAATCATCCGTCAGGATACCAAGGGCGGCCACGAGATCCTCACGGCTCAGGTCGGCGAGTTGCGTCATGTCCAGGAATCCCTCCTGCACCAGACGCTGCATCGCCGGACGGTCCTCGGGCTCCAGACCCGGAGTCTCCGTGACCTGCACCTCATAGTCCGGCATCACCGTCGTGCGGATCTCGCTTGCCTGTTCGACATTGTCCGGGGCGGTCGTCGCATGGATGGCAACCCCGTGGCCGACCGCGAACTCGACACGCTTCCGGTAGACCATCTCCAAGGCGACGCGCTCCTGGAGGTCGGGGTCATCCGCGTCATTCACATCGATCACCGGCCGGCGACGGAAGACGGTCTCTCCCGATGGGTGCCGCAGCACGATCTCGGGTTGGAAGACCCAAGCGGTGTCCTGGGTCTCCTCTGGCTTCATCTGATTGTTCAGCAGGAAAACGGTCACCAGTCGATCGCCGCTCGCGAGGCGCGGGCGAACGGTTCCCTGCACGACGACGTCCGGGCAGTTGGGATCCAGTGCGAGCGGACCCAGAGCGCCTTCCTTCAGACTCACGATGACCTTGCCACCACTGGGGATGCGTTTCCACGCACGCATCGGTTTACCAGACTCCTTCTGGGTCGCTGTCTCGCTCTCCCGGCGTTCGTATCGTCCCCATGCAGCCTCGATCTCGATCTGCTCCACCTCGCCGGAGATGCAGAAGGTCAAACCGAACGAGGAGGGCACCAACGACTGGGTCCGCGACGCATCGACTTCCTTCACGCCGTCGTCATCATCGTCGCCCCCTCCCAGTTCGTCCTCCTGGTCGGCCTCGAGGTGGGTGTCTTTCGGGGCCAGCTTGCCGACGAGGTAGCGGTCGCGCACGCTCATGCCGACCACTTCTTCCTCGGGGCCGGTGGCGGGGCCGAGAAGGTCGTCCATCACGGCGAGTTGGAGAAGGTGGCGAATGTAGGCTTGTTCTTTGGGCGTCTTGCCTTCAAATGGAAGCAAGTCTTCCCAATCCTTCCCTGTAGCAGACTTCAATGCATCCTCAAAATCGGTCCAACCCATCCGCCTCAGTGCGCCGCCTTCTGCTGGAGCGCTCACAAGAGCAACCGGTGAACCGGCCATTTCCTGGGCATCGAACAACAGTGTTACTCCCTTCGCCCTCTGGCGTACGCAGTAAACGCGGGCAAAGGAAGCATTTCCACCCCCTCCATTCAGGAGCACTGCGTCGCCCACTTTAATCCCTCCAACTAGGGCCGGGGGCAGATTCAAGGTCAATGATGGAGCAGAGAGATTGCCATCGCTTGTGATCAACCAAGCGTTACAGCGGATGTCTCGCTCGCCAGAGGAGGTTCTTGATTCACTCATGCTGAGGGGGGTAAACGGTGAAGCTGCCCCGTAAAATCGATCAAAGGTCGACTCGTGCGAAATGGGGGTACATCCGATAAAAGCGTTGAAAGCAAGCCAGCGGATCCTCCCCCATATCCGATTTCGGCAGCTTATACCCCATAACCGAAGTCGGATCTTCGTGGGATTCCATTGTAAGCCTTTCGATCGTCGACAATGCTGGCATATCCAGCTTGAGAGGATTTGTAGGTGTGGAAAAAAATGGCCACTCAGCCAACAGATTCTCTATGGAATCGTCTGCAACGTCCGTGACGATCAACGTTGCCGTAACCATCGGCTGACCATCCGAGTAGTGTGTAGCCAACGCCCAAACGACCCTACGGTCTGGCAAATTTAGCAACTCTCGCTCTACGGCGATTCGCAAAGCAGACAGAACACTCTTCCCAAACTCCTTGTAGGTCATGCCCTCCGGTCGAAGATCGCTAGGAAACATGTTGCCCAACCGGTTTCGAAACTCTGATAGGCGCCACTCCTGTTCGGTCGGTCGACGATCACTTCGGGCATCGGCGTCGTCGAGTTGAACCGAAACTTCATTGGGATCCGGCTTCCCCAACGAAGAAGGGTTGGAGTTGAGAGTTATTCTCAGAATACTGTTAACCTCTACCTCTCCAATCGTTCGAGTAAATCGCTCGATCTGACTGGTCATTCCTTGAGGATCCGTGTAATCGAACCAGACGATAGCTGGCTGGCTAAAGGTTGTTGAGTCTAGATAGTCTTCCAGAGTGCTGTGAATGCATTCGATACTCGGGACGGGGCAATTAAATCTCTGTCGCAAATGGACGGATTCCTCCGACTCCACGCATGTCATCTCTTGAATGCCTAAACGCGCGTGGATGGATCTAAAATCCTCCAGAAAAGGCCCCCCAAGCCCAACGTAATTATAGCTCTCCAACCTCAGCGAGGCGGCGATCCTGGACAATAAATCGAGAAACAGCTCCCGATCGACTGCTTTGTTCGGGCGCAACTTGTAGGGGAGTGAAGAAGCCTTACTCATTTTTGCCCTCCTTTTTTTGAAGCCGAAGGACAAAATGCTCAAAGCATTTCTCACCAACGATTCCCGGACGCTCATCATCCCTGTCGAAAAATGACCTTGAAACCATCCGAATTTCTTCGATAGGCCGCGAAAAGACAATACGCCTGGATGACGGAACTTTGCTTTCTGGGACTGGAATCACCTTCTGCTTTTGCGGATTGTATTCGATTACACCGTTCTTCCTCTCGGCACTCGGGCGCTTACCTACGAGCTCGACGGTTTTTCTCAAAGGGAGCGGCTTGGCATCCTCCCAATATTTTGTTTGATCTGCCCTCGGGTGATTCTTCCAGTTGTTCGTGTAACTTATCCAGACTCGCATACCCTCCTTCATCTTGACGAGTGCTTGAAGCCAAATATCCGAGGACGTGTCGAGGGCACGTTTCGTTGTGGTAACAGGGAGCTTCTCCGCGAGCGCGGACCGAAACTCCACGATACCTGTAATGATAGAGAACTGGTAATGATAGAGTGGAATGCCGTCTCCCCAACCGGTTAGGCGACTCTTGTCTCCAACGATCACGGCTCGATCGTTACAGAAAACCGTCCATCCTGCAGTGGCGGCCGATCTGTCTCTCTCGAAGTCGGGCGAGTCATCATCGTCTGTCAGGGGTCGACCGGTGTTTAGTCCTACCGTGATCGAAACGATCACGTCGTCGATGGTTTTCTCGAACACGTATGGTGCGGGCCCATCAATATCTTCGGAGACGAGAACCTCGACCCGAACGGGAACCACGGGCGTCTCATTCACGATGATTTTAAGTCCTCGCTGGAGGAACATCGTGAAGTGTTCCGAAATGGAGGTGGATAGTTCGTTCTTAAAGCCATCATTTGTGAAGTGCCTCGATACGCCGCTGTAGAGCGTTTCAACCTTGATCAGAGTTCCTGGCTCATTCAAGGTCTCTGCTTTGGGGGTGTCCCGGATTGGAAGCGGGTCCCAATCCTTGTTGTCCAGCCAATCAGCTGTAATCGGGACCTCAAAACCATCCTCCCTGTGCAGAGTTTTCACCGTGGCTGAGCGACCCATCTTGAAGATGGCTCGCTTCATCCCGACGCCATACATTCCGATTGTCTCGCTTTTAGAGTCGCGGTCATCATCGGGTTCGCGCCCCATTTTGAACGCGTAATTTTTGGCGACATCTCGCGGGATCCCCCCGCAGTTGTCCTCGATTGAGAAAAACTGCTCGTTGAGCGTCACCTTGACGTAGTGCTTCGAATAGTCGACTCCGCCTCCATTGGCGCAACGGAGCGCCCCGTCAAGGCAGTTGTCGATCAGGTCGAGAATCGCATCTGCGAGGCTAATATCCCGAGTTAGCATTGAGACGAAAAACTGTTTCGTTGGAATAGCTTTGGCCGTGTCCTGGGATTCTTTTTTGGTCATATTAAGGAATGTGAGTCAAAGTCACTTTTCAGTCCGCTTTTCGCACCTCATCGCCGCGCCTCGTAATTATCCCCCGCCGGCTTGCGGCGTTTAGGGCAGACCGGAGGGATTCGAGAAAAGGTCCGCCGAGGCGCTTGCAGCCGAGGTGGTCGGCGGCGTTGTAGAAGACTTCATACGGGGTGTAGACGCGGCCGGGACGAACGGTGGCGGAGATCGCTTTCACGAGGGTGTCCAGTTCGAGGTCAGCGTAGGTGGGCGCGAGTCGGACGATGAAGGCGCCTTGGTAGCCGACGAGGCCGCGACGGATGGCGGAGTTGAATCCGCTGGCGATGAGATCTCGGGTCTTTTCGCGGAGACGCTGGAAGCCGAGGGCGGTGGCGACTTCTTTGGCCAGAATTCCGCGGTCGGTGGATTCCCGGCGGGCAGTGCAGTTGAAGATGGCGTTGAGGAGTTCGGTTTGGCTGAGATCGGTTGATGATCGCCCGACCACTTTGGGGAGGGCTGCCTCTTTTGCGGCTCTGCGCGTGGGGCGCTTTGCAGTCTCGAAGTCTAAATTCAGCTCTCGGACATCGCTGATGCCTTTTGGGGGAGTCTTTCGACTTTTTTTTCCTCCTCCCTTCTTCCCGTGCAGGCCAGCGGCGGATTCCTCGACGTGGCGCTCGTGGTTGAGGGCGAGTAGGCGACCGAGAATTTCGCGGCGGGCAGCGGGTGCAACGGTGTAGCGAAGCCCCTGTTTAGTTTCGTGGAAGCCATGACCGAGGGCAGCACCGTCGTTGGCAGCGAGATCGGTCCATCCGTATGCGGCGGACACGGCCACGTCGAGTTGGCGGTGCAAAGTTCGAAGTTCTGTGATATCCAATCCGGTTTGGTTAGGGTCGTTGAAGCGATTGTAGGTCTTAGTTAGACCCTCGCCAGTGGCTAGCATCAGCTTTCGCCTCTGATCTTGGTAGTGTTCGCCAATTTCTTCCAGACTACAGAGGTTGGAGGGTGTTGGGAACGTCTCAAAACAGTCTGTCGGTGCATAGTTAATCCCAGCGTCACGCATTGTGGAGCTGTATTGCCAAGCCCACTCAACATGTATGTTAGACTGTAAATTCGCAAAGACTGCGGCGGACTCAGTTGGGAAGACGATGACTTTGTCCGAGAAAACCATGTCGGTTGAAACGAACTCGAACATCACGTTTTTACTGACTCGTGCGGTCACGAGGGTGCGCTTCAGCTTGGAGATAGCTGAGTAGAGTGCCGGCCGTTTGTCTGCGTGAATCCACCAACGGTGCGGAAGTGGTTTACGTAGTATAAATTCACCCGTTGGGCCTATCCGAGTCCGCTCAGGCTTTACGCGTTCGGTAACGATGGCTAAACACTCTGGGTAATCTGAGGCATATGGTCCCGAGTATTTCGTGTCTGAATCTTTTCGGCTGAGAGGGAGGTCATGAAAGTTAATGACCCAACGGCTCGGAGCCTGGTCCGGATGCGTGTTTAGGTCTTGGCCAGTGAGATATGGGAAAACTACGCCGCGGTTTCGCGAATCCTCCGCAATAAGGCGTAGGGCTTCGTCGGGTCCAAGAACAAATCCAAGCCCGAGGACCACCGAACCTTGGTAAGATTGATTCATGTTTGCGGCGAGCGTATCCGGACGTTGCGCATCCTTGCTGGCTTCGTCCAAAAATGGTGAAATAAACGCAACGTTCTCGCCATTGAGAATATAGCTGCCATTCCAGGCTTGTTTGCGGAGCCATACTTCCGATATGTTAACTCCCGCAGTGCCCGGCCACTCTCGCGTTCGAGTCGCGCGAAATATCACCGCTCCTTTTTCTAAAATTGCGCTCAATCCTACACGTTGTGTGTCGCCTTGTGCGATCGTATTCGTGGCGATTAAACCGAGACAAGAATGGGGCGAACCGAGCTGATGTGCCCTCCGGAAAAAAAACGCGCAAAGGTCGGCGTTAGCGCTGCTGTCGGGATACAGTGCTTCAGTCAACCATAGAAGATACTCAATTCCCAGGGCAGCGCGTATGCGGCGCCCCCCAACAAACGGCGGATTCCCTACGAATGCATCGAAGCCCACACCGGTCACGCCGTTTCCCCCGGCCTCGAAAATCTCAGGGAACTCCAGCGGCCAATGGAATGGAAGGCGGCCGCGTAAACCAGTGCGTGCAAGTCGTTGGAATTCGGACACATCTTTTCCCCACCCTGCTTGTACGTGGCTAGCGGCGACGGCGCGGTGCGTTTCCCATCCACGGTCGCCGGGGCTGTCGAGCTTGGCGGTGATAAGAAAATCGGCGGTAGCGCGCAGCTTGGTGAGAAGCGTCTCAGCTTCGCTGTGGAGGCGCGCTTTCTGAAAAAGTTGCGACACTGTGTGGCTGGGCGTAGCTTCGAGCCGACGCCTCAGTGCGGCCGCCTGGTGGATATAGTGCCGAAGGTTCGCGGTTTCGAGGAGCGGCTGGATTGCATCGGCATCGCGCAATGAGAATCTTTCGAGCTGGCGGGTGTCGCTAAGGCCGAGTAGCGAGTCGCCGCACTTGAGCGCATGATCGAGAAAACTGAACGGGCGGCCTTTCATCATCGTGACCAGCCACAAACTCAGTTTCGCCAACTCCACAGCCAGCGGGTTCAAGTCGACACCGTAGAGGCATCGGTTGGCAACCATGCGCCGCGCGATGAGCACCCGTTCGGCTTGATCTCGGGGCATCAATTCCACATCGTCGGCTCGATCAAGCACGACGCCCTCAATGGAGATAACACAACCTCTCTTCTCCTCCCCATCCCATGCCTCCACCAAGCGGTCGCCAAGAAATCGGCACGACTGCACAAGAAACGCCCCGGAACCCATCGCCATGTCGCAAACCTTCAAAGCCAGGATCTCATGAGGGGCTTTCAACATCCATTCTTCCCGCGGCACCCCCTCGGCTGGACCGACATACACGAGCGGTTCCAAGGTATGCTGCACGATCGGCTCGGTGAGCGACTTGGGCGTGTAGTGGCTGCCTGTCTCGCGACGACCTACACCGTGGGTGACGATGAATGCCTCCTGTGGATAGACGAGCGGATCCTCCCAACTGTCCGTGCGGAGTAATTGCCCGAAGGGGCGAACGCGCTCCATCAGAGCGAGATCATTGCAACAGGCCAGGAGGAGCCGGTTGGTGGCGGACGGCTTCAGGGGAAGTTCGAGATCCTTCGTCAGAGCGGATTTGGAACGCCCCGTCTTTTCATTGAGAAATTCAACGAGTGCCGATCGGCCGGAACGGGCCGTCTCTTCCAGAATCGAAAGTGGCAACTCCGGATGCCCGGTCTTCTTGCGCACCGTGCTGTTCGCCATCAGGCCGAGGGTCACCTCGGGCACCCGCTTCACGGTGCGCTCCAACAACCCCTCGTAGACGTGGCCGATCTGCTCAACGTCCAGAGCCTCGTAGGAAAGCATCTGGGCCCCGCTCTTGTGTTCCAAGACCTGGAGCGCGTTCAAGAGCAGGAGGACGGTGCGGTTGTCGATCGGCAGCGGAGAGGCGGCGGTGTCGTGCCAGTGGGTGCCGGGGGCGCGCCCCTCCAGGAAGGGGAAACGGTCGGGATCGAAGAGGGAACCACCGAGAGGCGGAAGACGCAGGGTCTCGTGATGGATGCCACCGTAGATGCTCCGAAAGGTGGCGAGGAGTCGCGACCAGGCATCCTGCCGACGCTCAAGGATCTCCAGCCCATGGCTGGCCTGCTCCACCAACTGGGCGCGCAGGGTGGTAATGGCGTAGTTCTGATCGTAAACCGGCTCTCCGAGCAAGAGCAGTTTTCTTTCCTCGGCGCAGAGCAGGACGACGAGACGCATCATGACGGTGAGCCCCGCCTCGAACAACTGGGCGGGAGTCACATCCTGCAGGAGCGTGCGATTCCGATCTTGATCCGCACGGTCGAGCGCCTGCACGAGTACCTCGACGGCACGGCGCACCTGCTCGCCAAGGGTATCGGTGATTTCATCCTGATGCTCCAGCGATCGCCGGATCAGGGCATCCAGGGTGTGGCTCTCTTCCCCGAAACACCTCCGCACCCCGAGCAGGGAGTAGAAGGCCTGCAAGGTCACCGGCTCCTGCAACCAGAGTCGGGCATACCACGACGCCCGAGAGGAACCTCCGTCGGCCGGTGCGCTCACCACCATCCAACGCTCCCCGTTGGTGACGATGCCGAGGGGCACACCACTCGAGCGGCACAGCTGGATGAGACGCTCCGCCGGTGACGCCAGCCACGAGTCCGAGGGCAGAGGATCGTCCAGGCGGGTGCCCGGTGCGGTGACCGAGATGAGCAGGCGAGCCTTGTCGCCGGCCATGACGACGAAGTCCGGTCTGAAGGTGGTGTCTGAAGCGACATCGTGATGCGCCAGCGTGGCAGGAATGGCCTCGCCGGATCTCAAAACGGAGGCGTCGTATTCAAGAAAATCGCGCACGACGAGAGACACCCACTCGCTATGGATGGCGTCGAGCTGCTGGTCGTTCTCGTCGATGGCGTCCCGCCATTCGTCGTAGGCGGACCGGATGCGCTGTCTGAATGGAGTCTCCACCTTGTCGAGTCCCTGCGGGAACGCGTCCTCCAACACGGAGACCGCGAGGAAGGGACCGGAAACCTCCAGCAGGGAGATCCATTCGGCATGTTTTTCGGAGACGGTCATGGGCGGCCTCCTTTCCAATCCTGCGGAACGACGAAGACGACGGCCACCGGGAAGGTGCGATACTGGTACCCCGAGTATCGCTCCTCAATGGCGGCGATCTCGTTGATGCGCTCGTCGGGGATGCGCTTCAGCCGGGCCCGCAGAGCGTCGACATCGCGGCGGAGTTGCTGGCGCTCGTCCTCGGGCCAGAGTTCCAACTGGACGGCCTTGGATGCGTCGATCTCCCGAAGGATGGCTTTCTCGAGGTCGGCCAGCACGGTCGTGATGTCGGCGATATCGGCCTGCTTGCGACGCTCGAGGCTGTTCTCGAGAAAACGAAGGCGATCTTTCGACCGGGCTTCGACGGAGGCGACGATGGCATCCTGTGCCTTCTCGTAGAGAGGGCGCAGTTGGTCGACGGCTACACTGGAACCCTCGATCGGAGTGGAGCGATCGACAAGCTCCTCGAGCCGGCCGACCTGGGTGATACGAGCGTACCCAGAGGACTTCAGTTCGCCACCAGACAGGGTCAACTCCTCGTGCAGACGGTGATGATTGCCCCCGGTGACGACGAGACGAGACCAGACTGCGGCCACGGGAACCGCGAGGGTAGGATCACTGCTCCGAAGCAGGCTGATGCGGTGCAGGCCTTTCACGTCGTCCAGTGCCCACACCTCCGCTCGCAGGAGCCTCAGGCACATCTGGACGAGGCGGTGGTTCAGGTGGGCGAGGACGACATCGTCCCGGCCCTTGGCGGCGTCGTGATCGAAGGTGATGGGGCGTCGCTCGCTCGTGTGTGGGTGATTCAGCCCCACGCTCGCGCGCCCCCATGAGCCTGCCATCATGGGAACCTCGAACGCCGTTCCATCGGACAGGCCAGGTAAGGAAACAGGATGGAGCGACGGCCGCTCCGCCAGCTCCATCGCTACCGACACTGCCTTGCCGATGCGCTCCGGCGAAAGATGAAACTCGCTCCGTGCCTCAAGGAGGCGTTTGTGGAGGGTGGCGACTTTTTCCTGGAGCTTCCTCTCCGCGGCGAGAAAGCGTCGGGCCTTTTCTGCTTTGACCTCGGCATCGCGGGTATCCAGGTCGCGGCGTTTGCCGGACATGGCCTCCATGATCTGCTGGGCGATCACGGGGCCGACGCTACCGAGATCCTGCCGGATCGCATCCACCTTGGTGACGGCGCGCATCAGGTATTCGTGGTCGCCCTCAAGGTCGCCGGCCTGGTGAGCGCCCGTGGATTTTCCGACCGGGTGCCAGATGAAGACCTCGGAATGTTTTTGCCCGTGCCGGTCGATACGACCGTTCCGCTGCTCCATGACGTTGGGATTCCACGGAATCTCGATGTGGATGAGGTATTGGCAGTGGTTCTGCAGGTCGATCCCCTCGGAGGCGGCGTCGGTGGCGAGCAGGATGCGGACGGGCGCGACGATCGGGTGGGCCTGGAAGGCGGCCGTGACCCGGTCCCGCTCCTTCGGATCCATGCCGCCGTGGAGGATCATGAGGCGCTCTCCACCGAAACCGTGATTGGTGAGGATCTCCTGGAGCCACCCGTGGGTGGCACGATACTCGGTGAACAGGATGACTCGTGCTTCGCTCCACTTGCCTCCGGGCTTGAGGTGCTCCTTTAGCCAGGCCAGCAGTGCCTCGGCCTTGCTGTCGGGGCGATGGCGCGCCGTGTTCGCCCAGCCCGTGAGTCGATCGAGGATGTCCTTCTGCTCCGCCGTCAGATCGACGGCGACAGCGGCGGCCTCGCCCACAGCCTCACCAAGGGCCTCCTCAAGATTGGCATCGTCGGCGTAGTCCTCTTCGGTCCGGGCGATGGCCTTGCGGAGGATGCGGTCGTCGAGGGTGGACTTCGGACGAACGGTGCGTTTCCCGGACAAGCTTTCCCGGTGCTTTTCCAAGGTGGCGGCGAAAGCTCGCGGAGACGAAAAGAGACGCTTTTTCAGGAGGTTGTGAACGAACTCCGATCCGAAGGCAAACTTCGTACCGGCCACGCTGGCCGCGCGGCTCTTGGCGTAGGCTTGCAGGAGGCGGTGGGCTTCCCTCTCATCGGCGGTATAGCCGATCTCGAGAGCTTTGATGACCCGTCGCGCATAGATCGGCTTGCCGTTCTCGTCGACGAGGTCGCTCTTCAGCCGCCGGATCATGACGCGCTGGAGCTGTTTCTCGTCGGGCATCACGTTGCGAGCGAAGCGCTGATCGTCGAGCAGCTCCAACAAGGCGGTGAACGACGACTGATAACCGTTGTGGGGGGTGGCCGTAAGAAAGAGGCGATGCTCGAAATGGGGGGCGATTGCCCGGATGAGCCGAGTGCGCTGACTCTCGATCGCGTGGAAGGTGGCGAAGGCCGGGGCGACGTTGTGAGCTTCATCCACGATGAGGAGATCGAACTTCCTCGGATAAGTGACGTGCGGCGGCAGCACGTCTTTCAAAAGCCGCAGTGCCTCGCCCGCCTTGACCCAGTCCATCGAGGTAATGAGCCGGGGGTAGCAGGTCCAGGGATTGGCATGGATGCCCTGCTCGCGACGGAGGTTCTTCAGGAACTCGGTGTCCACGATGCGGAACTCAAGACCGAACTTCTCCTGCATCTCCGTCTGCCATTTGATCTGGAGCGACGATGGACAAACGATGAGGGCAGTGCGGGCACGGTGCCGGACGAGCATCTCCTGAAGTACGAGCCCGGCCTCGATGGTCTTGCCGAGTCCGACGTCGTCGGCGATGAGGAGATTCACCCTCGCCATGTCGATCGCCCGCACCACGGGGTCGAGTTGGTAGCCCTCGATCGAGGCCCCGCTGCGAAATGGCGACTGGAGAAAATTCTTGTCGGCATTGGTCGCGGCACCCCAACGGACGGCATCAAGAAAGGCGTCGAGGCGAGAACCCTCGTCGAAGCCGGTGAGAGCGGGTAACCCGGCCTTCTCGACGACGCGGGCACCAGGCTCCAACTGCCAGACGACGGTGATCTGTTCGCCCAGAGCATCCTCGTCGACTGCCGTCAACGTGACCAGGTCGTGAGGCGTGCCAGGATCGAGCGAACCTCCGTCCACATCTCCAACGATCCAGAGACGGCGGCGAACCTCGACGAGTTGTCCCACCTCCGGCGGCTGAACCACTACCGCCGAGGGAGCTGCGGAAGCGTCCGTGGCAGTCATCGTGCGGCGAGGCGTCTGGAGTTCGCCCGGCGGGACTTGCTTACTGGGGCCGGCCAATGGCTCGTGACGTGGGCGACGATGGTTTTTCCGATCGCCTCGCCCAGCTTGACGGGGACGGCGTTCCCGATCAGCCGTCCGACGCTCGTCAGGCAGATTGGCTCTCCGGACTTCACGAAGCGATACTTGCGAGGGAAACTTTGGAGGATAGCGCCCTCACGGAGGCTGATGGCCCGGTCCTGCTCGGGATGCCCGAAGCGTCCGTTCCCAAAACCAAAGAACTGCGTGGTGATCGTCGGCGATGGAGCGTCCCATTCCATTCGCCCATAGACACCCGGGTAGGTTTTGCCGGACTTCTTCTTATGGCAGTCCGCGATCAACTCCTCGGGCCAGTCCCTCCACGTTCCCCCGGGTGTTGACGCACGCAAGCGACGCATGTTGAGGTCCGAAACCCCGCTCGTCATGTGGAGGGGATCGTCCTCGCAACGGTCTCCCGCCCTCAACTCAGGAAGTCCGGCTAGTGCCTTCTGAACCGTTCGGTATTTCTTAACCGACTTCGGGATCAATGAAATCGGTCCCAGACGCGAGGCGAGGAGGACTAGCCGATTGCGTGTCTGAGGGACGCCATAATCAGCACAACAAACAACCTTGTGCGAGACCGAATAGCCCTCAGATTCGAGAGCACCGACGAAGTCGGCGAAGATGTCTTGGTCTGCCAAGCGTGGCACGTTCTCCATGGTGATGACGTGGGGTAGCGTCTCGACCGCCAAACGCTCGAACTGTTCGAGCAGATGCCAACGTCCATCCGTCTCGTCGACCTTGCCTCGGCTGTAGGTGGAGAACGGCTGGCAAGGGGCGCAGCCGGCGAGGACCTTCACCTCCGCGTCCCCCCATCGCTCATTCAGGTCAGCAGCCGTGAGATCGCCGACGGACTGGAGGAGGAATCTCGCCTTGTTGTTGGCCTCAAAGGGATACTGGCAAGCAGGATCTAGATCGACGCCCAACGCCACCTCGACCCCGGCTCTTTCCAGTCCGTTGGTGAGGCCCCCAGCACCACAGAAAAGGTCGATCCCGACGATTCGAGGCGATTTACGGGAGGAACGGGATTTCTTGGCGGTAGTCGGCATGGGAGTAGGACGGACGATAGCGGCTTTTCTAAGATTTCCAAGACTTCGGGCGGGCGAGAAGGTGTCAGGAAGGATGAGTGTGAGGGCGGCCCGTTGCCAAGAAAAAACTTCGTGGGCTCACGGCAATTGGCACCCGGGAGTTCCTTCTGCGAAAACAGGAAATATCGCACAGGGGTGGGACAGAATCGGGGTGAGGGGTGTGCGATTTTTCGAAAAGTCGGGATCTTCCTCAAGTGCAAAGGAATCTTCGACGGTTCGACCGGAGGATTTCTCTCACTCACCCCTCCAACAACTCCCGGAGCCGGGCGAGGACCAGCCGGACCTTCTCGTCGTCTTTGAACTCGGACTCGAGTTCCTCGACCAGGTTCTTGGCTTGGGCGATGCGCTGCTTCGGGTTGGGTTTTGAGGAAGATTCCTTCGTTCCGCCATCCGCCTCCCGCTTCCGGTCGATGACCTCACCCAGTTTACATGCGGTCACGTTCACCTTCCCCTCCGAATCCGTGGCCAAGGCGACGGCCTCCTGGTAGACCTCGACCTGCTCCTCGGTCGTCTTGAGGCGTGCCAGCTCGCGGAGCTGGGCCTCGTTCGAGGGTTCGGGGAGACCCATTTTGGTGACAATTGGCACCAACTCCGATTGGATCTTGCCGGCTTTGATGAGGCGGTTGGCGTAGCCGCGGGACATCCCGTGGACTTCCTGACAGTAGGACTCGAAGGTCGCGTGGTGCGCCCGGTAGAGCCGTCGGTTCCGGATCTCGTAAAGAGCCTCGGCCGCAGGGATCATGTCGCGGGCGAACTTGCCGACGATCTTGTCGAGGCGCGCGAAGTCCTTTTGGTCGTCAGGCGTGAGTAGGTCGGGTTTTTCCAGTGTCTTCATTGTTTTCGTTTTCTTTTTGGTGGGTGTTGGTGGCTTTCGCCGTGGGCCGGTCGCTCCAATCTCGTTGCTCCGGTAATCGTAAAAATGTCTGGGGAACTCCCGCACGCGGAGTTCCTCGTCGGGCCACTCGTCCCAGTCGCCTCCGGACTCGTCCGTGAGATTGACCGGGGCGCCTGCCCGTGTCGGTCTCCGCCCGAACTGCTTCAGGAAGAAGGCCACTCCTTCCCTCCGGCACTTTTCGCGGATCTCTTCGGCCCACTCGATCGGGAAGGGCCGGGTGTCCCCGACTGCCGATCCGCTTTCCCCGCCGACGATGACCCAGTCGATGCCATTGAGGTTCAGGTGGTCGGGATCGATCCTCTCCCAGAGGGGTTCGAGGGAGAGCCCGCGAACCGCAGCCCGCACCTTGCGAAGGTGATCGATGCGATCCAGCTGGACCGGCCCGGTCACGGTCGTCATCGCACAGACGTTCTCTGGCAACCCTCCGTCCAGCTCCCCGGCAAACTCCGCCATCAGTTCGGGCCGTTTCGTGAGCCACAACCAGAGATGTCGGCGACCTTCCGCGCTGGTGACCGACTTGATGACCTCCTCCTTCAGGAATTCGAAGTCATGCCTTCGGCTGAAGGCGTCCCCCATGTCGGAGACAAAGATGAGGCGGGGAAGCCCGTCCTTCCAGGAACGGTTGGAATCTTTCGTTCCCAACAGGTCGCTCCAGCGCGATGCCTCCCGGACGCGGCCAGGATAGAGTCTGAGCTGCTCGAAGGTTTCCGCATAGCCCGCATTGCCCTTGCCGGTCGGATTCAGAAGGCTTGTTCCATATCGGGAATGGAGCTTGGCGGCATAGCAAGTCACTGCTCTTGCGAGGGCTCCTCGAGCTGCCTCAGCAGCCTCATGCCCGGCGCACTCTTTGACTACCGCTACAAACTGATGGCGAAAGTGCCAGAGGTTCGTCGTGGTGATCGCATTCTTGTGGCCGGGTCCAGGGTGCTCGATCGCCAGGTAGGCGTTCTCGATCAGGGGCTTGAAGTAGTTTCTCGCGCTCCCGTCTTTCCACGAGGGGGCATGCTCCCGGATGGCCACCTCAAGCGCGGGCAGGATCTCACCCGGAGGAGGGAAGAGTTCGCATCCGCCGCAGCCCATGAGAGGGTTCACGGTGCTGTCGCACCACTGGATGTCGGTCTTTTCGGACATGGAAATGCTATAGGTGGATCAGGAACCTCCCGAGTATGGACGGAGGCCGCATTTATGCGCCCACTCGGTCGCGGGCGACATCGTTTCAGCCTCCGCAACCGCACTCTCTGCCACCTGGTTCGGCACTTCGGCGAGCGCAGCGTATATTGGAGTGGGGACTGGAGTGAGGCCCGGTGTGGAAATTAGTCCCGAAGTTGATGCGGCCATCGGTGGAGGGACGGATGGAGCCAGCTTCCCTCCGCCCCCCTCCGCATCCGCATCTATGGCGGAAGAATTGAAATCAAAGAGTGAAGTAAAAGTCTTTTCGACCTTCACCTGATAGATTCGGGCTCTCCTATTGAACCTATCCATCCACTCGTTGTGGATTCGTCTGACCTGGTTAAGGTCGATCCCCCAAACGCTGTTAGCGACTACCTGGAGCTCTATGACAACCTTAAGGTGAATTCTGGACTCCGCACACAGCTGCGCCATCTCTGAGCACCATGCCTTACGATTTCTTTCGAACTCGGTGCGCACAGGATCCATGAACCCTGCCGGGAACGCTGCCTGTTGGTGGAGCCCAGTAACATAGAGCCACCAGAATTTGTGATCACTGGGCGACCCGTCGTCGACATGCTCGACCAAACCACACGACCCAAATTTGAGCCAGTAATCAAGACCGAAATCGTTCTCGCAGGCGAGATTGAGAAAATCGACCCTTTGAGAAATGTCCTCTCGCCAGCTCCGATATTCCGCCTTGGTTTTCTCGATGAAGCGCTCCCATCCGTCGGCTTTCGACGTTCCAGCCGTTGAACCAAACAGCGAGGTCACACTGTCGGCCCCATAGCTCCTCCAATCGAATCCCAAGAGAATCTTTTTGAGATCGACCGCCGAAAGGTTCCTGGCCCGCTTGTAGAACGACCGCCCCACGTCCGGGGGCCAGCGGCCGTCGGTGTACAGGGCCAATATAACCTGTGCGACGAGAGCGGCAGCCAGCCACTTGAATCCCTTGTCAACGTGCCACTTCGAGAGTGGCGGTGTCGGATCCGTCGATAGCTGAGGCAGCAACTGGTCAACAACGAACTCCTCATAGGTCAGTCGATCGGCCGGGGAGATCAGCGATTGGCGTCCCAGCATGACGAGGTCCGACACGCAACGAGAGTGGGCAGTCGCAGCACCGGGAGCGGACAGCCTGTTGTCAGCGACAGGTGTCGCGCCCGGGGAAGGGACGCCTCCTGCTCCGCTCTCTTCTTCCTTTCCCGGAGAAGCGAAGCCAGGGTCCCCTTTCTCTGAAAGGGGACTTACAGGGCGATCCTCTATGTTATTCTCTTCTATGTTATTCTCTCTATATTGTGGGGGGGCCTCCCGTTCGGACGGCATCCGTTCGGACGGCATCCGTTCGGACGGCACCCACTCGGATGGCACCCATGCTACAGGCTGAGCCACCGGTCCTGATGATGGAGCTGCGACTTGCTGAGCGGATGAAACATAAGTGGCCGGGTAATCCTCATCCGGGACTTGGACCCAATGAGAGCCCTCCTTGCGGAAGATCTTGGGTCTGTCGTGATCGTAGGTGCGGATGATGCGATCGCGTCCTGCTTCCTGTTCGGAGAGCTGTTGGAACATCACCTCGATCACCAAGCCGATCGGCACAGGCCCGTTCATCACTTTCAGATAGCGAATCCATCCGGACTTGTTGAGACAGCTCAACACGGCTTTGACTTTGCCCTCTCCCATTCCGTAGTCCTTCATCTCCTTGATCACGAAATCTCCTTTCCAACAGTGAGTCGGAGATTTTGAACGAAGCACGGTCATGACCGCGATGAGATCGCCACCCCGGACGTTCAAGTGGCGATTTTCGGCTGCCTCATATTTCTTCACGAACGCGAGAAACTGTGCCGGGACCTGCGAACGATGGTCGCCGGTGATCACCGGCCTGACGAAGCCCAGATGGTTAAGGTCTTTGAATTTCACCATGACAAAAGTTTCATTTCAGGAAGGCGGACTCCTTCAGCGTTCTTCGGGCGGGTAATCCCCGTGTTCTGGCCAGCTCTTCCAATCCGTTGCGCTACGTTGCATTTTGTATCAGCCCCTCACCCGCGCGTCGGATGAGCCCCATCGCGAGCAGGCGAACGACGATCTCATCCCGCCCCGTCGCGGAGAGATTCCGGATCCGGCGGCGAAGATCGGCCTTCGTGATGCCCGGATTCTCCACGATGAGCAGGTAGGCCCTTCTTTCGACGGGTGTCAGTTCAGCAAAATCAGCGGATTCAGTCCGCGGACCAGACATCCATGCTGCGAGATTCTGGAAGTGGTCGCGGGCGAGATACTTGGCGAGCTCCAGCCCGGCTTGGACGGTGAACGGGTCTGGTTCGGACACTTCCCGGAACCGCATCCTGATGAGCGCAAACTTGAGGCCGAGTTCAGCAACCCATGTCAGTGGCACCGGGGAATCCGTCGTCGCATTCCCCGTTTGGGCCTCCTTGAGAAACTGCATCACCGGCTTGCCGACCGCAGACGTCAGCTTTACCCGAAGTGGTCTGGCCGCCCGTGAGATCCTCTCCCCGAAAAATCTTCTGCCGATCTTTCCCAGGGCTGTCACCGCACTCCCATCCGAGTCGAGGTTAGGGAAGCTCGTCGCTTCGGACTGAAGAAGGAGGAATGGAATTCTCCGCATCCAGGGGACTTGTCGGAAAAAGACTTTCGCCTGCCTCTCGGGCAGATGCCACAGGAAGGAGGAGTTCGCCCCGAAGTTGGATCCGCTGACCGAGGAGCTCGGACCGCCTCCCAGGAGTGTGTCTTGGAGATACAGCCTGGAGGACGGTGTTAGTTTTCTCGTGGCGCGGAGCAGCCCCTCGCGGGGATTGCCGAGGGTCACATGCCAGTCGAGGTGAGAGATAGGGAATGGTGCGGCGACGCTCTCGCGGTAGACGCGATCCAGCAGGTCCCGGCAAGGTGGCGACGAGCATTTGCCTGGGCGGCCTTCAAGCGCTCCGATGGATCCACGGCCATTTTCAGGCCCTTCTCCGAGCCGCCCCTTTCCGCCTCGTCCAACGCGAACTGGTGATGAAGATACTCTTCGAGCTCCTCCCGGAAGAAGCGAAGAGGAACCCATGGCCATACGGGATCGATGTCCGGGCTGACGACGAGGAGACTGAATGGGGGCGCGACCCGGCGGTGGGGCAGCTCGAAGCTGATCGAGCCCCCGAGATACTGCGCCGCGGCCGACAGAACGCACGACACAGCCACCTGGAGGGGAATCCCATACTGCCGACTGAATCCCGAGGAGATCTTAAGGATGTCGGCATCGACGCAATGGACCCAGTTGTCGAACAGTTCGCACGGCGTCAGACACGGGGGCAGGCCGGTCGTCATCGGGTTCGACTGCGAGTTTTTGGTGGCGTCAGTCGACATGGGTGGAAGACTTGGGGTGAAGCGGAAAAATGAAGACGACTGTGGCAGAACCCACTCCGCCGGCTCTCCGGTGCCGGGTCCGGATCGAGCTGGAATCGCCCGACGGAGACGAGTTGTTGCAGCTCGATCTCGCGAAGGAATTTGAGCCTGTATCCGGGCACCCCGTTCCCGGGATCCTTTCCCGGGAGGTAGGAGACTTCCTGCGAGGCGAGGTGGTCGCCGAACTGCACGACCGCATCTTCGAGATGGACGCGCCATGCGATCCCGAGGAAAGGGACTTCGAGTCGGAATTCGCCTGTCGATGTGATGCCACGGATCGGATCGTCTCGTCACTGAGATGGTTGAATCCCCCCGGTCCAAGCGACCCGGAAGCGCGGTGGATGCAGGGAATGACAGAGGTCTTCATGGCTCGACAGCAGAACGATCTCATGATGCGACGGGAGTTGAGCGCACGGGAGCCAGGGTAGAGAGCTGCTTCGTCCACTCGCCTGCTCCGCCGAGTTCGATCAGGCGGATCTCGTTTGTGGCTGGCTTCCAGTCGATGGCACCCTGTTCGCTGAGGAAGGTCAGAATGGGGAGATGAAGCTCCTTGCTCTGATGGTGATATTTTCGCAGCAGCTCACTGAGCTTGCAGGGGCGAGGCAGCTCCTCCAGCTTTTTGACCATGGCGACGGCCGCATCGAGGAGGCTTCGGCGCTCCTGTTCCCGAAGCGCTTCCCGGATCAACGAGATCTGCTGGTTCACGCACCAGTCGGCGGTGAGAAGCAAGCCGGGGACGAGGTCCTCCACGCCGCGACGGGTGGAATCGCGAAGCAGCAGCCCGGCAAAGAGGAGGCGGTGGGGAAGGTCGTGAAGGCCCCCGCAGAGACGGCGAACCTCGGACGGTTGGGAATCGATCTTGTCTTCCAACTGGCGACAGCCTCGTCCGAACTCCCCGCTCCATCTCTCGATCGAGAAATTCACCCCGCCATTGTCCGTCCTGGCCCAGAGCACCTCTTCGATCGCGCGGTGGTATTGCAAGAGGGCGCTCTTGGCATCGGCGAGGTTTTGCGGTTCGAACTCCGTGTCGATGGTCTCCGTCGGGATCAGGACCGCTACCTCAAGGAGATTCGCGGTATGGGGGTCGCACAGGGTCATTCCCGCCAGCTCGTTCGGAAGATGAATGAGAAACGGCGTGCGCTGCCGCAGAGCCCCTCCCATCAATGAAGGACCGTTGGCCGGTTTCGCCGTCGTCTCGTCGAATCCCCCTCGTGCCCCGGCAACGAGCTTGGCCATCATGTCGATCCACGACTGCCTGTCTTTACCCTGATAGAGACAGCGGCGAATTACTTCGCCCCCTGGATCGGTGATCAAGGGCGAGGCGTCCATCACCGTGGCGCGAATCTTGTCGAACGTTTCTGGGGTCGGGGAGGACAGGAGCAGGGAGGGCTGATAGTTCTGTCGAATCTCAAGCAGCTTCCGGCGATGCTGGGCGATGTCGTCCCCCCAGCCATCGGGATGTTGAAGGAGTTCCACCAGCCCGGCGTGGTATTGTCGAATCCCCTTGGAGAGCGAACTGAGGTCTTCCGCATACCATACCGGATCAAGGGCAGCCACATGTCGGCGGCGCAAGTCATTGAAATGGACCGCCGGACCGAGTGCGAGCTGCTGCAGGTGCCGTGCCCGCCCGGGGTGATTAACGGAGAGGATCAGGGGGATGGAAGGATCGAGCGCCTCTCCGAGCAGACCGTGGATCCTCGCAAATGGCCCCCCGAGACCACCCAGCACGGACGCGAGATAGGTCCAGAGCGGTTCCGGGCGTAGGCCCATTGCGAGGGCGAGATGCGTGATCACCGGCGGAAAGTGCTTCCAGCGGACGGGCGTGCTCATGGTCGACACCACGTTCTCAGTCCGCGAGCTCCGAGATCAGGCGTTCCACATCTTCCTTCCGGTAGCGAATCGCCCGGGCGGAGAACTTGAGGGGTTTCAGAAGTCCCTTTTCCTCCCAGCGGGCGAGAGTGCGGGTATGGATCCGGAGGGCGTTGGCAACTTCTTGCCGCGTAAGTAACTTAGAGTCGGGAACGGTCATGTTTTGACCGTCTGCCTTTCAAGCGACGTCAACCACTCCTCGGAATAGTTTTTCTGAGGAGTGTGAATTGAATCGCCCGGCACGAGCGCACGCCTGCAGCTCCGTCAAGCTTCATCTTCGGTGCGAACACTTTGAGTTCCCTGAATTTTGAATCGGCTTTTGAATTCTTCCACCATCTCCTCTCCACGCTTCACAGCCTTGTTCCAACCGCTCTCAGTTAAAATCGGGTTGCGGACCTTCTTCTCCAAGAGATACGCTTCCACGCTTTCGAACGGGCCAAGGGAGCGCTTCAATCGGAAGGCCGCTAAAGCTCTGCAGTGGGTAGCCGGAGGCTTCACTTTTCCTCGACCGTCGAGCTCCAGTTCAGCCCTCCTTTTGCGCACGCCTTCCAGCAACTCCGAAAACTTCTTCTCGATTGCATCGTCCGGGTATCCAAGATTGACGAACATCGTCAAATGGAAGAGGTCCGGCTCAAAGAGTTCATCACCTTCTCTGATCATTCGGTTCCTCTCCTCAGAGGCGGCTTTTTCTCCAAGGTTGGTCACGGGTAGGAAGTCTTCCTTCGAGAGACCATCCCATTTCCTAGCCTCTCGCTCGGCCGCAGCTACGGCAAAATCTTCCAAGTGCGCGGAGGCTACGTCGGTGAGGCAGGGGGAGATGGTAGATTGAAAGATTGCCGGTTTCTTTGGTCCATGGATGTGGAAGAGGGTTCCCGGCGTGCGAAGCTTCTCGATCAGAGTCTTTTGAACATCCAACGGTAGGTTATAAAAGGGCGTTTCGGGAAACATGCCGTCCGAAAACTCTTTGAGATAAATCGTCGGGCAAAATGCGGGCACATCTTTTGATTTGATCTCGCGACTCAGCTCATAGAATAGAAACTCTTCCACCCACTCCTTGTCGATGATCGACTTGTTTTGTTCGTCGAGAAGAAACTGCCATTCCCCGTCGGGGAACTCCTCGACAGGCTGTGACAAAAGTGGTTTAGGCCTTTTTCTCATCGTCTTTGAGCTTCAGGCCGGCCGTGAGGCGCTCCTTCTGGTCGGAATAGAAACGCTCTGTGGTCGATATCTCGGCATGCCTGAGGAAGCGCTGGGCGGCGAAGATCCCGTGTTTGGTCGCCAGGATCGCTCCAATCTCCTTACGGATCTCATGGAGGGGTTTCTGAACGTCCCGGAAGGGTCTTTGTCCGGACTCGTTTTCATACGTCTTCAGCCATTTGATGAGGTGGCGGAAGGTTTTTTCGCAGCGATAAGCCGAGTGTGTCGAGTTTTTTCTTGGCTTTGGTCCTCTCAGCACGAACTCGCCCCTCTTGTCCGTCTCCCGGAACTGGCGAAGAAGATCGACCGCGTCTCCATCAATGGGGATACGCCCGACCGAACTGTCCGCTTTGGGCTCGAAGTAGCGGGTCCGTCGGATGTCGATGTGGCCCTCGCCCAGATTCACCTGATCCCAGAGCAGCAAGTCCGCCTCCTTGCGGCGGATTGCCGTGAAGCCGAAGAGCACGAGCGCCTTGAAAGCTTCCTGACGACGAAAAAAGAGATCTTTGGACTCATCCTCCGCCTGCGGTCCGGCCAGCGCCTCCTGAGCTGCGAGCATCAGTGCTTGGGCGTCGAAGTTCGATCGGTATCGTCTGCGTTCCGGAGAATAGCCCTTCACCCGCCGGAAGGGGTTCTCGAGTTCGTGGAGGCCGGCGACCCGGAGCAGATCCTCGTTGAAGAGCGCCTTGGCATTTCGCAGGTGCGTGTTGCAGGAGTTGCGGGCCTTCCGCGCGGCCTCAGGCCCCTTGTCCCGCTTTGACACATACTGCCGGGTCCATGTCGTGATCGACTCCTCTGTCAGAACGGCGAGCGTCAGTTCGTCGATCTTCGCCTTCCAAACCCGATAGTCCTCCCAGCAGAATTTGTCACCTTTGGGTGCCTTGAGCCCTTTGATCTCACTGACAATCTGCCGGAACGCTTTGACATAATTGCCCCAAGTACGGGGTGACACCTTGGTGACATTCTCGAGCTGCTCCAGAAACGTCCCCACTGTCAGGCTCTCGGCCGTGGCATTCGACTTTTTGTCCAGCGCCGCCCAGCCGCCCTCGGTCAGCGCGACATACTTTTTGGCAGCCGCCACCGCCGCCTTGTCGGCGTTGCCCGTGCCAAGAGGGATCCACTTCCGCTTCCCTCCCCATTGGAGGAACGCATAATATTCGCTCGACTCGAGCGTCTCGCCGCCCCGCTGATAGGTGCGTTTTCGAACCCGGTCCTTCCAATAGGATTTCTGATCTTTTGCACCCATGTTAGGCGTTCAGAAGTGTAACACTAGTGTTACACTTTGGATGTCCACATCTGTCTTTTCAAGCCCTAAAGTGCCTTCTTGCAATTTCCTAAAAACCGACTAAACTCGTTCTTAGTCAGTGAACTAGGAGCAAATATACGAATTCTTAAAGACAGGAGAAGACAGCAGGGTTGGCTGATTTGTAATCAGCCGGTCGTCGGTTCGAGTCCGACAGTTGGCTTCCTCACTTTCACAATACGTCTTCGGACGAGAACCGAAGGTTCGCGTGCCCTTCGCCGCGAAGTGGCTGAGAAAACCCCGAGCGTCAGTGAGGCAAACCGCACAGGTGCCGCAGGCACCAATCCGACAGTTGGCTTTCAATTTCTCTCAGGCTCCGCCTCGGACGAGGAACGTGGTTCCCAAACCGAAGGTTCGCGTGCCCTCGCCGCAAAGTGGCTGAGAAGGTCCGAGCGTCCGCGAGGTAACGCTCTCTTAAAGTGGCACGAAGTGCGGAATGATTTTACGCTTCGGGGACTCATGAATCCAGCCACCCGCCGCCACTTTCTCCGTCAGGGTTCTCTCTGGCTCGCAGCCGCACCCCTCGCGGGACTCGTCGCGGCGGATGAAACGGCCGCGGTGCGCATCGGCCTGCTCACCGATCTGCATTATGCTGACAAGGATCCAAAGGGGACCCGCCATTACCGCGAGACGCTTGCGAAGTTGGAAGAGGCCGGGACCTATTTCGAAAGCCGCTCGCCGGACTTCGTGGTCGAGCTCGGCGACTTGATCGATGCCGCGGCCGACGTCTCCACCGAGATGGGCTACCTGCGCCGTATCGGAGCCGCTTTCGCCGCCGTTTCCCAAAAGCGGTACCACGTGCTCGGGAACCATTGCGTCGACACCCTGACAAAGACAGAATTCCTCGGCGAGGTGGGGCAGGAACGCTCGTATGATTCCTTCGATGTGGGTGGATTCCATTTCGTGATCCTCGACGCCTGCTTCCGGTCCGACGGGGTCGGCTACGAGCGGAGGAATTTCGATTGGAAGGATGCGAATCTGCCGCCGGCGGAGTTGGAATGGCTGCGCGGGGATCTTGCGATGGCGAAAGGTCCGGTGGTGGTCTTCGCCCACCAGAGACTCGACACGGATGAGGTCCATTCGGTGCGCAACGCGGCGGAAGTGCGTTCGATTCTGGAATCCTCCGGCAAGGTTCGCGCGGTCTTCCAGGGTCATACCCACAAGAACGCGTTGAGCGATCTCGGGGGCATCCACTACGTGACCCTCCGCGCGATGGTCGAGGGATCCGGAGCCGAACAGAGCGGCTACAGCCTCCTGACGCTGCATCGCGATGGCCGCATCCAGCTCGAAGGGGCCCGGCTCCAGGCCGGCTACGACTGGACAACGGACAGCGCTGCTTGATGTCCGCGATGCGCCCGAATCCGCCCTTGAGCGCCCCGGCTTTTCATGAAAAGTAGCCGCCTCCGAATCTGATCGCCGTGAACTGGATCTCCCTAGCGCTCCGCAATCTGCTCCGCAACGCCCGCCGCTCGATCACGACGGTCGCCGCGGTGGCGTTGGGGTATGCGGCGGTGAACATCCTCGCCGGCTTCACCGCCTACATGTTCACCAGCATCGAGGATGCGCACATCTACGAGCAGATCAACGGCCACGTGCAGATCTGGAAGAAAGATGCCCGGGGTTATGGAGGGACGGATCCCGGCGACTACCTCATTTCCAAAGAGGAGTTCGCGGCGATCCGGGAGTTCGCCGCCGGGGACGCGCGGGTCGAGCTCGCCGCCGGCATGCTGGAGGTCAAGGGCAACCTCGACTTCAATGGATTGCCCGGCTTCTTCGTCGGCCAGGCCATGGTGCCCTCCGAGAAAGAGGCGATCCACCAGCGATCCACCGCCTTGCGCAGTGCCGACGGCAGCACCTACGAGGGCAAGCCCTTCACCGCCGACACTCCCGATGGCATCGCCATCACTCCGGGGATGGCCGAGAGCCTTGGGCTCAAGATCGACAGCGATGTCGTGCTGATGGCCGCCTCGATGAGCGGGCAGATGAACGCGGTCGACGCCCGTGTGCTCCAGATCGAGGACACCGCCTCGGAGGCGCTCAACAACCGATACCTCTTCATGCCGCTCGAGTTGGCCCAGGGTCTCAACGACACCGAGGGCGTCAGTTGCGTGCGACTGCTATTGAAACGGAACGAAGATACCGACGCCGTTGTCGCCGAGATGCGGAAACGTTTTCCCGCCTCCGCGTGGGAGGTGATCCCCTGGTACGAAGTCTCCAAGCTCTACCTGCGCACCAAGCGGATGTTCGACATCATCTTCGGTCTGGTCTTCGCGATCATCACCACCATCGTGACGATGTCCGTGTTGAACACCATCGGCATGGCCGTGGTCGAGCGGACCCGCGAGATCGGCACGCTGCGGGCGCTGGGCCTCAAGCGCCCCGGCGTGGTGAAACTCTTCGGCACCGAGAGCGCCCTGCTCGGCATCATCGGTGCGACGGTCGGGCTGCTCCTAACCCTGGCTTTCGCGCTTACCGTCGCCGGGGTGCAGCCTACCTGGGAGCCGCCCGTGACCGCCCGCGAGATCGTCTGGGAGATCCGCATCCTGCCGGTCACCCTGGCCGCGACCTTCGTCGTGCTGGTGCTCTTCACCGCCCTCGCTGCGATCGCACCGGCGCGACGTGCCGCCAAACAGGGCATTGTCGATTCGCTCGGGCACGTTTAACCTGATCGACGATGAAAGCCCTCCTTCTTTGTTTGATTTCCGCCATCGTGGCCGGTTCCACGTTTGCCCAGGACGCCGCCCTGCTCGCCGCGGAAAAGTCGCGCGGCATCCTTGCGGGGAACACCGGAGTGCAGTGGACCGTCAACGTGTCCGGCAACAAGAGCGCCAAGTTCGTCGCCACCTCCCAGGGCGGCAAGATCTTCGCCGAGGTGATCGAACCCGCCGACGCGACCGGCCGCCGATACCTCGCCGAATCCGACGGGCAGATGTGGTTCTGGAAGCCCGGCCTGAGCCGCCCCGTCTCCGTGTCGAAACGGCAGCGCCTCTCGGGTGACGCGGCCATCGGCGACATCGCCTCGACCAGCTTCGTCGATGGTTACAAGGTCGTCGGACAGGAGGACGGCGAGGTCAACGGTGAGCCCGCCACCATTTACACGATGCAGGGCAACTCGCTAGGCGACACCTACGCGAAGATCCGCTACTGGGTCACCAAGGGCGAGAACCTCGGCAAAAAGGCCGAGTTCTACGCAAAGTCCGGCAACCTCGTCCGCAGTTCGACGATGGAATACAAAAACCAAGCTGAAGGCCGCCCCTTTCTCTCCACCATGCTCGTGACCGATTCCGGATCGACCATCACCCTGAAGTTCAGCGAAGTGAAAATCGGGTCCTATCCCGCCAGTCTCTTCACCCGTGAAAATCTGGGCGGACCGAAGTCGACCGGCCCCAAACGCTGAGCCGCAACTCGATCATGGCCGCGCTCACCTTCACCCCGGCGGAGCTCGATGCGGCCACGCTTCTTTTGCAGGAGCTGATCCGCCTCGACACCACCAATCCGCCTGGCAACGAGTCCGCGGCCATCGCCCTGCTTGAAGCGCGTTGCCGGACCATCGGACTCTCCACCACGGTCGTCGGGGAACATCCGCAGCGACCCAATCTCGTTGCCAAACTCGCCGCCGATCCGGCGCGAAAGACCGGTCGTCCGCTCGTCCTGAGCTGCCATGTCGATTGCGTGCCCGCCGATCCCGGGCGCTGGACCCATTCGCCCTGGTCGGGGCATCACGACGGTACCCAGGTCTGGGGCCGGGGAGCGATCGACATGAAAGGATTCGCGGCGATGGCCTTCACCGTCGTCGCCAAGTTGAAGTCCGCGACCCTGCCGCTGAACCGCGATGTCCTCTTTGTCGCGGTCTCGGATGAGGAGGCCGGCACCCGGCTCGGTTCGCGCTGGCTCGTCGATGAATGCCCCGAACTGCTCGACTCGCCCGAGTACGTCATCAACGAACTCGGCGGTTTCACCGTGCATCGCGAGGGACGCCGCTTCTATCCGGTCCAGGTCGCGGAAAAAGGGGTCGCCTGGCTGCGGCTGACGGTGCGGGGAAAGCCCGGGCACAGTTCCGTCCCGCCCCGCGACAACGCCGTCTCGCGTCTGGCCCGCGCCATTGATCGCATCGATCGCGCCACCTTGCCCTGGCACCCCTCCGAGGAGGCTCGCCGCTTTTTTGCCGCCTTCGCGAAACCGCAGGGAGCCATCGCGGCGTGGGTCGCCGCGCAGCTTGGCCGGCCCTTCCTTGGATCCCTAGCGATCGCTCTGGTCGGGGGCGAACGCCGTGCTTCCGTTGAGGCCCTCCTCCGCAACACCGCCACGCCCACCAGCCTCGGCTGCGGTGGCAACGTCAATGTCATTCCCGGTGCGGCCGCGGTCGACATCGATGGTCGTCTCGCCCCCGGACAAACCACCGGCGACCTCATCCGTGAACTTGAGGCCGTAATCCGGCCCGTGCTCGGCCACGACTTCGATCTCGAGGTCCTCTACGAATCCCCTCCCGTCTCTTTCTCCACCGACACTCCGCTCTATCGCGAGATCGAACGCTGCCTCGGCGAGGCCGATCCCGAAGGTCATGTGGTGCCCGCCCTCATTCCCGGCTTCACCGACAGCAAAAATTACGCGCGGCTCGGCGCGACCTGCTACGGTTTCTATCCACTGCAACTGCCGCCCGATCTCGACTTCGCCGCCCTCTTCCACGGCGACGATGAGCGCATCCCGGTGGCCGGCTTCCACTGGGGCATCGGCGTCTTGGGAGGAATGTTAGGACGCTTCCTCGTTCAGGAGAGCGCGTAGGCGCGGCTCGCGTTGCCGGAAAAGATGGCATCCTGCTCGGCTTGGGAAAGTCCCGAGAGCCAGAAATCGACACACTGGATCCAGTCCGCATACTCGCCGCGCCGCAGGCAGACCGGCCAGTCGCTGCCGAAGATGAGGCGATCCGGACCGAAAGCTTCGAAGACCACGTCGAACCAAGGCCCCAGCAGGTCGGGCGTCCAGTCCTCCACCCCCGGCACGACCTCGGTGATCATCCCGCTGAGCTTGCAGAACACGTTTTCCCGCTCTGCCAGGGCGCGGATGGCCGTGGACCATGCGGCATCCACGCCTCCCGCTCCGCCGATGATCGGCTTGCCGAGGTGATCGAGGATGAACACCTGGGCCGGATGGCGGTCGACACAAGCCGTCGCGACGGGGAGCTGGTCGTCGGAAATGAGGAGATCATAAGCCAGTCCGAAATCGTGCAGCGCCGCGAGCCCGGCGTTGAAATCGTCCCGCCGGCAAAATTCCGGATCGGGATTTCCCTGGAACCCCTGTCTCAGCCCGACCGCCTTCGGCTTTTCGGAAAAGGCCGCCACTTTCTCCGCGGCATCGCGCGCACCGAGGTCGAGCCAGCCCACCACTCCGGCGATCCAGTCGTAGGCTGTCGCGTAGTCCAATAGGAATTCGTTTTCCGCCTCCGCGGTCCGTGCCTGCACCGCGATCACCGTATCGACCCCGACCTCGTCGATCACCACCTTCAGGTCCGGCGGCGTGAAGTCGCGCTTCAAGATCTCCATCGAGCTCCCGATCCAAGGATAATCTTCCGGACGGTAGTTCCAGAAATGCTGGTGGGCGTCGATGCGCATGGGTTAGGGTGGCATGGGAGTCCGCGGATTCAAGAGGGTATGGTCCTGGACCCAAGAGGGTCGGTTCGGGACCCGCCGCATTCCCGCGCGCCTTTGCCCTTCCCAAGCTGCCGCTTCGCGGCGAAAATCCACGCCGCCATGCCTCGAACCGGTTTTTTCTGTCTCGTCCTGATATTTTCCCTCGCCGCCCTCAACGCCGCGGATCGTCCGAACATTCTCTGGATCACCGCCGAGGACCTGAGTCCGGCGCTCGGATCGTACGGCGACTCCGACGCGAAAACACCGAACCTGGATGCCTTTGCGAAGGAGGCGGTGCGATACACCCAGGCCTTCGCGGCGGCACCGGTCTGCTCGCCTTCCCGCTCGACCCTGATTACCGGGATGTGGGCTCCGAGCCTCGGCACCAGCCAGATGCGCTCGACCTTCCCCCTGCCGCCTACGGTGAAGGGATTCCCCAGCTACCTGAGAGAGGCCGGCTACTTCACATCGAACCGGGTGAAGACGGATTACAACACCAGCGACGAGCGGCGTTTGATCCAGGAATGCTGGGACCTCAGCACGTCGACCGCCCATTGGCGCGATCCGAAGCGGGCCGCGGACCAACCGTTTTTCGCGGTGATGAACCACATGGTGACCCACCAGTCGGCGACGATGGTGTGGCCCCACGAGGTCTTCCAGCGGGAGATCCAGTCGACGTTGCTGCCCGCCGCGATCCACTCACCGGATGCGGTGCGGGTGCCGCCCTACTATCCCGACACCCCGCTGGTGCGGAAGGAACTGGCGCGCTTCCATGACTGCGTCAGCAAGCTCGACGAGCAGGTCGGGGAAATCCTGCGCGAGCTGGAGGAAGACGGGCTCGCTGATGAGACGATCGTCTTTTTCTATTCCGACCACGGTTCGGGCATGCCGCGCCACAAGCGTCTGCTCCACGACAGCGGGATGCACGTGCCTTTGCTGGTGCGCTTTCCCGAAAAATACCGCTCGCTGGCGCCCGCGGGGCCGGGGGAGACGGTCGATCGACTAGTCAGCTTCGTTGACTTCGCGCCGACGGTGCTGGCGCTCGCCGGGATCGAGGCACCGGATTTCATGCAGGGCGATGCCTTTCTCGGAAAGGAGGTCGCGCCGGCGCCGGAATATGTTTACGGATTCCGCGACCGGGTTGATGAAGCCTACGATTGCTCGCGCTCGATCCGTAGCCGCGATTATCTCTACATCCGCAACTTCATGCCGCATCTCTCCCGGGCGCAGCCGAGTGTCTATTCGGACCTCGGTGCGATCCAGCGCGAGATCGCCGGCCATGCCGCCCAAAATGCGGCAACCCTGACCGACGCCCAGCGTGCCTACGTCGCCCCGACCCGACCGGTGGAGGAGTTCTACGATCTGAAAAAGGACCCTGACAATCTCGTCAATCTCGCCGCCGGTGAAATGACACCGGAACAGAAAACGGCCCTCGACGCGCATCGCGCCGCCTTCAAACAAAGGCGCGCCGAGCTGCTCGACGTGGCTTTCCTGCCCGAGTCCAACGTGGTCGACTTCATCATGGAGGAGGATCGGCCGATCCGTGACATCACCACCGGGCTGACGAACCATCGTCCCGATCTCGAGAGGATCTGGGAGACCGCCGATCTGGTGGGTTTCGGTTCGCGCGAAGAGTTGCTGGAGCGCGTCCACGATGGCGACGCGGCGGTGCGTTTCTGGGCGATCCTTGCGCTGCGCCATTCCCATCCGCAGGATGCCGCCCTGCTCGCGAAGCTCGTCGACTCGCTGGATGATGTGAACGCCGCGGTGCGGATCGAGGCGGCGGCATGGATGGCCGAGTCCTCGCCGGAGCACCGCGCCGAGGCCGTCGAGGTCCTTGGTCGCGAGGTGATCGGCGAAGATTGGTGGACAGCCTTGCGCGCCTGCCGAGCGATCGAGTTGCTGGGTACAAAGGCGGTGTCGCTGATGCCGGTGATGGAGACGCTCTACGAGCGCAATCGTTTCGCCCAAGGCGACGGCGCGATGTACTTGGCTTTCTCCTCCGGTGCCTTCCTCCAGAAGATGGGGATGCCGACACGTCCCTGGGACTTTTCGCCGAAACCCTGATTCCCTTGTTCCGATGCTTCGTATCCTGCTGCTCTCCCTTCTCACGATCTCTCCGGCCTTCGCGCAGTGGCCCGAATTCCGCGGTCCGAACCGGGACGGTACCACTGCGGCGGACCTGCCGGTGACGTGGAGCGAAACCGAAGGCGTGAAGTGGAAGGTCCCCGTGCATGGTCTCGGCTGGTCCACGCCGCTGGTGTCCGGGGGAAGGGTCTGGATCACCACCGCGACGGAGGCGGGCGAACGGATGTCCATCCTTTGCCTCGATGAAACCACGGGCGAGGTCTTGCTCGACCGCGTCTTCATCACCAACGACAACCCCGAGCCGCTCGCGAACAAGCTCAACACCTACGCCTCGCCCACCGGGGTGATTGAGCCGGGTCGTGCAATCTTCAGCTTCGGCAGCTACGGCACGATCTGCCTGGACACGAAGACCTTCGAGACCCTCTGGGAGCGGCGCGACCTGACCTGCAGCCATTGGCGCGGGCCGGCCTCGTCGCTGGCGATGTGGGAGGACCGCGTCATCCTGACGATGGAGGGCGCCGACCAGCAGTATTTCACCGCGCTCGACAAAAACAGCGGGAAGACGCTGTGGCGACGCGACCGCTCGACCGCCTACAACGACGAGAAGGACGGCATCCCCGCGAACAGCGGCGACATGCGCAAGGCCTACAGCACGCCCATTTTCGTGAAGGTCGGCGAAGCCGTGCAGATGATCGTCAACGGCGGCAAGGCTTGCTGGGCTTACGATGTCGCGACCGGAGAGGAGATCTGGCAGGTGACCTACGAGACGCATTCGCCCTCATCGCGCTGTGTCTACAGTGCCGAGACCGGCTTGCTTTACATCAACACCGGTCTCGGCAAGGCCGAGGTCTGGGCGATCCGGCTGGAGCCGGGCATGAAGGGCAATGTCACCGACAGCCACGTCGTCTGGAAATTTTTCCAGCGCACTCCGAAGCGTTCTTCGCCCGTGGTCGCGAACGGCCTGCTTTTCATGGCCAACGACGGGGTGATCAGTTGCGTCGATGCGAAAACCGGCAAGGTGCATTGGGCCGAACGCGCCGGCGGCGAGTATTCCGCCTCGGTGGTGAGCAACGGCGAGCGCGTTTATTTTTGCGACGAAGACGGTCTCTGCACCGTGGTCAAAGCCGCGCCGACCTTCGAAGTGATTGCCGGGAACCGTCTCGAGGCGGGTTTCATGGCTTCGCCGGCGGTGTCGGGCGACGACCTGATCCTGCGCACCAAGACCCACCTCTACCGGGTGGGGCGTTGATGGCTCACTCGAGCACCCGCAGCTTCACGTCGCGGAACCAGACGACCTGCCCGTGGTTCTGGAAACCGATGCGCCCGCGGCGCGGTTTGTCGCGGATCGCGACCTTGAATTTGTTGGGGGTTCCGTCAGGGTTCTTCCCGGCTTCGGGCCAGTCGTTCACATCGACATCGAAGACCTCGACGCCGTTGATGGCGCAGGTCATGCGCGGACCGACACATTTCAGGGTGAGGGTGTTCCATTGTCCGGGACCCTTGGCCGGCTGGGCCGAGGCGGCCTTGCCCTCGTAAAAGGAGCCGTTCAATTTGCGGGCGTCGAGCGGTCCGTGGCTTTTCTGGTAACCCTCGTCGTCCATCAACTGGATCTCGAAGCCCTGGTGCACGGGGTCCTTTTTGTCGCTGCGATAGAACACGCCGCTGTTGGCCCCTTCGGAGATCTTGTAGGAGAGCTCCAGCTCGAAGTCGCCGTAATCTTCCTTCGTCCAGATGTAACCCATCGAGCGGGTCTTGGTGGTGCCATCGTCGCCCTCGGAGGTCTCCATCCGGCAGACCAGGGAGCCGTCCTCCTCGATCTCCCAAGCGCCTTTGGCGAACTCCCAGCCCTCCAGGGAGGTGCCGTCAAAAAGCACCTTCAAGGCCGGTTCCGCGGCGAGGGTGGAGGCGAAAAGAAGTACAGGGAAAAACAGGGAACATTTCATGTGGCAGCGGTATAGCGGACCCGCGGGATTGCTTTCAAGAGATTCCGGGTCACCTCGGACTGCGGGCGATCGAAGACCGCCTCGGCCTCGCCGACCTCCACGATGCGACCCTTCGCCATCACCGCGATGCGGTCGGCGATGTAGCGGACCACGGCGAGGTCGTGCGAGATGAAGATCATGGTCAGGCCGAGTTCGTCGCGGAGCTTGAGGAGCAGGTTCAGGATCTGCGACTGGATCGAGACGTCGAGGGCTGAGACGGGTTCATCGGCGAGCACGAGCTTCGGCTCAGGCCCGAGCGCCCGGGCGATGGCGATGCGCTGGCGCTGGCCGCCGGAGAATTCGTGGGGATACTTCCTCAGGTAACGGGCGTCGAGGCCGACCCGGTTCATCAGGGCGACGACGGCGCCCTCGAGGGCGGCGCGGTCGCGGGAAAGATGGGGGTGTCTTGTCAGGATGGCCTCGGCCAGCGTCGACGAGACCGTCATGCGCGGGTTCAGCGAGGCGTAGGGATCCTGGAAGATCATCTGGAAATCGCGGCGGCGTTTCCGGATCTCGCGCGGGGGAAGATCGGCGAGGCGTTCGCCCTCGAGCACCACGCTGCCGGAGGTCGGCGCGAGCAGTTGCATGACGAGGCGCGAGAGGGTCGACTTGCCGCAGCCGCTCTCGCCGACGAGACCGAGGATTTCCCCCTTTTCGATCGAGAGCGAAACATCGTCCACCGCGCGGATCACGCTGCGCCGGGCCACCGGCCAGCCTTCGCGACGCTCAAACTCGCGGGTGAGATGTTCCAGTTCGAGGTAGGCCATGGTTGGAAGGATTGTATCGGATTCTCCGGCAAAGTCGCTGGTTTTTGACCGGTCCCGGGGCGGGGAGAGGAGGAAAAAGGCGAAACCTTCACGCGATCGGATCGGGACAGACGTCGCGACGGTCGCAGCGCAGGCAGTGCTCGCCGATGAAGATGCGGTCGAACTCCTCCATCAATGCGATCACCGTCTCCGCGGTGTCGGTGACGATGCCGCATTCGAAATTGCGCCGCCGCACGGATTTCGCGCCCATCCCGGCACCGGTCAGGTTCGCCGATCCGAGGAAGGCGCGGCGGCCATCGACGATGACGCACTTCATGTGGTTGCGCGGGCAGAGGACGCGCTCGAAGCGGTCCGAATGGAGGAGATTGGGGAAGCGGTCGAAGTCCTTCCGGAATCTTTCGCCGGGTTCCTTCGCATGGATCAGACGGACTTCGACGCCAGCCTCGATGAGGTCGTTGAAGCCCGCCAGGAAGCTGTCGAAACGCTTCCGCCCCGGTCGGGCGAGATGCAGGTCCTTGAGATCGGCGGTGGCGATCCAGACGAAACGCTCCGCAGTCGGCAGCAACTCCTTGAAGACCGCCTCGTGGATGGCTTCGTTGAGCACGAGTCGGTCCATCTCGCGGGCTCAGGGCTGCTCGGGAGCGAGCGCCTCTTTCAGCGTGCCGCGGTTGGAAAAGTCCCAGGTGCCGCCGTAGCGGACGTCATCGACTTTCCATCCATCCGGTGCTTTTGTCAGGATGAAGGTGTCCGTCCATTTCACGGTGTCGCCGCTTTCCGTCCGCTCGTAGAGCACCGGGATCCCGGCTTGTTCTCCCTGGATCTCCGCGGCCCCCACCTGAAAACGATGCGGTCCCTCAAAGAGACTGCTGAAAAGGTCGCCCTCGATGAAAGGCGGCTTTTCGTCGGGGAATTTCTTCATGTAATCGAGCTGCTCTTTCCTTGCCGCCTCGAGCAGGGTGAGAAGCGGTTTTGAAAAGTAGGACTCCAGCGCGTCCCAGGCTTTTTCGTCGGGCAGACCGGTCACGTCGTGGCGGCGCAGTTCGGCGAGGAAGACGCGGACGGTGTCCTCGGGACCCCGGTCGACCGGCATGGGATCGGCGGCGAAGACGGGGGCGGTCAGGAGAATCGCGGCGAGGAGGGACTTGAGAGGGTTCATTCGACGAGTGAAGAGGGTTGCGTTTTCCTAAGCGAGACAGCCGGGGCAATTTTGCACCCAATGAGCGTGTTCGAATTCGATGAGCTCGGGACGGGCCGTCGCATGGGCGGCACCGCCCTCGCAACGCGGGGCGAAGGCACAGCCCGGGATGCCGGCGGCGAGGTTGGGCGGCAAACCGGGGATGGTATAGAGCTCCTTACCCTTCTCCTGCATTGCCGGGATGGAGCGCTGCAGGGCGCGGGTGTAGGCGTGGCGCGGCTTTTGGAAAAGCGTCGCCACCGGAGCGCGCTCCACGAAGCGGCCCGCATACATCACGTTGACGTAGTCGCATACCTCGGAGACGACGGCGAGGTCGTGGGTGATGAAGATGACGGCGGTGCCGAGTTCCTCCTGCCGTGCCTTGATCAGGTCGAGGACCTGCCGCTGGATCGTGACATCGAGCGCGGTGGTCGGCTCGTCGGCGATGAGGATCTCGGGCCGGGTGATCAGGGCCATCGCGATCATGACGCGTTGCCGCATCCCTCCGGAGAACTCGTGCGGGTAGGAGTGGATCCGATCGGCGGGATCCGGAATGCCGACCGCGGCCAGCTCGGCGATGGCGCGGTCGAGCGCCTCATTTTTTCCGAGCCTTTCGTGGAGCAGCAGCGGCTCGACCAACTGCGTCGAGATGCGCAGGTAGGGATTGAGCGAAGTCATCGGATCTTGAAAGATGAAGCTGATCCGTTTGCCGCGGACCTTGCGCATCTCCGGCTCGGGCAAAGTGAGGAGGTCCCGGCCATCAAAACGCGCGCTGCCGCCTTCGATCCGGCCTGGCGGCATCGGGATGAGTCCCAGCATCGAATAGCAGGTGACCGACTTGCCCGAGCCCGATTCCCCGACGATGCCGATGGTTTGCCCCGCCTCAAGGTCGAAGGAAACGCCGTCCACCGCCCGCACAATGCCGTCTCGGGTGTGGAACCAGGTCTTCAGATCGCGGACTTCGAGGAGGGCCATGGGTCAAAGGTCACGAGTCACGGGTGCGGAAAGCCAGGCGACGAGGTGGCTGCGGCTCATATCAAAGGGGGAGAAATGGAGCAAGACGGGCTGGGCGATGGGATCGAGGCCTGTGGGAGGGAGCGGACCCTTGCGCTCGATCACGGCATAGGCGCGGTAGCCGTTTTCCATCTCGACACGGTAGAGCCGGTCGGGCTCGACGACTTCGACGACGCGGCCGCGGGCTTCGATGGGGGGGCGTTCGGGCATGGGATCTGCGGGAAGCTTCGCCAGCGGCTCACGAATTGGCAACCAGCGATCGCAGGAACTCGAAGATCTGCTTTTCCCGGCTCTCGCGGGCTGGCAGGGTCGTGCTGGCCTGGACCTGGTAGAGGTCGCTGCCGGTGTCGAAGATGAAGAGGTAAAAACGCATCTCAAAGCTTTCGTCCCCCTTTTTCACCGTGGCCTCGATGGTGGAGAAAATCGCCGGCCATTTCCTCGATTTGCCGGGCACATCACCGGTCGTCACCTCGCTGACCTTGTGGACCTCGTAGGTCTGTTCGTAGTTCGCGAGGGTGGCGTTGAGGATCTCGGTCATTCCGCCTCCAGTGGGTTCCATCCGGCGGATGAAGGCGGAGGTTCGGTTGTCCTGGGTCGCGTAACCGGCGATCACGTCGGCGGCGTTGAGTTCGGTCTTTTTCCAGCCGTCGGGCAGGATGAGCGAGAGTTTGCCGCCGTCGATGTCGAAGCGCTCGCCCCGGCGGAGCGGTTCGCCGACAGTTGAACCGCAGGCGAAGAGACCGGCGGCCAAGGCCACAAAAACCGGGTGAAAGCCAAAAAACCGTTGATCTGATTGCATCTTGAACCTCTATCTTCCGCTTTTACCTGGTTTTCCGCGAAACGACCAGAGTGGTCTCCGCGAAAATCACCAACCTGCCGTCTCCCCCCATGGCCCGCATCAACGACAACTTCCTCAAGCTCAAAGCCGGTTACCTTTTCCCCGAAATCGCCCGCCGTGTCACCGCCTTCAACGAGGCGAATCCGGAGGCGGCGAAGCGCCTGATCCGCTGCGGGATCGGTGACGTGACCGAGCCGCTGCCCGAGGCCTGCCGCGCAGCGATGCACGAGGCCATCGACGAGCTCGGCAGCTCCGCGACTTTCAAGGGCTACGGCCCGGAGCAGGGTTACGCCTTCCTCCGAGAGGCCATCGTCGCCAACCAGTTCGCCGATCTCGGCATCTCCGCCGACGAGGTCTTCATCTCGGACGGCTCGAAGTGCGACACGGGCAACATCCTCGACATCTTCGGCAAAGGGAACGTCATCGCCATCACCGATCCGGTCTATCCGGTCTACGTCGACACCAACGTGATGATCGGGAACACCGGCGACGCCGACGAGACCGGGGCCTACGCCGGCCTCGTCTACCTGCCTTGCACGCCGGAGAACGGCTTCGTGCCCGCGATCCCCGATCAGAAGGTCGATCTCATCTACCTCTGCTATCCGAACAATCCGACCGGAGCGACCGCGACGCGTGCCCAGCTCGAGGCCTGGGTCGCCTACGCACGCGCCAACCAGGCGATCATTTTCTACGACGCCGCCTACGAGGCCTTCATCCAGGACCCGGATCTGCCGCGGTCCATCTTTGAGATCGAGGGAGCCCACGAGTGCGCCATGGAGTTCCGCAGCTTCTCGAAGAACGGCGGTTTCACCGGGGTGCGCTGCGCCTACATCGTGATCCCGAAGACGCTCAAAGGCTTCACCGCCGATGGCAAGGAGCAGGCCATCCACCCGCTCTGGTCGCGCCGCCACAGCACGAAATTCAACGGAGCCAGCTATCCCGTGCAAAAGGGGGCCGCGGCCGTTTTCTCCCAGGAGGGCAAGGCCCAGGTTGCCGCACTCATCGAAGGCTACATGGGCAACGCCAAACTGCTCCGCGAAGCCTGCGCCGCGGCCGGTCTGCCGGTCTATGGCGGGGTCAACGCGCCCTACGTCTGGGTGGGTTGTCCGGCCGGGCTGAGCTCCTGGGACATGTTCGACAAGATGCTCAACGAAGCCAACGTGGTGATCACGCCGGGTTCCGGATTCGGGGCCGCGGGCGAGGGTTACTTCCGCATCTCCGCCTTCAACACGCGGGCGAACGTGGAGGAAGTCTGCCGCCGGATCCGCGGGATTTTCGGGTGAGGTCTCGAGTCCCCTTACACCCTTGACCCATGGCCCGTGAACTCCCCCTCAACCCCGTCCGCGTCGGCGTCGTCCAATTCGCGATGCGGCCGATGCGGGGGCCGGAGGAGTTTTTCGAGCACGCGGCTTTTTTCCTCGAATCTTTGGCCGGTTACGGGGCCGATTTCATCTGCTTTCCCGAGTATGTGAACGCCGCCCTGATGGCCCCGTGGAAGGCAGAGGGCGCTCCCGCGGCGATCCGCAACCTGGCGGAGCTGACGGCTCCGACGCGCGATTTTTTCTGCCGCGAGGCGGTGAACCGACAGGTCAACATCATCACCGGCAGCCTGCCGCTGGTCGAGGACGACCGGCTCTACAACGTGGCCTACCTCTGCCGCCGCGACGGAACGATCGAAGAACAGCGGAAGATCCACGCGACCCCGAGCGAGGAGAGCGAGTGGAAGATGAGCGGGGGGGACGCGCTGCGGGTCTTCGACACGGACGCTGGCAAGATCGGGATCCTGATCTGCTACGACGTCGAGTTCCCCGAGCTGGGCCGCATCCTCGCGGCGGAGGAACTGCAAATTTTGTTCGTGCCCTTCTGCACCGACACCGCCTCAGGATTCCACCGGGTCCGCTACTGCGCCCAGGCCCGGGCGATCGAGAACGAGTGTTACGTTGTCGCCGCCGGCAGCGTGGGGAACCTGCCGGGGGTGGCGAACATGGACTTCCAGTTCGCCCGCTCCGCGGTCTTTTCCCCGAGCGACTACGCCTTCCCCGAGAGCGCCATCGTCACCGAGGCCCCGGCCGGGCTGGAAACCGCGCTGGTCGCGGACCTCGATCTGGGCCTGCTGGAGCGTCTCCACGACCGGGGCAGCGTCCGGAACCTGCGGCAAAGACGCACCGACCTTTACGGGGTGGAGTCGCGCTTTCCCGCTCCGCAGAGCTGAGGAATCCCGGCGGCAGAATCTCCCCTTGCCGCCTCCCGCCGGAGACGTAACCTTTCCGCGAACGGAGCCCCTCCACAGACACGACATGGCCGAGACCATTTCCCAGCACGCCGCCTACGATTCGAAGATCGAGGGCAACATCATTTTCACCACGGTGGACACCGCCATCAACTGGATGCGGAAGAACTCGCTCTGGCCGATGCCGATGGGTCTGGCCTGCTGCGCGATCGAGCTGATGGGCACGGGGGCCTCCCGCTTCGACATCGCCCGCTTCGGCGCCGAGGTGATGCGCTTTTCCCCCCGCCAGAGCGACGTGATGATCGTCGCCGGCACCGTCACCTACAAAATGGCTCTCGCTGTCAGGCGGATCTGGGACCAAATGCCCGCTCCGAAATGGTGCATTGCGATGGGCGCCTGCGCCTCCTCCGGCGGCATGTATCGCAGCTACGCGGTGCTGCAGGGGATCGACAATCTGATCCCGGTTGACGTTTACGTATCGGGTTGCCCGCCTCGTCCGGAGGCCTTGCTGGAGGGACTGATGAAGTTACAGGACAAGATCGCGAAATCCTCCTCGGCGGTGTCGCACTTCAACGCCGAGACCGCCAACTGAGCGCCGCTCCCGCTGCCATGAACACCGTCCTTTCCATCCTCAAGGAGCGCTTCTCCGGCGATGTGCTCGACACCGCCGAATTCCGCGGTGAGCACACCGTGATCGTCGCCCAAGGCCGGGCACGCGAGATCTTGCGCTACTGCCGCGACGAGCTCGGCTTCGACTACCTCCTCGATGTCTGCAGCATCGACCACTACGGCGAGGAACCTCGCTGGGAGATGGTCTACCACCTCTACGCTCTCGGCAACGGTGCCCGCCACCAGTTGCGGATCCGCTATCGCCTGCCCGAAGGCGTCAAAGCCGAGTCCGTCAGCCAGATCTGGCCGACCGCCGAGTGGCACGAGCGCGAGGTCTACGACATGATGGGCATCGAGTTCACCGGGCTCGCCGATCACCGCCGCATCCTGATGTGGGAGGGCTACCCCTACTTCCCCCTTCGGAAAGACTTCCCCCTCGCCGGGCGTCCCAGCGAGATGCCCGAGGTGGCTTTCACCGACCGCGCCCCGCTCGCCGGTGGTCCTTTCGTGACCGCCCCCACCACGGCGAGCACGCCTCACCGCGAGCCGCGCTCGCGGGAGATGAAGTGATCCGCCGCGGATCGCACAAGTCCTGATGGGCTGGATTCACGAGCAGTGGTCGCGCCTCGATGGTCACGGAGACTGGATCGCCGTGGTCGCCGGCCTTTCGCTTTTCACCCTCGTGGTGAGCGCCTTGATCGTTCCCGTGGTGATCCAGAGGCTCCCATCCGATTATTTCCTTCGCCGCCATTCGGCCACAAGTGCCGGACTCGAGCGACATCCCGCGCTGCGCATCCTGCTCCTGATTCTGAAAAACCTTTTCGGTGCGGTGCTGGTGATCGCCGGCCTTGTCATGTTCGTGACTCCGGGGCAAGGCATCCTGACCCTGTTGGCGGGGATCTGTCTGCTCAACTTCCCGGGAAAGCGGAGGCTCGAACTCTGGATCGTCAAACGCCGCCCCGTGCATCGCGCCATCGACTGGATCCGCCGCCGCGCCAGCCAGCCCCCGCTCGAATTGCCGGAGGATTGAGGTCCCCCATTGCGCTCTTGATCGGCTGGTCCAAACCGCGCAGGCTTCCGGTCTCCCATGAAGTGCTCCTTGCCTCTCCTCCTCCTCGCGCTCCTCGCCGGTCCCGCCGTCGCCCAGGAAAAAGCCCACCTTGAGCTGGAGTCGCCCTTCGCCTCCTACGTCGAGAAGGACTTCCCCTTTTTCACCCAGACGGTCGATGCGCGCGAGTTTGGGAAAACGCCGGAGAAAGACAACCTCACGCCCCGCGGCATCATCGTTCCCGCGGGGAACGGATTCTACGGATGTTTCGATCCCGATCTCCTGCGCTGGGCGCTTTTCTGGAAGGAATCCAAGGACGGCGAATACCTGAGCATGAACGGCATGGGCACCGGCAGCTACCGGCTCCCGAACCGGAAGGCGTCGCCGGGACAGAAGGAGCTGCCCCATCCCTATGGCGCGCCAATTCTCTCGATGCCGCTGCGGCCCGGAGTTTCCTCGGGCGACACGCCAATCCTGGACGATCCGCGCGAGCGGGCTTCCGCCGAAGAAGGGGAGCTCGGCCTCGGTCCTTTGCCGGTGAAAATGGGACGTTTCCTCGGTCTCCGTCTCGTCGGAGAGGATGTCCAGATCGAATACCGGGTCGCCACGACGGTGGTGAAAGAGCGGCTCGGCAGCGAGGCCGGCGCCGTTGTCCGGGAAGTTGAGATCGCCGCCCATGATGAACCGCTCGCCCTTCGAATCGGTCCCGGGGATTCCGATTGGTTGAAGCTGCCTCCGTCTGACAAAACCACTTCGAAACGGCTTGTCATCGCGTTGGATGGAAAGACCTCGGCGGAGGATGGCGGGGCGATGGCTGGATCTGCTCCCGCGCGCCGCTGGCCCGAGTCGGTCAGGACCGGGTCCGCCGTCCCGCCTGCGAAGGACGCCGCCTGGGTCTTCGACGACCTCCCGCTGCCCGTCCCGAATCCGTGGAAACGCAACGTCCGCCTCGCCGACCTCGGGTTTTTTCCCGACGGCCGCGCCGCCCTCGTCACCTTCGATGGCGATGTCTGGATCGCAACGGGACTCGAGCGCAACGAGGGTGCCGAATGGAGCCGTTTCGCCTCGGGATTGCACGAGCCGCAGAATCTCGTGATCCGGAATGGGGAGATCCTCGTCTTCGACCGCAACGGGATCGTCGCGCTGCACGATACCGACGGCAACGGCGAGGCCGACTGGCATGAGAATGTCTCGAATGTGATCGCCCAGTCCGCCGAAACACGGCAGTTCGCGAACGACTTCATCGCCCTGCCCGATGGTTCTTTCTACCTCGCCCACGGCGGGCAGATCGGCTCGACCGTCGGCAAGCTCAACGGCACCGTGACCCGCATCGCGCCGGACGGCGACTCCTATGAAGTCATCGCGACCGGCCTGCGCCAGCCCTATCTCGGCTACGACGCGAAGACCGGCCTCCTCACCGCGAGCGACCAACAGGGGAATTGGAAACCGGCCACGCCGATCTACCGGATCGAGCCGGGACGCTACTTCGGATTCCAACCGGAGAAATACAAGGACAAGGTCACCCACCCCGCCTCGATCGATGCGCCCGAGGTGTGGATCCCGCACTTCATCAACCAATCCGGAGCCGGCCAGGTCTGGGTGCGGCAGGATGGTGACGCTCCCTTGCAGATGGGCGCGCTCGATGACACGCTCGTTCACATCGGCTACAACCGTCCCGAGATCTTCAAAATCTACCTCGACCCGAAGAGCGAACAGGGCGCGGTGATGCCTTTGTTGTCCGGTTTTCCCGCGGGTCTGCTCAATGGCCGGATCGGTCCGAAGGACGGCCGCCTCTACGTCACCGGATTCCAGATTTTCGGCAGTTCGGGCAGTCGCATCAGCGGAGTCTTCCGGGTGCGTCCGGGCGGGGTGAAGGCCTGGTTGCCCCGCGAGATCCGTGCGGAAAAACGCGGGCTGCTGCTCCGTTTCGACGAGGCCCTTTCGCCGGAACTCGCTGGCGAATTGGGCCGCTATTCCGCCGATCGTTGGAACTACAAGCAAACCCACGAGTATGGTTCGGGGAATTACCGGCTCGACGGAAAACCGGGGCAGGAAGCCATGCCGGTTTCGAGCGCCAAGCTGTCCAAGGATGGCAAGTCGCTCTTCCTAGGCATCGCGGAAATGAAGCCCTCCCACTCGTTGCGGCTCACCTACCGCCTGCCCGCTCCGGAGGTGACCGCGGTCGAAAACGCCTACCTCACGATCCACGCGCTGCCGTCTTTCGACCTGACATCGCTCGGCTTCGCGGACAACGAGGTCGATCTCACCCCGCGCACCGACCTCACCGGAGGCGGGCCCGCGATCGAACCGACCGAGGAGCTGGGCAAGGAAGTGGTGATGCGCTACGGCTGCATCGCCTGTCATGCCACCGGCGATCCGACCCTGCCCGCGCCTCCCGTCCCTGCGGGAGTGGATGCGAACGGCGGAGCCAAGGTCGCGGTCGGTCCGCCCTGGATCGGTTTGTGGGGATCGAAGAAGGTCTTCAACGACGGCTCCGAGCTCAAGAGCGTCGACGAGGCCTACCTGCGTGAATCCATTCTCGATCCCGCCCGCCGCGTCATGGAAGGCTACGACATGGAGCGCACCGGTGTGGGCATGCCCTCGTACCTCGGCGTCTTGAAGGACCACGAGATCGATTCGGTGGTGCTCTTCATCAAGGGTTTGAAGAAGAAGTAGGCGGAAACCGGCCGGCGTGGCCGGATTTCACAAACAATTCACGCGGTCTTCATCGGGGTTTCTCATCGGCGGACGAATCTGTCCCCATGAGATCCATCCATGCATCCGCGCTTTGTTCCTTGTTTCTGTTTTCCCTCAACGGTTTCGGGCAGGAGACCGGCCTCGATGAGGGACGGGTCACGATACCCTATCCCGAACTGAAGGCGCTGCTCGACGCGGTCGAGGCGGCCACCGAGTCGAAACCCGAACCGGTTCCGCCTGTCGATTCCGCGGTGGTCGGAGCTCGCTACCGGCTCGATTTCACCTCCGGTCAGCCTTCGTTGACGGCCGATTTCGAGATCGAAACATTCACCGACGACTGGCATTCGGTGCCGCTTTTCGGGGGCGATCTCCGGCTCGGGTCCACCACCCTTGCGCCGGGCGGTGCGACCCTCATTTGCCAGGACGGAACCTATGCCCTGATCGCAAGAGGAATCGGGAAGTTCACCGCTGGGGTCTCGTTGACGCTTCCCACGCCGGAGGCCTGGGAAAAAAGCGAGGGGATTTCACTCAAGCCGGCACCGGCGACGATGGGTGAATTGCGCGTCGACGGCCTGCCTGCGGACCGGATGATCCGGGTCAATGGACTCAAGGCCACTCCCGCTCCGGAGGGTGGATTGCGATTCCCTCTTCCCGCCACCAAGGAAGCGTGGAAGATCGTCCTCGAGGAAAACATGGATTCGGGCGCGAAGGAGATCGTTCCGAGCCCCTGGGTGCTCCATTCGCAGATTCTTGTGGATTACGCCGATGGACGGCTCCGCTACTCCGCCAGGGTCCAGGGGCAGGCCGATTCGGGTTCGGGTCTTTCCATGACCCTTGCCCTTCCGGCCAACGCTGCGGAGGTATCGGTCGAGGGAGAGGATCTCGATGGTTGGAAGCTCGAACCGCGCGACAAGGAAACCCGTTTGCTGAACCTCGCATGGGAAACCCGCGACGTGCTCGACCGCACCTTCCTCGTTCAATGGGAGGTGCCCCAGTCACCCCTCGCCGAGGCTTGGGAGATTGTTCCTCCCCGGCTGCGCAATCCCGAGAAGACCGACGTCGACGCACCCGTCGCGGAATCGCGAGCCTTGGTCGCACTGGTGGCCGTCGAAGGTCTCGAACTGGCCCATCCTTCCTTGCAGGATCGGGTCGAGTCGCTCCGTCTCCCCGAATGGATGCGGGAACAACTTGGCGACGCCGACGCGGCCTCCCTCGAGATCACGGGCGATGCCGCCGTTTCCCTCGCCGCGAACTGGCTGCCCCGGCTCGAGACCGCCCAGGCCACCGTCTCGACGGCCGGATTCCAAACGCGGCTCGTGGCGGATGGGTCCTGCCTTGTCTCGGCGGAGTTTTCGGTGCAACACGCCGCACCGATCGTGTGGAAGCTCGAACTTCCCGCGGTGGATGAAATCCTCGCCTGCACCATCAACGGAAAGGATGCCCGTCCGATCCGGCGGAGTGAAACCGAGATCGAATTCCGGCTCGCCGCTCCGGAAGCGGAAGGCAGCGGGAGTCCCTCGACCAAGGTTTCCCTGAGTTATTCCCTCAAGACCGAACGCCTCGATCCGGTGTCCGGCCGGATCGCGCTGGAGTTGCCGCTCACGGGCCTTTTCATCCACCGGCTCACCTGGGACCTGACGATCCCGGAGGGCTATGAGCCGACCGCGGTGGAGGGCAATGTCCAACTCTCGTCGGGACCCTCGGGACAGGGGAGCGGCGCCCACCTCATCCATCTCGAAAAAGAACTTTGTCAGGGAGAACGCCCTGCCGTCGAAATCCACTACCAACGCACCGACCTTTCCACTGAATCCTGAAACCCGGACTTCCAACCCGACCTTGCCATGAAACCACTACGACTTCTCGCAATCGCCCTGATCATCGCCTGCACCGCCGTCGCCTGGGTCATCCTGGGGGGCGCCCTCCAGTTTCGCACCCAGGCGACCGACGCGCGCCTCAGTGAAACCGTCGCCGGGAACTGGGGCCAGGCCATGACCCAGGTTCATCCGCGCGCCTACTACATCTCCCCGACCGCGGCGCGGACCAAACGCACCGTGCAGCCCGAGAGTTCGCGGGTCACGGTCGGCCTGCGGTCCGAGCCAAGGAAAAAGGGACTGCTCTGGTACCGCGCCTACACCGTGGACTTCAACGCCGAATACCTGCTGAAGAATCCGACGCCGATATCGCAGACCTTTTACGTGACCTTCGATTTTCCAGCCAAGGATGCGCGTTTCGACCGCTTCTCCTTCGTGATCGGCGAGAAACAGACCGACAAGGCCCCCCGCGAGGGTTCCATCACCGAGGCCGTCATTCTGCAGCCCGGAGAAAGTGTCCCGGTGACTCTCGCCTACACCGCGGCCGGGCTTGATCGTTGGACCTATTCCTTCGGCGATGCGGCCAGGGTCAGCGGATTCGAACTGGGTATGAACACCGACTTCGCGGAGATTGACTTCCCTGCGGGCGCGGAGTCGCCCACCTCCCGCGAGTTGAAGGGCGAAGGGTGGCAGTTGACGTGGAACTACGTCGATGTGATCGGGGCGCGTTCCATCGCCATGGAAATGCCCTCGGTGACCAACCCCGGTCCGGTCGCGGCGAGGATCACCTTCTTCGCCCCCGTCTCGCTCGTGTTCTTTTTCGCGGTGCTCGTCATCCTCGGCGGCATCCGTGGAGTGGACCTGCACCCGATGAATTATTTCCTGCTCGCCGCGGGATGTTTCGCCTTCCAGCTCCTCTTCGCCTACCTCGTCGATCTCATCCCCACGATGATCGCCTTCGTCGTCGCGGCGGCGGTGTCGCTCCTGCTCGTGGGAGGTTATCTCATCGGCGTCGCGGGCATCCGCTTCGCCCGGATCGCTGCTGTCGCGCAGTTCGGATACATGGTGCTCTTCAGCTACAGCTTCTTCTTCGAAGGCCTCACCGGGATCACGATCACCGTCGGTGCGATCCTGACACTCGCCCTGCTCATGGCCTTCACCGCGAAAACGAACTGGGCGGAGGTCTTCAAGAAGAGCCCCAAGACCTCGCCCACCCAGCCGCCGGCCTTTCCGGAAACGTTCCGTCCTCAGGAGTCTTGATCACCTGGGCGCTTCCACGGCGAGCTCCGCTTCGGGCACCAGGGTGATCTCGAGCGGAGCTCCCTTGAGGAACTTGTCGAAAAAGTTCTGCGTCAGTTGCTGCAACGCCGGCTTGCCGAAGCCCGGTCCGCCATGTCCCGCACCAGGAAGGGTCTGCAACCAGACCGGCACACCCTTCGCTTTGAGCGCCTCCGCGAACTGCACGCTCTGGGCATAGGGCACCAACGCATCGTGGGTCCCGTGCAGGATCAGCACCGGCGGATCGTCTTCGCTGACGTAGGTGACCGGACTCACCGCGCGACTCTTCTCCTCGTTCCCGAGCGGCGCGCCGGTCAGGCCGGAATAGGGATCCTTCGCCGTGTTGAACTCGAAGATGTTCTTCACGTTCTTGTCCTCGGCCGCCTGCTTCACCACCGTCGTGAAATCGGCCGGACCGTAGATGTCGCAAACCGCCTGCACGCCATCGGACTGCCCGTCGTTCCCACCGATCTTCGCGAAGGTGCCGGTGTCTCCGGAGGTTCCCACCAGGGCCGAGAGATGGCCACCGGCCGAGCCGCCCACGACGCCGACCTTTTTCGGATCGATGCCATACTTCGATGCATTCGCCCGCAGCCAACGGATCGCCGCCTGACAGTCCTCGATTTGCGCCGGGAAAACCGCGACCTGGCTGAAGCGGTACTCCACGCTGGCCACCACGTAACCTTTCGTGACCATGCCGGCGACGGGGCAAGGGAACTTGTTGCCGGCCCGCCATCCACCGCCGTGGATGTGGACGATCAGGGGCAAAGGCTCCGCCGCGGACTGCTCCGGCAGGTAAAGGTCGAGCTTCTGCGCCGGGTCGCCTCCCTCGATGTAAGCGAGGTCGCGCTCCATCCGGACGCCCGCCGGCAGCTTCGGTTCGGGCTTGGGGGTTTCGGCGTGGGCTTGAATCGAAAACAGGACGAGAAGAAGGAGGCCAAGGCGCTTTTTCATGTGGGAAAGGAACCGGATTCTGCCCATTTCGTTCCGATCACGCAAGCGCATCTCCGTGATTTCGCGGACCTTGCTTGAATCCGCCATCGGGCCTTAGACTTTACCCATGAACCAACCCTCTCGGGACGAACCGTCTTTTTCCATCGGCACCGACCCGCTCTCGCGGCGCGGTTTTCTCGACAAGCTCGGGCTCGCGGCGATGACGTCGCTGATCGGATCGGAAATCGTCTTCTCGGACAAAATGCCGGCCGGCCTGATTCCCGTGGCCATCGCGCAGTCGACCGAACCCTTCACCATCCCGGGCAAGGAAGGGCTCGTCGTGCTGAGCGACCGCCCCATCAATGCCGAGACGCCGGCCCACCTCCTCGACGACGAGGTCACGAAGGCCGAGCACCTGTTCATCCGGAACAACGGCAACGCTCCTCTCGCCGAATCCATCGACCCGCAGACGTGGACCCTGGAAATCGCCGGCGAAGCCTGCGAGCGCCCCACGAAATTCACCCTGCCCGAGTTGAAGGCGAAGTTCCCCCATCACACCTATCGCCTCCAGATCGAATGTGGGGGCAACGGCCGCAGCGAGTTCAATCCGCCCGCCCATGGCAATCCCTGGACGGTGGGCGCCGTGGGTTGCCCCGAGTGGACCGGAGTGCGGTTGCGCGACGTGCTGGAGGTCTGCGGCATCAAGGAAAACGCGGTCTACATCGGCTACCGGGCGGCCGATACCCATCTCTCCGGCGACCCGAAAAAGGAGCCGATCTCACGAGGCGTGCCGATGAAAAAGGCACTCGAGGACGAGACCCTGCTCGCCTTCGCGATGAACGGGGCCGACATCCCCTTGCAAAACGGTCATCCCCTCCGCCTCGTCGCCGGTGGCTGGCCCGCTTCGGTCTCGGGCAAGTGGCTGAAGAAAATCGAGATCCGGGACCGGGTCCACGACGGCGAGAAGATGGAAGGCGACTCCTACAAGATGCCGAAGTATCCCATCGCGCCCGGTTCGAAGGTGCCCGACGAGGACATGGAGATCATCGAGTCGATGCCCGTGAAGTCGATTGTGACCTTCCCGCAGTCCGGCGTCAGTCATCCGCTCGCCGAACCGCTCGCCTGCCGCGGTCATGCCTGGGCCGGAGATCTCGAGGTCTCCGAGGTCCATGTTTCCATCGATTTCGGCAGCACCTGGCAGCGTGCCGAGGTGGCCAAGCCCGCCAATCGTCTCGCCTGGCAGCGCTGGACGGCGGAGGTCCGCTTTCCGAAAAAGGGCTACTACGAGCTCTGGGCCCGCGCCGTCGACAGCGAGGGAAAAAGCCAGCCCATGCTCGTTCCCGGTTGGAATCCCAAGGGCTACCTCAACAACGCCTGCCACCGCATTGCCGTCCAGGCCGTTTGAACATGCGCCGCTTTCCCCTCATCGCCCTGTTTCTCGTCGCGCCGCTCTTCGCGCAGGAGCCGGAGAAGAAGCCCGAGCCCCCGATCGACCCGGTCACCGGGATGAAAATGGCCGAGCATTGGGAACTGGTCCGGGTGCACTGCACCGTTTGTCATTCGCCCCAGCAATACCTGCGGCAAAAGGGCACCGCGAGCACCTGGAGCGACACGATCGACTGGATGCAGAAATCCGGAGGGCTCTGGCCGCTGGATCGGGAGACCCGGGAGAAGATCGTCACCTATCTGGCCGAAAATTACGGACCCGACGCCGTCTTCCGCCGCGCCCCCATCCCCGGCAACCTCCTTCCGTCGAATCCCTACGCGACCGGGACGCGGGAGGAGTTCGAGGAACGGAAGAAGGCCGGGCTGGTTCCGCCCGGGCCCGCCGCGCCTTGAGCCTGGGCCCGTCCGGAGAGGGTCGGGTCCGGCACTTGACAGGGTCGGGTCGGCTGCCCCCGGGCAGGGGAAAAAGGCTTGAAACCGGGCCGTTCCAAGGGGAGGAATAGCGACGCGCCCGCCCTGGCGCATCTCCCGACCCCCCGCATGCCGAAATCTTCCAGAAAAGCGCCACCCGCCGACAGCGGGATGAGCTTTGAAGAGGCCCTCGAGGCCCTCGAGGAGCTCGTCAGGCAGATGGAGGCCGACGAGGTCCCGCTGAACGACCTGCTCCTGAAGTACGAGGAAGGGAACCGTTATTACAAGGTCTGCGAGTCCCGGCTCGACGAGGCCCGCGGACGTATTGAGATTTTGAGAAAGAAACGCAACGGAGAGAGCGTACTGGAACCCTTCGGCGACGACGATGCCGGCGGCGGTGCCTCCACCGACGACGAGGAGGACGACGAGCCTGCCAATGATGGAGAATTGTTCTGATTTTCACGAAATTCCGACCGAGCAACTGCCCAAGGTGGATTCCGCGGAGGCCCTCAAGCGCCTGCCCTTGGAAGACCTGCCCAAGCTCGCGGAAAACATCCGCCGCACCCTGATCCGTTGCCTCGCCCACACCGGCGGGCACCTCGGACCGAATCTCGGGGTCGTCGAGTTGACCATCGCGATGCACCGCGTCTTCAACACGCCGGAGGACAAGTTCGTCTTCGACGTCAGCCACCAGGGTTACGTTCACAAGATGCTGACAGGTCGCTGGGACCGCATCCACACGATCCGCACCTACGAGGGGCTGAACGGTTTCCTCCTCCGCACCGAGAGCGAACACGACTGCTACGGGGCGGGACACGCCGGAACCGCCGTCTCCGCCGCGCTGGGCATGGCTTCGGCCCGGGACCTGCTCGGCAAGGAGGACCATGTCGTCGCCGTCGCCGGTGACGCCGCCTTCACCTGCGGTCCGACCTTCGAGGCCCTCAACAACATCGCCGAGTCGACGAAGCGGTTCATCCTCGTTCTCAACGACAACGAATGGTCGATCGACCGCAACGTCGGCGCGATCGCCAAGTATTTCCACGCGCTCCAGACCAGCTCGACCTACGCCCACATCCACGAGAAGGCGGCCGAGTTCGTCGAGCGCATCGCCGGCAAGTCGGTGCGCAACATCGCCTCGAAGGTGGAGCGCGGCGCGAAGAACCTGCTCTTCCCCAACGTGCTCTTCGAGAAATTCGGGATGCACTACTACGGCCCGATCGACGGTCACGACATCGATCTGCTGATCAAGACCTTCGAATTCCTCAAGGACCAGGACCAGCCCGTCGTGCTCCACGTCATCACCGAAAAAGGCCGCGGCTACGAGCCGGCCAAGGCGAATCCGATGAAGTTCCACGGCCTCGGACCCTACAAGACCGAGACCGGCGAGACCCCTCCGGGCGGTGATCCGACCTACTCCTTCATTTACGGCAGTCAGCTCGGCAAGTTCGCGCAACAGGATGACAAGATTGTTGCCGTGACCGCCGCGATGCCGAGCGGCACCGGCCTCGTCGAGTTCCAGAAGGTCGTGCCCGAGCGCTACTACGACGTCGGCATCGCCGAGGAGCACGCCGCCCTTTTCGCGTGCGGCCAGGCGGTCCAGGGTCTGAAACCCTTCCTCACAATCTACTCGACCTTCTTCCAGCGCGCCTACGACATGGCGGTGCACGACATCGGCATCCAGAACCTGCCGGTGCGCCTCTGCATGGACCGCGCCGGACTCAGCGGTGACGACGGGCCAACCCACCACGGGCTCTTCGACATCGGCTACATGCGCCACATCCCGAACTGGGTCTTCATGCAGGCGAAGGACGAGGATGAGTTCGTCGACATGCTCTGGACCATGGTCAATCACAACGACGGTCCCTCCGCGATCCGTTACCCGCGTGGCGCCGGAACCGGCGTGAAGCCGAAAGACGAACCGCAATTGCTGGAGATCGGCAAGGCCGAGGTCGTCGCCGACGGCACCGACATCGCCCTCTTCGGACTCGGCAACCTCTTTGAAATGGCCGAAAAGGCCCGCGACCAGCTCGTGGCCATGGGTTACTCCGTCGCCCTCATCAATCCGCGCTGGATCAAACCTCTCGACGCCGCCTGCATCGAGAAGTACGCGCGCCAGTGCGGGCTGATCCTCACTTTCGAGGACCACACCCTCATGAACGGCTTCGGCGCGGCCATCATCGAGCACCTCAACGACGCCGGCATCGTTTGTCCTGTCGAGCGCATCGGCTGGCCCGATGAGTTCATCGAGCACGGCCGTCCCGACATCCTCCGGGCGAAACACGGTCTCACCGTGGACCACGCTCTCGCCAAGGCCCTCAAGCACCTGCCCGCCATGCCGAAGCAGGCGTTGGCGGGGTGAGGGGGGAACAAGGGTTATTGACGCGTCATCATCTCAACCATCGCGCGCACCGGGATACATAACACCGGCCTCATGTGAGCTCGATCCAAAAGGGATCTTCGTGGGAGATATCGCTGAGCCTGACAAACGGGTTGCCAAAGAGTAGCCGAAGACCTTGGCTTGCGATCATGGGACTTGCTGACGGCATTTATGATCGACTGGTCGATCGCGAGACCCGCGCGATTCTTGACGCGCACCCAGAGCTTCGCGCGATTGTCAAAAAGCTTGATGCTGCCGAGGCACCCACCCGCTTCGCCCAGTTTCTCGCTACGGTCATCGAGGAATCCTTGCGAAGCTCCGAAACTCTAGAAACCCGCCATGCGCTCTGCAACTCGCTGATCGCTCATCTTTGCCGAGAAGGAGGTTTCTCCCATCTCACAAGTCGTGAACTGGTGGATCCCGAAATGGGAGGTGGAGTGCTCACGGAAATCACCCCAACCGCTTTAGGAGACTCCGGCCTCCCGCGCCCGATCACACCTATCTGGGAGAGTTCCCTTTTCACAGGCGCCAGGAATGATCCGCGACTGGATCATGAATTGGTTCAGGAGATGCGGTCGGCCGATCGCGTCGATTTCCTCGTCGCGTTCATTCGCTGGTCCGGATTGCGGCTCTTGCTTCCCGCTCTGGAGGATGCAGAGAGGCGAGGTGTTCCAGTCCGCGTGATCACGACGTCCTACATGGGGGCGTCTGAGGCTCGTGCCGTTGAAAAACTTGCCGGATTTCCCAACGTGCAGATTCGAGTCTCCTACGACACGGATCGGACCCGCCTCCACGCCAAGGCCTATCACTTTCATCGCGAGTCAGGGTATTCCACGGCCTACATCGGATCGGCGAATGTTTCCTCTCCTGCCCTTACGAGCGGCCTTGAGTGGAATCTGAAAGTCACGAATCAGGATCTTCCTCACGTTTTAGAGAAGTTTCTGGCCGAATTCGAGACGTACTGGAACTCGTCCGAATTCGTCCCCTTCGACCTGGCGGAGCCCGAACGATTTCGGAAGGCCGTGCAGGTAGCGCGCGATCGCAGCGCGGGGACGGCGGCGGCGTTCTTTGCCGACTTGAGACCCTATCCCTTCCAAGAGCAGATTTTGGAGTCCCTCAAACGCGAACGCGAAGTTCATGGCCGTTTTAAGAATCTGGTCGTAGCTGCCACAGGGACGGGCAAGACCGTCGTGGCCGCCTTCGACTTCGCGCAGTTTCGAAGGGACGCGGCGAAGGCAGGACGGGGTTCGCGTCTGCTTTTTGTGGCGCACCGACAGGAGATCCTGGAACAAAGCAGAGCGTGCTTTCGGGCCGTGCTTCGCGATCAGAACTTTGGCGAACTGCATGTCGGCCCTTATCAAGCCACGACCTTCGATCATTTGTTTTGCTCGAACTTGGCCCTGAGTAATCTCAATCTTCCGGAGCGGCTCGGTGAAGCGTTCTTTGATTACCTCGTCGTCGATGAAGTACACCACGGAACGGCGGACAGTTATCGTGCCCTCTTTGAACAGTTCCGACCCTGCGTATTGCTTGGCCTGACGGCAACTCCGGAGCGCATGGATGGCAAGAGTCTCCTGCCGGACTTTGGAGGGCGTTTCGCCGCTGAAATTCGGCTACCAGACGCGCTCGAAGAGAAACTGCTGTGCCCATTTCATTACTTCGCCGTCAGCGATCCGATCTCACTTGCCGACGATCGCTTCTGGACGGGTGGGAAGTTCAATCCGGTTGAGCTGGAGAAGGTTTACACCGGAGCCGATCTGATTGCGAGTCAGCGGGTCGATGCGATCCTCAAGGCGCTCGACACCTACCATGGGAACTACCGCGAGGCCCGTGCCGTTGGCTTTTGCGTGTCGGTGGAACACGCCGAATACATGGCGCGTTGCTTTCAGAAGGCGGGCATTCCGAGCCGAGCGCTTCATGGCCAAACCGGCGATCAAGAACGGTCGGAGACCGTTCGCGAGTTCCGGGAAGGGCGCTTTCCCTTTCTGTTCGTCGTCGACATTTTCAACGAGGGGGTCGACATCCCAGAGATCGACACGGTCATCTTCCTTCGTCCGACGAACAGTCTGACGGTTTTCCTTCAACAACTGGGGCGAGGTCTGCGGCACGCTCCGGGGAAAGAGAGTCTCACAGTGATCGACCTCGTGGGCCAGATGCATCGTCGCTACCGAATTGACCGGAAGTTTCAGGCACTTCTCCCGACCCGACGGTTTCGATTCGACCGCGAGATCGAAGCGGATTTTCCGCACCTGCCTGCCGGATGTTCAATTCAACTCGAAAAGCAGGCGAGGCAACACGTCCTCGCTAACATCAAGAGGCACTACGCAAATCTCGAGGTTGCCGTCACTGAGAGCCTGAAGACCTTCACTCACGAAACCGGACAGGAGCTCACGTTTTTGAACTTCATTCGCGAGACCGGCTACGAAGCTCATCAGTTGTTGGGAAAGAAAACTTGGTCGCAATGGAAAGCCGGTGCCGGACTCGAGGGTCGCGAATTGGTGTCGGACCCAGGCGTACTCCGCTATGGAGTCACGCGAACGTCCGTGCTGCGCGCGCCTGATTTTTTGGAAACGGTCCGTCGTTTTGCGGACTCCGAGGGCGACGTGACCCAGTTCACCGAGCAGGAGAAGCTGCGTCTTCACTATCTGCTCCGGCAGCGGGCCGCTCCAGAGGATTGTCCCACCGTCGAGTCGTCACTGCGAGGCGTGGCCGAAAATCGGTCGATCCTAGCGGACCTTTCGGAAGTGGGCGCTTGGGCCACGGAAGCACTGCCCGCGCAGCGTCGCGTCGACCGATTCGGTTTCGAATTGCACGGAACTTACACCGCTGTCGATATCAACGTCCTCATGGGCAAAGCGACCTACGAAACTCCTTGGCAGACCGGCCCTGGGGTCGTGCATTTTGAAGAGCGATCGACGTATGCGTTTTTGGTAACCTTTCAAAAATCGGAAAAGGACTTCTCGCCCTCGACCATGTATGAGGATTATCCCATCAGTCGTAGCCGCGTTCATTGGCAGTCGCAAAACAGCACGACGCCTGAATCTTTAACGGGACAGCGCATCACGCGGCATCGAGATCGCGGCTACACCATTTTGATCTTCGCGCGTCATCTTGAGCGCGAGTATGGGGTCAACATGCCGTTTACGTACCTCGGTCCCGCTGAGATCGTCGAATATCACGGGTCACGGCCGATCACATGCATCTGGGATCTTCAGGACGCGATGCCCTGGGAGCTTTTTGAAAAGACGCGTGTGGGCGGGTGAGTTGCGGACCCAAACCCGAATCCTAAGTCGTCCACGGAAGGCTTGATTTCACTACCCCATCCCGCGTATCCTTTCCACCATGATTCCGCGCCGCGCCGCCCTTGAACGCCTTTCCCTTCTTCTCGGGGGTGCCCTTTCCGCCCAGACCACCGCGGCCCTGATGGGCCAGGTGCTCAACGAAAGCGCGAGCTTGGCGGTGACGCCGGAACAGACCGCGCTCCTTGCGGAAGTCGCCGACGTCATCATTCCCACGACCAACACGCCCGGTGCGAAGGCCGCGGGCGTCGAGGCCTTCATCGTCCGGGTGCTGCGCGATTGTCATCCGCTCGCCGAGCAGGAAAGCTTTTACGCCGGCCTCACCAAGATCGACGCGGCGGGACGTCAGGCTCACGGCAAACCTTTCGCCGAACTCTCCGCAAATCAGAAAAACGCCCTCATCCGCGCGACCGCGGAGCAGGACAGGGCCTTCTTCAAACGCCTCCGAGAGTTGGTCGTGACGGGTTACTTCATCTCCGAGATCGGCGCGACCCAGGCGCTGGAGTATCTCCCCATCCCCGGCCGATTCGAAGGCGACGTGCCGATGCAGCCCGGACAGAAGGCCTGGGCGATTTCGAAGTGATCTTTACGGAAGAGGGTTTGGTCGCCGACCAGACCCTCTCTGATTCCGCGACCTTTTACCTTTTACTTTCCACCTTTTACCGCCGCTTCGCGGCGCCCCCGCCATGCCCAACCTGAACATCGAAGCCAAAAAAGCGAACACCTACGATGCCATCGTCATCGGATCGGGGGTCTCGGGCGGCTGGGCCGCGAAGGAACTGACCGAAAAAGGCCTGCGGGTGCTGATGCTCGAGCGCGGGCGCATGCTCAACCACGTCGCGGACTACGAGTATGCGATGAAAAACCCGTGGGAGACGAAATACCATGGCAAGCTCACCCAGGAACAGATCGCGACGCATCCCAAACTCTCCCGGGATTATCCCTACAACGAGACGACCGAGACCTACTGGATGAAGGACGCCGATTCCCTCTACGAGGAGAAGAAGCGCTTCGACTGGTACCGGCCCAACATCGTTGGAGGCAAGTCGATCATGTGGGGGCGGCAGTGTTACCGGCTCAGCGACCTCGATTTCGAGGCGAATGCGAAGGAAGGCGTCGCGATCGATTGGCCGATCCGCTACCGCGACATCGAGCCGTGGTATGCCTACGTGGAGAAGTTCACCGGCATCTCCGGCGAAGCGCTTGGACTGCCGCAATTGCCCGACAGCGAATTCCTGCCGCCGATGGACATGTTCTTCGTCGAGAAAGAGGTGCGCAAACGTATCGAGAAGAACTTTCCCGGACGCCATCTCACGATCGGGCGCGTCGCGAATCTCTCCGCGGCGAAAGAAGCCCAGCTCGGGGTGGGGCGCGGGCCCTGCCAGTACCGCAACCGTTGCGCGATGGGTTGTCCCTTTGGCGCCTACTTCAGCACCCAGTCGGCGACTTTGCCGGCGGCGGCGAAGACGGGCAAGCTGACCTTGCGTCCCGATTCGGTGGTGAGGGAGATCGTCCTTGATTCCGCCACGCAGAAAGCCACCGGCGTGCGGGTGCGTGATGCGGTGACGCTGGAGGACACCGAGTATTTCGCCCAGGTCGTCTTCGTCTGCGCCAGCGCGATCGCCTCGACCGCCCTGCTCATGAATTCGAAGTCCGACCGTTTCCCCAACGGACTCGGCAATGACAGCGGCGAACTCGGTCACAACCTCATGGACCATCATTTCCGCGCCGGCGCCAGCGGGGTGTGGGAGGGTGATCTCGACCGTTATTTCTACGGCCGCCGCGCCAACGGCATCTACATGCCGCGCTACCGCAACGTCGGTGACGACAAGCGCGACTACCTGCGCGGCTTCGGCTATCAGGGCGGCGGCGGTCGCCAGGGTTGGGAGCGCAATGTCGCCGAACTCTCTTTCGGTGCGGAGTTGAAGGAGGAACTGACCGAGCCCGGTCCCTGGACGATGGGTCTCGGCGGTTTCGGCGAGACCCTGCCCTATCATGAGAACCGGATGTGGCTCGATCCCGAGAAGCGCGACAAGTGGGGCCTGCCCCTTGTCATCTTCGACGCCGAATTCCGGGATAACGAGAAGAAGATGCGCATCGACATGATGGAGGACGCCCGCGAGATGCTCGAGAGCGCCGGCTTGAAAAACGTGCAGGTCGTCAACGGCGAATCCTATCCCGGCACCGCGATCCATGAGATGGGCACCGCGCGGATGGGGCGCGATCCGAAGACCTCGGTTCTCAACGGACAGAACCAGGTCCACGCCGTGAAAAACGTCTTCGTCACCGACGGCGCCTGCATGACCTCGGCTTCGTGCGTCAATCCCTCGCTGACCTACATGGCCCTGACCGCCCGCGCCGCGGACTTCGCGGTGGCGGAGATGAAAAAGGGAAATTTGTGAGGAACCCGGAGTCGCGCTCGCTCACATCGCTTCCAGAGATCGCCACCGCAGCACCGGCGCTCCTGCGGCATCGCTCGCGGCGAGATCGACGGTGAAGGTGACGAACCAGTCGTTCTGATCCTCCGGATCGACGAGGGACTGCTCGATCCGCCAGGTCCGCGTTCGATCGTCTTCCTTCAGGCGCAAATGTTTCGCATTCCGCGCCTCGGGGTCGAAGCGCAGGAGTCCCCTCGCCTGCCGGAAGGCCTCGATCCTTGCGCCGGGTAAACCCTCCGCATCCTCCGCCTTTGGCGCGAGTTCGAGAGCCCCGGCCTCATCGCCCTGCCAGAGCCGCTTGAGGAAATCGAAGACAAGACCGCGCACGAGCCGGGTGAAGGCGGCGCGGTCGCGGGTGATGGCGCGGGGCTTCAGAGGGGCCGTTTCTTTTTTCTCCACGACGGGAGTGAACTCGCCGTTCCGCATGCGCTCCCATTCGTCGAGCAGGGTCGAGTCGATCCCGTGCAACATCGTGCCGAGGAAAGTCTCGGCTTCATCAAGCTCCATCGTCTTCAGACCCGGCGGGATCGTCTGGACGAGGACCTTGTAAACCTCGGAGAGATGGCGCAACAGCACCGCCTCGCTTCGCTCGATCTTGTAGTGTTTCACGTAGTCCTCGAAGGACTGCCAGTTCTCGAACATCTCGCGGGCGATGGCCTTCGGACGCACTCCGGCCTCCTTCGCCCAGGGATTGCGGGTGACGAAGTCGTTGTAGGTCGCATAGATGAATTCCTTGCCCGGCTGCGGATGGGTGACCTCGTCGAGCCGCTCCATCCGTTCGTCATACTCGAGACCCTCGGCTTTCATCTCCGCCATCAGCGCGGTCTTCGCCTTTTCAACCTGGCGGCGCAAGATGATGCCGGGATCTTCAAGAATGGCTTCGATGAGCGAGAGCACTTGCAAGGCATACTCGGGTGCGTCGAAGTCGAGCTTCGTGATCGCTTCGAGGAGGTAAAGGCCGAGGACCTGGTTCAGCGAAAAGTCCTCCTGCAGCTCGATGTGGAGTGCGACCTTGGCCGGACCGCGGCGCTCGGCTTTCGGGATGAAGGTGAGGATTCTTCCCTCGATCAATCCGCGGAAAAGGGCGAAGGCGCGGCGGCGCAGTTTCTTCTTCGCCGGCGTGGTCTCGTGGCAATCGCGGATCAGTTGCCGCAAGGCGAGACATCCGTCTTCGTCGCGCCGGGCGAGGATGTTGAGGAGGAGCCCGTGGTGCATCCCAAAGCGCGAGACGAGGCGCTCGGGTTCAGCCTCGATCAGCGCGCGATAGGTCTTTTCCTCCCACATCACGAAACCCTCGGGCGGTTTCTGTTTCACGAGACGATTCTTGCCGCCCTTTCCTCCGGCCTTCGCCTCGGCGCGCAGGTTCGCGATGACATGGGCCGGGGCCTGGGCCACGACAAAGCCGAGGGTATCGAATCCGCGCCGCCCGGCGCGTCCGGCGATCTGGTGAAAGTCGCGTGCCGCGAGGATCTTCGTCTTCTCGCCGCTGTATTTGAAGAGCTGCGTGAAATGCACCGTGCGGATCGGCACGTTCACCCCGACGCCGAGAGTGTCGGTGCCACAGATCACCTTGAGCAGGCCGCGCTGGGCGAGTTTCTCGACGAGGACGCGGTATTTCGGCAGGAGTCCGGCGTGATGGATGCCGATGCCGTGGCGGATCAGCTTCTGGATCTCTTTGCCGTAGGGACTGCGGAAGTCCGCTCCGACCAACGCCGCCGCGATCGCTTCCTTCTCCTCCTTCGAGCAGTAGTTCCGGCTCATCAGGTTCTGGGCCGATTCGGCGCAGGAGAGTTGGGTGAAGTGGACGAGATAGACGGGCGCACGATCCTGTTTCACGAGCTCCTCGACCATTTCCTCGAGGGGGAGCTTGTCGTTGTAGTCAAACTCAAGCGGCACGGGGCGCTGGGCTGATTTCACAAGGACGGTTTCGGCCCCGGTGAGGCGGGTCAGTTCTTTCTCGAAAAACGAAGTGTCGCCGAGCGTGGCGGACATGAGGAGGAATCGAGCCCGTGGCAGGGTCAGCAATGGGATCTGCCAGGCGACGCCGCGTTCGTGGTCCGAGTAATAATGAAACTCGTCCATGATGACATCATCGATCGCCGCGGACGCACCCTCGCGCAGGGCGTGGTTCGCAAGGATCTCGGCGGTGCAGCAGATCACGGGGGCACTGGGATTCACCGTCGCGTCGCCGGTGATCATGCCGACCTTTTCAGGACCGAAGATCTCGCAGAGTGCGAGGAACTTTTCATTCGCGAGCGCCTTCACCGGCACGGTGTAGAAACTGCGCCGCCCCTGACAAACCGCCCGGAACTGCACCGCGAGGGCGACGAGGGTTTTCCCCGAACCGGTCGGGGTGTTGAGGATGACGTTGCGGTCGCCGTAGAGCTCGAGGATCGCGGTCTCCTGATGCTCGTAGGGTTCGATGCCCGAGTCGATCAGGTAGGCGAGAAAGGCATCGAGAACCGCGTCCGTGTCGGCGGACGGGCCGGCCTTGGCAGCGTCGAGAGCGGGCATCACGCCGGGTGAGCCCGAAGGCGGTTCATTGAAGCGCCCCGGTTTCTCCGAGCACCGCCATCGCGACAACGAAGACGATGTAGAGGACCCAAAAGATGATGGAAACATAGCCGAGCACGAGACCCGCGGTCGCCATACCTCCTTTGGTGGAGAGTTGACCCGACTCGTTGATCTTCTTCTTGGCGATGTGTCCGCAGATCACGGCCGGGATCCCCGTGAGCGGTCCGAAACAGAGCGGGCTGAGTATTCCCAAGACCAGGCTCGTGATCGCGAGGCCGTCGGCCGGGTGGGCGGCAGCCACGTAGACGCCCGGCGAGGCCATCGGGGAAACGCCTGCCGGAGGCATGCCCACTGGTCCCGCCGCCGGTGTCGGGGCCAGGGACGGCGGCGTTTCAGGCACTGGAAAAAGATCGGGGCGGACTTGTCCCGCCGGCTTCCAATCCGACATCGTCTCGTTCCAGACCAGGGTGGTCGGACGGATCGCACCGGAAGCGACGAGTCCGGGCAAATCCGATTCCGGTACGGATTGCTGATTCTGCGAAGCGTCGGCGTAGTACCAGTCCATGCGCGCAGGGTAAGCAGGTCTCGTCCCGAAATCGAGTGAAAAATCTCAGGTAAAAGAGCAGGATTTCCGGTAGCTCTCCAACCGCGATTCGAAGCGATCCTGGGTCAGGGCTTCGAGCGCGTGCGTGCTGAAGCTCTCGCAGGTGAAGCTCGCGAGGATGGTGCCACGGGCGATCGCGGCGGTCAGGTCGCTGAACTCGTAGCTTTCCTTCCCGAGGCTGGCGAGGTAACCGGCAAATCCGCCGATGAAAGTGTCGCCGGCACCGGTCGGGTCGAAGACCTCGCGCAGAGGATAGGCCGGGCAGGTGAAGACCTCATCCTGACCGAACAACATCGCGCCGTGCTCGCCTTTCTTCACGATGACGTAGCGAGGACCCATCTCGCGGAGACGGTGTCCGGCCGCGACGACGTTCGAGGTGTCCATCATCAGCTTCGCTTCGCTGTCGTTGAGCACGAGCAGGTCGATGCGTTGGAGCAGAGACTCGAGCTCGGGCCGCGAGATCTGGATCCAGAGGTCCATCGTGTCGGCGATGGTGAAACGCGGCCCGCTCCCGACTTGGTCGACCACGGCATGCTGGTTCACCGGATGCGAGTTGGCGAGCAGGTTCACCCGCGTGGCACTCTTCTGCGAATCGGCCACCTTCGGGGACCACGATTCCAGAACGTTCAGCGCCACGGAGAGCGTTTCGCGATTGTTCATGTCCTCCATGTATTCCCCAGCCCAGCGGAAAGTCTCACCGTCGGAGAACTCGACGCTCTCGAGATTCACGTTCCGCGAGCGAAAGAGGTTGAGGTGCTCCAGGGGGAAGTCGTGACCGACGACGGCGACGATCCCGACGGGGGAGAAAAAGCTGGCCGCGATCGCCGCGTAGGAGGCCGAGCCGCCCAGCAGATTTTCCTGCGAAGCCTGCTGGGTTTTGACATGGTCGAGGGCGATGGAACCGGAAACGAGGACACTCATGATTTTAGGGTATTGGCGAGGGAACCCCGATCAGGGCAACAACGTCCTCGCGGCGCGGACATAAGCAGCGATATCGGGTGCTTGCAAGATTCCTGACACGATCACGACACGGCGGGCGCCGGCCTCGACCAGGGTGGGGAGGTTTTCCTTTTTGATGCCGCCGATGCAGAAAATCGGCAGGTCCGGATGGCGCCGATGAACCTCGGCGATCTCCGCGGTCCCGATCGCGGGGCGTCCGGGCTTGGTGGGAGTGGTGAAAAGGGGACCGAAACCGATGCAGTCCGTCGCCGGATCGGCCGCCGCCGCGTCGGCCTGGGCGAGGGAATGGGTCGAGCGACCCACCAGCATTCGCGGTCCGGTGATGCCGCGAACTTCGGCCATCGGGGCATCGTCCTGCCCGACGTGAACCCCGTCGGCACCGATCGCCACGGCGATCTCCGGGTGATCGTTGATGAAAAAGGGCACGCCCGCGGCGCGGCAGAGCGGGAGCAGCTCGGCCCCCCAGCGCTGGATGGCGGAGGCATCGTGGCCTTTGGCCCGCAGTTGCAAGACGTCGATGCCGCCCTCCAGCATCGCCACGGTCGTGCGCACCAAGTCCCCCGCGGCGAGGTATCCGAGGTCGGCGATGCCATAAAGTTTGGCTGAGTGGAGGGTGGAGCGGGCCATGGGCAGACTCAAGAGGGTCGCATGCGGGAGTCAACCCTCTTCATTCCGGACCTTCAATCCCCCCGTCTGAGGGGCGAGAATCGCGGCGATGAAATCCAAGTTCTCGAAAACCCTGCTCCTTGCCTGCTTCGCGATCTCGGCGACCGGGCTCTGTCGTGCCGATCATGTCATCTTCATCAGCGTCGACGGGATGAGGCCGGATGGCGTCGACGCGCTGGGCGAGAGCGGGGCCCCGACCTTCCACCGCCTCCGGCGGGAAGGCTCGTGGACTTCGAATGCACGCACCGACGTCACCTACACGATCACCCTGCCCAACCACACCTGCATGATCACTGGTCGCGGAGTGGTGGGAAGCAAGGGGCACGAATGGATCAGCAACACGGATCCCAAGCTCGGGCAGAACCTGCACCGCAATCACAAGAGCTATGTACGTTCTTTCTTCGACGTCGCCCACGACCAAGGGCTCAGCACGGCCCTCTACGCTAGCAAGTCGAAATTCTCGCTCTACGATGTGAGCTTCGACGCGGCGAACGGAGAGCCCGATACCACCGGCCCTGACAACGGGCGCGACAAGATCGACCGCTACGTGGTCAATGAGGAGACCGGGCCGCTCGTGGATCAGCTCATCGCCAGCTTCGCGGAAAAGCCGGCCGATGTGACCATGCTGCATCTCCGCAATTGCGACTCGGCCGGACACGCGCTGACCTGGGATCTGACCGAGGGTTCACCCTACCTCGCCGCCTTGAAAGAGGTGGATGGACTGCTTGGCAAGCTGCTCGACGGCATCAATGACTCGCCGACCATGAAAGGCAAGACCTGGGTGCTGATCACCGCCGATCACGGAGGACTGACCGGCACGAAAGGCCACGGTGAAGCCAAGGAAGCGAACAACTACACGATCGCCTTCTACGCCTGGGGACCCGGGGTCCCCGCGGGCGGAGACCTCTACGCCTTGAACCCGGACTCGCGGCTCGATCCCGGAAAACTGCAGCCCGGTTACGGTGCCCCGGTTCCGCCCATCCGCAACGGTGACGCCGCAAACCTGATCCTGAGCCTGTTGAAACTGCCGGCGGTGCCCGATTCGACGATCAACGTGAAGCAGGACCTGACGGTGGTCCGGTGAGGGTCACCACCCCAGCACCTGGGCGAAGACCAGCGGGGCGACGATGGAGGCGTCGGACTCGATGATGAACTTCGGGGTATCGATGCCGAGTTTGCCCCAGGTGATCTTTTCGTTCGGCACCGCCCCGGAGTAGGAGCCGTAGCTCGTCGTCGAGTCGCTGATCTGGCAGAAGTAGGCCCAGAGCGGGATGCCCTCCGCACCGAAGTCCTGGTGCAGCATCGGCACGACACAGATGGGGAAGTCGCCGGCGATGCCGCCGCCGATCTGGAAAAAGCCCAGGGGCGAGGCGGGCGTGGTGTCGCGGTACCAGTTCGCGAGTTCCATCATGTATTCGATGCCGGTCTTGACGACATGAGGGCTTTTCACGTTCCCCTTCAGGCAATGCGAGGCGAAGATGTTCGCGGAGGTGGAATCTTCCCAGCCCGGCACAAAGATGGGCAGATCGCACTCGGCGGCGGCGACGAGCCAACTGTCCGCCGGGTCGATCTGATAGTCGGGCGCGAGGGTGCCGGCGCGGAGGATGCGGTAGAGGAACTCGTGGGGAAAATGGCGGCGTCCGTCGGCCTCGGCGGTCTGCCATTCGGTCAGGATCACCGCCTCGAGCCGGCGGAAGGCTTCCTCCTCCGGGATGCAGGTGTCGGTGACCCGGTTGAGATGTTGGTCGAGGAGTTCCTGCTCCTGCTCGGCCGTGAGGTCGCGCCAGTTCGGGATGCGGCGGTAATGATCGTGGGCGACGAGATTGTAGAGGTCCTCCTCCAGGTTCGCGCCCGTGCAGCAGATCCCGTGGATTTTGCCGCGCCGGATCAACTCGGCCACCGAGATGCCGAGCTCGGCGGTGCTCATCGCCCCCGCCATGGTCAGGAACATGCGCCCGCCCTGCTCGAGCAGGGTGTTCCAGCCCTTCGCCGCATCGATGACCGTAGCGGCGTTGAAGTGGCGGTAATGTCGCTCGAGAAAGGCGGTGATCGGGGCGGCCATGGGATTCAGCTTTCGAAGTAGGTGTAACCCGCCATGCCCTGACGGTAGGCCTCGAGGGCTTTGCGGCGCTGGATCGCGCTGATGCGGCCCTCGGTGATCGCGGTCTCGGCGAGCTCGCGGAACTGGTCGACGAGTTTTTTCGGATCATGCTCCACGTAGGCGAGCACATCGGCGACGGAATCGCCCTCGACCTCGCGCGAGAAACGGACCCGGCCGTTCTCGACGTCGACGCTGACCGCGTGGGTGTCGCCGAAGAGATTGTGAAGATCGCTCAGCGTCTCCTGATAGGCACCGACGAGGAAGATTCCAAGGTAATACGATTCGTCGTTCTTCGTCTCGTGGATGGGCAGGGCCTCGAGCACCTCCGAGCTGGAGACGTACTTTTTGATCATGCCGTCGCAGTCGCAGGTGACGTCGTGGATGACGCCCTGGCGGGTGGGTCGCTCGGCGAGCCGGTGCAGGGGCATCACGGGGAAGGCGCAATCGATCGCCCAGGAATCCGCGAGCGATTGGAAGATGCTGAAGTTTCCGTAATACTGGTCGGCGAGCAGGCCCGAGAGGTCGCGCAGCTCGTCCGGCACATAACGAAGCTCGCGCGTGGCCGTAGCGATGTCGGTCATGGCGCGCCAGTAGCATTGCTCGCAAGCGGCCCGTTCGCGCAGGCTGATGTCGCCGGTGAGGAAATTTTCGTGCAGCTCCTCGCGGTAGCGGTTCGCCTTGCCGAAGGACTCGAGCAGATTGTCGTCGGTGATGCCGCGGGCGACCTCGGCCAGCGCCACGAGGGCCTCGTTGTCGTCGTCGGAGACACTGAGTTCGTCGCGGTTCTCGAAGCGGTTCACGTCGAGGATCTCGAGGGCGAGCATCGAATAGTGCGCGACCATGGCACGGCCCGATTCGGTCACGAGGGTGGGATGTTCCACCCCGCTCTCGTCGAGCACCCACTTCACCGCGTCGACGAGGCTGTGACAATATTCATCGATGGAGTAGTTCGCGCTGGTCGAGCGGGTCGAGCGCGAACCATCGTAATCGACCGCGAGGCCGCCGCCGAGGTTGAGCAGACCCATCGGGGCACCTTCCTTGACGAGACCGGCATAAATCCGGGCTGTCTCCTCAATGGAGCGCCGGATGATGGTGAGATCCGGGATCTGCGAGCCCTGGTGGCAATGCAGCATCTGGAGCCAGCCGAGCCTGCCGCGCTCGCGGAGACGCTCCACCGTTTGCACGAGCTGGGCAAGGTTGAGACCGAAGGGACTCTTTTCGCCGCCCGATTTCGCCCACTTGCCGGCACCCTCGGCGGAGAGTTTGACCCGCACGCCGATGACCGGCTCGACGCCGAGCGCGGCGGAGCGCTCCTCGATGATGCCGAGTTCGTGCGGCATCTCGAGGACCATGACGACGCGCAGGCCCATGAGCTGGCCGTAGAGGGCGAGGTCGATGAATTCCTCGTCTTTGTAGCCGTTGCAGACGAGCAGCGCGTCGGGATCCTTCAGGTAGGCGAGCGCGGCGATCAGCTCGGGTTTGCTGCCGACCTCGAAGCCATAGTGGAAGCGGCGGCCGTAGGCGGCGACCTCCTCGGCGACCTGCTGCTGCTGGTTGACCTTGATGGGGAACACGCCCCGGTAGGTGCCGCTGTATTCGAGATCACTGATCGCCTTGGCGAAACCGTGGTAGAGCTCCTCGATGCGGCGCTCGAGGATGCGGGGGAAACGCAGCAGCAGCGGCGGACGGATCCCGCGGGCGTCGAGCTCCTCGAGCAGCTTCGGCACGCTCACCGAATGCGGTGAACCGGTCGTGCGGTCGGTGATGTCGACCACGACTTCGCCGCGGCGGGAGATCGAATAATAACCGGCACCCCAGTGATTGATCCCGTAGGTCTCGGCGGCTTCGTCGACGGTCCACGGGGCATCCTCCGGCGCTTTGCCCTCGGTTTTGCTGGGAGGAGCGGATTTCCGGGTGCGCGGGGCGGCCGGGGCGGTGCTGCGGCGTTGGGTCATTGGATGGGTAAGGGATCGACAGAGGGCTTCCGGTCGCGATACGCCCGGGCGGAACAGTCTCAAAGGAGCCGCCCTCCCGCAAGCCCGCTCTCGCAAATTTAACGGCGCCCCCGCGCCCCGGCCTGGAATCTTTCTTCGCCAAGGCGGCCACCAGCGGCTAAAGTCTCGGCTCTTGGAACGGGCCGGAGGCGATCGCTGTCTTTTTCGGAAGACAGAGGAAAGTCCGGACACCACACGGCAGCATCCCCGTCGAAAGCCGGGGCACCGGGCTGTAATGGCACGGTGACGGAAAGTGTCGCAGAAAACAAACCGCCTGCTTCGGCAGGCAAGGGTGAAAAGGCGAGGTAAGAGCTCACCGCCCCGCGGGTAACCACGGGGGCAGGACAAACCCGATGCGGTGCAAGACAGAACAGGGTGAAGGGGCAGCCGGCCCCGCCCGCCGGCTCCGGCCGGTGGATGAACCCGGGTATTAGTCGCACTCCGCTCCGGCGGAGGGGCCGGGATCCGTCAAGGGGACCGGTTGAGAGAAATGATGGCCCGCCCCGGTCGATCACGGCCGGGGTGAACAGAATCCGGCTTACGGTGGCCCGTTCCAAGAACCTCTTTTCGCCCGGCATTGCCGGTCCTGCCCGCATTGCGCCAGAGTCCATGGCTTGTTGGCGTCATTGCCACGGGGCTCTGGATGTCCGACAGAGGGGTGACACGAATGCGGAGAGACCAGTTGGCGAGAACTTCGCCCCGGACGGCGGGGCGGAGCGGTCGGTTGTCGCGCCATGGGGCGCTGGTGGCCTTGCTGCCGGTCCTTGGATTGGCGGTTTCGTGTTCGCCGGGCGCCTACCGCTCCCGGGCGGACCGGGAGACCTACACGGCTCTCTTCGAGAAGACCGGGGAGGTTGAAAACGTCGCTCCGGAGGACGTCGAGTTGGTCACGCCGAAGGTTCCGGACTTGGCGAACCTCGTCAAAAACAGTCGCGATGCCTCTTTCCTGGGAGAATTCGCCGACGCCGAACGGGGTGCGAAGTTGATGCCGATCGATCTCGCGCTCGACACGGGCATCCACCACAATCGCGAGTACCTCACCACGAAGGAATCGGTCTTCCTCACCGCTTTGGACCTGACCCTGGCGCGCTACCGCCTCGCTCCGATCGGCTACGCCGGGGGCAGTGCCACCCGCGCGGTCGATAGCAGGACGGCCAAGTTGGAGCAGGGTTTCACCGAACTGGTTTCCACGAATACTCTGGCGAGAAACCAGTCGGCCGGCTTCAACTGGCTTCTGAACACCGGGGCGAAACTTTCCGCGGATTTCACGCAGGATTTTCTCCGCATCATGACGGGGAACCAGTCGATCAACCAATCCGACGTGGCCGTGTCGCTGGTGCAACCGCTCCTCCAAGGCGGCGGGACTACCGTGACGATGGAGGCGCTGACCCAGGCCGAACGCGACTTGCTTTACGATCTTCGTGCCTTCGCCGACTTCCGGCGCGACTTCGTCGTCGATCTCGTCAGTGATTATTACAGCGTTCTGCTCGCCCGCGACATCGTGAAAAACAACTACGTCGCCTATCAGGGTTACATCCATGTCGTCGAGCGCGAGGAGGCGCTTGCCGAAGAGCATCGCCGCACCCAGGGCCAGCTTGGCCGCCTGCGGCAGGCGAAGTTGCGGGCCGAAAGCCGGTGGGTGGCGGCGACCCAGACCTATTTGTCGCGTCTCGACGAGTTGAAGATCACTCTCGGGATCCCGGTCGACAGCAAGGTCATCCTCGATGAGAACGAGTTGCTGGGACTGAGCATCGCAGATCCCGATCTCAGCCGCGAGCAATCGGTCGAGGTCGCGCTGGCGACGCGGCCCGACCTCGCGACGGCCACCGACCTCGTTGCGGATGCGGAGCGCCGCATCAAGGTCGCGGAGAACGGCCTGCTGCCGGGGCTCGATGTCTCCGTCGATTACAATGCGGTCAGTGATCCCGACGACCCCACGCCCGCGATCAACTGGGACCGGCGCCGCTGGCGGGGCTCCGTCGATCTCGATCTGCCCATCGATCGCAAGGCCGAGCGCAACATCTATCGTGCGTCACTACTGGAGGTGGACCGGGTCAAGCGCGCCGAGGATCTCGCCCGCGATCGCGCCCGTCTCGAGATCTACAACGATTGGCGCGCGATCGATTCAGCCCGCCTCAGCTACCGCATTGCCGAGGAGGGTGTCGCTCTGGCGGCCCGGCGGCTGGAGGAACAACTGCTCCTCGCGGAACTCGGCCGCGGAGAGGCCCGCGACCTCGTCGATGCGCAGGAAGACCTTGTCGAAGCACAGAACCAACGCACCGCGACACTCGTCAATCATACCTTGGCGCGGTTGCGCCTTTGGAGAGACATGGGGATCCTGTATATTGAATCAGATGGCGGATGGGTCCGCAAACTGGAGCGCGAACGACCCTGACATTCCTCCAAAAAAGGCATGAAGAAACGCATCCTTGCCGGAACGGCAACCCTCCTGGCGATCGCCGCGATCCTTGCGGTGCGGGCCGCGAAAAAGAGCGAGAGCGGAGCCGACGCACTGCCCGTGGCGCTGGCGCAGCGTGGTGATCTCGTCATCGACGTGCTCGAGGGCGGTAACATCCAGGCGCTCCAGAACCTCGAATTCCGCAACGAGGTGAAGCTGCCCAACGGCGTGAAGGTCCTCGAGATCATCGAGGAGGGCTACTACGTCACCGAGGAGGACGTGGCCAAGGGGAAGGTGCTGGTGCGCCTCGACCAGTCCGAACTCGAGGAGGAGATCGTGGACCACGATGTCGAGTTCCAGCAAACCGAGGCGCTTTTCGCCGAGGCCAAACAAAACATCGAGATCCAGGAGAGCGAGGCCCTTAGCGAGATCAAGGCGGCCCGGCAGGCGCTCCGCTTCGCCCTGCTCGACTTCCAGAAGTTCGTCGGTGCCGACGCCGCCAAAACGACCCTCACCAAGCTCGGTCTGCCCTACAACAATGAGACGCTCGCTGCCTACGAGAAGGAAGCCACCGACCTCATTGCCGCCGCTTTTGAAACCACGAAGGAGGCGGAAGATGAAGATGGAGACAGCGTCGCCAGTTTCGCGCTGGCCGCGAACGAGAGCCTCTCCTCGAATGTCAATTTCGGCGCCTTTTTGAAGAACGAATTGCTCGGCGACGGCGAGGCCGAACAGACCATCCGCCGGATGCGCGACGAGGCGCTGGTCGCCTCCTCGGAGCTCGCGGTGGTGAAGGAGTCGGTCGAGGGCGCGAAGCGGCTTCACGAGCGCGACTTCATCACCAAGCAGACCCTCGAGAACGAGCTCGTCGAGCTCGACAAGGCGAAGCTCGCCCTGCAACGGAGCGAGACCGAGCTCGAACTGTTCCGCGATTACGAGTTTCCGAAGGAGGCGGAGAAGATGCTTTCGCTCTATGAGGAGGCCCTCCTTTCCCTGATCCGCACGAAACGCGAGAAGCTCGCGATGATGTCGCAGGTCTATGCCCGCTACCGCTCCGCGAAGCGCCGCTACGACCTCGAACTCAAGAAGCGTGAGACGCTTTCGGCCCAGCTCGACAGTTGCGTGATCCGCGCCACCCAGACGGGTCTCGTCGCCTACGGCGGCGCCAACGCCGATTACTACACCGCCCGCTACTACGAGGGCATCGCTTCAGGCGCGACCCTGAAGACCGGCCAGCCCATCATCACCATCCCCGACATGTCGAAACTCGGCGTCGAGGTGAAGATCCACGAGTCGCACATCAAGAAGATCGAGTTGGGCCAAAAGGTTTACATCACCGCGGAGTCGGTGCCTGACAAAACCCTCCTCGGCAAGGTGGCCAAGGTCGCGGTGCTGCCCGATTCCAACGCGTCGCGTTACAACCCATCACTGAAGGTTTACCGGGCCACGGTGGACATCGAGGGCACCCACGAGTTCCTCAAGCCGGGCATGACGGCGAAGGTGGAGATCATCGTCGACGAGCTGAAGGACGTCACCTACGTGCCGGTCCAATCCGTCTTCGTGGAAAACGGCGAGCATTTTGTCTTCCGGCAGACGTTGGGGGGATACGAGCGCCGTCCGGTCGAAATCGGAGGTCACAACAACGAATACATCGAGCTGCGCAAGGGCGTCGAGCCGGGTGAAAGCGTGCTGCTGAAGATGCCCGACGACTACAAGCCCGCGCAGGATGACAAGGCCCGGCTCGCGAGAAAGTCGACGGAGGAGCCACTCGTCGCCAAAGCCGATGATGAGCGCGCTTGACGGAGCGGTCGCAGGATCGCATCCACCCGCCGCGTTGAAGGCGACGCCAGGTGCGGTGATCGAACTCCGGGGGGTGGAGAAACACTACCAGATGGGCGACACCCTGGTGAAAGCGCTCCAAGGCATCGACCTGCGGATCGACCACGGCGATTACATCGCCATCCTCGGCCCATCCGGTTGCGGGAAGTCGACCCTTCTCAATATCCTCGGTTGCCTCGACCAGCCGACCATCGGGAACTACTTCCTCGACGGTCTCGATGTGTCGAAGCTCTCCGACGACGATCTCTCACAGGTGCGCGGCAAGAAACTCGGGTTCATCTTCCAGAGCTACAACCTGATCCAGCAGCTCACCGTGGTGGAAAACATCGAGGTGCCTCTCTATTACCAAGGCGTTCCGGAAAAGGAGAGCCGCGAGATCGCGGTGGAGCTGGCGAAAAAGGTCGGGCTCGGCAAAAGGCTCGACCACAGGCCAACCGAACTCTCGGGCGGCCAGCAGCAGCGCGTCGCGATTGCCCGCGCGCTTTCCAATGATCCCGCCGTGATCCTGGCCGACGAGGCCACCGGCAACCTCGATTCGAAGTCCGGCGGCGACATTCTCGAGATTTTCGATGCCCTCAATGCCAGCGGCAAGACCCTCGTCCTCATCACCCACGACGAGGGCATGGCACAGCGGACTTCGCGCGTCATCCGCCTCAAGGATGGTGCCGTGGCCTACGACTCGCGGACCCAGCCATGAATGCTCCCCCGATCGTCCGGGAGGTTTCCCTGTTCCGCCTGAAGCGCGCCGTGGTGCTCGGGCTGAAAAGCCTCTGGCTGCACAAACTCAGGTCGCTGCTCACGGCCATGGGGATCGTCTTCGGGGTCTGTTCGGTGATCGCGATGCTCGCGATCGGCGAAGGGGCCAGCCATGAGGCCCAGCAACAGATCAAGGAGCTGGGCAGCCAGAACATCATCCTCAATTCGGTCAAACCGACCAACACGGCATCGAGCGGAGAAGAGGAGCGCTCGCTCATCCTCGAGTATGGCATCACCTACGAGGACATCGCCCAGATCCAGGCCACCATCCCCGGGGTCCTGGTGACCGTGCCGGCGCGGGAGTTGAAGGACTTCATCTGGTACCAGACCAGCAGCGTCGATTGTGCGACGCTTGGTACGGTGCCCTGGTTTCCGAAGATGCGGAACCGGCAGGTCGAACGCGGCCGCTACTTCACCGAGATCGAGATGGGCAATCGCTCGCCGGTCTGCGTGCTCTCGGAAAGTCTCGCCAGACAACTCTTTCCCCTGACCGAACCCATCGGCAAGACGGTGCGGATCCAGACGAGTTACTTCGAGGTGATCGGCGTCATCGCCGATGATCCCACGGCCGCATCGTCCTCGGGGGCGAAGGCTGGCGGAGCGGGAGACTCCGCCGAGAAGATGGAGATGATGATCCCGATCACCACCCTGGAGGATCATTTCGGCGAGGTTCTCTTCAAGTATCGTTCCGGCAGCTTTGAAGCCGAAAAGGTGGAGTTGCATGAGGTGACGGTGCGGATCGACCAGCCCGATCACGTCATGCCCGCGGCCGCTGCAATCCGTCACGTCCTCGAGCGGAATCACAAACAGAACGACTTCACCATGCTGGTGCCGCTCGACCTGCTCCGCCGCGCGGAGAGAACCAAACAGATCTTCAACATCGTGCTCGGCTCGATCGCCGCGATCTCCCTGCTGGTCGGCGGGATCGGCATCATGAACATCATGCTGGCGACCGTCACCGAGCGCACCCGCGAGATCGGGATCCGCCGGGCCCTCGGAGCCAAGAAGCGGGACATCGTGGTCCAATTCCTGATCGAGACGGTGATGCTCTCGGGGGCGGGCGGATTGCTTGGCGTGGCGCTGGGACTTGCTATTCCCCTGATCATCACCCACTTCGCGCATATGGTGACCATCATCGAGTTCTGGGCACCAGCCCTCGCCTTCTCGATCTCGGTGATCACGGGAGTGCTTTTCGGCATCTACCCCGCCTTCCGGGCCGCCGGCATGAATCCCGTCGAGGCCCTGCGACACGAATGAAAAAGCCCGGTCTCGCGACCGGGCTTCCTCAAGAAATCTTGGATGGGTTCACTCGGGTTTACCCTCGCCCTTGGGGCGGCCGCCTTTTGGACCACCGGGTCCGCCGGGTCCACCTTGGAAAACCTTTTCAAGCTCGGCCTTGCTAACCAAACCATCAGCGTCTTCATCGGCCTTCGACAGTTTGTCCCACATCTCGGCGGGGACTTCGCTCTTCGCCAATTTTTCGTCCTTGTTCTCGTCGTAGCGGCCGAACATCGCACCGGGACCTCCGGGAGCACCCCCCCCGCCGGGACCGCCAGGTCCGCCGGGGCCTTCGGGACGACCTTTGCCTCCCATCATTGCCGCCATTTCCTCGACGGTGACCTTTCCGTCGGTGTTTTTGTCGAGCTGGCCGAGGCGCTCCCAGCGTTCTCCCGCTTCTTCCTTCGAGACGGCTCCGTCGCCATCCTTGTCCATGCTGCGGAAGAACTCTCCACGTCCCCCCGGGCCACCGCCCGGACCCCCGGGACCGCCTTGGCGCATCGCGGCGAGCTCCTGCATCGTCACTTTCCCGTCACCGTCCTTGTCGAGTTTTCCGAGCCGTTCCCAACGCTCGCCGGCTTCTTCCTTGGAGATGGCCTTGTCGCCATCCTTGTCCATGTTCCGGAAGAATTCACCCGGCGCGCCGGGTCCACCGGGACCCCCCGGGCCACCGGGTCCTTTCGGTCCCCTGGGTGCGTCGGGTTTGTCTTCCTGCGCGAGCAGGGGCGATGCGACCAGCAGGCTGATCAAGGCGAGGATGGTTGATGTCTTCATGGGGTGTTGATTGACCCTATCAACACAAGCCCCTTGGCGCGGTTGCGGAAATTTTTCAACCCTGTCCGACAAGGGCCTCGCGCCCGCGCCGCTGCGTCACGATGCGGCGAACCATCTCGTCGCCCAGCGCTCCCGCGATGATCACTCCGCCGATCACCGCGTATTCGATGTTCTGGGGGATCCAGTCGATCAGGGTGATCGCATTGCGCAGCACCTGGATCAGGGCCGTGCCGATCACGACGCCGACGATGCTGCCGGTGCCGCCGCGGAGACTGCAACCACCCAGCACGGCCGCGGCGATGGCAAAAAGTTCGTAGAAATTACCGAAGTCGACTGGTTGGGCCGAATTGTTGTCGAGCACGAAGAGCAGTCCGCCGAGACCGGCCAACATTGAACTGATCACGTAGGCGAGCAGGATCAGACGTCCCGTGCGGATGCCGCTGTAGCGCGCCGCCTCTTCGTTGTTGCCAAGGGCGAGGAGGTGGCGCCCGGCCACCGTGCGTTTCAAAAAAAGACCGGCCGCCACCGCCACCACCAGCAGGATCAGACAGGGCACTGGCAGGCCGAAGTGCTCCGTCAGGGGGATCTCGCCATTCCCAAGCCAGCGCAGCGACTGCATGCCGGTGCCGAATCCGGCGGTCTGGTCGCCGGTGAAACCCCGGGCCACGCCGCGATAGATCAACAAGCCGCAAAGAGTGACGATGAAGGGCCTCAGTTTCATTCCCGTCACCAGCCAGCCGTGCGCCAAGCCGATCCCCGTGACCACGCCGGTTCCGAGCAAGAGCACGAGCAGCGGATGCCATTCCTTGGTCACCAGCAGCCACGGCACACCTACCCCCACCAGACAGACCACCGATCCGATCGAGAGGTCCATGCCACCGGTGATGATCACGAAGGCCACCCCGATGCCGATGATCCCGAATAGGGCGGTGCGGCGCAGCAGGTTTTCCTGGTTGTAGGCCGAGAGAAAACCACGCCGGCCCGGTTGCAGGTCCGCAAAGTACCAGGTGGCGAGGTAGACCACGACGAGGAGGACGAGGATGCCTAGAATGCGCTTCATTTCGCGGAGCCGAGGATTGCCGCAAGCGGAGGGCGCTGTCAACGCTCCGCGGCCGGGGTTTCGCCCGAGGCATCCGCTACGGGTTCCTCCCCGGGCCGGTGGCCGTGGATGCGGACGTGGTCCTGGCGAGGCTCGAGGTGGGAGGTGACGACGGTTGCCTCACCCAGCACTGCCCGGATCTCGCGCTCGACCACCGTGGCGATCTCGTGCGCGTCGCGAACCGTCGCCGCATCTTCAAAGACGAGATGGAAATCGACCCAGTGCCCGTTGCCGAGATGCCGGTGACGCATCTGGTGCCAGGTGATCCCGTGCTCGGCGGTGGTCCGGTCGAGGGCTTTCACCAGGGTCGCTTGCACCGCCGGATCGGCCCGGTCCATCAGACCGTGAGCGCTGCGTCCCACGAGCACCACACCCGAGACCGTGATCGTGATCGCCACGAGGATCGCGCAGAGCGGATCGAAGCCTGCCCAGCCGGTGAAATAGGTCAGCAGCAGGCCCAACAGCACCCCCACGCTGGTCCATGCATCGGTCAGGATGTGGTGACCGTTCGCCTCGAGGATGAGTGAATCGTTGCACTTGCCGAGGCGGATCAGGTACCAACCGAGGCCGCCATTGATCAGCAGCGCCGTAGCCGTGAGCGCCCCTCCATAGCCGATGTGTTCCGGCGTGTTACCCTCCACCCACTGCCAGGCTGCCTGCCAGAGGATGAAGATGCCCGCCAAGGTGATCAGCCCACCCTCGAATCCTGCCGAGAAGAAGGAGATCTTCGCGTGGCCATAGGGATGGGACTCGTCCGGCGGTTTCTGGGAAAGGCGGAGGCTGTAGACCACGAAGGCCACCACCACGATATGCACGACCGACTCCGCCGCATCGCTCAGGATCGCCGCCGAATCCGTCAGCCACCACGCGTAGAGCTTGATCACCAGCATCAGCAGCCCGATCCAGAACGACAGCCAGCTCGCCCGGCGCAGGATGCGCGCCTGCTCCCGCGACTCGCCCGTGCCTGGATGGGCCGCGATCATCCGATGCCAATGCCGAGCTCGCGCAACTGCCGCGCTGCCGTTCCGTGCCAATCCCGGTTTGCCACCGGGCTCGCCGGGCTCGGATGGAGGATGCGACCGATCTTCGCCCCTGAGTTGGTTTCCGCGGCGACACGCTGCAGGCAGGCCTCGGCGAATCCGCCCACTCCGACCAACCACTCCGGCTGGAGGATGCGGAGATGCGCGGCGAGGTAGGCGTCACAGGCCGCCGCGACCGGGGCCATCTCCGCCGCTGGCAGCTTGTCGGGTGTGCGATTGCGACCGCTTGCCTCCATCCATACCAGCGGGCAGTAGTTCACCACGTAGTGATCCGCGAAAAAGTCCCCGGCATTCGGAAACCGCTCCGAGAAAAGCCCCCAGAGGCGCCGCCCGCTCACCTCCGATTTCGTGCAGGCAAAGCCGACAATCGGGCGCTTCGGATGCTCCGTATCCGGCCGGTCCACCGTCTCCGCGATGCCCATCCAGTCGCGCACCGCCGTGATCTCGCCGAAAGGCACGCCGGTCTGCGCCATGCCCCAGGGCCCGGGATTCATCCCGAGGAAGAGCACCCGTTTGCGCGAATTCCCGAATCGGGTCACATAGCGGGAGTGGGAAGCAGCGGCGTAAGCGAGCGGATTGTAAACATGGCTGACCGGATCGGCAAAGGCAAGACCCTTGAGATCCGAGACCAGCTTAGCGGTCGCGTCGAGCAGTGCGCGGTCGGGGGACATGGCGGAATCCTGACAAAACAGCAAAGCGCGGGACCGGGTCCCGCGGCTGCCCGCTTATTGTCGCGATGCCCCGGGATTTCACAAGCGAATCGTGACGACCACCTCACCCCTCGAACGCCGCCTCCACCAATAAAGCCGCCAGGGTCTGGGTCGCCTCGTCGAGCGCAGCGTTCGCTTTTTTGAGGGCGACGGCATCGTGGGTTTCCGCTTCGAGCAGATCGCGGACGCGTTCGGCGGAGCTAGCGATGGCGGCACGCTCGTCCTCTTCCAATCGGTCGCCGACAAGCTCAAGCGCTCCAGCCACCGCAGGCAGGAGCTCCTCGCTCTTGAACTTCGCTTCGGTCCAGATCCGCTCGTTCATGTCGTCGAAGGCATGGTCGATCGATGCGCTGATCATGCGCTCGACCGCATCGTCTTCGACATCGACGGCGGCATTGCGGATCTCGAGCATGTGGTCCTCTCCCGTCGCGGTGTCCCGGGCGAGGACTTCGAGGATGCCATCGCGGTTGATCGCGAACTGCACGCCCACGCGGGCGCTGCCTTTCGGTCCGGGGCTGAAAGGCACGACGACTTCGCCGAGGAGCCAGTTGTCCTTCGCGAGTTCACGTTCACCCTGGAGGACACGGATGGCCATGGAGGATTGCCCGTCGACGGCGTTGGTGAAGAGCTCGCCGGCTTTCACCGGGATGGTCGAGTTGCGCGGGATGAGTACGTTCATCAACCCGCCGAAGGTCTCGATGCCGAGCGAGAGCGGGGTGACGTCGACGAGCTGGATTTGCTTGACACGACCACAAAGCATCCCGGCCTGGATCGCGGCGCCCAAAGCGACGGCCTCGTCGGGATGTTGGGAGAGGTCCGGATCGAGCCCGAACCATTCCTTCAGTTTCCGCCGCACCAGGGGGATGCGGGTGCTGCCGCCGACGAGGATGAGTTGCTCCACTTCGCCCGCGCCCTTGGCGGCGGCTTCGGCGAAGGCGCGGCGGCAGATCGGACCGGTGCGTTCGATGAGCGGCAGGGCGACCTTTTCGAATTCATCTCGGGTGAGTTCGAGTTCATGGCTACCGCCATCGCGGAAAAAGGGCATCCGCAGCGTGAAGGTGTCCGCGATGCTGAGCGTCTCTTTCGCTTCGCGGGCTTTGGCGACAAGGGAGCTTTCCTCGATCGGGGTGAGGTGCGCGAAGCCAAGCCGGTCGGCGATTCTGGCGGCGAGGGCACGGTCGAGGTCATCGCCGCCGAGGCGGGTGTCGCCGGCCGTGGCGACGACCTCGAGAAAGCCCTCGCGCATCTGCAGGATGGAGAGGTCGAAGGTCCCGCCGCCGAGATCGTAAACAGCGATGGTGGCGGATTCGGAGAGGCGGTCAAGGCCGTAGGCGAGGGCGGCGGCAGTGGGTTCGTTGAGGATGCGTTCGACTTTGAGTCCGGCGAGTTCGGCGGCACGTTTGGTGGCCTCGCGCTGGGAGTGGTTGAAATAAGCAGGCACGGTGACCACGGCCCGGGTCACGCTGGTCTCGAGGGCGGCCTCGGCGGTCTCGCGGAGCCGGGTGAGAACTTGCGCAGAGACCTCCTCGGGCGTGACGCCGTGGTTTTCGTCGAGCTGGATCCGGATCCCGGCGGAGGGCCCGGCCATGAGTCGATAAGGGGTCTCGGCGATCTCATCGGCGGAGAGATCGGCGAAAGTTCTTCCAATGAATCGTTTCACCGAGGTGATGGTTCGGTTCGGCATGAGCGCCTGGGAGCGGAGGGCCTCCCGACCGACGAGAGGATCGCTCTCGGCTGGAAAACCCACGCAGGAGGGCAGGAGTCGCTCGCCCGAGGCATCGGCGAGGACGATGGGAAAACCGGCCTCGACCACGCCGACGAGCGAGTGGGTGGTGCCGAGGTCGATGCCGATGATGAGCGTGTCGTCCATAGCCGGGTTCGACTTACGTGGCGATCAGCGCGATCAGCCGCTCCCGGCACTGGGCCTCCCAGCGTTTCAGGAATTTCAATTGCCCGAGGCTGCGGGCGGCACCGCTGAATTCGCCTTCACCTGAGTCGCGTTCGAGTTCGTCAAAGCGATCAGTGAGCTCGCTTTTCCGCACTTGAATTGAGGCGAGTTGCTCTTGTACGGCGAGCTGGGCGGCGATGGCCTCGCGGGTCAGCATGGCTTTGGCGAGTGCGGTGGTGGTGCGGCGGTGACGCTCGAGCACCTGGTCGGCTTGGGAAAGGATGGGACCGATCTGGCCGAAGAGGTCCATCAAGGAGGGATCAAGGGATCGATCGGGGGGCGCTCCGGGGTTCCGGATCGAGAGCCAAGACTCGAGGCGTAGAACGGGATCGATAAGGCGGGAGCGGGCTTCGTTCAGGCTGGCGGCCTGCGCATCATCGACCGTCTCTTCAGTCCCGCGGTGTCCGCGCCATGCCACCTCAATGTCGGCAGGATCGAGCAACAAGGTCACCGGGAGCCCGAGCAGCGCGAAGGGATCCGTCATGCGGATAGGGACGGTCAGCGGCCGGCGCCGCCACCGCCGCCGGTGCCACCACCCCCGCCTCCGCCACCACCGGAGCCGCGACGGGGCGTCGGGTTCGGTTTGGCGCGCTTCTTGGGCTGACCAGGGCGTGCCATGCTCCGGGGCGAGCTGCGCTTGCCGGAGTTCGACGGGCGCGGGCTGCGGGCGTCGACGCGGTAGACGATGCGGGCCTTTTCGGTGTCGTAGGGCGACATCTCGATCTTGACCCGGTCGCCTGCGACGAGACGGATGAAACGCTTGCGCATCTTTCCCGAGATGTGGGCGAGGACGAGGTGACCGTTGTCCAGCTCCACGCGGAACATGGTGCCGGGGAGGACGGTATGGATCGTGCCCTCCAGTTCTACGGTGTCGTCGTCTCTTTGCTGCATCGGCTCGCGGGAAGTGCGCAGTATCGCGCAGGAAGCGGAATTGAGAAGCGAATTCTTTAAAATGGCCATCCCGGTGAGAAAATAGCGGAGGTTTTGACACGAGCCGGTCCTACTGCCACCTGTGGATCGACAAAAGCGCTTGACGCTGCGGAAGAACGGAAGAACTTATTTGCCGATTTCATACAAATCCGATCTAGAATAGGTATTATTCATGTCCGAGTCCCGCGTGGCCCCTGTCCGCTCCGAATCCGCCCTCGCGGAGGCGGCTGAGCGCCATGGGATCGGGGACATTGCCGACGTCTCCCGGCGTCTCGAAAGCGCCACCGCCTCGGAGCGCGTGGAGTGGGCGATACGTCATTTTGGGCCCTCGCTGGGGATGACCTCCAGCTTCGGCGCGCAGTCGGCGGTGCTGTTGCACCTCGCCACGCGTTTTCAGCCGGATCTGCCCGTGGTTCTGGTGGATACCGGCTACCTCTTCCCTGAGACCTATCGCTTCATCGACCAGTTGACGGAGCGGCTCCAACTGAACCTCAAGGTCTATCGCAGCCCTTTCTCGCCCGCCTGGCAGGAGGCCCGCTGGGGCAAACTCTGGGAGCAGGGCTTGGAAGGGATCGAGCAATACAACGACCTGAACAAGGTCGAGCCAATGGACCGCGCCATCTCCGAGCTCGGCCTCGATGCGGTGATGGCCGGGGTGCGTCGCCAGCAGAGCAGCACCCGTGAAAACTTTTCGGTCCTCGGATTTCAGAAAGGCCGGGTTCGCATCCATCCCATCGTCGACTGGACCGATCGGGATATCGGACAATACCTGAGCGAGCACGGCCTGCCCTATCATCCACTTTGGGACGAAGGTTATGTTTCGATCGGCGACTGGCATACCTCGCACAAGCTGACCGATGGAATGACCGCCGAAGAGACCCGCTTTTTCGGCCTCAAACGCGAGTGCGGGCTCAACGAGAATCTGGACTTTGTGATTTGATCGCGCAAACTCTCCGCCCACGCGATCCGCAGCCGATGAGCTCCACGCCCGAACATCTTTATCCCGTCTTCGACCGCATGCTCCCGCGGGCGGCGAAGGAGGAATTGCTCGGACAATCGGGAGCCGTCATCTGGATGTACGGCCTCAGCGGATCGGGCAAGAGCACGCTCGCCAATCGCCTCGAGCGCGAGCTGCACGCCTCGGGTCGACTGGTCAAGGTGCTCGATGGTGACAATGTCAGGACCGGGCTGAACCGCAATCTCGGCTTCTCCGACGAGGACCGCCTCGAGAATATCCGCCGGGTCGCCGAGGTGGCGAAACTATTTGCCGAATGCGGCGTGATCGTGATCGCCTCCTTCATCACCCCGAACAATCCCCTCCGTGATCTCGCCCGCGAAATCATCGGCGACGAGGACTTGCTGGAAGTCTATGTGCAGGCTTCCTTCGAAACCTGCGCTGCCCGCGATCCCAAGGGCCTCTACGCGAAGGTGAAGGCCGGCGAGGTGAAGCAGTTCACCGGTCGCGACTCCGCCTTCGAGGAACCCTCCCGCGCCGACCTCGTCATCGACACCGAAGCCAACGACGAGGACCGGTGCCTCGCGATCCTGCTCGAAGCCACCCGAACCAAAACCACCTTTCCCCGCGTCTGACCAGACCCTCTTCGGTCGCCGACCCAACCCCCTTGTATCATGGAAGAAGAAAGAACCTCCTATCAAGTCAACCACCTCGCCCAGTTGGAAGCCGAGGCCATGTTCGTGCTCCGCGAAACGGCGGCACAGTTCGAGCGCCCCGCGCTGCTGTTCTCCGGCGGGAAGGATTCGATCGTGATGGCCCACCTCGCCCGGAAGGCCTTCTTCCCGGCGCGCCTGCCCTTTCCCCTGCTCCACGTCGATACCGGCCACAATTTCCAGGAGACGCTCGACTACCGTGATCAATATGTCGCCGATCTCCGCGCCGACCTCGTCGTCGCGCTCGTGCAAGACTCGATCGACCAAGGCCGCGTGCAGGAGGAAAAGGGACCATTCGCGAGCCGCAACGCGCTCCAGACCGTGACCCTGCTCGATGCGATTGAAGCCAACCGCTACGACGCTTGTCTGGGCGGCGGCCGCCGCGACGAAGAAAAGGCGCGCGCCAAGGAACGCTTTTTCTCGCACCGCGACGACTTCGGTCAATGGGATCCGAAGAACCAGCGTCCCGAGCTCTGGAACCTCTTCAACGGCCGCAAGCATCACGGCGAGCACTTCCGTGTCTTCCCGCTCTCCAACTGGACCGAGATGGACGTATGGCAATACATCAAGGCCGAGAAGATCCCGCTGCCGAGTCTCTATTTTTCGCACCGCCGTGACGTCGTGCACCGCGGCGGCGCGATGCTCGCGATCTCCGATGTCGTCATCGCCCAGCCCGGCGAGCGGGTGGAGGAGCAGGCAGTCGTCCGCTTCCGCACCATCGGCGACATGACCTGCACCGGCGCCGTCTATTCCGAAGCCGCCGACATGGACTCGATCATCTTCGAAGTCGCCACCGCCCGCCAGACCGAGCGCGGCACCCGTGCCGACGACAAGCGTTCCGAAACCGCGATGGAGGACCGCAAGAAGGAGGGTTACTTCTGATCGCCCTGACAAGATCGCCAAACCGCAAAACAGCCAACTGCTAAAAAGCTTCTTCCCCATGCATACGGATATTCCCATCGACGAAGGCTATCTCCACATGGACCTGCTCCGCTTCACCACCGCGGGCAGCGTCGATGACGGCAAATCGACCCTGATCGGCCGGCTTCTTTACGATTCCAAGAATACCTTCGAAGACCAGATGGAGGCGGTCGAGGCCACCTCGAAGAAGCGCGGTGACGAACACGTCAACCTCGCCCTCCTCACCGACGGTCTCCGCGCCGAGCGCGAACAGGGCATCACCATCGACGTGGCCTACCGCTATTTCGCGACGCCGAAGCGCAAGTTCATCATCGCCGATACGCCCGGCCACATCCAGTACACACGGAACATGGTGACCGGTGCCTCGACCGCGAACCTCGCCATCATCCTCGTGGATGCGCGTCTCGGCGTGATCGAGCAGACCTGCCGCCACGCCTTCATCGCCGACCTCCTCCGCATCCGCCACGTCATCCTCGCGGTGAACAAGATGGACCTCGTTGACTACAGCGAGAAGCGCTTCAACGAGATCGTCGATGAGTTCAAGAAGTTCGCTTCCCGCCTCGACAACATCGTCGACATGGTCGCGATCCCGATCAGCGCCCTCCACGGCGACAATGTCGTCGACAAGTCCAAGAACATGGACTGGTATGAAGGGCCCACGATGCTTTACCACCTCGAGACCGTCTACATCGGCTCGGATCACAATCACATCGACGCGCGTTTCCCGGTGCAGTGGGTGATCCGTCCGCACTCCGACGAATACCATGATTTCCGCGGCTATGCCGGGCGCGTCGCGGGCGGGGTCTTCCGTCCCGGGGACGAGGTCGTGGTCCAGCCCTCGGGCTTCTCCACGAAGATCAAGGCGATCGAGTCCTTCGACGGTCCGCAGGAATCGGCTTTCGCGCCGCTCTCCTGCACGATCACCCTCGAGGACGAGATCGACATCAGCCGCGGCGACATGATCACGAAGCCCAACAACCCTCCGAAGAAGGATCAGGAAATCGAGGCGATGATCTGCTGGTTCTCCGAGTCGGCTCAGCTCTCGCCGAACGCGAAATATTACCTGCGACACACCACCAAGGAGGTGAAGGCCGTGGTCAAGGACGTGCGCTACAAGGTCAACATCAACACCCTCCACAAGATCGAGGACGACAAGACCTTCCGCCTCAATGAGATCGGCCGCATCAGTCTGCGGACCTCGGCACCTCTGCTCTACGACTCCTATCGCCGCAACCGGGCGACCGGCAGCTTCATCTTGATCGATTCGCAGACCAACGAAACCGTCGCCGCCGGGATGATCATCTGACCGGACCGGTCCGTGATCACTGCGGCGTCGCGGGGGCCTGGGTCAGGCTGGTCGCGGGTGCAGCGTCTCCACCGCCTTCGCCCCCGTCCCACTCCGGATGGTTCAGGACGAGATAGGCGTGGAGCGCGTCGAGGAAGAAAAGGTACTCGTGCCGTGCCGAGGTGTAGGGATTCGAGTCCCACCCGAGGATATAGAGGGCCTTGTCGCCGCCGAGGGTCTCGACCACGTCCTTGCGGAACTGTCCGATGATCTTGCCCGTGGCGGGATCGATCGTCACGCGCAGGTGCGCGTTCTCATCCGGGCTGATGATGAAATGGTGAACGCTCGAGATGTGCCGGGCCACGCTGGCGTTTTCCGGAAGCCAGTCCGCCGCCGTGGTGGGATCGACTTCCGCGGTCTTCTCTCCCGAACAGGAGACGAAAAGGAAGAGGGGAAGCAGCAGTTGAAGCAGTCTCATGGTCTCAAGGTCAGGCCCAGTCGTGCCAGGTATTCCAGGTGCGCCAGGTCACGTTGGCGAAGCAAACTACGGCCGTGAGCAAACAGATCGCGGGCCCGAGCTTGGGGCTCTTGATCAGCTTCGGCATCAGGCAGGCGACTGCGGTGACACTGCAGAAACCCAAAGCCGTGCCGAGGAAAACGATCGATGTCGCCATGGCCGCATGGGCGAAACCCTCCATTCCGATGCCGGCTCCGATCATCGCGTAGCCGATCGTGTCGGGGCAGGGGATGAACCCAATCGCCGCCCCGGTCAGGAAAGGGCGCTTCGGGTCGAGCATCTTGCGGGCCCGCTCGACTTCACCTCCTTTGCGGAAAGCTTCGCGCAACAGGATGCAACCCAGGACCAGCAGGATAGGGATGTCGACGTGGCTGATCCAGAATTTCCCCTCGGGCCAAGCCGCCATCAGCATCTTCAGGAAGAATTGTCCGACCCCGAGGGCGAGGGCCATCAAGAGGCCGTGCGCTATGGCCATGCCAAGCGTGAACTGCCACGCCTTTTTCATTCCCATTCCCCCGGTGGCGAGGAGCAGCGGAGTCGGGTGTCCGGGAAAGAACACGTGGCTGAAGGAGAAACTCGCGAGGAAAATGGCGTTGCCCAAGGTCATGGCGGTCGAGGGAATGACTGCCAGAGATTAACACTTGCTTACTATAATTGCAATAATTTTTGAAATAGCCATTTTGCGTGACGCTCTGCCCCGGAAAATTGGTCAACCCGTTCTCGGCGTGAAGCGGGGCTTGTCAGGGATGTGGCTTCTCCCTAGGCTCCGCCCACCACTGATGAAGAAACTCGCCATCCTCCGTTCCTTGGTCGCTGCCTTGCTGCTCCCTCTCACTCCCGTTCGGGCTCAGGACAAACCCGCCGAACACGACTTCGTCATCTACGGAGGCACCTGTGCCGCGGTCATCGCCGCGGTGCAGGCGAAAAAGATGGGCAAGTCGGTCGTGATCGTCAGCCCTGACCAACACCTCGGCGGACTTTCCAGCGGCGGGCTCGGCTGGACCGACACGGGAAACAAGGCAGTCATCGGCGGCCTCGCCCGCGACTTCTACCACCGCATCTACCTCGAATACCAGAAGCCCGAGACCTGGAAGTGGCAGAAACATTCCGAATACGGCAACACCGGCCAGGGCACACCCGCGATGGACGGGGAAAACCGGACCATGTGGATCTTCGAGCCCAGTGTGGCGGAACGGGTCTTCGAGGGATATGTGAAGGAGTTCGGCATCACGGTCCATCGCGATGAGTGGCTCGATCGCGAGAAAGGCGTTGTCGTCGAAGGTGGCGCGATCCGATCCATCACCACCCTCAGCGGAAAAACCTACGCCGGGAAGATCTTCTTTGACGCGACCTATGAAGGCGACCTCGTCGCCGCCGCGGGAGTCGATTACCATGTCGGACGCGAGGCCAACTCCGTCTACGACGAGGAATGGAACGGCGTGCAGGTCGGCATCCTCCACCACAAACATCACTTCGGCGCGGTCGACCAACCGATCAGCCCCTACGTCGTGCCGGGCGACCCGAAGAGCGGAGTCCTTCCCCGCATCAGCACCGAACCCCCCGGGGTGCGGGGTGAGGGCGACAAGAGGGTCCAAGCCTACTGCTTCCGCATGTGCCTGACGAACCATCCCGAGAACCGCATCCCTTTCCCCAAACCGGAAGACTACGATCCGAAGCAATATGAGCTGCTCCTGCGCGTCTTCGACGCCGGCTGGCGCGAGACCTTCGGAAAGTTCGATCCCATTCCGAATCACAAGACCGACACCAACAACCACGGACCCTTCAGCACCGACAACATCGGCTACAACTACGATTACCCCGAGGCGAGCTACGAACGCCGTCGCGAGATCATCAAGGAACACGAGACCTATCAGAAAGGCTGGCTCTATTTCATCGCCAACGATCCGCGCGTGCCGAAGGACGTGCAGGACGAAATGAAACAATGGGGCCTCCCGAAGGACGAGTTCACCGACAACGGCAACTGGTCGCACCAGCTCTACATCCGCGAGGCCCGCCGCATGATCGGGGACTATGTGATGACCGAAAACGAGCTGCGCAAAAAGAAACCGACCCCTGAATCCGTTGGCATGGGCAGCTACACGATCGATTCGCACAACGTGCAGCGTTACATCACGCCCGAGGGCTACGTGCAGAACGAGGGCGACATCGGCGTGAGCACCCGCGGTCCCTACGAGATCGCTTACGGCTCGCTCGTGCCGAAAAGGGAACAGTGCACGAACCTGATGGTGCCGGTCTGCGTCTCCAGCTCGCACATCGCCTTCGGCTCGATCCGGATGGAGCCCGTCTTCATGATCCTCGCCCAGAGTGCCGCCACCGCGGCCTCCATGGCTCTCGACGGGGGCATCGCCGTGCAGGATGTCGATTACGAAAAGCTCCGCAAGCGACTCATCGCCGATGGCCAGATCCTCCACTACGACGCGCCCGCCGCCGATCAGCGTGGCACCGATCCGCGGAAGCTCCCCGGCATCGTCGTCGATGATGAAGGCGCGAAGTTTGAGGGCAACTGGGAGGAAAGCGGCGCGGCGAAAAGCTACGTCGGGTTCGGTTACCGCCACGATGGGAACGGCGGCAAAGGCTCGGCGAAGGTGACGTTCACCGCGACGATTCCCGAGGCAGGCACCTACGCCGTGCGACTCGCCTACCCGCCGAACGGCAACCGGGCCAAGGCGGCTAAGGTATGGATCGGGTTCCCCGACAGCCTCGTGAAGACCGTCGACCAGACCCAAGCTCCCTCCGACGGTCTCTTCCATCACCTCGGCACCCAGGAGTTCAAGGCCGGTGACACGGCCAACGTCACCATCAGCAACGAGGGCACCGAAGGCTATGTCGTCGTCGATGCCGTCCAGTGGCTGAAGGTGGAGTGAACAGGGTCGGGTAGCGGACTTGACAGGGTCGCCCGGAGTAGCTGCCGTCCCGCCCTTGCGCCCCCAGAAAGGCCTTTCCGCGATTCTGGTTTCAGTGTAAGATTCCGACCCTGTCGCTGTCAGCTCTGAACGAGTCGGCCCGACCCTTGTCAGATCTTTTCCTTCCATGGTCCCTGCGAAACTCCTTCAGATCTCGGCGCCCCTTCTGGTGGCACTCCACCTTCTTTCCCCGCTGTCCGGGCTCCGGGCGCAGGAAGAAACCCAATATGGCGACCTCGCTCTGCGCGTCGTGGGCATGCTGGAGGAGGAGCACTTTCTCCGCGAGCCATTCAATGACAAGATGTCCGAGCGGGCCCTGACCGCTTACCTCGAGATGCTGGATTACAGCCGCATCTACTTCACGAAGGAGGATGTGGATGGCTTCAAGACGAAGTACCTCACGACGATCGACGATCAGGTTCGCAACGGTGGCATCCCCGCGGCTTTCGAGATCTTCGCGGTCTACGAGCAGCGTGTCCGCGACCGGGTCGAGCTCGCCAAGAGCCTCGCCAAGGAGGGCACCTTCACCTACGACTCGGATCGCAGCGTCCAGATTTCGCGCAAGGACGCCGAGTGGGCCACCGCGGGCGCCGATCACGACCAGCTCTGGCGGAATTTGATCGAGGGCGACCTGATCCGGGAAAAGTTGATCGCCGAGGCGGTCGCGAAGAAAAAGCAGGAAGAAGCCGAAAAGGCCGCGAAGTCCGGCGAGCCGGTGAAGGAGAAAAAGCCGGATCCGAACGACGGCAAGACCATCTACCAGAAGGTCGCGGAACGCTACGATCGGATCCTGAAGTCGATGAAGGAAAACACGACCGAGGACGTGGCAACCTTCTTCATCAAGTCCATCGCGGCGGCCTACGACCCGCACTCGGAGTATTTCTCCCAGTCGCAATACGACAACTTCCGCATCGGGATGAACAAGTCCCTCACCGGCATCGGCGCGATGCTGCAAAAGGATGAGGACGAAGGCGGCGCGACCATCGAGGGTCTCGTGGTGGGTGGACCCGCGATGAAGGCGGGCAAGTTGGGCGTGAAGGATCGCGTCATCGGCGTGGCCCAGGGCGCGGACGGGGACTTCGTGGATGTGGTCGAAATGAAGCTCTCCGACATCGTCGACCTGATCCGCGGCGAGATCGGCACGATCGTGCGTCTCAAGGTGATCCCGAACGGACGCCCCGGTGAGGTCGAGTTCGTCGACATTCTCCGCGACAAGATTGATTTGAAGGAAAGTCTCGCCACCGCGGATCTGATCATCACCAAGGACCCTGCCGGGGCCGAGCAGAAGCTGGGCTGGCTGACGCTGCCCTCCTTCTACGCCGACATGGATGGCGGCCAGACGAGCACGACCTCGGACGTGCGTCGGCTCCTCATCCGGCTCGGCATCGAGGGCATCGACGGCCTCGTGATCGATCTGCGCGACAACGGCGGCGGTTCGCTGGAGGAGGCCATCAACATGACCGGTCTTTTCATCCGCAAAGGACCGGTGGTGCAGTCGCTCGACTGGCGCGGCAACCGCGATCAGAAGTATTCCCGCAATGGCGAGGCGCTCTACGCGGGGCCGCTCATCGTGCTGGTGAACCATGCGAGCGCCTCCGCCTCGGAGATTTTTGCGGCAGCTCTCCAAGACTACGGCCGCGCCGTCATCGTCGGCGACGAGTCCACTTTCGGAAAAGGTACCGTGCAGCAACTTCGCCCGGTCACGTCGCGCCAGTTGACCCTGCCCTTCGGTCCCCAGGCCGAGGATGAAGGCGCCTTGAAGCTGACGATCCAGACCTTCTACCGCATCAACGGGGAATCGACCCAGCGCCACGGCGTCATCCCCGAGGTGCACCTGCCCTCCATGCTCGACATCGCCGACATCGGCGAGGGAGCGCTGCCCAACGCCCTCGTCGTGGATCCGATCGAGAAGAGCCGCTACCTGCCCTTCTTTGAAAAGCCGATCGATTATGCCGCCCTGCGCCAGGCCTCGGAGTCCCGGGTCGCCTCGGGACGGGATTTCAAATACATCCTCCAGGACATCGCCGAGGAGAAGGAGCGCATCGAGAAGAACACCCTCTCGCTGAATCTGACCGAACGGGTCGCAGAAACCGATCAAGCCGAGGCGAGTCGCGAGGAGCGCAAGAAGGCCCAGATCGACTACTTCGCGAAAATCCGCGAGGAGGAGAAAGGCCTCTTCACCATCTACAAGCTCACCCAGGACAACGTGCTCGACGAGAAGCTCGTGCTCCGCGATGACCTTTCCGAGGAACAGCTCAGCGGCATGACCCGGGCGGAGGAAGAGGAGGAGGATCCCGAGGAGAAACTGCTCGAGTATCCCCACAAGCTCGGCCCGCCGGAGCGTGAGACCCTGCGCATCGTCCAGGACCTCATCGCGATCAAGGAAACCGGCAAGCCTGTCAGCATCTCCGAGGCGAAGGCGCAGCCTGCTCCTGCCCCGGTCCCGGCCGAGACCAAGACGGCGACAACTCCGAACTGAGCCGTCCGAGGGCGGAGGAGGACCCGTGGCAAAAGCCTCCTTGCGGTCGTCCCGATTCCGGGGAAGGGCGTAAGGACTTTGCCGATGGACGGGATTTTCCAACAGGCTTTCGCCGGGCTGGGAAACGGCCTGCGCCTGCCCGACCTCTGGCAGAGCGAGGCGATTTCGGCCCTGATCGATGGAGACGATGTCGTCGTCTCCGCTCCCACCGGGGCGGGCAAGACCTTCATCTTCGAAAGCCTCGTCCGCGCCCACAAGATGCCGGCGGCGGGTCGGCAGGTCATTTTCACCGTGCCGACCCGGGCTTTGGCCAACGAAAAGTGGCGGGAGTGGCGTCAACTCGGTTGGAAGACCGGCATTGCCACCGGCGACCTCGCGGTAGACACCGATGCGCCGGTGCTCGTCGCCACCCTCGAGACCCAACGCGAGCGCTTTCTCGCCGGCCAAGGGCCGCAATTGCTGGTTGTGGACGAATACCAGATGATCGGCGATCGCCAGCGAGGGCTGAACTACGAACTCGCCCTCGCCCTCGCCCCGATGGAGACCCGTCTGCTCCTGCTCAGCGGCAGTGTCGCGAATCCCGCGGAGGTCGCGGCCTGGTTGCGCCGGCTCGGGCGTCCGGCCCGGGTCGTCGAGACCGCGGAGCGGCCCGTGCCTCTGGAGGAGATTCCCGTCGAGGGCTTGCCGCGCACCGCACCGGCGAAGTATGCGAACTTCTGGCACCGGCTCGCCCTCGGAGTGCTGCTCTCGCAAGGCGGGCCCTTGTTGATCTTCGCCCCGCACCGCCGCAGTGCGGAAAAAATCGCCAAAAAAATCGCCGAAGTCCTGCCCGAGGACGACCCCATCCGCCTGGGTGAGAAGCGGCTCGAGCAGGCCTGCTCCGCCGAGCTCGCGCGGCTGCTCAAAAAGCGGGTCGCTTTCCACCACAGCGGACTCACTTATGCCGAGCGTGCCGCCATCATCGAACCGCTCGCGAAGGCGGGACAGCTGCGCGTCATCGTCGCGACGATGGGCCTCGCCGCCGGCATCAATTTCTCGGTGCGCTCCGTTTTCATCGCCGGCACCAGCTATCAAGAGGGACCCTACGAGACCGAAGTCGCGCCCGACGAACTGCTCCAGATGATCGGTCGGGCCGGACGCCGCGGGCTTGATGAAGCGGGCTTTTTCATCACCGGCCGGGACAGTCCCCATCTGAACGATGCCCGCCGGGTCCACCTCCGTCGCCACAACGAACTCGACTGGCCCACCCTGATCCGCCGCATGGACCTCGCCGCGAGTCAGGGCATCTCGCCGGTCGCGGCGGCCCGCGAGCTGCGCGACCGGCTCTTTTCCGTGCCGAAGCTCCCGCTCGGATTTCGCAAGGACGGTCACGAGGAGGGCCTCGCTCCCACGGGACTCTTCGACCTGAAACCGATGCGCCGGGAGGTTTTGAATGCCGACGGGGAATGGGAGGCGCACCGTGACTCATCCGAGGGCACCGCTCCACTGCGCGATATGCTGGCTTGGACCGGCGAGCGTTGGGTGCCATTGGCCAGCCTGCCGGAACGGCTGAGACCCCTTTTGCCCGAAGGCACCCGCCTTTGCCGGCTCGATGGAAAAGGAGAGGGAGGTCGCCGCTACGGTTTCGAGATGGCTGTGGCGACCGGTTCCCGGGAGAGTGGCTTTCAATTGACCCGTGCCGTCGCGAAGCTCGCGGGATCGGGAAAAGATCGGGGCTCCTACAGTTTCGAAGAGGCCGCTGCCTTGTTGCCCGGTCTGCTGGAACCGGTCTGGCTACCATCCCGCGTGATGGAATTGGTCGAGCGTGGTCGCTCGCTCGCTCTCCTAGCCGATCCGGGCGAGGTGCCTCTGCCGGCCTACCGCGATGCCGGAGGGCGCTTGCTCTTCGAAGCCCCCACCCGCAAAGTCGAGATCGAGGCCGAGACCCATTTCACCGACACCGACTCCGGCGACTCCTACGAGCTTCTGCCCGGCAGTCCCGCCCACTCCTGGCGTCGCTTGGGATTGATCGAGGCGAACGGCCACCCAACCGACCGAGGACGGGTCTTCTGCCTCTTCCAAGGCGGGGAAGGCCTCGCCGTCGCCGCAGCGCTCGAGGACGAAACCTATCCCGTCGACGAGATCGTTCGCCACCTCGCCAACCTGCGGGCCGGTCATCGTTTCGACCTCGATACCGTGCGCGGGGCGGAGCAGATCCTGAGCACGGGCGGGAGCGACCGGCTTGCGGCCGCCTGTCGCCGGGCGTATGGACCGGTCGATCACGAAGGTTACCTCTCCCTCGGTCTGCCGCCTCACTACGGGGAAAACGCCTCCGAGGTCATCGCCCTGCATCTTGCGGGAAAACTCGGCCTGCTGCTCCATCAGGCCGGCACGATCGATTTCGGCCCCGGCGACGTGGAGCGCGCCCTGATCGAGTGGCTCTCGCTGCTCCGCCATTTGCGCAATGCCCCCGGGCTCGCGATTCCACGCTGGACCGAGTTGCGGGACGCCGCCCGCGCCGAACTGGCCCGCCATGCCGGGCGGACGCCTTTTGCCGATCTGCCGGGCTTGCCGGCCAATGTGTTGCAGCGCCCGGTGCGCCACGGCATCTCCTACGCGTCCCTCTGAATCGGGGCTTGTGAAGCGGTCAAAGGGCGCGACAGTCTCCGGATGGAAATCCTGTCTCCCAACTCCGCGATCCTCGAAAAAACCCGCGAGCTCTGCACGCTCATCCTCCAGTCCGGAGAATACCGGGAAAACGCCGCGAAGATCGACGCCTTTTTCGAAGATGCCGAGGCTCAAAAGGCCTACCGCAACTTCTCCAAGCTCGGTGAGAGCCTTCATCGCAAACAGCACGAAGGTGAGCTGACCCAGGCCGACATCGACGGCTACGACGCGGAACTCGCCGCCCTGCGCGCCAATCCTGTGGCCGGTTCCTTCATGGAGGCCGAAGAAACCCTCAACGGTATCGTTAGCCAGGTCTCCAAACTGGTCGGCAAGTCTCTGGAACTGGGCCGCCTTCCCGAGCCCGATGAAATGAGCGGCGGCGACTGCTGCGGCAGCGGCGGCTGCGGATGCCATTGAGTCGACCGGCACGGCGCATGCGCGGCTCCGGCAGCGGCACTCGCGCCAGTTGACCGCCGGGGGAAAGCACGGGCATCTTTGCCCGGCATGTTATTCTTTCGTCAAACCCTCGCCGCGGCTCTCGCGTGTGCCCTGCTCCCGGGGCACGCCGCGGAGAGTGAGCCCGAGCCGCTCGCGATCCTGCGGAAGGAGTGTGTCAGTTGCCACACCGAAGCGAAACGGAAAGGCGGGCTCCTCATCGACTCGCGCGAGTCCCTGCTGAAAGGCGGCGATACGGACGCCGCCATCGTGCCCGGCAAGGCAAAAGAGAGCCTGCTCATCGAAGTGCTTTTCCCCGATGCCGATTCCCACATGCCGCCGAAAGGCCAGCTCGACCCGCGCCAGATCGCGGCCCTTGAAAAATGGATCGACGGCGGCGCCAAATGGGACGCCGATCGTTGGGCCAAGTTGAACCTGCCGGAGAAAACCCAGGTCGCCCCCGGCACCCTGCCCGGCAGCTACGCCCCCATCCTCGCGATCGCGCTTTCCCCCGATCGCAAACGCCTCGCCGCCGGTCGCGGTGGCGCGATCCACTGGTATGAGGTGGTCACCGCGGAGAAAGGGAAAAGCCCCGCCTTCCAGCTCAAGCATCTCGCCACCAGCGCCGCCCACGAGGATGCCGTGCAAAGTCTGGCCTTTTCGCCCGACGGCAAGCGGCTCGCTTCCGGAGGCTTCCGCTCCGTCCGCCTCTGGGATCCGGCGGCTCCGGAAAAAGCCCAGCGCGAGATCAGCGCACCTTTTCTCGGACGGCAGACCGCACTCACTTTCACCACCGACGGCAAGCGGCTGCTCGTGGCCGATTCCGTGCCCTCCCAGATCGGGCGGCTGCACGAGATCGCCCTTGATCCCGAAAAGGTGAAAACCTTCGATACGGCCCACCGCGATTCGATCTTTTCCATCACTCTTAGCGCCGATGGCAAACGCTACGCTACCACTTCGGCCGACAAGTTGATCGTCGTCCGCGACAGCGGCACTCACGAGATCGTGAAACGGCTCGAGGGCCACACCGGCTACGTTCTGACCGCGGCCTTTTCCCCCACCGGCGACCGCCTCGCCAGCGGCGGCGACGACGAGGAGGTCAAAGTCTGGAACCTCGAGAGCGGGAAGAAAGTGGGCTCCTTCGCGAGCACCCGCTCCGGCCCGCTCTACGCGCTGGCGTGGTTCGAGGACCCGGCGAACGCAAAGAAAAAATCCGGCGAGAAGGACAAGGAAAAAGCCGCGGCCATCAACACCGACCTGATCCTCTCCGCGCCCGAGTCGGGCAAGGTCTCCGCCTTCACCGAGTTGAAGGAGCACGAGGGGGAGCAGCGTTCCACCGGCGCGAAAGAGCGGCCCTACGAGAGCGCCGGCTCCCCGCTCTTCGCCCTCGCCTTCGATCGCGACAGCCTCTGGACCTACGCCGGCGGTGAGGATGGCAAATTGCGGGTTTGGAACGACCAAGGCAAGATCGCGCAGACCCTCGAAGCCCCGTCGGCCGCACCCAACCCTCTTGCCTCGACGAATGAATAGGGTTTGGTTAGTCTTGGTGTTTTTGTCAGGACCGGGAGCTCTGCTCGCGGCGCCCGCCACCGTCTCCTTTGAGAATGATGTGCTCCCCATCCTGACCCGGGCCGGTTGCATGGCCGGGAGCTGCCACGCGAAGGCGGATGGACAGAACGGCTTCCAGTTATCGATCTTCTCCTACGATCCCGACTCGGACTTCCGCGAGATCGTCTACGACGCCCGCGGTCGCCGTATTTTCCCTGCTTCGCCGGATCATTCGCTGATTCTCCTCAAGGCCACCAACGCCGTGCCGCACGAGGGTGAGAAGCGCTTCGAGAAGGATTCCGAATTCTACAAGGTGATCCGCCAATGGATCGCCGAAGGGGCTCCGCGCCGGCTTGAGAACGAGCCCGATCCCGTCGGCATCGCGATCGAGCCCGCCGAGGGCATTTTCAAAAAGGGAGAGAGCAAAGAACTCAAGGTGGTGGCCAGCTACACCGACGGCTCCAAGCGCGATGTGACCCACCTTTGCGAGTTCAACTCAAACGACAAGGCCTTCGCTTCGGTCGATCACGATGGCAAAGTCACCGCCGGCAAGGTGCCGGGAGAGAACAGCGTGATCGTCCGGTATGTCGACCAGATCGCCGCGATGCGGCTGGTGATCCCGCCCGACACGCTGCTGCCCGCCGATCGCTACACCGCCCTGCCCCGCCACAACCCGATCGACGACCTCGCCTACGCCCGCTTCCAGGAGCTGGGACTTTTCCCCTCCGCTCCCTGCCGCGACGACGAGTTCCTCCGCCGCGCCACCCTCGATGTGCTGGGCCGTCTTCCCACGCTCGAGGAGACCCGCGCTTTTCTCGCCGATGTCGCTCCTGACAAACGCACCAAACTGATCGACCGCCTCCTCGGCCCGGAGAACCGCTTCGCCTACGCCAACTTCTGGGCGGTGAAGTGGGGCGACCTGCTCCGGCCCAACACCCAGCGGGTCGGGGTGAAACCGGTTTACCTGTTCGACCAGTGGCTCCGCGAGAAATTCCGCGACAATACGTCCTGGGATGCCCTCGTCACCGAGCTGCTCACCGCCAGCGGCAGCACGCACGAATACGGGCCGGTTGCCGTGATCCGCGACAAGCGCGAGGCCGCCGACATGGCTGAATTCGTCTCGCAACTCTTCCTCGGCGTGCGCCTGAACTGCGCCAAGTGCCACCACCATCCTTCGGAGCGATGGAGCCAGGACGACTACTACTCCATGGCCGCCTTCTTCGGCTCGATGAAGCAGAAAGGGCAGGGGATCTCCGCGCCGATCTCGGGCGAGCCCGAGTTCTGGTGGTTCGAGCCCGGCGGCAAGGTGACCCATCCCGTGAGCGAGGCAGTGATGGTGCCGCGTCCTCCCGGAGGCGAGGCCTTCACCGCGATCGATCCCGCCACCGATCCCCGTGCCGTCTTCGCGGGATGGCTCACCGCGAAGGACAATCCGCATTTCTCCAAGGCCATGGTCAACCGGATCTGGGCCGAGCTCTTCGGCCGCGGCCTCGTCGATCCCGTCGATGACTTCCGTGCTTCCAATCCGCCGGTGAATGCGCCCTTGCTCGATTGGCTGGCCAAAGACTTCGCCGCCCATGGCTTCGACCAGAAGCACACCATCCGCACGATCCTCGGCAGCCGCGTCTACCAGCAGAGTTCGGTGCCGAATGAACACAACGTCGCCGACCAGCGCAATTTCTCGCGCAGCTACCGGCGCCGGCTGTCCGGCGAGGTGCTGCTCGACGCGATCACCGAGATCACCGGACAGCCCGAGAAGTTGAGCGGGCTTCCGGCCGATGCGCGGGCCATGCTGCAGTGGAATCACCTGCTCCCGAGCGAGTTTCTCGATGCCTTCGGCCGACCCGACTCGAGTGCGGCTCCGCCTTGCGAACGCGAGACCGGCGGCAGCGTGGTGCAGGCCCTGCACCTGATGAACTCGAACAATCTCCAGAAAAAGCTCGCCGCAGCGAGTCCCTGGATCGATGGAATCGTCGCCAAATCGGCCCCCGAAGCGGTCGAGGAGATCTACCTGCGTCTTTTCTCACGCCCCGTCGGCGAGGATGAAAAGAAAATCGCTCTCACCCACCTTGGTGAGAAACCGGACCGCGCCAAGTACGAGGACTTGCTCTGGTCGCTGCTCAACGCGGCGGAGTTTGTGCTGAACCATTGACGTCCGGGAGCGGCCGTGGACTTGGAACCAGCGCGTTCGAGCCATTCCCCGGCCCGCGATGACGCACGTTGCCGGGGCTTGGTCCGCAAGGGAAATTCCCTCATCGACTTGCGAAGCTACAATCGGAACTGCGAAGGGATCGGTCGGAGAGACTTCATCCAGACCGGACTCGGGGCACTCGGCGGTCTGGGTTTGTCCCAGATGTTGGGGCTGCGGGCCGCGTCGGCCTCGACCTCGGCGTCCGCTTCGCCCGTCCTGTCGGGATCGAATACCCGCTGCATCCTGATCTGGCTGGACGGCGGCCCCTCGCACTACGAGACCTTCGACCCGAAACCGGACGCCCCGTCTGAGATCCGCGGCGAGTTCAAATCCATCCCGACCAGCGTGCCCGGGGTTCATTTTTCGGAGAAGTTCCCCAAGCTGGCCAAAGGCTTCAACAACTTCACCGTGGTCCGTTCGATCGCCCACGTGCAGAACAACCACGGGGCCGGCAACCATTACCTGATGACCGGTTCGCCGACACCGGTGCCGGTTGGCTGCGGGGCCTTCGTCACCTTCCACCCCAGCTACGGTTCGGTCGTCAGCCATCATCGCCGCGCGCCTTTCGGCCTGCCCTCCTACGTCTCGACTCCACGGGTGTCGCGCTCGGGAGGCCCGAACTTCCTCGGCGCGCAGAATGCTCCCTTCGTCATCGCCGACGATCCCTCCAGCGCCAGTTTCCGGGTGCGCGATGTTTCGCTGCCGAAGGACATCGAGGCGGGCCGCGCCAAATCGCGCGCCGATCTGCGTCGCTCGCTCGACACGATGCGCCGGGTCACCGACACCGCCGCCGAGGATCCGGCGGTGGCTTTCGATGAATATTACGCCCGGGCTTTTGACCTGATTACTTCCGACGAAGCCCAGAAGGCTTTCGACATTTCGCAGGAGTCCGATGCCGTGCGAGAAAAATACGGCCGCAACGACTTTGGCCAGCGTCTCCTCCTCGCCCGTCGTCTCACCGAGGTCGGGGTGCCCTTTGTGACCGTCTATTACGGCGGTTGGGACGATCACCGCACCCTCTTCGAGAATTTCAAAAAGGACAAGGCCGAGCGCGTCGATACCGGTGTTAGCGCCCTGATCCAGGACCTCGCCGACCGCGGCACCCTCGAAAACACGATGGTGCTTTTGTTAGGCGAGTTCGGCCGCACGCCCAAGATCAATAAGGACGCCGGTCGCGACCACTGGTCCTTCGCCATGAGCGTGCTGATGGCCGGTGCCGGCATCCCCGGTGGTCAGATCGTCGGCGCCACCGATGTGAAGGGCTACTACGCCAACGAGAACATCTACGCGCCCGAGGATTTCGCCGCCAGCCTCTACACGAAGATGGGCATCGATCCGACCACGGTCCTGCACGACACCAACAATCGTCCGGTCCAGCTCGTCAACAACGGTCGGCTCATCAAGGAACTCTTCGTGTGATCTCCCGTGATGCGCGGGCTCCTCATCGCCGCATGCGCGGCCCTGCCGATGGTGCTCGCAGGCGCTCCACCGACCTTGGAATCGGTCTTCCCATCCGGTGGTCAACAGGGTCAGGTGGTCGACCTGACCCTCTTTGGCAAGTTCGAACCCTGGCCGGTGTCGTTCTGGAGCTCCGAGAAAGGAATCACCTTTGAACCCGACAAGGCGAAGCCCGGAACGGGAAAGCTGAAGATCGACGCGAAGGTGTCGGAGGGTCCGGTCTGGCTGCGTCTCCACAATCCGGAGGGTGGCAGTGCCCCGGTGCTTTTCATCGTGGGATCGCGGGCGGAACTGCGCGAGGAGGAAAAGGACAACTCGACCCTCGGATCAGCGCAGGCCCTCGATCGGGCAAAGCTGCCCTTCACCCTCAACGGCACCCTCGCCGCCGGTGGAGAACTCGACAGCTACCGGATTGCTCTTGAGAAAGGCGAGACCCTGCACGGCGTCCTCGAGGCCTACGGATTGCGGTCTCCGATTGATCCCGTGTTGCATGTCCACGATGCCAAAGGAAACCGGCTTTTGCTCGCGCACGATGGTGCCCGCAACCTCGACCCGGCCCTTACGTTCGCTGCTCCCGCCAAGGGTGAGTATCTGATCTCCGTCGCGGGTTTTTCCCATCCCCCCGCGGCCAGCGTCTCCTACATCGGCTCGCGCAACGGTCACTACCGGCTCTCGCTCGCGCTCAAGCCCGGCGACCTGCCGAAGCGGCTCCTGCCTCTGGACCCGGGGGCGGACGGTGGTTCCCCCGAGCTCGTGGCGGGCAAGCCGGTGGTCGCTACGCTGAAGGAAAAAGGGAAGCCGAACCGGCATGCCATCGCGGCGAAGAAGGGGGACAAGCTGCTGCTGCGTGTTGAGGGCCGCGCCCTTGGTTATCCGATCGACCCGGTGCTGCGTCTGCTGAAGCCGGATGGTGGCGAGATCCGCCGCGAGGACGACAGCAACAAGGAAACCGATCCGGAATACCTCTGGACCGTCGCCGCAGACGGCACCTACCCGGTCGAGGTGCTCGATCGCTATGGGCGCGCGGGAGCAGAGATGCGTTATCGGCTTTCCGCTGCGGCTCCGGTGCCGGCATTCACTGCGGCGCTCGACAAGAACGCCTATCAGCTCGAACGCGGCAAAGACGTCTCGATCAAGGTCACGGTCACGCGGACACAGGGCCACGCCGCGGAGCTGAAGGCGACGGTCGAGGGATTGCCCGCGGGCCTGAGCGCGGGAGAGCCCGCCAAGGTGCCCGAAAAAGGCGGCGAGGTGACGCTGAAGATCGAATCCAAGGGCGACGCCCCGGGGTTTTCGGGGCCGGTGCGGGTGGTCGTCTCCGAGTCCGGCAAAAAGCAGAATGCGGTCTTTTCCTTCAAAGACGACAACTGGCGGGGTCCTTACGCCATGGATCAGATCGACCAGATCTGGCTGACGCATCCGCCGAAGAAGGAAGAACCGAAAAAGGCGGAGCCCAAGAAAGAGGAAACCAAAAAGCCGGAGGCGAAGAAGGAGCCGCCGAAGCCGACGGATCCCAAGAAGGCGGAGCCGAAAAAAGAGGAGCCCAAGAAGCCCTGATTCTCCGGGCGTTGGCTCCCCCGGCTCTGCCCGTCTTGGTTTTTGCTAGGCACCGCGCTTCGATGGCGTTATCAAGGGAACGTTCGTGCCATCGGCGGGCGATGATTCCAAACGGCCATTCCATCCTCAGAGGCTGCGGCAACCTAGTGCTGGCCGTGATCTTGTTGGCCGGCTCGGCGCAGGGCGAGGAGGCCCGGGTCTTCACCAACAAGGACGGCAAGACAATCGAGGCGGCGCTCATCGGGGTGAAGGGCACCCAAGCCGAAATCCGCCGTACAGACGGTCAGGTCTTCAACCTCGAGATCGTCAATCTCTGCCTCGATGACCAAGCTTGGATCGCCGATTGGATGCGCGCTCAGTCGGGTGAATGGAAGAATCTGAGGCTGAGACTCCCCGGGCCGGCTGATTATGCGGGTGTGATCGGCATGAATCCCTCGATGGCGGTCGAACGGTTGAACGAAAGCGAGGTGGACCTGATCCTGCCGGTGGGTGCGTGGATCGAACTCAATGTTTTTTGTCCGGAGGCCCATGGCGAAATCCTCGAGCACCTCGTCCGCTACGACGGCGCAGGGCGTTGGGACGTCACCGTCGAGGGTCGCACCCTGCTTTTGGCGAGCGACGGCGGACCGGCGCGGATCTGTGGGCTGACCATGCCCCAGCGTCCCGGGTCCCCGACGGGTGCGGATTCGACGGTCCGCGATTTCCTCGCCAGCCTCGATCGGAGCCGGCTTGCCGATGTCCTCAGCGTCGAGCTAACATCGACTTTTGCTCCGGCCGATTTCGACGTGCTCGGCCGGCCGGTGGTGGCGGTGACCCGCGATGGTCCGTTCCATGCCGACGCCCTCCGACTCGTGAACTACTGGAAGCCGAAGGCGCTTTCGATTTCCTGGGGAAAGGAAACCCTGGATGCTCTGGAAGAGTTCGAATCGCTCGAAGCCCTCGAGTTGCGCAACGACACCTTCCGGATGGTCAACGGTGTCAGGGAATCGGATTATGTGAACCGCGAGTTCCGACTGGCGGGTGTGCGCGACCTCGGGCTGATCTTCATACCTTTCACCACCGAGCTGGACCGCAGCCTCGCCACCATGAGCGGATTGCGCCTCTTCGAGCAGAGCACTCCCTCGCAAAGCGGGAATTCAGCGGCGGCAGCCGCACCCGCGCAGTGGAGCGGCATCGATCGCTTCGCGGGGCTGGAATCGATTTCCGTCAACTACGACGTCCGGCTCGCCGCCCGGGAGGTGACCGCGTTGCCGCGCCTCAAAAGTATCGTGATCGGTGCCCGGAATCTGGAGAACGATCCCGACATTCAACAATTCGCCGACCTCGACGGCTTGCTCCAGCTTGCCATCCAGTCGAGCGCGTTTGACAGCAAGATTCTCGACCGGTGGTCGGCCGCGGGCGGCCTCAAGCATCTGCGCCTCTTCCGGGGATATCGCGACGATTTCAACGGGATGCCCGCTCTTCGCCGTCTGACGGTTTATCGGGCGCCGGATTCGCGGTCGATGGATCCCGATGTCTTCGCGGCCCTACCGGAACTCGTCCATCTCTCTCTCACCAATCTCAACGCCGACGAACTCGGGGTACTCAAATCCCTGCCTGCTCCGGAACGCCTTGAGTCGCTCCGCCTTCAGGGTGGCAGGTTCGAGAGCATCGACGCCCTTTCCTCGCTGGCCGGACTGCGTCGGCTCGAGCTCTCGGGGTGGGAGAAGAGCCCGGAGTCGCTCGATTTTGGTGGATTCCCCGTCCTTGATCAGCTGGCCCTCTATCGGATGACAGCTCTCCGGGAGCTGCCCGGCCTCACCGCCCACCCCGCGCTCCGCTCCGTCCGCGTTACGGACTGCGAGCGTCTGGAGAGCACCGGCGAAGCTTTCGAGAATACCACTTTGCGGCTGCTCGGTTTCACCAATTGCCAGAGTCTCACCAAACTCTCCGGTTTCTCCAAGTGCACGGGCTTGGTCAACATCAACCTTTACAACTGCGACGCGCTGGTGGAGCCCATCGAGATCGATCGCCTCAATCCAAGCGCCTACATCAACGTTTCAGGCTGCGCGCAGCTGACGGACCGCCGGCCGGGCGGGCCCCTGCCCTGAGCGGCCCTCCAGAGCAGGAGTTTTGCCCGTGAAAACGTCCTCGCCACCCCCCTGAAAACATGGCAGGATTCCCGGTGCTGTGAGCTTTCTCTTCCCCCTCTATCTCCTCGGCGCGCTGGCGGTCGGCATCCCGATCTTCCTGCACTTGAGAAGGCGCCCGCCGAAGGAGCACATCGAGTTCGGTTCACTGATGTTCCTTGAGAAAACGCCGGAGCGGGTCACCCGCCGCACCCGGCTCGAGCAGATCCTGCTGCTCGCCTTGCGCTGTCTCGCCCTGATCCTGCTGGCGCTGGCCTTCGGGCGTCCTTTTCTCTCGGTGATTCAACTCCCATCGGAAAACAGCAGTCTGACGCGTGTCGTCGTGCTCGTCGACCGCAGTGCCTCGATGCGCCGCAGTGACCTCCACGAGGCGGCCGTCGCGGCGGCGACCCAAGCGACCCGCACCTACGAGGGCGAGGTGGAGCTTGGCCTTGCCGTCTTTGACGAGAAGTTCACTTTGCTCGCCGACCTGCCCACGCTCTCCGGGCTCGGAGCGGGGGCGAGGGCGTCCGCCGTCGCCGAGCGTTTGGGGAAAGAGGACGCCGCGCTGTCCTGGCTCGGGACGGACCTCGGCCTGGCGATGACCCAGGCCGCGAACCTGCTCCTCACCGCCGACACCCAGCGCCCCGCCCAACGTCGCGAGATCGTGGTGATCAGCGATTTTCAAAATGGAGCACATCGCGAACTGCTCCGTGCCAACCCGTGGTCGGATGTGGTGAAGGTCCGCTGCGTGGCGCTCGCCCCCGCCGAAAAGGGCAACCTGTCCCTGACCCTCGCGGCCACGCCACCCCGCTCGAAGATCGAAGAGGCCGAGGTCTACCGCGTCCGCATCAGCAGCGCCGCCGAGACGGGCGAGGCGAAGGTGCGCTTTGGCTGGAAAGGCTTTCCCGAGACCTACGCGGAGACGCTCGTGGCACCGGGCACGGGACGCATCGTCACTTCGCCACCGCGTCCCGCCGGGGCCGAGCGCGGCACGATCGAGGTCACCGGCGACGCCCATGCCTTTGACAACGAGGTCCATGTCGCTCCGGTCCAGCCGCGACCCCTGCGGATCCGTTACCTCGGAGCCGAAGCGGAGGGCGACAGCGCCGGTTCGCCGCTCTTTTACCTGAAGAAAGCCCTTCAGCCGACCCTCGCCCTGATGCCGATCGTGACCGCCACGCCCACCAGCGCCGACCTCGATCCCAACGCCACGGAGATCGTTGTTGCTCCGGGCCCGTGGGATGTCTGGACGGGCGAAGCGCTTCATCATTTTGCCTCGACGGGTGGACTGGTCCTTGCCATCCCTGACGCGAAAACCGACCCAGCCGCGTTTGCCGCACTGAGCGGGGAAGCGGAGTGGAAACTGGGCGAAGCCGCCGTGAAGGATTACGCGATGCTATCTGGTCTCGACTTCGAACATCCCGTGCTCGAGCCTTTTGCCCGCGCCCAGATCCGCGACTTCACCAAGGTCCGCTTTTGGAAACACCGCGTCCTCGATTTCGGAAACACTCCGCCCGATGATTCCGTGCGGATCCTGGCAAAATTCGATGGCGGCTCGCCCGCCTGGATGGAGCAGCGCACCGGAGATGGCGCGATCTTCTATTTCTTCGCCGGTTGGCGTCCCGAGGAGGGCCAGCTCGCGCTCTCCTCGAAGTTCGTGCCGCTGCTTTTCTCCATCTTCGACCACGCCGGCTACAGCATCCGCGCCGCGCCCGCCGTCTACGTGGGCGAGACCGACAAATCCGCGCCCGGCTTTTATGAGAGCACCGACGAGACGGGGGAACAACGCCTCCTCGCGGTGAATCTCGATCCCTCGGAGGGTCGCATCGATCCCTTTGATCCGCTCGTCGAGTTCGCCGCCCTCGGCATTCCTTTGGCCGAAGCCAATCCCGCACCCGCGCCGGAATTGAGCGCGGCACAGAAGCTGCGGGTCGAATCCGAGCAAAAGGAAAGTCGGCAGAAACTTTGGAAATGGCTGGTCCTCGCCGCCCTCGTTCTCCTGGTGGGGGAAACCTGGCTCGCGGGAAAACGCGCCGGCACGGCGGCTCCGGTGGGAGCGACGAGCTGATCCCGGAAACGTAGAATTGGAAAATCCGTCATGATCGAGAAACTCCTCTCCTCCTGCCTCGGACCCGTGGTCGCCGCCGAGACGCGGCTGCGACGCCGCTGGCTCGTGATCGGAATCGTGACTCTCGGCGCCGTGCTCTGTGGCGCGCTCGCCTGCGTCGCGGCGACGACGGATTGGTGGTCGTGGCGGCTCGTCCTTGCCATCCCAGGCTCGCTTCTCATCCTCGGCGTGATCGGCTACACGGTGATCGAGCGCCGCGCCCCGGATCTGCGCGAGATCGCGCGGCGCATCGAGGAAAAACATCCCGATCTCCAGGCCGCCCTGCTCGCGGCGATGGACCAGAAGCCTGCCGCCGATGGCAGCCTCAGTTTCCTTCAGCGCAAACTTCTCGGCGAGATCTGCGAGCACGCCCTTCGCCATCGCTGGGTTCGCCAGGTTTCGCAGGGCCGGCTCGCCGCGACCTCGTGGGCGACCATCGCTGCGGTGCTGGCGCTCTTCACCTCGATCTGGTTCCTGCTCGGCGAGGCTCCCCAGGCTGCGCGGATGACAGAGGACAACGCGCCGCAGCCGGCTGAGGCTGCGCCTGCTTATGAGATCACGGTCACTCCCGGTGATGTCGAATTGGAAAAAGGCTCGCGTCTCGTCGTCGAGGCGAAATTCAAGGGGCGCGCCCCGGGCGAGGCGACCCTGATCCACCGTCACGCCGGCGGTGAATCCCGCGTGCCGATGCAGGTCGGTCTCGACGACGCCGTCTTTTCCACCCTGATCCCCCAGGTCGACACCGATGGCAGCTACCGGATCGAGTTTTCCGGTGATAAGTCCGGCGACTACGCCATCACCACCTTCGAGTATCCCGAGCTCTCGCAGGCCGACGCCGTCGTGACCCCGCCCGCCTATCTCGGCGGCGAGCCCGAAACCATCACCGACACCCGCAAGATCACCGTCATGGATGGTGCCAAGGTCGGCTGGCGCCTCAAAGTCAACAAACCCGTCGCCGCCGCCGAGATGTTCGGCGAGGACGGCGAGATCCTCAGCCTGAAAGCCGATCCCGCCGACCCCACCGTGCTCGTCGTCGACCACCAGCCTGACAAAACCCAAAAATACCGCGTCCACCTCGTCGATGAAAAGGATCGTGCCAACCGCAAGCCGCCCTGGCTCACCGTGAACGTGAAGGAAAACCTGCCGCCGCAGTGGAAGCTGACCTTCCCCGGCCGAGACTTCGAGGTTTCCGCGCTGCAGGAGCTGCCGCTCGAGGCCGAGGTCTGGGACGACGTCGAGGTCTTGCGCGCGGGAGTCACCTGGCAGTTCCAGGACCAAACCAACGAGATCATCCTGACAGAAACACCCATCGAGGGCGAGAAGAAGACCCCGCTGGCGACGCAGCTCGACATCGAGAAGCTGGACGCCGACGAACGCGACTTCATCAGCTACCACTTCTGGGCCGAGGACAAGGACAAAGACGGGCAGGTGCGCCGCAGCGCCAGCGACGAGTTTTTTGCCGAGGTCCGGCTCTTCGAGGAAGTCGTCCGCGAGGGCGCGCCTGGCGGCGGCCAGGGCGGGGGCGGTCAAGGGCAAGCTGATGAACTGCTCAAGATCCAGAAGGAGATCCTCAGCGCGAGTTGGAAGCTGATCCGCAGCCAACAGCTTGGCAGGCCTTTCGAGACCTATGGCGATGATGTCGGCGTCCTCCTCGAGTCGCAGAACATCGTCATCGGCAAGACCGACGAGGCCTTGGAAAAAGTCGAGGACCCCGAGGTGCGCGAGGCCCTCACCAAAGCCCGCGGGGCCATGAATCTCGCCGCCGCGCAATTTGCCAGTGTCGTGAACGCCAAGGACGGCGCCGGCCTGCCCGACGGGATGAAACACGCCAAGGAAGCCTATTCCGAACTCCTCAAGGCCCGCGCCCGCGAGACCGAAATCTCCATGTCGCAGAGCCAGTCCTCGGGCCAGTCGCAGCAGGAACAGCAACGCAATCTCAACCTTGAGCTCCAGCAGAAAGAACTGAAGTATCAGGAAAACTCGACCCCCGAGAGCGCCGGGCAGACCCCCGAGCAGCAGGAAAACCTCGCCGTGCTCAACCGGCTCAAGGACCTCGCCCGGCGCCAGGAAGCGATCGCGAAAAAGATCAAGGAACTCGAGAACCAGCTCCAGAACGCCAGCGGCAAGGAGAAGGAGGAGATCGAGCGCCAACTCAAGCGGCTCGAGGAAGAGCAGCGCGAGTTGCTCCGCGAACTCGACGACCTTTCCGAGCGCATGGAGACCGAGGAAAATCGCGCCAATTTCTCCGAGGAGCGGAAGCAGCTCGACGAGACCCGCGAGAGCGTGCAGCAAAGCGCCGAAAAACTCGGGGAAGGTGAACTTGCCGACGCTGCCAATGCCGCCACCCGCGCCGGCGAGCAGCTCGAGGAAATGAAGGAAGAGTTCCGCGAGAAGACCTCGAAGCAGTTCGCCAAGGAGATGCAGAGCCTCCGCGACGGCGTCCGCGAACTCGCCGAGAGCCAATCGGCCATCGGCGAGAAACTCGGCGAAATGGCCAAGACCGGCGAGGCCGAGAACAACCAACAGCGTCGCGGGGAACTGGCCCAGGAGATCGCCGGGCAGCAGCAGAAACTGGAGGAGGCGCTCGAAAGCATGCGCCAGCTCAGCGAGCAGGCCGAGCCGACCGAACCGCTCCTCTCCGACGCGCTCTACGAAGCCGTCCGCAACGCGATGATGAATGACATCGGTGAGTCGCTCGGCGAAGCCCGCGATCTGACTTATTACAACCGCCCCGGCCAGGCCGGCGAAGCGGCCGAAGTCGCCTCGCGCGGCATCGAGGAACTCAAGGATCGTGTCGAAAAGGCCGCCGAAAAAATCCTCGGCAACGAGGCCGACTCCCTCCGCCTCGCCCGATCCGAGCTCGACAAGCTGATCGAACAGACCCAGCAGGAGACCGATCGTCTCACTGGCAAGGATGGCGAAGGCAAGGAGCCCGGCGACACCCTTGCCGAAGCCGGGAAAGAGAAGGGCAAGAGTAAGGGACAGTCCGGGAAGGAAGGCGAAGGGACCGAAGAGGGTCAAGCCGGCGACCCAACAGGGTCAGGAAGCGAGAAGTCCGGCGAAGACGGAAAAGCCGGTGGCGAAGGCGAAGGGAAGGAGAAGGGTCTCGCGGAAGCCGAAAAGGGCAAGGGCGAAGGAAAAGCCAAGGGTGAAGGCCAAGGCGAAGGTCAGCAACCCGGCGAAGAACCTGGAGATGGCAAAGGTGAGGGCCAAGGCCAATCCACGGCAGAGAGCGGCAAAGCCAAGGGGAAAGGAAAGGGAGAAAGTCCCGGCGAAGGCAAGGGCCAAGGTCAAGGAAAGGGTCAGGGCCAACCACAGCGCCAACTCGCCGCGGGTGGTGGCAGTGCCGGTGGAGGTGGCGCCCTCAACAATGGCGGTGACGATCGCAACGAAGGAATGCCTACCGGAGCCCCGACCGCGGGACCCCTCTTCTTTGACGACAGCTCCGAGGAGCGTGTCCCCGGACCGATCACCGGCGAGGATTACGAGCCATGGAGCGACCGCCTTGCCAACATCGAGGAGATGTTGCCGCAGGAAGACCTGCGCAACTCGGTCGCCCAGGTGCGCGACGACGCGCGCGCCATGCGGATCGATTACCGCCGTGACGACCTGCCGCCGGGTGCCGCGACGATTCGGAAGAAGATCACCGAACCGCTCGTCGAGCTGCGCCAGCGCCTCTCTGAGGAGATCGCCCGCCTCAACCGCGAGAATCCTCTCGCCCCCATCGACCGCGATCCGGTCCCGAGCGAGTTTCGTGATCTGGTGCGGCGTTATTACGAAGAGCTGGGAGCGGGAAATTGAGGTTTTGTCAGGATGTTGTTCATGACTTTTCCTTTTTCCCAGACATTTGCTCCCATTCGCGGGCATTCTCGCCCATTCGCGTTTGATTCTTTCCCGTTCTTTATCGTCGCATGACCCTCGCCTCCATCGCCTTTGCCAACGAATCCTGGGCCTGGGTCGCGGTGGCCTTCGGCATGGCGGCATCGCTGGCCGTCTTCCTCACCTACCGCCGTTCCCATTTGCGCGGCTTCACCAAGGTCGTAGCGATCACGCTCAAGCTCGCGGGTTTCGCCCTGCTGGCGCTCGCTCTACTCGAACCGGTCCATCTCGAGGAAGTGCCCAAATCCCACTCCAACGACGTGGCCATCCTTGCCGACAACTCCGCCGGTCTCGCCTTGAATCTCGGGGGCGGCAGCACACCTGCCGACGAGTTGCGTGGCGCCCTGGTCTCGCCTGATCCCGAAAATCCGCTTCCGTGGATCGCGGCGATCGCCGAGACTTTCCGCGTCCAGCCCTTCCTCGTGGACCGCGGCCTGCGCCAGGTCACCGACTTCACCAGACTCGATTTCACCCGCAACAGCTCCACGCTCGGGGCAGCGCTGGAGAATCTCGAGATGCGTTTCCGCGGACGTCCGCTCGCGGCGACGGTCCTGCTCACTGACGGCAACGCCACCGACCGCGCCGCGCTCGAGGATCGCATCGCCGAGCTCGAGGCGGCGCCGGATGAAAAGCGCGTGCCGGTGTTTCCGGTGGTCCTCGGAAGGCTCGGCGAAGCGGCCCGCGATCTGTCGGTCGATCACGTCGAGACAATGACGACGCAGTTCGAGGACGCGCAGGTCACCCTGAACGTCGAGGCTTCGGTGCTCGGCAGCTACGAAGAGCCGCTCGAACTGTTCGTGACCAACGAGAAAGGCGAGGAGATCGCCATGAAAGAGATTGCCTTTGCCCCCGGCCAGGAGCGTCGCTCCACGCCCGCCCGCCTGCGACTCGGTGGCATGCCTCCGGGGATCTCCTTCCTCACCGTCGGCATCCGCGCGGCCAACGGAGCGAAGCCCGCGCAGTTGACCGACAAGAACGACGCCTATCGCGTCACCGTGAACCGCGGGAATGGTCCCTATCGCATCCTCTACCTGAGCGGCCGGCCGAACTGGGAGTTCAAGTTCCTCCGGCGCGCCATCGCCGGCGACGCCGAGCTCGATCTGGTCGGTCTGATCCGCATCGCGCGTCGCGAGCCGAAGTTCGAATACCGCGGCGGTTCCGGCGAGAGCAGCAATCCGCTCTTCCGCGGCTTCAACCGCAACCTGCCCGAGGAGACCCAACGCTACGATGAGCCGGTGCTGGTGCGGCTCAATACCGCTTCGGCCGAGGAGCTCCGCGACGGTTTTCCCAAGGTCGCCGAGGAACTCTACACCCGCTACCGCGCCATCATCATCGACGACCTTGAGGCGGAGTTTTTCACTGCTGAGCAGCAACTGTTGATCGAACAGTTCGTCAGCCTGCGCGGCGGCACGGTGGTGATGTTAGGCGGTCAGGAAAGTTTCCAACAGGGCGGCTGGGACAACACTCCGACGGGACGCCTGCTGCCCGTCTACCTCGAGGAGCTGACGACCGGCCCCGCCGCGCTCGAGGCGGCCTACAACCTCACCCGTGAAGGCTGGCTGGAGGATTGGATGCGCCTGCGCACCAGCCAGGATGACGAAGAGACGCGTCTCGCCTATATGCCGCCCTTCTTTGCGATCAATCAGCTTACCGCGATCAAACCCGGCGCGAATTTGCTCGCGACCGTGACCGATAGCGAACAGCGCGTCCTGCCCGCGGTGGTGACGCAACGCTATGGCGAAGGGCGCAGTGCCGCAGTCGCCGTGGCCGACTTTTGGCGCTGGGGCATGAAGGATTCCGAGCAGCAGGCCGAACTCGGCAAGATGTGGCGGCAGCTCCTGCGCTGGGCGGTCAACGACGTGCCGGCCCGGGTCGAGGTCGAGAAACGCGAATCGCTCGAGGGTGCCATCCCCGTGACCGACGTCTCCATCCGGGTCCGCGATCTGGAGTTTCGTCCGCAGGACGACGCCACGGTGTCGATTTCGGTGAAAGACCTCGATGGATCCACCCGCGCCCTCACCGCCGAGCCTTCGCTCGAAGAGCCGGGGCTGTTCACCGCTGCCCACGTTTCCGAGGAGAGCAAGGGTTACCGCATCGAGGCCAAGGTGATCGATGGCGAAGGCCGCGAGGTCGGCTCCGGAGAGGTGGCCCGGGCCTTCAATCCCGAGGCCGCCGAATACGCGCGACTGGGACCGGATGAGGCGCTGCTCGGTCGGCTCGCCGCCGCGACCGGAGGCGAACTGATCCGGGTCGACGGACTCGCGGGACTGGCGGAGCGCTTGCAGCAACTCGATTTGCCGCTCGTGGAGGTGAAACAGAAACCCCTTTGGCACAGCCCCTGGCTTTTCCTGATCGCCCTGCTTTGTTTCCTGGGCGAGTGGTCCCTGCGGAGGAGGAAAGGAACGATTTGAAAACCATGATGCGAATGCTGGGTCTGCTGATGCTGCTGATCGCTCCCGCCCTGCGCGCCGAGCAGGGCTTGAAGATTCTTCTCGTCGTCGGCAGCGGCGGGATGGAGTCGTATGCAAAGGAGTTCTCCGAAACAGCGGCGAACTGGACCGAGGCCGCGAAGCAGGGCGCTGCCACCGTCGCCACCATCGGTCTGGATGAAGCGCCTGATGGGTCGCCCTCCGATGCTGAAAAACTCATCGCGGCCCTCGCCGCAGAGAAATCCTCCGAGCTTTGGCTCGTTTTGATCGGCCACGGCACCTTCGATCAGCGCGAGGTGAAGTTCAATCTGCGCGGACCCGACCTGACCGACGCGGAGATCGCCGCGGCCCTCGAGCCCTACGCTGGCACTCTCTGCGTGATCAACACCGCTTCGGCGAGTGGTTCGTTTGTCAGGGCCTTGTCGAAGCCCGGCCGTGTCGTCATCACCTCGACCAAAAACGAGGCAGAGCTCAGTTATTCGCGCTTCGGGCGGCATTTCGCCGAAGCCATTTCCGGAAAAGCTGACGCGGACCGCGACAACGACGACCAGGTTTCCCTCTTGGAAGCTTTTCTCCATGCCGCCGGCGAGGTCGCGGAGTTCTACAAATCCGAGGGCCGCATCGCCACCGAACATGCCCTGATCGATGACAACGGCGACAGCCTCGGCTCGCGCTCGGAATGGTTCGAGGGCACTACCCCGACCCAAACCGCGTCACCCGAAGCCAAACCCGACGGCGATCTCGCCGCGCAGCGGGTGCTGGTGAAGAATGAGTTCGAGCGGCTCCTCACCCCCGAGCAACGGACCCGCCGCGACGAACTGGAGCGTCGGGTCGTCACCCTGCGGCGCGAGAAGGACCAGCGGAAGGAAGACGAATACTACCGCGAGCTGGAACCTCTCCTGCTCGAACTTTCCAAAATCTACGGCTCGGTCCGCAAGCCGGGGGAAAGCTGACCGGTCATGGAGGAGAAGTCCGCCTGGCAGTCGCGGTCGCGCCTCAACCGGGGCGGCAGGATCATCGGGTCCCTGCTGTTCATGGCCCTCGCCCTGCTCCCCATGCTCGCCTCCCTTGAGCCGGCTTGGGCGAAGTGGTCCATCTTCGTGGTGGCTTTGTCAGGCTTGCTGGCGCTGGTCTTTTTCCGGGTTCCCCCCGCCGCCGATCCGGTTCGAAGCGGTGATGAGGAGATCATCGAGATCGCGCGGCAGGCGATCCGCAGCGAGGCCGCCCGGCTCGACGCAAAGCGCCACGGCCTCGAGAAGGTGTTGATGGCCTATGGCGAATGGATGGAGTTCCCCGACTTCAAGAAGCTCAGCACGATCGATTGGAAAGACGAGGCGCATCTGACGATGGACGCGCGCGTCGCCGAGCTGATCGATCACGAGTCCGACCTGGTGCTGCAGCGTTTTTCCACCGGCTTCTATTGGAGTGGAGGCACATTCGAGGGTCGCAAGCTTCTCCTCGACCTTGCCTCATTCACCGAATCGATCGCGCGCATCTACCGGCCCGATTCGGAGATGCCCCTGCTCGAATTGAATCTGGAGAGCCTCTTCAAGGCGGTCAACCGCACCTCGCTGCAGATCCTGCTGCTGCTCGAGGAACTCCCCATCCTCGAGGTGAAGGACATGAACCTGCGCAAGGTCTCGGAGAAGGTCCGCACCGCCAGCCGGGTCTACCGCAAATATGAGGAGCTCCAGCCTTACCTCAATCCCGTCCGCTACCTCTGGCATGGCGGCAAGATGCTGATGACCTCGAATCCCCTGCTTGCGGTCGGTTGGATCGCGGGCTCCGAGCTGCTGTGGAAAGGCGGCAAACACATCGGCAAGAAGGTGGTCGACGCCTATCTGCTCAGCCTCGTCCGCCAGACCCTCGGGATCATCGCCTGGGAGACCTCGGGCGTCTATGATCCCTCGCATCGTTACCGCGGGCCCGACTGGGTCTACGGTGTCGAGATCGCCCATCTCCTCAGCCTTTTCGACGAGACGCCGGAAGTCCTGCGCGAGACCCTTCGTGAGCTGGGCCGCCTGCCGCTCAAGAGCACCTACGACCGCATCTTCCTTTACCGTTGTGTCGCCCAGAACGCGAGCCCCAAGCCGAAACACTTCGCCCAGGCCGAGCTGCTCCCGATCGACACCCGGCGCGAGATCCGTGACCGCCTGCTTGCATTCCACGACACTCACCTCGTTCCGCAAGGATTGATGAAGCCCGAGTCGAGCGCCAAATGGCGCGCCGGCATGTTGGAGCGTCTCGGTTTGTGATTACCGAGTCCTCCTCACATTGTCCCGTCGCACGCTCTCTCCGACAACCCACTGCGGCGGGATCATGATCTGTCGCGGCACCGCGGGCACGCCGCGCTCGTGCTGGGAGAGCTGGGTCACGATCAAGTCCACCGCCGAGGCCGCCAGGTGGTCGCGGCGCTGGTAGATGCCGGCGTAGCCTTTCATCGAGGGAGTCCAGTCGTGGACGACAAAACCGATGTCCGCGGGGATCTTCAGTCCGAGTTTCTCCAGCCAGCCCGGCACATGGGTGTCGAAGGAGATGAGCACATCGGGTTCGTTTTCCTTCATCCACTTCGCGAAAGCGGCGAAACCCCGCTCGATGCGGTTGTGCGGCAGCAACAGCAAGGGGATGCGATCCGTTTCCGGGAGACTCTGTTGGAAATGAAAGAGCCCGCCGCTGTAGCCGAACTGCGAGCGATTCACGATCCACTGCGTCACCGCGACCCCGATGCGGCGGTAGCCGAGGGCGCTGAGTTCCTCGGCCGCGGTCTGGATGCCGAGGGTCATGTTGCCCGCGCACATGTGCAGCGCAGGCTCGCGCATCGCGTAACCAAAAGCGACGGCGGCGAAGGGCGTATAATCGACCTCGGCGCAAAGGAGTCGGGTGCTTTGCGGGGACACGATCACCGCCTCGATGCCGCGGGCGTGGAGCACCTTGCCGAGTTTCTTCGGAGTCAGCCCGTCACGGCCGAGCCAGAACTCGTCGACCTCGTAGCCGTGGCCGCGGGCGCGCTCCCGGATCGGTTCGAGCGGCACGTATTGGTAGGAAGGGCTGAGCAGATCATCGCCGGGCACCCATTCGCGGATCACGGCGATGACGGAGCGAAACTTCACCGTCTTGCGAGAGCGGACCCGTTGCATGAGCCGCGCGAGATCGGGATCGGGCCGGTAGCCCAGCGAATCCGCCAAGGTGAGGATGCGCTCCCGCGTCGCCGCTGCAACCCGCGCCTCGCCGCGTAAGGCTCGCGAGACGGTCATGACCGAGACCCCGGCGGCCCGGGCAAGATCGTGGAGGGTGATGGGGGAGCGGGAGGGCATCTGCGTTAACATAACACACTCTTTCACGAGATCCGCCCTTCCCGTCGGACCGTCGCTCCGGCTAAGCTCCCGCACCCTCGTATGAAAGCGCTCCTGATTCCCTTCCTCGCTCTGACGGCTCCGGCCTTTGCCCAGCCTCTCGTTCCCGCCGGCTGGGATCCGGCACTTGCCGGGGATCTCGTGATGGAAAAGCTCGTCACCGTTACGGCTCCGCAAGTGAAGGGCGCGCACGATGCGGAGATGGTCATTGTCGACGGCACGGCCTACGTGGTCGCCGAGGTCAACGATGTCCGCGCGGGTGAGTCGGCGGGCTGGCCGGAGATCTATGCGACCCTGTCGGTGGTCCGACTGAACCCTGTTGCATTGGAAACGGTCATCCCGATCGCTCGCGGCGAACAGGTTTTCGAGAACGAAACACTGCCGGTTGGGGCGTGTTTTGTGCCGCGCATTCTGCGAAAGGACGCAGCCACACTGCGCTGTTATTTCACGAGCGAGGATCCGGGGAAGCGGCAGTCGCAGATGTGGTATCGCGATTTCGACCTCGTTTCCGGCGCCTTCGCTCCGACGATCCATCGGGCGAAGCTGAAGACGGCCACGGGCACCTTCGACTTCCAGCCGCAGTATTTCCACGCCGATGCGGTGCTGCAGGGTTTCACAAAGCCGGCGGTGGATTCGTCGTTTTTTCTCTTCGATTCCTTCAAGCGCTTCGATGGCAAACTTCACGTCGCGATCAACAACTTCACTGGCAAACAGAACGCGCTGGCGCTGGTGCATGACGACCTCGCCACTTTTGAAATCCTCGGTCACTACAACGAACCGCAGTCGCAGCAGCTGAGCGAGTCAGCGGTGAACCGGCTTCCCGACGGCACCTGGGTGGCGATCTGTCGCAACGACGCGGGGAACTACCATTTCACAACCAGCAGGGATGGCCGCACCTGGACGGAAGGACGCGAGATGCCGTTCGTTCAAAACGGCGGCAACTCGAAGCCGACCTTCGACAAGTTCGGCGATCTCTATTACCTCGGCTGGCAGGAGGCGACGCGCATCCATGGCGTGAGCCGTAGCGTCTTCAACGTCGACATTTCACGCGACGGCAAGACCTGGGAGCGGAAGTATCGTTTCGAGTCGGTGAAGAGTTTCCAGTACCCGACTTTCCGCGAGCAAGAAGGCACGATCTGGCTCTGTGCGACGCAGGGCGACACCTCGGAGAGCCGGAAGGAGCGCATTGTCTTCGGTAAACTGGAGACGCTCGGCGAGTTCGCTTCGCAGGAGGGAAAGACACGGAAACCGATCCCGCTGCCGCCCGTCGAGAAGGCCGAACTGACGACCGGCGTGAAGCTCTTCACCGACCGCGACTACACGCTGGAGGAAGCGCCCGAGGCAGTGATGGGCAAACCCTTTCTCCGCACCAGCATCGAGCGCACCGAGGTGACGGTAACGAAGCCGGGCCTGCTCTACGCGCTGACCCCGACGAAGCGCCCGAAGGCCGCGAGCCAGGAGGACGCGCTCGTGAAGGCAGGTTTCACGAAGGTGGACGTGCCGGAGACGCAATTTTTCCCCGGCGAGATCAACCGGGTCAGTCTCTATCAGAAGCAGGTCGCCAAGGGCGAGAAATTGCGCTTCAAGAAGCTGGTCTTCCTCGTCATGGGCGAAGGTGCGGAGGTGAAGGAACAGGATCCCTACGCGCCGGTCGTGATCACGAATCCGGGCGCCGAGTTCCAGGACGAGGCGCGGGCCGGGGCGATGATCATCGGGATGGATCGCTCGCCGCGCGGCCGCATCTGGGGCTGCTGGACGGGCACGGGCGACAAACCGGACGGCTATTTCCTGCTCGCGACGAGCGACGACGGCGGCGAGTCCTGGTCGAAGCCGCGCCTCGCCGTCGGCGCGCGCACCGAGGCCTCGCAGAAGATCAGCGGGGCCCTCGTCGGCAATCTCTGGACCGATCCGAAGGGCCGGCTCTGGCTCTTTTTCGACCAGCAGCTCGGCGATCCTGACAAACGCATCACGAACTGGTGGATGCGCTGCGACGATCCCGACGCGGCCGAGCCCGAATGGACCGAACCGGTGAAATTCGCCGAAGGCTGCACCCTCAATAAACCCACCGTCCTCGCGAACGGCGACTGGCTCCTGCCGGTCTCGGATTGGCACGGCAAGACGGCGCGGGTCTATGCCTCAACCAACGAGGGCGCGACCTGGACCGAGCGGGGGAATCTGAAATTTCCCGGCTGGGAATTCGACGAGCACATGATGGTCGAGCTGAAAGACGGCCGCCTCTGGACGCTGGCGAGGACGAAAGGCCAACCGCACGAAAGTTTCTCCAGCGATGGTGGCCGGACCTGGAGCGAGCCGAAGCAGGCCGCCACGGTGCAGAACATCAACGCGCGCTTTTTCCTGCGGCGCCTGAAATCGGGTCGCATCCTCCTCGTGAAAAACGGCTCTCCGGCGGAGCGTCTCGAGAAGCGCACCCACATGAGCGCGTGGCTCTCTGACGACGAAGGACAGACCTGGAAAGGTGGCTTGCTCCTCGACGAGCGCAACGCGGTCTCCTATCCAGATGGTTTCGAGGCACCCGATGGACTGATCCACATTCTCTATGATTGGAACCGCCACAGCGACGCCGAGATCCTGATGGCGAAGTTCCGCGAGGAAGACATCCTCGCCGGGAAGCTCGTCTCCGCTGACGCGAAGCTGAAGATGCTCGCGAACAAGGCGACCGGGCCGAAACCCGAGAAGCTCTACAATGGAATCGAGCTGCCCGACGTCTGGCCGCCGCGTTTCCGCGATCCGGCCTCGGACGAGCCCATGCCGGTGCCCTATCTGCGCAAGCCGCCGCGGGTGATTCCCATCGATGTGGGCCGCCAGCTCTTCGTCGATGATTTCCTCATTGAATCGACGGATCTGAAACGCGTTTTTCACCAGGCGGAAAAGTTCGCGGGCAATCCGGTCTTCCGCGCGGAGACGGAAGTGGAAAAGAAGCGCAACGAGGTCGTGTATCTCGGTCAAGGTGGCGTCTTCTACGATCCGGCGGAGTCGCTCTTCAAGATGTTCTACACCGCCGGTTGGCGCGGGCCGCTCGCGATGGCGACGAGTCCCGATTTGAAAACGTGGACGCGCCGTGGCGAGATGCTGCCCGAGGGGGCGGCGTGGGGCGATGGCGAGGGCAGGACCGCGGGCACCGACAACGCGCTCTGGTATGACATCCATGCGACCGATCCGAAGGAGCGCATGAAATTCCTCACCTGCTGGTCGCACGTGCCGAAGGATCAGCAGGTGCCGGGCCTGACTCACAGCTTGCAGGTCTCCGACGGGATCACCTGGTCGAAGCCGGTCCCGTGCTCGACGCCCGCCGCTGACTACGGCTCGATTTTTTACAATCCCTTCCGCGGCAAATGGGTCCAGAGCATCAAGCAGGACAGCCCGCGCGGACGCAGCCGCTATTACGTCGAGAGCGATCGTTTTCTCGACGGTTCCGACTGGTCGAAGGCGGTTTACTGGACGAATGCCGATCGCCTCGACCTGCCCGAGCCGGACGAGACCTATCCGGGCCCGCCCGCGGCTCCGCAGCTCTACAGCCTCGCTGCGGTCGCCTACGAGAGCCTGATGATCGGCATGCATCAGATCCATCGGGGGCCAGACAACCGGATCTGCGAGGAGGGTGGTTTCCCGAAGCTGACCGATCTGGAGCTTGGCTTCAGCCGCGATGGGTTTCACTGGGATCGTCCGGATCGGCGCGGGTTCATCCGGGGCGAACGGAAGGAAGGAGCCTGGGATCGTGCCTACCTCCACACGACGACGGGCGTTTTTGTGGTGCTCGATGACCAGCTCGTCTTTCCCTACTGTGCCTATTCTGGCGACGCGGGCGGAGGCAAGGGGGACATCTACGGCGGCGGCGCGATCGGTCTGGCGACGCTGCGCCGCGATGGCTTTGCCTCGATGGAGGGCACGGGGAAGCTGACAACGCGTTTGGTGAAGTTCAGCGGGCGGCATCTCTTCGTGAATGCCGTCGGCCGCCTGCGTATCGAAACGCTCGACGAAGCGGGGAAGGTTCTCACCACTTCCGAGCCGATAGCGGTCGACTCGACCAAACAGAAGATCGAAGTGCCGGGACTCGCTGGTCTTGCGGGCAAGCCGGTGCGATTCCGTTTTCATCTCGAAGCAGGTTCGCTCTATGCCTTCTGGGTTTCGCGGGAGGAGAACGGCGCCAGCGGCGGTTATCTCGGCGCAGGCGGCCCGGGATATGCGGGCCTGAAGGACGTTGCGGTCGCGAAGAAGAAGGAAAAAGAGCGTACCGATTCCCTCCTGCCTCCCGAGGTTCACACCACTCCCGTTCCCGCCCGCTACCTCGACGAAAACCGCATGTTCCTCTGCGGGCCGGGCATCACCGTTTCGCGTGGCGGACGGATCTGGGTCACTTTCAAGACCGGCGACATCGGTGAAGACGAGGACAACTGCACCCTCGTCGTGACGAGCGGCGACAAGGGCGAGACCTGGAGCAAACCCGTCCTCGCCGTCGACATCGACGGACCAGTGCGGACGAATGATCCCGGCATCTGGACCGATCCGAATGGCAAGGTCACCCTGATGTTCGGCCAGGTCTACGGCTTCTGGGACGGGCGCGGCGGGCTCTGGACGATGAGCGCGGAGGATGGCGATCGGGAGGATACGAAATGGAGCAAGCCGGTCCGCCTCTCAGACGGCTACACCAAAAACAAACCCTTCATCACGAAGGACGGAAAATGGCTCTACCTCATCGAGCACATGGGCCCGAAAGGCTGGCGCGGCCGCTACGCGAAAGGCGAGCCGATGGACCCGGCGCTGATTCATCCGAAACCCGAGCTCAATCACGCGAATGTCTTCATCTCGGAGGATCAGGGCAAAACCCTGCGCTTCCTCAGTCAGTCGCTCATCCCCGAAAAGGACAAGACCTTCCAGGAGCACATGATCGTCGAGAAGAAGGACGGAACGCTTTGGATGCTCGGACGTACGAACTACGGGGTGGGGGAATCCTTTTCGAAAGACCAAGGCAAGACCTGGACGGAAATGGCTCCGGCGAAAGGCATCGCAGGTCCCTCCTCACGCACCTTTTTTCAGCGACTCGCTTCCGGAAACATCCTCCTCATCAAAAACGGAGCGAACATCGATCAGCCTTCGGAGCGGACCCACATGACGGCCTACCTCTCCGAAGACGACGGTGCGACCTGGCCTCATCAAATCCTTCTCGATGAACGCGCCACCTCCTATCCCGATGCGGCGCAGGATCGGGACGGCGTCCTTCACATCGTCCACGATTTCGAGCGTCACGGGGCGAAGATCGTCTGCTACCACCGCCTCACCGAAGCCGACATCAAGGCCGGAAAGATCGTCACATCCGGCAGTGCCCTCGGGAAGGTCGCGAACCAGGCCACTCACCGGAATCTCACCCCCGCCGAATACGATGCCTGGAAACTCGGGATCGACGGAGCGGACGCGAACTGATTCACTTCCGCGATGAAATCCTTCTTCGACTGGTTCAACAACCTCTATCCCGTCTGGCTCGTGAGCCTTGCGACGGTCGCCTTCTTCTTTCCGCCGGTGATGTTGTGGTTCGGCAAGGAGTGGATCTTCTGGTCGCTCGCAGCCTCGATGTTGGGAATGGGCCTGACCCTGAATCTCGATGACTTCAAGGCAGTCGGGAAAATGCCGGTTGCCGTCGCACTGGGCTTCGGGGCTCAATACACCCTCATGCCCCTCTGCGGCTGGCTCGTCGCCACACTCCTTCAGCTCGAGACCGGGCTCGCCGTCGGCATCATCCTCGTGGCGAGTTGCCCGGGCGGCATGGCCTCGAACATGATCAGCTATCTCGCGAAGGCGAACGTCGCCCTCTCCGTCATCTTGACGATGTGCTCGACGATTCTCGCGTTCTTTTTCACCCCGATGTGGACGAGCCTGCTCGCCGGCAGCCGTGTCGAAGTCGATGTCGTGGAAATGTCTCTGTCGGCGCTGAAACTGACCGTAGCTCCGGTGACGCTCGGGGTCCTCATCCGCTGGCTCCTGCCGAAAACCGCGGACCGGATCGGCGCCTGTGGTCCCACCATTGCGGTGATCGCCTTCACCTGCGTCACCGGTGGCATTGTCGCAGCGAGCGCCGAAGCCATCGCCGCGAACTTCGGACGGCTCGCGCTCGCGGCCCTCCTGCTCCATGTCTTTGGATTCGGTCTCGGTTATCTGGTGACGAAGCTCTTCCGCTTCGACGAGACCATCGCGCGGACCGTCAGCATCGAGGTCGGCATGCAGAATGGCGGCATGGCCGCGGCCCTGGCAAAACAACATTTCGCGGCGATGCCCCTAGCGGCGGCGGCGGGTGTCTTCAGCGGAGTGATGCAGAACATCATCGGTGGCCTCCTCGCCTCGTGGTGGAAACGCCGCTCGACCGAATGAGCCGCCGCGACATTCACTACTGGAAATGCGATCGTCCCGCCGCCTTTCACGGCACGGAGCCGCGATCCGGAGCGGGGGACATCTCCGAGGACGCGCTTCGTGATGCGCTCGTCGCCCACTTTCACTCGGAAAACCTCCGTCTTTCGCCCGGGGCGGGGCAGGGGAACCACCTCACCTGGAACGCGGAGATCGACGGCGAGCCCGCATTCCTCCGCATCGAAAACGGCCCCGAAGGGGACGGCCATCTCGCGATCGAATCCGTCGTCCTCGCCGAGGTCGCGAAAACGGGAGTCCCCGTGCCGCGTGTCCTGGGTTGCGATGCGAGCCGCAGCCGGGTTCCCTTTGCCTGGCAGGCTCTCGAACGAATCCCGCATCCGGACTTGAACCACTGGTGGAAGGCCGGATCGCTCGACGAAGCGAACGTCGCCTTCGAGATCGGACGAAACGTCGCCCGCTGGCAGGCCATCCGACCGGGTGGTTACGGACCCTTTGATCCCGCACCTTGGGGGTCCGGCGGCGAGTTGGCCGGCTTTCACGAATCCTACCGCGACTACTTCCTGCTCCGGCTCGACGAACATCTCGGATTCCTTGAGAGGCGTGGGTTCCTCAATACCGGGCGGGTTTCGAACCTGCGTTCATTGATTTTCGATCACGCGGATTTGCTGCAACTGGACCACGGCGTCCTCGTCCACAAGGACCTCGCCCTCTGGAACGTCCTCGGCACACCGGACCGCGTCGCCGCCTTCATCGACTTCGACGATGCCATCTCCGGCGATGCGATGGACGATCTCTCGCTGCTCGCCTGCTTTCACGACCGGGCGTTTCTTGAACGGGCCTTCGCCGGCTACGGGAGCGAGCGGCCCCTGCCCGATGATTGGCAGGCGCGCTTCTGGCTGCACCTCCTGCGAAACCTGATCGTGAAGGCGGTGATCCGCGTCGGTGCCGGGTACTTCGAGCGGGACTCCGGCTTCTTCCTCATCGGCAGCGGCGGGTCGGGGGCGGACCTGCGGCGATTTACCGAGGAGCGGATTGAGCTGGCGATGCGAGGTTTGAGGGAAGAAGCTAGCCTGGAAATTTTCGACATCTGATGAACCGAATTCCATCCACCCCGTCCCTAGGCACCTGGCTCTCGATCGGCTCGCCGGTCATTGCGGAACTCGCGGCGCTTACCGGATTCGACTGGGTCCTCTTCGACCTCGAACACGGTTGTGTCTCCGAGGCAACCCTGTGTGATCAGCTTCGCGCGCTTCGAGGCACCGCGACCAAGGGCATCGTCCGCGTCGCCGCTCCGGCGCCCGACCAGATCGCCCGGGTCCTTGACTGGGGAGCGGATGGCATCATGGTGCCGCGGGTGGAGACGGCGGCGATGGCCGCATCCATCGTCCGCTTTGCCTGCCATGCCCCGATGGGGAAACGTGGTTTCTCACGCACGGTGCGGGCGACCGGTTACGGGTTGAAAGAGCATCCTGACAAACCCATCATCATGGTGCAGATCGAAAGTGTCGCAGCCGCCTACAATGCCGTGGACATCGCCGCCGTGAAAGGACTCGATACGCTTTTCATCGGGCCGGCGGACCTGCGGCATGAGATCGAACACGGCGCCAACGATGGCCGGGCCACCTACGAGGCTTGTTTGAGCCGGGTGCTCTCCGCCGCCCGTAGCGCCGGTCTCGAGGCCGGGATCCTCGTCCGCGATCCAGCGGAATTGAAGGCGCACGTGGACTTGGGTTTTTCCCGGATTGCGGTGGACTCGGACCTGTCGATCCTGCGCAAGGTCTATCAATCCATTCTCTTGGCCGCTCCGCGCTGACGTCAATGCGGGATGGACAGTTTAGCCGGCTCCCGGGATCATTACGGCAGCCTGCATGAAAGCATTCCACCTCACCCTGCTCTCCCTCTCGCTCGCGGCTGCAATGGCTTCCGCCAATTCGTGGCCCGCGTGGCGCGGCGACATCATCGGCTCGGGCGAAACCAATGCCTCCGACCTGCCCCTCGAGTGGGGCAAGGAAAAGAATGTCCGCTGGCGGATCGCCTTGCCCGAGGCCGGCAATTCGACGCCGATCGTCCACGGTGACCGCATTTTCGTGACCCAGCCGGTCACTGCTGAGAAGTGGCGTGGAGTGATGTGTTTCAACCTCGCCGATGGCAAACTGCTTTGGAAAAACGGAGTCACCTACGACAAGCCCGAGACCACCCATCCGACGAATCCCTACTGCTCCGCCTCGCCGGCAACCGACGGTGAGATCGTGGTGGCGATTTACGGTTCCGCCGGGGCGGCGGCTTATGACTTGGACGGGAGAGAACTCTGGAGGCGAGACTTCGGCGCGATCGCCCACGAATGGGGCAGCTCAAGCTCGCCGGTGCTCCATGGCGACCTCTGTTTCCTCTATCACGGACCCGGGAAAGGAGCATCCCTGCAAGCGGTGAACAAGAAGACCGGGGAGACCGTGTGGGAATGGCAGGAACCGGAATGGAAAACCGGCGAGCGCACCGATGGTTTCGCCGGCCGCGAAGATGGCATCATCGGAGCTTTCAGCACCCCGATCCTGGTCAAGGCGGGCGATCGCGAAGAGCTCGTGATGAGTTTCCCCATGGAGATGAAAGCCTTCGATCCGAAGAGCGGGGAGTTGCTCTGGACCTGCGGGGGACTCAACCCGCTCGTCTACACTTCGCCGGTCGCGGGTGACGGGACGGTGCTCGCGATGGGTGGTTTCAATGGCAACTCGATTGCCGTGAAAACCGGTGGTTCCGGAGATGTAACCACCAGCCACCGGCTCTGGCACCAGGTCAGGCACAATGGAGGCATCGGCAACGGCGTGGCGAAGGATGGGCTTTATTACTACCAGACCGGCGGCGGGGTCGTCTATTGCCTCGACATGAAGACGGGCGAGGAACGCTGGAAAGAGCGCTTGCCCGGTGCCGGCAAGTCCTGGGGGTCCTTCCTGCTCGCGGGCGAGCGGATCTATGCCCTGAGCCAGGCCGGTGATACCGTGGTTTTCAAGGTCAATCCCGACAAGCTCGAGGTGATCGCGCAGAGCGACCTCGGCGAGCACACCAACTCCTCTCCGGTGCCCGCCGGTGATGCTCTGGTGATTCGCACCCACGAGGCGCTTTGGCTGGTGGGGGAATGAAGTTCATCTCCATTGTCGCCGGAATCTGGCTCCTACTTGGTGGTTTTGTCAGGGGAGCCGATCTTTTTGATGAGACGAAGGGAGTGACGCTCTTCGCCTTCGACGACCTTTCCATTCCCCACAGCCGGAACCTGCAGCTGGAGATGCATCAACCGCTGTGGCATCCGGCGAACCCGGTGGTGCGGAGGGGCAAGGCAGGGAGTCCGGATGCGATGGGCGTGCAATTCTACGGTTCGGTGATCCGCGAAAATGGCAAATTCCGCATGTGGTATGTTGCTTTCGACGATGAAACCTCGAGCAAGGCGCCGTCGGCGCGCTGGCGGGCGGCCTACGCCGAAAGCGCCGACGGAGTGGCCTGGACGAAGCCGGATCTCGGCCTCGTCGAGTTCAAGGGGAGCAAGGCGAACAACCTCGTCGATATGGGCGGGGACTGGGGTTTCGTGAATCTGAAAGTCATCAAAGACGACGTCGAGCCCGACCCAAAGCGGCGTTACAAGATGACGACGCACGTCTATTTCCGGCACAACACGCGCCTGGGCACGCTGCTGCCCTTTACGAGCCCTGACGGCTTCACGTGGAAGCCGGTGAAAGACGTGAAACCGGTCAAGGGCGAGCTGCGCAAAGAAGACCTGCTGCTGCCGCTGGTCCACCTCGAGCCCTGCGGCGGGCTATATCAGCGGGATGGCTGGTACTACCTGACCGCCCAAAACGCGATGCCCGGCATCCAACATTATCAGGGTCGCGTCGTGCGCATCTACCGTTCGGCGGATTTCATCGAATGGAAGCCAACCGACCACATCGGTTTCGTGCGAGACACCCAGCACCAATGGCTCGGCGAGGGGCGCAGCCGCGAAGGAGCGCAGAATCACGAAGGCATCGCGGTCTGGGATCGGCAAAACGTCCTGCTCGGCGTCTACGGGCGCTGGAGCGGTGCGGAGGAGTGGAAGGACGTGACCGTCGATCTCGGATTCGTGATGAGTCACGACGGACTGAACTTTCGCGAGCCGAAGCACGAGTGGACGTTTCTCGATCGCGGCCAGGACGGAGCCTGGGACCAAGGCGGATTGCTGCAAGGTCAGGGTTTTGAGAATGTCGGCGATGAGACATTGATCTACTATGGCGCCTGGGATCCCCGGGGCACCGGCGGTCCTCCCGCGCCGCGAGGGGGCGTCGGAATCGCCGTGCTGCCGAGGGACCGCTTCGCCTCGCTCCAGGTTGATGAATCGGGGAAGGGACCGGGGGACTATCAGGCTCCGGAGATCACGAGCGAATTCGTCACCACGTCCATCCCGCTGAAAAAGGGGACCGATCCGAAGGTGTTTCTCAACGCCGATGGCCTCGGTCCTGAGGCGGGATTGACCATCGAGATGCTTGACCACGCCGAAAGGGCCCTTTCGGGGCGGGTCGCGACGATCGCGAAGAGCGGCTTCCGGATTCCGGTGGAGTGGGATGATCCTGACAAAACGACTGTGCCGGACCGGATCCGGTTTCGCGTGGTCTTTTCAGGGCCCGCCAAAACGGGAATCCGGTTCCACGCGCTTTATCTCGCGCCTTGAAGCTGAGGCTTCGTGGATTCATGGCCCGCTCCAAGCGCCGCCTCCGCAAGAAAAGGTCCGAATTCCCGGAAGCTCCACGCGCTTTTGCTCAGACCCCACGCTTGATCGGGACGATGGTTCTCGTCGATCTCCGCGATGATGAAATCCTCGAGGTGTCGTCGGCTGCGGACGAGGATCTCGCCGCCGGGATCGAGCACGTAGCTGTCGCCGTAGCCGATGCTCTCTCCGCGGGTCAAGCCGCTCTTGGCGAAGTCGAGGATCACGTTGTTGCCGCGCACGAAATAGACTCCATTCTCGATGGCGCGGGCGGTGTGATCGGCGCGCACTTTCATGAAATGGTTCAGGATCCCCGGCGCGGCGATCGAATTGAAATGCGGAGCAAAGATGACCCGGGCCCCTTTCAGCGCGAGGATGCGGGCGGGCTCGATGTAGCCGCCGTCGGCGCAGATGATGACGCCGAAGGTGACGCCACGATGGGTCCAGACGGGGAAGTCGCGGCCCTGACGGTGGAATTTCTGGTAGGCGGCGCACTTGCTGTAGGTGCCGAGCAGATGGCCGCGATGAACGACCGCACAGGTGTTGTAGAGGTCGGCGCCACGGATTTCGTTGAATCCGACGATGGCCAGCGCCTCGTGCCGCGAGGAGAGATCGAGCAGACGCATCATTTCGTCCGAGGCAACGGTGAAAGCGCCCCGCCTTGCCGCCCCCTCCTCGTCGGGATATCCGGTCAGGAAACATTCGGGAAACGAGACAATCGCGACTTTTTCCTCATCGGCGCGGGCGAGACCCTCGGCGACCCGCGCGAGGTTGTGGTCAAACTCGCCGCACCAGCTTTCGTATTGGCAATGGGCGATGCGCATCCCAGGATCATGCCGGAGCGGGAGCGGGCTTGGCAAGCACGCAAGGCCGGAGTGCGGACTTTTCAATGGGTCCATCGACCGCTCTAATCACGGAATGCCGACCCTGGCCCTCTCCGCCCTTGCCCTGCTCCCGATCGCGATCGTGGGCCTGTTCCTGGTAGGCTTGCGTTGGCCGGCGGCGCGGGCGATGCCCCTGTGTTACCTCACCGTGGTCGTCCTTGCCCTCGGCTTGTGGCGAACTCCGCTGATCCAGGCCGCCGCAGCCACGGTGAACGGCCTGATCATCACCGCGACGATCCTGCTGATCATCTTCGGGGCGATCCTGCTGCTGGAGACCTTGCGCGAGAGTGGCGGCCTGCGCGCGATGCGGGCCGGCTTTGAGGGCATCTCGCCCGACCGGCGGGTCCAGGCCATCATCGTCGCCTGGTTGTTCGGCTCGTTCATCGAAGGGGCCGCCGGCTTCGGGACTCCCGCCGCCGTGTGCGTGCCGCTACTCGCCGGGCTCGGATTCCCGGCGATGGCGGCGGTCGTCGTGGGCATGTCGATCCAGTGCACCCCGGTTTCTTTCGGAGCGGTCGGCACTCCCATCCTGATTGGGGTGAACAAAGGCCTCGCCGGAGACCCCGGGGTGATCGCGCACAGCGGTGCCGGGGATCCCGCGGCTTGGTCGGCTTATCTCGCCTCGCTCGGGCTCAAGGTCGCGACCCTGCACGCGTTGATCGGGTTTCTGATTCCTCTGCTCCTCGTTTGCTTGCTGACCCGCTATTTCGGTGAAAAGCGGTCCTTCCGCGAGGGGCTCGCTCTCTGGCGCTTCGCGCTTTTCGCAGGACTGGCGATGACGATCCCCTATTGGCTGGTGGCGCGATTTCTCGGACCGGAGTTCCCAACCCTGGCCGGCAGTGGCGTCGGCATGTTGCTCGTCGTTTTCGCCGCACGCCGCGGCTGGATGATGCCCCCATCCGAGGAAGTCTGGGATTTTCCCCGCCAGGAACAGTGGCCGCGGGAATGGTCGGGTTCGCTCAGCCTCGTTCCCGATCCGGATTTCGCCGCGATGAGCCAGGTGAAGGCCTGGACGCCCTACCTGCTCGTCGCGTTGCTCCTGGTGGCAACCCGCCTGCCGCAGTGGCCCCTGGGAGCGTGGCTGAAAGCCACCTCGCTCGACATCGTGGACCTTTTCGGAGCAGGCATCGCGGTCTCAGTGCAGCCTCTCTACCTGCCCTCCACCGTTTTCATCCTCGTGGCACTCTTCGCGGCCTGGTGGCACGGGCTGTCCGCAGCAGGAATCCAGCGGGCCTGGACCCGTGCCGGCCGCACCACGCTCGCCGCCTCGACCGCCTTGATCTTCACCGTGCCGATGGTGCAGGTCTTTCTCAACACGGGCGGCGGTGCCGCGGGATACGAAAAAATGCCGATCGCCCTCGCTGCCGGCATCGCTGATCTCGTCGGATCGGGCTGGCCGATGGTGGCACCTCTGGTCGGCGGACTCGGCGCCTTCGTCGCGGGATCCAACACCGTCAGCAACATGATGTTCGCGCTCTTCCAGTTCGGGGTGGGGCGGCAGATCGGCGCCAGTCCCGATTGGATCGTGGCTCTCCAGGCGGTCGGCGGGGCCGCCGGCAACACGATCTGCGTCCACAATGTCGTCGCCGCGGCGGCTACGGTGGGTTTGTTAGGACGCGAGGGCCACGTGATCCGGAGAACCCTGGTGGTCTTCGCTTATTACGCGCTGACCGCGGGCTTGCTTGGCCTGCTGGTGGTGTGGGGATGAGTGCGGCTCACCGCCCGGCTTTCGTTTCCTTCTCGATCCGTTTGCGCCAGCGCGGCGCTTCTTTCTCGATGAGGTCCTTCGGGCGGGTCGTCATGAAGTCGTAGGCGACCTTGTTCTTCGCGGCCATCTCGCTGAAGGTCGCGTAGATGATGCCGTCGTCGGCGCCCGCGAAGATGGGTTTGCCGCTCCCGAGATCGTAAAAGCGCGCCCAATAGACCTCGTCGGACGCGGCATCGGCGATGTAGTCGGTCTTGCCGTCCTTTTCCACTTCGCGCAGGCCGGTGAGACGGTTCGCCTCGAACCAGGTCAGGGCGGCTTCGATCATGGAGGTGGATTCCGGCGTGACCGGCGCTTCGCGCATCAGGAATTTCACCAGGGTGGCGGACTCGCCGCCGCTCAGCGAGGGCGGCTCTTTCGCGCGGGCTTTGACCGGCTCGAAGGTGAGCGGATGATGCTGCGCGCACCACACCGTCGGCTTGCCGTCGATCCGATACTGCATCGCCGCGAGACAGGAAATGCCACGATCAACGGCCTCCCGGGCCCGCTGGCGCAGGGCTTCGTCGGCGAAGGCGTAACTCTTTTCTCCCGCGGCGACACCGACGAGCAGCTCGAGCACGTGGGTCATGGCATCGTCGTTGAGAGTAATGGCCTCGTGGTAACCCCGCTCGACCGGATAATTCTGCGGCCAGCCTCCGTTCGGATATTGTGCGGCAAAGATGTAGTCGAGGCCCTTCAAGAGCGCCGCTTTGACCTGCGGATCGCCGGTGGCGGCGTGGACTCCCGCGAGGAACTTGATCTGTTCGGTGGTGCTGCGATTGTCGAAGGTGCCGCAGTAGTGCCAGCCCTCGCCCTTTTGATTGGTCCAGTGGGTGCCGGGCTTCCTCGGCCCCTTCGAGTAGTCGATCGCTTTCGACCAGCCGCCCGTGGGCGTTTGATAGGAAATGACGATCGCGGCGAGGGCGATGTTTTCAGGGCGGCCATACCACTCGACCGGAGTGTCGCTGTCGAATTCGAACTCGGCCCGGTCGTTCGGCGCGGGTTCGCTGCCTTCCCGGCCGGCCGCGCGACATTCCGCGGCGAGCAGCGCGCGCTCTTTCGCGGCGGACTCGCGCGAGCGGGAGAGGTAGGCTTCCCACCCGCTCCGCTCCGCTTCCGGGAGCTTCGCGATCAGCTCCGGGGTCAGCAAGGTGAGGGGTTTCTCTTCGGATTGGAGCAAAGCCGGCAGAGGCAACAGGATCAGGGCGAGGAAGCGCGGATTCATGATGGGGGGAACGCGCCATCTTTGACGGGTCCGGTCCGTCGCGTCAACTGCGACCCTCGCGCGGGCCCACTCCACGCTGCCTCTCTTTCGGGCCACACCGGCCACCGGTCACGCCCCGTGGTATTCGTAGTCCGGTGGACGGAAGGCGCTCCTGATGCGCGCGATGATTTCGCTACGACGTCCTCGGGCCCATTCCGGGACCCGCTTTTCCCATTCCGCGGGTGAATCGAAATAGATCACGTGGTGCGCCGGACCCATCAGCATTTCGCCGGAGATCTCGATGCGTTCCCAGCGTCCGTCACGAGCCTCTTCGTAATACATCATGTCGCGTCCGCTGTGTCCGACCCGCCAATCCGGCTCCAGCGAGGCCGTCCGTCCGCCGGCTGCGGCATCACCCGAGAAGACGAAAAACAGCAGGGCGATGAAATGTCCCGTCGCGAAGGCACCAAACAAACCCATCGGGGAAAGACCGATCTCGCCGCCGCTTTTCAGACGCGGCTTCCAACCAAAGTCCTTCGCGAGGTAGTAAGCGAGCCAACCGGAGCCGAACGCGAGCACGACCGCGAAGAAGAAGCGGACGAAGCGGTTCCGGTAGCGGGCCCGCACCACCAGCATGCCGACAAAAGGCAGGAAAATGACGGCCATCGTGAGGGGGATTTCGAGCAGGCCAGACATGATCGACGGACGGTCGGGTTTCAGCTCCCAGCGGAGAAGGCGCGCGCCTTGGTTTCCATTTCTTCGCGCAGGTGGCAGCACATCATCTCGCAGAGCTCATGCACGATCGGATCGGCGATCCGGCACCAGGTCGAAAGTCCTTCTTTCCGCATCCCGACCATGCCGGCATCGCGGAGTACGGCGAGATGCTTCGAGACATTCGCCTGACCCGAGCCCGTCGCCTCGACGAGCTGGCCCACGGTGTGCTCGCCCTGCATCAGCAGGTTCAGCAGCTTCAAGCGCATCGGCTCTGAAAGGGCCCGGAAACGCAGGGCCACCATCTCCAGCGCGGCATCCGACATCGGCGGCTTGGGTTGGGATCTTTTTTTCGCGGGCATCGCGGAATCACGTTGCTAGATCGCTATATGGCAATATAGATGTTGAGCCGTGCGTCAGATCCTAAGCCAACCCGGTCCGCAATGCAAAGCACCCTCACCCCCGCCGAATTGAATCAGCGCCTTTCTATGGGCGCCTGCCAACTCATCGACGTCCGCGAGCCGGTCGAGCACGCCGAAATGCACATCCCGGGCGCGCGTCTGATCCCTCTTGGTGAGCTGAGCCGCCGTGTCTCAGAGATCTCCCCCGATCTGCCGGTGGTGATCCACTGCCGCAGTGGCAAGCGCGGCGAGTCGGCTCTGGCCGCTTTGCGGGCCCACGGTTTCACCCGCGTGGAGAACCTCGAGGGCGGTATCCTCGCATGGCGGAGCGCCGGCCTGCCCGTGGGCCGGGCCGAGAAAAAAGTCTTTCCACTGATGCAACAGGTCCAACTGATCATCGGGATCGGCATCCTTGCCGGCGGGGTGCTCGCCCTGACGGTCGATCCGGCCTGGGTCTGGCTCTGCCTGTTCTTCGGAGCGGGCGTCACCATGGCCGGTGCGACCGGTTGGTGCGCCCTCGCCATGCTCGTCTCGCGCCTCCCATGGAACCGAGTCTCCGGCGAGTCCTGCTCGGGCAAGAGCTGCTCCGCCTGTTGATCCGTCCGTCTCCTCCTCCGCGGACGGGCCCAGTTGCCTCAGCGACGCTTTTTCACGCCCCAGATTTTCTCGACCATCTTGTAAGCCGAGCGGTCGAAGGCCTTCAACTCGTCGTTGTCGAAGGGCTGGAAATCGTTTTTGCCGAAGTAGGCCTCGCTGATCTCGGCGAAGAACTCCATCTGATTGTTCAGCGCATAGGCCCGCTTCCGGCTGCCATCGTAGTACTTGACCCGCTCGTACTTCTTCAGGCGCACCGCTTTGTTGTAGGCGGCCAGCACCACGGGATTGTCGTAGCCGCCCGCGACGAAACGATGGTGCCAGGCGTGGGCGAGCTCGTGCAGCACCATCCAGGGCTGGCCCTTCGACCACTCGAGAAAATCGTCGACACTCGCGATCTCCACCCCACCGGCCATCTCGACGACGCGACCATTCTCGGCAAGCCAGTCGGCGGAGACGTGGTAGGCGGCTCCTGGAGCGACATCGCGGCTCAGCCAGATCGTGACCCGGCGCAGCTTCGGCAGGGTCTGGCGCGGTACTGCCCGCACCACGAGGCGGAGCTTTTTCTGGAGCAGGGAAAGGGCCGCTTGGCGACGGGGATCCCCGTCGAGCGATTTCTCGACCCGGACCGTCCAGCCCTCGACCCGGGTCGCGACATAGTCATCCGCGGTCAGTCCGAAAAGCGGTCGCGGATGCAGGATCGCCAGCAGCAGGAGCACCGGGAAGAGCAGGCGGCGGTGAAAAAAGAACGACATGGGAAATTATATAATTATCATAATTAATTGCAAGTTCACTTGCGCCGTGATGCAGTGGCAGATTGAGCTGTGAATCTGAAGAGGCTATCCGATGACTCATCGATGATTCGAGTCCCCATCCTGCTTTGCCTGATACTCGCCTTGAGTCCCCGAAACCTTGGCGCCTGGGGTGCCGGGCACGATGACATCATGCGGGCCGTGTTGGACCGCTTGCCGGCGGAGATTCGCGCGACCTTCACTCCCCGGATCGTGAAGCGGGCCATCGAGCACGGCAGCCACTACCCGGACAGCTTTGCCCCTTTCGATCCCGCGGACATCGGAGAAGCCGCCGTCGTCGCGCTCCGCGCGGAGGGGCTGGAAAAACGCCACGACCTCCACCTCGACCACGGCCGGGTCGCGTCCTTCGCCCGCCTCGTCGACGCCTTCCGCGAGGGAGACCCCGCCCACATTGCCCATTGGATCGCCTCGCATTCGTATGTGATCGCCGACATGGCGGCCTGCAATCACGACCCGCTCGTCCACACCGCGACTTATGGATGGGCGCCTTGGAAGGTGAAGCTGCCCCACCGCGGGGACTTCTCCGAGGTAGCCCCCTGACCGGCCCTCCCCGGTTTACAGATGGCGATTCCGCCCGTATCGTCCCCGACTCATGGAAACCGTCAAAACTGTCGTGACGAACTGGTTCTTCTGGGGATTCGTCCTCGGCTTCACCTTCTGCGTCCTTTCAATCATCGCCCACTGGAAGACGAAGGGCGAGCTGAAGCGGCTCAAAGGCCATCTCAGCGACAAGCTCGAGATCGAGGCGGAAAAGATGGCCGAGATGAAGGGCAAGCTCGACACCCTGAAGCAGGAGAACGAAAACCTGCGCATCAAGATCAACACCGGCCGCGTCCAGAACGACACCACCGCCCTCGAGCGAGAACTCGAAATCTTCGCCCGTGCCGAGAAGGCGATGGTCCTCAATGCGCCCGGCTTTGCGCAAGCTTGGGAGAAAGCCAAGGAGGGCGCCCTCACCGAGCTCGAGGCCGAGGAATCCGGCAAGAGCCTGCCCCGCCGCCTTTTCAAGCGCTTCTTCAGCAAGGGCGGCACCAGCATCGACGCTGAAGTGGTCGAGGCCCTGCCGGGCGACTCTGCCAACAAGAAACCCGCGCCCCAGGCCTGAGGCATGACGCTCGACCTGCCCGACACCGAGTTCGCCGGCTACATCTTCGACTGCGACGGGACCCTGGTCGACTCGATGCCGCTCCATTTCCGGGCGTGGACCGAGAGTTTCACCCACCACGGCGCTCCCTGGCAGTGGAGCGAGGATGAATTCTACGCCAACGCCGGCGTGCCCGACCGGGTCACGGTGATGGAGCTGAACGAGCGCTTCGCCAGCAACATCTGCCCCGATGCGATCCACGAGTTCAAGGCCGCCTTTTACGCGCAGCACCTCAACGAGCTGAAACCCGTCGCCGAAGTCGCCGACCTCGCCCGCAGGCTGCACGCCGAGGGCAAAAAGATCTCGGTCGCCTCCGGCAGCGATCTTTCCCTCGTCGAACCCTCGCTGGCCGCGATCGGACTGCTCGACCTTTTCGACATCATCATCACCCCTGCCCTCGTGAAACGAGGCAAACCGGCCCCCGACATGTTCCTGCTCGCCGCCGAGCGCATGGGTGTGCCCGCCGCCGAATGCATCGTCTTCGAGGACGGTCTCGCCGGCATCGAGGCCGCCAAAGCTGCGGGCATGCAGTGGGTCTTCGTGCCGAGCCGGCTCAAGGCCGAGGTCTGAACCGACTCAAGAGGGTCATGTCGCCGATCCGACCCTCTTTGGTTCTTGCGGTGGCGCTGCTGATCCCGGCGCTGCGCGCCGCCGGGACCGTCGGACCCGATTCTCCGCCGCTCGCCGATCTCGGGGTGCCCATGCTGCACGAGGTCCTGCCCGAGCATCGCCTCAGCGGGGGCGGGTTGGGGCTTGAGCCGCTCGAAGGACCCTATCACTGGACCAAAATCGCGCCTGCCGACGGGCCTTTCCGGCTCCGCGTGACCGTCTCGCCGCCCTACGATCGGGCCGTGCTGACGGTGTGGAACTGGCAGAACCACGCCGTCGCCCAGTGGCGTTTCGAAGGGGCGATGGAGCAAACCGTCGAGCTCTCGGTCGAGGGTCTCGGCTGCTATCTGCTGACCCTCGATGGTTTCAGCGGCGGCGCGGTGAAGGCGCGCCTGATCCGCAATCTGGGAGTGACCCGCGACCTCAACGCGGTGCGCGATGCTTGGAAAAGAGACGAGTTTTTTGTCGGGATCTGCGCGTTCCCCGGCCGCTATCACTGGCGGCCGGGCGGAGAGCCGACCCTACCGGCCGGCCTCACCGAGACCGAGGCCCGTGACCGCGAGGCCGATCTCGTCGCCCGGCTCGGCTTGCAGGTGGTGAGGACCGACGAGTCCCTCGAGATGGGCCAACGAAAAGCCAAGGACGGCGGCAGCGAGTACTTTTTCCACTACGACCGCATGGACGCCGCGGTCGGGTCCTACACCTCGCGTGGATTCGAGCTCGCCCTCCAGACGATGAACGCGGCCGACTGGGCGGTGCTGCCGCAATACGCCGACCAAGGGAAAAACCGCTGGCGTTATCCCCACGAGGAGGAGCCCCAGCGCGCCTACCTCGCCGCCTTGGTGAAGCGATATGGATCGAAGGCGCGTTTTGTCCAGATCGGCAACGAGCCCGATCAGATCGGCTATTGGAGCGGGACGCCGGAGGAGTTCGTGCACCAGTTTCGCTTCTCCGTCGACGAGGTCCGCAAGGTCGCGCCCAGCCTACCGGTGACCAACGGCGGCTACTCGCTCGTCGACGAGGCGAAGTGCGCCTTTTTCGTCAAGCAACTGCACGGGCTCGTCGACCTGCCCGCCTACAACGCCCACGGCAATCTCGCCGACTACAAGCGCAGCTTCGCGACCATGCGTCGATTCCAGGAGGAGGCCGGCGACCGCACGACCGGCTGGATCAACACCGAGACCGGTTACAGCGCCTGGCGACTCGAACAGGAGCGCCGCCAGGCCCAGGTCGATGCGCAGAAGATCCTTTATTCCTGGGCCAACGGTCACCGGGGTCTGCTCCTCTTCTGCTCGCGGATGACCCGCGGTCCCGGCCGTGATGGCCCGCCCGATTTCGGGTTGCTCGATTACCAGTACGGACCGCGCTTCGTTTACGGAGCCACCGCCGCGCTGATGGACGTTTTGTCAGGGTCCTCCTTCGACGCGACCCTGCGCGAGGACGACACGATGCACATCTACCTTTTCCGCCGGGGTGACGAGAGGATCCTCGCGGCCTTCCAAACCGGCGAGGGCGAGAAAACCACGCTCCATCTCGCCCACGACGCCTCGGCGATCACGGTCCACGACGCGATGGGCAACGCCGCCCCCATCGATCCCGCGCCGACGGTCGCGATCGAGCTCGACGACTACCCGCGCTACTGGAGATTCCGCGGCGCTACGCGGGTCGGGATCGTGGAGTGAGGTTCGGAGCCCGCCCGAATCCCCGTTTGACAGTTCCGCCGGCGGAGCGCACCATACCCCTCGCTCAAGCGAGCCCCGCGAAAGCGAAACGCCTCGGTAGCTCAGTTGGTAGAGCAGTTGACTCTTAATCAATTGGTCCCTGGTTCGAGTCCAGGCCGAGGCACCACTTCCTTAGTTCCCGAGAAGTGGAGGCCGCCATCTTCGACTGCTCGCCGGACTTCGTGGTCCTCGATCCGCTGAACACCTTCACGAGCGGGGATCTCAATTCAGACCGGGACTGCCGCTCGGTCTTGATGGCAATCAGCCAGGCGGTGAAGAAAGGAAACCCGAACCGGGTGCCCTTCGTGGTCCACCACAGTCTCACCGGCAAGGCCGGCGCGAGCAAGGCGGTCGGGTGGGATCGGGGCAGCTACGGCCGCAATTCGAAGGTCTTGCACGCCTGGGTGCGCTCGCAGTGGAACCTTGCCCCCGCCGATCCGGACGATGAATCGAAGCTGATCCTCGCCTGCGGAAAGAACAACAACGGTCGGCCCTTCGGCGAGATCGGCGTGGTCTTCGACGAAGGTGCCGGTCTCTATCGCGTTGATGGAGAGTTTGATGCCGACACCTATCGCGAGGCGATCGGTGCCGACGGGAAGCGGAAGAAGGCGGGCCTGGGGCGGCAGTATTCAGCCGAGGACATCATTGAGTGCATGAGCAGCGACTGGACCCGCGTGAGTTCGCTCCAGCGGCGCGTCTACGATGAGACCGGGATTAGCAAAACTCGCTTCTACGTGATCTGGCAGGATCTCAAAGGGACTCTTCGGATCGATCGGAATGATCGGGGAGAGGTTCGGCGGGGGGTGTGAGTGGCTGAGAGATGGGGTAAAAAAGAGATGGTTGAAGCGAAGAAATCTCAATTTCTTCTAAAAAAAATGTGTCTCATTCGTGAGAGTTAAGACAAAATCACTTGAAACTTGAGAAACAATTGAATATCGGAGGTCCAATTCACCGCTTTTCTCCGTATTCTAATGGAAGTGTCTCGAAAAGTGTGTGAGGAATTGAACAATGTTCGTGAAACACCACGCTTGCTAGAGAGTCCCAGACTCAATGAAATCACCAAATTTGCGACCATGACTACTGAGAGTTCATACAAACTTGAGTCACCCGACCACGATCTAAAACATGCAGCGAAAGCGCATCGAATAATCGGTGTTTCTGGTGAAAGAGGGCTTACCAAGAGTGACGCTGCAAAGGCGGTAGCTGAGCTTGGACACCTCACTGAGGAATTCGAGAAAATGGAACCGCTTAGCATGGAAGGCTGATTGGTTGCGAAATTACTCTTGACAAAAGGGGCTCTTCTTTCATAGAAGAGCCCTTTTTTTTGAATGACCTTTATTGATAAGCCCAATCGAAAATTGTATGCGGCTCCGCGGAGGGCTTTCCCGCGGTGCGGTTTTCACAACCGAACCATTTCTGAACTTGCAGTCGATAGGGCAAGGTTGAGGGACGCAAAAATCTCTTCGCTCTCACCCGGGGTGGCGTTCGTGGATAATATCTTCGGCTCCTATACTATTAGCGGCAAGCGATATGGGACAAAGCTTTATCTTTCGGAGCGTAGAATTCCTGACTTTGGCTCCAGGGGCTTGACCTTTGTGGCACTGAAAGATCTGTCCGCCACCGAGTTCATGTTCATTTTCACAATTTACATTGATGAAAAGCTTTGCGCCAGAGACGAGGATGGGGACGGGAACTTTCTGGAGGCCCTTTGCGAGCGTACATTTGTCTTCGGGATGGAAATCCTCTCTTCATACCGTCTTCTGCTGATCGCAATCCAGTCCCTTGTGGCGGGAATGACCCATGAAGAGGTAATTGAAAATGTGCAGCCGCTCGTGACCGGTGAGAAAGGGAATCACCCCGTGGATGAAGACGTGCATCGTCTGATCTGCGGAAGAAGTGCGATTTGTCGTGCTTTGACCAAGTTCATCGAACAGGAGCGATTGAGCGATCCCACTTTCGATATTCCCGACGTCGACACTTTCATTCGATTGAACACGGACTCGCCGGAGCGCTTGTCCGGATACTACGACGTCTGGATGCGGGACCATCGTGTCAGCCCTTCAATCGTGAAGACGAAGACTCTTGAATTTTTTGTGGCCAGAGCGACACCTCTCTTTGATCGAGATGATCAATCTGCCTCGTCTGCTGAGACTTGAAGGAAGCCGGAATCAATAAGTTTTCGGATCTACTTCCCTCGAAACCTTTTCCTCGATCGCCTCACGGATCCACGGCGCGAGTTTCATCTTTCGATTCCGAGCGCATCTCACTGCCTCACCCTTGAGGTCTCCAAGGTCGATCACGACGCGGCCTTTCCCGGTGATCTTTTCTTCATCGGGCTTCTTCGCGTTCTCGTTACCCTGCAACTTGTCGGATCGAGTCATCGAACTGATTTTGCTTTAATTTTCAATCTTCGGCAAGCAATCGATCACGCGGCCGGCAGCTTTCCTCCAGGGTGTTTCTCCCCGCTGAGCCATCTCGCCGGCCCAGAGAATCGCGTCCTCAAAACCCTCCAGCTTCCGAGCCTCGACCGCGATCCTGACGGCCGTCTCAGCGCGGAGCTTCCGGACAGCGGCGAGTGCGTCCTTCCATCGGACCTGGGGATGGTCGATCCACTTTCCCTTGGAGTGCTCGCGAACGACCCAGCCGCGGTGAGCCCGGAGCGGGCGGGTGACCCGGCGCTCGGCCTCGAAGAGTCGGGATGTGGGTGCTTCATCTCCTGAAAGCGTGATCACACGCCCCCTTTCGAGGGAGGAACTCAATTCTCCTTCCTCGTGATCCCGATTTCTACCCACTGGATCATGGAGGAACGGGTGTTCTCGTTGATCTGGAGTTGCTGAGTTCCCAGCGGACCCATTCCGAACTCAAGCTTTTCCCCTGCGATCTCGGAGAGATTCACCTTCAGCGGGGAGCTCAGGTCCTGATCGATTTCAACCTTCAGTGCGTCCCCGATTCCCTGCTCGATTTCAAGCGGCGGGATTTGAGAACTACAACTTTGAGACCTGCGTCACTGACTGCTTCCCCAGCCAGGGCGCCGAGATAAGTCTCGAACTTTGAGAAGGACTTGACCCTTTCGAGGTCGAGTGGAAGGGCGGTCACTTCGACCTTGCCGGTGATCTCCGTCGGTCCTCCCGGAGGTCCGGAGGGCTGCAGCACGAGGCCGGCGTTCTGGAGGACAAGGATGACGAGGGCAGGCCAGGATGCCCGTGAGAAGGGCGGAATTGAGGATCTTCATAATCTATGGCAAGTATAATGCTAGGGCGTCGAACCCCACCCAATCCTTCGTATCGGGCGTTGGAATTTTTCTAAGTTCCGACAAGGTGTACGCCCCATGAGTGTAAATAAGGGATCCTTTTTTCATCCTATTTATCATAGTCGGCATGTAATATTTTACCCTTTTACGGAGCAAGAACTCGCCATGATCGGGCAAATGCAGCGAAGCGCGGTCATCTGGTACGCTGTCATGTCGGCAGCGGCGACAACCGTTCTCGCCTGCATTTGGAATATGCTTCCCACTGGAAGTCAGCCGGCCGAAATCAGCCCGCAACAGATCTTTTTCCTCTCGGGCCTTCTAGCTGTGGCGATCGTTTCATTCCTCATTGGCCGACGGTTCAGCGGGATGCAGACCTCCTTTTTCGAGAAGGTCGCCCAAGAGTCGAGAGTGGAATCCGAGCCAGCACCATAATGAGCCGCCCTGGTCTCGCGATCTCCTACCCCGGGCAAGAGTTTGGCAAAACCACTTCAGATAGCCCCGGGGCTAGGATCTGCCTTTGGACTTCCGTTTTCGCCCTGCCCTCCCTCTTCTGCGCCGGAGGTCTTTCCGGAGCTTCCGGAGTTCCCGCAGCAGCAGGCTGACGGTGTATATGATTGCTAGGGTTTCCGCAAGCGCGGCCAGCATCTCGGACAGGATGTCGCTCATGCACCGCTCGCGATGTCAACCACGACGATCAAACGGCCGCGCGATCGGGTGCCCCTTGAATGAGATGCTAAGGCCCATCGCCGGCGGAATCAAAAGATGTGACTTCAGAAAGCAGCTTCTACCTTTTGTTCGTGGAATGTCTTTTCAAGGAACGTGTCAGGGGCAAAGATGTTGCTCCCCGGGTGAACTCGCCGCCGGGAGCCATTCTTCTCCCATTTCCCTGTCTGCGCCCTCATCATAGCGGCGGAAGCATTAACACCCCCAGCCGCGCCACCCGCGGATCGCCGCGATGTCCGGGTGCCTCGACGATGACGGGAGACGCTGGCGCTTTCCAATCCGGTCGCAGTCGCGAGACGAAGGTGGCGAAACCCTCACGGGGTTGCTCGTGCTTCGTGGCATTCCACACGACCAGGATGGGCTGCTTCCAGTCCTGCACCAAGCCTTCCAGGGTGGGCACGACGACGACGGACCCGGGGAACTGCCGCAACAGGTTGCCCGCGATGCGGAGATCGTCGCAGACGATGAGGTCATCCTCAAACCCCTGGGCGCGGATCTGTTCCGCGAGCGTGTCGAAGGCGGTGTTGATGTTGCTCGATTGCCCGGTCCACGATCCGGTGAAATTCCGGCCGTGCATGCCGATGAGGATGCCGAGCGCGGCGATCAGGCAGGCGATTGACAGGCGTCGGATCCGGCGATCGTCGAGGCGGTTCTGCCAGACGTAGAGCACGGGGATCGGCAGAATGATGAAGAGCGGCTGGAGCCAGCGCGACTTCAGGTTGGAAATGTCGAAACCGACCACGATCAGGGTCGTGACCGCTATCCCCGCGACCAGCGTGCCGGTGATCCAAGCCGCGAGGATGCGGTCGGCGCGTCCCCCTTTGGAGACTGGCTGGAGCCGCCAAAGTAGCGCGCCGTAGAGCGCGGGCATCAGCAGGAACTCGGCGAGGGCTTTGACCAGATCGAACACGCCGCCCACTGAGGAGTCATCCGCGGCGGCGAGTTTGTGGCTTTGTGAGGTGAGGATGGCCTGGTGTTCTCCCATCCAGGCGAGGTGGGGCAGGGTCAACACGATCACCACGAGCAGGCTGATGAGCGCCCGGCGGTCGAGCCAGACCTGGCGGCCTTCCCGGGAGAAAAGGCTGGCGAGGACCATGCCGAGTGGCAGCACGAGGAAGTTGTACTTCGCCATCAGCCCGGCGGCGACGGCGAGCCCGAAACCGGCGTACCAGCGTGGAGCGCGGTTTTGGAGCAGCTTGAGATGGAGCCACCAGGATGCCGCCGCGCAGGCGGTCGCGAGCACAAGGTGCGACTGGTCGCGCTGCGACTCCCAGGAAAAGTGGAGCACGAACACGAGTGAAAGGGTGGCGAGCGCGGCGAGACGGTCATCGCGGAAGACCTCGCGTCCGGCATGATAGAGGAAGGCGGGAGTCAGGAAGAGAAGGAAGTTTTTCAGCAGGGCGATGCCGGTGAGGCCCGGACCGAAGGGGAGGAAAACCAACTTTTGGAGCCAGGTGTAGAGCGGTCCCTGCGAGCCATAGCCCCAACGCCACTCTTGGGTGAGCAACAGGGTCTCGGCCTCATCGAGCTGAAGACTGCCGCCGACCGCGATCCGGGCGATGGCGTGGAGCAGATAATACCCGGCGACCCACGCGAGGACCGGGAAGGGTCGCGTAATGTCAAAGGGTGTCAGCCGGGAGAACATGGAACGAGGAGGGCCATTGATCGCCGCATCGGAGGGGCTTCGCAAATCTCGGATGGGCCCATGCAAGATGCCAGAGGAACGGCTTCGCGCAAAAGGGAAGACGCTCCCCTTCAACGCTGAAAATCAGACACTTGGAAAAAACGTGCAAGATTGGAAACCCTCTTGCGCTGAAGCAGGGCATGAAGGACGCCTCTTTTCCCTACGGTCTCCTGATGGCCGGCGCCGGTTTCGGGCTTTACCTCTTCGTGGCTTCACCCTGGCCCGAGACGGATGTTTATCCACTCGATGATTACCTCGCGGCGGAGTTGCTTCTTCCATCACCGCTGATGCTGTCCCCGGCGAGGAATGCGGGGCCGGATCCCAACCGCCTCGTGGAGGAAGTCCTGCTGGCACCCGACCTCGCAGTGAACGATCTCACGCTTTTTCGCGCACCCCTTCCTTGAGGAATCAGACGGGGCTGGTCGCGAGCCAGGCTTTCCAACCTCCGAGCGCTGTGATCTCGAGGCTGTCGCTGGTGACCGCTCGGGGCTCGGCAATGAACCCGGGGCACTCGCTGCCGTCGTCGAGGCGGACCTTGCCGATGCCCAAGGGTGCGGGGATGGCGGCGACGAATTCCCCGAAGTCGCGCGGTGGGAGTTCCCAAACTTCGACGTCGATGGCGGCGCCCGCCGACTCGTCATGAATCAAGGCCGGACGCGGAGGCAGGCCATAGCCGCCGGGAATCACGAACATCCGGTAGACCGGCGCGGTCTGGCCACGGCGACGGAGACGCGCACCGCGCTGGGAAAGCTGCCAGTGCAGGGGAAGCCCCTCCAGATGCGCCCCGCAAACGACCACCGGCACTCCCGATCGGGTGGGATCGGGCAGGATTTCTCCACCGAGCTCCGCCCCGACCTCAAGCAAGGCGCGGTCGTGACCGGCTGGCGCGGCGAGGGTCACGCCCCAGGGAACGGCTCCGCCCCGCGCCCGTCCCGACGGGACCGCGAGGGCGCAGAGGTCGAGCAGGTTCATGAAGTTCGTGTAGCGCCCCAAGGTGGCGTTGGTTCCGAAAGGTTCGGCGAGGACCTCGTCTACAGTGTAGAGGCAGGGCGTGGTCGGCAGCAGGAGGAAGTCGATCGTTTCCCAGACCGCTTCGCAAGCCCGGGCGAAGGCCCGCAGTTTGCCTTGGGAGAGGTATGCATCGCTGGCGGACCAAGCCTGTGATTTCTCGAGGATGGTTCGCGTCACCGGAAAAACCGAGTCCGGCTTGGCCGCGACGAACTCACCGACGGCGGCCCAGCGCTCCGCCACCCGGGGACCCTCGTAGAGCAGCTTCGCCGCCTCGACAAAAGGAGTGAAATCCACGTGGATGATCTCATACCCGAGCGCGGCGAGTTTCTCCACGGCGGCACCAAAAAGGGTGGGTGTGTCAGGGTCGCCGGCGAAATCGAGCGATGCGGGCACGCCGATACGACGACCGCGGAAGCGCGATTCCTCCACCCGCCGCGACCACGGGTCCTCGGGATCGAAGACCGAGACCACTTCCAGAATCCGCGCGGCATCCGAGTTGTTGTTCGCAAAGACGGAAACGCAGTCAAGCGACTGGCAGGCGGGCACCACGCCGCGGATGCTGAGAAGCCCACGGGTCGGTTTCCATCCGATCAATTCCTGGAAGGCCGCGGGCACGCGGCCCGAGCCGGCCGTGTCGGTGCCGAGGGAAAACGGAACCAGTCCCGCCGCGACCGCCGAGGCACTGCCAGAGCTGGATCCTCCCGGCAGCCAGCCCGGCGCGACCGAATTGCGCGGCACGCCATGGGGCGAACGGGTGCCGACGAGTCCGGTGGCGAACTGGTCGAGGTTGACCTTGCCGATGGGAATGGCACCCGCTTCGCGGAGCAGGCGCACCACGGCGGCGTCTTGGTCAGGATGGTAGACATAGTCGGGGCAGCCCGCCGTGGTCGGCATCCCGGCGACGTCGATATTGTCCTTCACCACAAAGGGCACGCCCCAGAGCGGAAGGTCGCGGGGCATCGCTTCGACCGCGCGGGCCATGGCCTCGGCTTCTTCCAGGGAAGGCAAGTGGATGAAAAGCGCGGGATCGTTCCAGGCTTCGATCGCTTCGCGAATGCGACGCACGACGTCGACCGGCGTTTCTCCGGACCGGTAGGCGGTTTCGATGTCCGTGAGGGTCATGATCCTAACATTCGCGCACGATCGCGAGGGCTTGTCCCGCTTTCACCGCATCGCCCTCGGCGACGAGGTATTCAACGAGTTCGACGCGGACATCCGCCTCCACCGAGATTTCCATCTTCATCGCCTCGAGCACGAGGATGGCCTCGCCGGGCTCGTGGGCTTCGCGCCGTTCCAGCTTCCAGACGCTGCCGGTGACCGGACTTTCCAGTGCGCGACACCCGTCGGGGATGTCGAGTTCGACCTCCGACTCGACTTCGGATTCGGCCGCTTCAGCGAGATTCAGTCCGGCTTCCTCCCAACGTTGCCGCTCCTCTCGGAAAGCGGTCTGCTGCTTTTCACGGAAAGCGGCGATCTCGTCGGCGTTTTCCCCGAGAAACCGCTCGTAGTCGGCATAGCGGAAGGTGGAGGGCTCGATCCGGAGATGTTGGCGTCCGAGCGGCAGGGCTTCGCGCATTTCCAACAGCTCATCCGCCCTGACGGGATAAAAGCGGAGCTGGTCGAAAAAACGCAACAGCCAGGGACGATCGAACTCGGCCGTTTCGCGCCAGCGGTTCCACACCGGCACGGTGCGGCCGGTGAACTGGTAGCCGCCCGGACCTTCCATCCCGTAGATGCAGAGGTAGGCACCGCCGATGCCGACCGCGTTCTCCGGCGTCCAGGTGCGGGCCGGGTTGTATTTTGTGGTGACGAGCCGATGCCGCGGATCGAGCGGGGTGGCGACCGGCGCGCCGAGATAGACGTCGCCGAGGCCGAGCACGAGGTAGGAGGCATCGAAGAAAATGCGGTATACCTCGTCAATTGAATCGAGGCCGTTGATCCGGCGGATGAACTCGAGATTGCTCGGACACCACGGCGCCTTCGGATTGACGCCGACCATGTAGCGGCGGATCGCCTCCTGCGTGCTGGGATCGTCCCAGCTCAGCGGCAGGTGAACGACCCGGGTCGGCACCTCGATCTCTTCCAAAGGCGGCAAGGACTCGATGCCGGCGCGGACCGCGGACCAGAGGAGCTCGCGCTCGATGACACTCGGCTCGTAGTGGATTTGCAGCGAGCGGATCCCGGGCGTCAGATCCACGATCCCGGCGAGGCCCTGTTCTTTGATCCATTCGTAGACGACGTGGACCTTGAAACGCAGCTTCAGGTCGAGCAGGTGCGGGCCGAACTCGATCAGGAGGTAGCGGTCTCCCGCGGGTCGCAGCACGACGCGATCATCGCCCTCGCCAAACTCGTCGAGGATGCAGGAAAGCCCGTCCACCGGGCCGGCATCGTCCGGCTCGGGAAGTGCCGGGAGCGATCCTGACAGAAACGCCTCGACGGCAATCCGTTGTTTCGCGGCCCAGGCCGTGTCGACCCTGACAAAACGCAAACGATCGCCCGGGCGCAGCTGTCCGAGCTTCCACAGTTCCGCCTCGACCACCACGGCCGGGCAGACGAAGCCGCCGAGGCTGGGACCATCGGGACCGAGAATCACGGGCATATCGCCGGTGTAGTCGACCGCGCCGATGGCGTAGGCGTTGTCGTGTAGGTTCGAGGGGTGCAGACCCGCCTCGCCACCATCGCTGCGCGCCCACTTCGGCTTCGGGCCGATCAGGCGCACGCCGGTGCGGGCGGAGTTATAATGCACCTCCCAGTCCGTGGAGAAGAAGATGGCGACGTCCTCGTCGGTGAAGAAGTCCGGCGCGCCGTGGGGTCCGTAAAAGACGCCGATCCGCCAGGTGTGGCCGTATTCCGGAGGCCGGATCGCTGGTGGCGCGTCGACTTGGGTCTCACTGATCGCAAGCACGTCGCCGGGCAGCAAAGCCCGCGCGAAGGGCCCGCCGAATTTGCCCAAGGTGAAGGTCGCGGCACTGCCGAGGTAATGCGGCGAATCGATCCCACCTGCGACCGCGAGGTAGACGCGGGCGCCGGTGGAGTCGATCCGGCCGATTCGGATCGTGTCTCCCGCGGCGACCACGATGGCTTCGTTGAGCGGGGCAGGCGCCCCGTTGCAGGTCAGGGTGACGGGCGGGCCCACCACCGCGATCGTCGCGGCGGCGTTGAACCGCAGGGTCGGGCCCGACACGGTCATTTCCAGGCCAGGAGCTCCCGCAGGATTGCCGACGAGTCGGTTGGCGATGCGGAAGGCGAGGGAATCGAAAGGTCCGCTCGGCGGCACGCCGACTTCCCAAAAACCGATCCGCCCCGGATAGTCCTGCACCGTCGTCATCGTGCCGGCGGAGACCACGTCGATGGTGCGCGGATGATAGGAAAATGACGCCATGTCGCGCATCGCCACACCGCCCTTCACGAACGGTTCCCAGGCCGCGACCTGGCGCAGGTAGCGCAGGTTCGTCTCGATGCCGGACACCGCCGACTCCGCGAGGGCGGACTGGAGCTGCGTCACCGCGGCGACACGGTCCTCCGCCCAGACCATCACCTTGCAGAGCAGCGGATCGTAGTAGGGACTGACCTCGGTGCCTGGCGCGATCCAACCATCGCAACGCGTCCATACGGGAAAATGGACCGCGGTGAGCAGTCCCGAGCTGGGCCGGAAGTCGAGGTTCGGGTCCTCGGCGTAGACGCGCGCCTCGATCGCCGCCCCCCGCGGCAGCGGGGCGTTCTTCGGCATCGTCCAATCCGGATCGAGGGCGAGACGGATCATCCATTCGACCAGATCGATGCCGGTGACAAGTTCGGTCACGCCGTGCTCCACCTGAAGCCGCGTGTTGACCTCGAGAAAATAGAATTCGTCGCGATCGCCATCGTAGAGAAACTCCACCGTGCCCGCGGAGCGATAGGAGACCTGCTCGCAGAGCCGCACCGCCGCGCCGTGGAGCGAGGCGCGCACCGCATCGCTCAAACCCGGCGCGGGAGTCTCTTCGAAGACCTTTTGGTGACGGCGCTGCACCGAACAATCACGTTCGCCGAGCGCGAGGACGCGGCCTTGGCCATCGCCGAAAACCTGGACCTCGACATGGCGGCCGCGCTCGACGTATCGCTCCAGAAAGACCCCGCCCGATCCGAAGCTGCGCTCGCTCAACTGGGTCACGCTGGTGAACTCGCGCCGCAACTCGGGCTCGTTGCGCACGACCTTCATCCCGATGCCGCCGCCGCCCGCGGTGCTTTTCAGCATCAGAGGAAAACCGAGTTCCGCGGCCGCTGCCACCGCCTCATCAGGATCAGCCAACAAACCCGTACCCGGCACCAGCGGCACCCCCGCTTCGCCGGCGAGACGGCGCGCCTCGTGTTTCAGGCCGAAAGCGACGATCTGCTCGGGGGTAGGCCCGAGCCAGCGGACCCCCGCATCCTCGCAGGCCTTGGCGAAGCCGGTATTCTCGCTCAACAAGCCGTAGCCGGGAAAGACGGCGCGGGCTCCGCTGCTCTTCGCGATCTCGATCAGGGCATCCTGCTTGAGATAACTCTCCGAAACCGGCCCCGGCCCGAGCCGGTGCGCCTCGTCGGCGAGATCGACGTGGGGAGCGGCAATGTCGGGATCGGAATAGACCGCCACCGCCCGCAGCCCGAGACGGTGGATCGTGCGGATCGCCCGCAGCGCGATTTCGCCGCGATTGGCGATGAGAATGGCTTCTGCCTGCATGAAAAATGTCGGAATGTCAGGATGCGAAGATGAGGACCTCGACCGGGGTCGGGTTCCATCCGTTGCAGGGATTGTTGAGCTGCGGGCAGTTCGAGATCAGACAGACCACGTCCATCGCGGCCCGCATCTCCACGTAGCGGCCCGCGGCGGAGATGCCGTCGGCGAAGCGCAGGTCGCCCTGCGGGGTCACCGGCACGTTCATGAAGAAGTTGATGTTGCAGGTGAGGTCGCGCTTCGTCAGTTCGACCCGCCACTCCTGCGCGCCGCGCATGAAGGAATCGCGGCAGGCGTGCATGCACTCGCGGTCGTGGGCGTAGCGCATCGTGTTCGACTCCCGCGAGCAGGCACCTCCCAGGGTGTCATGCCGGCCGCAGGTGTCGGCGACGATCTCCAGCATGGTCCGGCCTTCCGTGCTCATCAGCTTCGTGCCGGTGCCGAGGTAGAGTGCCCGCTGCGCCTGGATGGTGCGGTCGGCGCTGTAGCGCTCGGTCGGATCGGCGGCATTGAAAAAGAGGGTGTCGGCCGCCTGGTTGCCCTCCAGATCGAGGATGCGCAGCACCTGGCCAGCTTTGATTTCGTGGACCCACCAATCACCGGCGGGGATGACCTCCCGGTGGATGGCGTCGGCAACGTTTCGCAAGCTTTCCGTGATCATCCGAATCTGAGGGCGTGGTAGTCGCGGGTGTTTTCCCAGGCGCGCCGGTTCTCCTCGCGGACCGCGAGGCAGGGATCGTCTTCCGGAGCGACGCTTCCCGCAAAGACCTCCAGCTTCACCGGCGCGGGCCGGTACTCCGGCGAGGGATCAAAGGGATGCTGGCAGGTGTTCAGCACGACGAGAGTGTCCATCTCGAAGCGCAGTTCGACCTGGTCGCCGGCTTTGGAATGACCCGGAACATAGCTGAGTTTTCCGGCGTCGTCGGCGACGACCTTGCTGAACCAGTTGAGATTGGGAAAGAGGTCCTTCTTGCCGAGCCCCCACTTTCCGAGTTCGATCAGGAAGGCATCCGCCGCATTCCGATACCAGTCGTTGCGGGCCATCTGGTAGTTGCGGACGCCGTATTTTTTCTCGACGAGCGCCGCGTCGGAGTGGCCGCAGACGGTGTCGTGCCAGCCCACCGTGTCGACGGTGATCGAGGCGACCAGCCGGCCCATGTCGCTGTGGAGGCAATAGGGCGCCCGCAAGTAGAAGATGTGCTGGCCCTTCAAAGTGTCGGGCATGTTGTAACGCTCCTGCCGCTCGAGGGCGTTGTAGAGCAGCATCCCCACATTGGCGCCGCCCTCGAGGTCGGTGAGGCGGAGCCGCTTGCCGCGCGAGAGCACCGCCGACCACATCCCGGCACCGGTGAGGACTTTTTCAAAGACGGCGCTCATCGTTTCGCGTGGACCTGGGGAATGAGGTGAGGGGTGGTAGTGAGGCGCGCCGTTTTCACTCCCTTGCAGGAGGCGAGCTCGTTCGCGATTTTGCGCAAGGTCAGGGCCGGGCCCTGCATCAGGATCACTTCCATGACGTGGTCATCCTCGAGGAGGACGTGTTGGGATGAAATGACTTCGGCGACGTAACCGCGGCAGATCCGCGAAAGGTCGCGCAGCAGGCTGCTCTTCGATTCGTCGTAGACCAATGTCAGGGTGCCAGCCATCACCTCGTTGCCGACCTTCGAGCGGTGCTCGGCGGACTGGTTGTGGATCATCTCGGCGATCGCCTGCGAGCGGCTCTCGAAGCCGCGCTCGGTCACGAGCCGGTCGAGTGCCTGAAAGGTCTCTTCCGGCATCGAGACCGTGATTCTGCGAAGTGTGTCGGTGCCGTCCTGGGCCATGCGGGTTCGGGGGTTGGAAATAGCAAAGCCTGGGCCAAGTATGAACTTTTCGCAAATTATTCATACCGAATTTCAGGAAGTGCCTGCCACGCCTCCTCCGGCAGCGGCGGGTTTTCAATGATGCCGGCGCGGACGCGCTGCTCCAGCGCCTCGACCATGGCGGCGAAAAGTTCCGCTCCCTCCGCTGCCGAACTGCCTGAGGGCGAGCCGGTCACTCCATTGAGACTGGTCTGGGCAACCGGATAGCAGAAAACCGTGCCGCCGGTGCGGTCGGGATCGTCACTCTCGACCAGCCGGTCTTCGCGCACCGTGTCGGGGAAAAGATGGAGCATCAGCGAGGTCTCGGCGCGGTTCGCGTGGAGGTCCTCGGCGTCGTCGCGATAGGCGGCGTTGATCGCGGGGCTGAGCTGGAACACGTTGACCAGACCGACCTGCAGCTTCCCCATCCAGGTGAGGCGGATCTGATCCACCGCGACCCGGGCCGGGGCATCGTTGCCGTAGTGCGCATTGACCAGCAGCAGCCGCTGCCATCCCGTCGCTTGGGCCCAAGCCGCAATCTCGCGCAGGGTGGCGATGAAAGTCTCGTGCCGCAGCGAAAAGGTCCCGGGCCACTTCGGGGTGTGGCCTTGGGAAACCGTATAGCGTAGCGCGGAGAGCACCGGCAAGCCGGTGCGGGCGGAGACGGTTTCACAAAGCGTCTCCGCGAGCAGTGTGTCCATCGCCACGGGCAAATGCGGACCATGCTGCTCGGTCGCGCCGAGCGGCAGCAGGAGCATGCCGCCGTTTTTTTCCCTCAGCTCCTCGATCTCGGGCCAAGGGAGGCGCTCCAAAAAGACGGGACCCGCTTCAGAAGAGCCGCGCATAGGTGTCAATTTCCCACTGGCTGACGCGCTGATGATACTGCCGCCACTCCTCGCTCTTGTAGGTGATGAACTCGTCGCGCAGTTCCGCGCCCAGCGTCTCGGTGACGAAGGGATCGGCGGCGAAGGCCGCGACCGCCTCGTCGAGGGTACGCGGTAGTTCGCAGATGCCGCGGGCGGCGAGTTCGGCCGGGGTGAGTTCGTAGAGGTTTTCCTCCTGCGCCGGCCCGGGGTCAAGTCCCTCGCGGATCCCCTCGAGTCCGGCCGCGAGCACGAGCGCGCAGGCGAGGTAGGGATTGCAGGCCGCGTCGGCGTTGCGGCTCTCGCAGCGTCCGCCGCCCATCGGCACGCGCACCGAGTTGGTCCGGTTGTTTTTGCCGTAGCTGTTGAAGACGGGAGCCCAGGAGTAGTAGGACATCAAGCCACGCCGCACGAGGCGCTTGTAACTGTTCACGGTCGGCGCGAAAGCCGCGCAGAGGGCCGGTCCGTGCTTGAGGATGCCCGCGATGAACTGGTAACCGAGCTCGGTGATGCCGAGCCCGCGGGGATCGTCCTCCGGGGCGCGCTTGAAGAGATTCGATCCATTGGCGAGGTCATAAAGCGACATGTTGAAATGCGCGCCGTTGCCGGTCTTGTCGGCGAAAGGCTTCGGCATGAAGGTCGCCAACAGTCCCTCCTCGGCCGCGTACTGCTTGGCCATCAAGCGAAAGAAGACGAAGCGGTCGCACATCGTCAGGGCGTCGGCGTATTTGAAATCGAACTCAAACTGCGAGTTGGCGTCCTCGTGGTCGAGCGAATAGAGATCCCAGCCGAGGTCGTTGATCGTCGTCGAGACCTTGTCGAGCCAGGTGTAGCGATCAAGGAAACGCTTCACGTCGTAGCAGGCCTTCTTCAGGTTGTCGTCGTCGTTGGGGATCTCGAGTTTGCCTTCGGCGGTGTATCGCACCACGAAGACCTCGCATTCGATCCCGAGGTTCATGCCGAAGCCCATCGCCGCGGCCTTGGCGAGCTGCTTCTTCAACGCGACGCGGGTGTTGATCGGATAGGGCTCGCCCTTGAAAGTGTTGTCGGCGGGGAACCAGGCCACCTCGCGGTTCCAAGGCAGCACGATGCAGCCGTTCAGGTCGGGCACCGAGGCGATCTCGTCGTCGTTCGGACTCTGCCCGAGCCCGTCGAGGGCGTAGCCGGTGTAGAGCTCGCTGCCGCCGGCGAAATGCTCGAAGTGATCGATGGGCACGAACTTGCCTTTCGGCACGCCGTGGATGTCGACGTAGGCGCCGACACAGTACTTCACGCCGTCTTTTTTGAGACGGTCTTTCAATGAGGAAACTTCTGGGTTGGTGGACATGTCAGGAAAATTCAAATCACGTCGGGATCAGGTTTCGCCAGTCGCAGCACGGGGGCCTCGCGATGGGCTGTGCCGGGCGGGTGGATCAGGTCCTCGATGTGCTTGCGGACGGAGAGGAAGCTGGGCAGGAACATCTGGCCGCTGTCGCGGGGGCGCGGCACCGGCACCTCGACCATTTCGCGGAAGCGGCCGGGATTGGCGTCGAGCACGAGGATGCGGTCGGAAAGAAAAACCGCCTCGTCGAGATCGTGGGTGATGAAGACGATGGTGATGTCGACGTTTTTCCAGATGTCAAGCAGGTGTGCCTGCATCTGGCAGCGGGTCTGGGCATCGAGCGCGCCGAAGGGCTCGTCCATGAAAAGCACACGCGGCTGGTTGGCGAGGGCGCGGGCGATTGCGACGCGTTGTTTCATGCCGCCGGAAAGCTGGTGCGGGTAGGCATTCTCGAACTTGGAAAGTCCGACCAACTCGATCCATTGCCGAGCCTCGCCCTCGGCGCTGGCCGATGAGTTGCCAGACATCTTCAAACCGAACATCACGTTTTGCTTCACCGAGAGCCAGGGGAAGAGCGTGTAGCCTTGGAAAACCATGCCGCGGTCGCGGCCCGGACCGGAGACAGGTTGGCCGTTCACCAGCACCTCGCCCGAGCTCGCGGTCTCCAGTCCGGCGAGGATGCGGACGAGGGTCGACTTTCCGCAGCCGGAGGGACCGATCACGCAGGTGAATTCGCGCTGGTGGACCGAGAAGGAAACGTCCTGCAGGGCGGTGACTTTGCCGCGCGAAGATTCGAAGACTTTCGTCAGGTTGCGGACCTCGAGCGTCACGGGACGTTCGCGCAGGCGGGCGAAACGAGCCGCGACTTCGGGCGCCTGTTCGCGATAGGAGGGCAATCCGGGTTCCGCGTTCATGAGGGATCGATGGGTTTCCGGGCGGCGCGGCGGCTCGCGCGATCGGCCTCGTCAAGGGCGACCCGCTCGGCCGCGCCCTCGGCGACGACACGCAGTGGCCAAGTCAGGGCTGATACGATCGCGCGGGAGATCGGATGGCTCTTGCCAGCCCAGGGGAAAAGGATGCCGTGCAGCCAGGCGAGGAACTGGTCGGTTACGAATCCGGTGATACCGATCAGGATGATCACGGGGAAGACCCGGTCGAAATTGCGGAAGCGGCCCTGCGTCTCGATGAACTCGGTGAGACCGCTTTTCACCCCGATCAGCTCGGCGATGACCAGCCAGGTCCAGGCCCAGCCGAGGAGGATGCGGAGATCGTTGTAGAGGTTGGGCAGGATGCCCGGGATCACGACATGCCCGACCATCTGGCGCGGGCTGGCACCGAGGGTTTGCGCCGCCTCGAGCAGGGAGGCGTCGAGCTGCCGGGTCGTCTTCGCGACCATCAAGAGCATGTGTGGCAGCGTGCCGATGAAGACCAGCGCGATCTTCGGCGCGTCATCGGCGAGCAGCACCGCGACCAGCAGGGTGCTGAAGGTCGGTGCCGGCATGTAGCGGAAAAAATCGGTGAAGGGCTCGAAGAGTTTCGCAAAGACATCGTAGGTGCCGCAGAGGATGCCGATGGGCACTCCGACGAGGCAGGCCCAGAGGAAACCGGAGAAGATCACCCGGATCGAGGAGAAGAAGCGCTGCTTCATGGTCGCTCCGTCGTTGCTGGGCGGAGTCGTGAAATCGCGCCACCCCGTCTTCAGCACTTCGCCCGGGGTCGGCAGGTAGGCCGGATTGGCCGGGATGCCCTGGGGCAGCAGTTTCAGGAGACGCTGCTCGGGCAGGAGCTTCGCGTCGAAATCCGGCGAGAGTGCGCCCATTTTCTCCCAGTTGGCGTGGACGATCGCGAGGTTCTCCGGAGTCAGCGGAGGATCGTTCGCGACCTTCGCCCCAGTGGCGAGGTCGCGCCAAAGGTGGTAGATCGCCGCATCGTTCTGTCCGTCAGTGTCGCCGATCCAACCGTTCTCCACGGCGAGCGGAGCGAGCTGGCGGAGCAATTTCTGGTTCGCCCGGCGGAAGCCCGTCTCCGGAGTGCCGCTGGTCGCCGCGGCTGCGACTGCCGCATTTTCCTGCCGCACCGCCTCGACATAACCCGGGAAGAAATCCTTGCTGAGGTGATCGCCGGCGGTGAAGACCGTGGTCACGCCCTCGCGATCGGCGGCGAGCTGCAGCTTCACATCGGGATGCCAGATCCAGGGCACGTAGGAGACGAGGCACCACAGGATCAGCGGAAACAGGAAGGACAGGCCCGTCAGGAAAAGCCTCCGCCGCTGGTCCAGATCCTTTCGGACCGGGAACCAGGAGGCGAATGCTCGGGTCAGGGCCATGGCTCGCGTTTCGAGGGCGTGAAGGATCGACCTGACAGGGTTGGTCAGGGACCAGACAGGGTCGGGTTCTGTCAGCCGATCACTGCTTCGTGGCCGCGTACTCCTTCGTCAGCGAAGGATCGAGGTACTTCGTGATGTCGAGCGGCTTCTCGTAGACCTCGAACTTCACGTTGAATTCGTCAGCCACCTTCGAGGATCCATAGACCGATCCAAGGCCGTCGGCTTCCTTCCATCGCTCCATCGCTTCTTCAAGAGTGAGGATGTAGGTGCCCTTGAAGAAGGGCTCGTACTCCTCGGGCTTCAGGTTGACGCGGGCGGCGAGGATGGCGAGCGCTTCGTCGAGGTTGGCCTCGTCATTGAGGAAGTCGGCGATCTGATACCAAACCGACACGACCTTGGCCCAGTCGGCGCGGCGCTTTTCAAGGCTCTCGGTGGAGACGTAGAGCAGGTCGTAGATGATGCCGGGAGCGTCCGCCGAGGTGTAGATCGGCTTCGAGCCGGGCACGGCCTTGAGAGCCTGGCCGGAGTTCGGCTGCCACGCGCCGATCGCATCCACGGCCTTGGCGGCGAGCACCTGCGGCGTCTCGTTGGTGGGCGTGTTGACGATGGTGACATCTTCGGCGCTCATGCCGTTGGCCTCGAGGCCCTTGAGCAGGAGAAGGTGGCTGACGAAGCCCTCTTCGACGCCGACCTTCTTGCCCTTGAGATCCTTCATCGTCTCAATCCCGGGAGCACCGACGATCATGTCGTTCCCATTCGAGTAGTCGTTGATCACGATGCCGACGGAAGGTTTGCCGGTGGCGCCGGTGACGAGGGCGTCGCCATTGGTCATGGTGACTGCGTCGGCCTTGCCGGCGACGTAGGCGTCCATCGATTCGACATAATCCAGCCAGAGGAACTCGACCTCGACGCCGGCTTCCTTGAACCAGCCTTTCTGGATGCCGATCTCCCAGGCGATCCAGCCCGGCCAGTCCGAGTAGGCGATTTTCAGGGGCTCGGCCCGGGCGGTGGAGAGCAGGGCGAGGCAGGCCAACAGGGCGCTTCCGATGTGTTTCATGCGTGTCATATGAGGGTTCACAGGTTGAGTGGCGTATGAAGTTTTTGCGCCATCTTCATACCGTGATAAGCACGGCCCATACCAGACGGAGAGAAATCTTCATTTTCTTGCGGTCGGATTTGAAAAAGAGTTAGGCTCGCGATCATGCGTGCGCTCGCCATCCTCGTGCTTCTCGCCGGACCGGCTCCGGCCGACCAACCGCTCGATATGGTGGTGCGCGGGGTGGTGGAGCGGCCACCCTTCGAAACGACGGGCTACGAAGGTGATCTGGCCTCACGGCCGATCGGGGTCTTCGACTCCGGCATCGGCGGATTGACCGTGCTGGAGGCGATCCTGACGCTCGATGAGTTCAACAACGAATCCTTGCGGCCCGAGCCCGATGGGATTCCCGATTTCGCGAAGGAGCGTTTTGTCTACCTCGGGGACCAGGCCAATATGCCCTACGGAAACTATCCCGCCGCCGGGCGCACCGATTTTCTCCGCGAACTGATCCTGCGCGACGCGGCGTTTTTGCTCGGAGGCAAAGACAAGCCGCCGGTGAAAGCCATCGTGATCGCCTGCAACACCGCGACGGCCTATGGACTCGACGACATCCGGGCTGCGGTCGCCGCGTGGCGTCTGCCGGTGATCGTGATCGGCGTGGTCGAGGCCGGAGCCCGCGGGTTGGCCCAGGATTTGCCTGACGATGCAGTGGCCGGAGGCGTCGGCGTGCTCGCCACCGTCGGCACCTGCAGTAGCGAAGCCTATCCGGAAGCGATCCGGAGGATCAGCGGCCAGCTCGGCAAACCCGCTCCGCAGATCGCGCAGCAGGGATCGGTGGCGCTGGCCGGGGCGATCGAAGGCGATCCCGCCTTTCTCAAGGACGATGCCAGCATCGCGGGGCATCTCCGTAATGATCTCACGGCGCTGATCAAGAACCATCGCGACGGGGGCGGCACCGCACCGATCACCCGCATCGTGCTCGGCTGCACCCACTTCCCGCTCATTGCCGGGGAAATCCAAACCACTCTGGCGGGTCTGCGGACCGACGCCGAATGGAGACCTTTCCTCGCTGACGAGGTGACTTTGGTCGACCCGGCGAAATTGACGGCCCGCGAGTTGTTCGTCGAGCTGGCCAAGGCCCGTCTCCGCGCCCCCGAGGCGGTGGCGGGAGCTCATGCCTTTTTCATCAGCGTGCCGAATCCCGCGGCTCCTGGCGTGCGACTTGACGCGAACGGCACCCGTCTCGATCGCGATTACCAATACAGCCGCGTTCCGGGCGATCCAGGCCGCGAGGACACCAAGGTGGTCCCGATGCGTCCGGAACTGTTGCCCGAACCTTCGCTGCGGCTACTCCAGACGCGCCTGCCGACGGTGTGGGCGGCCTTCGGGCAGAGCGTGGGCGGGTGAGGATGCGGGAGTGAGCCGTCCGGAGGTCGGGCCACGTAACCCAATCTGATCCGGTCGCATCCACCGCTTCCGGACGAACCTCTTCCCTGACAAAACCACCATGAAGAAAACCCTCCAAGGAAAAACCGTCGCCATCCTCGCGGCCGACGGATTTGAACAAAGCGAACTTTTCGAACCGAAGAAAGCCCTCGAAGCCGCCGGTGCCGAAGTGACGATCGTCTCGCTCGAACCCGGCAAGATCAAAGGCTGGAGCGATCAGGACTGGGGCAAGAGCATCGGGGTCGACCTGACCCTCGACGAGGCCGACGCCGCCGACTTCGACGCGCTGCAACTGCCCGGCGGCGTGATGAATCCCGACACTTTGCGCAACGACGCGCGCGCGGTCGCTTTCGTGAGGTCTTTCTTCGATGCGGGCAAACCGATCGGAGCGATCTGCCACGCGCCCTGGACCCTGATCGAGGCGCAGGTCGTCGAAGGCTGTCGTCTCACCTCATATCCCTCGTTGCGTACCGACCTCGAGAACGCCGGTGCCCGCTGGGTCGACGAGGAGGTGGTGAACGACAATGGTCTCATCACCAGCCGCAAGCCCGCCGATCTGCCGGCCTTCAACGCCAAACTCGTCGAGGAGATCGCCGAGGGCTTGCACCCGCGGCGCTGAGTGCCCTCAGAGACTTTCGCGATATTTGCGGACCTGGAGCGCTTCATCGAGGCGGTTTTGCCGGGTCAGGTCGGCTTCCATCTTCTGCAGCGACTCAAGGTAGATCTTTTGCAGGGCGGCCGCCGCGGTCTCCTTGTCCGCAAGCAAGGCGCCGAATTTGACCTCCCAGACTTTGCGCAGTTCGCGGAGCGGACCTTTCACCTCTTCGCCGAGCGCGGCCATGACCGGCTCGCGTCCGGCTTCGATGGCGGTGGGCGCCTTGATGACTTCGCCGAGCAGGGTCTCGACCTTGCCGCGCTCGTCGCGGTACTCGATCAAGGCATCGAGGTTGCCCGCCTTCTGGGCCTCCTGGGCGGCGAGGTCGATCGAGGCCAGGTATTCCGGCAGGGTGCGCCCCATTCCGGTGCGGTAAGGCGTCGCGACACGGGCTCGCCAGGCCTCGTCGAATTTGGATTTCAGCTCCCGCAGTTCTGCGATCTCCGGGACCTCCGCCTTGGGGATCATGGTCGGTGCGCCGGTGACGTTTCCGGCAGCGGGCGCCGCAGCGACGGGCCGGATCTCGACCTTGCGGATGAAAAGCTCGCTGCCCTCCTTTCGCGGCGGTTGAAAGGCGAAGTGACCCGACCCCAGCGTGGCGGAACCCTTGTCGGCGGAGTCGGCGTCCTCGATCATCTCGCCGTTCACCTTGGTGGTGATGCGGGTGCCCTCGACCTTGATGTAAAGTTCGAACCATTCGCCGTCGCGCACCGGCGAGCGCTCCTGTGGAGCCGTGATCAGATAAACCGCTCCCGTGTAAAACGATTTGTCGGCGTCCTTGGTATTGGCGATCTGGACCTCCCAATTTTTGCGGACATCCACGCCATCCGCCGAAGTGTGCAGGAAGACGCCGGAGTTGAGATCCTTCTTCGCTTTCAACTCGGCCCGGAACTCGAAATCCTTTAGCGATTCCCCCACGTAGACAATTCCGCCCTTGAGGCCGAGGCGGATGGATTCCTCGTCTTCGTTCACCTGGGTGGCGTCGCCGAAGACCTTCCAGCCATTCAGGGATTTCCCGTCGAGCACCGTCTTCCAGGGTTCTTCAGCCCTGGCGAGAAGGCCCGGGAAAAGAATGGCAGAGGCCAGAACGTGGCGAAGGGCAGGCCTGCGGGGAATGGTCATGGTGCGGTGGCGCAATTATCCCGCCGCCCGCCGCAGGGTCAATCTCTTTGCCAAACCATGATCAGTGCAGGCCCAGGCGCACCAGCATCCACACGCACATCGCCATCATCAGCAGATTCTCGGCCAGCGAGATGAAACCGAGCGGCACCCGGCTGCCGCCACCGACGCAGGCGCAGCGGAGGTCCCGCTTTTCCAGATAGACTGCCTTGAAAACCGAAACCGCGCCGATCGTGCTGGCGACGAGGACCAGCGGCGCGGCGAGCCAGATCCCGAGGCCCGCCAGCATCAGCAGACCGGCGCCCGTCTCGAGGAACGCGTAGATGCCGGCGTAGGGCACGTAGCGCCGGGCGAGCAGGTCGTACTGCACGAAGCCCGTCGCAAAGCCCTGGAGGTTCTGTAGCTTCAGCATCCCGAGCAAGACCATCGCAATGGCGATGAAATCCTCGATCAGCGTGGGAATCCAGTTTGATGTCCCCCGGGCATCAACAAAAAGGTAGGCGAGCCCGAGGGCGACCCCGCCCACGACGATCACCGGCACGTAGGTGTCGTCCTCGCCCGGATCGGGTTTCAGGCCGAGGTGGGCACGCAGGTCGTCGTGACCGCCGAGGTGTTCGCCCTCGATGAAGATCTGCGGAGTCTCGCTGAAACCGTGGGCCTCCTTGTAGGCCCGGTTGGCGTCCTTGCTCTCAAGGTGATGATCCTCGACCTCATAGCCATGGCGTTTCAGCAGATCGAGAGCCTTCACCCCCCAAGGACAGAGGTGGGCAGGGGTGACCATGCGGTAGATCTCGGCTTTCTTGCTCATGCAGAATGGATTACGCCGGAGGAGTGGCGCCGGTTGGTGCGTTTGGGGAGACTCGCGCTTGCCAATCGAGCCGGATTCTGGAACAAGCTCGTTGAAAATGAAATCCCGTATCTTGTTCCTTTTGCTGCCCCTGCCACTTCTTGCTGAAACTCCGCCTTGGCCGGAGGGTCTCCGCATCGAGGGTCGGGTGGCTTTCACCGAGGGTCCCGCGTGGCACGCTGCCAGCAGCAGCATCTTCTTCACCGACATCGAGAACAACCGCATCATGCGGCGGATGAAGGACGGCACTTTCCAGGTTTGGCGCCAGCCTTCCGGCAAGGCCAACGGCCTCGCCTTCGACGCGCAGGGCCGCCTTTACGCCTGTGAGGGCGGTGACAAGCGTGTCACCCGCACCGAACTCGACGGCACCATCACCGTGTTGGCCGCAAATGATGGCGGCAAGGCTTTCAATGGACCGAACGACCTCGCCATCGCCGCGGACGGGGCGGTCTATTTCACCGATCCGCGCTACGCGCCGATGGAGGGCATGGAAATCCTCGATGAGGCCGGCAAACCGATCGAGTGCGTTTACCGCATCGCTCCCGACGGTACTCTTTCCCGCATCACCACCCACGAGGTCTCGCGTCCGAACGGCATCGCCCTTTCCGCGGATGGCAAACAGCTTTACGTCGCCGACAACATGACCAGCGGCGTGAACGACGGAGTCGGCGGCAACCGCAAGCTGTGGCGCTTCGACCTGAAGCCCGACGGCGGGATCGATCCCACCAGTCAAAAGCTGCTTTTTGATTGGGGCACCGAGCGCGGCCCCGATGGCATGTGTCTCGGGCCCGATGGAAAACTCTACGTCACCGCCGGTCTGCTCTTTCCGAATCCGCCCGTCGAGACCGCGGAAAAATACCCCGCCGCCGTCTATGTGATCGATCCGGAGACCGGGGAACTGCTGCGCACCATCCCCGTGCCCGAGGACATGGTCACGAATTGCACCTTCGGCGGCGAGGATGGGAAAACGCTCTTCATCACCGCGGGGCACAAGCTGTGGAGTGTGGGGATCTGAGACCTTCTACCTTTTGTCGGGCAGACGCACCATGAAGGTCGCACCTTCGTCCTGCGTGCTCGTGACTGCGATGGTGCCTCCGTGCGCGTCGACGATGGCGTGCACGATGGCGAGACCGAGCCCGGCATGCACCGCCCCGCCGCTGCGCGCGGAATCGGCCCGGTAAAAGCGGTCGAAGAGCCTCGGCAAATGTTCGGCGGCGATGCCGGGGCCGTCGTCGCGGATCATCAACACGGCTTCGCCACCCTCGCGCCGGGTTGTCACCTCCACCCTGCTGGCGGCATGCTCCAGGGCATTGGCGAGGAGATTGGTCACCACTTGACCGAGGCGCACCTCGTCACCGGTGCACGGAGCCGCGGCCAGGTCGGGCACCACCTTCGTGGCCGAGGTCTTGCCCAAGGCCGCGATCCCTTCTCCGGCGATCCCGGCGAGGTCGCAGGGCTCGATCCGCAGCGGCTCTTCTCCGGCATCGAAACGGGCGAGATCGAGCAGGGCGTCGATGAGCCGCCGCATCCGCCGCGCTGATCGCTCGCAGGCAGCGAAAGCCTCGCGCGAGCCGGGATCGAGATCGTTCGCGGCGAGTCCGTTCTGGGTGTGTGTCAGGATCGTCGCCACGGGCGTGCGGAGCTCGTGGGCCGCGTCGGCGGTGAAGCGCGACTGCCGGGCGAAGGCCTCGTCGAGGCGGGCGAAGGTCGTGTTGAGCACCACGGCGAGCCGAGCCAGTTCGTCGTCGGTATCGACGGTCGGCACCCGTTGCGAGAGGTCGCCGCGTGCGATCTTCTCCGCGGTGGCGCGGATCGCCGCGATCGGCCGGATCGAGAGGGAGGCGGCCCACCAGCCGCCCAGCAGGCCGAGCCCGAGCACGCCGATGCCAATGGCGGTGAAAAGCCAGGCGAGGCGTCGCCATTCCGAACGCGCCGCGGCGATGGACCGGCCGACGAGCAGACAGCGCCCGAATCCGGTCTCTCGCCAGGCGATGCGTTCCTCACCGATCGTCCGGGTCAGGGCGAGCTCACTCGTCTCGCCTTTCGGGGGCCGTTCGATGTGCCGGGGGAAACTCCCGGATCCTGCCTGGAGGGATCCGTCGGCGCTCCATACCGCATAATAGGTGCCGGTCGCCTCGATCTGGGCGGGAATGGAGGCGCGCTGCGGCGGGCGTCTTTCCGGCACTGCCGGATCCCTCGCGGAGGGAGGAAACGCAATCCCAAGTTGGGCGAGGTGGGAAAGCAGCTCGTCGTCGATTGCCTTCAGTCGGCTCGCGACAGCGAAGCGATGGGCCGTGAGACCGAATCCGGCGATCACGAGGGTCAGGATCAGCGCGTGCCAGGCCTGGATGCGCCAGCGCAACGAGTTCGTGATCATGCCGGGATGCAATAGCCGTGGCCCCGCCGCGTTTCGATCAGGTCGCGTCCGAGTTTTGACCGCAGGTTGTAAATGAGCACGTCCATCAGATTCGAGAGGGTGTCTCCGTTCTCATCGTAAAGGTGGTCGTAGAGCGAGGTACGGCTGACGACCCGGCCCCGATGGAGGGCAAGGAATTCGAGCACCGCATACTCGCGCGCCGTCAGGGTGACGGGCTCGCCATGGAGCATCACCGCCCGGGCCCGCGTGTCGATGCGGACCTCGCCCACACTCAGGACGGGGTTCGCCTGGCCGGCGCTGCGCCGGATCAAGGCGCGCAGCCTCGCGAGCAACTCATCGAGCTCGAATGGTTTCACCAGATAATCGTCGGCTCCGGTGTCGAAGCCCTTCACCCGGTCCGCGGTGCGGTCGCGGGCCGTCAGCATGATCACCGGCGTGGCTTTTTTCTCCCTGAGTTGCGCCAGCGCGGTCCAGCCATCAAGCCGGGGCAGCATCACATCGAGCACCACGGCGTCGTAGTCGATCTCGAGCGCCTTGTAGAGGCCCTCCTCGCCATCGCGCGCCTCGTCGACCGAATAGCCCGCCCGCCGCAGCGCGACGGACAAGCCGCGACGGAGGTCGGTTTCGTCTTCGATCAGAAGCAGTCGCATGAAATCGCGCCTCAAGCTCGCCCCGGAAGATGAAGCAAGGATGAACCCAATACACGAAATTTCCCGTCGCCGTTCATCTTCCCTTCATCCGCGTGGTGTCAGAATGGCCCCATGAAACGGATCCCCCTGCTGTCTTTTCTCGCTCTCGCGGCCGCCTCGACCTTCGCCGCGGATGATTTTCCCCTCGATGCCGGCAACGGAGAAAAAATCCTGTCACCGATCGACCGCAGCGTGGTCAAGGTGACCACCGGCAAGGCCAGCTACGAGATTCCGCCCGGCATGGTCCTGGTCCCCGCGGGTTCGTTTCGATTCGGCGACCGGGATGACTCGCTCGAGGTGGAGCTGCCCGACTACGCGATTGGCAAGTTCGAGGTCACCAACGCCGAATACGCGGCCTTCCTCGAGGATGGCGGCGACGCCGGGACACCCCGCTATTGGGAGAACGGCCGCTATCCCGAGGGGAAGGCGAATCATCCGGTGTTGTTCGTGTCCTTCGACGATGCGTCGGCTTACTGTGATTGGATCCGCGAAAAGACCGGCCGCGATGTCGCCATCCCGAGTGCGGAACAGTGGGAAAAGGCGGCCCGCGGCACCAAGGGCGGGCTCTATCCCTGGGGCGACGAAAAAGGCGCCCGCTACTCGCGCGGCAAGCTGGAGAGCCGCTTCAATTTCAATGCCGTCTGCGCCGCCTACGTGCTCGCCGAACTGGGCGACACCAAGACGGTCTATGTGGATCGCTCCGGCAACGAGGGCGGGACTGTGATGGTCAAGGCCATCGCCAACGCGAAAGGCGACACTCTTTCGATCTCGCCAGACGGAGGGGTAACCGCGTGGATCGATCACTCTTCCAACCTTGGTTTCGTGAACACCCGGCTTTACCGCGACATGGTCGACAAAGGCGGGTACACCACTCCGGTCGGCAGCTACGAGGATGGGAAGAGCCCCTACGGCTGCTACGACATGGCCGGAAATGCCTACGAGTGGACCAGCAGCGTCATCACCGCCACCAACGGAGCGGAGCGCGGGCGGGAGGTCAACGACGTCCGCGGCGGCTCTTGGTATTCCACCGGGCGCAGCGGTGTCAGCATTTGCACCGGCGAGGGCCGGGCCCGCAGCGGCGGGTATCATTCCGTAGGTTTCCGGATCGCGATGAATCTCAACGCCGCGGAGAAGGCTCCGCAGCGCTGATGCGGCGATTTTTTCACCGGGCGGCCGGGCCGCGGCGGACGTATCCTGACTGGTGAAAAAGACCGGAATCCTTGTGGCCGTGATCGTCCTGGTCATCGTCGCCGTCTTCATCGTCATGCCTTCGCGGGCGGGATATGAGACCGCGGCCTACGAGACGATCGAGCAGGAGGGGAGCTTTGAAATCCGGCGCTACGAGGAGCTCCGCGTCGTCGCCACCACCATGAGCGGTGACGAGCGCAACCAAAGCTTCGGCCGCCTCTTCCGCTACATCTCCGGCGAGAACGATGGCGAGGAGAAGATCGAAATGACAACTCCGGTCTTCATGCCCGGCAGCGCGGATGGATCGATGCGGGAGATGCAGTTCGTCGTGCCGAAGGCGGTGGCCGCCGCCGGCGCACCCGATCCCAAGGCGAAGGAGCTGAAACTCGCATCGATTCCCGGGGGCCGCTTCGCCGTGCTGCGTTTCGCCGGTCGTCTCGACCAGAAAAGGGCCGCCGCGAAGTTCGCCGAACTCCGCGCTTGGTTGGAAAAGCAGGGTTTGGCTCCGAAGGGCGACCCGGTCTTTGCCGGCTACGACCCGCCCTGGACGCCGGGTCCGATGCGGAGGAACGAGGTGCTCGTGCGTGTCGAGGGGAAGCCTTAGGCGCGGCATTTCCCCCACCGCCTCAGCCCGCCAAAATCATTCCCAATGGGTGCCCATCCCTGGGAGATAGGGCACACCGGCCTTCGCGCTCATTTCCCCGAGAAGTCTTCCGGCCCCCGAATAGCCTTGCTATAACTTCCCTGGAGACGCATGCTCGGTCGAAACCGATCAATGCCCCGAATTGCAAAGATTTTGCTGTTCCTGACGATTGTGATCGGGGGGTTGGAGGTTTGGAAAGTTTTCGGCCCGGAAAAAAGCGCACCATTCTGGCGGCGGCAGAGCGGTCTTGTCGAATGGTTCGGGCAGCTGAAACTCGGGACCATTGCCGCGCGAACCTTGACCGACATTTCGGGACGGAAAATCGAAGCTCACATTGTTTCCGCGGACGAAGATTCGGTGAGAATCCGCGTGGTCTCCAACCAAACGGTTTACACGATTCCGCTGACACGATTGTGCGATTCCGATCAGGAGTTCATCAGGGAATGGCGGGATTCTTTATGGAACCAAAAAAAAGATGGAGCCAGCACCTCCAGCGGCCTGGCCGTCCGGATACGACGGCGGAAACCAGGTTCTTCTTGTTGAAATTCCGTCGCCAAATGGCTCGAAGCGGTGGCAGAGCGCGCGGTATGAATTCACGGTGAATGGAAACGTGCCCGAAACCACCGTGCGATCCCTGGCCCTGATCAGCGAATCGATTGACGGTGCCTGCCGTGCCGCTCCCCTTCCCTTGATGTGGGGAAGAGAACAGGATGAACGGTGGAAAATAACGATCTGGCCCACCCGGGGTCAGTACGAAAATGCCGGCGGATTGCCGGGTTCCGGCGGATGTTTTTTCATCGGTAGCGGAGAGGTCTACATTTCCGCGGACAACTTGGTCGAGGAGGATCTGGCTGGGCAAGTACGGGGATTCGACCTCGCCAAGCGCCAGCGCTACAAGTTGTTGGTGCACGAGCTGGTCCACCAGGCCAGCATCGGCGTCAGTCTCGCCCCGGTGCCGGCCTGGGTTCCCGAAGGCATCGCAGAGTATTTTTCCGCGACCCAGCTCGCTCCCGGCCGATTCCAGTTCCGAAAGAGCCACGTGGCCGTCCGGAATCATGCGATCGCAATACTCGGGCTTGAAGGCGTGGCCGACTTGGACCGTTACCCTCTCTGGTCCCTCGAAAAATTCATGGATCGCAGACTCTACGAGTGGAATCGAATCGTTGAAAAGAACCCGGAGTTTCACGGGGGGCTCCAATATCTCCAGGCAGTCCTGGTGGTGGAGTTTTTTTGCGGAGCTGACTCGCCGGAGGGCACCCGTTTCCGATCATATCTCGAAAGTACCCTCACCGGAGCGGATCCGGAAGAAGCCGCGAAGGCCCATTTGCTAGCCGGACGATCCTACTCCGCGCTGGAAGCGGCGATGACCCACTACTGGCAAAAAAGAGGCATGGTTCTTGAATTCAAAGCCAGTCCTCCCATCCCGCGCGACAAGGTTCGCATCGGAGTCGGGCTCGAGAATGGACTGACTCGCTAGGGCATCCGCTCCGCGCCTGTAGAGCAGGGAAGGGCCCTCTTAGCCAGCCAAACTCCCCATCATCTTTCCTGGTCCTCGACCCGCGTCCGCTACTGCTTCTGGCGGACCTTCATCTCGCCGATGCCTCCGCGGGACCCGAGGACAGGTTTGTCCTGGAGGTGGATATTCAAATGAAAATCCTGGTACGATCACCAGTCAGCTCCCCAAATTCGCCATCATCTTGCCAAGCTCCTCGACGCGGGCCTGCCATTGTTTCTGGCGGTCCTTCATTTCGGTGATGACCTCCTCCGGAGCCCGGGTCACGAAATTCTCGTTGGACAGCTTCGCATTCACCTTCTTGAGCTCGTCCGTCGCCTTCGCGAGTTCCTTGCCGAGACGATCCCGCTCGGCGGCGACGTCGATGAGGCCTTCCAAAGGCAGATAGAACTTCCCGATCGCAGTCAGGGTCACCGGCACGCCCTTGGCGGCCTCATACCCTGGCGAAACCACGATTTCCGCGGCTCCGGCGAGTCGACCAAACACGGTTGACTCGGGGAATGAACCCTCTTCGGTGTCGACGATGAACTTCACGCCCTTGTTCGCCCCGAGACCGTACTCGGCCTTGAGGTTGCGGGCGCGGCCGACGGCTTCGTAGATCGCGGCGACGCGGGCCCGTGCCTTCGAAACAAGCGCGGGATCGGCACCGGCGAGAGCGGGCACGGCCGGCAGGGTCGTCTGCATGAGGAAGGCGGGGCCGTCCGCTTCGCCATAGCCGATTTTCTCCCAGAGCTCCTCGGTGAGGTGCGGCATGAAGGGGTGCAGCAACAGCAGGAAACGTTTCAGGACCAGGTCCATCGTCGCGAGGGTCGAGGCACGCGCGGCGGGATCGCCTTCCTCGAAGAAGTCGCCTTTGACCGACTCAAGGTACCAGTCGCAGTAGTGGCTCCACCAGAATTCATAGAGGAGCTGGGCGATCTCGTTGAAACGGTAGTCCTGATAGGCGGCGGCGACGTCCTTCTCGACCTGGTCGAGGCGCGCGAGGATGTCGAGCGAGTAGATCGAGAGCGAGGCGAAATCGATCGGGCCGGTCGCGACGGGCGCGTTCTGCATCTGGCGGTAACGGGCCGCGTTCCAGATCTTGTTGGCGAAGTTCCGCCCTTCCACGATCTGGTCCTCGTCGAACTTCACGTCCGTGCCGGTTGGCGCGATGCGGAGGAGGCCGAAACGCAGGGCGTCGGCGCCGTATTCGGCCATGAGGTCGAGCGGGTCGGGCGAGTTGCCGAGCTGCTTCGACATCTTGCGGCCCTTCTTGTCGCGGATGATGGAGGTGAAGAAGACGTTCTGGAAGGGCAGCTCGCCCTGCCAGCGGTAGCCGGCCATGATCATGCGGGCGACCCAGAAGAAGATGATGTCGGGTCCGGTGACGAGGTCGGTGGTGGGATAGAATTTCCTCAGCGTCTCCGAGGAGTCGGCGTCGCTGTCGACCATGGTCGCGAAGGGCCAGAGCCAGCTCGAAAACCAGGTGTCGAGGACGTCCTCGTCGCGCACCCAGTTTTCCGCGTCGGCGGGCGGCTCGATCCCGACGTGGAGATCGGTGCCTGCACTGGTCGCGTCGAGGCTTTCGCGTTCACGGAGTTCGCCCGCCTTTTCCTGACGGTACCACACGGGGATCTGGTGTCCCCACCAGAGCTGGCGGCTGATGCACCAGTCCTGGATGCCCTCCATCCAGTGGGCGAAGGTCTTTTTCCACCGCTCGGGACGGAAGTGGATTTGGTCGCTCGCAACGGCCTCGGCGGCTTCCTTCACGCAGGGATACTTGAGGAACCACTGCATGGAAATGCGCGGCTCGATCGGGACGTCGGCGCGCTCGCTGTAGCCGACGTTGTTCTCGTAGTCCTCGACCTTCACGAGCTGGCCCATCTCCTCGAGCTTCTCGGCGGCCTTGACCCGCGCGTCGAAGCGGTCCATGCCCTCGAAATCGGGACCGGCGTGGGCGTTGAGGGTGCCGTCGGGGTGGAAGACGTCGATGATGGGCAGGCCGTGCTTCAGACCGATCTCGAAGTCGACCTTGTCATGCGCGGGCGTCACCTTGAGCACGCCGGTGCCGAATTCCATGTCGATGTGATCGGAAGGCACCACGGGGATCTCGGCTTCTGGGAAGGGACGGATCACGTTTTTCCCGATGAGGTCGGCGTAGCGCGGATCCTTCGGATGCACCGCCACGGCGACGTCGCCCATGAGCGTCTCGGGCCGGGTCGTCGCGATCTCGACCCAGCGGTCGGTCGTTCCCGCGACGCGGTAACGCATCGTGTAGAGCTTCGACTTCTGCGACTTCATGATGACCTCCTCGTCGCTCAGCGCGGTGAGCGATTTGGGGCACCAGTTCACCATGCGTTTGCCGCGGTAGATGAGACCCTCGTGGAAAAGATCGACGAAGACCTTCGAGACCCATCGGCTGTAGGCCGCGTCCATCGTGAAACGCTCGCGCTCCCAGTCGCAGGAGCAGCCGAGGCGCTTCAGTTGGGAAATGATGATGCCACCGTGCTCTTCCTTCCACTCCCAGACCTTTTCGAGGAAGGCGTCGCGGCCGAGGTCGCGGCGGGTCTTGCCCTCTTCCTTGCGCAGCTTCTGCTCCACCTTCGATTGGGTCGCGATGCCGGCGTGGTCGGTGCCGGGCAGCCAGAGCACGTCCTTGCCCTCCATGCGGGCGCGGCGGGCGAGGATGTCCTGGATCGTGTTGTTGAGGACGTGGCCGAGGTGAAGGATGCCGGTGACGTTCGGCGGGGGGATGACGATGGAGTAGGAAGGCTTGGTGCCCTTCTCGTCGCCGCGAAAACAGCCCGCCTCGAGCCAGCGGGTGTACCACTGGGTCTCGACGTCGCCCGGTTGATAAGCTTTGGGGATTTCTTCCGCCATGGTGGGGGGCTCCGCTCCGGCGGAGGGTCGGAACGATGAGTCCCGGCGGGACCTTTGTAAAATTGAATTCCGATTTCCCCGATTGCGTTCGATAAAGGGGTGCTTAATATTTCGACCTTTTCCCACCCCGCGAGCCGGTCCCGAACCTCCCACCATGCGACACCCCGCGAGCCCCCAGGCCCTGCTCCGTTTTGTGACGGTGTGTGCCTTTCTGGCCGCCTCCGCACTGGAGGACCTGCGGGCCAAGGACTGGGAGATCTACACGCTGGGAGGGCGCGAATACGTTTCCGACGAAAATGTCGCGAAGTTTTACCAGTTCGAACGCTTCGCGAAGCAGGACGACGACCGCATCTTCAAGCACCCCAGCCTGATCATGACTTGGAAGATCGGCTCGGAGTCGATCTACGTGAACAACATCAAGTTCAACCTGAGCTTCCCCGTCATCGAGAATGGTGGCATGGCGATGCTCTCCACCGTCGACCTCGCCAAACTGGTCGACCCCGTGGTGCGGCCCAGTTACATCCGCAAGCCGATCGAGTTCGACACCGTCGTGCTCGATGCCGGCCACGGCGCCCACGACACCGGGGCCAAGGGTCCCTACGGACGTGAAAAGGATTACACCCTCGACATGGTGATGCGCATCGAGAAAGCCCTCGTTGCCCGCGGCTTCAAGACCGTGCTGACACGCCGCGATGACACCTTCCTGACGCTTGGGCAACGGGTCGAGGTCGCCAACCGCATCAAGAACGCCATATTCATCAGCATCCACTTCAACTCCTCGGGTGCCTCTTCATCCAACGGCATCGAGACTTACGCGCTCGCTCCGCAGGGCACCCGCAGCGACATGGGCGGGAGCCCCTGGAACTCTCCGCTGACCGGCAACGTCAGCGACGCCGAGAATATCGCCCTCGCCACCGCCGTCCACGCCCACGTCATTTCCGACATCAAGGCCGTCGATCGTGGCATCAAGCGGGCCCGCTTCAACGTGCTGCGCGGCATCAACAAGCCCGGCATCTTGTTCGAGGGCGGTTTCGTCACCAGCCCCTCCGAAGGCAAGCTCATCAACGACCCTGCCCACCGCGAGCGCCTCGCCAACTCCATCGCCGACGCCGTCGTGCGCTTCAAGACCGCCGTCGGGAAAAAGTAAGGCGGATTGGGAATCCGGGATTTCGGATTGGGGATCTCGCTCCCGAGTCGATTCCACGTCGTTTTGGACGCTTCGCAAACTCCGATCACCGACCCCTCCCCATGACCACCCCCGCCACGAACCGACGTGACTTTCTCCGCGCCTCGCTCGCCACCTCCGCGCTTTTCGGGGCGGATCGCGCCCTCGCCACCGCTGCGACCCGCAGCGCCGCGGGCAATCAAGGCGGGGCGAGGAATGTCATCTTCATGGTAAGCGACGGGATGAACCACGGCGCCCTCTCGCTGGCCCGGCAGTTCCGGCAAATGCAGGATGGCACCGAGACCCATTGGACCCGCCTCTACCGCGAGCAACCCGTCGTGCGATCGCTCGTCGAGACCTTCTCCGCCGATAGCTGCGTGACCGACTCCGCCGCCGCCGCGAGCGCCTGGGGAGGCGGCACCCGGGTGAACAATGGCACGCTCAATTTCCGCGCCGACGGAACCGCCGTCCGCACCCTCCACGAGAAGCTCCGGGACGCCGGGCGCAAGACCGGGCTCGTCACCACCGCCACCATCACCCACGCCACCCCGGCGGGATTCGCCGTCAACATGGGCAGCCGCGGCGACGAGGCCGAGATCGCCGCACAGTACCTCGATCGAGAGGTCGACCTCCTCCTCGGCGGCGGACGCAAATTCTACAGCGCCGAATTAAAAGACAAGTACGCCAAAGCCGGCTACACCATCGCCGAGAGCCGCGACGCCCTCCTCGCCGCGCCCGATGCCGGTCGGTGCCTCCTCGGCCTCTTCAGCGACAGCCACCTGCCCTACACCATCGATCAGAGCCATATCGCCGAACTCGCGGCCTCCGTGCCGACGCTCGCCGAAATGACGAAGGTCGCCCTCGGCCGGCTCTCCGGACATCCCGAAGGATTCTTCCTGCTCGTCGAGGGAGCTCGCATCGACCACGCCGGGCACGCCAACGATGCCGCCGCCTCCATCCACGACCAGCTCGCCTTCGACGAGGCCATTGGCACCGCACTCGACTTTGCGGGCAGCCATTCCGACACCCTCGTCATCATCACCACCGACCACGGCTGTGGCGGCATCCAGATGAATGGCGTCAGCGGAGCAAAAGGCCAGCCCATCGGGCCCGGCATCTACAATGCCAGCAACACCTCCTTCGAGCGCATCCAGGGGTTCAATCGCTCCGTCGAGTGGATGAAACAGAATGGCGTCTCCGGGCTCAGCGGGAAACCCCTCGCCGATGCGCTCGCGCAATACACCGGTATGCAAGCCGCCGCCGCCGCCCTTCAAACCGCCCAAGGCTTGAAGGAAGCCTACGCCGATGTCGTCCAAGCCCACACCGGGATCGGCTGGACCAGCGCCAACCACACCGGCGAACTCGTCGAGTTCTGCGCTATCGGCCCCGGCAGCCGCGAGTTCACCCCCCTGCTGCGCAACGAGGAGGTCCACGCCAAGCTGCTCGGGATCCTGGGGATGGGGGCGTGACCCGATACCTCTAGCGATCCCCTCAAAAGTGCGTTAAGGCAAAGGGAGCGCGGAGCAGCTCGCGCCGTTCCTGGTTCGGAGTTTTTTGTTCTTGGTTGATCGAATTCCCGGACAGGGGGACCATGGACCAACCGACTGCCCCGGCTCCCAGAAACCAAGAACGAGGATCCACGCACCAAGAACCCGCCGCGGCGTGCCGGCCTACTCCATCAACTCCGCCAACTTCGTTTGAATCGCGTCGGCCCAGATTTGGTAGCCGGGGGTGGAAAGGTGGAGGAAGTCGGGCATGACGGTGGCGTCGAGAGCGCCGTCGGTGGCGGGGAATTTGCCGCCGATGTCGAGGTAATGCACGGTCTTGCCGTCGTGGAGCTTGGCGATGGAGGCGTTGACCTGCTTCAGCTTTTCGTTGGACGCGCCCATCTTGCCGCTGGGTTTTTCGCCACGGGGGAAGACGGCGAGGAGGAGGATTTTGGCCTGGGGTTGCTTCGTCTTGATGGTGTCGACGATGGTGGTGATGCCCTTGGCGATGTCCTCGGCGGAGTCGGTGCCGGAGTTGTTGGTGCCGATCATGAGGACGACGGCCTGCGGTTTGATGCCATCGAGTTCGCCGTTTTCGATGCGCCAGAGGACGTGCTGGGTGCGGTCGCCGCCGATGCCGAAGTTGACGGGATCATACTTGCCGAAGGCGGCGGTCCAGATCGGCTCCTGACTTTTCCACCCGGCGGTGATGGAGTCGCCGAGGAAGACGAGGCGGGCTTTGCCTTCCTTGGCCTGGGCGACGAATCTTTCGTGCGCGGCGGCGAAGCCGGGATGGACCTGACCATCAGGGCCATACTTCTGGGCCGCCACATAGGCCTTTTGCGGGGGCATGGCCATGGCGGGCTTGGCGGGGGCGGTCGCGGGCGCTGCCGGGGCGGCGGTCTGGGCGCGAAGGGCGGGGGTGACGGCGAGCAGGGCGAGGGCGGCAACAAGCGGGGTTTTCATGGTGGCGCGAGGGTGTGGCTTCGGGCCAAGCGTGACAATGGCGCATTGAGGGGGGCGCGATCGCGAGGGCACCGATCCCGTTTGGATTTCTAAGAAATCAGTCCCAAATTCGTTTTGGAACGAAATGGGAGAACCGTGGGATGTCGCCGTGATCGGTGCCTCGATTTCCGGCGCGACGGCGGCGGGATTTCTGGGGCGCGAGGGGGTCCGTACTGCCTTGATCGACAAAAACGATTTCCCGCGTCGCAAGGCCTGTGGCGAAGGGGTCTCCGACATCGCGATCGAGGCGCTCGGCCGTCTCGGGCTGGCGGAGGCGCTGGCGGCGGTGGAGGGGGCGCCCTTTTTCGCCTACCGCATCGACATCGACGGGCGCGACTTCCCGCTTTCGTCGCCGGGACACCGGCGCCTGAAGGGCGTGGACATCCAGCGTTGGCATCTCGACCGCATCCTCGCGGACCACGCGGCGAGCCTGCCGGGAGTGGGGACCTTTTTCGGAAACGGGGTGGCGTCGGTCTCGCGGGAGAACGGGCTGCATCACATCGCGCTGGCCACGGGCGAGGTAATCCGGAGCCGTCGCCTCGTTCTGGCGGACGGGGCGAACTCGGGCAATGCGGCGCGTCTCGGGGTGCCGAAGCACCGCAAGGGCCGCGAGCTCTGGGGGATCAGTTTTCTGCTGGAGGGCGGCTATCGTGAAGAGACGGGCGAGGTGCTGGTGATCCTGAAGGATGGTTTCGAGATCAACTGCACTCCGGTGGGTCCACATCACCTGAATGTCTCCTTCCTGGCGGAGAAACACCGGGTGGCGGCCCTGCAGGATCCGCGCTGGCGGACGGAACTCCTCGACGAGGTTCGTGCGAAGACGGGCTTCCGTGGCGAGGCGACGGGCAAGCCACTCCAGATCGGGCCGGTCGGGGCGGTGCGGAGACCCTACACGCACGAGGGGATCTACCTGATCGGCGACGCGGCGGAGAGTTTGGACCCGATCGCGGGAATGGGGATGACCCACGGAATCCTCACGGCGGAATGCGCGGCCCGACATCTCGCGGACGAGCTGAAGGGGCGGATATCGCGCGAGGAGGCACTGGCGGCTTACACGGCAGCGGCGACGAAGTTGTCACGTCCCTATCGGGGTTTCACCCAGTTGACGGCGTCGCTGCTGCGCAGTCCCCTGCGCGGTGCCCTGGTGCCGGCGCTGTCCTTCGCACGGCTGCCGGAGGTGGTGCGGACCTCGCTGGATCTTCGCAGCCGGCGCGAACCCTCGCTGGCGATGGCCTTTCACCTGCTGCTCGCCCTGATCGGTGCCTGAGCCGCGCCTCACCCAAAACGCCGCCCCCACGATTTTTCCCAGCGCATGAGCGAACGCATGACCCTGAACGCCGCGGAGCACCTCGTCTCGAGCGAGGGGAAGAGGCATTTCAACGAGGTCCACTTCGCGGAGTCCGCGCCGCGTTATGATCTGGCGACCCGCGGGCTTTCCCTCGGACAAGACGCCGCCTGGAAACGCATCCTGGTGGCCGCGCTGCCGGATCTCGACGCGCCTGTCTGCCTGGACATCGCCTGCGGCACGGGGGATGTGGCCTTTCAAATCGCCGAGCGTTTCCCGGATGCCGAGGTCCACGGCATCGACCTGACTCCCGACATGATCGAGATCGCGAAACGGCGAGGTGCCCGCTCGCGGGTGAGTTTTTCCGTGGGCGACATGAGCCATCTCGACTTCGCCGATGCTTCGATCGACCTGATCACCGGCAGCTACGCGATCCGAAACGCGCCGGACCTTGATGAAACTCTGCAGGAGTTTGCCCGCGTCCTCCGGCCGGGTGGCTGGGCCGCCTTTCTCGATTTTTCCAAACCGCGCGGACGCTTCGCCTAGGCCCTGCAGTACCACCTCCTCCGCTGCTGGGGAGGGTTCTGGGGGCTGGTGCTGCATGGGAATCCCCGCATCCACGGCTACATCTCCTCGAGCCTTCGCGACTATCCCGACGTGACTGCCATCGGCGCGGTGTTCGCATCGCATGGCTTCCGCGAGGAGATTTCCCGGCCTCTCTTCGGCGGCATGATGCGCCTTCATCTCCTCCAACTCCGACCCTGACAAAACGCTCCACACCCGATCATGAAATCCCTCCTCTGCGCGCTCCTCCTCGCCGGACTCGTTCCGACACTCTCCGCCGACGACACGAAATGGAGCGGCACCTGCCAGGTCCACTTCAGCGGCGAGTCGACCCTCCACGACTTCGAGGGCGATGTGACGACCGAACCTTTCACCGTGACCATCGCGGGCATGGAGAATCCGGCCCAGGCCTCGGCCAGCTCCGGAGTCACGGTGAATGCCGCGGAAATGGACACCGGCAACGACAAGCGCGACGCCGAGATGCACAAGTGCATGGACGTGACGAATCATCCCGAGATCACCGTGAGCGTGGTCGAACTCGCCGTCTCCGCGACGAAGCCGGCCATGGATGGCGCGATGCCCCGGCCCACCGTGGTGCCGTTCCAGATGACCGTGATGGGCAAGACCCACTCGATCACCGGCCAGGTCTCCGACTGGTCCTACACCGATGGCGATGCGACCTTTACCGTCTCTTTCCCCGTCTCCCTGAAAGCCTGCGGCATCAAGCCGCCGGGCGTACTCGGGGTCGTGAAGGTGAAGGACGAGATCCAGGTGCAAGCCAAGCTGCACCTGAAGCGGAAGTGAGGCCGGCTCATACGTTATTGCGGCGAATCGTCGATTGCATGAGGAGGAACCCGAGCATTGTATCTCCTTGCGTGAAGCGATTCGGTACCATCTTTGCCGTCTACCTCGGAGTGTATCTGGTCCTCCCCGGATGCCTCTGCCAGGTCCTCGGCGCCTTTGGTCTCTCCACGAAATCCGAGAAGCGCGAGTCGTCGACGGTGGTCGAGAGCGTCGCGGCGAACCTCCCCTGCCATTGCCATGACGCGCCCGGCAAGTTCGCCGAGGCGGGCACCGCGACCGAAGCAGAACCAGGGGGGTTTCAATGGACCACCTCGATGCCCGACATCGGCGTGGCCATTCTCCCCGCGGAACCCGCCCGTGATCTTCATCTCGGACGAGCTCCGCCACCGGGACGCATCCCCGCTTCCAGCCGCCTCCGGGATTTCACCCGGATTTATCTGATCTGAAGGATCCGGGAAGTCGCGGTCTGACTTCCCTTCGCTCCACGCCCGGATCTCCCTGCCATCACTCGGCAGGCATCCGCCGCCCGGAGCTTTCCGTCCGGCCCTCTCCGGCCGGTCCGCCCATGCCCTGCACGCGCATGATCCCACGGCGGGAGTTTTTTCAGTCCTTCTTTTCAAACCATGTACACGAAATCCCTTTTTCTTTTGGTCGCCTGCATCGCGACCCCATCGATCGCCCTCTCCAACGATCCGATCGCCCTCGGAGAAGCCACTTCGCGCGCCCTCGAACGGCATCCCTCCTTGCAGGTCTTCGACGCGGAGAAGCGCCTCGCTGATGCCAAAATCATTACCGCCCTGACCCGGCCGAATCCCGAGCTGGAGTTCGAGACCGAGGATGTCCTCGGTTCCGGCGTCTACGAGGGGTTCCAGAGCGCGGTTTACAATCTCGGCGTCAGCCAGCTCATCGAACTCGGTGGGAAACGGCGCTTCCGCGGCGAAGTCGCGAAGTCGGCGCGGGAGGCGGAAAACCTCCGCTTTGAAACCGCCCGGCGCGAGGTGATCGCGGACACGGCACGACGTTTCGTTTCTGTCATCGCCGCGCAGGATGCCGAGGCCAGCGCCGAGCAGAATCTGGCGATCGCGCAGGAGACGGTCCGCTCCGTGAAAGGCCTCCAGGAAGGCGGCCGGGGATCCGCGCTCGATGTGGGCCAGAGCGAACTCGGAGCGAAGGAGGCGGAGCTGCTCGTGGAAAACGCACGAGGCGCGGCCGCGCTCGCCCGCCAGCAACTCGCCTCGATGTGGCGTGATGCGAAGCCGGATTTCAGCCGCGTCTCCGGACGCCTGACCGAACCGGGCGGCACCGTTCCGACGATCGATTCCTTGAGAGGAACCCTCGAGGATCACCCGGTGATGGCGCTGGCGCGTTCCGGAATCGACACGGCCAAACGCGAGCGCGATTTGCAGGAAAAGCTTCGTCAACCCGATCTCAATCTCGGTTTCGCGTGGCGTCGCGACACCACCGCCGACGACAACGCCGTGGTCCTGAATTTTTCCCTGCCGTTGCCTTTGTGGAATCGGAATGAGGGAGGCATCGCGGAGGCCGACGCCGAAATCTCTCGCAACGAGGCACTCGTCGAACAGACCCGGCAGCAGCTCGTCGCGGCGCTGGGCGAGGCCCTGACAAAACTCGAATTCGCGCGGGCTTCCCATGCCCTAATCGCGGGCGAGATGCTGCCACAGGCGGCGAAACAACACGAGAACGTCGTCGAGGGCTACCGGCTCGGCCGCATCGGCTACCTCGACCTGCTCGAGGCGAGGCGTGCGCTCACCGGCGTGCGCGCGCAGAAAATCGAAGCGCTTTCCGCCTATCACGAAGCCCGCATCGAGGTCGAGGCGCTCACCGGCAAGTCCCTCTGAAATTCCTTTCTCCGAACCCTTTTGAAATCATGAAGTCCATTTCCCATTCTCCCGCTCCCGGGTTGTTTCTCCCGGCGGCGCTCCTCACGCTCACCCTTTCGGCGCTGACAGCGCAAGAGTCGTTCGAGCTGCCGGCCGAAGCCCTTTCCAATCTGAAGCTCACCTTCGCCAAGGTCGAACCGAGACCGGTGGCGAAGCGGATCGAAGCGACCGGTGGCGTCCATCTCGATGAAGGGCGCGTCGTCGAGGTCGTGCCGCGCATCGCGGGCCTGATCGCCGAGGATCACCAGTCGCTTGGTTCGGTCGTGGCCAAGGGCGATCCGTTATTCACGCTCCAAAGCGCCGATCTCGCCGAATGGATCACCGCCTACGTCGATGCCGAACAGGCCATGACCTTCGCCCACACGGCCCTCGATCAGGAGAAACAACTCTTCGACCGGAACCTCAGTTCGAAGGAGAACCTGCAGACGCGCGAGCTCGAATTCCAGAAGTCCGTCGCCGCGCATGCCCGGGCCCTGCAGCCCCTGAAGCTGCTCGATTTCAACGAGGGCAGCATCCACCAATACCTGACCAATGTCGGGGCCGGGAACTACACGTCCCTGAAAGTGACCGCACCCGAGGCGGGCGAGGTGATCGCAAAGTCGGTCATTCGCGGGGCCTCGGTGGAACCGGCGGATTCGCTCTACACCATTGCCGATCTCACGGAACTCTGGGTCGATTTCCACGTGTCGCTCCGCGATGCGTCCGCTCTTGTGGTGGGCCTTCCCGCCACCGTGACCTCGAGCGTGAATCCCGCGCTCGGCGGCGAGGGAAAAATCATCTACGTCGCACCGCTGGCCGACGACGCGACCCGCACCGTGCTGGTCCGCGCCGTCCTCGCGAATCCTCGGCGCGAATGGCGTCCCGGTACCCCCGTGACCGTCGCGGTCGAGGCCGGCACCGGCGATCCGGTGCTCTCGGTCCCTGCTTCGGCATTGGTCGATCTCAATGGGGGCAAGGCAGTCTTCGTGCGCGAAGGCGAGACCACTTTCCGTCCTGTCGCCGTCCAGGTCGGCGAAGGCGACGGGAAAGTGGCACCCCTCATCAGCGGGATCGAGGCCGGTCAGACGGTCGTCGCCACCAACGCGGCCCAGCTCAAGGGTCATCTCGAAATGACCAAGGAATAAACCTACTGCCGCCATGATCGGAAACCTCATCCAATTCGCGCTTTCGCAGCGCCTCCTTTTCATCGTCCTGACCCTGGTGCTCGCCGGAGTCGGATTCCGCGCCTTTCGCGATCTGCCGATCGACGCGTTTCCCGACATTTCGAACACCCAGGTGCAGGTGATCGTGAATGCTCCCGGCATGACCCCCGGAGAAGTGGAGCAACGTGTCACCTATCCACTCGAGACGCAGGTGCGCGGCATCCCGCGCCAGACCGTGCTGCGGTCGATGACGAAATACGCGCTTTCCGTCATCACGATCGATTTCTCCGACGGCACCGACATGTATTGGGCCCGGCAACAGGTCTCGGAACGGATCAACCAGGTGCTCTCGGAATTGCCCGAGGGAGTCGAGGGCGGTCTCGCACCGATCACCATGCCGCTCTCCGATGTCTACATGTTCCTCGTCGAGGGCGAGGGATATTCGAACATGGAGCTGCGGAGCATCCTCGACTGGATCATTCGGCCGCGCCTCCTCTCCGTCGATGGCGTGGCCGATGTCAACGCTCTCGGTGGCGAGGTGAGATCCTACCAGGTGCAGCCCAATCCCGAGGCGCTCATCGCTTTTGATCTCACCATCGACGAGGTCTGCGACGCGCTCGCGGCGAACAACCGCAATGCCGGCGGAGACCGGGTGGTGCGCAACGACGAAGTCCTCCTCGTCAACACGGTCGGCCAGCTCACCAGTCTCGAGGAAATCGGGATGGTGCCGGTGGCGACCCGCGAAGGCCAACCCGTCCTCGTCCGCGATGTCGCGAACGTCGCACTCGGCGCGCTGACCCGCTATGGAGGCGTCACCGGGAACGGGAAAGGCGAGGTCGTCGAAGGCCTTGTCCTGAATCGTCGCGGAGCGAACGGGCGGAAGACCGTCGAGGGCGTCAAGGAAGCGCTGGAGGCGGTGAAGGCGGCGCTGCCGGAGGGCGTCCGCATCGTGCCCTTCTACGATCGGGCCGAGCTGATCACCACCGCGGTCGACACGGTACGAAATGCGTTGATCGAGGCCGTCGTCCTCGTGCTGGTCGTTCTCATTCTCTTTCTCGGCAATCTCCGCAGTGCCATCACCGTTGGCGTGGTGCTGCCGTTGACCGTCCTCGGCACTTTCGTGGTGATGAAGTCGATCGATCTCACCGCCAACCTCATGTCCCTCGGAGGCATTGCCATCGCCATCGGGATCCTCGTCGACTCCGCCGTCGTGATGGTTGAGAACATCCATTCCCAGCTTCACCGGGGCGATCATCCGAATCGGGCCCGCGCCCTCCTCCATGCCGCGAAGGAAGTGGCCGCGCCCATCGTCGCGGGGGCGATCATCATCGTCGTTTCGCTGACGCCCATCCTCAGCCTGAGCGGGATCGAGGGAAAACTCTTCCGGCCTCTCGCCCTGACGATCACCATCTCAATGCTCGTTAGTCTTGTCCTCAGTCTCACCGTCATCCCCGTGATCGCCTCACTCTTGATGAACTCTCACGGAGGCGCAGACAACTTCGCGATCCGTTTCGTAAAGCGCCTTTATCAACCCACCCTCGCCTGGGTGCTGGGCAACACGAAGATGGCTCTCGTCATCGCGGTAACCTTGCTCTTCGTCAGCGGATTTCTCGCGCTCCGGATCGGCAAGGAGTTCCTGCCCTTCCTCGACGAAGGCACCATCGTCGTGCAGTTCGAGAAACTCCCGACTATCTCGCTCGAGAAGTCGATGGAGATCGACACGCGCATCGGAGAGGAGTTGATGAAGATCCCCGAGATCACCGGCATCGTCGCGCGGGTGGGATCGGATGAACTGAGACTCGATCCGATGGGCCTGAACGAGAGCGATGTCTTCCTCGTCACCAAACCCCGCGAGCAATGGTCGGTCCCCACCGTCGAAGGTCTCCAGGAAAAAATCCGCGAAGTGATGGAGCGTTTCCCGGGAGTCGCCTACGGATTCACCCAGCCGATCGACATGCGCGTCTCGGAGATGGTCTCGGGCGTGAGTTCCGCGGTGGCCATCAAGCTCACCGGAGACGATCTCGGCGTGCTCGATCAGAAGGCGCGCGAGATCGAGGGACTCATCGCCTCCATCCCCGGAGCCGTCGATGTGCAGCGCACCCCGCTTACAGGTCAGCTCTATCTCGAAGTCCACCTGCGTCACGCGGAGCTCGGCCGGCTCGGTCTCAGCGTCGAAGCGGTGAACAACCTCATCGCCCGGGCGGTGGCGGGCGAAGTCGTCACCGAAGTCGTCGAGGGGAATCGCCGCATCCCTGTTCTCGTCCGTTATCCCGAAAGTGCCCGGGTCGACGCGAAGGCGATCGGCCGGCTCCAGATCGCCACACCCACCGGACACCGGATCTATCTCGCCGACATCACCGACATCCGCGAAGTCGACGGGCCCACCCAGATCGAACGGGCGGATGGCAAACGCGTCGTCGTCCTCCAATCGAACGTGGAAGGCCGTGACGTCGTCGGGTTCGTTGCCGAAGTCGGGCAACGCATTGAAAAGGAGATCGATCTGCCCCCGGGATACTTCCTCGATCTCGCGGGACAGTTCGAGAACCAAGCTCGCGCCAGCAAGCAACTGGGATTCGTCGTGCCCTTTGCGTTGCTCGCGATCTTCATGATTCTGATCACCACTCTCGGCGCGGTGCGACAGGCCTTGCTGATTCTCGCTAACATCCCCTTCGCCCTCATCGGCGGTATCCTCGCCCTCTTCTTCGCCGGCTTTTACCTGTCGGTGCCCGCATCGGTCGGCTTCATCGCCCTGCTCGGTCTCGCCATCATGAATGGTGTCGTGATGGTCACGTTCTTCAACCAACTCCGCGAGGAAGGTGCCAGCGTGATGGAGGCGGTCACGAATGGAGCCGAGCGCCGGGTCCGCCCGGTCCTGATGACCGCTCTGCTCGCCATTCTTGGGCTGATGCCGCTGCTGCTCGCCTCGGGACCCGGATCGGAGATCCAAAAGCCCCTCGCGATCGTTGTCGTGGGCGGCACGATCACCTCGACCACTCTCACCCTGCTCCTCCTGCCCGCGCTTTACCGCCGCATCGAGGAGTGGATGGAAAAACGATATCCGGCATGAATCCTCTCGACGAATATCTCTTCGACCGCATCAACCGGGTCTGGTCCTCGCCGTATCTCGATCACCTCATGCCGGTGGTCTCGTCCTTCGACATCTGGAAGCCTTTGCTTTTGATCGCTTCGATCGCGGTTGCCTTCACCGGAGGGAGGAGGGGGCGGATCTTTCTACTCACGATCCTGCTCGGAATCGGACTCGGGGACGGGCTGGTCTCCCATACCATCAAACATGGAGTGGATCGTTCCCGGCCACGTGACGTCCGTGAAGGAACGATCGTCCGCGGCACTTCGCAGGAAAAACCGCGGTGGTTGCATGCGATGGATCCGCCCGAGATTCGTGTGACCTGTCTTACGGAGAAACGCGAGTTCCATGGAAACTCATTTCCGTCGAGTCATGTCATCAATTTGGTGATGGTTGCCACTGTGTCCTTCTACTATTCGAGCTTCGCAGGCTGGATGTTGAGCGGGGTAAGTCTGCTTGTCGCGTGGTCGCGCATCTACTGCGGAGCCCATTGGCCGACCGACATCCCTCCCTCGATCTTGATTGGAATCCTCTGTGGCTTGCTCTCGCTCTGGATCGTTGCCAGGATCGAGGAGTTTCTTGATCGGAGAGGAGATCGCCCCGGGTGAGGGAATGGTCGGCTTCCGCTCACCCCACCACCGTCAGCAGCGCCGTCTCGATCGTAAGTCCGGGTCCGAAGGCGAGGGCAAGGACGCGGTCGCCGACTTCGGTGCGGCCGAGCAATTCCTGAAGCACAAAGAGGATCGTCGCGCTGCTCATATTCCCGCAGCGGCGCAGGACCTCGCGCGAGGCGTCGAGGGCATCTTCTCTCAAACCCAGCGCGGTGATGACCCGGTCGAGGATGGACTTGCCCCCGGGGTGAACGGCGTAGCGGTCGATCGCGCCGACGTCGACGCCGATGCGTTGCAACATCGATCCGATCTCCGCGCCGATCACTTTTGGAACGTAAGTGGACAGCACCAGATCGAAGCCGCGGTTGCCGATCGACCAGGCCATCGATGATTCGCCCTCGGGCAGGGTGCCGCCGCGGAAGCCATCGATGCGGTAGCTTTTCCGGCCGGCCGGTGCCCGCGAGGTCACGATGGCCGCGGCACAACCGTCCGCGAAGACCGTGTTGCCGAGGATGGCATCGGGCGAGTCATCGATCTGCATGTGGAGGCTGCAAAGCTCGAGAGCCACGACCAGCACGACCGCATCCGGGTCGGCCTCGCAGACTTGGGCGGCGAACTTCAGCCCCGGGATCGCCGCGTAACAACCCATGAACCCGAGGGTGTAGCGCTGCACCGTTTCCCGCAGCCCGAGGTCGCGGACGAGATAAAAGTCGGGACCGGGATTCACGAAACCCGTGCAGGTCGCGAAGACGAGGTGGGTGATTGCTTCACGCGAAGGGGCATCCGGTCCCGCGAGGATCTTTTCACCGAGCAGGGCGGCGAGACGCCGCGATTCGGTGCCATAAACCGCATTGCGCTCGGCGGTGGTGGCCTGACCCTCCGAATCAAAGGGAGGGCAGTCGAAGAATCCATCGACGACCATGTGCCTTGTCTCGATGCCAGACAGGCGGAAGGCCTGGCTCACCAATCGGCGGATCCGGGGATCGGTGAATCGTTCCTGCAGTTGCCTGGAAAGATCCTCTTGGGAATGGCACGCTTTCGGGACCAGGGTTTCGAGACTGTGAAGATGGACGGACAAGCGAAAGGAAGGTGGAGGGGATCGGACTCGGCGGACGGAAAAGCCACGACCTTAAAACGTTCCGCAAGATCGGGCAAGAGCTCCGCAATCGCGGCAAAGCGATTTCCCTAGCAGAATCATAACGGATAATGAGACCCGGTCGCGACGACTGAAGAGGGTCAAGTGCTGGACCGAACAGGGTGTGCTCAATCCGAACGCCGAAGCGACCCCGTGACCCGTGACCCCTGACCGATTCACACCACCCACAACTCGATCCCCGAGGCCGAAAGAAAGTCATCTGAGACGCGATACCTTCCTCCGGCCTCCATCGATGGCGCGGTGTTTCATTTCATATCGTCGATGGGTTCGTATTGTGATCTCGCAGCCAATTCCGTGGCCAATGCCTGTCTTCTCGCCTTTTGCTCCTTCGGATCCGAATCCTTTGGCCAGGCAATGATGTTCGCGTGGCGCAAAGGAGGCTCGTCGGACACGACGTCGAGCGCGTTTCCGCGAACGATGCCGGCGCTCAGTTTGGCAGCACCGTAAAGCGTTTTCCCCTGCTTCTCGGCAACTGGTTTGCCAAGTGCCCCGACTTCTAGAACGGGCAAGTCCGTGACACGCGAGACGGACAGGTCGTCATAGGGATCGGGAATGAACGCAGGGTGGAGCACTCTCCAACCCTCTTCCGACGTTCCCTTGCGGTATCGCGAACTCAGAACGAACCTCGCCAGCGCCTCCTCGTGGGCCACCTCGAGCGGCAATCCCGAGGGAAGGTGGCTCATCTCGTGCGGGTCACCCGGCGGATGTGGTCGATCAGCACGCCAGGTACCGAGCGGCCGTCGAAATATTCGACTCCGTAGGCCGTAGACGATCCGTCGAGAAGGGCGTAGGTGACCCGGGGATCGGACTGGAGGCTCACCGAAAAGGTTCGGCGAGCACCCGCGTCCCAGATTAACGCAACGCTCCCATCCGGTTCCGGCAGGACGTCCGGACCCACGACCCAGGCGGGGAGGGCGTAGAGGAACTGCTCCGCTTTCACCGCGGCCTCGTTAGGCAGCGGGAGCGCTCCATGGCCGTCCCAACCGGGATCCCGGCATTCTTCGGCGACCTCAGCCAGATCGGCGAGAACTTCGTGGTAGGTTCCGCTAAGGGCGACCGAGCGATTGAAGGAATCCGCGACCCGTTCGATCGCGTTGCCCACCCGGATGGATTCTTCGCTCACGCCGCGTGCGACCGATGATGATGGCCGGAAGACGGAGGACTTCAGAGATACGGTTGCAGGCATTTCTCAGTAAGAGTTGCACGGAAAATTCGGTTCTTCAAGGTCCGCAGATTCTTGACGATCTCCCAAATCATTTCCCCCTTCGGATCGCACGCCCCTGCATCGTAGGTCTCGATGTCGAGTATCATCGTCGTCCAGTCGCGACCGTCGACCTGGGGTTCGGAGGCCAAGGTCACCGTGCCATGAAGTTCGGTTTTCATCTCGACGATCCGGATCTGCTGCATGAAGTCCGTCATCCCGATTCCGCCTACATTTGGAGGCAGTTCAGGTGGGCGGTGAATGTAGTCCTGGAGGGGGATGTCGCCCCTTTCGTCCTTCGGCAGTCGGACGCGGTTGATGTTCCGAAGAGTGACCCGATACGCGCACACCGGTTTCGCAATCTCGACGAATCGATCCCAGCACCGCCTGACCTCGGGCAAGTAGTCATCGAAAGACGAATAGGGTGCGAGGCGGTTGAACGAGAAGCCCTCCTGGTGGATGTGGAGCAATTGGTTCTCGGAAACATGACGAAGCCGCACCCCTCGCACTGTCTTCTCCCGCTCGATCTCGCCCTCCTTCTCCTCGCCAGTCGTCAACTCGACGGAATGGGCGAAGAACTTGGATGCCTTCGGATAATCGTCCGCGAAGGCCTTGCGCGCCTCAGCTAGTAGAGTGGACAAGTCGAGGTCTGGCGGAAGCTCGACCTTGATGTCGAAGACCGCTTCGATGATCGGCGCTTCGGCAAGGGTTTCCTGAGTCGACTCGGATTCGGTGGTCATCGGGTTAAACAGGGGAGACCGTCCGCGGTCCGCTCGTTCAAGCGCGGCAGTGCGCCTACGAGCCTGGTGGATCCGAGGCCGACACGGACGACGCGTTTGACGAGATCGACCATGTAGCGGGTATCGCTGTTGTGAAGGGAATCTCTACGGACCTCGGCAAAGATAGCGCGGATGGTTTTCGGGGCGGTGGGCATGGGTCAGTCGCCGGGAGGATGGAGGAAAACTCCGAGCGGAGCAAGTTTGAAGGGGCCCCGATCTCTTTCATTCCCCTCACACCACCCACAACTCGATCCCCGAGGCCGAGAGGAAGTCATCCGAGACGCGATATCTGCCTCCGGCCTCCATCGTGACGATGCGGCCGTCTTCGGTCCTCACGCGCAGATGGAGGGGACGTTCGCCGGGATTGTCGGTCGCGGCGAGGCGGAGTTGTTCGATCGCGGAGAGGGTGTCGCGGCGGGAGTCGAGCTCGACGACGATGGGTTGGGCCGCACCCGGCTTGGCTCCAGCAGGCGCGGCGTGATGACCGTTATTGCCGTTGCTGCCATTTGAACCCTGCCCGTGCATGGCCGGCGCGACGTAGTTGGGATCCTGAGCGATGGCCTTGATCTCATCGGCCATGAGTCGGTTCGTCTCGGTGCGGGTGTCCTGCTCGACCTTGGCTTTCAATTCGATGACGGACCCTTTCACGAGGAGCTGGTTGCACTTCTGGTAGGTCTCGTTCCAGACCATGACCTCGGTCGATCCGGTGAAGTCTTCAAAGATGAGCACGGCGAAAGGTTTGCCCTCGCGTTTGGTATATTTGATCGCGACTTCGCCGATCATGCCGGCGAAACGCTCGGCCTTTTTCCCCGGCTTCATCTGGGGCAGATCGGCGAGGGTGTTGTATTTGCCCTTCTCGATGACGCCGCGGTATTCGTCGAGCGGGTGGCCGGTGACGTAGAAGCCGAGGAGGTCCTTCTCGTGGGCGAGGTATTCGCGCTGGTTCCAGACGACGCGGTCCTCCTCGATGACCTCGGGCGGAGCGGCGGCGGTCATGAGCTCGTTCATGTCGAAGAGCGAAGTCTGCCCGGTGGCACGGTCGCGCTGGGCGGCGCTCGATCCGGCGATGACCTGGCCGACGCGCGAGAACATATCGTCGCGTCGCTCCATCGTGAAATCGAAGGCACCGGCCTTGATGAGGTTCTCGAGGATCTTGCGGTTGACGGAGCGGCTGTCGAGGCGTCCGGCGAAGTCCTCGAGCGACTTGAATTCGCCGTTGGCCTCGCGCTCGCGGATGACCGTCTCCATCGCGCCCTCGCCGACGTTCTTGACCGCGGCGAGTCCGAAGCGGATCGCGCGGCGTCCCTGCTCGCGGCCCTCGGGCACGAACTTGAGCATGGAGCGGTTCACATCGGGCGCCAGGATCTCGATGCCCATGCGCTGGCATTCGGCGACGAAGGTGGAAATCTTGTCGGTGTTGTTGACTTCGTTCGACAAGACCGCGGCCATGAACTCGACCGGGTAGTTCGCCTTGAGGTAGGCGGTGTGGTAGCTGATGAGCCCGTAGGCGGCGGAGTGCGATTTGTTGAAGCCGTAACCCGCGAACTTCTCGAGCAAGTCGAAGATCTCGCTGGCCTTCTTCTCGGGGATCTGGTTCACCTCGGCGCAGCCCTTCACGAACTTGGCGCGCTGCTTCACCATCTCCTCGAGCTTCTTTTTGCCCATGGCGCGGCGGAGCAAGTCGGCCTCGCCGAGGGAGTAGCCGGCGAGGAGGTTCGCGGCGCGCTGCACCTGTTCCTGGTAGATGAGAATGCCGAAGGTTTCCTCGCTCGCCTCCTGCAGCAGCGGATGGAGGTATTCGACTTTCTTCTTCCCTTTCTTCCGGTCGATGAAGTCGGGAATGAGGTCCATCGGACCGGGGCGGTAGAGGGCGATGAGGGCGATGATGTCCTCGATCCGGTTCACGTCGAACTGGCGGCAGAGGCTCATCATACCGCCGGATTCGAGCTGGAACACGGCGGTCGTCTCACCGCGGTTGAGGAGCTCGAAGGTGGCCTTGTCGTCGAAGCCCTCGTTGTCGAGGACGAAGTCGGGCGTGTGGCGCTGGATCAGGTCGATGGCGTCCTGCATCACCGTGAGGGTCTTCAGGCCGAGGAAGTCCATCTTCAGCATGCCCAGATCGGTGAGCGGGCTCATCGCGTACTGGGTCACGACTTCGCCTTCCTTGCCGCGGATGAGGGGGACGTAGTTCGTCAGCTCGCGGTCGCCGATGACGATGCCGGCGGCGTGGATGCCGGTGCCGCGGGTGAGGCCCTCGAGGAAGGTCGAGTATTTCCACAGCTCGCCGATCGTGGGATTGTTCGCGATCTCGGCGGCGAGCTCGGGATTTTTCTTCTTCGCGTCGACGAGAGTGATGTTCAGCTCCGTCGGAATCATCTTCGCGATCCGGTCGCCTTCGGAGAAACTCAGGCCCATGACGCGACCCACATCACGCACCACGCTCTTCGCGCCCAGCGTGCCGAAGGTGACGATGTGCGAGACGGCGCGCTCGCCGTACTTGCGCCGCACGTAGTCGATCACCTCGGGACGCCGGGTCTGGCAGAAGTCGATGTCGATATCGGGAGGAGAAACGCGTTCCGGATTGAGGAATCGTTCGAAGATGAGGCCGAAGCGCAGCGGACAGAGATCGGTGATCCCCAACACATACGCCACGAGCGAACCCGCCGCCGAACCCCGGCCCGGACCGACGGGCACGCCGTTGTCCTTGGCCCACTTCACGAAATCCCAGGTGATGAGGAAGTAGGAGACGAAGCCCATCTTCGCCATCACGCCGATCTCGTAATCGAGGCGGCGGCGCAGGTCCTCGTCCGTTTTGGCCCGCTCGCCGTAGCGCCAAGCGAGACCCTCGTAGCAGACCTTTTCGAAATAGGCCTCGCGCGGGCTGCCGTCGGGCGAATCGAACTGCGGATACTTCTCCGAGCTGGTCGAGTCGAGGTGGATCGCGACGTTGCACATGTCCGCGATGCGGAGGGTGTTGTCGCAGGCCTCGGGCAGGTCCTTGAAGAGACGCCGCATCTCGTTCGTCGTCTTGAAGTAGACCTCGGGCGAATACTTCATCCGGTTCTCGTCCATCAGGAGCGAGCCGGTGCCGATGCAGATCATGACATCGTGCGCGTCGTGATCGCTCTGGTTGAGAAAGTGGACGTCGTTCGCGGCGACGAGGCCGAGGCCGAACTCTTTTCCAAACTCCACCATCTGCCGCGTGCAGGTGGCCTGCTCGGCGAAGCCGTGGTCGTGCACCTCGAGGAAAAAGCGGTCCTTGCCGAAGATGTCGACGAATTCACCGAGACTCTTGCGCGCCGAATCGAGGTCCTCGTTCTGGATGAACTGGTTGATCTCGCCGTTGATGCAACCGCTCAGGCAGATGATGCCCTCGGAGTGGGCCGCGAGGGCCTCCTTGTCGATCCGCGGTTTGTAATACATCCCCTCGAGGTGGCCGAGGCTGACGAGCTTCATCAGGTTCGCGTAGCCTTCGTTCGTCGAGGCGAGCAGGGTGATATGCGAGTTGCGCTTTTTCTTCACCTTCCCCGAGCTCACCATCTCCGCCTTTTTCTCGGTGAGCGGGACGCCCGGAGGAGTCAGGTAGGCCTCGCAGCCGATGATGGGTTTGATCCCCGCCTTCTTCGCCGCCTGGTAGAACTCGATCGCCCCGAAGATGTTGCCGTGGTCGGTCATGGCCACCGCCGGCATCTTGCAGCGCTCGACCTTCTTCATCAGCTCCGGGATGCGCACCGCCCCGTCGAGGAGGGAATACTCGGTGTGCAGGTGGAGATGGATGAAGGGATCGGTCGGCATCGGGCGGAGACGGGCGGGAATCAGCTTAGAGAGGCCGTTCCCGGCGGCAAGGGCGATTGTCCGAAAAAGTCCGGGAAGTGGGACTCGTCACGCTATTTCCCAATCCCCTCAAAGACCGCGACAATGGCTCCGGCGATCGCTGCCATGCCCTTGTCACCGGGGTGGTTGGCGACTCCGGCATGTTTGAAGGGCCGCTCGGAGCGGGCGTAGTTGGTCTCTTCTTTCCCAAGCGTCCCGATGTCGACGAAGGTCCCGCCGACCGCTTCACAAGCGCCGCGTAGCGCCGCATCCTTCCTCGGATTCGCCCAGAAGCAGCTGCGGACGAGGATCGCTGGGTCGCGGTCTCCTTTAAGCACTCGCATCATCCGGCTCACGCTCTCCTGGAACGCGGCCTGCTCCGTGTCGTTCTTGGGCGCGGGGACATTTTCACCAATGGCGAGGATGATAAGATCGGCCTGGAAAGCCACCGCCTCGGGCTGCTTCGCGGCGAAGTCGTAGGCGGCGTGGGTCCGCTCGAAATCGGCGATATTCTTGACAAGGACCTCGGGAACTTTGCCAATGCTTTCAGTCAACGCGGCGATGACGAGATGGACATAGTCTTTGTCTTCAGAACTTGCCGCCATGCCCCAGTTTCCACTCCAGTCAATATCGGCTTTGGGACCGTGTTTCGTGATGCTGTTGCCAAGGAAGAGAACCTTCTGGGGCGCCTCGGCCGAGATCAGGCTCAGGGGGCCCCAAAAACAAAAAAGTGCGTAGAGAAGCCGTTGCATCGTGCAATGATGCCTGTTCCGGCCCGGACCGCTGGCCCTTTCGGAGACCGAATCACGTCATTCCCGGAGACCGTGAGAGGATTGCGATTCCGCAAAACTTCGGCGACTTTCCCGCAATGAACGAGCCCATCGACCGCCGTCGCTTCGTGTTGCGATCCCTTTACGCCTCGCTGGCCCTGCCGAGCCTGCATTCGCTGATGACGGGCTCCCTCCGCGCCAACGGCGCGGTGCTCGCGACGAAGGGCGCCGGGGTCGGGGCGAAGCGCTTCGTGGCGATCGGCAATCTGCTTGGCTTCCAGCAGAAGAGCTTTTTCCCCGAAACCACCGGCAAGGCCTACGAGCCGACCACTTTGCTCAAGCCGCTTGAGGCCAACCGTCCGCACATGACCGTCTACCGGGGCCTGGACCACGGGGTGAAGGGCGGTCACTTCGCGGTTCATTCCTTCCTCTCCGGCGTGCTTCACTCCGAGGCGCAGAACCTGCCGATGGGCAACGTCACGATCGACCAGTTCATCGCCGACGAGGTCGGCACCCAGACCCGTTTCCCTTCCCTGACCGTGGGGTGCGAGGACGGCATCCATGGCGGTTGCCAGATCGCTTGGACGAAGTCCGGCGTGCGCGTGCCGCCCATCACCGGACCGGCCGAGCTTTTCGAGAAGCTTTTCATCGACGATACTCCCGAGCGCCGTTCGAAGCGCGCCGGTGAGAACGTGCTCCAGGGCTCCATCCTCGACACCGTGCTCCAGGACGCCAACGATCTCGCGAAGCGGGTCAACCGCGAGGACAAGGACAAGCTCGACGAGTATTTCACCTCGGTCCGTGATGTGGAGAAGCGGCTCGAGATGCGCCGCCGCTGGGAACATGAGCCCAAGCCGAAGGCGCCCTTCGACAAACCTGCCGATCGCAACACCGTCGAGGACCTGCCGATGCTTTATGAGCTGATCGCGCTCGCCCTGCAGACCGATTCCACTCGCGTCGCGACACTCGAGATCGGTGGCAGCTACCTGCCGCAGCACCTGGGCATCGACAAGTCCTACCACGGACTCTCGCACCACGGCAACGACGAGGAGGCCATCAAGCATCTCATCACCCTCGAGACCCACCAGATCGAACATTTCGGGAAGTTCCTGACCCGCCTCGCCGACATCAAGGACGGCGACCGCACCCTGCTCGACTCCACCGCGGTCCTGTTCGGAAGCGGCATCGGCAACGGCAACTCGCACACGAACACCGACCTGCCCATCGTGCTGGCAGGTGGCGGATACCACCACGGCGAGTTCAAGAAACTCGATGAAAAGGGCGGAAAGAAGGTGCCGCTCTGCAATCTCTACCTCGACATCGCCCAGCGCATGGGTCTCGAAGTCGACGCCTTCGGCACGAGCACGGGGACCTTTGCTTGAAGGGCTTCATGCGGGTGTGGCGTTGGGATTGTGGTTTGATCGGTTGGCTCGGTGCCGTCCCGCTGGCGTTGGCCTCTGCCGCGGCGGACGAGAAACCCGTCCTCGCCTTCCTCGACAAATATTGCCTCGAGTGCCACGACAACTCGGTGTCGAAGGGTGAGCGGTCCTTCGAGGACTTTGGTCTGCCGCTCGAGACCCAGGCCGACCTGATCTCGGCCAAGGAGATCGTTGACCAGCTCACTCTCCGGGAGATGCCGCCGAAGAAGTCGGAGCAGCCCTCGGACGAAGAGCGGCTCGCGATGTTGCGTGGCCTCCGCGAGGGCATCGCCGCCTCGCGTTCGCGATTCGAAAGCACCGGCTCGCGCACCGTGATCCGCCGCCTCTCGAACCGTGAATACGAAAACACGCTCGCGACCCTTTTCGGTCGTCGGGTCGACACCCTCGGGTTGACCGCCGATTTTCCAAAGGACAAAACCAGCCACCATCTCGACAACATCGGGGATTCGCTGGTGACCTCGGGGTTCCTGCTCGACCAGTATTTCCAATCCGCGAACCGCCTTGTCGAGATGCGGCTCGGCAAACCGGCGATGGAGCCGAAGACCTGGCATTTCACGAAGAACTTCAAGCAGTACGAGGAGCTCTCCGGCCCGCACAAGGAGGCCTTCGACTACAAGTTCCTCTGCCTCTACGAGCAACCCAACACCGACACCCGCCAGGGCGGCTATGGACACATCGAGGACTTCCTCGCGGGCGTGCCTGTTTCCGGACTCTACGAGATCGAGGTTAATGCCGCCGCGATGCACCGCGATACCCATTACGATCCGAAGATCTTCGGGATCGACTTCTCCGAGCCTTTCCGCATCGGGATCGTGCCCGGCGACGTGACCAAGGGCCACATCCACTACCCGCAGGCGATCGAGCCTCTTCTCGCCGAGCAGGTCGTCCCTGACAAGGAACCGACCTGGCTCAAGTTCCAGGTTTGGCTGGAGGCCGGGCAGACGCCGCGTTTCATCTTCCCCAACGGTCCCTACGAGTCGCGGGCCTCGGTGCTCGAGATCAACAAACGTTACAAGGACGAGTTCAAGGGCAAGGTCTCAGACTCCGGGGTCGGCCGCGCTCACATCCTGCGCGAGGGAGCGCTCCCCCACATCCGCATCGGCGAGATCAAGATCAAGGGGCCGCTCCCGGAAAAAGGGGGCTCTCTCGAGGAGATCGCGGTCTTCGGCCCCGGCGGATTCCAGGAGGCGAAAGCCCCGGAGCAACTGCTCCGCTTCGCCGAAAAGGCCTACCGGAGACCGCTCGACGAAAAGGAGAAGCAGCGGATCAACGGAGCCTATCAAAAACACCTCGCGGACAAGGTGGCGCCGCGCCAGGCCGCACTCGACACGGTGAAGCTGGTGCTTTGTTCCCCGGCCTTCTTTTACCTGAGCGAGGTGACACCGGAGGAGGAGTCGATCTTGCGCCCCTACGACCTTGCGTCGCGCCTCTCGTATGCGCTCTGGTCATCACCGCCCGACGAGGCGCTGCTCGCCGCCGCCGCCGATGGCAGCCTCGCCGATCAGACGAGGCTGGAGCAGCAAGTGCTCCGCCTGCTCGCCGACCCGCGCAGCGAGGCTTTCGTGAACGGCTTTCTCGATAGCTGGCTGAACCTCCGCGAGATCGGCAACCAGCCTCCACCGCGGCAAATGGCGCGAGCTTATTACGCCGAGGACCTGCCGTCTTCGATGAAGGGAGAGGCCCGCCATTTTTTCCGCAACCTGCTCGAGAAAAATGGTCCGGTCACCGATTTCATCCGCGCTGACTACAGCTTCGTCGACAAGAAACTCGCGGCACTCTACAACCTGCAGGAAAAGGACAAACTCCGCCTCGCCGACGGATTCCAGCGGATCGCCCTCAGCGACAAGTCGCGCCGTGGCGGCGTGCTCGGGATGGCCGCCGTGCTGACGGTCAGTGCGAACGGGGTCGAGACCTCGCCGGTCACGCGTGGGGTGTGGGTTTCCGAGAACCTGCTCGGCGTGCCGCCGCCGCCGCCGCCGGATGTCGTGCCCGAAATCGAGGCCGATGTCAGCGGCGCGACCACGATCCGCGAACGGCTTGCCAAACATGCCGCCGACAAAACCTGTGCGGAATGCCATCGCAAGATCGACCCGCTCGGTTTCGGTCTGGAGAACTTCGACCCGATCGGGCGCTGGCGCGGCGAGTATCCCGAGGTGAAGAAGGGCGTGCCAAGGGCGAAGATCGACGCTTCGGGGGAGTTCCCGTCGGGCGAGACCTACCAGAACTTCGAGGAATTCCGCAAGGTCCTCGCGCAGGACCGCCAAGCCCCCTTCACCCGGAACCTCATCTCCAAACTGCTCGCCTACTCGACCGGCCGACACATGGAGGTCGCCGACGATTTCGAGATCGACGATCTGCTCGAAAAGGTGCGGAAAGAGAATTACGGCCTGCGCACCCTCGTCGTTTCCGCGCTGACGAGCCGGATCTTCCGCTCGAGATGATCGCATGGCCGAGACGCCCCGCCTCAAACTGACCCTGCGTCCCGCCGCCGAGACAATCGTACGCGGCGGCCACCCTTGGGTCTGGGCGGAGAGCATCAAGTCGCAGAACCGCGAGGGCGTCGCGGGCGAATTGGCTGTGATCTACGACCCGCGCGATCGCTTCCTTGCGATCGGCTTCTACGATCCGGAGTCGCCGCTACGGGTCCGGGTGCTGCACCGGGGCAAGCCGACCACGATCGACGAGGCCTGGTGGGCGCATCGCTTCGAGGAAAGCCTCGCTTGCCGCGAGGGCATCATCGACCAAAACACCAACGGGTGCCGCCTCATCAACGGTGAGAGTGATGGCTGGCCTGGCCTGGTGCTTGATCGCTACGACCGCACCTTCGTGCTCAAGCTCTACAGCGTCGCCTGGCTCGAGCGGCTCGAACTGATCCGCGGCCTGATCCTGACAAAGCTCCCCACGACATGCCTGGTCCTGCGTCTCAGCCGCAATCTCGCCGAGGCCGCCGAGAGGTCAGGTAGGAAAGATGGTGACTTGCTCGCCGGAGAGGACCCCGGCGATGCGGTACCCTTTTTGGAAAGCGGGCTCGTCTTTCACGCCGAAGTGCGGCGTGGTCAAAAGACCGGCTTCTTCCTCGATCAACGGGAGAACCGCCGCCGCGTCGAGCAGCTCGCCCGCGGCGCCGAGGTGCTCAACGCCTTCAGCTTCACCGGCGGCTTTTCGCTCTACGCGGCGCGTGGAGGAGCGCGCCGGGTCACCGACCTCGACATCAGTGCCCACGCCCTTGCCGAATCGGTGCGGAACTTCGAACGCAACGCCGCCGATCCGCGCATCGCCGCCTGTGGGCACGAGACGGTGCAGGCCGATGCTTTTGCCTGGATCGAGCAGGCGCGCCCGGCATCCTTCGACCTCGTCATCGTCGATCCGCCGTCCCTCGCCAAGCGCGAGTCCGAGCGCGACGGTGCGATCCGTGCCTATGGACGGCTCAATGCGGATGCGATCCGCTTGCTGCGCACCGGTGGCATGCTGGTGGCAGCCTCGTGCTCCGCGCATGTCAGCGCGGAGGAGTTTTTCGGGGCGGTCCGAAACGCGGCCAGGGGATCGGGGAGACGCTATGATGAACTCGATACAACCGGCCATGCGCCCGACCATCCGGCAAGCTTTCCCGAGGCGCGTTACCTGAAGGGCCTCTACCTGCGCTTCGATTAAACCGTGTCGACCGGATCGGTGATCTCGGGCAAGGGATCGGGATCTTGCGGATCCGCCTCTTCGTCCCCGCCTTCCGCCGGCGCATCGGCCACGGAAGCGCTTTCGGCATCCGGTTCGACTTCCGTAACCGCGGCTTCGGGCTTCGGCTTCCGCTCCTTCTTCGGCTTTTCCTTGGCCGGCTGCGCAGCGGGTGCCTCGCTGCGCGGGCGCCCGATCGCGAGGGTCGTATCGGGAAACTCGAGCAGGTAACCCTCCGAGGTGAGCCAGCGGAGGTCCTTCAAAATCGCGCGGGAGGCGTCGGTGAGTTCGATCGCTTGATCGGGCGGATGATCGGCACTGGTCTTGAAGTCGGGGTCGAGTGACGCCAACATCGTGGCGAGATTTGCCTTTGGATCGTTGCGCACGTACTCGACGATGCGCTGGACCTGGTCGGTGAACGGAACGGACTCGTCGATGGCCTTCGGTCGCACCGCGGAGACGTGTAGGGATTTTTTGCCGCGCTTGAAAAATTTCAGCCCGGTCTTTTCGAACTCGCGGCACAGCGATTGGATCATCGCCAGCGGAAATCCACGGCGCGCCTTGTCGCCTTCGGCTTTGAGCAGGGTCAGCAAACCGGGATTCAGGCAGCGGCCGGGAATATCGCCGCGGACGACGGCTTCGTGGACCTCTTCGATGGCCTCGGCGGCGAAATTGAGACGAAAATGGCGGGCGAGTTCCTCGATCGAAGTGATGACTTCGCCCTTTTCCTCCGCCATGGGAGCAGCGGCTTCGGTCTCGCCCGGATCTTCATCGGATGCGACGGCCTCCGCGCTTTCCTCCACCGGTGCCTCAGCGAGCTCGGCTTCGTCTCCGGCTTCGACCGCGATCTCGACTTCGTCTTCAACGGGAGCGGGCACTTCTTCGGCGACCGGCTCCGCGGCCGGGGCGTCGACTTGACCCTCTTCGGTGCCTGACCTGACCCGGTACTGTCGCCGGCGGCTGACCTGGGCCTTCCACTTTTCGATGACTTCCTCGCCGCTCTGCATCTCGATACGCGACTTAAAGCGCTCCAGCGACATCGTGGAAAAACGTTCGCGATGGAGGCGGGCGACGATGCGCTGGTATTCGTGGTGATTGGGCGGGCCGAGGAGCGTGCCGCTCATCCCGCAGACGGCGATCACGCTGTAGTTGCCCGCGGGTGCTTCGACCTCGACATCTTCGACCCGATACCATTGGTCGAGGGCGATGCTGTTGAGGAGATGGTTGATCGCCTCGTCGCGGCTGAGCCAGACGGATTGATCGACGGGACAACGGAACAGCCGCACGGGTTCGGCGGCGGTGAAGCGCACCTGGTAGCGGTCGCGTCCGTTGAGGATGAACTTCGCGAGGTCGGCGAGGGCGACGACGTGGAAACTCTCGCGCAGGTGTTTGGAGAGTCCTTCGATGGCCCGGGGAGCGGGCTCGAGGGCGGCGGTGATCCCGGAGGGCGGGGCGTCCTCGCGCGGAGAACGCGGACCTCCGTCCCGGGGACCTCCGTCGCGCGACCTGCGATCATCACGTGGTCGATCGTCGCGGCGACCTCCTGGGCGGCGATCGTCGCGGCGAGCTCCGTCACGGCCCTCTCTTGGACTGCCCTGTCGGGGTCCGCCTTCGCGGGGACCGCCGTCACGCCTGCCTTGAAAACGATCTCCACCACGGCCGCCTTCACGGAAGCCGCCTGGTCCGCCCCTGCGATCGCGGCCGCCGCGGCGCTCTTCGCGCTCCTGGTCCTGACCGAAACGCTTGGCGAGCGGGATTTCTTTTTTCTCGGGCCGTTCCTGGGCCCAGTCGGGCATGAGGTCGCGTGCGGAGAACTGGAAGGGGTTGGTTTCGTCGGTCATGCCCAAGGAGGATGGATCGCACAAGGTTCCGTTGGTGGAAAGGGACGCTCATTCGGGAGCGTCCAGCCCGCACCTGCCAATTGCGTCACCTGTCGCGATTCGGGGAAGGGTTTACGGTCGCGGCGGTCCGGAGCTCACGCCAGCGCAATTTTCAGGGCTTCGCAGGTGACTTCGGCGGTCTTGGCGAGGTCGCCTTCGCCGTGGGCGAGGGAGATGAAGCCCGCTTCGTATTGGGAAGGCGCGAAATAGACGCCGCGATCGAGGGCGGCCCAGAAGAACTTCCGAAAGGCGTCGAAGTCGCAGCGCTTCACGTCGTCGACGTTGTCGATCTCCCCCTCGCGGAAGTAGAGGCAGAGCATCGAGCCGATCCGGTTGAAGGCGAGATCGCGGCCGAGCTCCTGCAGGGTGCCGCGCACGGCATCCTCGAAACCCTGGCCGATTTGCTCGAGCCGGTTCCAGCCATCGAGGCGCTCCATTTCGCGGAGCTGGGCGATGCCCGCGGCGAGGGCGAGGGGATTCCCTGACAAAGTGCCCGCCTGATAGACCGGGCCGAGCGGCGCGAGTTGGTCCATGATGTCGGCGCGACCGCCAAAGGCCCCGACCGGCAGCCCGCCGCCGATGACCTTGCCCATCGCGGTGAGGTCGGGGGTGATGCCGGTCAGCTCCTGCACGCCGCCGCGGGCGACGCGGAATCCGGTCATGACTTCGTCGAAGATGAGCAGGCTGCCGTGTTTCGTGGTGAGGTCGCGGAGGAATTGCAGATAACCTTCCTTCGCGAAGACCAAACCGGCATTTGCGGGGACGGGCTCGAGGATGAGGGCGGCGATCTCGTGTCCGTGTTTGGTGAAGACCTCCTCGATCTGATCGGGGCGGTTGAAGGGCACGGTGATGGTGAGGGCGGCGAATTCTTTCGGAACACCAGCGCTGTCCGGGGTGCCGAAGGTAAGCGCGCCACTGCCTGCGGCGACGAGCAACGAATCGACGTGGCCGTGGTAGCAGCCGTCGAACTTGACGATCTTGTCGCGCCCGGTGAAGCCACGGGCAAGGCGGATCGCGCTCATGGTCGCCTCGGTGCCGCTGTTGACCATGCGGACCTTTTCCACCGAGGGCACGTAGTCGCAGATCAGGCGCGCCATTTCGACCTCGTGGCGGTTGGGGATGCCGAAGCTGACGCCTTCTTTCGCGGCATGGGTCACGGCGTCGATCACCGCAGAGGGGGCATGGCCGAGGATGGCGGGTCCCCAGGTGCCGACATAATCGATCATCTCGTTGCCATCGACGTCCCAGATGCGGCAGCCGCGCGCGCGTTGCACGAAAAAGGGATCGCCCTGCACGTTGCGGAAGGCCCGCACCGGGGAGTTGACGCCGCCGGGGATGCGTTCTTTGGCGGCTTGGAAGAGTTTGGAGGAGAGTTCGCGACTGGGCATGGAAGATCAGTGGGTGCAACACATCGGTCCGTCGAGCGATTCGAGACGGCGGAACCAGAGGAATTTCCGGGCGAGAAGCGGAAGCGGCTCGAAAGCGGCGGGATCGCCGAAGATGACGCCATCCTTGCGGCCGAGAGTGAGTTCCTTTCCTCCCCGGGTGTAGGTAGCCTCGAAATCGCCTTCGTGCTCGCTGACGAGGCGGCGGAACTCGAACCAGGGAAGGAAGCGGAAGCCGAGATTGGCGAATTGTTGGATGCCTTGGGGACGCGACGAGGGCCCGAGGATGTCGGGCGCGGAGGTGAGCACCTCGACCATGTCGTTTTGCAGGGCGAAGAGATCGACGCGCTTGAGGAACATGTGATTCCCCGCCTCCTCCGACCGGAGGTTGCTGTACATCGAGAAGGAGGTCTGGGTACGACCGCCGATCCAAGGCCAGAGACCATTGAGGGCCACTGGAATCAGGCCGATCCAGGCGAGGGTAGGCGCGGCGCGGTAGGGCAGGGGTGCATTGGCGAAATGCGCCCGCCATCCTGCGATCAGGTAGCAGGTGCCGATCCACAGCGCCCAGGCCAGGAAAGAAAAGAAGGAAATGCGGTTGGCGGTGTGAAAGACCTCGTAGCTGCGAGCGATGGTGAGATAGAGCGTTGCCTGGATGATGAGGGTGACAAAAAAGACGCCGATGACGAGACGGCGGGTCCGTTGGCGTCCGCGCTCGATATCGCCGCCGCCGATGCGCCGCAGCTGTGAGTCCCAGAGGCGTCGCAGTTCCGCGCCCATCTCGAGGGGGACGAAGAGCAGCAGGATCGCGAGGATCAGCGAGGTGAAGCTGTAGATGCCGGCCGCCGGGTGGATCGACAGCCAGATGTGGAAGATGACCGCGCAGACAAAGCCGATGTATCGGGTCCGGCGGACGAAAAGCAGGATGGGAATGCCGAACTCGAACATCAGCGAAACGACCGCGACGGTCACGTGCGTCCAGGCTCCGGTTGGCACGAGCGGACCAAAGTAGGCGGCGATCTCGAGGTGGAGTTTCGTCGCGCAGGAGACGGAGGGATCGAAGTAGTCCCAGTTCAGCTTTTGGATGACCGCCCACACGTACATGATGAGCACGGCTACCCGCAGGACGGGCGCGATCTTGCCAAAATAGGCTCCGCCTCCGGGCATCGGCGGCGATTTGAACAGCAGCCGTCCCACCGCAACGAGGAGGAAAAGCGTGGTGAGCGAACCGAAGAGGTAACCCTGCGGCATGGCCGGCAGCTCGAAGTAGATGAACTTCGCGACGGCGGCAATGAGGACGAGGAGGATCCGGCTTTTCCAGGCAGCGCGGACCCTGACAAAGTCACCACGGCCCGTGCCCCTGAGCAGGTGTCCCGCGAGACCGAGCACCATCACGACATGGAGCATGCCCTCGTAGAGGATGTGGTTCGGCACAAAGGGCAGTTTTTGCCAGAGGTGAAGGAGCGAGGAGACGATGAGGGCGCCGAACCTCAGTACGCAGTCGGGCTGGCGGATCACGGCGACGGCGGCGAGGACGAGCAGCCATCCCTGCCATGACTCGGTCCAGAAGGTGAAGGCGAGCTGGTGGACCAGCGTGGTGATCCCCCAGACCAGGGAGAAGGTGGCGAAGGGCTGGTAGGCTCCCGGGGCCGTGGAGTCGCGGTGGGACATGCTGGGTGAGGGTGGGAGTACTAGGCGTTCCCCCCCGCCGGGGCAAGGGGACCTTTGCGAAAATCAATGGGACTTACAAAAGGCCCGCGGGATCAGATCGTGGGGGACTTCCTCGAGATATACGCCATCTCCTCCGGCGCAGCGACCGTTGGGGAGCAGTCCGGAATCGCGGCAGAGTTCCACCTTCATGACCTCGCCGGGATCCGGAAACTCGGTGAATTCATAACCGATCGAATTGGCGGCCAGCATCAGGTCGTGCCAGACCGGCACGGCGATGCGTCCGCCGTAGGCGTCCTCCATGATCTTGGCCGGTTGGTCGAGGCCGATCCAGACCCCGCAGGCGAGACGGCTGGTGTAGCCGACGAACCAGGCGTCCTGGAAATCATTGGTGGTGCCGGTCTTGCCGCCTGCCGGGGCGGTGAAGCCGAGTTGGCGCAGGCCGGCGCCGGTGCCGCCGTCGGCGACGACCTTTTTCAGCAGTTTGGAGGTCAGCCACGCCGCCCCGGGCGAGAGGACGCGGTAGCTGGAGTCTTCGTGCCGGTAGATCTCGGTGCCGTCGCGATCGACAACGGATTCGATGAAGTGGGGCTGGTGGCGGATGCCGCCGGTGGCGAAGACCGAGTAAGCGCTGGTGACGTCTCGCACGTTCGCTCCGATCGTGCCGATGTAGAGTGGCGGGGTCGGCTCGGCCCGTTCGTCGGCTCCGAGTCCGGCCTGCTCCATCATCGCGAGCACGCTGTCGATCCCGGCCCACTCACCGACGCGGGCGGTCATCGTGTTGCGCGACTGGATCAGGCCGATCTCCGCGGGCATGCGGTTGCCGAAGATACCATCGGAGTTTTCGGGAGCCCAGCCCACCCGGTCCCAGGGGATCTCGCCCGGAGCGATCGCCGCATCGCTGATCAGGGTGCCGGGAAAGAGTCCCCGCTCGAAGGCCGCGCCATACACCAGAGGTTTGAAGACCGAACCCATTGGACGCTGCGCCCGGGTCGCCCGGTTGAACTCGCTGTGCGCGAAATTTCTCCCGCCAACGAGCGCCCGGATCGCGCCGGTGAGGTTTTCCAAGACCACGGTGGAGGCCTGCAGGTAGGCGGTGTCGCCGCCGCGGTGGGCGGCGTAGCGCGGGTGCGGGTAACCCGGGCGCTGTTCGATCTCGAGGAGGCGTCGGGCCACGGTCGCTTCGGCCGCGCCCTGGAGCCGCAGGTCGAAGCTGGTGTGGATCGTCAGGCCGCCCACCCCGGCGAGCGAGGGGAAAAGATCGCGCACCTTTTCATCGACCATGCGGAGCAGGTGGTTCCCCTCGGTGACCTTGGTCTCGCGGGCGAGCATGGCGAGCCAGCGATCCTGGGAGAGGACCTGCGGTCGCGCTGCGCCGAGCGAGCTCGCTTCCGCTTCGCTGATGAATCCCTCGTCCGCCATGCGCAGCAGGGTGCTCCTCATCTCGCGCACCGCGGCGTCGTAGTTGCGGAAGGGCGAGAAGCCGTTCGGTGCGCGGATCACTCCGGCGATCATGGCGGCCTCGGCCGGATCGAGCTTTGAGGCGGACTTGCCGAAATACCCCTGCGCGGCTTGCTCAATGCCGTTCATCCCGGTGCCGAGGAAGACGCGGTTCACATAATGGGTCAGGATCTCCTCCTTGCTGTAGAGCTTCTCGATGCGGCGGGCGATCGCCATCTCGAGCAGCTTGCGCTCCATGTTGCGGCCGGTCAGGCCGAAGGTCATGCGGGTGAGCTGCATCGTCAGGGTGCTGCCGCCTTGGACGGTGCGTTTTTCCTCCAGGTTCCGCAGCCAGGCCCGGAGCAGACCGCGATGGTCGATGCCGTGGTGTTGGTAAAAGCGCGAGTCCTCCCTGGCGATCAGGGCCTCGATGAAAAAGGGTGAGATTTCTTCGATCGGAACCGGGCGTCCCACCTCCTCGCCGTGCAGGTATCCGATCCGTTGGCCGGTTGCGTCGAGCACGGTCGACTCCATCGGCAGGCGCGCGACGGCGGCGAGATCGTAGCGGGCCGCGCGGCGGTCGAACTGGAACAGGATCATGGCCGCGACGAGCAGCGCCAGCGCGGTTGCCCCGATCAGCATCACGATGATCAGACGCACCAAAGGCAGTGCGAGGAGGCGGGACAGGCCCCGGGGCTCCGGCACCGCCTTCTTCGAAGGAATGATGCGCTTGCGCTTGCCTTTGGCGGGACGGGTCATTCCAGGCACGCCTCAGGCCATCGCGAGGATCAGGCGGACCGAATCAATGCGCAGGGGCGTCTCGGCGAGGCAGGCAGCGAGTTCACGTTGGGCGTCCTCGAGGATGGCGATCTCCTCGTCGCGCACCGGATGTTTCATCGCGACGAGGCGTTTCAGGCGCTCGATCTCGCTGCCGAGGGCCTCGTTCATCCGCTCGAGCGCGCTGGTGCGGATCTCTGTGGCGACGGCTTCGGACTGCTGTTGGGCGACCTCCAGCAGCGGAGGCACCGTCGCCCGCAAAGCCCGCGCTTTCTCGCGAAGAAAGGTGGAAGGGCCGGGACGTCCGTCGCGGCGGATCCGTTCGAGGTCGAAGTCGGCGGTGCGGTTGCGCCCCTTCTGGTCGACGATGGTGCGGATCGGCTTCGAGGGCAGGAACCGCTCGGCGTGGAGACGCGCGGGCGCGACACATTCGAGCACCGAGACCGTCTCGACCATCAGCAACTGTTCCCCGGCGTTTTCGAGGCGGAAGAAGGCGGCGTTGCCGTGGTCGGTGGAGACGAGACTCTCCAGGGCACCGGTCACGAGGGGATGATCCTGGGTCAAAAAGGTGAGATCCTCGCGCGAGAGGGCGAGGTTGCGGTCGAAGGTGACGGAGAGACCCTCTTCCGGCAGCCCGGGGAAGGTGTCGGCTGAAAAAAGATGCTCGGGCGTCAGCACGTAGCTGCGGTCGTTGAGGTCCTCCACGGTCACCCCGAAGTGATCGAAGACTTTCAGCATCAATTGCTCCAAGCGCGTGTCTTCGTCGAGCGACTCGATCTGAGAGACGAGAGCCTGGCCCTGGTCGCGGTCGAAGGAACTCATTTCTAGGAGATGATCGCGGCCGTTGGCGAGTTCACTTTCGAGGGCATCCTTGAAAGCCCGGGTGCGGTCGATCAGGTCGGGCAGGGCACCTTCGCGCGCCGCGGCATCGGCGCTGGAGAGCGCCTCGAGCTCGGTCTGGAACTCGCGTTGGATCGCGCCGGCTCCGTGCAGGGTGCTTTCAAAAGCCCCGAGACCGCGGTGATACCAAAGCGCTTTCAGCTCCTCCGCCGTGCCTTCGACAAAGGGCACGTGCAGATGGACATCGCCGGTCTGGCCGATGCGGTCGAGGCGGCCGATGCGCTGCTCCAGCAAGCCCGGATCGGCCGGAAGGTCGAAAAGCACGAGGTGATGGGCGAACTGGAAGTTGCGGCCCTCTGAACCGATCTCCGAGCAGATCAAGAGCCGAGCCCCCTCGTCGGCATCGGCGAACCAGGCCGCGTTTTTGTCGCGTTGCAGCAGGGTGAGGCCCTCGTGGAAAACGGCGGCGGACGCGCTGATACGGTCGCGCAGGCCTGCCTCGATCGCCTCGACCGTCTCGCGGGCATGGGTGATGAGCAGGAATTTTTCCTCGGGCTCCTGCTTCAAAAGCGTGACGAGCCAGTCGAGCTTCGCCTCGAAAGCCTCGCTCTCGGGGCAGGCGAGCGGGGCAAGTTGGGCGACCCGCTTCGGAAAGGTGTCGAGGACGATGCGGCGGTTGCGGAAGAGCACGCGACCCGGACCATGCAGGTCGATCAGGGCCATGCGAGCGGCCTCGCGACGGGCGGGATGATCGTCGCTCTTGAGCTGATCAGCGGTTTCCTTGCCCAGCAATGAGCCGATGGCTTTCAGGTCCTTGGCGGAAAGTTTTTCCTCGCCGTGGAGCCGGTCGGCCAGGTCGGAGATCGCGCGGTAGTGGTCCGATTCCTTGATGAATCCATCAAGGTCGGAAAAGCGGGCCGGATCGAGCAGGCGGAGCCGCGCGAAATGCCCCTCGCGGCCGAGTTGCTCGGGCGTGGCGGTCAGCAAAAGCAGGCCCGTGGCCGACTTGGCGATGGCCTCGACGGCATCGTAGGCCGGGCTGGAGGATTCGAGGCTCCACTCGAGATGGTGCGCCTCGTCGACCACCAGCAGGTCCCAGCCGCCCGCGGCAGCTTGGGCGGCGCGGCGCGAATCCCCCGCGATCCACGAGGTCGCGGCGAGCACGAGTTGGTCATCGAAGAAGGGATTGACCGGCTCCTCCGCGCTTTTTCCCGCGGAGATAGCCTCCGCCTCGATAGAAAGCGCCCGCTCCTCGTCGAAGATCGCGAAGGAAAGCGAGAACCGCCGGTAGAGCTCGACGAACCATTGGTTCACCAAAGCATCGGGCACGAGGATGAGGATGCGCGAGGCGCGTCCGCAGAGGTGGAGACGGTGGAGGATCAAACAGGCCTCGATCGTTTTGCCCAAGCCCACTTCGTCGGCGAGCAGCACGCGCGGCGCGGCGCGGTTGGCGACTTCTTCGGCGATGAAAAGCTGGTGCGGGATCAGCGAGATGCGTCCGCCGACGAGACCGCGGACCTCGCTGGCGCGGGCCTCGTGCTGGGCGCGGATCGCCCACTGACGAAGGGCCCAGAGCCGCGGGTCGTCGCTCACGCCCGAAAGCAGGCGCTGCTCGGGGCGCTGCACGCTCATGGTATCGGAGAGCTGGCTCTCGGGCAGCTCGCGACCGCTGGCGTCGACGTAGATGAGGCGTTTCTCCGTCTCGCGCACCTCGGTTACCACGAAGGCCTCGCCCTGCTGGTTGCGGACCGTATCCCCGGGTTCGAAGGCCACCCGGCGCAACGGCGCGTTGCGCGCGGCGTAGGTCAGGGTCTGGCCGACCGCCGGGAAATGCGCCTTCACATGGGTGTGATCGGCCGAGAGGATCAGCGCGAGGCCGAGCTCGGCCTGGGTCTCGCTGATCCAGCGCTGGCCCGGCGCGAATTGCGTCGGGTCGGCGGTGTCGGTCTGGTAGCGCGTTGCTTTCATACGGGGGCGGAGGAGAAAAGTGGAAGGGTAGCCACTTTCATCCATTCCGCCACCCCGGCGCGTCCGAAAAATTTCGGCCGCCCGCGGCTCAGGCCCCGGCTTGCGCCTCAGCTTCGCGTTTCACCACCGCCATCGTCTCGCGCTGACGCTGCTCGACGTTGGCGCGGCCTTTGGCGGCGGTCGCCTTCGCAGCGGCGGGATCCTTCGCCATCGCCAGCACGGTTTCGGGCAGGCGGGCCACGTCGGACTCCTCGTCGAAGTTGAAAAACCACTCGCCGAGTCCGATATCCTCCCACATGTAACCCTTCGTGGTCTGCTCGGACCAGCGGCACACGATCGCCGGGATGCCCTGACCGATGCACATGATGGGCGAGTGCATCTCGTTGCCGAAGAGTCCCGCGCTGCGCACGTAGACGCTCAGCGCCTCGCCCGTCAGCCAATAATCGGGACGCCAGACGACCCGGTCCTTAAGCTCCGCGGGGATCCGGTCGTAGAGCAGCTCCTTGCCCACCTGCATCTGGGTCTGGTCCTCGGGGCAGATCAGCACCTTCAGGTCCGTTTCGGTGACGACCCGACGGATCGCCTCGAGGTGTGGATCATGGTCGTGGAATTTCAGCTCCTCATTGCGCTGGTGTTTCACCTCGTCCTTGGGCTGGTCCTTCACCAACCAGTAGGGCGTGAAACGCAGCCGCGGGATGCAGCAGAGGAATTTTCCGGGTTCCAGACCGTTTGCTTTGAGGAAAGCCTCCGCCTTCGCATCGTCCTTCAGATCACAAGCGAAAGCTCCGTCTGGACCGAACTCCATCACCGGTGCGGTACACCCCGACTCCTTCGCCAGCGCGAGCGAGTGCGAATCGCGGAAGTAGGCGAAACGCGCTCCGCTCAGGACCGAGATCGTCTTGTCGAGGACCGACTGGGCCACCGGCTTCGTCGCTGTCGAGCCCTGCCGCGGCAGGGTGATCCCGTAGACACCGTAGGGTTTGCCGGTCGCCTCGCTCCAGCGCACCACGTCCTTCTCCGCGACCAGGGAAGGACCGGAGCCATGCAGCAGGAAATCGTTTTCCGCGAAGGCCTGTTTCAGCGCCTCGCCGCCTTGGACGATCTTCAGCTTCGGAAAGCGCGCCTTCAGGATCGCGTCGACCCCGTTGTCGATCTTGCTCGGCCAGAGCGTGATCTCCGCCTCGGGCACGTGTTGCTCGAGAAGGTGTAGCACGCCGGGGGTGTGGGCGATGTCGCCGATGTTCACGGTCTGCCAGGACGAGCGCAGGAGGATGCGCGGCGCGCGTCCGGCGGCGATGACGGGTGCGAGGGCGGCACCAAGGGCGAGACCGAGGCCGGAGAGTGCTTCGCGGCGGGACAAGGAGGCGGGGGTTGAAAACTTCATCGCCCCGAGTTTCGGGCGGATCGGCGGAGAGTGCCAGCGGATTCCCGCGGCGCGAGTTCGGGTGTCCAAGCGAGGGCGGGGAGGACGTCGTGTCGTCGTGGCATGGCGGAAGAAGCACCCATGGCTCTTGACCGGTCCAGCGATTCCCCGCAAGCTCCCCCAATGCCTCCGACCTCACGCCTCCGCACCCTCCTCGTGCTGGGACGCATCTCGAATCTGCCCACGGTCTGGACCAACGTCCTTGTCGGCTGGTGTCTCGCGGGCGGGGCTTTTACGGCGGAACTCGCGGCCCTGCTGGGTGGCTTCAGCCTCGTCTACGTCGCGGGCATGACCTTGAATGATGCCTGCGACGCGGCGTGGGACCAAGAGCACGCGCCGCAACGCCCGATCCCCTCGGGCAGGATTTCCCGCGGCGCGGTTTGGACCGTCGGGATCGTCGAAATGGCCGCAGGACTCGTGCTGTTGTTACTTCTGACAACGGCTCATCCGCTGTTGGTGCTCGGTCTCGGAGCAATGGTGGGTCTCTACGATGCGCTCCACAAACGATGGTCGGGGTCGGTCGTGCTGATGGGTTTGTGCCGTGCCCTTGTGTATCTCGGCGCTGGCAGCGCGGTGGCGGCCCACACGACGGCGATCGATTTGCCGGAAAAGCTTTACCTCCTCGCCGGTGGTGCGGTGCTCTACATCGCCGGGCTCACCCTGGTGGCGCGCGGCGAGCATCTCCCCCGGCCGCCCGCGTTGCGGATCTTGCCGCGTTTGCTGCTGATGATTCCCGTCCTGAATCCGCTGATCGCCTCGCGGGGCCTCGATCGGCATCCCCTGGTTTTGGTGATGGCATTGACCGGGGTGATCCTCGTGTTCGGCTGGCTTTTGGTCGTGCGCCGCGCGATTTCGGAACGCGTCCCCAAAGGGATCGCCTTCGGCTTGGCCGGCATCGCCCTCTACGATGCCTCGGCCGTCGTTTTCGCCGACTGGCGTGCGGCGCTGATCTGCCTCGCTTGCTTCGGGCTGACCCTCGTGTGGCAGCGTGTCATCCCCGCGACCTGAAATGATGATCGAAGTCCGGGCGGTCGATTGGGAAAACTCGCGCGTCGCGCTGCTCGCCGTGAGGCACGCGGTTTTTGTGAGGGAGCAGGGCGTCGACGCCTCGCTCGAGCTCGACGAGTGGGACGCGGTCTCGCGTCATTTTCTCGCCGAGGATGCCAGCGGCGATCCGATCGGCACCGCGCGGCTCTTGCCCGGAGGAAGGGTCGGGCGGGTTGCAGTGTTGGACGAGTGGCGTCGGCGCGGTGTGGGCCGGGCCCTGATGCTCGCGGTGATCGCAGCGGCCCGGGCCGCGGAGATGAAACGGCTCCATCTCCACGCGCAGGTTCATTCGATCCCCTTTTACGAAACGCTCGGTTTCGTGGCGGAAGGCGCGGTCTTCGAGGAGGCCGGGATTCCCCACCGTGAAATGACCCGGGAATTGTGAGAAGAAGGTTTGCCCCGGGCAGTGTCGCGTCCGATCATTCCCGACCCCCATGCAATTGAGCCCCGAGGACAACGCCACGATCTGCGAGAAGATTCTGAAATGGACCGAGGCCGATTCGGCCGAGGTCAGCCTCGGCGACGCGGAGAACCTGTACCTGCGCTCGGCCAACAACGACCTGACCAGCAATGGACTCGTCTCCGGCGTGGACGTGGGCATCTCGGTCAGTTTCGGGAAACGATCCGCCTCGATCTCGGTGAACCAGACCAGTGAGGCGGCTTTGCGGGAGGCGCTCAAAAAGGTCGAGGCGATGGCCCGGCTCGCGCCCGAGGATCCCGAGCATCTGCCGCCCGTCGAGCCGGGCCGCTACCTCGAACCGCTGACCTGGTCCGACGCGACCGCCGCGTGGACGCCGGGCGAGGCTTTGGAACAACTCCGGCCGGTCATCGAAGCTTCACGGCGGGCCAAAGTCGATGGAGCTTCCTACCTCGAGCGCCGGGTCTCGCGCTCGACCTACGCGAACAGCCGGGGCGTGCTGCTCGCGCAGGGCTTCACCACCGTCAATTTTTCAATCACCGCGCGCAGCGCGGAAGGCCGCGGCTCGGGTTGGGCGAGCACCCAGGTGACCGAGGTCGGTGAACTCGATCTCGAACCCGTCGGCGCTACCGCGATCGCGAAGGCCCTTGAGTCCCGGAATGCGAAGCCCCACCCCGCCGGGCGCACCACCGTCGTGCTCGAAGCCGCCGCCGCGCGCGAGATTCTCAACCTGCTCTCCTGGGGCCTCGACCGCCGCGACTTCGACGAGGGCCGCAGCTTTCTCAACGGCCTGGCGACCCAAGAGGGTCAGGTGCTTGACCAAACCCTCTTCAATCCCAAGGTGACCCTGCTTTCCGATCCCCGCAGCTCCGCCGCCCCCGGTCCGGTGCATCAGTCCGGTCAGGTGCTGACCGCGACCACCTGGATCGAAAAGGGCGTGCTGAAGACCCTGCCGGTGAGCCGCTACTGGGCGCAGCAGAAAAAGATCGTGCCGCAGCCCTGGCCTTCGAACCTGATCTTTCCCGGCGAAGGCAAGAGCCGCGACGAGTTGATCGCCGCGGTCGAGGATGGCATCCTGATCACCCGGTTCTGGTACTTGCGTCTGGTCCAGCCGCAGACCCTGCTCTATACCGGACTGACCCGCGACGGGACGTTCGCGATCCGCGACGGGAAAATCGTCGGACCGGTGAACAACTTCCGCTTCAACGAGAGCCCGGTGACGGTGCTGAAAAACCTCGTCGCCACCGGCACGCCCGAGCGTGTCCTAGGCAGCGAGAGCGGCATGCCGGTGCTCGCGCCGATGATGGTGGTGCGCGATTTCAATTTGTCCTCGGTGTCGGACGCGAGTTAGATTTTGCCGGTCATGCCCCGCAAGAAAGCCAGTGAAGAGATCGCCGAGCGTCGTGCCGCGATGGCGGAGACGGATCGCCAGAACCGCCGCCTTTTCCTGCTCGGTATCGCGGCTTTCATCCTTCTGATCGCCGCCGCGCTCGTGGTGCGCAAGATCCGCTCGGGTCCGCTCGACCTGAACCGCGCTCCGGTGGAGCGTCTCGAGACCTTGCCGGGGATCGGGCCGAACATCGCCAAGGCCATTGTGAAGGGGCGTCCTTATCAGAGCGTCGACGACCTTGCCAAAGTCCGGGGCATCGGACCGACGACCCTCGAAAAGCTCCGCGACAAGGTGAAGGTGTCGGATTGAAGGACACTGGAAAATCAGCATGAATCTGCAATTGGAAAACAAGGGCGTGCTCGTCCTCGCCTCGAGCGGCGGGATCGGTCTCGGTGTCGCCACCGAATTCGCCCGAGAGGGCGCCAAGGTGATGTTGTTCGCCCGCTCGGGCGACAAACTTGCGGCCGCAGCCGAGGCGATCGAGGCCGAGACGGGCCATCGCCCGCTCTATACGGTCGGCGACTTGACTGATCCTGACAGTGTCACCAACGCGGTCGAGCGGACCGCCGCCGAGTTCGGCGGACTCTGGGCGCTTTTCAACAATACCGGTGGACCACCGGCGGGGAATTTCGAAAAATTCGACGACGCGGCCTGGCACGCCGCTTTCGAGCTGACCGTGTTGGGTTATGTGCGTGCGATCCGGGCGGCGCTGCCGCATTTCCGGGCAGGCGGCGGGGGGCGCATCGTCAACAACACCTCGATCTCGACGAAGCAGGCGATCGACGGCCTGCTGCTCTCGAACGTGTTCCGCAGCGGCCTCGTCGGGCTCGGCAAGAGCCTCGCCCGCGAGCTGGGGCGCGAGGGCATCCTCGTTAACACGGTCGGGGCGGGTCGCATCGATACGGACCGCATCGCCTCGCTCGACCAGACTTGGGCGGACAAGGCGGGCATCACGCGGGAGGAACAACGCCTGCGCTCCGAGCAGGCGATTCCGCTCGGGCACTATGGCACACCGGCCGATTTCGCCCGTACCGTGGTCTGGCTGAGCTCCGCGGCCAACGGGTACGTGACCGGCCAGAATCTTCTCATCGACGGAGGGCTCAGCGAGGCCTACTGATCCTGAAATGGAAAGCGACAACCGCAACGTCCTCGGCGGACCCTTGATCCCCTGCAGCGTCGACCCTCTGACGGGTTTTTATCGCGATGGGAAATGCAACGTCGGTCCCGACGATATCGGCTGCCACGCGGTCTGTTGTGTGGTGAACGCGGAGTTTCTCGAGTTCAGCAAGGCCGCCGGCAACGACCTGAGCACGCCGATGCCGATGTGGGGATTCCCCGGCCTGCAGCCCGGGGACCGCTGGTGTGTCTGCGCGAGCCGGTGGAAGGAGGCCCTCGACGCGGGTCATGCCTGTCCCATCGTGCTGGAGGCCACTTCCGAAGCGGCCCTGCGCTACGTGAGCCGCTCGATCCTCGAGGAATACGCCGTCGTTTCCGACGAGCTCTGACTCACCAGGAGAAAATCTCCGAATCGGCAAAGAAGCGTTTCACTTCGATCTCACCGTTTTCGGGGGAGTCGGAGGCATGGCAGACATTGATCATCATGTCTTCGCCGAAGTCGCCGCGGATCGTGCCGGGCTCGGCCTCCTTCGAGTTGGTCGGTCCGAGCATGCCGCGGACTTTGGCGATGACGTCGTCACCCTCCAGCACCAGCGCGATGACCGGGGCCGATTGCATGAACTCGACGATGCTGGGAAAGAAGGGTTTGTCGGCGACGTGGCCGTAGTGTTCGGCGAGGATGGCGTCGCTGAGGCGCATCATTTTGGCGCCGCGGATTTTGAAACCGGCTTTCTCGAAGCGGTCGATCACTTCGCCACAATGGGCCTTCTTGACGCAATCGGGTTTGAGGAGGATGAGGGATTTTTCGGTCGACATGGAGGGTCCGTGGTCGCGTTTCGGAGCGAGCCGCTACCTGTAGGCGGAGAAGCGCCGGAGGAAAAGGGAAAAAATCGCGTCAGAGGCCGCGCTTGTAGGTCTCGCAACGGTTCAGCCAACCGGGCAACCACTTGGCCTCGTTGCGCTCCGGCGGCGAGTTTTTGACGCGGCGCTGCATGACCCGCTTCGCGGCCTCGCTGAAAGCGGCGGTCGCATCGGCGGCCTTGGTGCCAGAGGGCATCTCGAGGAGGACATCGCGCAGTCCCCAGCCTTCGCCCTTGTATTTCTCCTCGGCCTTGACGCCTTCGCCCTTGAAGTTCACGTAGTCGATCAGCGCATAGAGACCGTTCCGGCTGCCTGCGAGGAGGTAGAAGTGCGCGCGCAGCTTTTCCTTGTCGGCGGGTGCGGGCGTGGCGGCTTGCATCTTCGGCAGTGACTGCTCGAGTCGCTGAACGATGTATCCGGTCTGGATCGAGACGGTGTTGGCGAGGAGCTGGCGCAGCTCCTTCATCTGCGGGCTTTGCTGGGCTGCGTTGAACTCGGCCCGCGAAACCCAGGGGCAGCCCTTCGTCTGATTGAGCCACGCAGGCAGTGTCACCCCGCGCGCTCTCATGTAATCGAGCAGGGGCGGGAAGCTTTCTTGGAACGGTCCTGGACGCCCTGGCACATACCAGATGAAGTGCCCGATCCCGAGCGAGGGGAAATCCTCGCCGCCGTTCCACGAGGTCAGCCCCTCCACGGTGCCCCCGCATTCGTTCTGCCAGATCTTTTTCCCGATCGCAGCAGCGTCGGCCTCATTGAGGGTAATCGCACTGGTGGCCGCAGGCGCGTCGCTGAAGGGTGGCGCATCAACCGAGACACAGGCTGGAACGAAAAAAAAGGTCGCGAGGAGGAGGCGAAGGGCGGGGGGAAGCATTTTATAAGATCGTTAATGAATATGAAAAATCAAAAACTTGGGCAAAAAACCTTTTGATAATTTCTATAAAATGAAATATTTTTTATAAAGTTTTGCTTTCCGAAACACACACGCGCTGACTGAGAGGAATGGATTCCGAGTTTGAGATCAATTTTGAGCCAGAGGAGGCCGACTCCCGTGCGGAGGTGCCGTCGGGATTTCTCGAGGCCTTCGGTCTGGTTAACCGTGCCGTCAATCCGGTGGCAGTGGAAGCGGGCGCGGAAGAAGAGGAGGGGCTCGTCCTTTCCTCGATGCCTGAGGATCTGGAGTTTCCGGAAGTGCGGATCGAGTCCGACCGAGCGGTCGGTGTCTCTGTCTCGGTGAGCCGGAGTTCGCTGCTCCCGGACTCTTCGGGCAAGCCGCTCGTGATGGAGGTACCCGCCATCGTCGAGCCTGCGGTCGCGGAAGAACTTCCGTCGATCGAATCCGCAGATGCGAGTGTCGCGGGAGCCTCAGCGGAGGTGCTGACGGACGAATCGGCCGAACATTGTCTCTGCGAGGACGATCCGGAAAACTTGAACCTGGAATGCCCGGGTTGCGGTGGCGGCCTCGTTTTGAAACGACAGCACATCGGCATCGAAGGGCTTTGCGTGTGGTGCCGCACTCCCATTGTTGCCGCGGAATCGGCCCGTGACGGCCAGGTGCGGGTGTTCCCCATCTTCGAGGGCGATCCCGGCGCGATGCCGAAGGTTGCCGAAACGAAGCCTCTGGAGAAAACCGAGGAGCCTGTTGTCGAGGCTCCCGTCGAAGTGGACGAGAGCCCTGACAAAACGACAACTACAGACGCGCCTGCTTCCTTTTCCGAGCCCGATGAGGTGACGGCCCCGTCTCTTGAAGTCCCCGTGGTGGAAGCTCCCGTGCTGGACGCTCCGGTGATTCCGTCACTCAAGGTCGAGGAGCCTGCTGCTCCGGAAGGGTTGGCTCCGATGGCTCCGCTCGATCTTGAGTCGCTCTATCATGTGGGTGGATTCATCGCCCCGAGCGAACCGACGCCTGAACCCGCGCCGGCTCCCGAGCCCCCCGCTCCCGCTGTCGGTTTCGCTTTCAAGATCCCCGCGTCAAACACGACCGCGGTCCCCGCCAAAGCTTCGGATGCCGTTGCGCCCGTCCAGGGTTTCGGAGACTTTCTGCAAACTCCAGCACCGGAACCTTCGACCGATGCGGTCGCGGAAGACGCCTTCAATGTTCCCGCTCCCTGGGGACCTCCGACTCGACCCGCCGTGGAAGCGCCGAAGGCCAAGCCAGCGAAAGAGGCAGTCCCGCAAGCGGGTTTCACCGCTCCTCCTTTGTTCCCGGAATCCGCTGACGATGTGCCCTCCGAGATCCGTGGCGAGGTGCCGATCGGATTTTCCCAAGGGTTCGGAGACACAATCCGGAAAGCCGTGGAGGAGAATCCGTCCAAGGATTTCGGCATTCCCGATTCCGCCGCAACGCGTGCCTTTTCCGTCGGCAGTAGTGACGACGACGCTCCGGCCCCGCTTGGTTTTGGAGCGAGCGCACCGAATCCCGGCTTTGGAAGTAGCTTCGGTCAGCCCCAGCGGAACGATTCCGCGACGAATCTCTTCGCCGAGACCATTGCCGCGGCTCCGCTGCCTTGGACGTCGCAGCCTGAACCTGCCGCACCCGCACCCGCCTCTTTCCTTGACTCCCGTTCACTTGACGAAGCGCCGGCTTCGCTGCCGTCAGCTCCCGAAGAGGATCCGCTCGCTTCGCACTTCGGATCGGGAGATGCCGGAACCTCCGTGCCGTCCTTTCTCCCCGAGCCCGAGCTGTTTGCCGATGAACCCGCTGCGAAGGCCGAGTCGCCACTGATCACTCCCGTCCCCATCGTGACCTCGCAATCGCTCGGCAAGAAACCGAAGCCGAAGGTCCGCAAAGGGTTCCTCGTGTTGATGGTCGTGCTTCTAGGCTTTGCGTCGGGTGCGGCTCTCGCTTCTTACGTGCTGCCCGTCGATCAATACGTGCAACAGGCCCGCGCCTACATGGAGAAAAAGTTCGGCACCGCTCCCGCGAAGACAACTCTCCCGGCGTCGGCCCAGCCGGCCGCCGCGGTCGCACCGGCCCAGCCTCAATCCTGATTTTCCCTGTCCAAACCGCTTAATCGAACATGACCGAATCGCTGGTTCCCTCACCCGACGCCAAACCTGCAGCCGAGGAGACCTTGCGGCTGAAATGCGACCAATGCGGCGGCGGACTTGTTCTGAAGCGCCGCCACCTCGGCATCAAGGGCCAATGTGTCCACTGCCAGGTTCCATTGATGGCAATCGAGGAGGACGGCGTGATCCGCGTCGTCTCGGAGCGTCCCGTTTTCGCCCCGGAACCTGCCGTCTCGGCCCCCGAGCCAGTCCCGGTCGAGACCCTGGCGGCCCAGGTCGAGACCGAGGCCCCGGCAGTGGCCGGCTCTTGGAGCCTCGCGGATTTCGGCGAGCCTGCCGCACCTGCCGTGGCGTCCGAGGAGCCCGTCCCCATGGACATGGTTCCCGCCCCTGCCGCTGATACCTCCATGTTCGGCTTTGGTGCCGTCGCCGGAGCGGGCGCCAGCACTGCCATTTCGTGGGATCTCGCCGACTTCGGCCGGCCGGCCGCAGCTGTTGCGGATCAGGTCGTGAAAGAGCCCACCGCCCCCGTCGTGCCCGAGCTCCAGCCCCCGCTGCCGACTCGCGATGGAGACAACCTTTTCGGAGGCAAACCCGATAACCTGCTCGCTCCCGACGGAGTCGCCCCGGCCTCGGCGGAAGCCTCGCCCTTCGGACAGAGCTCGGGAGGTTTCTCGATCGGCGTGCCCTCTTTTCTCGGCAATGATGATGCTGCTCCGGTGAACGCCGCCTGGGGCACGAATGTTCCGAAGGAAGCGCATGCCAGCATTTCTCCCTTCGGCACGGGATCTGCCGGCGGTGGATTCGCCGAGAGCCTCTTCCGTGAAAAGGTGGAGAAAGAAAACGCCTCGCACCACACCGTCGCGATGAGCGCCTTTGCCCCCGTCTCCCCGACCCCGGAAGCCGTGCCGGCGACCCCCGCAGCGCCCCATCGCGATTGCGAGGAGAAGGTCATCCTCGACGGCGACGGGCGTCCCATGCGTCCGATGACCAAGGAAGAAGAGGAGGACTTCGCGAAGAACTTTTTCAAATACGAAAACGCCCGCTCGACCCCGCGTTGGGTGAAGCGCTTGCGCAAGATGGCCATCCGCTCCCTCGTGATCTTCTGCCTCATCGGAGGTGCCGGTGGCGGTGTCGCGGCCTTCACGCCCAAGGAACAACTGGTCGAATGGAAGACCAAAGCCATCAACTGGCTTGAGCCGGGCATGGCGATCCTCGACTACCTCCCCGAGAAATGGCGTCCGAAGTGGCTGCCCGAATCCAAGTTCGGGATTGACGGCGGAGTCGGCGAAGACGGCAAGCCGAAGAAGAAGATGAATGCCTTCGAGGGTCTCGACAAACTCAAGGGCGACATCGGCAACATGCGCGGTTCCGCGGACGACGAGCTGAAGAAGCTGAATCAGATGTGAACAGCCGTCTCGCGGCGGATCGGCTCAACGCCCCATGTAGGGGAGGGCCGACGCCACCGTCGCGACTTTCGCTGCGCCATCGAGCAGTTCTCCGATCGGATCCCATTGGCCGGACAGAAAGGCGTCGCGCGCGGTGCTGGGAATGGTGACGGTGATTTTTTCGCCGCCGAAACGCACCTCGCAGGCGGCCACGTCGATCGTGATCTCCACGGAAGGGTCCGCGTTCACCGCCGCGCCCAGCTTCTCAGTGTCAGCGGCCGTGGCGATCACGCAAGGGATGCCGAGAGTGGCGCAGTTGCCGAAGAAGATCTCCGCAAAGCTCTGGGCGATGACAGCGCGGAAGCCCGCCTTGCTGAGGGCCTGCGGGGCGTGCTCGCGCGAACTGCCGCAGCCGAAATTGATGCCCGAGATCAGGATGCTCGCTCCCGCGAAGCGCGGATCGTTGAGCGGGTGGTCCTTCAGGTTGCCCTCCTGGTCGTGCCGCACGTCGTAAAAGAAATACTCGCCAAGACCGTCGAAGGTCACGCACTTCATGAAGCGCGCCGGGATGATGCGGTCGGTGTCGATGTCGGAACCGGGGACGTGGACGCCGCGGCCGGACACGGAGGTGATTTTTTCGAGAGGCATGGCAAAAAGTTTGGGCAGGATATTTCGGTCCGGCCAGGGATGAACTCAAGCGGAAAAGGGGAGGTCGCGTCGACGGGATCGGCCCAATCCCGGAATCCCGGAATTGCCAAATCCCGGCTTTCAACGCAACCTCGCGCCGAATCCGTTCCATGAAATTCCCCGCACCGATCCTATCGCTTTCCCTCTCGCTACTGGTCGCCACTCTTCACTCCGCGGACGAGGACTACGTGCCCGGTCCGGACGCGATGGTGAAGGAAAGGGTGCCGCAGGGCAAGGTGACGCAGCACACCTGGAAGAGCCAAATCTTCGAGGGGACCGAACGCGACTACTGGATCTACGTTCCCGCCCAGTACGACGCCTCGAAGCCGGCCTGTCTCATGGTTTTCTTCGACGGCGGCGGGTTTGTCAGTGAAAAGGGCGCCTTCCGGGTGCCGACGGTCTTCGACAACCTCATCCACGCGGGTGAGATGCCGGTGACAATCGGAGTCTTCGTCAATCCCGGAGTGGTTCCTCCGGCGAAGGAAGCGGAGGAGCCGCGCAAGAACCGCAGTTTCGAGTACGACACCCTCAGCGACCAAAATGCGCGTTTCCTCCTCGAGGAATTGCTGCCCGAGGTCGGGAAGACGGTGAAGCTCTCGGCCAATCCCGATTGCCGCGCGGTCTGTGGGAACAGCTCGGGCGGGATCGCCGCCTTCACCGTGGCGTGGGAGCGGCCCGATTCGTTCCGCAAGGTCGTCAGCCACATCGGCAGCTTCACGAACATCCGCGGCGGCCACGTTTATCCCGCGCTGATCCGCAAGACCGAGCCGAAGCCCCTGCGTGTTTTCCTCCAGGAGGGCGAAAACGATCTCGACAATCTCCACGGCAACTGGCCCCTCGCAAACCGGCAGATGGAGGCGGCCCTGAAGTTCGCGAAATACGATCACCAGCTCGTGATGGGGACGGGCCGACACAGCGGCCGCCACGGCGGCGCGATCTTCCCCGAGACGATGCGCTGGCTCTGGCGCGACTGGAAGTCGCTGCAGCCTTGATGGAACCCTTTCTCCAACCCCCTTTGGTCATGCAACGTACCCTCTTCATCCTCGCCACCTCCCTGCTTTCCTTGCCCCTTTTTGGTCAGGACATGCCGCTTTCCCAGATCCTTCCGGCCGATTCGGAATGGGAGCTCGTCGCCGAAGGCTACGAGTTCACCGACGGCCTCACCACCGATGCGGAGGGCAACCTTTACTTCTCCGACGTGAAGGCGGGCAACGCGGTCTACCGCGTCGATGCCACGGGCAAGGTCGCGGAGTTCATCCCGAACGCACCGGGGATCAGCGGCCTGAAGTGGGGCGCGGACGGCCGGCTCTACGCCTGTGTTTCGAAAGAGCAGCGCGTCGTCGTCTTCGGGAAGGACAAGGCGCTCACCGAACTCGCGAAGGAGGTGCGGCCGAACGATCTCGTGGTGACGCATGACGGAAACCTCTATTTCACGATGACCCCGACCTCGGAAATCCGGCGCATCGATCCGAAGGGCGTGATGAGCGTGGTCAGCACGGGAGTGGTGACGAAACCGAACGGCATCGCCCTGTCGCGCGACCAGGGCACGCTCGCGGTGTCCGATCACGGCGGAAAATTCACATGGGTCTTCCGGATCGAGGCGGATGGAAGTCTTTCAAATCCGGGCAACTACATGACCCTCGTCACCCCCGGGGAAACGCCCGAGGTGGCGAAGGGCGACGGGATGACGACGGATATCCACGGCCGCTTCTACGTGACGAGTGCGGAGGGGCTGCAGATCTTCGATCCGACGGGCCGGCTCTGTGGCGTGTTGCCCGCGCCGGATCCGAAGGTGCCGGTGGTGAGTTGCTGCTTCGCGGGGCCGGGTCATGCCTGGCTCCACGTCGCGAACGGCGGCAAGATCTGGCGCCGCAAGACGACCACGAAGGGCGCACTCGGTTTCGAGGAGCCGAAGGCCTACGAGGCGGCGCCGAAGTAACAAGGAGCGGGGCCGCCCCCGGCCCCGAGGGAGTCCGCGCGGATCAGCGGTCGAATTCCCGCAACCTCGCGAGGTGTTTGGCGAGGAGGTCGAATTCCAGGTTCACCCGCGAGCCGGTCCTGACGGAGTGCAGGTTCGTGACCTCGTGGGTGTGCGGGATGATCCAGAGGACGAAGCGGTCGTCGTGCAACTCGGCTACGGTGAGGCTGATGCCGTTGACGCAGATCGATCCTTTCGGAACGACGAGGTGGGCGAATTCGCGGGGGAGGGCGACGGCAAAACGGTGGTCGTTGCCGACGGGTTCGTAGGCGAGGATTTCGGTGCAGGTGTCGACATGGCCCTGCACGAAGTGGCCGCTGAGCCGGTCGCCGACGCGGAGGGATCGCTCCAGATTGACGGGATCCCCGGGCCGGAGGTCGCCGAGATTGGTGAGGCGGAGGGTTTCGTGGAGCAGATCAAAGCGCATCGCCCCGTCGCGGATCTCGGTGACGGTGAGGCAGGCTCCGTTGTTCGCGACGCTCTCGCCGAGGGCGAGTTCGGCGGTGAAGGGGGCCTCCACCCAGAGCTCGGCTCCGGTTGCGACGGGTTTCAGGGCGGCGACGGAGCCGCAGGTTTCCACGATGCCGGTGAACATGTCCGGCAATGCTACGCGGTGCGGGACGGGTCGAAAGAGAAAATTGTCCGGGTCTTTCGGGCTTGTCTAGCCCGGGAGAAAGGTTCAGGATGCGCCCATGGGTGTGAGTGAGTTGATCGTCATTGCGTTTTCAGCTGCTTTTCTGATCGTCCCGCCGCTCTTCATTCTCGCGTTGGTCATGGCGCTGGTGAAAAAGACGCGGGGCTGGATCATCGCGGCCGTGGTGACTGGTGTCGTCGGTCTCTTCATGGTGCTTGGGGGTGTCGGATTCGGAGTGTTTTTGGGCCTTTCTGAAGCGAAAAAGCAGTCGGTTCCCATGGATTTCGCGACGGAAAACGGAAGCGCGACGGTCACCGGAGGGCCTGGTTGGAAGGTCCTCGAGATTGGATCCGAGGATGCCGATCTGGGGATCGGAAACATCTTTTCTGAACAATATCTGGTGGTCCTGGCCGAACCGAAGGCCAATTTCCCGGACGGTTATGATCTTGAGGCGTTCGCCGAGCTGGCTTATGGCCAGTTTGCACAAACCTTGACCGAAATTGCGGCGGCGGATCCGGTTTCCGTCTCGCATCAGGCGATTCCAAGGCTGCGGCGTGAAATCTCCGCGAAGAGCGATGGGATCGGAGTTTTCTACCTGATCGACTACGCTGAGGGGCGCGATCATTATTATCAGGTCATGTCCTGGACCTTGAGAGAGCGCGAGGCGGCCGGAAGGCCGGTCCTGGAATCGGCGTTGAATTCCTTTCGCGAGGGCGGCAGTACCAACCCGCGCTGAGGTCCGGCTGGCGGAAAAATCGCTTTTGCCGGGACCGGGATGGGCTTTGCTGTCGGGGTCGGCACAAAGTTTGCATTGCCGAGTCTTCCCGCCCACGTTTTTCCCACCGACCCCACGATGTCCCGTAGAACCCTTTCCGAAGCCGTTGGTTTCCATGGAGTCCAGCCCGCTGCCGGTCCCCGCGAAGACGCTCGCAGCCGCGAGTACATCAATCTGAAGTTCGCCTCCCGGGGGTTGCCCATTGTCGGGAACGAGGGCGATTTCCCTTTCCTCGAGATGGGTCGTTCCCTGATCCTGAATTTTCAGGAGCGCCTGCGATTGCTGAAAAGCCATCGTTGTCCCGTTGACCGCCACCTCACGGAATGGCTCGATCGATATCTGGCCGGCACGGGAGTCTTTACCGAAAACGAGCCGAAGCTCCCCGACGCGCTTATCCTCGAGCGTCACGGCCTCGCGCGTTTCCTTTCGTTGCCGCATGACGGGGACCGTTTCGAATCGTCGATCGTCTCAAGCTTCCGCACCTGGCAGGGCGTCTGTCACAATCCGGCGAAGGATCGGCGCACCACAAAAGGAGTCTTTCACGTCGCGGAGGATGGGCTCCCGATCGCAGCGGACAAGCTGGCCGTACCGAGGATGACCTACGCTCGTCTTCTCAAGGCCGCCTTGAATCCGCCGGACGAGCTGCTGACGCTGCCCTACACGAGTTCGGAGCCGCAACCGATCAAGGCTTTCGTCTCGCTCCTGCTGCGTCCTCTCGTCTGTCCCGAGGTGCCGGGATTCACGAAGGAGAAGACGATGGAAACGCGTTTCTTCGCGCCGGGCAACCTCGTCAGCAATCTCGACTTCGTGGAGTCGATCTTTGGAAACGCGGGCGATCCCTTCCTGCCCGAGAACGATGCCCGCCTCGACGTGGAGCATTGGACCGGCCACACCGGCTGCGTCATTCTAGCGCCGCACCTCATCACCCTGAAAAAGAAGGATCTCGGGCTGCCCCACGTCTCTGAGGCGACCGACCGACAGAAGCGCGACGGGATGTGCTGGAGCGACGAGAACGAGCTCTACAACAACGGTTCCGCCTTCAAGGTGACGGCGCGGAATTCCGAGGGAGTGGTGGTGACGCTGATCGCGGACAACTACTACGGTTACTGCAAGAAGGAGGTGAAAACGCAGATCAGTTTCGCGGCGAACCTCTACGGTCTCGTCGAGGAGGAGCACGCGGGAGGAGCTTTGGTCTTCCCGAGCTTCGACCACGGCGAGGATTTCCTCCTCGATCCCTATCGCCGCGACGCCGACCACACCTTCTCTGAACTCGTCGCCTTGCTGGGCGAGCGGGTTGAAGCGAAGGAAGAGGGCTACGCCATCGACCGGCTCTATCCGGACATCATCTACGTACCGGAGGACGCCTATTTTGATCTCACGACCCAGTCGGTCTCGTGGTCGCGGAACGGGGCCGATCGGGAGATCCCCCTGCGTCCCGACCGGACCTACGTGTTGCCGTCCGGATACAAGATCGAGATGCGCAAGCCCTCGGCGGGCCAGCGCTGGCGCCTCATCGGGACGAATGCCGAAGGCACCTATTGCCACAAGCCCTGCACCGTCTCGGGTGGTGGCAAATCCGAGATCTCGAAGTCACTCGCCGACGCCATGGCCGAGGGGCCGGTGATCATGCCGAAATTCGAGGCGGACATGGATCTCGTCGAGCAACTCCTCGACCGCGACTACGGCGACCGGGCGAAGAATCCCCGGGTCCCGGGGGCGAAGAGCCGGCCCATTCTTGATCCGGAGCGCTCCCTTGGATCGGTGATGCGCCTCTTTTCTCCGAGTGATGATTTCACGGATGAATACAACGCGTTCATCGCCTCGATCCCACGTTCGGTGAAGGACTTCATTTTCACCTTGAAGCGCTACTGGAAGCCGGACTGGGGGACCGATTGGCGCAGCCGTTTCCGCGTCGACCACGTCAATGGAGAACCCGGATCCTTGCTGAAGTACCGGCTCGCCTCGGTCATGACGAGTTACCTGCGCGTCGGCTTCGAGCAGGATGGCTCCTGGCGCATGTTCAGTCTGCGCAAGGATTTCGCCCCGGCCACGAAACTGCAGCGCGAGGACGACATCACCGCTTCGATCACGGTGCCGGCGGCGCGGCTCGACCGGTCGCTGATGCACCCGGAGGTGGACTTTCCGAGCTACAAGTTCGCGGAGAACTGCGAGTTCCGCCTTTTCCAGCGGCCCGACGATGCGATCCACCGCGGTTACGACAAGCAGACCGAGTTCGATTTTTCGCGGGGCGGAAATTTCTTTTCGAATTATGAACCGAAGACGCGCGAGGAGGTGAAGGCGGTCGTCGATGACGCGATCCGCTTCGACTATTTCACTGCTCCGTTGAAGAAGACCCTGCTCGACTTCGTCGAGACCACGGGCAGCCCGTCCTACGCGGTGAGTTCGGCCCATCCGCGGATGGTCGACGGCTCGCCCAGCGAGAATCCGCGTTATCTCCAGAACCGGCCCGACCTCGAGAATCCGCGCGGGGAGTATCTCGGCGAAATCGGGGCGCGCCTCTATCGCCGCGTCCCCTCGGACAAGCCGATCCTGAGTCCCGTCCATGCGGTCCTGCCCGGTCGGCGCAACAATCCATCGGACCACAAGGCGAAAATCGGGGCGCTCGCCCCCTTTGGTCCGATCCATTACCAGGAGCTCCCCGAGCTCTTCATGGACTTCATCGCGAGTCTCACCGGCAAGTCGCCCTCGACGACCGGCGCGGGATCGGAAGGGGCGTTGACGAAGGGGCCCTTCAACATGCTCCTGCCCGTGGTCGACCTGAACGCGGCGCTCCTCAGCTACATCCTGAGCGGCTACGAGGGCTTCAGTACGGCCGCGGGATACGTCGGACCGAAGTTCAAGGTGGCCCACGACGTCAGCCTCGTCGTACCCGAGGTTTGGAGCCGGATGTTCCTCCATGAACGCAAGCCGGCCCTCCTCATCGCGGAGGGCTATCTGGAGCGGCTCGACGACTTCGAGGAGAACGGCGAGTTCATCCCTGCGAGCCGGCTCGGCTACCGCATCACCCAGAAATTCGTCGAGACTTTCTTCGGTCGCGTTTTCTCCGAGCCGCGCAGCGTCTTCACCGAGGAGATGCTGAAACCGGAGCTGCAGAGCCGCGAGGATTATCTCGAAGCGATCCGCAACATTGCCGGAACGCAGAAAAGCGTGGCGCTTTCCTACTTCGAGGACGGAGGCATCGAGACGGCGATCCCGCCGCTCAAGGCCCTTCTCCACATCATGGCCCACGGTCACTACGAGGGCAAAACGATCCACGACGTCGGCATCCGGGCGCTCTTCACCCGGGAGAGCGTGCTCGGCAGCGATTGGTATCGCTCCCGGCTCGAGGCGAAGACCGCGCTCCGGGTCCGCACAATCCGCAGTCACGTGGTTGCCCTCGAGGAATTCCTCGAGCGGAAACATTACGAGAAGGAGGCGGAGCGGCTCAAGCTCGCCGAACGGCTCGTCCAGACCAAGGCGGCCTTGGCGACCCTCGAAGGTTCGCCCGAAGCCTACATCCAGAGCATCATCGGCACGATCGGGCTGGATCCCTCAGTCCTCTCGTGAGACCTGCCCGGGCGGAGTCCGTTGCCTTTGCTGGCGGAAATAGCGGACGAGTCCGGCGGTAACTCCGTCGGCATACTCCTGGTAGATGTTTTTCCTATAAACGCCGTTGATCTCGCGCAGGCCGGGGTAGGGGCCCTCCTGCACCCGCGCGTGGGTCTCGGCGTGGTTCATGCAGAAGGGTTCGAAAAAGAGCACCGGACACATGAAGACCCGGTTCGCCAGCAGGTTGCGGGCCCAGACATACTCGTTGTCATTCACCGACATGCCGCTGGTGCCGTCATAGCCGAAGGCGGGCAGCCGGGTCTCGGACTGGAGGGTTCGTGAGACGACGTCGGCCATTTTCACTTCTTCGTGATAGATGCGTTGGGCGATGCGCAGGACCATTTCGAGCCGGGTGTCGTCCTCGCGGATCTCGTCGCGCGAGTAGCAGCCATTGAGGATAAGGTGGAGGTGGTTGGGCGATCGGAAAACCGGTCGGCCTCCCGGCCAGGGCGAGGCGTCGAAGTGGAGGCAAAGGGCGAGATCCGGCTGGATCGAGCGGTTGACGAGGTCGCCACGGGCCCGGATCTCCGACGAAATGGCAAACATGGCTTTGGCCGTGCTCGCGATGAGGCCGCTGGAAGGCACCTGTCCTCTCCCGATCAGGTAGGCGCGAGCCGCCTCCTGTAAATTCTCGACCCGGTCCCGGGTCACGGGATGGTTGGATTCACGGGTCAGGTGGACCTCGGCGCCCAGGAGGGTGAGATCGCGCCGGAGGATCTGCGCGACGATTAGCGTCATTTCGCCCTCGCGGACCTCCAGGGTGTCGGGCCCGCCCAGTTTGAAATGGCGGTCGTCCCAGGTGACCCACTTTCCCCCAATGTGGCCGGGATCGATGGCAATGCGCAGGCCCTCGAGGGGGCGCGTCGAATTTTCCGGCAAATCGTCGACCTCGAGCGGGTTCTTCCAATAGCGCGGGCCGGATGTCGGCACCGAGGATCCGGTCTTGAACCGGAAATCATACCAGCCGGCCTCGGGTGCGCTCGATTGCTTCAAAATGAGGGCGCGGTCGGTTTCGATCCGGATGGTGTCGTCGGCTTCCTCCGGCGAGCGGGCGTAGCAGTGGCGCAGCAGGTGGACGAACTCCTCGCGGAGCATGGTGCCCTGATACGGATCAAGGCGCGACCAGTCTGGAACCGAGCCGAGCCGGGCGAGGTAAGGCGGTGGATAACGCTCCTCACCAGCGGTCGCTGTTCGCGCGAGGACAAACTCGACCAGCAACAAGAAGGCCGGCAGAAACCGTCTGAAAACACGGGTGTTCGGGTTCACGTCCGGCAAGATTTCGGTTTTCAGGATTCCAAAAGCGGGCGAATCAATGGAAGCATGCTTAGAATCCTGTTTCTAGGGGATATTGTCGGAGAACCGGGCCGCAAAACGGTCATCGGGAACCTGGCCTCGATCCGGACTGAAGGGGCCGTCGACTTCGTCATCGCCAATGGCGAGAACGCCGCGGCGGGGCGAGGCATCACCCCGAAGATCGCCATCGACCTGCTCCGCGCCGGTGTCGCGGTCATCACCAGCGGTGATCACATTTGGGATCAAAGTGAAATCATGGAATTTATGGAGATGGAGCCAAGAATGCTTCGGCCCATCAACTACCCTGCGGGCGTCGTCGGCGGGGGCTCTATCGTGCTCGAGACTGCCAAGGGCCGGGTGGCCGTGATGAACGTACAGGGGCGCACCTTCATGCAGCCACCCCTTGAGAATCCCTTTCTGGCGGCCCGCGAGGAAGCGAGGCGGCTTCGCGAAGAGGAGGGTGCGGCGGTGATTTTCGTCGATTTTCACGCTGAGACGACCAGCGAGAAGATCTCGATGGGCTGGGCGCTCGACGGCCTCGTCTCGGCGGTGGTGGGCACCCACACCCACGTCCAGACCGCGGATGAACGCATCCTGCCCGGGGGGACCGCTTTTCTCTGCGACGCCGGGATGTGTGGGCCGGTCGACTCAGTACTCGGTCGCGAAACCGAGCCGGTCGTCGAACGTTTCCTGACCTCGATGCCCCACCGCTTCCCTGTTGCACGGGGGCCCGTGGGACTCCGCGGAGTCATTGTCGATGTGGACGAAAGCACGGGCAAGTCACTGGAAATCCGCCGCTTCCAACAGGATTTCACCGAGTGAAAATCGCGTGTCGAGAATTTTAAATGAATTCGGGAAGTTTTTTTTGACAGTCGGACGGCCTCGTTTAACTTTCGCCCCTGATTTCCGCCAGACCGGCTTACGGCCCCGGTGCGCCTCCCAGAATGGGTAAGGTTCTCCGGGGTTTATTGCCTTTCGGGCGGGGTCGATACCTGGGTTGCTGGATCGCTTGGTCTTAGAAGCTCAAGGTGCTGAAAGGCTCTTGTAGCTCAGGGGTAGAGCACTTCCTTGGTAAGGAAGAGGTCACGGGTTCAAATCCCGTCAAGAGCTCCATCCCGCAACTGCAGAGAAAGAAAAACTCCCCGGCGATTACCGGCGGCCGACCAAGGTCCGCAACGGGGCGGCCGATTTTACCAGTATCACCAACAAAACAACCTAACGACAATGGCTAAAGCATCATTCGAACGCACGAAGCCTCACGTGAACGTGGGCACGATCGGTCACGTTGACCACGGCAAGACCACTCTCACCGCGGCAATCACCGCAACTCTCGCCGAAAAGGGCCTCGCGGAGAAGCGCGCGTACGATGAGATCGACGGTGCCCCCGAAGAGCGCGAGCGCGGCATCACCATCTCCACGGCCCACGTGGAATACGAAACCGCCACCCGTCACTATGCCCACGTGGATTGCCCCGGTCACGCCGACTACGTGAAGAACATGATCACCGGCGCCGCCCAGATGGACGGTGGCATCTTGGTCGTTTCGGCTGCTGATGGTCCGATGCCCCAGACCCGCGAGCACATCCTCCTGGCCCGCCAGGTCGGTGTTCCTGCCCTCGTTGTCTTCCTCAACAAGGTGGACATGGTGGACGATGCCGAACTCCTTGACCTCGTCGAAATGGAGATCCGCGAACTGCTCAGCAAGTATGATTTCCCGGGTGATGACATCCCGATCGTCCGTGGTTCCGGTCTCAAGGCCCTCGAAGGTGATGCGACCCACCGTGAGAACATCATGAAGCTCATGGAGGCTGTCGACGAGTACATCCCGCTTCCTGAGCGTCCCATCGACGGTGACTTCCTGATGCCGGTCGAAGACGTGTTCTCGATTGAAGGTCGTGGCACCGTTGCCACCGGCCGGATCGAGCGCGGCATCATCAAGAAGATGTCCGAAGTCGAGATCGTTGGCATCCGCCCCACCCAGAAGACCACCGTCACGGACATCGAAATGTTCCGCAAGCTGCTCGACGAAGGTCGCGCTGGCGACAACGTTGGTCTTCTCCTCCGTGGTCTCAAGAAGGACGACGTCGAGCGTGGTCAGGTCATTGCCAAGCCCGGCTCGATCAAGCCCCACAAGAAGTTCAAGGCCGAGGTCTACGTTCTTTCGAAGGACGAGGGCGGTCGCCACACCCCCTTCTTCAACAACTACCGTCCCCAGTTCTACTTCCGCACGACGGACGTGACGGGTTCGGTGAAGCTTCCCGAAGGAGTGGAGATGGTGATGCCTGGTGACAACGTCGCCATCGAGGTCGAGCTGCTCACTCCGATCGCCATGGAGAAGACGATCCGCTTCGCGATCCGTGAGGGCGGCCGCACCGTCGGTGCCGGTCGTGTCTCCGACATCATCGAGTGATCCGATTTGATCTCATCAGTTTTCCGGCGGTCGCGGGCCCAATCCCGCGGCCGGTTCACCGGGAAGACCAGAGGGGACCCGAGTTTTCGGCTCCCCTCTTTCCGCCACTAAATAAAGAAGATTTTAACAGAGGGCAGTAGCTCAATTGGTAGAGTAGCGGTCTCCAAAACCGTTGGTTGCGAGTTCGAGTCTCGCCTGCCCTGCCACCCCGCGATGCGGGGAAGGAGAAAGTTGAAATGAAAGTCGGCAAGTATCTCGGAGAAGTGCGGGGCGAACTTCGCAAGGCCACTTGGCCTTGGGATCCCAAGGAAAAAGGGGTCAAAAAGTACAAGCAGCTCATCGACTCCACCGTCGTGGTGATCATCGCGATGATCCTCCTGGGGGCTTTCGTGGCCACCGTGGACTTCGCAATGCGCCAAGTCATGACCTTCCTCACCTCCGGATTCTGATTTTCCCTCCCGAACCCTTCAACGCTCGATGCCGACCATTCCCCAAGCCAAAGACCAATGGTATGTCGTGCAGGTGCTTTCCGGACAGGAACTGAAAGTCCGCGACAGCATCAACCGCCGCATCGTCACCGAGGAGATGAGTGATCTCATCTTCGAGGTGCTGGTGCCGCAGGAGAGGGTCTCGGAAGTGCGTGGTGGCCAGAAGCGCGAGGCGAACCGCAAGTTCTACCCGGGCTACATCATCATCAACATGCACCTGCTCCACGAGGACAACAGCCTCGTCGACCGGACCTGGTATTTCATTCAGGAGACCGATGGTGTCATCAATTTTGCCGGTAACAAGACCCACCCGATCCCGATGCCGCGGCACGAGGTCGACAGCATGCTCGCCCAGATCAAGGAGCGCGAGGGCAGCGTCAAGCCGGCCATTTCTTTTGAGACCGGCGACACCGTCGTCGTTTCGGACGGTCCTTTCCAGGGCCAGACCGGCGTCATCGCCGAAATCAACGAGGCCAAGGGCGAGCTCATGGTCTCCGTCAGCATCTTCGGTCGGGAGACCCTGGTGCCGCTCGAATACTGGCAGGTCGAAGTCGGCTGATCCGGATCGGGCCTTTCTCCGGACGGCAGCGGCCGGCCGACCAATCATTTCAAACCAAGAAGCACGATGGCTAAAGAAGTAGTGAAACAGATCAAACTGCAGATCACCGCAGGCAAGGCGAACCCGTCTCCGCCGGTTGGTCCCGCGCTCGGTCAAGCGGGGGTCAACATCATGGAGTTCTGCAAGCAATTCAACGCGCAGACTCAAGGCAGCGAGGGCGACATCCTCCCGGTCGTGATCAGCGTCTACGCCGACAAGAGCTTCACCTTCATCACCAAGAAGTCCCCGGCCGCTGTGCTCCTGAAAAAGGCAGCGAACATCGCCTCGGGTTCGAGCGAGCCGAACAAGAAGAAAATTGGCAAGATTACCCGTGCCAAGCTCCTTGAGGTCGCCCGTGCCAAGATGGAGGACATGAACACTCGTGACGAGGAGATGGCCTGCCGCATCCTCGCCGGCACCGCCCGCCAGATGGGCCTCGAGATCGTCGACTGATTATTTCCAATCCAATCCCAACCCCGGCAGGAGGGCGCGGAAACGCCCGATCGCACTGCCTCCCGAACATGGCAAAGACCCGAAGCAAACGATACAAAGCTGCCGCCGCGATGGTGAACAGCACCTCGATCTATTCGATCGAAGACGCCGTGGCGCTGGTGAAGAAACTCCCGGCCCCGAAATTCGACCAGACCGTGACTCTGACCTTCCGCATGGGGGTCGATCCGCGTCAATCCGACCAGATGGTCCGCGGCACCTGTCCGCTCCCCCACGGCTCGGGCAAGGATGTGCGCGTCCTCGTCTTTGCGGAAGGCGAGGCAGCCACGGAAGCGAAGAACGCCGGAGCCGACTTCGTTGGTTTCGATGCGCTGATCAAGGAAGTCATGGGTGGCTTCATGGACTTCGACGCGGTCATCGCCACCCCTTCGGCCATGTCCGAAGTGCGGAAGCTGGGTCGGCAACTCGGGCCCCGTGGCCTGATGCCGAACCCGAAAACCGGAACCGTCACCGATGACACCGCCGCGGCCGTCAAGGCGGTCAAGGCCGGCCGGATCGACTTCAAGCTCGACAAGAACGGCAACATCTCCGCCCCCATCGGCAAGCTTTCCTTCGATGAGAAGATGCTCGTCGAGAACGGCAAGGCGGTCGTTGACTCCGTCAGTGCTGCCCGTCCCGCAACGGCCAAGGGCATTTTCATCCAGAAGGGCACGCTCGCCGCGACCATGGTGCCCGGCATCAAAGTCGATGTCTCGCCCTGGTATTGATCCCCCGGAACACCCAACCCAGATTCTCCGATGAAAGTTCTCAAGAAAATCGTCCTCGACAGCCTCCTGGAGCGCATCAGTGCCTCCCCTTTCCTGATCGTGGTGGACTATTCCGGCATGAAGGTCTCGCAGTTCGAAGAACTGCGGAAGCGTCTCGCCGCCAATGGCGCCAAGCTGCAAGTGAGCAAAAACACCTTCGTGAAGCAGGTCGCCGCCTCCGTCGAGTATCCCGCCGAACTGGCCGGCTACATGAAGGGTCAGACCGCGGTCGTCACGGGTGACAGCGACGTTTGCGCCACTGCCAAGGTCCTCAAGACCTACGGCAAGGAAATCAACAAACTCGCGATCCGCGCCGGTGTCCTCAACGGAGCCTTCCTCTCCGATGCGAACGTGATCGCCCTCGCGGATCTCCCGCCGCTTGAGATCCTTCAAGCCACCTTGCTCGGCGTGCTCAACTCGCCGGCGCAGAAGTTGGTCTCCGTCCTCAACGAGCCCGGTGCTTCGCTGGCGCGCGTGCTGCAGGCCAAGGCCGACCAGGGCTGATCCGAATCCACTCCTTTTCCGAATTTGGAGGCATCCCTGGGGGTGCCTCCCGAACCAAACCAAAAAAGAACCAAAACCGGGTTCCTTGCCGAGTGCCGAGCGTGGCATGTTAATTGTCGGGACGCTTTCCGACGCGGCGATACCCACCCAAGATCATGGCAGATACCAGTGCACTCGTGGAACAACTGAGCGGACTCACCGTCCTCGAAGTTTCCGAACTCGTCAAAGCCCTCGAAGAGAAGTGGGGCGTCAGCGCCGCCGCTCCGGTGGCCATCGCCGCGGCTCCCGCCGGCGGTGGAGCAGCCGAGGCCGTCGAGGAGAAGACCTCCTTCGACGTCATCCTCACCTCCTTCGGTGACAACAAGATCGGCGTCATCAAGGCCGTTCGCGAAGCCGTCGCCGGTCTCGGACTCGCCGAGGCCAAGGCTCTCGTCGAAGGTGCTCCGAAGGCCGTCAAGGAAGGCGTCACCAAGGACGAGGCCAACGCCATCAAAGCCAAGCTCGAAGAAGCTGGCGCGAAGGTCGACCTCAAGTGATTCACCTTTTTTCAACCCCGGTCCGGTCTCCGGGCCGGGGTTGAACCCCTTCCCAAAAAGTTCCAAGGAATATCTCCCTCAACCGTAGTGATTCAGAGAACAGTGGTTTCCCCCCTCCTCCGATACTGAAACGGCGTCGAATCCCGGACACCCAAGGGTGCCCGGGCTTCGTCGTCTTTTCGTTTGACGACCGGCCTCAGGTCCCGGCGCTCTTCCCTGTACCCTTGCCAAAAAGGGACGGTGTAGCGTCGTTGCCGGAAGCAACCCGCGATCTCCAACCACCTCAGCAGCGCCCTTTATGTCAGCACGATCCGAGAAACTTGAACGTTTGTATTTTGGAAAGATCGAGGAGGCCATCGAGACCCCGAACCTGATTGAGGTTCAGCTCGATTCCTACAAGGAATTCCTCCAACAGGATGTGGCTCCGGAAAACCGGATCTCGACCGGTCTCCAGTCCGTTTTCCAGGAAGTGTTTCCGATCCAGAGTTATGACGAGAAGTTCACTCTCGACTTCGCTAAATACGAGGTGGGCGAGGCCAAGCAGACCGCGCTCGAGTCTCTCCGTGACGGTGAGACCTTCAGCGCCCCTCTTTACGTCACTTTTTCCCTGACCGACGAGACCGGCACCAAGGAAGAGCGCGTTTACATGGGTGAACTGCCCATGATGACCCTGCGCGGCACCTTCGTCATCAACGGGGCCGAGCGGGTCATCGTCAGCCAATTGCACCGTTCGCCCGGGGTCTGCTTCGAGACCAATTTGCACCTCAACGGCAAAACCCTCTACGGTTTCCGCATCATCCCCGACCGCGGCACCTGGATGGAGGTCCAGTTCGACACGAACGACCTCCTCTATGTTTACCTCGACCGCCGTCGTCGCCGCCGCAAGTTCCTCGCCACCACCTTCCTTCGTGCGATCGGTTACCCTACCGACGAGGACATCATCGAGCAATTCTACGACATCGAGAAGCTCAAGATCGACCCGAACATCAACGAAGCGGAACTGGCCAACAAGGTCATCTTCAATGACGTCCTCGATGGCGATATGGTCGTGGCAAAGGCCTACGAGCCGCTCACCCTCGCGACCATCACCCAGCTCCACTCCCTCGGCGTCAAGTCGGTCCCCTGCGTGACCGCATCGCACGACGACCTTCTCATCAAGTCGCTGCGCAAGGATCCGGCGAAGAACGAGGAAGAAGCCCTCAAGGACATCTACCGCCGTCTCCGCCCTGGCGATCCGCCGACGGTGGCCAACGCCCGCGCTCTCCTGAAGCGTCTCTTCTTCGATCCGAAAAAGTACGATCTCACCCGTGTTGGTCGTTACAAGATCAATCAAAAGCTCGGTCTCGACGTGGATGAGAACGAGCGCGTGCTCACCGCCGAGGATTTCCTGATGTCCATGGCCTACCTCTTCGGCCTGCGCCGCGGGGAAGGGGTGCTCGATGACATCGACCACCTTGGCAGCCGCCGCATCCGCGCCGTGGGTGAACTGCTCGCTAACCAGTGCCGCGTCGGTCTGGCCCGCACCGAGCGCCTCGTCAAGGAGCGGATGACCCTGTTCGACATCAACCTCGACGGGATGACCCCCTCCAAGTTGGTCAATCCGAAGGCGCTCGCCGCCGTCGTCCGTGATTTCTTCGGACGTTCGCAGCTGAGCCAGTTCATGGATCAGATCAACCCGCTGTCCGAACTGACCCACAAGCGCCGTCTTTCCGCCCTCGGGCCCGGGGGCCTGAACCGTGATCGCGCCGGCTTCGAAGTGCGCGACGTGCACCCCTCGCACTACGGCCGGATCTGTCCGATCGAAACTCCGGAAGGTCCGAACATTGGTCTCATCAACTCGATGAGCTGCTACGCCCGGATTAACGAATTCGGCTTCATCGAAACGCCCTACCGCCGCATCCAAAAGGGCAAGGTGATGAAGAAGATCGACTACCTCACCGCCGACCAGGAGGAGAGCTACCTCATCGCCCAGGCGAACAACCCGATCGACGACAAGGGCAACTTCCTGACCGAGAAGATCACCGTCCGCCACCTCGGCGAGTTCATCGAAGTCGATCCGGAAGCGGCCACCTACATGGACGTCTCGCCGAAGCAGCTCGTTTCCGTCGCGGCCTCGCTGATTCCCTTCCTTGAGCACGATGACGCCAACCGCGCCCTCATGGGTTCGAACATGCAGCGCCAGGGCGTGCCACTTCTCGTTTCCGAGTCCCCCTATGTGGGCACCGGGATGGAAGGCAAGGTCGCCCGCGACTCGCGCGCCGTGGTCGTGGCCGAAGGTTCCGGTGTCGTGGCCGCCGCCACTGCCGAGATCGTCATCGTCACGAAGGACGGCGAACTGCCCTGCTCCGAGGCCCAGTTCCTCACCAACCCCTTCAAGCTCAAGAGCGACAAGGAAAACGGCACCTACGTGTATCCCCTGCGCAAGTTCATGCGCTCGAACGCCGGCACCTGCATCAACCAGAAGCCGATTGTCCGCCGCGGCGAAAAGATCAAGGCCGGGCAGGTGCTCGCCGATGGTCCGAACACCGAGCATGGCGAACTCGCCCTCGGCCGGAACGTGCTTGTCGCCTTCATGCCTTGGAATGGCTACAATTTCGAGGACGCCATCGTCATTTCCGAGCGCATCGTGAAGGAGGACGTCTACACCTCCATCCACGTCGACGAGTTCGAGATCGGCGCCCGCGACACGAAACTGGGACCCGAAGAAATCACCCGTGACATCCCCAACGTCGGTGAGGAAGCCCTCAAGGATCTCGGTCCGGATGGCGTCATCCGTGTCGGCGCCGAGGTGAAACCCGGCGACATCCTCGTCGGCAAGATCACGCCGAAGAGTGAAACCGAACTGGCCCCCGAAGAGCGCCTGCTCCGCGCCATCTTCGGTGAAAAGGCCGCCGATGTGAAGGACACCTCGCTGCGCGTGCCTTCGGGCTGCACCGGCATCGTCATGGACGTGCGGGTTTCCTCTCGCAACGCCTCCAGCAAGGAGCGCCTCGATCCCAAGGAGAAGCAAAAGCAGGAAAAGCAGATCGTCGAGGAGCACAAACGCCGCCAGGAGGAACTGGCCGAGCAGCTCACCGAAAAGCTTTCTGACATCCTTCTCGGAGAGAAAATCCCGCTGGACGTCGTCAACGGCCGCACCGGCGAGATCATCGTACCCGCCAACCGTAAGATCACCAAGACCCTGCTGCGCAAGCTGGCCGACAACTACTCGAACATCGAGATCGACCCCAGCCCGATCCGCAACAAGATCCTCGATATCGTCGCGAGCTACGAGCAGAAGTTCGCCGACATCGACATGGAACGGGAGCGCCAACTCGACCGCATCGAGTCGGGCGACGAAGTCGATCCGGGTGTCATCAAGCAGGTCAAAGTCTACGTGGCCAAAAAGCGCAAGCTTTCCGTTGGTGACAAGATGGCCGGCCGCCACGGCAATAAGGGGGTCGTTGCGACCATCGTCCCCGAAGCCGACATGCCCTTCCTCGAGGACGGCACTCCGGTCGACATCTGCCTCAACCCGCTCGGCGTGCCGAGCCGGATGAACGTCGGACAGGTGCTGGAGACCCACCTTGGTGTCGCCGCCAAAGCCCTCGGCTTCAAGGTCGCGACCCCGGTCTTCGACGGCATCCCCGAATCGAAGATCGTCGAATACCTCAAGGAGGCCCAGCAGATCGACGGCTTCAAGTGGATCGGTACCAACGGCAAATCGCAGCTCTATGATGGCCGCACCGGTGACCCCTTCCACCAGCAGGTCGTCGTCGGCATCATCTATATGCTGAAGCTCAACCACCTTGTGCAGGACAAGATCCACGCTCGGGCCGTGGGCCCCTACTCGCTCGTCACGCAGCAGCCGCTCGGCGGCAAGGCCCAGTATGGTGGCCAGCGTTTCGGGGAGATGGAGGTTTGGGCGCTCGAAGCCTACGGCGCCGCCTACACCCTGCAGGAATTGCTCACGGTGAAGTCGGACGACGTGCAGGGCCGGACCCGGATCTACGAATCCATCGTCAAGGGTGACAACACCCTCGATGCCGGCACTCCCGAGTCCTTCAACGTTCTCATCAAGGAAATGCAAAGCCTCGGCCTCGACGTCCGCGTCGGGTCGTCGGACCGCTCTCCCGAGGAGATCCTCACCGACAGCCTCGCCATCATCTGATTTCGCCCACGGATTGGAATCCCAAGCAGCACTGAACTCCAGCACTTCCCCAATATGTCAGTTCCCTCCCTCAGCTCTGAATCCCACCTGGACGAAATCTTCGGTCTCGAGCGCAAGTCCGACAGCTTTGACCACGTCCGCATCACCGTCGCCAACCCGGACACGATCCGTTCGTGGAGCCGCGGCGAAGTGAAGAATCCTGAAACGATCAACTACCGCACCTTCAAACCCGAAAAGGGCGGTCTCTTCTGCGAGCGCATCTTCGGTCCCACCAAGGACTGGGAGTGTGCCTGCGGCAAATACAAGCGCATCAAGCACAAGGGCACCGTGTGCGACCGTTGCGGCGTCGAGGTGACCCTTTCCCGCGTCCGTCGCGAGCGCATGGGCCACATCGAGCTCGCCGTGCCGGTGTCGCACATCTGGTTCTACAAGTGCATGCCCTCGCGCATCGGCCTCATGCTCGACATGAGCGCCCGCCAGCTTGAGCGCGTCATTTACTACGAGGATTACATCGTCATTGATCCGGGCAACACCCCGCTCGAGCCCGGCCAGCTCCTCACCGAGCTTGAGTACCGTGACGCGCAGGATGAATACGGTACCGAGGGCTTCCGCGCCGGCATGGGTGCCGAGGCGGTCCGCGATCTTCTCTCCCGCATCGATCTTCCTTCGGTCATCACCGAACTCGAGGAAGCCATGGGCAAGACCCGCTCGAAGCAGGTCCGCAAGAAGCTGGCGAAGCGCCTCAAGCTCGCCCAGGGATTCCATAATTCGAAGACCCGTCCCGAGTGGATGATCCTCGAAGTGCTCCCGGTCATTCCGCCCGATCTTCGCCCCCTCGTCCCGCTCGAAGGTGGCCGCTTCGCGACCTCCGACCTCAACGACCTCTACCGTCGCGTCATCAACCGGAACAACCGTCTCAAGAACCTGCTCCAGCTCAAGACGCCGGATGTCATCATCCGCAACGAGAAGCGCATGCTGCAGGAGGCCGTCGACGCCCTCTTCGACAACGGTCGTCACGGTCGCGCTGTCACGGGTGCCGGCAACCGTGCCCTCAAGTCGCTCTCCGACATGCTCAAGGGCAAAGGCGGGCGTTTCCGTCAGAACCTCCTCGGCAAGCGCGTCGACTACTCGGGCCGTTCCGTCATCGTCATCGGACCCGACCTCAAGCTGCACCAGTGTGGTCTTCCGAAGAAGATGGCCCTCGTCCTTTTCGAGCCCTTCATCATCCGCCGTCTCAAGGAACTCGGTTATGTGCACACCGTGCGTAGCGCCAAGAAGCTCATCGAACGAAAGACCTCCGAAGTCTGGGACATTCTGGAGGAAGTGACGAAGGGTCACCCCGTGCTCCTCAACCGTGCACCCACCCTGCACCGGCTTTCGATCCAGGCTTTCGAGCCGGTTCTGATCGAAGGTTCCGCCATCCGGGTCCACCCGCTCGTTTGTACCGCCTACAACGCGGACTTCGATGGTGACCAGATGGCCGTGCACGTTCCGCTTTCGGTCGAGGCGCAGATGGAAGCGCGCATGCTCATGCTCGCGCCGAACAACATCTTCACGCCCTCGAGTGGCAAGCCGATCACGACGCCGTCGCAGGACATCACCCTCGGCGCCTACTTCCTCACCTACTGCCGCCAGATCCCGCTGCGCGATCCCGATCTGGAGCGGACGCTTCCGCTCTTCAGCGACACCGTCGAGGTCGAGTTCGCCATCGCGAACCGCTCCATCGGCATCCACCAGCCCATCCGCCTTCGCAACCCCGACTTCGGCACCAGCGGCCGGATCTACGGGGACAAGGACCGCCGCATCATCATCACGACCGCGGGACGCGTCCGATTCAATGAGATCTGGCCCGATGAGCTCGGCTTCTTCAACAACACCGTGGCGAAAAAGCAGCTCTCCGACATCATCTGGCGCTGCTACCAGGTCGCCGGTCAGGAAGGCACCGTGAAGTCGCTTGACGATCTCAAGTCGCTCGGCTTCCGCGAGGCGACCCGTTCCGGTACCTCCGTGGGGATCTTCGACATGATCATCCCCTCCGAGAAGCAGGTCGAGGTCGACAGCGCCACCGCCGAAGTCCAAAAGGCCAACGACCAGTATCGCGCCGGGGTCATCACCAACAAGGAGCGCTACAACAAGATCGTCGACATCTGGACGCACGCCGGTGACGAGATCACCAAGGCCCTCTTCCGCACCATCGAGCACAACGACGGCAAGAGCCTGCCGAGCCCGCTCTTCATGATGGTCGACTCCGGAGCCCGGGGCAACCGCCAGCAGATCAAGCAGCTCTCCGGGATGCGCGGCCTCATGGCCAAGCCCTCCGGCGAGATCATCGAGCGCCCCATCATCTCGAACTTCCGTTCGGGTCTATCGGTGCTCGAGTACTTCATCTCCACCCACGGCGCCCGCAAGGGTCTCGCCGACACCGCGCTCAAGACGGCCGACTCGGGTTACATGACCCGGAAGCTGGTCGACGTGGCCCAAGATGTGATCATCACCGAGGAAGACTGCGGCACTGCCAACGGCATTCTCGTGAAGTCCATCTACGAAGGTGACGAAGAAGTCGTCGACCTGAAGACCCGCATCTACGGCCGCGTTTCGGCCGAGAAGGTCGTCAACGGCGACGAGATCGTGGTGCGCCCCGGCGAGATGATTAACGAGGCCATCGCCCTTCGCCTCAACAACATCGGCCACGAGCAGCTCAAGATCCGTTCGGTTCTGACCTGCGAAAGCCGCCGCGGTTGCTGTGCGAAGTGCTACGGCATGAACCTCGCCTCCAACGGCATGGCCAAGATCGGCGAGGCTGTCGGCATCATCGCCGCCCAATCGATCGGTGAACCCGGCACCCAGCTCACGATGCGTACCTTCCACGTCGGTGGGGTCGCTTCGGGAACGTTCAAGCAGCCCATCATCAAGGCCAAGGCCGCGGGGGTCATCCACTACAACAACCTCCGCACCGTTGAGACGCCCGACCACACCTTCGTCGCGCTGAACAAGAACGGCACCATTTCCATCCACGACAAGGATGGGCGCGAGCTCGAGTCCTACAACATCGTGAGCGGTTCGGTGATCCGCTTCGGCGACAACACCCAGATCAAGAAGGGCGACACCCTCGCCACGTGGGATCCTTACTCCGTTCCGGTCATCACCGAGAAGGGCGGCAAGATCAAGTTCCGCGACATGATCCAGGGCATCACCCTCGATACCGAGATCGACAAAGAGACCAATACCAAGGGCCTCGTCGTCATCGAGCACAAGGAGGACCTCCACCCGCAGATCCTCATCCTCGACGCGAAGACCGGCGACGAACTCGCCGCCTACTCCATCCCGACCGGCGCGCACCTTTCCGTCAAGGAAGGTCAGATCGTCAAGGGCGGCGACCAGCTCGCCAAGACCCCGCGGAAGGTTTCGGAAACCAAGGACATCACCGGTGGTCTTCCCCGTGTGGCCGAGCTTTTCGAAGCCCGCAAGCCGAAGGAAGTCGCCGAAATCGCCAAGATCGACGGCGAGGTCACCCTCGGCGGCACGATCCGCGCGAAGCGGAAGCTCATCGTCACTAATGGCGAGACCGGCGAGCAGGAGGAGCACCTCATCCCGCTCGGCAAGCATTACCTCGTCCAGCCGGGCGACCACGTTCACAAGGGCCAGAAGCTCACCGAGGGTGCCGTCACCCCGCACGAGATCCTCGACATCCTCGGGCCCCATGCCCTCATGGAACACCTCGTCTCCGAGGTGCAGGACGTCTACCGTCTGCAAGGCGTGGAGATCAACGACAAACACATCGAGATCATCATCCGCCAGATGCTCCGCAAGGTGCGCATCACCGATCCGGGCGACACCCAGTTCCTCTGGGGCGACCAGATCGAGAAGACCACCTTCGAGGCCATCAACGCCGACATGATCGAGCAGGGCGGCAAGCCCGCCGAGGGCGAGCCCGTGCTTCTGGGCATTACCAAGGCTTCGCTGGAGACCGACTCCTTCATCTCGGCGGCGTCCTTCCAGGACACCACCCGGGTGCTCACCGAAGCCTCCACTCTCGGACGCATCGATTACCTCCGCGGATTCAAGGAAAACGTCATCATGGGCCACCTCATCCCCGCCGGCACCGGGTTCCACACCACCCGCAACCTGGGTGTCGTGGAGAATGCCACCGTCGACGAGATCGGATCCGGCAGCGACGAGTCCTTCGACATCATGGAAGAACTGGCCTGATCCGGGTTACCAGCCCTTCCCCAGAAAACCCGGCCGGCGGAAACGCCGCGACCGGGTTTTTTGCTGAACTGACAGGGTCGAGTCAGGGACCTGACAGGGTTGGATCACTCGATTGCGGTCGGGCGGTCCTTGACCGGCTGCGTCGGTGCTCCCTAGGCTCGGAGACGATGAAAACCCCGCTCGTCCTCGCTCTCTTGCTTCTGCTGACGCTTCCAGTCGCTGCCCAGACTCCGCTCCAGAAAAAGGACGTGATCCTCGCGCCGCCGAAGAATCTCAAAACGAAGCTGGCGCCGGGCTACACCCTTCCCATCATCGACCTCAGCGCCGAGACGGAGCGGCAAGTGATCGTCGATCGCGAGGTGGGGCAGTACCTTGGGCATCCAACCACCGTCTTGTTGGAGAACGAACGGACCATGCTCACGGTCTATCCGAAGGGCCATGGCCGCGGTGCGATCGTTTACAAGCGCAGCGAGGATGGCGGCCTCACCTGGAGCGAGCGTCTGCCGACGCCTGCGTCGTGGGCGACTTCGCTGGAGGTCCCGACCTTGCACCGCGTCATTGATGCCGCGGGTAAAAAGCGGCTCATCATGTTTTCCGGGCTGTATCCGATCCGCATGGCGGTCTCGGAGGACGATGGCGGCACTTGGAGCGAGTTGAAACCGATCGGTGACTTCGGCGGGGTCGTGACCATGGCTTCGGTCCTCCCTTTGCAGAAGCCTGGTTCGTATCTGGCCTTCTTTCACGATGATGGTCGCTTCATCCGCGGTGGCGAGGTCGAGAAATACCGCATCAAGAGTCCTCACGTGCCGGGCTACAGTTCGCCGACGGCGAAACCGTGGCGATTTTGGGTCTACACCTGCCTCTCCACCGACGGCGGACTCACCTGGAGCGTGCCGGCCCCCATCGCGATGTTGCCCGATGCGAACCTCTGCGAGCCGGGGGCGCTGCGCTCGCCCGATGGCAAGCAGATCGCGGTGCTGTTGAGGGAAAACAGCCGGAAGTACAATTCCTTCGTGATCTTTTCCAACGACGAGGGCCTGAGCTGGTCGGAGCCGAGGGAACTGCCCGCCGCGCTCACCGGCGACCGCCATGTCGCGAAGTATGGGCCGGATGGCCGGCTCTTCATCAGCTTCCGCGACACCACGCATATCAGCGAGACCAAGGGCGATTGGGTCGGCTGGGTGGGGACCTACGAGGACATCGTCGAGGGTCGCGAGGGGCAGTACCGGGTCCGGCTGATGGACAACACCAAAGGGCAGGATTGCACCTATCCTGGGGTCGAACTGCTCCCGGACGGCACCTTCGTGACCACGACCTACGGCCACTGGACCGAGGGCGAGGAGGCTTATGTCGTCAGCGTGCGCTTCAAGATCGAGGAACTCGATGCCAAAGCCAGGGCGAGGCCCTGAGACGAGGCCAACTTTCCCTTGATTCTCGCCAATCCGGCACCATAGTTCCGGCCCGCTCCCGCCATCACCCCAACCAACCGGAAAGCGAATGGCCCGCAATGGCCCGGGAGCGGACCCCACCATCACCCGATATCGAATGATGGCGCTTTCCAAATCCATCGGTCTCCTGCCAAAAGGAACCACCCTCTGACATGTCCAACGAACTCCTCACCGAGCTCATCGAAGCCGGCGTCCATTTCGGTCACCAAGCCCGCAAGTGGAATCCGAAAATCCGCCCCTACCTTCTCGGCGAACGTCACAACGTGCACGTGATCAACCTCGCCAAGACCGCCGAGCAACTCGACACCGCAGGTGCTTTCCTCCGGGACATCGTTTCCCGCGGCAAGAAGGTTCTTTTCGTGGGCTGCAAGCGCCAGGCCCAGGATGCCGTCCGCGAGGCGGCCGAGGCCACCGGCCAATATTTCGTGAACCACCGCTGGCTCGGCGGTACCCTCACCAACCTCCCCACCGTGCGCAAGAGCGTCGGCCGGATGGAGTCCCTCGAGAATCTCCAGAAGTCGCCCGATTTCAAGAAGATGAGCAAGAAGGAGCTCGCCTCCCTCAGCCGCGAGCGCGACAAGCTGCACCTCCGTCTCGCCGGGATCCGCCACATGGACCGTCTCCCCGACGCCATGGTCGTCGTCGATTCCGCCCGTGAATACAACGCGGTCAACGAGGCTCGCAAGCTCCGCATCCCCATCGTCGCGATGGTCGACTCGAACGCCGATCCGGAGATCATCGACTACCCGATCGTCTCCAACGACGACGCGATTCGCTCGATCCGCGTGGTGCTCAAGAAGCTCATCGACCCGGTGCTGCCGGTGGTTCCCTGAGCCCGGGCTCCCCGAAGCAATCGTCCGGGGGAGGACCGCTCCCCCGAATCTTCCCTTTTTGCCACGGAAATCCCGTCGCGGATTCCCTGTAAACGATTAACGAACCCGACAAGCTATGGCTGAAATCACCGTTGAACTGATCAAAACCCTCCGCGACAAGACCAACGCGGGCATGATGGACTGCAAGGCCGCCCTCGCCGAAGCCAATGGCGACCTCGAGGCTGCCGAGACCATCCTTCGCAAGAAAGGCATCGCCGACGCCGACAAGAAGTCCGGCCGCGCCGCGAAGGAAGGCGTCATCGCCTCGCGCATTCTCGATGGAGGCAAGACCGGCATTATCGTCGAAGTGAACTGCGAAACCGACTTCGTCGCCAAGAACGAGAAGTTCCGCGAGTTCGTCGACGCGATCCTCGACCACATCGCCGCGAGCCCCTCCGCCGTGTCGCTGCCCGAGCTGCTTGCCCAGACCTACACCGCCGACGCCTCGCAGACCCTCGAGCTTTTCGTGAAGTCGAAGGTTGGCGCCCTCGGCGAGAACATGGCCCTGAGCCGCTTCGCGAAATACGAGATCTCCGCTGAAGGCCTCGTCGGATCCTACATCCACATGGCCGGCCGCGTCGGCGTGCTCGTCGAGATCACCACCGGCAAGGCGGCCACCGCCTCGTCCCCGGCTCTCGCTGAATTCGCCAAGGACGTCTCCATGCACATCGCCGCCGCCCACCCGATCTGTGTGCGCCGCGACCAGGTCCCGACCGACAAGGTCGAGGCGGAGAAGGACATCTTCCGCGAGCAGATGAAGGGCAAGCCCGCCGACATCATTGAGAAGATCATCGAGGGCAAGCTTGGCAAGTTCTACTCGATCAACTGTCTGCTGGATCAGCCTTTCATCAAGGACGGCGACAAGACCATCCAGAACCTGATCGACGACCTCGCCAAGAGCACCGGCGACACCATCACCGTGACGCGTTTCGAGCGCTACGCGGTGGGTGAGGAAGCCGCCTCCTGATCCCGCGTCGTTTGTGACGCTTCCGTTTTCAGAAGCCCGGCTCCCGCGAGGGACCGGGCTTTTTGCGTGGGTTGATCCTTCAGCGGGCTTGCATGCGACCCGGTTTTGGGCGCATCATCCCGCCATGAAGGCCCTTCGTTTCTTTGCTCCGCTCCTGTCGGTTTTTGCCAGCCTTGCGTTCGCGCAGGAGCCTGTCATGACCGAGGCGCCGCCCGCCCCGCAGCCCCTCCCGCCGGCCGGTCCCACCCCGGGTGGTCCGGTTCCGGAACCTCTGCGGCCTTGGGTGGATTGGGTCCTCGATTCGATTCCCGATCGCGACGCTCCCCCGCGTCATGACGATGCTGCCGCCCGTCTCACCCTGTGGCCCTCGCGTCTCCAGTTCGATGCCGATGGTAATGGGGCCGGCTTTTCCTTGGAGATCGAGGCCTTCCAGGAGGTTTGGCTCCCGCTGCCGGGAGGCAAGGCCCGCTGGCCGGTCGAGGTCAACGTCGGTGGCAAACCGGTTCCGGTGTTGGAGCGCGACGGTCGCCCCGCGATCCGTTTGGAGAAGGGAAAGGCCACCGTGGTCGGCCGTTTCAATTGGGCCGAACTGCCCCAGCAGATCCTGCTGCCGCAGGAAATCGGGGTCCTTTCCCTGCGGGTGAACGGTCAGGACCAGCCCTCGCCCTCGTGGGATGCCGATGGAACGCTCTGGCTGCAACGGCAGGCGACCAGCGAGCCGGTTGACGAGGATTTCCTTTCGCTGAAGGTCCATTCGCTCTTAAGCGATGGCATTCCGCTCTGGTTCGAAACGAGGATCGAGTTGATCGTGGCGGGCAAGAGCCGCGAGGAGGAACTCGGCGGCGTGCTTCCCGCCGGCTGGCAACTCGCTGCTGTTGATTCACCGCTCCCCGTGGCTATCGACGAGGCGGGTCTGTTGAAGAGCCGGGTCCGGGCGGGCCGCTGGCGCATTGTTCTGAAGGCCTTCCGCACCGATTCGCCCGACTCGATCGGCTTCGCCGAGGGCGTCACACCCGCGGTCACGGACCAAGCGGTGGCCTTTCAAGGGCGCCCGGAGTTCCGGCAGGCCGAGATCGTCGGTTTGCCACAGATCGACGTGGGCCAGACCGAGATGCCGGAAGAATGGCGCGCGCTGCCCGTGTATCGTTGGGAGACCGGCGAGCCTTTCCAGCTCACCGAGCGTGTGCGCGGTCCCGGCGAGCGCGGTGCCGCCCCCATCACGATCCAGCGTTCTCTCTGGCTCGATGAGGATGGCAAGGCGCTCACCTTCCAGGACCGCCTGACGGGGCCGCTCCGCGAAATCCGTCGCTTCGATGCGGCCGATGGGCATTTGTTAGGGTCGGTGGCGGTGAACGGCGTTCCTCAGCTCATCACCCACAATCCCGAGGGGGGTGCCTCGGGCTTCGAGGTGCGCAGCCCTTCGCTCGATGCTGTCGCCACCGGCAGGATCGCGGATGCCGCAGGCCGGCTGCCGGCCACGGGTTGGATGGCCGATGCTGATCAACTCGGAGGCACGCTGCACCTGCCGCCCGGTTACCGGCTCTTCGCGATGCCCGGGGCGGATTTCACGAACGGAGATTGGTTGACCTCGTGGTCGCTCCTCGACCTTTTCCTTCTTTTGCTTTTCACCCTCGCGGTCTTCCGTTTGCGTGGATTTCTCGCGGCCCTCCTCGCCTTCGCCGCGTTTGGGCTGGCTTATCACGAGCCGGGAGCCCCGCGGTTCTCTTGGCTGCTCCTGCTGATTCCGGTGGCCTTGGTATCCGTCCTGCCCGCAGGACGTTGGAGGAATGTGGCCAATGGAGGCAAATGGGCTGCCGCCGCCATCGTGCTGATGTCGCTTGCCCCCTTCGCCGCCGGGCAGATCCAGGCCGTGATCTTTCCCCAGTTGGAGCGGGTTTCGAGCTACGGGGGTTGGAACGATGGCCTGCAGCGCGGCGACGTCGCTTATCCCGCATCGGCACCTGTCGAGATGGCACAAAATGCGAGCATTTCGGAAAAGGAGGAGTCTCGGGGCGGGAAAAAATTCTACAAAGATGCCGACAATCTGAAAGCCGATCCCAAGGCCGTGATCCAGACCGGTCCCGGCGTTCCGAACTGGTCCTGGCGCACGATTACCTTCGGATGGGACGGACCGGTATCCGGCAGCCAGACCATCCACCCCATCCTGATTCCGCCGGCCCTGTCGCGTCCCCTCGGCGTGGTGCGCATCGTCTGCCTCGTCCTCCTCGCGGGGATGCTGCTGACCCAAAGACGCGGCTCCGCGACGCCGGAGGCTCCGACGACGGAAGTGCAGGATGATCCCTTGCCCGCCGCTCCGCCAGTGGCGGCGATGGTGCTTTTGTCAGGCTTGTTGTTGGTGACTTCCGCATCCAATGCCCGGGCCCAATTTCCGAACCAGGAGTTGCTGGATGAGTTGAAAGGGCGGCTCTCGGAAAGCTCCGATGCCTTCCCCGGAGCCGCTGATCTCGCCTCGGCCGACCTCAAGCTGGAGGGCCAGACCTTCACCCTGACCTTGCCCTATCATGCCGCCGCCCGCTGCGCCGCTCCGGTGCCGGTCACCCTCGGCGCGCTGGTGCCCGAGAGCGCCACCTTTGCCCAGGGCGATCCGGCCGCATTGCTCCGCAAGGAAGGCTCACTCTGGGTGCTTTTGCCCTCTCCGGGCGTCCATGTGCTCACCGTCCGGGGACGCCTGCGCGAGGTCAGCGAATGGGAGTGGGGTTTCCCCCTGAAACCCCGGCGCGTCAGTGTTGCCGCCGATGGCTGGACTGTGAGTGGTCTACGGCCCGACGGCACCTCCGAGGATCAGGTGCTTTTCACCCGCGTCCGGCGTGAGGAGGCTGCGGCGGCCGCGACCTACGACCGCCCCGACACCAAACACGCACTCCTCGTGGAGCGGCAGATCGAGCTCGGCCTCGTCTGGCGGGTCACGACCACGGTCCGGAGGCTGCATCCCTCCGGACGGGCTGCCGCTTTACGGGTGCCGCTCCTGACCGGAGAAAAGGTTGTCAGCCAGGGGCGCACGGTCGAGGGCGGAGCCATCGAGGTGCGGCTCGCGCCGAACGAAGAAGAGGCGACCTGGGAGGGTGAACTCTCTCCGGTCAACGACCTGACCCTGTCCACTCGCGAGACCGACATCTGGACCGAGCAGTGGCGGCTTGTCGCCTCGCCGGTGTGGAATGTGACCTTCGCCGGCGTCGCCCCGCTCTTTGAGGATCTCGAGGGCCAACTCGTGCCACTCTGGCAGCCTTGGCCGGGAGAGAGTGCCACCCTGACCGTCTCGCGTCCGAAAGCGGTCGAGGGCGCCGCCGTGACCATCGATGCCGCGATGCACTCGGTGAGCCCGGGTCGCCGCCAGATTGCTTCGAGCCTGACATTGACGCTGCGCACCAGCCTCGGGGAAGAGTTCCGCATTGATCTGCCGACCGGGGCAGAGGTCACATCCCTGAATCACGATGGGCGTACCATTCCCGTTCGAAAGGACGGCGATGCCGTGGTTGTCCCCCTGAAGCCGGGAGCCCAGACCCTGCAGGTCGACTGGAGGCTGCCGATGGAGGCGGGCTTCTGGACGCTGGCCGACGCCGTCGGCTTGCCGGTCGAGGCCGCCAACGTCTCAACCGAACTGAGCCCACCGCGCGATCGCTGGCTCCTGCTCTCGCGCGGACCGCTGATGGGTCCGGCGTTCCGTTTCTGGGGGGTGCTCGTGTTCGCGATCCTCGCGGCCGTCGTTCTGGCCCGCGTCCCGAACTCGCCCCTGCGGCTGCACGAGTGGATGCTGCTTTCCCTTGGACTCACCCAGGTTCCGGTGTTCCTCGCCCTGCTGGTGGTGGCATGGGTGTTTTTCCTGAAATGGCGTGGGGCGGAAGGCTTCCAAAAGCTCCCGGCTTGGGCCTACAACTTGTGCCAGGTGATCTTGATCCTCCTGACACTTTTGGCGATCGGGATCTTCATCGGCATCGCCTCGTCGGGCCTGCTCGGCGACCCTGAAATGTACATCACCGGAAATGGATCGAGCGACTCCCGCCTCGTCTGGTATGCAGCCCGCACGCCGGGCGATCTGCCCCAGCCCGGCTATGCTTCGATCTCGGTCTGGTGGTATCGGCTCGCCATGCTCCTCTGGGCCCTGTGGCTCGCCGCGGCCTTGGTCAGATGGTTGCGATTGGGATGGAAGAACTCATCGCAGGGAGGCCATTTCCGCAGGAGCCCGGAAAAGGCGAAGCCCGTCGTCCCGCCTAAGCTGCCGGAAGGGGCAAAGGGATCGCAGTCCGAAGCGGCGACGTGAACCCTCACGATTCCGCGTCGAATCCGATTCTCCGCCTGGGTGGGACCTGGGTGTCGCGGGCGATCAGCTTCTTGATCGCTTCGAAGACGACCGAGAACTGCTCGTCGTATTTTCTTTCGAGATCCTCGATGCGGCGGGCGAGGTCGCGATTGGAGTCCATGAGACGCCGCAACTGCACGAAGGTCCGCATGATCGCGATGTTCACCTCGATGGCGCGAGGGCTGCGGAGCACGCTGGAGAGCATGGCGACTCCCTGCTCGGTGAAGGCCATCGGAGCATGACGGAGGCCTTTGCGATCATTTTTGGAGATCACAAATTGTGATCTCCATTCACCGAACTCTCTTTCGCAGAGTTCAAACATGAAATCTTCCGGGAACCTCTCCAGGTTCCGCCGCACCGCCTGTTTCAAGGAGCGTGTTTCGACGCCGTAGAGCGCCGCGAGATCGCGGTCGAGAATCACCTTTTCGCCGCGGATCCAATGAATCATCGGAGAAAGCGACTCGGATTGAAGGCTGTGGACCATAGGGGAAAATGGTTTTATTTGAACAGCATCAAGTAAAGGCCTAAAATCCGAGTCATGAAAATCCTCGAAATCGCCTTCAGCTGTTATCCTGTCACCGACATGACCCGTGCCCGCGCCTTCTACGAGGGCGTCCTCGGGTTGACACCGACGATGCAGATCGGCGAATCGGGCGGCATGGAATGGACGGAGTACGACATCGCCACCGGCACGCTCTCGATCGGTTCGGGAGCGCCGGGTTGGGCTCCGACCTCGTCGGGATGCTCGGTCGGTCTGGAAGTGGAGGACTTCGATGCCGCCATCGCCGAGTTGGTCGCTGCCGGCACCCGCTTCCACATGGAGCCTTTCGAGACGCCGGTCTGTCGGATGGCTTTCGTGCTCGATCCGGACGGCAACGCGATCTGCATCCACCATCGCAAGCCGGATCATTCCTGAAAGGGCCCCTTCCGTGATCGCAAAGATGCAGGGTTGATTTGTCCGGAGTCGGGCGGATTTTCCGCCCACCCGATGCCGAAGCTTGAACCCTTCCCTTTCCCCCATGAGGTTTACCCGGACGACTGGTTCGCACGTTTGTCCCGCGCGGACCTGTTCCCGGGCGAGGCACCGATCGAGCTCGATCTCGGTTGCGGCGACGGCTCCTTCCTGGTGCGTATGGCGACGCAGTTTCCCGAGCGGAACTTCCTCGGGGTCGAGCGGCTCCTCGGACGGGTACGCAAAGTGACCCGCAAGATCGCGAAGGCGGGCCTGGCGAACGCCCGGGTGCTGCGCGTCGATTCGAATTACGCGGTCGAGTGGCTGCTGCCGCAGGGTTTCGCCTCGCGCATCCATTTCCTCTGCCCCGATCCCTGGCCGAAGAAAAAACACGCCGCCCGGCGCCAGATGTGCCGTCCTGCCTTCCTCGCCTCGCTACACGCCTTGTTGGAGGAAAACGGCGAGCTGCTCTTCGTGACGGATGCGGAGCCCTATTTCGTCGAGGCGCTGGAGAGCCTGCAGAGCTGTCCGCTCTTTCGTCGCGAGCCCAGGGAAGAGAATGACTTCTTTTACGCCCGCACCGATTTCGAGGAGCACTGGCTCGCCGAGGGCCGCACCATGCACCGGCTGCGGCTGCGCAAAGTTTCCGCTTAAGCGATCTCCACCTCGGCCTTGCGGATCACCGCCGGGGCTTCACCGCCGCCGGGTTCGTAGAGGTAGCCGCAGCGGATCGTGCGGGCGATTCGGGTGGGACCCTCGCCGGAGCGGCCCGCGACGATCTGGATGCGGGCGCGGATCGCGGCATCGACCGGAGTGCCCGGCTCGTAGGTGAAAGCCCGGAAGGCGCAGCTCTCGCAGAGCTGCGCGAGATCCTCGTGCACCAGGGCGAGCTGGGTCAGCATGCTCTCTCGGGTCTGATGGTCGCCGCTGCGCAGCACCGTCTCGAGGCGATCGAGATTGGTGACGAGTGCGTTGCCGATGGCGAGGTCGCGGAGCCGGTCGTGCGGAGAGCGGGCGATCTCGATTACGGGTGTGATCGGTGCTGTGGGTTCGTCGGCCTCCGGAATCGCCGGGGAGGTCGTCTCTTCTTTCCGGAGCCAGCGGGAGAGGGGATTCATGCCGGGCAAAGCGATGAGGCCAGTTCGTTGATGTCTCCGGCGAAAACCGGCACATCCGGCAGCAGTTCGCCGAGCACCAGCGCATTGCTGGCGCTGGAGGCATCGGGCGAACCGGGGAGATCATTCAAAAACACGGCCCGGCACGGCAGGCCCGCGCCGCGGATCGCCCGCAGGCTCAGCAGCACATGATTCAGCGCCCCGAGCCGGTTGGCCGCGACGAGGATCACGGGTAGACCGAGGGCGATGGCGAGGTCTTCCATGGTTCGGTTGGTATCGACCGGCACCAGCCAACCGCCCGCGCCCTCGACGAGGACGAAGTCGCGATCCTTCGCGAGGTTTTGGAAGGTGTGTTCGATGACTTCAAACTCGATCACCGGTCCTGCTTGCGAGATCGGGGCGAGCGGCTCGGGCAGGTGGCAGGGATTGATCGCTTTGAGGTCCAGGTCCGGATCGGAGGCGGCGAGGATGGACTCCGCGTCCTCGTGGCTGCCGCATTCGATCGGTTTCATGCCCGCGCCGCGGAGACCACGGTGACGCAGTTCGCGGAGCAGGTTCACCGTCACCCAGGTCTTGCCGACTCCGGTGTCGGTGCCGGCGATGAAGAAGCCCTTCGCGCTCATGCTCCGATCTCGGAACGGATCGAGGCGCTGATGGCATCGGCCTCGGCTTCGATCATCGCCGCATCGGGCCCCTCGATCAGCAGACGCAGGAGCGCTTCGGTGCCGGAGTAGCGCAGCAACACCCGGCCCTGTTGCCCTAGCGTCTGCTCCAGCCGCAGGATCTGCGCGGCGGCGTCGAGCGCATCCAGCGGACGTTTCTCGCGGATGCGGATGTTGCGATGAGCCTGGGGGAATTTGCGCATCACCCGGCGCAGTTCGCTGAGCGGCTGCCCGCTCTCGCGGAGGATCTTCAGCACCTGGACCGCCGCGAGGATCCCGTCGCCGGTGGTGTTGTGATCGTGGAAAATGAAATGGCCGCTCTGCTCGCCGCCGAGATTGTAGCCGCCCTTGCGCATCGCTTCGATCACATAGCGGTCGCCGACTCCGGCGCGGATCACCTGGCCACCCGCCGCGCGGATCGCTTCGTCGAGCCCGGTGTTGCTCATCACCGTGGCCACCAGGGTCTTGCCCGCGAGCTTGTCCTCGCGCAGCATCGCGAGCGCGGCGATCGCGAGGATCTCGTCGCCGTCGAGGATGGAGCCGGTCTCGTCGCAGAGCAGCACGCGGTCGGCGTCACCGTCGTGGGTCACTCCCACCACGGCGCCGCACTCCCTGACAAAGGCACCAATCACCTCGGGGTGGGTGCAGCCGCAGTCGGCGTTGATGTTGATTCCGTTCGGGTGGTGATGGATCGCGGAGACCTTCGCGCCAAGAGAGTGCAGGATCTCCGCGCTGGTCACCGAGCTGGCGCCGTTGGCGGTGTCGAGCGCGATGGACATGCCGCGCAGCAGATCGCCGTCGTTGCCGACGCTGGCGCGGATCGCGGCGACGTAGCGTTCCGCCGCGTGCGGCAGCTCGGCGATGCGCCCGACCGGACCGCCCAGCGGCATCGCGCCATCGTTGTCGAGCAGCGCCTCGATTTCCAGCTCGGCCGTGTCGTCGAGCTTGTAACCATCGGGACCGAAGAACTTGATGCCGTTGTCCTCGAAAGGATTGTGCGAGGCCGAGATCACGATGCCGAAAGCAGCCTCCTCCTCGCGCGTCAGTTGGGCCACCGCCGGCGTGGGCACGACTCCGGCGAGGCGCACATCGACGCCTTGCGAGGTCAAACCTGCGGCGATGGCGCTCTCGAGCATGTCGCAGGATTGGCGCGTGTCCTTGCCGATGATTACGGTGGGCCAAGCCCTCTGGTTGGCACGCTCGGCGAGCAGCACCGTGGCCGCGGCGCGGCCGAGGCGGGTCACGAACTCCGGGACGAGCGGGAAGGCGTTGGCGCGGCCGCGGATACCGTCGGTGCCAAAATAGCGTCGGGCGAGCTGGGTCATTCAGGGAAACATTCTGCCTCTGTCAGGATCGGCCAAGGTCGCGGAAAATGCCATCAACCTTTCGGTGTCGCACCCGGCACGGGCAAGGGCAGCGGTGCGGGCACGGGTCCCGGGGCTGGCGCCGGGATCAGCGGCGTCAGGATGGACTCGTCGATCACCGGTCCCGTCGTCGGACGCAGCGGCGTCAGCAGTGTCGTACCCGGAACGGGGAAATCCTGCCGTGCCTTTTCCAGGTTCGACTTGATCAGATACCAGATCGACAGCGCGACGAAGAGCGAGACCAGCTTGCCCTTCCATCCGTGGACGACCAGCAGCTTAAGGTTCTCCATCATTTGATCCGTCCTCTTCTTCGGAATCCAGATTGCCAAGCAGGTCCTCGAGACGTTCGCGCAGTTCCTTGCCCTCCAGATCGCGCTCCAGCTTGCCGTTGATCGCGATCGAGATCGCCCCCGTCTCTTCGGACACCACCAGGGCGATCGCATCCGACTCCTCCGTGATGCCCATGGCGGCGCGGTGGCGCAGGCCGATGCTCTGGTCGCTGAGCTCACGCTGGATCAGGGGAAAGACGCAGCCCGCACCGAGGATGCGTTCGTCGCCGAGCCGCACGATCATGCCGCCGTCGTGCAGGGTCGTGCCCTTGTGAAAGATCGTGTAGACCAGCTCCGGGCTCAGCCGGCTGTCCATGATCGTCCCCGTTTCCAAGTACTGGCGCAGATCGATGCCGCGTTCGATCGCGATCAGCGCGCCGATACGTCGTCGTGAAAGGTTTTCCGTCACCTCGACGAGTTGGTCGGCGAAGCGGCGGCGGGTCCGCTCGTTCATCGCCGAGAAAAAGCGGTGGCTGCCCAGCTCGGCGAGCGCCCGGCGCAGCTCGGGTTGGAAAATCACCACCAGGGCGATCGCGAGAAAGACCGAGACGTATTTCAGCAGCCAGCCGATCACGCTCAGGTCGAGCCAGAGCGAGAGCAGCGTCATCCCGATGTAGAGGGCGATCAGCGCGGTGAAAATCCGCGCCCCGCGCGTCGCCCGGAAATAGCGGTAGGTGTTGTAGATGATCAGCCACAGGATCACCACCTCGATCGCCTGACGCCAGTGGCGGCTGATGAACTGCGTGACTTCTTCCATGGGTGCCGGGAAAGGTAGCATCGCCCGCCGCTTTTGCACCAGCGAGGGATCACTTGCGGAAAGCGGGTGGCGGGGCTTGCTTGGGCGCTCCCATGATCCCCTCCGTCCCTCTCGAAGACCTTTTTGAGGACCTCATCGCCAAATCGATGCGGGGCCGACACATCTCCGAGTCCGAGCTCGTCGAAACGACCGGCGTGCCGCGCGACATCCTCGCCCGCCTTCTCCGGGGCGAGTTTTGCGACGAGGCGGCGCTCGTCAAGGTCGCCCGGGCCCTTTCCCTCGATCCCCGCACCCTCACGATGGCCGCCTCGCGGGTTTGGTCGCCGAGGCCGGTCACGCTGGAGGGCCTCGAGATGTTCAATCTGCCCTACCGCGACATGCGGGTGAACGCCTACCTCGTCCACGACCCCGGCACCCGCATCGGAGCCTTTTTCGACACCGCCACCGACGCCGCTCTCCTCATCGCCCGGGCCCACGAACTCGGCATCGAGGTGCGCTCCATCTTCATCACCCACACCCACAACGACCACATTGCCGCCCTCGACGCGCTGCGCGCCGCCTTCCCCGAGGCAGACATCCATTCCAACCGCGCCGAGCCCTGGCCCGGCACCCAGGTCTTTTCCGAAGGAGCCACCTTCACCATCGGTGCGCTCCGCGTCCGCGCCCTCACCACCAGCGGGCACTCCCCGGGCGGCACCACCTACGTCGTCGAGGGGCTCGCGAAACCGCTCGCCATCGTCGGCGACGCCATCTTCGCCGGGTCCATGGGCGGCGGCATGGTGTCCTTCGAGGATGCCTGGAAAAACAACCGCGAGAAAATCCTCACCCTCCCCGGCGAAACCATCCTTTGCCCCGGCCACGGTCCGCTCAGCACCGTCGCCGAGGAGCAGCGGAACAATCCCTTCTACTCCGCCGCATTCAGCGCATGAGCGACCGTCCCGAGTTCGTCCTCGCCTCCGGCTCGCCGCGCCGCCGCGAATTGCTGACCGAAGCCGGCTATCGCTTCCGCGTCGAGCTACCCGGCATCGAGGAAAACGAGGACACCCGCCTGCCGATCCGGACGCTCACCGCCGAGAACGCCGCCGCCAAGGCCGACGCCGTCTCCGCGCACGAGCCCGATGCCGTCGTCATCGCCGCCGACACCCTCGTGCTGCTCGGCGAGACCGTGCTCAGCAAGCCCGGCGACCGCGCCGAGGCCGCCCGCATGCTCGCCGGGCTCAGCGGACGCGCCCACGAGGTCTTCACCGCCGTCGCCATCCGGCATGGAGCGTCGGGAAATCACCTCGACCTCACCGTCACCACCCGGGTCGTTTTCAAGGAACTCGATCCCGCGGTCATGGTCGACTACCATTCCCGCATCGATCCTCTCGACAAAGCCGGCGCCTATGCCGCGCAGGAGCACGGCGACCTCATCATCGAGCGCATCGACGGATCGCTGACCAACGTGGTCGGCCTGCCCATGGACGAGGTCACCGCCGCATTGCGCGACCGCTTTGGCATCACTCCGGACCCTCGATGAACAGGAGTCCCGCGCGCCGCCGCACCTGGTGATCGCCCGGCAGGCTCGCTTTCGCCGGACGCGCGTCCGACATCAGCACCGCCGCGACCCGCTTCACCTCGTCCAGCCCGCAATCCGGCACCCCGCGGGCCCGCAGCCAGGAAAGCAAGAGCCGTTGCCGCGCCGCCTCCGGCAACGCCCGCAGTCCCGCCACCCCGAGCACTCCGTCCTCGGTAGAAAGACCCGTCTGCGCCAGACATTCCGCCGCCCAGGCTTCGTCGAGCGCCGCCAACTCCGCCGCTCGCAGGATCGAGGTCCGCACCTCGCGGCCGAAAACCGCCGACAGCATCGGCAGCAGTTCGTGCCGCACCCGGTTGCGCGTGCAAAAGGTCAGGTCATTGCTGGCATCATGACGATGGGGGATGCCCCGCTCCGCCGCGAGGCGCTCGATCTCCTCGCGCGACACCTCCAGCAGCGGGCGCGCCAATTGCAGCTCCACCCCCTCGATCACCCGGGTCGACTCGACCGCCATGCCCGCCATGCCGCGCGCCCCGCTGCCGCGGAACAGGTGCATCAACACCGTCTCGACCTGGTCATCGGCGTGGTGGGCGAGAAACACGAGACGGCATTTCCGCTTCCGCGCGATTCGGGCGAGGGCTGCATAGCGCAGCTCCCGCGCCGCCGTCTCGATCGACATCCGTCGCTCCGCCGCGTGGGACGATGCCTCCACCCGCACGATCTCGCAGGGGGTGCCCAGCGCCGCCGCCTGCTCCGCCACGAAAGCCGCATCGGCCTCCGATTCCGCCCCGCGCAGGCCGTGGTTCACGTGCACCACCACCAGGTCGGAAAAGCCCGCCGCGCGCAGCAGGTGCCAGAGCACCATCGAGTCGACCCCGCCCGAGACCGCCACCAACGCGCGTTCCGCCGCCGACCACCGCTCCCATCGGGAAGCCGCGATCCCCCTCGCCTTCGCTGGATCCTCCGCGTCGATGCCGCCATTGAACAGGGTCAGGTCGGGGAGTCAACCCTGTTTGGTCGAGCGTCTATGGTCGTGGAAACCATCTGGGAGAATAACGGGTCCGCTTTCACGGGAGTAGAGGCCACTTGGGTAAATAACGGGTACGCGTTCACGAGCGTGGAGGCCAATTTGCAAATTTCGGATGCTCTTCCATGCTCGTGAAAGCCAGCATGGAAAATTACCGGAGCCCGTCCACGGACGTGGACCCCCCCTTGGAAATTTCGGACGCCGTTCCGTGCTCGTAAACGCCAGCCCTGAACTTTACGAGTGCCTTTCCACGCGTCCGAAAGTCCGTTGATTCCCTTTGCGTCTGCCAACCACCTGTCGAGAGTCGGGATCGTGTATACAATTTTTGCGGATCGCGGTCTTGCAATGGCGGGCGGTTCTGACATTCTAGCCGCTTCCCAGTTTTTACCCCCGTATTTATGAATTTTCTGATCTTGTCGATCCCCATTTTCGGGCTTTTGGCCCTCGGTTACACCTTTTGGCGCGCGGCCTGGGTTGCGAAGCAGGATCCCGGCACGGAGCGCATGCAGCGGATCGGTGCTTCGATCGCAGAAGGAGCGATGGCGTTCCTGCGGGCGGAATACAAGGTGCTGGCGATCTTCGTGGTGTGCGTGGCGGCTCTGCTCGTGTTCGGGGGGATCAAGGATCCGGTAAACAGCTCGCCCTACGTGGCGCTTTCCTTCGTGGTCGGCGCGCTCTGCTCGGCGCTGGCGGGCTACATCGGCATGAGTGTGGCGACGAAGGCGAACTACCGCACCACCCAGGGTGCCCGCAAGAGCCTCGGCGAGGGACTCAAAATCGCCTTCGCGGGTGGCTCGGTGATGGGCATGGGAGTGGTCGGGCTCGGCCTGCTCGGGCTGGGGGTGCTCTTCGTGATTTTCTCCAAGTCGATCGGTACCGACGCGGCCTCGGTGGGCAAGGTGCTGACGATCATCACGGGCTTTTCCTTCGGCGCTTCGTCGATCGCGCTTTTCGCCCGGGTCGGTGGCGGCATCTACACGAAGGCCGCCGACGTGGGTGCGGACCTGGTCGGCAAGGTCGAGGCGGGCATCCCGGAGGATCACCCGCTGAACCCGGCGACGATCGCGGACAACGTGGGCGACAACGTGGGCGACGTGGCCGGGATGGGCGCGGACCTTTTTGAATCCTACGTCGGGGCGATCGTCGGCACGATGGTGATCGGCGCGGTCTTCGTGGGTCTCCAGGAATTCGCGGCGCTGCCGCTGGGGGCGGTGCTGCTGCCGATGGTGTTGTCGGGCCTGGGCATCGTGGCCTCGATCGTGGGGGCCTTCCTGGTGCGGGTGAAGGAGGGCGGGGATCCGCAAAAGGCGCTGAACTTCGGAGAACTCGTGGCGGCGGCGATCCTGCTCGTCGGCACCTGGATCCTGGTCGATCAGATGTTGCCGGAGAAATGGATGCACGACGGCAAAGCCTACAGTTCGGTGGGGGTCTTTGGCTCGATCACGGTGGGCCTGTTGGCGGGCATCGCGATCGGCTACATCACGGAGCACTACACCGGCACGGGCAAGAAGCCGGTGATCGGCATCGTGCGCCAGTCGCTCACGGGATCGGCCACGAACATCATCGCCGGCCTCGGCGTGGGGATGAAGTCCACCGCGCTGCCCATCATCGTGCTCGCGGGTGCGATCCTCGTTTCCTATGAATGGGCCGGCCTCTACGGCATCGCCGTCGCCGCCGTCGGGATGCTGGCGAACACCGGCATCCAGCTCGCGGTCGATGCCTACGGCCCGATCTCGGACAACGCCGGCGGCATCGCCGAGATGAGCGAGCTGCCCCCGGAGGTGCGCAAGCGCACCGACAAACTCGACGCGGTGGGCAACACGACCGCTGCGATCGGCAAGGGCTTTGCGATCGGCTCGGCCGCGCTGACCGCGCTGGCGCTGTTCGCGGCATTCAAGACCACCTGGGAGGCGACCCACAACCAGAAGCTGATCATCGAGATCACGGATCCGAAGGTGGTCGCGGCGCTCTTTGTCGGTGCGATGCTGCCTTTCCTTTTCTCCGCCTTCTCGATGGAGGCCGTGGGTCGCGCCGCGATGTCGATGATCGAAGAGGTGCGCCGTCAGTTCCACCAGATCCCTGGCCTGAAGGCGGGGCTCGATGCCCTGAACCGCAACCACGGCAAACACGCCGAGGAGTGGTCGGAAGCCGACCGCAAGATCCTGGACGAGGCGATGGGCCAGGCCGAATACGGCAAGTGCGTCGAGATTTCGACGAAGGCGGCGATCAAGGAGATGGTGAAGCCCGGCCTCCTCGCCGTGGCCGCACCGGTCGCGGTGGGATTCTGGGGCGGAGCGGAAATGCTCGGCGGTCTCCTCGCCGGCGTCACCTCCACCGGTGTTCTGCTCGCCATTTTCCAATCCAACGCGGGCGGTGCCTGGGACAATGCGAAGAAGATGATCGAAGAGGGTTTCGAGGTGAACGGCACTCTGCTCAAGAAGGGATCCGAGGCCCACAAGGCCGCGGTCGTGGGCGACACGGTCGGCGATCCTTTCAAGGACACCTCGGGCCCCTCGCTGAACATCCTGCTGAAGCTGATGAGCGTCGTCGCGCTGGTGATCGCTTCGATGATTTGAGAAGCTGTATCGCTTTTAGCTGTTTGGCTGTTTAGCGATTGGCTGGCGGTCCACCTTTCAGCTTTTCCATCAGCGGCTTGATCTCTTCGGAGAGCCTTTTGTAGTCGTCGGAGCCTTTGGGGTAGGTGTCCCGCTTGGCGGCAAGTTCGCGGATCGTGACGCCGAGAGCACGACGTGCCTTGGCGGCTTCGGCGGCGGGATCGACCGGGGCGATCTCGGCATCTTTCCAATCATCTGTGCGGAAGACGGAGGCGGGCAGTCCGGCGCTGTTGACGAGGTTGGCGCCCTCGGGATTCGAGGCCCAGGCGTAGCGGACCGCGACGGGCTTGGCGACTCCGGGGCTGCTGACGATGACGGCGTCGCTGCCATCAATTTTGGCCTCTGCCCATTTCCAGACCTGATCGCCGCCGGCGATCTCGAAGCGCTGCAAGGGGCCGCCGTCGCGCGATTTCAGGCCGGTGCCGGCGTGATCGAAGGTGATGCGGATGGCGTGTTCCCGAACTTCAGCCGCTTTGAAGAGCGGTCCGCAGTGGATGAGGTCTTTGCCATAGTCCTTGACCAGGGCCCAGAGGGCGAGTCGCTCGCCGGCATCGAGTTTGTTCTTCGGATGGATGTCGTTGGCCTCGCCGATGTCATTGATGATGGCCATGCCGGTCTTGGGAGTGGTCTCGAGGATGTGGCGCTGACGATCCTGCAACAGGGCCCACGCGTCCGGGGTGCCGGGCGCGATGGAGGGGGTGCGGAAGTTCGCGAGTTGCATGAAATAAAAGGAGAAGTCATCGCCCCAGCGGCCGCGCCAGTCGCGGATCATCAGGGGCAGGGTCTGGTCGTAAGGCACGGCCTCGAAGCGGGCGTTGCCCTCGCCCTGATACCAGATCGCGCCGCGGATGGTGTAACCGACGAAGGGATGGATCATGCCGTTGTAGAGCACGCCGGGCCGGCCCTCGGTGTCGAGCGGTCGCTTCGGCTGGGTGGGTTTTTTGCCGAGCTTCGCTCGCTCGGCCTGCGCTTGGCCGCGCGAGGCTTTCATCTTTTCGGTCCACGCGGCGAGTTTTTCCTGATAGGCCTGCTGGGCTTTGGCGTCATTGTAGACTGCATCCTCGGCGAGGGTGGTGTCGACCATCTCCTTGGTGCCGGGCAGGGTGTTGAGCGCTTCGCGGCTGGTGAAGGTCTCGACGGGTTTGCCGCCCCAGGCGGATTTGATGACGCCGACGGGGATGCCGAGATCGAGGTGGAGCTTGCGGGCGAAGAAGAAGGCGACGGCGGAGAAGCCGGGCACCGTCTCGGGGGTGGAGGCTTGCCAGGCGCCCTCGATGTCGGTCTGCGGCTCGACGGCGGTGACGAGGGGGGCGTTGAAAAATCGGAGCTGCGGCAGGTTCGTCGCGGAGATGAGGTCGGCGTAGGCGGGGTTGCGCTCCATCGTGAAGACCATGTTCGACTGGCCCGAGGCGAACCAGACCTCGCCAACGAGGACATCGGCGATCTCCACCTTTCCGTCGTCGCCGCTGACGGTGAGCGTGGCGCCCTCGGCGTCGGCGGCTCCGGTGGCGATGGCGGCGCGCCAGCGGCCCTGATCATCGGAGGTGGCGCTGGCACTTTTACCTTTGAAGGTCACGGTGACCTCGGCACCCGCGGTGGCGGTACCCCAGATCGCGGCGTCGCGCTCCCGCTGGAGCACCATGCCCTCGCTGAAGAAATGCGGCAGCTGCAACTCGGCACGCAGCGGGGCGATCGTGAGAGTGAGCAGGAGGAAGAGGAGCGGTCGTTTCATGAGACGGCTTGTAGCGTTTTCCCTTTGGTCGCTCAAGCCCGCGATGGCGCGCGGCGTTCAGGATTTTTTGAGCAGCATGCTGATCCCGACGAGGATCATGAGGACGGCGAAGATCTTGGTGAGCTGCTCGTTGCTGAGCTTGCGGACCCAGCCGGTGGCGAGCCAGGCCGCGGCGACGGCACCGATCGCGGTGGGCAGGAAGACCTGCCACTGCACCAGTCCGGCCTGCTGGAACCGTGCGATCGCCATCAGCGAGGTTGGTACGATCACCGCCATGCTGGTGGCGATGGCGGCCTTTTGCTCCATGCCGAGGAAGTAGACAAAGGCGGGCACCATCACGATGCCGCCGCCGACGCCACAGAGGCCGGCCATGATCCCGGCGAAGAGTCCGATGCAGAGGGAGAGCAGGATGATTTTCATCGACGGGCGGGGGTGGCTGGGGTGGAGGGGACGAGAATCCGGGCGGCGAGCTGATGGAGCACGAGCCGGTGGTCGAGGCCGGTGGTGACGAGGCGTTGATTCGCCTCGAGGCAGGCGGCGAGGGCGCCTTTGAGATCGGACACGGTGAAGTGCCGGGTCTGGGAAGCCTCCAGGAAGGGGTAATAGAGATTGAACTTGCCCTCCTTGGTGCGCGGCAGGTGGGCGGTGGCCAATCTTGGCAGTCGATCGAGTTCGCTGGTGAAGCTGGAGTAACTGCCGCGGATCGAGACCCCGTGGTTCTCGACGAGATCCTTCATGAACAACAGCCTCCGGACTTTCGGCACGATGGCGGCGAGCAGGAGCCCGATGGCATTCTCGCCCCGATTGAGCTGGAAATCGATCAGCTCGAGGGTCTTCGGGAGCTCGCGCCGGCCGATTGCCTCGCCGATGTCGAAGATGTAGCCGGTGTGGCTGAGCGAGGTGATCGCGGCGATGTCGTCCTCGGTGATGGGTCGGTCGCCGGCGAAGAGCGAGAGCTTTTGCAGCTCGCTGTCGATCGAGCGGGTGTTCGATCCGACCTGATGGACGAAGTGCTCGAGCGCCGCGCCGCGGAACTTCATCCCGAAGACCTCGGCCCGCTCGGTGACGTGCTTGATGACGGCGGTTTCCCAACCCGCCTTGCTCGCGTCGAGTTTGTCGTGGATCTGGACCGCGGCGACCTTTTCGAGGCGTTTGTAAAAGGTGCGGCGCTTGTCGATCTCTCCCGCGCTGAGGATGAAGGTGACGTCGGGGGGCAGCCCGGACTCAAGCAGGCCGATCAAGGTCTCGAGCGCCGAGAGGGTCGACTCGGCTTTCGCGGTCTGGGATTCGCCTAGGAAGTTCACGCCCTGCATCCAGACGACCTTGTCGCCGCCAAAGAAGGGCAGGGTCTGGATCGCCTCGATGGTGCGCCCGACCACCTGGATGGCCATGTCGGCGTTGTCGGCGGCTCCGCTGACGATTTCGAGCCCGAATTCGTTGTCGGCCGGGGCCAGCTTTCGCGACAGGGTAAGCGCGGCCTCTTTCACCAAAGCCTCGTCGGTGCCGAGGAAGGCATGGATAGCGGACTTGGCGGCTTTCGCGGGCATCGTTCCCGAACTCGATAGCGTCCCGCCCGGTCCGGTGCAAGCCCGGACAAATTCCCCGCCCGGCAGCATTTCGCTTGAAACCGCCCTCAAATGGTTTACGGGAACACTCCGCATTGTTCACGGAGTTGCGGTCGAGCCATCACCAAATCCCCGTCGATGCGGGTGAGTTGTATTGTGAATGCCCGGTCCTTCGCGACCCGCTCCGTTTTTCCCGGATCTTCCGGCGACGCGACGTGGTCCTGGTCGGGAAGTTTTAAATCCCCATCCCCTCAACCGACATGAGTCTGATCGCCGACAACATCGCCAACATCGCCCCCTCCCTGACGCTCGCCATGACGGCGACCGCGAAGAAAATGCAGGCCGAGGGTCAGGACATCGCGAGCTTCGGCGCCGGCGAGCCCGACTTCGACACGCCGCAGCACATCAAGGACGCCTGCATCGAGGCGCTCCAGTCCGGCCGCACCAAGTACACCCCCGTCGCCGGCATCCCCGAGCTGCGCAAGGCGATCGCCGACAAGCTGCTCCGCGAAAACGGGATCGAATACTCTCCCAACCAGATCTCGGTGAACTGCGGGGCCAAGCACTCCTGCTACAACGCCATCCTCGCCTGCTGCAATCCGGGTGACGAAGTCATCATCCCCGCGCCCTACTGGACCAGCTACCCCGACATGGTCCGTCTCGTCGGCGCCGAGCCTTTCTTTGTCGAAACCAAGCGCGAGAACAAGTGGAAGTTCACCGCCGAGGAGTTCGAGGACTCCATCAGCGGCCGCACCCGCATGCTCATCCTCAACAGCCCGAACAATCCGACCGGTTCGGTGTATTCCCGCGCCGAGCTCGAGGCGATCGTCGAGGTGGCGGCGTCCGAGGACATCATCATCCTCTCCGACGAGATCTACGAGAAGCTTGTCTACAACGGCAAGAAGCACGTCAGCGTCGCTTCGCTGAGCGAGGCCGCCAAGAACCTGACGATCACCATCAACGGTCTCAGCAAGGTCTATTCGATGACCGGCTGGCGCCTCGGCTACACCGCCGCCCCGCAGGCCATCGCCGACGCGATCGAGACGATCCAAAGTCACACCACCTCGAACGCCACCTCTTTTGCCCAATACGGCGCGCTCGCCGCGCTCCAAGGCGACCAGGGATTCGTCGCCGAAATGGTCGAGGAGTATGACATGCGCCGTCAGTACATGCTGAGCCGCCTCCAAAAGATCCGCAACATCGAGATCGTCGAGCCGGATGGTGCTTTCTACTTCCTCGTCGACACCACCAAGATGGGTCTGAGCTCGATGAACCTGACCGAGAAGCTCCTCTCGCGCTATCGCGTCGCCGCCATCCCCGGTCTCGCTTTCGGCCACGACCACTCGGTCCGCCTCAGCTACGCGACCAGCCTCGACGTCATCAAGAAAGGCCTCGACCGGTTCGAAGAGTTCTGCCACGCGCATTGATCCATCCCGACGGATGTCGCCCGAACTCGAACTGGCCTGCAGCGCCGCCCGCGAAGCGGGGGCCCTGTTGCGCGCGAACTTCGAGGGCGATCTGGTCGTCGATGAGATGCACCGGCACGACATCAAGCTCGCGCTCGATGTCGCCAGCCAGAAGCTGATCGAGGGCCGCATCCTCGCCGCCTTTCCCGGCCACGCCATTTTCGGCGAGGAAGGGATCGCCGGCGACCAGTCGAGCGACACCCAGTGGATCGTCGATCCCATCGACGGCACGGTGAACTACTTCTTCGGCATCCCGCACTTCTGCGTCTCCATCGGGATGCGCCGTGCGGGCGAGTTGAAGATCGGCGCGATCTATGATCCGATGATGGACGAACTCTATGCCGTCGATTTCGAAGGACCGGCGACCAAGAACGGCAAGGAGATCCGCCCCAGCAGTCGCGCCACCCTCGGCGAAGCAGTCGTGACGGTCGGCTTTTCCAAATCCACCGAGTCGATCGACGCCGGGCTGGAGCGCTACAAACACATCGCCCACCGCGTCCGCAAGACCCGCATGATGGGCAGCGCCGCCCTCGCCCTGGCCTACATCGCCTGCGGGCGGCTTGACGCCTACATCGAGGAATCCATCAGCCTCTGGGACATCGCCGCCGGTCAGTTGATGTTACAACGCGGGGGAGGATCGGTGGTCCTGACCCCTTCCGCGAAGCATCCGGAGAAATCCGGCATCATCGCCACCAACGGTAGCCTCGATCTCGAGGGAGTCGGCTGAACTACCCATGCGCTACCGCAGTGGCATCGGCTACGACGTGCACGCCTTCGCCGAGGGGCGCCCGCTCGTCCTTGGAGGCGTCACCATTCCGCACGACCGCGGTCTCGCGGGACACTCTGATGCCGACGTGCTCTGCCACGCCATCGCCGATGCCATCCTCGGTGCGATCGGCGAGCCCGACATCGGGCATTTCTTCCCGCCATCCGACGCCTCGATCGAGGGAATCAGCAGCCTCAAGATTCTCGAAAAGGCCGCCGAACGGGTCGCCGCGGCGGGCGGCCACATCGAGAACATCGACAGCACCCTGATCGCCGAGGAGCCGCGCATCATGAAGCACGCCCCGGCGATGAAGGAAGCGATCGGCCGCGCCCTCGGGATCGCTCCGGCTTGTGTCGGCATCAAGGCCACCACGAACGAAGCGATGGGTTTCATCGGCCGCCGCGAAGGCATCGCCGCGCTTGCGACCGCCTCGGTGGCGATGGGCTGAGCGGCCGCTTGCCTATTGGTCCCACACCTTGATTTCGAGCCGCGCCCGCACCCCGATCAGGGCGTGCGCGAGCTGGCTGATCCGGATCAATATCATCACTCTGCGAAAGGAGGCGCCCCCGTAGTTGTTGATCCAGTTGCCGGTCTTCGACGACCAACCTGCCGCACCCAGGCGCAGTCCCTCCATCAATTTGAAGATCCGCCCATGTCCGCTACAGAAAATGGACCCTGCGTTGCCGAAGCGCACATCCTGATGCTCGCGCGACCAGGCGAGACGCTCGCGGCGCCTGTCCATGCCGGTCGCCTTGGGCTGCGAGGGCAAGTCGAAGGTTGCCGAGAGCACGATCCAGTCGGGATGGTCCTGGAAGATGGAATGCCGGTAACCGTAGCCGCATTCCGACTTCGGAATCGAGCGGACGTCCGTTCCGTCAAAAAATTCCACCGAGACCAGGTGATCGGAGATGTAGAGATCCTTGTCGATCCAGGTGCCCGCATTCATCACCACGGCGCCGCCGATGGACCCGGGCACCGACGCGAGAAACTCGTTTCCATAGAGATTCGCCTCGATGCAGAAAAGGATGAAGCGGGAGAGCGGCACCCCGGCACCGGCGCGGACCATCCCCGGCCCCGTGATCTCCAGAGCGGCCGAGCATTCCTCGAGGCTCACCACATGACCCGAGACTCCTCGATCCGAGATGAGCAGGTTCGAGCCCTTGCCGATGATGCGCAGCGGCACTTTGGCGGCACGGCATTCACGCACCTCATCGATCAATTCGTCGAGCGACGCCGGTGTTGAAAAGACCTCTGCCGGACCACCGATCCCGAAGGTGGTTTTGTCGGCGAGGCTGACGTTGCGGAGCTGCATCGTGGCTCAGGCCAGACCATCCAGCGCCTGGGCGAGGTAGGTCAGCGACCGCTCGCGTTCCTCCGCGATCCGCGTGGCCACCATCGCCGGTGCGCGCCCCGTGAAAGCCGCGTCCCAATCCGCGGGGGACAGGGGCTCGGGCGGAGCGAGCTCCAGCAATTCGAGGAGCGAGGAGACCTTGTTGTGTTTGCCCGAGAGATCGCCGAGGACAAAGGGCAGGCCGAATTTTGCGGCGAGGGCCACTCCATGGAAGGTGTTGGTCAACACCGCGTGCGCCGAGAGGAATTCAGACAGCACTTTCAGCGGGTGCACCTCCGCCAACGTCGAATCCGCCCAGTCGTGTGGGAAACCGAGGGCGAAGATGGGCACACCGGCGCGGCGGGCATAGTCCAGCACCGCGTCGCGGTAGGCTGGCTCCACATGGGTGGCGTAAACGATCAGCGATCCCGGCCGGGTCGCGGGGCGGGCCGCGATCTCCTCTTCGAAATCGTAGAGCAGGGTTGGGTCGAGGCTGAGATGGGGCTGGCGGCCGGTCATGGCATGGACCAGGCGCACCGAGTTGTCGTCGCGGACCGATAGGGAATGAAAATCGGCGAGGAGGCCGGCCACCTCCTCCGGCAAGTCTTCGGGTCCGGAGACTTCGCCGAAACTTGCCGCGTAGGTGATCTTTCGCGGACCCTCGATGCCCTTGCCGAAGAGAATGGGGCAGTAGCCCGAATACCAGTTCGTGATGTTCCAGATCTCGTCGCTGCCGCAGATCACCGCGGCATAGGGCGACCAATCGAACTTCTCCCCGGAGACGAGCCGTCGCGTGTAGGTGAAATCCTTTTGCGTCAGTTTGCGGAACCGAGCGACTTGGCCGAGCGAGGAGATCCGCGCCAGTCCGGAATGCCGGTGAAAGCGGGATCGGTATTCATTGCGCCCGAAGGAGGAGTGATAACGGAGGATCTCGACCTCGATACCGCATTGCTCGAGCACACGCCGTAGGGCGAACTGCTGCAGGTAGGCACCGGCATTGACCGCTTGATAGAAGGTAGCGAGGGCGACGCGCATCGGATCAGTTCAGCCTCCTCGCCTGATCCCCGGCCATTCGTAGACAACAAGCATGTGGAATCGGCATTACGACGTGGCTCCATCCGGGGGAACCGGGTAGGGGCATCAAAACGGAGAAAACTCAGAGAATGGAGTCAATGTCAGGATGCACCACGATGGATCCGGGATGGCGGACTACGTAATCCATGGTGCTGGCAAGTGTTTGGTGCATCAAAACGTCAATGGTATCGATCGAGGCAGCGTAGAGAGTCGCAAGTGATGGTCAAGCGTTGTGGCATACGGGGATGCGCAAAAGCAGGAAACGTTCCGCCAGGAGTGACGGTATTGACGCAGCTCTTTCGCCTCAGCGACCAGCATCGATCCGAAAAAAAAGCCGCCCCCGTCCCGTCTGATTGACGAAACGCGGGCGGCCAAAAGATCTCGTGACAAGAAGTCGGCGAGGACCCCGGGTCGTCGTGGCTTTTGATCAGCGCAGCTTCACCTTCGCTCCGGCCACATCCGACAGGGAGGGATTGCCTTTTTCAGCCGAACGGAGCAGGAAGGGCACCGTCAGCGGCGCATCGCCGGTGCGGTTGACCTTGAAATTGTAGCGCACGCTCGATCCCGACTTCACGATGGTCGTGTAGCCCTTTGCCTTCAATTGGGCGGTCACGTTGCTGCCGCCGTTCTTCACCGCGATCGCCGTGAAGTCGACCTCCGCCGCGTTCCCCTGCAGGGTCGATTTGACCGTGCGATCGAAGGCCGTGTTCTTCGAGACGACCACGAACTTGCCCCGGGTCTCGCCCTTGATCAGGACTGTCTGTCCTTTGCCCGTGCCGTTGCGCAGGCCGACCCCGCGGAGCTTGGAGAACTTCGCTCCCGCCGCTTGGTCTATGCCGGTGACTCCGGTATTGAAGTTGAACGTCACGGTGTAGGCCTGGCCGGTGGTGTCATCGGGATTCGCGGACTCAGCCCCGATGAAAGCGATCGGTGTGGTCGTATTGGGTGCTGCCAGTGAGCCGCCATCGTTGTCCCAGATGTCGTCGCCCGCCGCCATGGCCGTAGCAGTGTATGCACCGATGTTGTTCAAGCCCACGGCGATGTAGTAGGTGCCGGCGGGGAGATCACGGGTGATCAAGGAGTCGGTTCCGGGGCCGTCGTCATCATCCCCCTCGAGACCGAGGAAATCCTCTTTGAGCAGCAGCAGATTCGCATCATCACCCGCAACTGCCGCCGTGATTGTGGCTCCCGCCACCGGTTTGCTGAGGGTGAAAGCGAACACGTCGACATCCACGACGTCTGCCGGGTTCGGGGCGAAGGGGCCGAGGGTGCCGGCTTTCAGGGTGCCGGTGACGCCATTGACACCCGCGGGCAGGACAGCCGCGGTCGTTTCGGTGACGCCCGCATCGCTGCTTTCAGCGAAGGGGGCGGCGTAGGCCGACGGCAGGCTTGGGAGTATGGCGAGGGCGAGGGTCGCGAGGACGAGTGTTTGGTGTTTCATGTCAGGACAATTCAGTTGATCCAGAGACGAATCGGATCTTGCGACTATTAGGCTCATCTTGGCAAGTGTCCTTTTTGGCCCTCCGCCCGACCGAAGGGGGTGCGGCAGCCCACCTGACCCTGTTGACTCCGCGGCGCCCGGGGTCGCCTGCTTCAGCGCACCCTCCGACCAAAGGCGTTCTGAACGACATAAGCGAAGGACCCGAAAGCGATCCGGCTGTTGGCCCGGGCGGTGAACCTGCCGTTCGCTTTGCGATTTAGGGTAAGCGAGGTCAGCCCCACCACCTCATAGGTCTCGGCGCTCTCCTTGTCGAAGCCGCTGCCGGCGAGAATCTGCCGGATTCGCACCGAGTTCGATCGCGAGGTAAGCCGGACCGCGACGGGGCGGTAGGATCCGCCGGGGAACTCCTGCACGCCGTCTCCGCCGGATCCATTCCAGCGCACCGGCAGTTCAAAGGTGCCGGTGGTGACGCTGACATCCCCGGGAACGTAGACGGTGGTTCGGGATTTCATCACATAGAGCCCCATGAACTCCCGGACTTCGCGCGGCGTGAGCTTTTTTGCGAAGAGCGTGTGCGGCTGGGTGGCGATCGCGAAGATCGCGAGGCAAAGGAGGGAGCGGAGGGGGTGGAGCATGGGGAGGGAAACGGGTTCAGTCCGCGAGACCGCGCACCGGGGTCAGTTGGGCGTAGAGCGGAGGCAGTTTTCGTCGCAGGTCGGCCAGCGTTTTCCGTTTCTTGCGCTTGTCTTTGATTTTCGAGGCTTTCCGGATCGACTGATTTACCGCCGCGATCTGCTGGTTGGTTTCGGCTTCGGTTGGGATGGCCGTGTTGAAAACACGGATCTTCCGGACGATCCCCGCGGGATGCAGGGAGAGGATGACCGCAGCCAACAGCAGGCCACCATGATTGAGCGAAGAACGAGAATCCATCGGCGGGAAAGATCGTCCGGTTTCACCGCCGCGCAACCTGGCTGGACGAGCGGGGCACGATGCTTGGCTTGGGTGCGGACTCCCGGGATCGTGTCCTCGAGATAAAGGGTCTCAAACCTCTTCAATCTCGAATCGGGTTCCAATTGGATCATCTGAAACCGAGGGGAGCCGGGTCCGGTCACTTGTTTCCGCTTTGCATTGACCGGGCCGGGCCGGGTCGATAGGCTTTCCCCGTCCATACATAAAAACTCCCGATGAAACCCCTCGTCCTCGCCTTCACCACTGTCCTCGCCTTTGCCGCCACCTTCGCAAGGGCACAGAATCGACCGGGTCTGGGTGATGTGGAGATCACGCTCTCCGGAACGATCGATGGCAGTGATGAGTTCCACTTCACGCCCGGCAAGATTGCTTGGACCCACAAACACTGGAAGGAGCCCGCCGACATGAAGTTCGCCGGGGCCCCTTGGAACAAGCTGGAACAAACTCCCCAGGACTGGCGCGACTTCCGCGATCTCAATCTGTCGAAAGCCCGGATTGTCAAACGCAAGGGCCGCGACACCGTGGCGCTCGAGGTCACCCGCGATGGATTTGTCCTCTACTTCTGCGACAGCCCCAATGGTGGTGATGATTATTCGGTGACCATTGCCATCCCGCGCCGGTAGGCGATCCTCTTCCGAACCCGAGGTTTTGACGATCCATGAAACGCAAGTTCGCTTATGCCGTGTTGATCCTGGCCTGCTCCAACGACTGGGCCTTTTCCCTACCCTACTTCGGGCGTACCCCGGGCAACAAACTCACCGCCGCCGACGCGCAGGACGAGGATGAGTTCGGTCGATCCGTCGCCGTCGCGGGTGGCAACTTCCTCCTTGGCGCTCCTGGTGAGGACGGGACCGGCGCGAGCCGCGGGGCCGCTTACCTTTTCAATGCCTCGAGCGGCGCCCAGCTCCGCAAGCTCACCGCCTCGGACGCGGCCGATGACGATGGCTTCGGGTTCGCCGTCGCGCTCTCTTCGCGCCATGCCGTCATCGGGGCACCAGGCCAGGATCTGGGTGGAACCGACCGCGGCGCGGTCTACGTCTTCGATCTCCAGACCGGTGCGGAGACCTTCAAGCTCGTGCCTTCGGTGTCCGAAGACTCGAGTGCGTTCGGCGCCTCGATCGCTGTTTCCGGGGATTTCGTGATCGTCGGCGCGTTTCTTGAGAACGCCTCGGGGACCGACCGGGGAGCCGTCTACGTCTTCGATCTGACGACGGGTGCGGAACGGTTTCGCCTCACCGCCGCGGACAGTGTGGATGGCGACAGCTTCGGTGTCAGCGTCGACCTCTCCGGAAACCTCGCGCTCGTCGGCGCGCCGCTCCAGAACGGCCAGCGGGGTGCGGCCTATGCCTTCGATCTCGCCACCGGCACCCAGATCCACAAATTCGCGCCGTCCGAGTTGGCCGTCCCGGATGCCTTCGGACTCGCGGTGGCGGTGGCCGGGTCGACCGCGGTGATCGGTGCCCCGAGAACCGCGGAAGGCGGATCTTTCCGGGGCTCGGTTTACGTCTTTGACCTCATCACCGGCAGTCAGAAACACAAGCTCACCGCCTCCGACGCGGCGAACAACGATGTCTTCGGATCGGATGTCGCGATTTCCGGTGATCTCGTTCTTTCCGGTGCCTACGCCAAGAATGGAAGCAACGGCGCCCTCTACGCGTTCGACCTGTCCACTGGCGGCGAGTTGGCCAAGCTGACGACCGCGGATGCGGTTCCGAACGGAATGTCGTTTTCACTGGGGCTGGACGGCCGGCTGGCCCTTGCCGGGGCGCCCTTTGATGGTGGTGGCGGTTCCGAACGCGGGGCTGCCTACGTTTTCGAGATCCCCGATCGCCAGCCCGACCTGCTCTCCGGCACTGCCCCCGCCAGCGGGGTAGGACGCGGCGTTTACAACACCTCCGCCGCCGGACAGACCCTCGTCCTGACCTCGAACAAACTCGCCCAGGTCTCCGGCTACCTTACCGTCACCAATTCCGGGGACACTGGGGATGACTTCGACCTTTCCGCCACCGCCGGGAACGGCGACTTCGCGGTGACCTACCTGCGCCGCACTGGTTCCACCGAGAGCAACATCACCGCCGCCCTCATCGCCGGCACGCACGAGGAACCGAACGTCGTCCCCGACGATGCGGGCCGCGTCATTCGCGCGCTCGTGAAACCCTCGACCCGGCTGAAGAAAAAGAAGAAAGGCAAGACCACCTACCTGCGCCGCACCTTCGTCGCCCGCGTCACCGCCACCTCCGCGACGCATGATTTCAAATCCGATGCCGCCGCCGTGCAAGTGCAGACGCGGTGAGCGGAAACGCACCGACTCCGGCCTAGGGAGAACGAGGCCTACAAACTGTCCGTCATTCAAACCAAATGCTCTCAGCGCTATGAGCAAACCAATCAAACGGAAGCTTCCAATTGCCAAATACTGGGGCAGGATGACCGGGATCGCGGTTCTTGGGGCCATCATCAGTCTTGGGTGGGTGATCCGTCTCCGACTTAAAGATGCTGATCACATTAAAAACTGGGAGCTTGTTGCGGGCTGGGCGTTTGCGGCGCTTTGGGCCATCGGTCCAATCTTCTGGTTCCGTCAGGAGAGCTTGCAACTGCTCAATTTCAAGAAGTACGGGCTCACGCCATTTCAAGTCGAGCAAGTAAAGGTCAATCACGAGAGCGCGAAGGCTTTTTGGTTTTGGATCGGAGCGCTGATCCTTACGATCCTTACAAGTCGATGAAGCTGTTTCTGCGCCTAGTCCTATGTTCCCACATGCTGGTTGCCATTCCGGAGTCGGGCGGGCAGGGCACCGACTTCGACGTCGAAAAGTTCTTCGCGGAGAACTTCATCGTCGACGGACTCGGCACCTACTATGACGCCCAGAACGGGCGCGGCCATCCCTACCCCTCGGAAACCGGTCCGTGGAACCTCCAGCCTCTCAAGCAGGAGACCGGATGCAACATGGTGGTGATGAGCTATTCCAGCCAGGCCAGTTTCGAGGGCCAGTCCGAAAGGTTCCGCGAGGGGCAATACCTCAATGCCCGCATCATCCGCCGTTTCTCCGACATCCGGGAGATCCGCGAGAGCGGGGAATACGGCGTCCTCATGTACGTGCAGATGCCCTTCCCCCTCGGCGGCGACGCGGCCAAAATCGCGCGGTTCCATGAGCAGGGCCTGCGTGTTTTCCAACTCGCCTATGGCGCCCAACACACCGACCAGGCACCCGGCGACGTGTTGGGTTACGGCAATGATCAGCAAGGCGGTGTCACCCCGCTCGGCGAGAAAGTGATCGCGGAACTCAACCGCCTCCACATGCTCGTGGACATCTCCCATTGCAACGAGCAGACCACCCTCGACGCCTGCCGGCTCTCTCAGGCACCGGTCGTCTGCACCCACGCGGGAGCCCGTGCCGTAACCGATCGCGACCGCAACAAGTCGGACAAGGCCCTCGAGGCGATCGCGGCCACTGGGGGCGTAGTCGGCGTAACCGCCGTGGGATGGATCATTGAAAACCAGAGGACGAAGGAGCGCGGTGTGCCCGAGTTCTGCGATCATCTCGACCACATCAAGCGAGTCATCGGCGTCGATCACCTCGCGGTCGCCAGCGACAGCCCTCTGCGCGGCTGGGACCGCTTGTCCCCGCATCGCACCAGTGCCGAGCTATCCGCCATCGACCATTGGAAAGCCGTTGCCCGGGAACTTCACCGGCGCGGTTACACGGAGGAGGAGATGCGCAAGATCTTCGGGCTGAATCTGGTCGGCTTGTTCCGGGCGGTGCTGGAGCCGTAAAGTAACTCTCAGTTCGCGCGTGAAGATGTGAGCCAAGCACCCGCTTGCGCTCCGAAGGGACAACGGCACCATTTACCGGATTCCGCGCCGCGACTTCGCCGTAGATCTTGTCCCGTTTGTTACGGCGTGTTACAAAGAACCCACGCCGGTCCGGATCCCGTCCCTCCCTCCCATGACACGTCTGCCCTATTTCAACTTCATCGGGGCGGCGCTATCCGCCATCGTGCCGCTCTTCGCCCAGGCCGGCTCGCCGGGCTCGGTCGCGCCGGCCGGCCTCTCCGCCGCGGATTGGGAGGCGATCCGGGCGGTCCATCAGAGCGCACGACACGAGTTCGCGCCCGAAGGCGATGGCTGGGTCGCGCGGAATCCCGGGCAGCGCTGGACGACGCGATTCGATGGGCGCGGTTTTCTCACCGAGCCGGACCACGGCGAATGGACCTGGGGTCTCGAATTGGTCGGCTATGGTCGCGGCGACGAGACGATACCCGTCGCGACGACGAGGACCGCGACCCGCTCCACCGGACGCCTCGCCTACGAACGCGACGAAACGCTTGAGGAATGGTGGATCAACGACACCCGCGGCCTCGAGCACGGTTACACCCTCGCCCGCCGTCCCGGATCGGATGGCGCGCAAGGCCCGCTTACGTTGCGACTCGGCACCCGTGGCGGCCTCATCCCTGTCGTCACCGCGGATCGGCTCGGAGTCGACTTCCTGGACGCGGCAGGCCGGACCGTGCTTCACTACGAAGGACTGAAAGCTTGGGACGCCACCGGGCGCAGCCTCGCATCGAGCTTCACGATCGATGGCCCCGCCACCTTCCGCCTTCTCGTCGACGACGCCGATGCCGTCTACCCCGTCACGATCGACCCCATCGCCCAGCAGGCCTACCTCAAGGCCGGCAACACCGCGTCGAGCGACCGCTTTGGTCTGTCGGTGGCCCTTTCCGGCAACACCGTCGTCGTCGGCGTGCCGGAAGATGACAGTGGTCTCGCCACGATCCTCAACGGCACCGGCAGTTCCATCGACAACTCGGCCACCGACGCCGGTTCGGCCTTTGTCTTCGTGAGAAACGGCAGCACCTGGACCCAACAGGCCTATCTGAAAGCCCCGAATGCCGGGGAGGAGGACAACTTCGGAAGTTCCGTGGCCATCTCGGGCGACACCATCGTCGTCGGAGCTCCCGACGAAGCCAGCGCCGCCACGGGCGTGGACAACGGAGTCGATGCGCCCCTCGACAACGGAGCCCCGTTTTCCGGAGCCGCCTATGTCTTTGTGAGAAATGGCAGCACCTGGACCCACCAGGCCTTTCTCAAGGCCGGGAATGCCGAGGGCGGCGACGGTTTCGGGGAGCAGGTGGCGATCTCGGGAAATAGCATTCTCGTCTCCGCCCCCTTTGAGGACAGCGGTGCCACCGGAGCCAGCGCCACCAGCACCGGCCCCATCGACAACAGCGTCGAGCTCTCCGGGGCCGCCTACGTCTTCACCCGCTCCGGCACCACCTGGAGCCAGGAGGCCTTTCTGAAGGCGAGCAATTCCCAGCAGGACGACGAATTCGGAGGATCGGTCGCGATCTCCGGTGACATCGCCGTGGTCGGCACCGGTAATGAAAGCGGCGACCTCGTCGGCGTGCTCAACGGTACCGGCGGCTCCGCCAACGACAACGCCCCGGGCAGCGGTGCGGCTTATGTCTTCGCGAGATCCGCGGGCGTCTGGACCCAGCAGGCCTTTCTGAAAGCCGGCAACGCCGGAGCCGGCGACAATTTCGGAACGAGTCTGGCCGTCTCGGGCGAAACCATCGTCGTCGGCGCGAATTTCGAGGCGAGCAACGCCACCGGCGTGGTCAATGGCCCCGGCGGGTCGTCCGACAACAGCTCGAGCGGCAGCGGTGCTGCCTACATCTTCGTCCGCAGCGGCTCGACCTGGAGCCAGCAGGCTTATCTGAAAGCGGGCAATGCCGGGACCGACGATCGTTTTGGTTCGGACGTCTCGATTTCCGGGAACTTCATCGTCGTCGGAGCTCCCAGCGAGTCCAGTGACTTCCGGGGCGTGTCCACCGGCACCGTCGGCCCCACCGACAACGATGCGGAGTTTTCCGGGGCCGCTTACCTCTTCCACCGGGTCGGGACCAACTGGAGCCAGATCGCCACCCTGAAGGCCGGCAACGCCGATCCCTCGGACGGTTTCGGATTTGCCGTCTCGGTCTCCGGAGGCACCCTGATCGCCTCGTCGCTCTTCGAACAGTCGGCCTTCACGGGCGTCGAAAACAGCTCCGGAGGCTCGGCGGACAACAGCCTCAACAACGCGGGAGCGGCCTATGTCTTCGATGGCTTGCTCCCCCAACTCACGCTTTCGAAACTACGCCGTTTCCCCACCACCAGCCTGAGGGCGAAGAGCCGCCCCCAATCCATCACCGTGACCAATGTCGGCGGCACTCCCGCTCTCGGCCTCGCCGCCGCCCTTTCCGGAGAAGCCCGACGCGATTTCCTCCTCGCTCCCCTTCCGCGGACTCCTCTCGATGTCGGCAGCAAAAGAAAACTCTCCGTCCGCTTCGCCCCGAAGCGCCCCGGTCTCCGCAAAAGTGTCCTGACCCTCCGCAGCGACGCGGCCGAGGTGTCCGCGAAGCTTTCCGGGAAAGGCGCGGCGGGTGCGGCGAGGTGAGGGGGTTGCGTTACAGACGTGCCCAAAGTCGTCCAGGGCTTCAGCCCGCATGGCATCCGACCCCGCGGGGAAGAGCCGAATCCATCCTGCCTACTTCGTCGACGGCTCATCAGGCGGGATTCAGGAGGGTATCGCGGAGCCCTTGACCCTCTTCGGTCCTCCATGGGAGCGCGGGTACTCCTGCCCGCCGTCATGGGTATGGAAGGAGGCCAAAATAGATTCACCTGCTCGTGGAAACGGTGGGCACCCTCGCAAGACCCGCCAAAGATCGGCAAAGTCGTCCAGGGCTTCAGCCCGCATGACGTCCGATCCCGCGAGGAGGAGCGAATCCATCCTGCCTACTCCCAGCCGCTCACCAATTTCTCCGCACCGCATCCGCGAAAACGATCAGGATCATCGCCGCAATCGGAAGCCAGATCATCGCAAGAGCCCGCTTCGACCGCCGGACTTCCCTTGCGGTCACCGGGTCTTTGGTCAAAGCGAGAAAGGCGGCGATCGATCCGATGGGAACGGCCGGAATGAGCAAGAGATAGGACAGGCACCACGTCATCGCTCCGTCGTAGACTGTTTGCCAAAAGTCCGTTCGTGAATCGGCCGAGTCGGAATTCGTGATGCCAAGGCGCGAAGAGGGTGTGGAGCGGGCTCCATGACCGATGAGCAACGCGGGAAGCGCGAATTGCGGCCGGTTTGGAGAGAAGTTCGAGCGAAGCGAGCAAGAATCCAAACCCAAAGAAGAATCCGATTTGCGAACGGACTTTTGGCAGACGGTCTAAGTGCCGCCCAGCGCATGAAGGACGGGCCAGAGGTACGCGGCCAGACAAACCCATCCGCACACCAGCGCGAGGACGCTTGACGGGGATTCCGGTGGGTCGTTTTCTTCCATCGCTTCTCTGGCGGCTATCGTATCTTCCCGAGCCCCGGGGGCCGTTGGCGCTTCGAATCCGGATGCCGGCCAACCCATCGCGGTCAGCCTTCTTCCCTCGGCGGCCACGCGACGCCGTCGAGCTCCGGAGGCAGTTGCGTCGGATCCTGCGGATAGATCCGCGACAAGTCGATCGGCGATTGGGATCCGGCCAGGAATTCCTTTTCCTCCGGCCCGCCGACAATGAGCCAGAGCACCTCTTCGTCCGTGTCGTTGAATACCTGCCGCAGCACCTCGGGCCGCACCCACACGCCGCCATGTTTCGGCACCGTCAGCGTGGACCCGCCCACCCGGAGCCGGCCCGTGCCCTCCAGCACGAAGTAGAATTCCTCGGATCGGATGTGTTGATGCAGCGTGTTGGCGCTCCGGGGTGGCATCCGCCACAGCCGCGCCCCGAGGTGCTCGCTGCCGGTGCGCTCCAGGAAGTCGGCATTGGGGATGCGCATCAGATTCGACGGACGCCACGTCAGCGCGTCCGGGAGGATGAGGTGGTGATCGGGTTCCATGGAAAGGAGGGGGGATGGTTTATCCTTTGCACTGTGAACTTCGCGCCCTGCTTTAGCGAAGGTTCATCGAAAAGATTTGTTGGTTCATCCCGGCCTCGGTGAGGAGGGCCGTGTTGAACGTCAAAGCTTCTGTCACTTTTGCCCCCGGTTCATCGTCCGCTCACTCTCCGGCCGCGTCGAGGAACATCCTCCGGACTTTCTCCGAGAGATAAAATCCGGCCTCGCCCACCAAGCGATCCATCTCCATTTCCATCGAAGTGATCCGCCCCGCACGTTTCTCCTTCAACAACACACCCAGGGTTCCGGTCATTTCGAGCCCCAGATCCCGAGCCGCGGCGCGACCCGCGGACTCGTCCATGATCAGAAGATCGCTGCCACTCTCCGCGGCGAGAGCGATCGCCTCCGCTTCTCCGGAGTCGAGGAACGATGCCAAATGACGCGCGAGATCGATGGAGGCGACCGTTTCGACCTTGAGCCAGCCCGCTGCCAGAGCCTGATCGATCGACGAACGGGCCACCCCATGTTCGAGACGCTCCAGTTCCGCCTGCACCGCCCGAGGAATGCGGATCGCTCCGAATTGACGGGCGAGAATGTCCAGCTTCCCGATGATGGCCAGATTGCTGACCGGAGAAGTGTTACTCACCACCCGCATACGCGAGATCCTCGGCCACGTCGGTGTCGTGGTAATGTCTGGCGATCTTTCGGTCGCTCAGGGCGTGGGCGAAGCGGAACTGGCTGAGACCGCACAATTCCGCGGCCTTGCCAAAGCTGAGGATTTCCCGCTGGTAGAGGGCGCAGGCCAGTTCGATCATCAGGCGGGCCTGGCGTTCGGGGACCGGCACCCGCATCGCCCTCTGGATTTCATCCGGTACTTCGAGAGTGATCGACATGCGGAAAGATGGCACCGATCCGCCGATGTCGCAAGACCTGCCACCGGTCGGGTCGTCTTCCAGGCCCACGGCCCGCGCTTCCGAAGCCATTCAAGAGAGATCCGTGAAAAGGCCCGACCCTCTCGGCTCCCTTGATGGGTCAAAAAGCCTGTCCCTTGGCGACCCGAAAATCACCCCTCCCCCATCCGCCAGTAGACACACTCAGCCATGAAGAACAGGCAGGTGTGGAGTTTCCCCCACTCGTAGTGCGTGAGAGCGGCGGAGATTTCGGCGCGGGACTGTTCGAGGAGGGCCTGGTTGCCGCTCAGCGCCACGATCCAGGCGGCGAAGAGGGGATCGCGCATCGCGTCCGCCTCGGCGACACGGCGCGGGCTCTGCCGGTTCCAGAGGCGGTATTGCTCCGTGGCGAGCGTCACGGCCTCGCCGATCTCCGCCTGCGGACGCCAGTTCGCCAGGAGCTTTCGCCATTCGATGTCAAAGCCCAGCGTGTTGTCGTTGTCGTAGTCGCGATACCGGGCGATGAAGCGCGCGGCACTGGCCGCGTTCGCATCGAGCCCGCGCTGAAAATCGGCGCGGATGGCGGAGTCGGTCTCCATTTCGACGAGCGCACGCAGCGCGGCCTGCGAGCTGGCGCTGGTCCAGATGGGCGGGCTCTCCGGATAACGCGGCGGCTCGCCGGGGGCGACGTAACTCACGCCGCCGGCACAGATCTCCCGGCGGGACTTTTCCGAGCCCTTCGGCTTGGCTGCGAGATGCGCCTGATACTTCGCGAGCCAGGCCGCGTCGCCGGTGAGGTCGTGCAGGGCCCGCAGCACGAAGAGCAGTCGCGCGGCGGCATCGAACTGCGGCTCCGCGCCGGAGAGCGTGCCTTTCGTCTCGGCAAATCCTCCCGTCCAGTGGCCGAAATGGCCGAAACCCTCGCGGTCGCAGGGCATTTTCCACTCGTTGGCCTCCAGCCCCTCGGCGACGCGCAGCAGGGTGGCGGTGACCTGCCGGCCTTCGGCCTCGTCCGGCAGGCCGCTCTTCGCATAACGCCACAGGCCGTAGAACCGGGGATAGGTCTGGTCGCTGCTGCTCGCGAGCCAATGCGATCGTCCATCATCGGCGAAGCCCCGCGCGACAAATCCGGGCGTCGTCCCCGCTTCGGCGAGACGGAGCAGACCCTTCGCGACCGTCCGGGCCTCCCGCGCCGCCGCCTCGGTCTTCACGTGCTGCCAGCGCTGGCACAGCGCGTCCAGATACAATCCGCCGAAGAAGGCGCCATTCTCGATCGGCGACCACCAGCCCAGCGCGTTCGGCTTGGACTCCGCGCACTCCGCCGCCGTGGGCAGATGCACCGTGCCGTCGAGCGCGGTGTAGTCGTAAAGGGTGCCGTGGGGTGAGATAAAGCGTTTCCAGATCTCCGCATGCGCCGCTTCGATCGCTGCGGCGGGTTGCGTCGGTTCGGCCGCGGCCGGCAGGGTCTGGGCGAGGAGAAAGAGGGTGAGGATGCCGGGCGATTTCATGAGAGGCGGTTCCGACACGATCATACGCGGAACGGGCGCCGTGTCACGATGGCTTCACCTGCGTCATGGCGCGGGCGGCGTGGGGTCTTCCACGGGAGCGCGGGCACTCCTGCCCGCCGGGCGGGATGGGAGGCGGCCGTTTTCCCGGTGATTGGAACAGGCTCGGGGACGGGCGGCTTCGTCCGCATCGCCTCAGAATCGCCCCCTCAAATCTTCCCGGGAAATCCGGGGCAGACCAAGGATTGGGCAAGCAACCCATCCCTGGAGAAGAAGCGCACCACGCCGTCGAGTCGGCACATCCAGACTTCCGTGGCACCCGCCTCAAAATAGAGGTTCCGCTTCGTGCGCATCTCGGCCTCGGTATTTCGCGGAGAGAGAATCTCCACACAGATCTCCGGGGCGATTTCGAAGGCGATCTGGCCGCTGACGCGTCAGATTGCCTGTCCCATGAAACTCATGCGAAATTTCATGGAAGGTGGGGCCACGGAAGTCAGAATCTGGGTTCTCAAAGGCCAGTGTAATCCTCGAGGATGCCGGTCAGCAAAGACTCTTCCTGATCGAGTCCGACGGATTCCACGATGGAGAAGTTATCCGGATACCGTTTGCTCATGAGCTTCCTCATCTTGAAGTTGAGCATCATGAAATGGAGACGGGCGAAGCTCTCGTAGTCTCCGACCTTTTTTCCGTTTGAGATATAACTCCAATCGGTCACTGCGTTGGAAGGTGCCGACATTGGGTCGGTCATCGTTTTCTTGGCCTCCTCTTCGGACTCAGCTCCCAGAAATCCATCCCTTTTCCGACCGCGAAGCACCCCGTCGGAGCCCACCGATTCCAAAGACATCCAGACTCGGTCGTTGGTTCCCGCAGACACCACGCAGACCGCGTAGCTCCATTTTTCCGCGTCAGGGGCCTCGGCAAAAGCGGTCAGGAATTCATCGAAACTCGCGCGGGCGTGGGCGACGAGGATTTGTTCGAGGTCCCTGGGCAACTTCAGGTCCTCGCCCTCCTCGGCGGGAAGTTCCTCGTCCTCCAGCTGCTGGATGATCGAAGTCATAGGGGCCGGAGACCCGGGAGCCTGTTTGCCACTCTGAAGCTCAAGGATCTTCCGCTCCAAATCCCCGATACGGTCCTCAAGCGTGGGGGTAGGAGCTGTCTCCGCTGCAGGTGCTGGAGCGGGGTCCTGGGCCTTCAGCAATGCGTTGAAGGTCAGAAAAAGAATGGCGGAGCATGGCAACGGTTTCATGGGGGATTGGGGCCGAGTGAATCACAAACCACCATCGGCAGCAAGCCTCCACCTGGGAAGATTCGGCGAATGCCAAATACGGCCCGCATCTGGCGAATCGGTCCTCGGATCTGGCGAAACCGACCCCGGATCTGGCCGGACCGCCCGCAGTCTCGGCGAACCCGCCCCTGATCTTGATCCATCGACCCTGCTGGTCCGGTTCCCGGCTCCGCCTTTCGGGTGCGTTTCCCGACGAAGGCGAACGGCAAAGCGGTATTTCAAGTATTTCAGATTCTTTCAGATTATCTGTCCCATAAAACCGTTTCGCAGCCTGCTCAGTTGGAGATGCCCCTCCCGATTTGGGATCCTGTTGAAACCTCCCCGAAGCCGTTTCTCCTTTGGTATTCGAGGGATCTTTCACGATCCATTTTCTGATAAGCGCGCCCCAGTTTGGGATCACGGAAATCTCCGGAAAGCGATTCTTGATCGCCGAAGATATAAACACTGCCTCTGGGGTAGACGCGCCCCCGATAGGCAAGTCCGTATAGGAAAATCGTACCCGATTCTCCGATCAATTCAGGTGGTCCGGATTGAACCAATGCCGTTCCCCTCAAATTAATGGATTGCCCGATGTCAAACTGCCCGCGGCGGATCCGTAACCCGCCGACTTTGCCTTCGATCACCACGGGGGTCGCTCCAATCTTGAACCGCAAAGTGACGGGACCCCGTCGAAGCGGAATCTGGATCGATGCCCGGGTATTGTACGGGTTCCGGGTTTCGGTTCCGGTTTGGAAGAACCTCGCACGGCCTTTGATACGCATCGCGTGCGTGCCGGAGAGCTTCCGAAGAATTTCCGATTTCGAATCATTCTCGTAAGAGTTCGCGCTCAACGAAGCGGCGAAAAGCATTCCACAAGTCAGGAGAATCTTGGAGTGAGTCATGGGGAGAGGAAGATCAAACCAGGCCGTTTAAACTCTTTCGTGAACCAGGGCTCAGTGCCTTCGATCCACAGGTGAGAGGACCAGTATTACCTCAACTCGGTCTTCTGCAAAACCATAGTGCCCTGCCCGCCATCCCGAGGTGCCTCCCCCGGGCGGCACGCGACAGGGTTGAATGGACGACCTGACAGGGTTGGATGGCCCGCCCCTTGGCAGACCGATCCCGCCCCTTGCAGACCGATCCCGCCCCTTGCAGACCGATCCCGCCCCTTGCAGACCGATCCCGCCCCTTGGCAAAACGATCCTGCCCCTTGGCAAAACGATCCTGCCCTCCGGCAAAACGATCCTGCCCCTTGGCAAAACGATCCTGCCCTCCGGCAAAACGATCCTGCCCTCCGGCAAAACGATCCTGCCCTCCGGCAAAACGATCCTGCCCTTTGGCGAAACGATCCTGCCCTTTGGCGAAACGATCCTGCCCTTTGGCGAAACAATTCTGCCCTCCGGCAAGATGGCTCTGCCCCAGGGCGGAATGAACCTGTGAGTTCACAGCCTCGCCAGCCCCCGACTCCGCTTTTCGGGTGCGCTTCCCGGGGAAGGCGACCGAAAAAGCGGTGCAGCGACCCCGGAACGCGGTGAACCCGAACCCAAAACCGGAAACGCCCGCCCCCAAAGCGGGGCAGGCCATGGGAAAAGCGGGAAAGCCGGTCCCGAAAGCGGTGAAGCCGTCCGGAAAAGCTGGGACCGGACCCGGAAAAGCGGCGGAGGTGGCCTCCACAGGGCCGCCGGCGGTCTCACCGGGCACGACGCCGACCTGGCGCGGGAAGCCCGGCAGGGGAAAGGCGAAATGGCGGCCGATCATCGCGTCGCCCGCGGCCCGGGGAAAGCTCCACCGCGGGAATTGGGCGAATTTCACGAAATCGGCGGCGGGAAGGCATGGAGGAAATGGGGGAGAAGCGATCAAATACGCGTTTTGTAGCGAGATGTTGCCTTACCCCGTTGGTCGCCGGCGGCTACGAATGGCGGACAGACTCCGATGAACTGTCACCCTCCTCCGACCACCCTCCCCGCGATGAGGAAAGTCACCGGTCAGTGGGAGGTGAGCCAGCCGGAGTTGTCGGCTTTGGGTTTGGATGTGGTTTGGGAGCGATCACCAGGACGACTCGGAAGCCGTAGTGTGACAGCCGGGATTGAGGGCGCGTGGGTCCACGAGCCGAAGAGAGGAGATATTTTCGTTCGCTGTGGCTCCAAGTGCCACCTCGCGCGACCCGCACGGTTTCGTCGCCATTGTACCAATCCTCGCACCACTCTCTCGCATTTCCGGCCAGGTCGTGAAGTCCTAGCACGTTGGGCTCGTCCGCCATAACCGGTGCTGTTGTCGGAAAACCATCATCGTAACCGTCGATATACTCGCTCTTTTCGCGACTTGCCTTCGCCTTTCTGCTATCATCGCTGAAATTTCCTACACCTTTTGGCGGCGGCCATTCAATTCCCCAAGGAAAGACATCCTGCGGTTGGAAAACCGTCTCGGGAGTCACGTCTTTGTCCCACACTTCGAGGCTGCCGATTCCGACAGCTAGGCTCCATTCCCTGTCTGTCGGCAGACGGTAGGTCCTGCCCTCTTCTTCGCTTAGCCAAGCACAAAAAGACTTCGCGTCATCCCAGCTGACGGAGGTTACGGGATGGTCGTCGGAATCTCGCTTGATCTCAAAGTTGTCATGGGTCTGGGTTTTCCAGCTAGAGTCGATCCCGGATTTCGTTTCGGCGTATCTCGCATAATCTTTGTATCGTGTTTCATGGACACAGAAGAGCACTTCTGTTCCGGGCACGGGCACGAACTTCATACCGAGGCTGTTCTTGAAAGGTTTATCTCCTGTCACAGCGGCTAGGTCTGAGGGAATCGCTGCCGTTGAAAGAACATCCATGTTCGTTTCGTTGGTCACCGTGTCTTCCGATTCACGAGTTGGAAAACTCAAGCTCCGCTCTCCGAGTGAGTCTCGAAAAGTCAAAACAGCTCCGGCCTCCTCAAATCTTCGCGACTTGGTCAGTTCCGCACCAAGGGCTTGAAGTGACTGCGATAATTTTCCCTGGAGATCGTCGTGGATTTTTTTGTGTTCGCTGTCCCATGTGGCACGCAGAGTAACGACCTCATTTGGGGACTCCAGAGACAGATTGGGAAGTGTGTTTGATTCCAACACCGCCGCTAAGGGGTCCAATGGGGCGGTGGAGAGCGCACTTAGCAAGGCGGAAACCTTGGACTTTTCCTCCTGATAGATCTTCACGGATTTCAGGTCCCCTGAGTTCGCAGCCTGGTTTAGGCGTGAGTCGAGTCCTCGCTCATACTTTACAGCGAGTTCGCCAATCTGCTTCCGCCGTGCCAAAAGATAGCCGTCGATCCTCGTGTTGAGGCCGGGGATGGAAAGGAGTGGTGGCGTTTTGGAGTTAGGTGCAGGTGTGGTGGGCAGTTGTTCTGCGAGAGTTACAACCACAGGCGGTGCCGCGACAATTGGCGTTTCGGTAGCCGGATCGGCATTCTTGGCGACCTCGACTGATTCGGGAACCTCTTCGGGAGAAGGCAATGATGCTGCCGGATCCGGTTCGGTTGTCGACGCATTTAACTCTTGCGGCACTTCAACCGAACTTAACGCGAGCGGTTCGGGCTCTTTTGATTCAACAGCTTCGACAGAGCCAAGAGCGGGAGCATCCGGAATATCTGAGTTTTGCGACTGAGCCAGCCCCGATGGCAATGACTCAACTTTTGAAACTTGGGTGACTTTCAAGTTTTTTCCGAACCTCAGAAAGGTAAACGCGCCGACAACGAAGAACGCTGTTACCAGAGCGCCGATGGCGAGATAGACGGGCATCCTCGAACCTTTGTTCGGCAACTTGCTCCCCCGCACGGATGTCGTCGCGGCCACGGCAGCGGGCGCATTGCTCTTCGCTCCGGCCTCAATGCGCTCCACCGGTTGGCTCATTATCGCGTCCAAGTCCGCTCGCACCGCGGCTGCGCTGGCATAACGATTATCTGGATTGGTCGCCATTGCTTTGCTGACGATCCCGTCGAGTCGCGTGTCGATACCGGCAACGATTTCGGAAGGCCAATCAAAATTTCCTCGGGGAAGCACTCCTGTCAGCAGTTGATAGAGCATCACGCCTACAGCGTAGAGGTCGGCCCGATGGTCGACCGTTTGGCTGCCATCGAGCGCCTCCGGGGCTACAAAATCGGGTGTGCCGAGAGCGACATTGCTGATTGTCAAAGATGGGACAGCAACCTCGGCGGAATCCCAGAGTCTCTTTGCAAGCCCGAAGTCTGCGATTTTGACCCGGCCATCACGGGTTAGGAGAATATTTGCAGGCTTGATATCGCGATGAACAATACCATGAGCATGGGCATAGTCCAATGCGTCTAGAACATGCGCGGTGATTGTAACGGCGTCTCCCTGATCCACTTTGCCGCCGTGACCCTGTAAATACTGATGAATGTCCGTGCCGTCGATAAACTCCATCACGAAGAAGAGCTGCCCGCCGTTGGTTTCGCCAAAGTCATAGACTGAGAGAATTGCGGGGTGGTTGAGCCTGGCCATGGCACGGGCTTCTTGCTTGAACCTCGCGACGTAGTTCAGCTCATCGTTGCCCTGCGTAAACGTTTCGGGCAATACCTTGATCGCTACATCCCGATCGAGGCTAATTTGCCGACCCCGGTAGACCGCGCCCATCCCCCCACGTCCGAGGAATCCGGTGATCTCGTATTGAGGCAGCATAGCCTGAAGGCTCTCCGGCAAAGGCGGTTCCCAACTTGATGACGAGGAAGTGCGGGAAGTGGACATTTGATGTAAGATGGAGCTAAATGACGATGTAGGAAGAGACCCGGAGTAGCAAGCGCAAAGGTGAACCCAATCCTGACGGCCGATAAGACTGGCTCACCCAATTGAGTACAAAATGTCCAGATTTTCTTCATCGATGACTTCCCCAACCCTCTCCACCTCCACCGCCACCACCTTGTACTCCGGACACATCGTGTCCTCATCACACTCCGAACTGGTCACCATATTCACGAGCGCCTCGGGGAAGTGGAACGTCGTATAAAGCACCCCCGGCTTCACCTCGGTCGAAAGCTTCGCCTTGATCCGCACCTCGCCTCTCGCCGAATAGATCCTGACCAGATCCCCGTCCTCGATGCCCTTCCTCGCGGCATCGTCGGGATGGATCGCGAGGAGGTCTTCGCTCACGATCTCGGCGTTGCCGGTGCGGCGGGTCATGGTGCCGCAGTTGTAATGCTCGAGGATGCGGCCGGTGGTGAGGATGAAGGGATATTCGGCGCCGTGTTTCTCGATTTCCTTCGACTCTTGGAAGTTGAAAAAGTGGAACTTGCCGAGGCCGCGCTTGAAGCTGTCGAGGTGGAGGATGGGCGTGCCGACGCCGCCGTCCTGGATGGGCCACTGGGTGCCCTGCTCGGTTAGGTTCTCCCAGGTCGCGCCCTTGAAGAAGGGGACGATCTGCGCGATCTCGGCGAGGACGCCCTCGGGGGTGTAGTCGGCCTGGTTCATGCCCATGCGCTGCATGATCTCGCACATGATGACCCCGTCGGGCTTGGTGCCCTCGACCGGAGGGATCACGGCATTGACCCGCTGGACGCGGCGCTCGCCGTTGGTGAAGGTGCCGCTCTTCTCGAGGAAGGAGGAGGCGGGCAGGACGACGTCGGCGAACTCGCAGGTCGGCGTCATGAAGAGCTCCTGCACGACGAGGAAGTCGAGGGCGTTGAGGGCAGCCTGGACGTGCTCGGTGTTCGGGTCGGTCTGGGCGACGTCCTCGCCCATGATCCAGAGGGCCTTGAGCTGGCCGGCAAGGGCGGCGTCGTACATCTGGGGGATCTTGTAGCCGATCCGGTCGCTGAGGTGGACGCCGTAGAATTCCTCGTAGCGTTTGTGCATCTCGGGATCGTTCACCTGGAGGTAACCGGCACCCTGATGGGGCTGGCAACCCATGTCGGCGGCACCCTGGACGTTGTTTTGTCCGCGCAGGGGGAGGACGCCGACGCCGGGACGGCCGATGTTGCCGGTCATCATGGCGATGTCGGCGAGGGTCATGACGGTCTTCGATCCGTGGCTGTGCTCGGTGACGCCGAGTCCGTGGAAGGCCATGGCGTTGTCGGCTTTTCCATATTCGATGGCGGCGGCGCGGACCTGCTCGCGCGGCACGCCGTGGATGGCCTCGAGCTCGTCGAGATTCAGGGAACGGAGGCCCTTTTCGAATTCCTCCCAGTTCTCGCAGCGTTTCGTGATGAAGTCGCGGTCGATGAGGTCCTCGTCGAGGAGGTAGAAGGCGAACATGTCGAGCAGGGCGACATTGGTGCCGGGACGGAGCTGGAGGTGGTGTTTCGCGTAGGGGACGAGCTCGATCTCGCGCGGATCGATGACGATGAGCGGCACGCCCTTGAGGACGCGCTGCTTGATGCGCGATCCGGTGACGGGGTGGCCCTCGGTGGGGTTGGCTCCGGTGATGAGGATGCAGTTCGTGAACTCGAGGTCGGCGATGCTGTTCGTCGCGGCGCCGGTGCCGAAGGCCTTCTGCATGCCCCAGGCGGTGGGGCTGTGGCAGACGCGGGCGCAGGCGTCGATGTTGTTCGTGCCAAAGCCGGCGCGGATGAATTTCTGCATCAGGTAGTTTTCCTCGTTGGTGCAGCGGGCCGAGGAGATGCCGGCGACGGCGTCGCCGCCGTGCTCTTCCCTGATGCGGGTGAGGTTCTTGACGATGTAGTCGTAGGCCTCGTCCCAGGTGGCCTCGGTGAAGTGGCCGTTGTAGCGGATCAGCGGGGTGCGGAGGCGCTCGGGGTGGTTCACGAAGCGGAAGGCGTAGCGGCCCTTGAGGCAGGTGTGGGAATGGTTCACCTCGGAATCGGTCGGGGCCTGGATGCTGAGGACCTCGCGTCCCTTCGTGGCGACGTTGAGATTGCAGCCGACGCCGCAGTAGGTGCAGACGGTGCGGGTTTTCTTGGTCGCCTCGATCGACTTCGACTGGAAGACATCGCTGATCGCCGAAGTCGGGCAGGCCTGGGAGCAGGCGCCGCAGGAGACGCAGGTCGAGTCCATGAAGCTCTGGTCGAGCCCCTTGATGATGCGCGCCGCGAAGCCTCGGCCGTGCATGGAGAGGACATGCTGGCCCTGCACCTCGTCGCAGGCGCGGACGCAGCGCGAGCAGTTGATGCACTTGGAAAGGTCGCTCGTCATGTAGGGATGCGAGAGGTCCTTGGTGCGGTCGAGGTGGTTGGCTCCGGCGGGGTAGCGCACCTTCCGCACGCCGACCTTCGCGGCCACGGTCTGGAGCTCGCAATTGCCGTTGACCTCGCAGGTGAGGCAGTCGAGCGGGTGGTCGGTGAGGACGAGCTCGACGATGTTGCGGCGCAGGTTCCGGACCTTGGGCGACTCGGTGAAGACATGCATGCCCGCCGCGAGGGGCGTGTGGCACGAGGCGACGACGCGGCGCGGACCATCGGCCTGGAGGGCGACCTCGACCGAACAGACCCGGCAGGCCCCGTAGGGCTCGAGCTGCGGCGCATCACACAGCGTCGGGACATGCCCGCGCCCGCGGTGGCGGTCGATGAAGTTCAGCAAGGTGTCGCCTTCTTCGAAGAGCATCGGCTCTCCGTCGAGGTAGGCGGTGAGGGAGGTGAGGTCTTGGACCATTGTGGTGAGCTGTTAGCTATTAGCGGTTAGCTTTTAGCTGGTGGGAGGTGGGAAGGTCGGTCGCCCGTTGGGCGGTAAAAGGTAAAAGGCCTGGAGGGGAGGGGTTTGACCACGGATTTCACGGATTCACACGGATGGGAAGAAGCGTCGTATCTGGGAATCCGTGTTTATCCGTGTCCATCCGTGGTCCAAATCAAATCGTGTAATCGTGCTGAAAACTGAACACTGAACACTCGCAAACCTATCCCTCGAAGTAGGTCGCAAGTTCATCGTTGAAATACCTCAGCGCATTCTTGATCGGCAGGGGCACGCCGCCACCGAGTGCGCACAGGCTGGTCTGCTCCATCGTGTCGAGGAGATCGGTGATCAGTTCGCGGTCGATCTTGAAATCACTCTCGGCGCGGGCCTTGGCGATGAGCTCTTTGCCCCTCGTGCTGCCGAGGCGGCAGGGGAAACACTTCCCGCAGCTCTCGTCCGAGGTGAACTGGAAGAGGTGCTGGATGTATTCGATCATCGGCATGGTCTCGGGGATGCTGACGACGCCGGCGTGACCGAGGAGGAACCCCTCCTTCTTGAACGATTCGAAATCGACGGTGAGGGTGCCGACCTTGTCGAGCGGGACGATCCCGCCGAGGGGACCGCCGATCTGCACGGCCTTGACCGGATTCTTGAAGCCGCCGGCCATCGCGAAGACCGTCTCCAGCGGCGTCCCCATCGCGACCTCGTAGATGCCCGGTTTGGCGAAATGCGAGTCGAGCGAGAGCAACTTCGGGCCGGTCGACTGGGGCGTGCCGATCGCGGCGTAGCCCTTGCCGCCGCGGGTGAGAATGGCGTGGAGGTTCGCGAAGGTCTCGACATTGTTGACGATGGTCGGCTTGCGGAAGAGGCCCTCGACCGTGGGGAAGGGCGGGCGCGTCCGCACCTCGGGCCGCTGGCCCTCGATGCTGGCGAGCAGGGCGGTCTCTTCGCCGCAGATGTAGGCCCCGGCGCCCTTGATTGTCTTCAGTCGGAAGGTGAAGTCGGTGCCGCGGATGTTTTCCCCGAGGAGGCCGGCGGCGTGCAGCTCGGCGATGGCCGCGTTCACCTTCGTGATCGAATCGGGATACTCGGCGCGGATGTAGAGGACCCCGTCCCCGGCTCCGGCGAACCAGCCCGCCACCATCATCCCGAGGAGGACGCTGTGGGGGCGCTCCTCCATCAGGTATTTGTCGATGTAGGCTCCCGGATCGCCCTCGTCGGCGTTGCAGACGATGTATTTCACCGGCCCGGCCGCGTTGCGGCAGCCGGCCCATTTGAAAGCGAGGGGGAAACCTGCTCCGCCGCGACCGCGCAGGCCGCTGTCCTTCAGCTCGGCGGCGAGGGCGTCGCGGTCGCCCGACTGGATCAGGGCGACGAAGGGCGCGTAATACTCCTCGATCCCCGGAAAGGGCGCGGTGAGGATGGCAGGCTCGAGCGCCGAGACGACCTCGTAGCGGTCGGTGCCATCGCCTTCGCCGGTGGTGAAGAGGGTTTCCAGGCTCGCCTTCGACAGGCCCGAGTAGTTCTGCCCCTCGTATTGGAAGGCCCCGCCCTCGTGGCAGCGTCCGAGGCAGCAGATGTGCCCGATCTCCGCCTCGGGAAAATGCTCGGCGGCATCGTGGTGGAGTTTCTCCTGCGTGCCGGCGCAGAGGCAGGCCGAGCCGTTGCAGAGGAAGACCTTCTTGCCCTCATTTTCCTTCTTCAGGAAGTCATAGAACGAGACCGCCCCAAGGGTGAGGGCGTCGCCGAAGAGGTATTCCTTCCCGAGGGCGTGGACCGTCTCGGCGGTCTCGGCCGTGCCTTTCGCTTCGGCGGCCTGGACCATGCGTTCGAAGAGGTTCGGCTCGAGGCCGCGGCGGAAGGAAAGGGCACTGAGATTTTTGGACATGGGGGATAGCCCGCGGAGGATACCAAAAAGCGCCCCCTAGGAGCAAGGCCCAAGGCGTGGGGATGGGGGACGCGATCAGTGGCGTGAGACGGCAGCGGCAGACCTCGGTTTTTCCAGTGGAAAAGGGCAGAGCGGGCCACTAGCCTATTCGCATGGCAGCCAGCGTGTTCGAAATGGAGGGGGTCTCCGTCCAGCGGGGCGGAAAGCGGATTCTCGACGGGATCGACCTGGTCGTGGAGCGCGGGCAGCATTGGGTGATCCTCGGTGGCAACGGATCGGGCAAGACCTCGCTGCTGAACGTGCTGATGGGTTACCTGACCCCGACCACCGGCGAGGTGCGGATGCGCGGCCGCGAGGACGCGGTGAACCTCGAGTCGGGCAACTGGGACGATTGGCGCAAGCGGATCGGTTTTGTCAGCAGCAGCATTTCATCCCTGATCGAGCCTGCCGAGACCGGTCTGGAGATCGTGCTCTCGGGCCGCCACGCCATGGTCAACTACTGGTCGCACGGCGAGGATGATCCCGCGGAGCTCCGTGCCGCCGACAAGGTGCTCGACAAGGTGAACTGCGCCTACCTCCGCGACCAGAGCTGGGCGACGATGTCGCAGGGCGAGCGCCAGCGCATCTTGATCGGCCGAGCCCTCATGGCGCAGAAGATGGAGGTGCTGGTGCTCGACGAACCTTGCGCCGGACTCGATCCGGTGGCGCGCGAGCATTTCCTGCAGTTTGTCGAGGAACTGACCGAAAAGGGAACGTTCCGCTCGCTCATCCTCGTGACCCACCACGTCGAGGAGATCATCCCGGCGATCACCCACGCGCTGGTCTTGAAGGACGGGAAGGCGATCTCGCAGGGCGAAAAGCGGCGGGCGCTGAATTCCTTCAGCCTTTCCGAAGCCTTCGGTGCCGAACTGAAGCTGCGCTCGCGGCTGGGGCGTTACCGACTCTATTACGGGGATGAATTCGTGCCCGAGGGCGGGCAGGTGGTTTAGCAGCTTTTTAGCTTTTCGCTTTTTAGCCGTTTAGCTTACGAACTGCCCGTCGTCGGACGATCGCTGGGGCTGAAGAGCCAAACCGCTAAAAGCTAAACAGCTAGAGCGCTAGCTCACCTCTTCCTTGCGGTAGTAAATCTTGATGTATTCCATCCCCTTCTCCTCGTCGTGGCCGCGCTCGAGGAAGTGGGCGGCTTGGTGGATGAAACCGGAGGAGAACTTCAGATCGACACCGACATCGAGACGCATGCGGCTGCGGAGCCGGTTGGTGGCCTTTTCGGCCTCCTTCTTCGAGACGGGAAAACGCTCGGCGAGCGGCTCGCCGCGCTCCTCCTCGTAGTCGACCTTGAAGGCCTCGAACTGGGCGATGCGCTCCGGCTCGACGAGGGCCTTTTGCTCGAAATCACCGAGATCGAACGCCTCGTTTTCCTTCAGGTAATTGAGGGTGCGGCTGGCGACCTCCATGCGCTCTTCGCGCAGGGTGTTCTCCGGCACGCCGCGCTCGGCGAAGGCGACGCAGAGCTCGGAGAAGCGGCGGGTCAGGAACTCGTCGTTCTTCACCGGCACCGCTCCGGCGAAGTCGCGCACCCAGAAGTGGGTGCTGCCACCGCTCTTGTCGAAAAGGTAAACGGTGAAGCCATCGGCGCGCCCGTGGTTGAGGATGAGACAGCCCTTGTCGATCTTCTCCGGATAGATCCCCTGCTCGGTGGTCAGGACCAGATCGCCGTCGCGCTCGGAGATCTGGAGGAAAGGCACGCGGCTCTCCGATTTCACGATGCTGAGCGCCTGGACGGACTCCCCGAGCACCCGCACGTCGTCGAGCAGGGCGATGCAGAGGTCGCCCGACTTGATGTTGGGGTGGTTCGACTTCGCGTGAAGGTGGCGGGCGATCGCGGCCCCCTGCTCGAGCAGGGTTTCGTTGTCGTCGAAGATCGCGGCGGCGGCGGCGTAGAGTTCGTTCTTCCCGAGGTCGCTGTGGTGGTGGAGTTGGTTCGGCTCGAGGGTGCGGAAACACTTCAGGAAGCAGTGCGTCAGCAACTCGGCCTCGTCGTCCTTGAAACGGCAGAGCCGCTTCGAGGTCCGGAGTGCCTCGTTGCGGACCGGGTTGCCGACCTTCGCGAGGGACATCGCGAAGAGCCGGGCGTTGCTGAATTTCGGGGAAAGCGACATGGGTGGGTGGGGATAGTGGACCCGTACGGCGTCATTGTCAGGTGCGGGGAGATGGGGAGATGGGGAGATGGGGAGATGGGGAGATGGGGAGATGGGGCCCCCGTCACCGCCTCACCCGACAGGGTTGGATCGCCGACCTGACCCTGTCGGATCGGGTCGCCGGCAAGGCCGGACGCGCCCTTCTGGCTCCCGAAAAGAACCTCCGAGGGACTTTTAAGTCGGTTCGAGGGACTTTTAGGTCGGTTCGAGGGACTTTTAGGTCGGTCCGAGGGACTTTTAGGTCGGTCCGAGGGACTTTTAGGTCGGTCCGGGGGACTTTTAAGTCGGTCCGAGGGACTTTTAAGTCGGTCCGAGGGACTTTTAGGTCGGTCCGGGGGACTTTTAAGTCGCTTCGAGGGACTTTTTCGGAGCTCGGCGCCTCCCCCTCAAGCCTCGATCCGCGCCAGCAGATCATCCGTCGAAACGGCCTCTCCCTTCTTCACCAGAATCTCCGTCACCGTCCCATCGGCGCTGGCGGAAATCGTGGTGAGCATCTTCATCGCTTCGAGGGTGATGAGGGGATCGCCGGTCTTGACCTTCGTGCCGAGGGAAACGGCGATGTCGGAGACCATGCCCGGCATCGGCGCGACGGCTTGGAGCGGGTCCTTCGAATCGCCCTTCGCTTTCGTGACGGCGTTCTTGGGAGCGAGCGACTTGTCGAGGACCTGCGACTCGCGCGGCATGCCGTTGAGTTCGTAGAAGACGTTGCGGCGGCCGGCGTCGTCGGCTTCGCCGATGCCGATCAGCTTGATGAAGAGCAGCTTCCCATGGTCGATCTGCACCTCGATCTCTTCGCCGATGGAGAGGCCGTAGAAGAAGGCCGGGGTCGGGAGGCCGGAGACCTCGCCGTAGTTGCCGATGAACTGGTCGAAGTCCGCGAAGACCTGCGGATACATGAGGTGGCTGTAAAGATCGTCGTCGCTGGCAGGACGGCCGAGCTTTTCCGAAACCTTGGCGCGGGTCGCCTCGAGATCGACGGGCGCGGCGAGTTCGCCGGGACGCTGGGTGGTCGGAGTGCGGTCGCCGAGAACGACCTTCTGCACGTCCTTCGGCCAACCGCCGTCGGGCTGGCCGAGGCCGCCGGAGAGCATGTCGATGACGGACTCGGGGAAGTCGTGCGATCCGGGCGTGAGCCAGGGCACCTCCTCGGGCTTGATCCCGCGGGTGATGAGGTACATGCACATGTCGCCGACGACCTTCGAGCTCGGGGTGACCTTGATGATGTCGCCGAAGAGCTGGTTCACCTCGGCGTAGGTGCGGGCGATCTCGGGCCAGCGGTGGCCGAGGCCCATGGCGTTGGCCTGCTCCTTGAGGTTGGTGAACTGGCCGCCCGGCATCTCGTGGATGTAGACCTCGGCGGAGCCGGCGCGCGGCGCGGTGTTGAAAGGCGTGTAGAAGCCAAGCACTTCCTCCCAGTAATCCGACATCTCGTTGAGCGCGTCGAGATCGAGACCGGGGTCGCGCTCGTGGCCGGCGAGGGCCGCGCAGACCGAGTTCAGGTTCGGCTGGCTGGTCGAGCCGGACATCGAGGCGAGGGCGAGGTCGACGATGTCGACGCCGGCGTCGGCCGCGGTCAGGACGGAGGCGGCGTTGATGCCGGAGCTGTCGTGGGTGTGGAAATGGATGGGCAGACCGACCTCGCCGCGCAGGGTGGCGACGAGTTTTTTCGCGGCGAAGGGACGGCAGAGGCCGGCCATGTCCTTGATCGCGAGGATGTGGGCTCCCATCTTCTCGAGCTCCTTGGCCTTCGCGACGTAGTATTTCAGCGAATACTTGTCGCGCTTCGGATCATCGATGTCGCCGGTGTAGCAGACCGCGGCTTCGCAGATGGACTTCGTCTCGTTGCGGACCGCCTCCATCGCGACCTGCATGTTGGGCAGGTAGTTGAGCGAGTCGAAGATCCGGAAGATGTCCATGCCCGCCTCGGCGGAATGTTTCACGAAACCGGCCACGACATTGTCCGGATAGTTCGAGTAGCCGACGGCGTTGGATCCGCGGAAGAGCATCTGGAAGCAGATGTTCGGGATCTTCTCGCGCAGGTCGCGGAGCCGGTCCCAGGGCGATTCCTTGAGGAAACGCATCGCGGTATCGAAGGTCGCGCCGCCCCACATCTCGAGGCTGAAGAGATTGGGCGTGCGGTGGGCGACGACGTCGGCGACGTTGAGCATGTCGACCGAGCGCATCCGCGTGGCGATGAGCGACTGGTGCGCGTCGCGCATCGTTGTGTCGGTGATGAGGAGCGGGCGCTGCTCGCGGATCCAGGCGGCGAATTTTTCCGGCCCGAGCTCGAGGAGCAGGTCGCGCGAACCTTTGGCGATGCCGCCTTTCAGATTGAAGCCCGGCACGCGCGCCGGGGGGATCACTTCCGCGGGACGGTAGCCTTTGGCGGTGTTGTTGCCGTTGACGGTGATGTCGCTGAGGTAGGAGAGCAGCTTGGTGGCCCGGTCGCGGCGCGGCTGGAACTTGAAGAGATCGGGATTGGTGTCGATCAGGCGCGTGGTCGCGTTGCCCGTGCGGAAAGTCTCATCGAGGACGACGTTCTCGAGGAAGGGGATGTTCGTCTTGACCCCGCGGATCCGGAACTCGCGCAGGGCGCGGTTCATGCGCTGCAGCGCGATGTCGAAGCGCGGGCCCGAGGCGGTCAGCTTCACGAGCATCGAATCGTAGTAGGGCGTCACCACCGATCCCGCGTCGCCTGCACCCGCGTCGAGGCGGATGCCGAAGCCGGCCGCGGAGCGGTAGTTGATGATCTTGCCGTAGTCGGGCGCAAAACCGTTCGCGGGATCCTCGGTGGTGATGCGGGCCTGCACCGCATAGCCGTTGCGCGGGATGTCCTCCTGCTTCGGGATATCGATCTCGTGGCTGAAAAGCGAATGCCCCTGGGCGACGAGGATCTGCGAGCGGACCAGGTCGATGCCGGTGATGACCTCGGTCACGGTGTGCTCGACCTGGATGCGGGGGTTCATTTCGATGAAGAACCACTCCTTGCTGTCGACATCGTAGAGGAACTCGACGGTGCCGGCGTTGTTGTAGCCGATCTGTTTCGCCAAGGCGACGGAGGCCTCACAAAGTTCGTGGCGGACTTTTTCGTCGAGGTTCACCGAGGGTGCGATCTCGATGACCTTCTGGTGGCGGCGCTGCACCGAGCAATCGCGCTCGTGGAGGTGGACGATGTTGCCGTGCTTGTCGCCGAGCACCTGAACCTCGATGTGTTTGGCGCGTCCCACGAAACGCTCGAGGAACACCGCGGGGTTGCCGAAGGCGTTTTCGGCCTCGCTCTGGGCCTGGTCGAGGAGGTTGTCGAGGTCGCTCTCCTTTTGCACGACGCGCATGCCGCGTCCACCACCGCCGAAGGCCGCCTTGATGATGAGGGGAAAGCCGATCTCACGGGCGATCTTGAGCGCCTCGGCGCGGTCGGTGACGGGCTCCTCGGTGCCGGGCAGGGTGGGCACGTTGACTTTCTTCGCGAGAGCGCGGGCCGAGACCTTGTCGCCCATCGCGTCGAGCATCTCGGGATCGGGCCCGATGAATTTCAAGCCCGCCTCGCGGCAGGCGCGGGCGAAATTGGCGTTTTCCGAAAGGAAGCCGTAGCCCGGGTGGATCAGGGTGACGCCCTTCTCCTTGGCGAGATGGATGATGCCCTCGATGTCGAGGTAGGCGCCGACCGGGCCCTTTTCCTTGCGGAGGCGATAGGCCTCGTCGGCCTTGAAGCGGTGGCGGGAAAAACGGTCCTCCTCGGCGTAGATCGCGACGGTTCGCAATCCGAGTTCGGTGGCGGCGCGGAAGATCCGGATGGCGATTTCGCCCCGGTTCACGGCCATCAGCTTTTCGGTGGTTTCAGGCAGGAGGGTCTCGTTTTCGGACATGGCGCGCCATTATAGGCGCATTCGGCGGATCGGCCCGAAAAAATGCTGGTTTTCAACCCTTCCGGAGGGTGGCGAGGTAGGCGATCACGTCGCGAAGTTCCCCTTTTTGCAAAATGAATGCCATCGGCGGCATGGTCGATACCACCGGGGTGCGCTCCTTCACCTTTTCGACGGCGATCGTGGTCTCGTGTCCCTCGGCATCGCGGAGGACGATCTTGCCGTCCTTTTCACTGCGGAATTGGCCGGCCACGGTGCTGCCGTCGTGCAGGGTCAGGGCGATGTTCCCATAACCCGAGGCGATCGCGGCCTGGGGATCGACGAGGCTCTGGAGCAGGTAAAGCCGGTCCCGCTTCTTGCCAATGTCCTTCAGGTTCGGCCCCACGTTGCTGCCCTTGCCGTCGGCGATCTTGTGGCAGGCGGTGCACTGGGCGGCGGGATGGTTGAGCAGCACGGATTTCCCGGCGACGGGATCGCCGCCCTCCAGCGCGATGCGGAAAGGGGCGAGGGGATCGGTCGCGGCGGCGGCCTGCCACTCCCCTTCGATCGCGGCAACCTCTCCGGCGAGGGCGCTCATGGTCGGGGCCTTCGCGGCCTCCAGCACGTCGAGTTGCAGGGCCGGATCGAGCTTGCCGGCGCGCAGATCCGCGAGCAGGGCGGTGATCCGGTCGGCTCCGCCCGCGCTGGCAAGGGTGCGGATGGCGTGTTGTTTCACCCGGAGCTCGGTCTTTCCATCGAGACGCCGGTCGACTTCCGCGGCGGCTCTCGCGGGATCGGCTTTCGCGAGCAATTCCAGCGCGGCGATGCGGACTTCGTCGCTCTTGTCGGAGAGGGCGCCATCGAGCAGCTTCACGGTCTCGGGGGCCTTCTGGGAATCGAGCGAACGCAGGGCGGTGGCGCGCAGGACGCCGTCGGACTCCGCGTTTTCAAACACCGCGACGAGGGTGGCATTGGCGATCTCGAGCTTCGACTCGCGGGCGAGGTCCATCGCGGTGGAGCGGACCTGCGGGAGCTTCGAAGTGAGCAAGGCGTCGAGGTGGGTTTTCACCGCAGCGGCAAGAATCGCAGGATCGCGCTCGGGCAGGGGTCGGTATTGACCGACCACGAGATCCAATTTGCCGGGACGGTTCCAGTTTTCGAGGGCCTCGAGGCCGGCTTCGATCAGCGCTTCCGGTGCCTTCCCGGCGGCGACAAAAGCGGCGACCCGGTCGGCGGCGGTCGCATCGCCCTGGCGGTAGCTCGCGTTGAGAGCGCGGCGGGTGAAAGGGCTGCTCTCCGCGTGTTGGCCGAGTTTCTCGGCGAGGGCCGGCATGGCGTCCGGGATCATCCAATCGTCGTGGATGTAACCCGCGGCATCCGCGGCGAGAATGTCATCGGAGTCGTCGAGGAAAGCGGCAATCGCCGGATCGCCGCGTCGACCGAGGGCCTGCGAGGCACAGGTGCGGACGAGGAGCGATTCGTGTTTTGTCAGGGCGGCGAGGAACTCCGTCGAGGCCGATCCGGCGAAGGCGATCGTTCCGGCGTGGCGGAGCTGGGTCATGCCGATGTGGTGCTCCTTGCGGGCGAGCAGTTTCAGGATCGCTTCGGCGGCCGCTGCGTCGCGGAGCCGCCCGACACCAAGCAAAGCCTGAAGCCGGACCCGCTGCGAAGGATCCTCCAGCTTCGGCAAAAGCGAAGCTGTGAGCGGGTTGGATTCGCCGGTCGGAGCGGCGATGCGGTCGAGTCCAAGGAGGCGGCCATGGCGATCGGTGACGGTCTTGATCGCCTGCGCCCGGATCTCCGGATCGGGATCGCCGAAAAGGGCGACGAGGCTTTCATCCTGCGCGGCATCGCGCCGCAGCAATTGCCCGACGCCCCAGATCGCGTGGATGCGGGCGAGTTGTGGTGCCTCGACGGTGGCCGCGACCTGATCCAGAACGTCAAGTGAACCGCGTTTCGCCAATTCGAGTTGCGCCTTCAATCGCACCCGCTGGTCGGCGTGACCCAAGAGGGTCGAGAGCCCGACCAAACCCTCTTGGGTGAAGTCGGCGGCGATGAGTTTTTGCGTCTCGGCACGCAAGGGATCAGCCTGATCCGGCGCGACATCGATGCGCCAGATCGCGCCTTTTTCGTTCATCGGATATCCGCCGCCCCAATCGACGCCGCAGAGCGCTCCGTCGGGTGAGAATTGCAGGCCGACCAGCGGGATGCCGTCGCCGATCTGGTGGTCGTTGCGCATCGCGAAGGTGTCGCCCTCGGGTTCGACGCGGAAGGCCCACTGCTGGCCGTTCGGTGCGCTGGTCAGGAAAAAGTAGTCGCGGTATTCGGGTCCGAGTCCGGTGCCGGGATTGAATTTGAAACCGGCCGGTCCGTTCTCATAGTTCGCGATCGTGGGGGTGAACCAGCGCGGTTGTTTCTCGTGGTAGGGAACGTGCATGAGCTCGTCGTTCCACGGATTGTAATCGGCGCGCAGGTATTGCCAGTGCGAGCGCCAGCCGAGGTCGGCGTAGGCCTCGATCTGGACGAGGCGTTCCTTTTCGCCCTCGAAGTCGGCATCATTGTCGACCCCGAAGAAGTTGCCGAAGGCGTCGAAGGAGACCTCCTGGATGTTGCGGAGTCCGTGGGCGAAGACCTCGAAGTTCGAGCCGTCGGGTTCGCAGCGCATCAGGCCGCCCTGGTGCGGGAAGCGGTAGTCGAGACCCTCGGGCGTTTTCACCCGGATCCCCTTGTCGCCGACCGACCAGTAGATGCGGCCATCGGGACCGAGGAAGAGCCCGTGCATGTCGTGGCCGGCATAGGCGAGGTGTGCTCCGAATCCTGACACGACCACTTTTTTCTCATCGGCGACGTCGTCACCGTCGGTGTCGCGGAACTTGACCAGCTCGGGCACCGGACAAGTGAAGACCTCGCCCTCGTGCCAGAGCACGCCGCCGGCGACGCCGCCGATGAGGTGATCGAGCTGTTCGGCATAGACCCGGGTCTTGTCAGCGAGACCATCTCCGTTGGTGTCCTCGATCAGGTGGATGCGCTCGCTCAGAAAGGTGAGGTCCTTGATGTCGTGGAGACCGTCGCCATTGAGGTCCTCGACGCGCTTGGCGTTCGCGGCACTGTTTTCCGGCGTGAATTGGGCGCGGTAAAACGCCTCCTTGTCGTCGGGCGATTCAAAGCTGAGGTCGTCGGGAATCCAGTCGGTGTTCTCGCGGATGTCGAGGTCGTTGGCCTTGCGCCGCTGCGTCTGGGTGACGTAGGCGCGGCCCTGCGGATCGAAACTGATCGCCACCGGATCGGGCACCTGGAAGGTCGGCGTCCACTTGGTGAATTTGAGTCCCTTCGGATCGGGATGCGAACCCGCGGCTACGGGCGGCTCGACCGCGATGCCGCGGAGCTCGACGTCGTCCCAGAGGCCCTTGTCGTCAAAGGTGCCGATGCCGATGCGGCCCCAGGTGAAGGTCTTGTCATGGGCGACGTGGGTGGGTGTCTCCATGTCGTCGAAGTAGATCTCGATGAGACCGTCGGCGACCTTGCGGACGATCTTGACCTGGTGCCAGGTGGCGTCTTTCCAAGGCGTGCCATCGCTGGCCTTTTCGGAGATCGCGACGCGCGGGGCTTCGTTGACGAGGAAGATCTGGTTCGAATGCGGGTCCGCCTTTTCGCCGAGGTGGACGTAGTAGAAATTCGAGGGGTCCTGGTAGCCGAAGACCACGCACATGTCGCGGTGTCCGCGCGAGGTCTGTTTCGTCATGACCCGGGCGGTGAAGACGAAGTCGCTTGCGAAGCCACCCTCGCGGATCGCGATGTTTTCCGGGCTGCGGTAGGTCGGCTTGTATTTCGAACCGCCGCGGATCTCGTAGGCCGGATCGCCGTTTTCCCCGGTGATTTTCCACGCCTTCGGATCGGTCGGTTTCCAAGCTTCCGCTCCGGCGGAAAAATCATCGCGGAAGATCAGGGGAAGCTCTTCGGCACGGGCGAGGAACCCGGACAAGAGGCAGAGAACGAGCAGGGGGAGTTTCGGCATCGGGGGAAAGTGGCACGGATTGGGCGATGCGCCAGCAGGGGAGGAGGAGTGTCCCAACCCGATTTTCCCCGAAAGCTTCCCCTTGGAAAGCGCGTCCCAGCGTTTACTTTCGGCCTCTCCATGGATTGTGTGCAGCGAAATCTCGTGAATGCCTTGCTTGACTCGTATCACGAGGTCGGGGGCATCAATCGTCTCGACAGTGCCAACCTGCCGTCGAAGCGGACGGTGATCTCGGTCTGTGAAAAGCTGCTGCAGCTGCTCTTCCCCGGGTATCACGACGAGGAGGGCATTCCCGCCGACGAACTCGAGCTGATCACCGGCGAGCGGATCGCGAGTCTGGTGGAGACTTTGGAGGTGGAGGTGGCGAAAACCCTGCGCCTGCGCGACGACGAGACCGGCGAGGCGCACAAGGGCCTCTCGGCGCAGGCCCGCGAGCTGGTCTGCCGCTTTCTCCGCAACCTGCCGGAGATCCGGATGCTGCTCCAGAGCGATGTCGAGGCGGCCTACGAGGGCGACCCGGCGGCGAAAAACTTCGACGAGATCATCCTTGCTTATCCGTGCATCGAGGCCATCGCGATCCAGCGCTGCGCCCATTGCCTCTACGCGCTCGACGTGCCGCTGATCCCGCGGATCATGACGGAGTATGCCCATAGCCTGACCGGGATCGACATCCACCCGGGGGCGACGATCGGGACACACTTTTTCATCGACCACGGCACCGGCGTCGTGATCGGCGAGACCTGTGTGATCGGCAATCACGTGAAGCTCTATCACGGCGTCACCCTGGGGGCCCGCAACTTCCCCAAGGACGAAGCGGGCCGCATCGTGAAGGGCAACAAGCGCCATCCGAACGTGGAGGACCACGTCGTTCTTTACCCGCACGCCACCGTGCTGGGCGGAAAGACGACGGTGGGCGCGCGCTCGACGATCGGGGCGAACGTGTTCCTGCGCGAGAGCGTGCCACCGGACTCCTTCGTGACCAACGTGGGCGAACAGCTCAACCTGATCAACAAGGTCACCGGTGAAACGGTGCAGCCGATCGGCGAATCCTGAGATGGGCTCGGAACCGGTGCCGTCTTCCGGGGAAGGCAAGCCGCGGTCCTGGATCCATCCGCGGAAGGGGAGGGACGAGGCGCTGACGCTGGTGGCCTCCGATCTCTGCCGGGAACACGGCCTCGAAGCCCTCGCCGCCGCGGTCTCCGTCTCCTGGAATTCCCGGATGCGGACGGCGGCGGGACGAGCCCATGCCCGGGACTGGACCATCGAGCTGAATCCGCGGTTGCAGGACTTGCCGGAGGATCTGCGCGATTCCGAATTGCGAAACACCTTCCTCCACGAACTGGCGCATCTCTTTTCCTTCGCCCGTTCGCATCGGCGTCGGGTCCAGCCGCACGGACCGGAGTGGCGCCAAGCCTGCCGCGATCTCGGCATCCCCGGCGAGGACCGCTGCCACGCACTCGATTTCAAACCGCGTCGCCTGGTGCGGAGGTATGCCTACACCTGCCCGTCCTGCGGGGCGGTGATCCAGCGCGTCCGGCGGATCCGGCGCCGGGTGGCCTGTTATCCCTGCTGCCGCAAGCATGCGGGAGGCAATTTTGATTCCCGCTTCCTACTGGTCGAGTCCCCACTGGGCTGATCAGGCCATCTTTTTGCGCAGCCAGGGGAAGACGGCCCGGACCAGCCAGGAGCCGGCCACGGAGACGCCGTCGATGTAGGCGGTGCTGGCCGCGCCGGTGACCCGCTCGATGCCGAGCCGCTCGTCGATGTTGCGGAAAAGTCGCATCGGCTCCATGACCCGCTTGGCGCGCAATCCCGCATCGACCTCGGTCGGCACGGTCAGGAAGTTCCAGAAAGTGAGGACGACCCAGCCGAGCAGGCAGATGGGAAACAAGCTTTTGGACAGTCCCAGGAAAAAGGCGAACAGGGCGATGAGCGCCAGCGGCAGCCCGAGTTGGACGCTGGAGCGAACCGCGGCGGTGCGCCAGAGCAGGGGACGGTGGCCTTCGTGATGTTGGATCGCTTTGCCCGCCTGGAGGGCGGCGAGACCGAGGGCGGCGTAGCTGGAGCCGCCGAAGTGTTGTCCTGCCAGGCTGATGCGGCGCAACTCGGGATCGTAGAAGTCGGGAAAGAGGCCGCGGCCCCGGGTGACGGCCACACCGGTGATGCCGCGCTGCCGCAGGATCGCCTCGGCCAGCTCCGCACCGGTGATGCCGGAAGAGATCAGGTTGGTGGATTCCTCACCGTAGATTTTGAGATAGCGCGCCCGGCCCAGCATCGTGCCGGTGAGTGCCATCAAAAAGAGGAGGAGCGCCAACTGCATCGCGGCAGCTTCGCACCGGCTTCAGCCCGCGACAAGCGCGCCGGCGGCCGCGATCACTTCGATAGGGGGATCGCTTTTCCGTCGGGCAGTTGGAGTTCCCAGGTCTGATAGGTCCATTGCGTGGCACCGGAAGCCTTGCCACCGACCACGCGGATCGTGCCTTTGCCGTTGGGTCCGGAGACGGGGATGGAGAAGTCGACCGTGCCTTCGCCGTTGTTGATGGCGATGTTGCCGGAGAGGAAAAAGCCCGGCTTGATCGGCGTGCCGAGGGCGGCGGCGGCTTCCGGATTGGCCTCGATCGCGGCGATGGAGTCGCGGTAGGGATCGTTGTTTTTGAGGAGCTTCATGCCCCCGAAGACCAGTCCGCCCACTCCGAGGACCCCGATGACGAAGAGCGCGAGGCATCCGCAGCCGATGAACTTGAGTGCGTTGCTCCCTGAAGATCCGGACGACTGTTCGATGGCGCTCATGTCGGCAGAATGAGGGGTCCGCGGGATTCCGGCAACCAAAAAATCCCACCACTTCCGCGTTTGCGAAGCGAAGAGATTCCGCGAAGGGTGATGGATGGCTGCCGATCCTCCCCCCAGCAACATGGCGATCTTCGCCGACTTCGAAAACGTCGCGATCGGGGCCGAACAGGCGAAATACGAACGTTTTGACATCTCGAAAGTGATTGAGCGCATCCTCGTGAAGGGCAGCGTGGTGGTGCGCAAGGCGTACTGCGACTGGGGTCGCTACGAGAAATTCAAGCGCGCCATGCACGAGGCGAATTTCGAGCTGATCGACATCCCCCACGTGCGCCAGTCGGGCAAAAACTCGGCCGACATCCGCATGGTCGTCGACGCGCTCGACCTTTGTTACACCAAGCCCCACATCGACACCTTCGTGGTCATCAGCGGGGACTCGGACTTCTCGCCCTTGGTCAGCAAGCTCCGCGAAAACAACAAGGACGTGATCGGCGTGGGGGTGAAGCAGTCGACCTCGGACCTTTTCGTGTCGAATTGCGACGAGTTCATTTTTTACGACGACCTCGTCCGCAAGCGCGAGACCCGGGCCCGGCCAGCGGCGAAAAAGACCGCGCCGAAAGCCAACGGCGGCGACGGGGCTCCGGAGCCCGGTCCGGCGGAATCCGCGGCGGTGATCGCCGATCGCCGCGACGAGGCGGTCCAGCTCGTCCTCGAGACCTTCGAGACCATGGCCGAAAACCGGGAACTGGTCTGGGGATCGATGCTGAAGCAGGCGATCAAACGGAAAAAGCCCGGTTTCGCCGAGAGTTACTACGGCTTCCGCGGTTTCAGCGCCCTGCTCGAGGAGATCCGCGACCGCGGCCTGATCGAATTGCAGCCCGACGAAAAATCGGGCGGCTACATCGTCAGGGCAGCGGGATGATCTACCGCGATGCGCTGAAATTCAGGAAGTTGTCGCGCAGTTGGTTGTCAAGTGACAGAAATGACACTTGGGCGGGTTTGCGAAGGGATGGCTTGCGGAGAAGCTGGCGCTGTTCAAGAATCCCGTCGTGACGGTTGTCCGCTGGGGTTTTTACCAGCCCAAACTACATCAAACCCGCGTTTCATCCTGTCCCATGAAATTCCCGCTCCGCTTCCTGCTTCTCCTCCCGTTTCTCACCGTCCGCCCAGCGCCCGCCGAGGAAGTGGTGAAGGTCGACGAAGCGCTTACTTCCTACGCCCAGATCAGCGGTGTGACGGGGAGCCTGAGTTCGATCGGTTCGGACACCCTCAATAACCTCATGACGCTTTGGGCCGAGGGTTTCAAGGCGAAGTATCCGAACGTGAACATCCAAATCGAGGGCAAGGGCTCCTCGACCGCTCCGGTGGCCTTGATCGAGGGTACCGCCCAGCTCGGCCCGATGAGCCGCGAGATGAAGTCGGAGGAAGCCGACGAATTCGAGAAAAAGTTTGGTTACAAACCGCTCGAAGTGAAGGTCGCCATCGACGCCCTGGCCGTCTACGTGCACAAGGACAATCCCTCCAAGGGCCTCACCATGCAGCAGGTCGACTCGATCTTTTCCTCGACCTTCAAGGCCGGAGGAACCCCCATCAAGAACTGGGGCCAGGCCGGACTCGAGGGTGAGTGGGCCGGACGCGAGATTTCCAAATACGGCCGCAACAGTGCTTCGGGCACCTATGGCTTCTTCAAGGACGAGGCCCTGCAGAAAGGCGACTTCGATGCTTCGGTAAAGGAACAGCCCGGCTCCTCGGCCGTGGTCCAAGGGGTCGCCAGCGACCTCGGTGCGATCGGATACTCCGGGATCGGTTACAAGACATCCGGAGTCCGCGCACTCGGCCTCGGTGGCGACGATCAGACCCATTTCGAGCCGACGTATGAGAACTGCCTCAGCGGCGATTACCCCCTTTCGCGTTTTCTCTCCATTTACATCAACAAGAATCCCGAGAGGCCGCTCGATACCTTGACGCTCGAGTTTTTGAAGTTCGTGCTGTCCAAGGAAGGACAGGAGATCGTGGTCAAGGACGGTTATTATCCCATGCCCGCTGAAATCGCGGCGGAAGTACGCGCTTCCCTGACCGAGTGATCGTCATCGAGGGATGAAGCCGGTGCCAAGCCGGATCGCTGACCCGGACGAAGAAGGACCCATGACACCAACCTCCACCGAACCGGACGCGCCCAGCAGGGCTGGCGCGCGCCTGGCACCGGATCCAAAGCGGTTCGAGGCGTCGAGGTGGGTGCTCTTCACCGATGCCTTCATGACCCGCTTCATCAAGGTGGGTGGTATCGGGGTGGTGATCGCCGTGATTGGTATCTTCGTTTTCATCCTCTCCCAGGTCGTTCCCCTTTTTCGTTCGGCGCAGGTCGAACTGCCTGATACCGGAGAACTGACCCAGCCGCTGCCAGAGGGGGACTATCTGGCGATCGCGCTCGATGAGTGGGGCGAAAAGCCTCTGGCGCTCCGCAAGGATGGCAGGATTTTCGCCTCGAACTTGCTTGAAGGGGGGCGCATCGAGGAGATACCGATCGAATTCCTCGATGGGGATGCGATTACCGCAGCGACGTCGCTGCCGGGGAGCGGAATGATTTCAGTGGGAACCGCGGGTGGGAAGGTCCACCTGCTCGACTACGCCTTCAAGCCGAGTTTCAACGAGGGGAAGCGCCACGTTACCGCCACCGTGGAGACCGGTTACTCCGGCAACTACGGTGCCCCGGTGAAGATGGTGGCCTCAGGCCAGTCGGGTTCGGCGCGGCTGATCACCGCACTTGTTTCGGGTGCTGCTGGCGACCGCTTGCTGCTGACCTTGGTGGAACGCAAGCGCAGCCTGATCGGCTCGGGGACCTGGAAGGAAACCGGAAAGAACGACCTCTCCGCAACCTTGCGTCCCGGAGTGGCGGTGCAGTCGCTGCACGTCTCAAACCGGGCCGACGCACTGCTCGTCGTCTTTGCCAATGGCGAGGTCGACTATCACGTGCGCTCGGGTTCGGCGACGGGTTTCGAGAAGCGCCAGACCTTCCGCCCTTTCAAAGAACTCGACAATCCGGCGATCGCGAGCTCGGGCTTCCTTTTCGGGGATGTCTCCATGGTTTTCGTTTCGAGGACCGGAGAGAACCGCATCTTCAGCCTTTACCGTACGGACGAGGAGCCCGTCCGGGTGTTTCATCAGACCAAGATCTTCGCCAGGCTGCCGGTGGATGCACGACACGATTTTTTCTACTCGAAGAGCTTGCGCAACAAGACCTTCGTGGTCGGCTCGGGCGATTTCCTCAGTCTCCGTCATGCGACGACGGAGGCGGTGCGTTGGGAGGGTCGGTTGCCGTTCCCTGTGGAAAAAGTCTTGGTTGGTCCTAAGTATGATTCGCTGATCTTTTTCACCGATGAGCGACGATTCCACCGAGTCGCCCTCGACGATCCCCACCCTGAGGTCAGCCTGAAGGCACTCTTCGGAAAGGTCTGGTACGAGGGTTCCCCTGAGCCGAAATATGAGTGGCAGTCCACCGGTGGATCGGATGACTTCGAACCCAAGCTGTCGCTTGTGCCGCTGATCTTCGGCACGCTCAAGGGCACCTTTTACGCCCTCCTCTTCGCGATGCCGATCGCGCTTTTCGGAGCGATCTACACTTCGGAGTTCCTCCATCCCCGCCACAAGGTCTTCGTGAAGCCGGTCATGGAAATCATGGCCTCGCTGCCTTCCGTGGTGCTGGGATTCCTCGCCGCGCTCTGGCTCGCCCCCATTCTGGATGATCGGGTGCCTTCGATCCTCTGCATCGTCACCCTGCTCCCTTCGGCGGCGTTCCTGATCGGATGGATTTGGGGCCGACAACCGCAATCGGTCCGGAAGCTGGTTCCGCCAGGACGCGAGTTTCTTTACTTCACCCCAGTGCTGTTGATGCTGATCTTCGCCGGTTGGCACCTCGGTCCTCTTGTCGAATCGGTTTTCTTCACGGTGCAGGATCCGGCCAATGGTGAGCGGATCGGTGACTTCGCGCGTTGGTGGCCCGCCGTGACGGGAACTGCCTATGAGCAGCGGAATTCCATGGTTGTCGGATTCGTAATGGGCTTCGCAGTGATCCCGATCATTTTCACGATCGCCGAAGATTCACTCTCGAACGTGCCAGGCGCCCTGCGCTCGGGATCGCTTGCGCTGGGCGCGAGCCGCTGGCAGACGGCGTGGCGGGTCGTGCTGCCGACTGCCTCGGCCGGGATCTTTTCTGCGCTGATGATCGGTCTGGGGCGCGCCGTTGGCGAAACCATGATCGTGGTCATGGCTACGGGAAATACGCCCATCATGGAGTGGAACATCTTCTCCGGCATGCGCACCCTTTCGGCGAACATCGCCGTCGAGTTGCCTGAAGCCCCTCATCATGGCACGCTTTACCGCACCTTGTTTCTTGGTGCGGTGGTGCTTTTCCTGATGACCTTCGTGGTTAACACGGTCGCGGAGTTGCTGCGGCAGCATCTTCGCGAACGCTACAAGACCGTCTGATCCCACATGACCCGATTGAAAGATCCCGCCGCGCGGCGCGAAGGAAGGGCTTCGGGAGAACCGATGGTCTGGTTTTCCGGCATGTGGCTTTCGATCGGGCTGCTGATGATCCTCACGCTCCTCTTCGTGATCTTGAAGAATGGTCTGTCGATTTTCTGGCCAGCTCGCATCGTCCAGATTGAACTGGTCGAAGGTAGTGCGGCTGCGATCCAGGGATCGGCCACCTTGGCTGGGGAAGTCCGCAAGCGTCAGGAGAAACGCGTGAGTGACGCCGAAGGCAATGCCATCGAGGAGATCCAGCTTTTTGTCGGCAACCGCGACGCTTACGGCTTCGGATTCCGCTACATCGATCTGCACGAAGTGAAAAGCCAGACTTTGCCAGAGGGAATCCTCGTCGCCGAGAGGGTCGATTACGGGGACCTGATCGCCTATCCGGTGGCATTGCAGGTCGCGGGGGGCAAGGTCGCGGCGGAATCGCCCGGGTTTGACGCGGCCCTGTCCCAGGCCGTGAACGAGGCCAATGCGCGCCGCACCAGAATCGAGTCAATCGAGAAGGACCAGATCGGCGAGATCAACCGCCAGATCGGCAACCTGCAGATGTCGCTGAAGCGGGCCGAGTTGGATCAACAACTCACCGATGAGCTGCGAGAACGCATCGGCGGCGAGATTGCCGCTCTCGAGCAGGTGTATGCCGGTCTTGCAGCGCAGGCCAAGGCCCTGAGGGACGAGCAGGCCTTGGGACGCTTCGTGGTGCGCCTGCCCACGGGTGCGGAAACCGAGATCGAGACCGGTGACCTGATGGACTACCGCTACCCGAACCGCATCGGACTCTGGCAGCGCCTTGGTGTCTTTTTCAGCGAGATCTGGCATTTCCTCTCACGCGAGCCGCGGGAGGCGAACACCGAGGGTGGAGTCTTCCCGGCGATTTTCGGCACCTTTGTGATGACCCTTTTGATGAGTGTGGCGGTGGTTCCTGTCGGGGTGATCGCCGCCATCTATTTGCGCGAATATTCAAAGCAAGGACCGGTGGTGCGCGCGGTCCGGATCGCGGTGAACAATTTGGCCGGGGTGCCATCGATTGTTTTCGGGGTGTTTGGTCTCGGGTTTTTCGTCTATTTCATCGGGGGTAGCATCGACAGCCTTTTTTTCCCCGAGAAACTCCCCACGCCGACCTACGGAACCGGCGGCATCCTTTGGGCTTCGATGACGCTCGCCTTGATGACGGTGCCGGTAGTGATCGTCTCGACGGAAGAGGCGCTGGCGGCGGTTCCCCGCGGCGTCCGCGAAGCCTCGCTCGCGGCGGGGGCCTCAAAATGGCAGACCATTCAGCGCATCGTGCTGCCCTCGTCGGTTCCGGGCATCATCACCGGTCTGGTGCTCGCGATGGCGCGCGGTGCCGGCGAGGTGGCTCCCCTGATGCTTGTAGGTGTCGTCAAACTCGCCCCATCCTTGCCCCTTGACACCCTTGCCCCCTTTTTCCACCTGGAGCGCAAATTCATGCACCTTGGCTTCCACATCTACGACCTCGGATTCCAATCGCCCGACTCTGAAGCCGCCAAACCCATGGTTTTTGCGACGACGTTGCTCCTCATCGCTCTGGTGGTCTCCCTCAACGCGGCCGCAATCTTGCTGCGGGAGAAGCTGCGACGCCGCTATTCAAGTGGCGCGTTCTGAAACAAAGGTTTCGTGAACGAGCGCTTTCCATTTTTCGAAGCCGAACCAAACTCTGCATGGAGGAATCCAGCCCAAGCCAAGTGACCGCGCCGAAGAAAACGATGTCCCGTACCCTGACCAGTGCCTCGGATTTGTCCGCATCCCCCCATTCCGGGAAAAAGCCCGACTACATCCAGGTCCGGGACTTCTCGTTCAACTACACTCCCGCGGTCCGTGTGCTCCATGGGATCACCATGGACATCCCGGAGAACGAGGTGACCGCCTTCATCGGGCCGTCGGGTTGCGGGAAAACCACCCTGCTGCGGAACTTCAACCGGATGAACGACCTGATCGAGGGCATCTCCCACGAAGGAGCCATCCTGGTGAACGGGCAGGACATCTTCGACCCCGACCTCGAGGTGATCTCGCTGCGCAAGCGCATCGGGATGGTCTTCCAGAAGTCGAACCCCTTCCCCAAGTCGATCTACGAAAACGTGATCTACAGCCTGCGGGTCGCCGGCCAGCGCGATAAGAAGCGTCTCGACGAGGTCGTCGAGGAGAGCTTGCGCGGAGCCGCGCTGTGGGATGAGGTGAAGGATCGGCTCCACCAGAGCGCCCTGGGCCTTTCTGGCGGCCAGATGCAGCGCCTCTGCATCGCCCGGGCCATTGCCAACCAGCCGCACATCCTGCTGATGGACGAGCCCTGCTCGGCTCTCGACCCCATCGCCACGGCGAAGGTCGAAGAACTGATCTGTGAGTTGAAAAAGCAGTTCACGGTCGTCATCGTGACGCATAACATGCAGCAGGCGGCGCGGATTTCCGACAAGACCGCCTATTTCTATCTCGGCCGTCTCATCGAGATGGATGCGACCCTGAAGATCTTCAACAACCCGAAGAAAAAGGAAACCGAGGACTATATCTCCGGCCGCCACGGCTGAGCCTCACACAGAGGGCGGGAAGGACTCGAGCGAAAACACCTCGACGCCCTGGGCTCGCCCTTTCACCTGCTGGACTCCGTGGCTGCGGCAATGCGGCCGGATCGAGGGCATCGTCCTGACGAAATCGCCCGACAAAAGCACGTTGCTGCCGAGGGAGCGGGTGAGCGACTCGAGTCGGAAGACGAGGTTCACCGGATCGCCGACGAGGGTGAACTCGCCCTGGCTCATGCCTCCGTAGGCGACCTTGCCGCTGTGGAGCGCCACCCCCACCTCGAAGCGTCGGTTGATCGCGCCGAAAATCTCAGGGCTTTGCGATGAGATCCGCTCGGAGGAGTCGAGCAGTCGCTCAGCGGCGGCAAGGGCGGCGGCGAGGGTGGTTTCGTTGATGACCGTCCAGTAGGCGAGCACGCAGTCGCCGATGAACTTGTCGACGGTGGCCCCGGCCGCACTCAGAATCACCTCACAGTCGGAATACCAGGTCCCGATGATCTGGGCGAGTTCGTTCGCCTCGACCAACTCGGAGAGGGCGGTGAAACCCTTGACGTCGCTGACGAGCAGGATCACCGGAGTCGAACGGATCAGGGCGATGGTTGAACCGCCCAGATTCTCATCATGAATGGCGGACGCGTCCCCGCGTTCCTCGAAATGGAACTCGTGCTCGGCGAAGCTGATCACGTCGCCGTTTCGCAGCAGGCGGGTGGCGGTGACCCGCGATCCGTTCAGATAGCTGCCGTTGAAGCTGCCGAGGTCGAAGAGGTAATACCCGCCGTCCTGCCGCCGGATCATCGCGTGCCGGCGCGAGACCCGCGGGTCCGCAACCAGCACCTGGCATTCCGGGCTGCGGCCGATGATGGAAACCGGTGCCAGTTCGTAGCTTTCGCCGGTGTCCGGACGATGGAGAAGAGGATTCAAGACCGTTGATCAAAGCAAGTTCCGCTCCGCACGGCAAGCGAAGAAGCCGGAAGTGTCAGGCTGCGCTGATTCGATATTGTTTTTATGAAAATTATCAAGTAATGTCAACGATGATCTCTCCCCCCTGTTTGGAATTCGCTGATGGAGTCGGCGGCCTCCTGCTGCGGACCGCCTCTCGCGCGCCGGGTTCGATCTTTCTCGAAGATCGCTTTGGCCGGGTCCTGACCTATGGGAGCACCGAGGTCGAGGTTCGCAAGCTCGCGGCCGGGTTGCGGGAACGGGGTTTCGCCAAGGGAGACCGTCTCGCCATCTGCGTGCAGAACCGGGTTGAGGTGGCGGTGGCGGTGTTCGCGGCCTCCATGCTCGGTGGTTTGTTCGTCGTCCTCAATCCCAAGCTCAAGACAAAGGGTCTCCAGCAAATCCTCGACCAGGCGCAGCCCTCCTTCCTCATCGTCGATGAGACGACCGCCGACACCGTGGGGATGCTGGACCGTTTCGACGGACTCATCGTGGGCTTGGGTGCGGTTCCCGCCGCCCTGCCTTGGGAAGAATTGGTGGCCTCTGCTCCGTGGCCGGGGAATGGCTCGGGTGAGGGATCCGATCCCGCTTGCCTAGTCTTTACCTCCGGCAGCACCGGCACGCCGCGCGGCGTCACGCTGAGCCACGACAACATCCGCTTCGTGGTGGCCGCAATTCAACGACGCCTCGGCTACCTCGAATCCGATGTCATCGGAGGTTATCTGCCCCTGGCCTTCGACTACGGGCTTTATCAGGTTTTCCTCGCCGCCCAAGTAAGGGCGAAACTCCTCGTGGGCGATCCGGCGCAGGTCGGGCCGCGTCTGCCTCGTATCCTGCGCGAAGCGTCGGTCAGCGTGCTCCCGGGCGTGCCCTCGGTCTATGCCGCCTTGATTGCTCTGGGCCGACGTGGGCCGCTCGACCTGCCGATGTTGCGGGCCATCACCAATACCGGCGAGCGATTGCCTCTCGCCTACATCGAGGAACTCCGCGCGCTCATCCCGGGGCTCGAAGTGTTCGTGATGTACGGTCTGACCGAGTGCAAACGGGTTTCGATCCTGTTGCCAACTGAGTTTCCGTCCCATTCCGACACCGTGGGTCGTGCCCTGGATGGAACCGAGGTCTACGCGGTGGACGGAGAAGGGCATCGGCTCGCTCCCGGCGACAGTGGAGAGCTGGTGGTGCGCGGGCCCCATGTCGCCCTCGGCTATTGGCGTGCTCCCGAGGAAACCGCACGCCGGTTCCGACGCCGGGAGGTCAGTGGGGAGGTCGAGCTCTTCACCGGCGACAGTGGCTCCGTCGACGCGATGGGTTTCATCCGCTTCGCGGCGCGCAGCGACGACTGGATCAAACATCGCGGGCATCGGATCAGTCCGCTGGAGATCGAGATGGAAGCTTGCGAAATCGACGGGATCGTCGAGGCGGCCGTCTTGCAGAGGGAAAGCGACGACAGCCTGCATCTTTTCGTGACCGCGCCGGAATCCGGGTGGGATGAAGCTGCCGTGGTCCGCTGCCTTGCCGGATCGCTCGAGTCCGCCAAGGTTCCCGACCGGATCCACCGCATCGATGAGATGCCGAAGTCCCTCAACGGCAAGATTGATCGCAAAGCGCTCGCATTGCGCCTCGAGGCATGAGTTACGCGATCTCCAGACCGGGTGACGATCCCGGCGAGCGGAGCGAACTCGCGCGTTTCCTCGCCGATTTCGTCTGTCAAGGAGAGTTGCCCGCTCCGCGGCTCGGCGACGACGATGCCGCGGTCTGGATGAACCGGTTCCGCTGGTGGTGGGATGACAATCCCTGCGCTCGCCCAGATTCGCCGCGGGGCTTCGTTCTGCGCGCCGCGGACGGGGCCATCGTCGGATTCAGCGGATACATCCCCCTCGATTATGTGGTTGGCGGAGAGCGCCTGCCTTCTTTGCTCGCCACCACTTTTTTCGTCAGGGCCGCCCACCGGGGGGCGGTAATGGGCTTGATGAACCGCCAGCGTTCGCTGGGGAAAACGCACCCCATTGTGGATGGATCGCCCTCGCCGGAGATGCGCCGTCTGCTTGAGAAGCTGGGTTATCAGCGCGCCGGAGTGAGGTTCCAATACTTCTTCCCCGTTGGCGACGGGGCCGCCCCCGCCCGTTTCATCCTGCGCCGGCTCGGTTGGAGCCTGTCCTTGCCGAGGCTCGTTGATGATGGCAATCGCATCGAGAAGGGTTGGTTCTCCACCCCGCCGGACGACGAAACCATCAGGCCCAGGCTCGATCCTCAGGTCATGGACTGGCTCGGACGCTGCGGCACCCGTTCGCGGCAGGCCTTCACCTTGCTCGATCCATCCGGGGAGACATTGGCGGAGGTGCTCGGCATCTACAAGGAGCGTTCGGGAATGAAGACCTTTCACCTGCTTTGTCATTCGGAGTTCCGTCCTGGTGGGCTGTTGCAGCTCCTGCGGCGGCTCATCTCGGATCCAGGCTCCGGACTCGAGGGCGACACCCGGCTGGTGATCTTTTCCTCCTTCGCCCCTTTCCCCGGTTTCCGTCAAAGGGGACGCCAGGTCGATTCCATCCTTTACCACCATTTGCCTCCGGCTTGGGAAGGCTCCGCAAAAACCTGCTACACGATCGAGAGTGATCTCGTCCTCATTTGACTCCGGTGCAGCGGTGATTCCGGTTGACCGTCGGCAGAGTGGGCGTATAACAAGCAAAGACCGCTGGAATCAACTTCGCGAACTTCGTCCCCGCTCTCCCGACATGAAAACTTCGTCAGGTAAATCTTTCAACTCCCACCTCCGGTCCGCGAGCCTCGCCGCCGCCGCCCTTCTGATGGTTTCGAGCGCTTCAGCCCAGCTTCCGGAGAGTACTCTGGTCGCGACCGTCCAAGAGCAGGCCGATGGTTCTGTCACGATCAGCTTGAGCGGGACCGCCTATGCCGGCGAGCCTGGTGATTTTGACGTGACCCCGGTAATCCTCGACGAACAGGATCCTTCCCCCCCGCACACGCTGCAGACCTCCCAGGAAAGGGCGCTGCCCGAGGGATTGACGCTGACCGTCCCGGCGAACCAGCAGATGAATTCGGAGCCGGAGGGTGCTGAGCCACTTCAAACCGTCCTCCCTGTCACCCATGTGATCTTTTCGGAGATCGGAGCGTGGGCTCTCGGTCACTTCCAGTCCAATGAGGTCAGCGAAGAAGAGGGCTCGGCTTCCGCGATTCCGGTTCCTTTCTGGTTTGTGGAATTTGGTGATCCGATCGTCGGAGCGGGATCGGTCAATGTATCCAACGTCCCCTTCTCCAATTTCGTTCCCGGGACCTATGTGATCCCCTACCAGACCCGTGGCAGCGATCCGGAGGAGGGGCCTCGGTTTTTCTCCAACTTTGAGATCACCTACAAGGTCATTCCTTACTCCGGCGCCGGGCTGACTCTGAGTGGCCCCGGTGCCTTCCCCGCCACCCGGGTCGACCGCACCAGTCGCTACCGCCGGGTGCGGATCCAGAATGTCGGCACGTCTCCGGTCACGGTTTCCTCGATTTCCGTCACGGGAGCCCTCTCCGACGATTTTGAAGTCCAAGCCGGGGCTCTCCCCACGATCGCTCCCGGCGGCAAGGCCGTTGCGAAGGTTCGTTTCCGCCCCAGCGCCAAGGGTCGCCGTCGGGCAACCCTTGAAGTGAAGAGCAGCGCTCCCAAAGTCACGACGGGGCTTTCGGGATTCGGACTCGGCGCAAGAACTTCCCCGCGTTTCCCCAAAGGACCTCTTTGATCATCAATCTGCGACCGCCATCCCACCCACCACGATTATGAAAAAGCTGATGTTGATGAGCCTGCTCGCAACGCTCGCCTCTGGCGCCCATTCCGGCGACTGGGGAAAGGCACCTGTCGCAAGCAAGGCGCCGATCGAGGAATGTGTCGACCTTGGTGCTGAAATCAGCGTCGGGTACGAGACCGACTACGTCTTCAAGGGCATCCGCTTCTCCCGCGACAGCGTGTGGACCGATGTGAACTATACCTTTGACGGTCTCGCCGTCCCGATCACGGTAGGGGCCTGGTATCTCAACGGAATCAACGGAAGCGCGTTCGGTGCCGGCTACGACGAACTCGACCTGTATGTGAAGGCGGCCCTCGGAACCTTCGCCGGTTTCGATGTCGACCTTGGCTACACGCATTACATCTTTCCCGAGTTTCGCAGCAACATCGCTCCCTTGGGCGGATACGGCGAACTCACCCTCGGCATTTCGCGGGACTTGGGCTGGGTCGACGCACATTATTCCACGAGCTACGGCATGGGTGGCGGCACGATCGCTCCCAGCGGGTGGTATCATGAGCTGGGCGTCGAGAAATCCTTCGATCTCACCGATCGTATCAACTTGGTCCTCGGCACCGGAGTGGCCTACTCCGACGGTTATTGGGGTCCGAGCGGCTGGAACCACTACTACGCCACCGCTTCCTTCCCCATTTCGCTAAATTGCCGCACCACGCTAACTCCCTACATCGGTTATGTGGGCGCCCCCGACACTTGGGTGGCTGATGGCGCCTTCGGTGCCGACTCCGCGCAGTCCGACATTCTGCACGGCGGCGTGACCTTGAAGGTGACGTTCTGATCCGACTTCGATCCGCTTCGGTTGGTTCAACGGCGTCCCGCTTTGCCCGGGAGTTTCACCCGCACGGCATCCCGGCTCGCCGGGTCTGCCGTGACTCCGCTCCAGATGGGCAGGTAACTCCCGCCCCGGAAGCGTTGGGCTCCGAGAGGTCTCGCGGTGATGGAGAAATGCTGTTTCGCGAAGGGAGTCAACCTGCCCCCGATTCCGCCCCGGCGCATCGAGGCGGTGACGTTCGACCAGACCGATCCGACCCGCAGGTAAGAGTGAACATCGACGGATCGGGGCCCGGGCGTCCCTCTCGTCAGGAAGCCTCCGGATACGGCCGCCTGATTGGCCAAGTCCACGTAGGCGCGCACCGTCCGGCGAAACCGGCCCGGGATCACCAGCGTTTGGTTTTGGGCAACCGGCTGGATGATTCCCTCTCCGAGCCTGGGAGGAAAAGCCGTCCCGATGGTCAGATCGGGAGAGAGGCCGTGCTCATCCTCCTGCCTCGACCACCAATAGAAACGGTAGGGCACTGCGGCCCCCTCGTCGCTTTCGACAAGGACGCGGTACGAGGAGCCAGGTTCTCCGACCCAGCTGACGACCGGGCAGAGGGGCGCGCCTTGGGCCGAGGTGACGAGCAAGCCGTTTTCGTCGAAGAGGGCCACCTTGAGCGTGCCGAAACCTGCGGGGGAGGGCACGGTGAGATCGATCCGTGGATCTTCCGGGTCGAGGGAGAGGGCATACCAGTCGGGATCGCCGTCGATGGCGGTAGCGGCGATGGGAGCCGCAGGCAGTAACGTGGCCTCCGTAAGGAGGTCGTTCTCCTCGAAGGGGTCGTCCTTGGAATCCCTTTCCGGACCGAAGCCCGAGGCCGTGGGTGAGTCGGCGGAGGCGCCGGATTCGTTCACCGCCCGCACCAGGTAGCGGTAGGTGCGCCCGGGTGCGGCCCCCTCGTCCAACCACTGGAGATCCGTCGTCTCAGTGGCCAGCTCGAGATTGCCCGGGGTGGACTCACCCGCGCGGTAGATCCGGTAGCTTTGGGTATCCTCCGAGGCCGACCAGGAAACGAGGATTCCACCCGGTTCCGTGCCGCGGGTCGCCGAGATCGATCCGGGAGCCGCGGGAGGCGACGCGTAGCGGTAACCGGCATCGAGGTTGCTCGGTGCGGAATCACCCGCCGGCAGGATGGCCGTGACAAAATACCAATACCCGGTGTCCGCGTTGCCTGACCGATCGACATAGGAGGTCACGGCGCCCACTTGGGCGATCTCGATGGCCCCGACGACCGACTCGACCGTGTTGCGCCAGACACGATACCCTGTTGCATCGGGTGCGGCGGTCCAGTCGAGATCGGTTCTTGCCGGGGAGGTGCCGTCCGATGCGTTCAGCCCGACCGGAGTGCCGGGCACGAGCTGGGGTTTCCAGCCCGGATTCGCCGTCGCGACCGGATCCGAGACCCCGCCACTGTTAAGCGCCTCGACGAAATAATAATGCGCCGTCTCCGCTGAGGTTCCCATGTCGTGCCAGGAGAGACCGCTCACCGTCGCCACCACCATTGCCCCCGCGAAGGAGTTCACCGGGTTCCGCGAGATCCGGTAGGCTTGGGCCCGCTCCGCTGCCAGCCAGCTCACCCGGATGGAATGCGGCCAGTCATCGGACGCCTGCGGCGAGACGGGCGCGGCGGGCGGGAGTCGCTGACGCCAGCCCTCGACCCCGGCAGAGCGGGGGGATTCGCCCACGACATTCGTGGCACTGACGAAATAGAAATAAACGGTGCCGGGCACCGCGGTGGCGTCGACGTAGTTCAAATCCGCGGTGGAACCGATCTGGGCGGCGTCGTTTCCGTCCGAGTCGAGGCCGCGATAGACTCGGTAGAGTTCCGTCAAGGCCGTCGCATTCCACGCGATCGTCACTGAATCCGTCGAGGTGCCGTCGCTGGCGCTCGTAATGGTCGGCGCCTCCGGGAGAGCTCCGGGCGGGAAGGTCCCGCTCAGGCTGTAGGTGCCCACGCTGCCGTAGGTGCTGTAGCCATTCGCCAGGGTCCCCAGGCCCGTGCCCCGGACACGGATGAAATAGACGCCACGCGGCATCCCTGAGAGACTCACCGAAGCGTCGTAGGGACCCTCCGGCTCCGCGGTCTCGAGCACCGCGAGATTCTCGTCGAGCAGCTCCAGCCCGAGGTCGAGGTTCCGGTAAGTGGAATGCGGCACCGCCGCCAGCGCGATGGTGCCGTCCCCATCGGTTTCGAGCCGGAAAAGATCGACATCGTTCTGGCTGCCCACGATCCCCGACTCCGCGATGCGTCCCGGAGCGGTCGGGATGACCTCCGTCGCTATGGTCGGCAGATCCCCGTGGTCATCCGCGAGGAGATCGAGATGTCGGGACATCAGCGCGAAATCGTCTTCGGTCCGGTTCGCGTTGGGATACTCGCCTTTGGAAAACTGGACAATGGAGCGGCCGTAGCTCGTGCCCATGATCGGCCCCCAACTGACCCCGCTCGGATGGGTGTGGCCGAGGTAATAGGCCCGCGACGTGGTGCCGTCGTGCCGCAGCCCCAAGGTGTGCCCGATCTCGTGGCTGCCTGACTCGGCGCAGCCATTGAGCGTCAGGTTGAAAACCCAGGCATACGGATTCTCACTCCCGAACGAATCGACAAAGGCGACTCCGCCGGCGTTCCCGTACCAGCTCTTGGTCGGGGTGAAAACGATCATCACCCGATCTTCGGGAGCCGCCGCGAGATAAGCGGAGCGGTCGGTCGTGACGTTGACATCGTAGACGGCATAATCCTCGGCGATCGACGCCCAGATCCCGGGGATGTGCGCGGGATTGGCGAAAGGAGCCGCGACGATGGGATTGCCATTGTTGTAGACCGAGTTCCATGGCGTGCCCGTGACCGTCTCGCCCGCGAAGTTCAGAAAGATCACCCGCCTGGATCCCGGGCGGCTTTCCATCGCACTGTCACTCTCCGCCGCCTCGGAGGAGCCTTCCCCACCCCCTTCGCTCCCGAGCGGCTCGGGGGGTAGGCCGGGTTCGAGGCGTCCGCCGTCGGTCCGCACGCAGAGCAGATCATCGACCCCGATGACCCGTGCCTCGACTTTTCCGGTGACGGGGCTGCTTTCGATGCGCAGCGCGGTCGCCGAACGCGACCAGAAAAAATGGCCGCTGATCCGGCCATCGGGACGGCGCGCCAAAAAGACATTCGCCCCCTCGTAGTCCCCGCCCAGCCGGATGCCCAGCACCGCCTCGCCCGTATCGCGCCGATCCACCAGATTGACCCGGCCCGGAACCGCAGGGTGTGCCGGGAGCACGACCTCCGCCCCGCGGTCGGCGGCAAAGAGCGCTTCCACCGCCATGCTGTCCATCCCACCAGCCAAGCTCGCGGGCTCCGACGTCGCCCGGGGATCGAGCGTTTTGCCCGCGTTCCGATCCACCGGCGCCACGCGTTGGCCCGTGGTCGGCATCGCCCCTCGATCGCCGCCGCCCCCAAACATTACCAGCCCGACCGTTAGGACGAGCGCGGCGCTGGGAATGGCGAGGGAGAAGCGCATCAAATGAGATCGCCGGATGACCGGAGCCTAAGGTAGTGGAGGCGCAGAGAGTATCGAGGGTTTATCTTACATCCGCAAAAGCAGATGAGAATCCCCCAAACCCTGTCCACTCTTCCGGCATGAAGGTGCTCTGGCTGACCCGAAAATACCCGCGTCCCGCGAACAGTGGCGAGCTCATCTACTCGGATGGCCTGATCCGCTCCTTCGCGAAGACCGGCGTGCGCCTCGTCGTGATCGCCCACGACAACGAAGAGGCACTCGTTGGAGACGGATCGGACGCGAGCCGATTCGTCGATGAGGATGGCGTCGAGTGGCGCCTCGGATCCCCGCAGCTCGGCTCCCGGCTCGGCAGCCTGCTGACCCGTTTCCCCGCCGACACCTGGCGATTGAAAAACGGCGGCCCCGCCGCAGCCCTCGACCGAGCGCTTGCCGATGAAACTTGGGACGCCGTCATGATCGATCACGCCGCGCTCGGCTGGGCTCTCGCGCCGGTCTTGCGGAAACGCCGCGCCCCCGGAACCGGCCCGAGCCTCGTCTACCTTTCGCACAACCACGAGGCCCGCGTCCGCCGCGAGGTCGCCCGCCAGTCCGAGGCCGCCCTGCCGCAGCGAATCGCCCTCTACCTCGACGCCGAAAAATACGCCCGTCAGGAGGAAGCACTCTGCCGCGAGGTCGATCTCGTCACCGCCATCACCGAGACCGAGGTCGCCGCCTATCGCGAGGGATTTCCCGCGCAGCGCTACCTTTGCCTCACCCCCGGATACCTCGGGCCGCGTCTCGATGATCGCGAGATCGGACCCGACCGACCGCGCCGGGTCATCATGTCAGGGTCCTTCGAATGGATTGCGAAGCGGGTCAACCTCGAGCGTTTCCTCGAGCAGGCCGCCGCACCGCTCGCCGCCGCCGGGATCGGCCTGCAGATCGTCGGCAAGACCGACGAGACCTTCCTCCAGGCCATGCAGCAGCGTTTCCCCGGCGTCGACTTCGTCGGGCGCGTCGCCGAGATGACCCCCTACCTGCTCGAGGCCCGGCTCGGGCTCATCATCGAGGAGTTCGGGGGCGGGTTCAAACTGAAGACCCTCGAGTACCTCTTCCACGGGCTGCCCCTCGCCGGCCTGCGTCATGCCGTGGACGGTCTGCCGCTGCGCGCGCCGGACCACCTCATCCTCGAGCAGAGCATCCCCGCCCTGATCGACTCGATCATCGCCGCCATCGACGACTTTTCGAGGCTCAACGCCATGCGCACGAGCGCCGCCGCCATCTGCGCCGAAGCCTTCCGTTGGGAGGATCGGGGCCGGGCGCTCCACGATGCCATCTCCGCTCTGAATCCCGCCGATTCCGGCCAAAAAAGTCGTCCCACCACCGTCGTCCCATCGTAGTCACGAGGGCCGGTTTGCATTGACAAGGCCCCTTTTGACGCTTCTTTCACCACGCCATGAGCTCCGACTCCACCGAGAACAAAAACTCCGCCCTTTCCTTCATCGGGAACACCTTCCTCATCCTCGTCCCCCTCGCCCTGATCGTCATGCTCGGGATCGTCGGCTCCGCATTCCTCAACGGCTCCTACAACAAGGCGAAATCCCCTGAGGAAGTCCTCGCTGAGGCCACCACCCCCGGCTCCACTCCGGCCCCTTCCGCCGCGCCCGCCGCCGCCACCAACAACGTCCTCGATCCCGCCCAGGTTGAGAAAACCGTCACCGACTCCAGCGGACCTGTCGCCGGTGCCGCTCCCGCCACCCCGGCGGCCGCTCCCGCCGCCGGAGGCAGCGCCGCGATCGACCCCGCCGTGATGGCCCTCGGCAAAGCCTCCTACATGCTTTGCGCCGCCTGCCACGGACCCGATGGCAAGGGCCTCCAGGCCGGCCCCGCGCTGATGGCCCCCAGCCTCGCCGGTTCCAAGCTGCTGCTCGGTGATCCCGACGCCTCCCTCCTCGTCGTGCTCAAGGGGATCGCCAAGGAGAACATGAACTACATGGGCGTCATGGCCCCGCTCGCCGCCGGTCTCGATGACCAGAAGCTCGCCGCCGTGCTCACCTACGTCCGCAACGAGTTTGGCAACAGTGCCCCCGCCGTCACCGTCGAGCAGGCCGCCGCCGCCCGCGCCAAGTTCGCCAACGTCAACGCCCCCGCCGGCGTGAAGCGCAGCGAGATTGAGCAGATCCTCGCCGCGCATAAGAAGTGAGGAAGCGGTTAGCTGTTAGGTTTCGGGATTTCGCGGTTATTCGCGGATCATTCTTTCCTCATTCGCGTTCCTCCCGTTCGCCAAGGGCCTTTCGATAGTAGACTCCTTCAGGGTCGACCTCGATGGACGGATTCCGTTTTCCAGGGTCAGGCCCTGGGCTGACATAGACCGCCCCTGCAGGGCCCGTCCCGAAACCTCCAGCGCCAAAGGCGCGCCCTATACTAGACCCGGACGGAGCCCGGGTGGGTGGGTGCCCCAAATCCACGACCCCTGAAGGGGCGCTCCATGGCCATCGCCGGACCGCGACCCTTCCTCAGCCAAAGATCTTCGCGAAGAAAGCCTTCATCGCCTCCCAAGATTCGGCGTCGGCCTTGGCATTGTAGGCGGCGCCCTTCGAGGGATCGTCGCCCGCCATCTTCTGGGTGAACGCGTGGACCGCACCGGCATAGGCGACGAATTCGTAATCGACCATCGCCGCCTTCATCTCGCGGTGAAAACCTTCCACCTCCGCCGGGGGCACGAAGGGATCATCCGCCCCGTGCAGCACCAGCACCTTCGTGCGGATGTTTTTCGCATCCTCCGGCGTCGGCGTGCCGAGACCGCCGTGGAAGCTGACCACCCCCGCGATCTCCGCCCCGGCGCGGGCCAGTTCGAGCACCCCCGTGCCGCCGAAGCAATAACCGATCGCCGCGATCTTCGCCGGATCGGTCTGGGGCAGGCCGCGCAGCACCTGCAGGCCCGCCTCGAGCCGCTTGCGGAAGAGGGCGCGGTTGTCCTTGTATTTCCCCGCCTCCTTCCCGGCTGCCGGCGGCTGCGGACGGATCCCTTTTCCGTAGATGTCGAGGGCGAAGACGTTGTAGCCCAGTCCCGCGAGCTGCTCCGCCCGCATCTTTTCGTAATCGGTTAGGCCGGTCCACTGGTGCACGATCAGCACCGACGGGCGCTTTGCGGTGCTGGCATCGTCGTAGGCGTGCCAACCCTCGCAGACGAGGTTGCCGACCGGGTATTCGATCGCTTCGCCGACCACCGCGGCGCGGAGGGCGAGGGGAGCGAGGGCGGTCACAGTGAGGAGGGGGAGCAGGAGGTGTCGAAGATTCATCGGAGAGGTTACGTGGCGGGAAAGGAATCCGACTTCATCCGCCCTTTCCGGAAAATGTCGAGGGCGAAGGCGGGGGAGTGGCCAAGGATCTACCGAGGGACGGGCCCTGCCGGGGTCGGCACGTGCGTGTATCAGGCAGAGAAGGGTCCTCGCGTTTCGGCCCCCGCAGGGCACCTGATATGCGAACGCCTGACCTGAAACTCCTTGTCAGGATGGGGAATTTCCGGGATTCTTTCGCCGGATCGCATCGCTGATATCACGGCGGGAGTTCATACGAATTGCTACTGTTCTGTCAGAAAATGAAGACTTTTCCATTTATCTCAGTGGTGGTTCTTAGTCTCGTTTCCGCCTTTGCCGATGAGCGCTCACCAATGGCTACGGGGATTTGCCATGAGATCATGATCGAATCTGACTCGGTTTTGTTCTTTCCCCTAAACACAGGCCTCTCAAACGAAAAGGCTCCTTACTTCATAATGATCGATGTGGCTGAGTCCCAGGATGACTTGAGCGATCCAAACAAGTGCGTTTCGATTACACAGGGCATCCCGCTCGATGTCGAAATGCCCTATCCAATCGGACTAAGACTGACGGACGGTAAGACCCAATACTACAAAGTGACGGTTTTCAGTGATGCGTCCTTCGTGGACTGGAGGCGCTCGCAGGTCTATTCCGTGAATTCGCAGGGTATCCTGGCCTTGAAACCCAAACCGACAGAACATGACGGCGGACTCAAGGGCTTACAGCCCTGAGTCGCCTCGACGTTCGGCTAAAAACTATGACACCGAAAACGTTGGTAATTTCAATTGCTCTAATTCTGATAGCCTGCGGAGCCGCCGTATTCTTCAGCTACGTTGCGGATTTTGGTTTCGTTAAGCTTGGCTACCATAGTGTTCGTTTTGGACTGACGTGCGCCCTTGCCATTTCCTTGATCCTAGGATCGACTTTTGGAAGATGGATTACGGTCGGCCTGATTTGCCTTGGATTAGTATGCTTGGCACTTATCGGACAAGGCATGGTTACCGCCGGATATTCAGGATTGGGATTGATTATCCTTGGACTATTACACGCCGGCAGCCTCTTTGGGTTGATCTCACCTTTCGCGGGCCGCCACTTCGCTCGCAAACCCTCTGCCGAACACGGCGAGGGTGGCAAGGCTTCGCCTGCCATCTCTTGAACGTGCGGCCGCTTCGCACGCCATGCTCGAGTTCCTCAAGAAAGTTAGAGATGCGATGCGGCTGCTTTACGACCCGAACCCGCATCGGCGTGCGGAGGTCGTTCGCTTGTTGGGTCAGCGTACGTCGCGTTCGCACGAGGAGTGGCAGCGCGAGTTTGCGTCGGACATTCCGCTCAGTTTCGTCGCATGGTACCGCGATACCTGTTCGAAGTATTTTGAGTATGATTTGTCAGCTGCGTTGCCGGATGACAGACTCGTAGAGGACTTGGGCTTTTTTGATGCGACGTGGAACGACGCAGATTGGGACATCCTTGAGGACTACGAGGTGCAGTTCGGTTGCAATCGCCCACTGCTGGATCACGTCACGACATTCGGTCAGTTCATTCAGGCACTTTGGTCAAATGCACATGCACATAACGCGGCCAAACAATAAAGCGCTGTAGCGAACCCGGATAGCCATCGTGGTTGCAATCGTGGCCTCCCGTGCGCCGGGTCGCTGAGCTTAGCGTGGAGAATGGGGAGCAAGGGATGCGCGGCAGGCATGCGGATCGTTTCGTCGGAACAGAATCGTTTTGTCGGGGAACAGAATGATCCTGCCAAAGAACAGAATGGATTTCCGGGGTTGCGATGCAAGAGGGTCAAGTCGCCGACCAGACAGGGTCAAGCGCGCGCGGAGCGCCGGGAAGTTCAGATTTCGGATCAACGACCTCTGATCTCCGACCTCCGGCATCCGACCCTTCACCCCAACCCATCCATCGTCCCCGTGCTGGTGGCGAAGCGCTCCTCCTCGAGCCCGAGGCGCTGGAGGGCGCTGAGGTAGAGATTGGGGAGGGGGTAGTTGTCTTTCTGGTCGAAGGCGAGGTGCTGGCCGTGTTGGAAGCCGCCGCCGGCGAAGAGCACGGGCATGTTTTTGTTGTCGTGGGCGGAGGCGTTGCCGAGGTTCGAAGTGAGCAGGACCATGGTCTCGTCGAGGAGCTGGTCGGTCTTCAGTTTGCGGAGGAAGGCGCCCCACTCGTCGACGATGCCCTGCTCGACGATGGCGAGCTGGCGCAGTTTGTCGTCGTCCATGCCGTGGTGGCTGAGGCCGTGGTAACTCTCGTCGACGCCCTCGATGCCCTGCACGGAGTTGCCGGTGATGTGGAGGGTGACGAAGCGGGTGGAGTCGGTGGCGAGGGCGAGGTGGACGATGTCGAGGAAGATGCGGTCGACGGCGACCTCGTTGTCGCGGGGGATCTGGGTGGGCCGGGTGGCGTTGACCTTGGGTTTGGGCCGGTTGACCCAGGCCTCGTTGGCGGCGAGCCGCTGCTCGAGGTCGCGCACGCCGGTGAACCAGGCCTCGAGCTTGTCGCGGTCGGCGGCGCCGACTTCACGCTGGAGGGCTCTGGCCTCGGCGGCGACGGCGTCCATGACGCTGCGGCCCTGGCGGAGTAGCTCGGCCTGGCGCTCGCGCTCGGCGGGCTGGTCGTCGACGAAGAGTTTGGTGAAAAGTTTCACAGCGTCGTTTTCGGCGGGAATCATCGAACCGTTCTCGGTGTAGGACGGGCTCGATTCGCGGGCGGTGTTGAGCACGAGCGAGGGGAAACGGGTCTCGTGGCCGAGCTGTTTGGCCATGAGCTGGTCGAGCGAGATGGTGTTGCGCGAGGTGGAGCCGCGCGCGTTCGGGCAGGCGGAAAAGATGCTGCCCTCGGCGGAGTGGCCGCCGGTGACGCCGGGATGGGAGGAGCCGGAGACGATGGTGAAGTCCTCGCGCAGGTCCTGGATGGACTGGAGGTAACGCGAGGGCCGGTAATCGCGCCCGGCGCCCTCGGGCACGAGGTTGGGATTGTGCAGACCGAGGGAGAGGCTGACCCCGACGAAGCGTTTGGCCCGACCGCTTTCCCTCGGTGCGGCGAAGGCGGGGATCATGGCGTCGAGGAAGGGCAGGGCGAGGGAGACGCCGGCGCCGCGCAGGACGGTGCGCCGCGAGAGGGACTTGCCGGTGGTGAAGGTGCTCATGGGTTCGCTTGGTTTATTTGGTGAGGAAGATCTCGCTGGTGATCGCGGAGGTGATGAGGCTGCGCAGGCCGTGGTTTTTCTCCGCGGCTCTTTCGACGATCGCATCGATCCGCCCTTCATCGCTGAAATGCGGCACCGCCCCGGTGGCGTAGGTGAGGAACTGTCGCACGAATCCGCGGGCGAGGTCGGGGTCGCGATCGCGGTAGTGGGCTTTCCACGATCGGATGTCGGCGAAGGTGCCGCCGGCGGGGATGTCGCCGGAGGCATCGATCTTGACGCCCTTTTCGCCGTAGCGGCTGCGCCAGGCACCGACGGGGTCGAAATTCTCCAGCGCGAAGCCGGGCGGGTCGATGGTGAGGTGGCAGGAGACGCAGGACTCGCTCTGACGGTGTTTCGCGAGCTGGTCGCGGATGGAAACGGCGCCGCGGATGTCGGGCTCGATGGCGGGGATGCCGGGCGGGGGAGGGGGGATGTGGACGCCGAGGATGCGCTCGTTGATGAAGACGCCGCGGATCACGGGAGAGGTGTGCGAGCCATCGGCGGTGACTTTGAGGATGGCGCCCTGGGTGACGAGGCCGCCGCGGGTGCCGCGCACGGTCTCGGGCAGGGAGACACGTTGCAGGCCGGCACCGGGCTGGAGCGGCAGATCGAGTTGATAGTGGCGGGCGAGGCGTCCGTTCAGGTAGGCAAACCCGGAGTCGACGAGGTGATCGATCCCGAGATCCTCGCGGATCATCCCGGCGAAGTAGGTCTGCGTCTCCTCGAGGAAGGACTGCTGCAAGACCGCGTCGAAGGTGCGGAAGCGTTTCGGATCGGGGGTGGTGAAGTCGATCTGTTTCAGCTTCAGCCATTGCCCGGTGTAGGAGCGGACGAAGCGCTCGGCGCGCGGATCCGCGAGCATTCGCGCGACCTCTTTGGTGAGAATGTCAGGGTCGCGCAGTTTGCCCTCGGCGGCGAGCTTGACCAGTTTCCAATCGGGTGGTCCGCACCAGAGGGCGTAGGCGAGCCGGGCGGCGATGGCGTGATCGTCGAGCCGACCGGGACTCTCGACGAAGGTCAGGAAGCGGGGCGAACAGAGCACCGAGCGGTAGGCGATGCGCAGGGCCTCGGTCAGGCTCGCGCCCTCCTGCAAGGCGGCGCGGGCGAGATCGAGCTGCGGGGCGAGCTGATCCGCGTCGACGGGACGGCGATAGGCGCGGCGCGCGAAACGGGTGAGGAGAGGCTCGAGCGCCTCGGCCGGCTTTTCTTTCCAGGCATCGAGGCCATCATCGCCAAAAAGCGCGCGCCGCACCTCGGCGCGGTCGCCGTTCGGATAGATCCGCTGCATGACGATGCCGCGGTGGGAGATGCCCGAATAGCCTTCCTTGGCGAGGTTGCGCCCCTCGTAGGAGATGTTGCCGCCTTTGGCTCCGGTGGGGGCATTCTTGAGGAAGCCGTCGTTCGGCCGCAGCTCGAGTTGGTGGCCTTTTTCCATCCATCCTTCGTAGACGAGGTCGCGAGCGGTCGAAGTGGCCTCGACGAGGCCGAGCAGGTGGAGGGTCGGTGCATCCGAGTCGCATTCGCCCGATCGCAGGGTGCCCCAGACGGCGCCGTCCGGCCCGGGATTGATGCCTTTGACCTCTTTCAGCGTGACGCGATACCAACCGGACCCCGGCACGGCGGTGGGCCGCATCCGCCCGGTGAATTGCAGGCTGATGGGCCAGGAAATGCTGCGCCCGTCGCGCAACTCGGGACCGCGGTAGTTTCCTCTGCCGTTCTTGATCAGCTCTTTCGGGGAGAGTTCGCGACGGTAGCTGGCATCCTCGCCGAGGGCGCGCGAAAAGGCTTCATCGAGGGCGAGGTCGGCGGTCTCGAGGTAACGGCCGAGTTGGTGGTAGGAAAGCTGCTGGCCGCTCGCGACGGTCTCGAAGCCGGACGTCTCGGGATCCTCGGGCAGCAGGTTAGCGAGCGGGATGTCGATGCCGAGCAGGTCGTGGATGGTGTTTTCGTATTCGCGGGCGGTGAGGCGGCGGCTCTGGACCCGGCCGGTCGCACTGATGCGAGTCTCATCAGCGGCGACGAGAGGCGTTTTCAATCCGGTGAGGAAGGCGGCGAGGGGCTCGGGCGGCGGAGCGGGCTCCTTTTCCGGTGGCATCTCGCCATCGCGGACCCGCTCGTAGACGCGCCTCCACATCGCGAAGTTGGCGGGATCGGCGGGGTCAAAGGGCAGGTCGAGGAGATTCAAGCCGCCCTTTTTGACGGAATCGTCATGGCACTCGACGCAATGGGCGTCCACGAAACCCGCGAGTTCGGCCGGCGGCTCCCCGCCGGTGAGCGGAAGGGCGAGCAAGGAGGTGAGGAGAAGGCGCCGGAGCATGAGATCGGGAAGATAAGCGATGGAAAGGAACCCACAACGGCCGCAATGGTTGGCAGTTTTCTTTACCCGATCTGGCCATCGTCGTAGCATCCCTCCCATGATCCGTGTCTTTCTGATGATCGTGTCCGCTCTCGTGCTCCCGCTGGGGGCGGCGGACTACCAGGGAAAAGTGGGCTCGCTGAACGCGGACTTTTCCCTGGAGTGGGGCGATGACGGCTCGGTCTCGGGCACCTACACCTACGAGAGCCGCCCCGGCGTGATCTACGGTCTGGAAGGCGCGAATCCCGCCGAGGGCGAGCTCTATCTGGAGGAGTACACGGGCAGCAAACTGACGGCGCGATGTTATCTGGCGAAGGCAGTCACCGACGGAGCGATCATCTGGCGCGGCGAGATGCGCAATGTCGATGGGCGCGTGATCCCGATGGAATTCGCCCGTGGCCGCGGCCAGGCGGCGCCGGCGCCTGCTGCCACTGCGGCGGAGACGCGCTACACGGGCTACGTGGGTCGGCTCGATGCGGAGTTTTCCCTTTACTGGAATGCCGATCGATCGGTGCAGGGCTCATACCACCACCCGGCCGAGCCGGATACGGTCTACCGCATCTTCGGCACGAACCGCCGCGAGGGCGAACTGGTGCTGGAGGAATACACGGGCCGTGATCTGAGCGCGCGCGCCGTGCTGCAGAAGCGGATCGAAGCCGACACGATCGTCTGGGAGGGCATGATGATGAACCTCGACGGGCGCCGCTTTCCGATGGCCTTTTCCCGTGCCCGCGAATCGAGTCCGGCACCCGCGCTGGACGATTTCGAGGCGCGCCGGGCGGTGGTCCTCGCCCGATTGGAGAGCGAGGTGCATTGGGAGGACTTCCCGCTCGCTGATGCTCTGGTTGAGATGGTGCCGATCTATCTGGAGGACGGCCACTACTTCGCGGGCCGGGTCGTTGAGGCGAGCAGCGGCGGCGGTGAGAGCCAGATGCGCTTCGAAGTGGGCGACTGGGACGATGACGGCCACTTTCACCAGGACGGACAGCGGGAGTTGACCCTGCGGATGGCGCGCGAGCTGCCGTTGCCGGCGGAGCTGCTTCTCGGCCGCGATTTCGCTCTCTACGCCGATGTCGAGGGCAAGCTCTTCGCCGTGGAACTCGTCGAGATTGCCATCACCCACGTGCGCCGCTCCGCGAGCGGCAAATTCGAAGTGCGAGGTCTCGTGGACCTGGTGGACGACGACGGGTCCGGGGAATGGAACGCCGCGGCTTTCGCCGAAAAGATGAAGTCGGCACCCCGGGTCGAGTTTGTGCCCGACAAAGTCGCCCTCGAAATCGAACCCCTGCCCGAGGCCGAGCCGGACGAGGACCTCTTTTTCCAGACCATTCGCCTGGTGAGGGACTACGGCATTTCCATCCAGGCCACCGCCGCCGGACCGGGGTCTCTGGAGCTGGAGAGCCTGTCCCTCGACGCGGCGGAGGAGTGGATCCCGCTGCAGGGAATCCGCCAGCCGATCAAGGCCCCGCCGTCCCAACTGACTCGTCAGGCGGGCTGATCCGGGGCATCGGCGCCCCACGTGCCTTTTCCGGATGCAAGGACCGGCAGCGGACGTAACCTCCTGCCCGCATCCCACGATGGCGAAAAAGCAACGCATCCCCTCCAGCTCCGGCGACTCCTTCATCGAGGTCGAAGGCGCCCGTCAGAACAACCTGAAAGGCATCAACCTGAAGGTGCCGGTGGGGCGTTTTACGGTGGTCACCGGACCGAGCGGATCGGGCAAATCGAGCCTCGCTTTCCAGACGCTCTATGCGGAGGGCCAGCGCCGCTACGTCGAGACCTTCTCGCCCTACACGCGGCAGTTCTTCGACCGGATGGACAAACCCCAGGTCGACGCGATCCGCGGCATCCCGCCGGCCATTGCCATCGAGCAGCAGAACTCGGTCAAGACGACCCGATCCACCGTCGGCACCATCACCGAGATCAACGACTACCTGAAGCTGCTCTTTCCGCGGGTCGCGAAGGGCTACGATCCGGTGTCGGGCGAGGAGATCGCGCCGGACACGGCCGAGTCGATCCTGCGGAAAGCGACGGAGCGATTCGGCAAGGAGGCCTCGCTGCTGGTGCTCTTCGCTGTCGACGTGCCCGCCGGCACCGCGGTGGTGGACTTCTTCGGCTTTCTCCAGCAACAGGGCTACCTGCGCGTCTGGCTCTACGGCAAACCCTATCGGGTCGACGACCCAACCGGGTATGAGAAGAAGGCCCTGCCCGCGCGGGTCGAGATCATCCAAGACCGCGTCGCGCTCTCGCGGCGGACGCGTTTTCTCGAGGCGGTCGAGCGTGCTCTCGATCTCGGCAAAGGTGTTGTGACGATCGCGGATCCCGAGTCGGGAAAACGACTCTCCTTTTCCCGCGATTGGACCTCGCCGGAGACGGGCACGACGCTGCGTCCGCCGACGCCGGGGCTTTTCAGTTTCAACCATCCCCTCGGAGCCTGTCCGGTCTGCCGCGGCTTCGGCCGGGTCATCGGCATCGACCTCGACAAGGCGCTCCCGGACAAATCCCTCTCGATCGCCGAGGGACTGGTGCGGGCTTTTCAGGGCGACTCCTACCACGAGTGTGAGGAGGACCTCGAGCGCTGCGCGCGGCGGCGCGGACTGAGCCTGGTGAGACCCTTCGACGAAATGTCGCCCGCGGACCAGCGCTGGATCATCGAAGGGGAAGGCGGTGATCCCGAGGAGGCCTGGCAGCAAGGCACCTGGTATGGCGTGCGCGGTTTCTTCGACTGGCTCGAGTCGCGGGCCTACCGGATGCACGTGCGGGTCTTTCTGAGCCGCTACCGCAGCTACACGAAATGCCGCGCCTGCGAGGGCACTCGTCTCAAGCCCGAGGCGCTCGCTTTCCGCGTCGCGGGGAAAACACTGCCGGAGCTCTGGCAGCTCTCGATTGACGATCTGCATCGCTTTTTCGCGGAGTTGCCCCTCGCCGCCCCTGACAAAACCACTTCGATGTTGCTCGGTGAGGTTCGCAACCGTCTCGCCTACCTGCGCGAGGTCGGGCTGGGCTACCTCGATCTCGACCGGCCCACCAAGACGCTCTCGGGCGGCGAGATCGAGCGGGTCAACCTGACCACCTGCCTCGGCGCCAGTCTCACCAGCACGCTTTTCGTGCTCGACGAACCGACCGTCGGACTCCATGCCCGCGACGTCGGCAAGTTGATCGGAGTGATGGAGCGCCTCCGCGATCTCGGCAACACCCTCGTCGTCGTCGAGCACGAGGAGGCCGTGATCCGTGCCGCCGATCACCTCATCGACATCGGTCCAGGCCGCGGCGAGGGCGGGGGCGAGTTGGTCTATGCGGGGAAAGGTGCCGCCACCGTGGCGGACGCGGGCAAGTCATTGCGTGACCATCCCGCCTCGCTGACCTTGCAATATTTGTCCGGCAAAAAATCGGTCGAGGTCCAGCGGCAGCGGCGCAAGCCCTCGCAATGGCTCTCGGTGAAGCGGGCCAGCCAGCACAACCTCAAAAAGATCGACGTCGACTTCCCTCTCGGCGTGCTTTGCTGTGTCTCCGGCGTTTCCGGATCGGGCAAGTCGACCCTGGTCCACTCCGTGCTTTACGGAAACCTCCTTGAATCGCTCCGTCAGGCCACTGCCGAGACCGAGGTGGGCCAATGCAAGGAGGTCCGCGGTTATGGCAACGTGCGCGAGGTGGTGATGGTCGACCAGGCCCCGCTCGCGCGCACGCCGCGCTCGACCCCGGTCGTCTACACCGGTCTTTTCGACACGATCCGCAAGCTTTTCGCCGAGTCCGACGACGGCAAGGCGCGCGGGCTGACGCCGGGCTATTTTTCCTTCAACAGCGGAGCCGGTCGCTGCGGTCGCTGCATGGGCAACGGCTTCGAAAAGGTGGAGATGCAGTTCCTCAGCGACCTCTTCGTGACCTGCCCCGAATGCGAAGGCAGGCGCTACACGCCCGAGGCGCTCGAGGTGCAGTTCCAGGGCCGCAACCTCGACGAGGTCCTCCGACTCACCGTGGCCGAGGCGGTCGAATGGTTCGCAGCGATGGAGGACAAGCGCGTCGCCTCGATCATCGCCGGGCTCACTCTGCTCGCGGATGTCGGGCTCGGCTACCTGCGGCTCGGGCAGCCGCTCAACACCCTCTCGGGTGGCGAAAGCCAACGGCTCAAGCTCGTCGGCCACCTTCTGGCGGCTCCGGCGCGACAACGGAGCGATGGGAAAACCTCCCTGCTGATCTTCGACGAGCCGACCACCGGCCTGCATTTCGACGACACCGCGATGCTCCTGGAGGTCTTCCAGCGGCTCGTTTCGGCCGGCGATTCCGTGATCGTGATCGAACACAACCTCGACGTCATCGCCGGCGCCGACCACGTCATTGACCTCGGTCCCGAGGCCGGCGTCAACGGCGGCGAAGTGGTCGTCTGCGGCACGCCGGAGGAGGTGGCGGAATGTGCGGCGTCGGTGACGGGACGGTATCTCGGTGAACGGTTATCGGTGAACGGTAATCGGAAAGCAGCTCGGGTAGCCGAAAGCGTTTCCACCGGATACCGATCGAAGATCACTGAGATCCGCAGCGAAATCGCGAACGTGATTTCCTTGCACGGTGCTCGAGAGAACAACCTCAAGCACCTCGACCTCGAGATCCCGCGCGAGCAGTTCGTGGTGATCACGGGGTTGAGCGGATCGGGCAAGTCGACCCTCGCCTTTGACATCCTCTTCGCGGAAGGACAACGCCGTTTCCTCGACAGCATGTCGACGCACGCGCGGCAATTCGTCGAGCAGATGGAGCGTCCCGACATCGACCTCGTCACCGGCCTGCCTCCGACCGTGGCGATCGAGCAACGCATCTCGCGCGGAGGCGGCAAATCGACCGTGGCGACGGTCACCGAGGTCTGGCATTTCCTGCGGCTGCTCTACGCCAAGCTCGGCCGGCAATACTCTCCGGACACGGGCAATGCGGTGGAGAAACAGACTCCCTCCGCCATCGTCACCCGTCTGCGGGCCGAGGCCGCGAAGCGCGGTGCCCGTCCCATCCGGGTGATGGCTCCACTGGTGCGGTCCCGAAAAGGTTACCACACCGAGGTCGCGGAGTGGGCGGGCCGCCACGGCTACACCACCCTGCTCGTCGATGGCAAGCTCGTCGAGGTCGCCGACTTCAAGCGGCTCGAGCGTTTCAAGGAACACAGCATCGACGTCGTCATCGGCGTGGTCGAGCCCGGCTTGAGCGGCGAAGAGGTGCTGAAGATCGTCGAGACGGCGCTCCACTACGGCAAGCGCACCCTTCGCTTTTTTGACGCCGCGAATCGCATCCAGGTAATGAACACGGAAATGGTCGATCCCGCGACGGGTCGGTCCTTCGAGGACCTCGATCCGCGTTTGTTTTCCTACAACTCGCCGCACGGGTGGTGTCCGGCCTGCCGCGGCTACGGTCGCGTCGAAAAGCGTCCGACCTCTCAGGACGAACGCGATGCCGAATCGGTGCTCGACGCCGAACTGCGCGAGGAAATGCGCCGCTCGCGCGACTCCGAGGCCGAGACCGAACCCTGTCGGGTCTGCGACGGTACCCGGTTGAACGAGGTCGCCCGCCACGTCCGCATCGGCGAACTTTCCATCACGGATCTCGCCCGCCTTTCCGTAGCCGACGCGCACGGGGTCGTGGCCGGGTTCTCCTTCGACAAGCACGGCAGCCTGATCGCCCGCGACATCCTGCCCGAGATCGTGCAGCGGCTCCGTTTCATGGAGGATGTCGGCCTCGGCTACCTCCAGCTCGATCGCTCCGCGACCACCTTGAGCGGAGGGGAAAGCCAGCGCATCCGCCTCGCCGCCCAGCTCGGATCGAATCTCCGCGGCGTGCTTTATGTGCTCGACGAGCCGACCATCGGCCTGCACCCTCGCGATAACCGCAAGCTGCTCGATACCTTGATCGGCTTGAAGGAGAAAGGGAACTCGGTCGTGGTTGTCGAGCATGACGAGGAAACGATCCGCCGCGCCGACCATCTCATCGACCTCGGCCCGGGAGCCGGACAGTTCGGTGGCGAGGTGGTTTGGGAGGGGCCGCCGAAAAACCTGTTCAAAGCGCCCGCCAAAAACGCGCTTCCTTCCCCGACGCGCGAGGCCTTCCTGCATCCGCCCGTGCATCCGATGCGTGGCAACCGTCGCCCTCTGCCGAAGAAGAGTGAGGCCGACGCCTGGCTCGTCGTCAAGGGAGCGAAAGCCAACAACCTCAAGAGCGTGGAGGCCCGGATTCCCTTCGGAAGGCTCACGGCGATCTCCGGAATTTCCGGATCGGGGAAATCGAGTCTCCTGCGCGGAGTCATCAAGCCCGCGGTGACCGCCGCCCTGGCGAAGCCTAACAAAACCAAACCCAAAAAGTCCGGTAGCGAGAATTGGTCTTCCCTCGAGGGCGCCGATCGGATCGAGGCGGTCTACGAAGTCGACCAGTCACCCATCGGCAAGACCTCGCGCTCGACGCCCGCGACCTATGTGAAGGTTTTTGACGAGATCCGCGCCCTCTTCGCCCAGCTCCCCGAGGCCCGCGCCCGCGGCTACACCGCCTCGCGTTTTTCCTTCAACACCGAAGGCGGCCGCTGCGAGACTTGCAAGGGCAACGGTTTCATCAAGCTGGAGATGAACTTCCTCCCGACGACCTATGTTGACTGTGAGGATTGCGGCGGTCGGCGTTACAACAGCGCGACCCTCGAGGTCGAATACAACGGCAAGTCGATCGGGGATGTCATGGATCTGACCATCGCAGGTGCCGCCGATTTTTTTGCCGGCGTTCCCAAAGTCGCCCGCACCCTCGAACTGATGCGCGACACCGGCCTCGGCTACCTGCGCCTCGGCCAGCCCAGCCCCAGCCTCAGCGGCGGCGAGGCTCAACGGATCAAGCTCGTCACCGAACTGACCCGCGGGATCGGCCGCGCCCAGCATGCCCGGCTTCGCCAGAACCGGCAGTCGAAGACCAATCTTTATCTGATCGAGGAACCTTCCATCGGCCTCCACCTCGCCGATGTGAAACGGCTCCTCGAGGTGCTCCACCGTCTCGTCGATGAGGGCCACACCGTCGTCGTGATCGAGCACAGCCTCGAGATCCTCGCCGAGGCCGACCATCTGATCGACATCGGTCCGGAAGCCGGGGAAGCCGGCGGCGAGGTCGTCGCCTCAGGTACGCCCGAGGAGGTCAGCCGGGTCTCCGGAAGCCGCACCGCGCCATTCCTGGAGGAACAATTGGCGCGGGGTGGCAAAAAAGAATCGTAGAGATCCTTTCCATCGGGCCCCGGATTTGCTAGGAAAGTGGGCATGGACACCGCCCCTTCACTCTCCTATTCCTATTCGAACGATGTCATCAGCGCCGCCGTGATCGATCAACTCGCCCGGACCAAGGGCTGGACCCTTTTTTTCAGCGTGCTGATGTGGATCGGTGCTGCCTTTCTGCTGATGGGCGGCATTGCGATGATCGGGATGGGTGCCATGGCGGGTGCCGCAGGCGAATTCGGCGAACAGATGGCCGCCCAGTTCGGTGCCATGGGGGGGATGATGGCGATCGGCGTTTTTTACTTCCTGATGGCGATTCTCTACATCTATCCAGCACTCAAACTCGGCAAATACTCGAGCCAGATCTCGCGCTTGATGCAGGCGCCTTCCGAGCAAAACCTGGTCGCTGCGCTGAACGAACAGCGTGCCTTTTGGAAATTTGTCGGAATCACCACGATCGTGATGATCGCTCTGTATATCGTCTTCATCGTGGTCATGATCGTCGTGGGAATCGGCGCTGCAGCGGCTGGTGCCGCAGCGGCCAACTCCTGACCGACAGGCACAAAAAAACCTCCACGCCGGATTGACGTGGAGGTCTTAAAGGAACGGCCCGGAAGGAACCGTGGAGTCGATTATTGGGCCGGTGCGGGTGCAGGGGCCGGAGCGGCAGGAGCCGTGGCTTGCTCAACGGCCTTGGCGGCTTCGTTGACCGTTTCCTTGGCGGCTTCGGTCACGGCTTGGGTGGCTTCGGCGGCCTTTTCCTTCACTTCTTCAGCCTTCTTCTCGGCGGTTGCGGTGGCCTCGGCGGCGGCCTGTTTCACTTCCTCGACCTTTTTCTCAGCGGTCGCGGAGGCTTCGGCGGCGGCCTTCTGGGTTTCTTCGACAGCCTTCTTGGCATCTTCGGAGACGCCTTCCATGGTCTTTTCGCAGCTGGAAAGGGCGAGACCGGCGACGACGAGGGTGGCAACCGAGGCGGTGTTGATGAATTGGGTCAATTTCATAGGTTTTCAGATGGGATGATGCGCCCAGTTGAGGGCAAATGGCATCTACACCGCTTTTCCCCGAAATTCAACGATTCCCCGGTATTTTTGACCTGCGGGAGGCTGTCGAAAAAGTTTCCGTTACCCCGGCCCGCCAGCTTGTGCTAGCTTCGCCGGAACCTCCCCGCGCCACAGGCGCGAACCTCCGAGAAAAATGAGTCAGAGTCTGTTTGAAAAGGTCTGGAACGCACATGCCGTAAGGGAACTCTCCAATGGTCAGACCCAGTTGTTGATCGGCACCCACCTGATCCACGAGGTGACGAGCCCGCAGGCCTTCGGCATGCTGCGGGATCTCGGACTGAAGGTACAGTATCCCGAGCGGACCTTTGCCACCGTGGATCACATCGTGCCGACCAGCAATCAGGTGGAACCCTTCGAGGATCGGCTCGCCCAGGAAATGATCGACGCGCTGCGGAAAAACTGCGTCGAGTTCGGAGTGAAGTTTTTCGACATCGGCAGCGGCGGTCAGGGCATCGTCCACGTCGTCGGACCCGAGCAAGGCATCACCCAGCCCGGGACCACGATCGCCTGCGGCGACTCGCACACGGCGACCCACGGAGCGTTTGGTGCGATCGCCTTCGGCATCGGCACCACCCAGATTCGCGACGTGCTCGCCACCCAGACGATGGCGCTGAGCAAGTTCAAGGTCCGTCGCATCAATGTCGACGGGGAACTGCGCCCCGGAGTCTACGCGAAGGACGTCATCCTCCACATCATCAAGCTGCTCGGTGCCAAGGGCGGAATTGGCTACGCCTACGAATACGGCGGAAGCCTCTTCGACCATTTCTCGATGGAGGAGCGCATGACGGTCTGCAACATGTCGATCGAAGGCGGCGCCCGCTGCGGCTACGTCAATCCCGATGAAAAGACCTTTGAATACCTGAAAGGTCGTCCCTACTCACCGGTCGGCGAGGCCTGGGACAAGGCGGTCGCGGCTTGGCGGGCGATGGCCTCGGATCCCGACTGCCATTACGACGATGTGGTGAACATCCGCGCCGAAGACATCGCTCCCTCGGTGACCTGGGGCATCTCGCCCGACCACGGCATCTTTGTCAACGAGCACATCCCCAGCCCGGCGGACGCGCCCGACGAGGACACCCGCAAGAGCATCGAGGAAGCGCTCGAATACATGAAGCTCGAGGGTGGCGCACCCATCGCGGGAACGCCGGTCGACGTTTGTTTCATCGGCAGTTGCACGAACGGCCGCCTCTCCGACTTCCGCGAAGCGGCGCGTTTCCTGAAGGGGCGCAAGGTCGCCGCCGGAGTCACCGCGATCGCCGTGCCTGGCTCGGAGATCGTCGCGCACCTCTGCAAGCAGGAAGGGCTCGACAAGATCTTCTCCGAGGCCGGTTTCGAATGGCGCGGCGCGGGTTGCTCGATGTGCCTGGCGATGAATCCCGACAAGCTCATCGGAGACCAGCTCTGCGCGAGTTCGAGCAACCGGAACTTCAAGGGCCGCCAAGGCAGTCCGGTCGGACGCACCGTGCTGATGTCGCCGGTGATGGTCGCGGCCGCGGCCGTGACCGGAGTGATCAGCGACGCCCGCGAAGTCTTCGACGTCGAGGCCGTCGCCGCGGCTTGAGCGGCGCGGCCTGCGGCCCGGGACTGGAAGGAGTTGCCAGAGAACTGCGGCACTGAAGGACGTGCGACCGTTGCTGCCTTCCGGCCCTGGCGGGGTTGACCCGCCTTCAATCCGCAGCCTCTGACGCCCGAACTTTCACACCGCTTCCGCGGAAAAGCGAGCGCTCGATGGCGGAAAAAACCCGCCTTACTTTCGGAGGACCTTGAGCCGCACCAGCTTCGAGGTCGCGTCGGCGACATTGGCCGAACGGACAAGGATGACATTCTTTCCGGGTTTGAGTTTGGTGCGGTGAGTCCAGCTCGCGACTCCCTTGGCCGTGCGGGACGCGCCCTTGCCCACCTTGACCTCGACGCGGATGGCGTTTCTGGAAGTGCCGCGAAGAGGGATGCTTCCCCGGGTGGTGACGAGATTCTTGGGTCCTTTGACCGTGACGCGGGGAACCGGGAGCAGCGCAGGGTCGTAAATCGCCGCGAATCCCTGCCTCGCGACTCCTCCGATCGATGCGAAATCTCCCGCCACGTAGAGCGTCGCCCCATTGCCGGCGAGTGCGTTGACATTGCTTTCGGCGGGTGGATTCCACGGGAGGAGATTTCCGTCAAGATCGAACGCCGCCAGCCCCGGGCGCGGCGACGCACCCATGGTCGTGAAGTAGCCGCCCGCATAAAGACGATTCCCCAAGCGGAGAACGTGATAGACGTAGTCATCGGGTGACGGCTCCCAGGGTAGGAGGGCTCCATTCGTATCGAGGGCGACGAGGTAGGATCGATCGTTTCCGGCGATCTTGTTGAAGATTCCGGCCACGTAGATCGTGTTTCCATCCACGAAGAGGGATTGAACGGTGTTGTTCGCGCCGGGGTTCCATGAATTCAAGGAGCCGTTCCCCGCGATGGAGGCGAGGTAACCGCGCGGAGTCCCGCCGATCGATTGGATGAATCCTCCGGCGTAGATCTCGTTTCCGACAACCGACATCGAGAGCGCCTCCCCGACTCCGTTGGGGTTCCACAACAGCGTGGCGCCACTGTCCTTGTGCACGCTGGCGAAACGGCTTCTCGTGATACCGCCGACCTTGTCGAAGACTCCGCTCAGATAGATGGACGATTGCCCCACGGCGATCGCAATCACGTAGCCGTCCGGATCGGGATTCCACGGAAGGACGGCCCCCGAGAGATCGGCGGCGGCGGCAAAATTCCGTGCCGCGCCGCCGAATTCCGAAAAGGGGCCGCCCACATAGACCCGGTCTTCTCCCACGGCGAGGACGAAGACCGAGCCGTTGCAGCCCGGATCCCAGGGCAGCAGGGCCCCGGTGGTCGTGCTGAAGGCGGCGATGTTCTTGCGCTGATATCCGCCAACCGTGGAAAAGCTGCCTCCGATATAGACGATCCCGTTGGCCGGATCGACCGCGACGGCGTAGACCGTGCCATCGGTGCCGGGAAACTCGGTCCGCACCTTGTAGGCCGGGGCGGATTGGGAAAGAACAGCCGTGAGCAGGATCAGGGCGGCGAGAACACCCGGAAGGAACTTGGAAACAAGAGATGGATTCATGGCAATGGATGGGCAGGGGTAGGGGATCAGTTTCGTCGGATGAAGACCCTCACTGGGGCTGACATCGTGTCCGCCGCATTGAGGGCACGGATCACGATCCGGTTCGGACCGGGTTTGAGCCGGGCCCGGTGGGACCATTTGGCGACGCCTTTCGTCGCGCGGAAGGGACCCTTTCCGGCGCGCACTTCGACGGAGGACGCGTGTTTCGAGGTGCCGCGCAGCCTCACGATTCGTTTCCAGGTCTCCTGAAGTCGTCTGCCTTTGAATCTCACCTCCGGATTCGGCAGAAGGGCGGGATCGTAGATGGCGGCGAAGGCGTTCCTGTCGATTCCTCCGACGGATTGGAGGTTCCCCGCCACGAAGAGGGTTCCCTCATGTTCGGCGATCGTCGACACGAAGCCTTCGACGGGCGGATTCCAGGGGAGTAGGTCCCCATCCTCGTCGATCGCGGCCAATCGCTCGCGAACCTGTCCATTGATCAGGCTGAAGCCCCCTCCCACGTAGAGACGATTTCCGGATTTCGCCATTCCGAGTACGGTGTCATCGGCCTCCGGAGCCCAACTCATCAGGCTTCCTGCCGAGTTCAGTTGGGCGAGATGGCTGCGGGGCGTCCCGGCGACCTGGGTGAACGGTCCGGCCAAATAAAAAGTGCCACGGTCGGGAATGATTTTCCGGACCGCAGCATCAGCCCCGGGATTCCATGAGAGCAGCGCACCGGCAAAGGAAACGGCGGCAAGTTTCTGGCGGGTCGTGCCATTGATCGTGGTAAACGCTCCCCCCAGGTAGACGGCCGTCGAGGAGAAAGCCAGCGTCGACGCTTCCCCGGGACCGGTGGGGGCCCACGAGAGTGCCGCGCCGGTGTCCTTGGTGACGTTGCCGAAATAGGTTCGCGCGTCGCCGCCCAGATGGCCGAAGTCGCCCGTCAGGTAAACCGCCTGGCCGTTCACCGCGATCACCTTGACATAGGAATCGGCATCCGGATTCCAAGGCAGGACATTTCCCGAGACATCGGCCGCAGCCGCCCGGTTCCGTGCTTGTCCTCCGAATTCCGTGAAGGTGCCTCCGACATAGACGCTGTCGCCGTCGACGTCGATGGTCAGCACGATGTCGTTGGCCCCGGGGTTCCAAGGCAGGAGGGCGCCGGTGTTCGCATCGATCGCGGCGACCCGCGATCTTGCTTGCCCTCCGACGACGGTGAATTTTCCTCCGATGTAAACGATGTCCCGGTCCCGGTCGATCGCGATGCAGGTGACCTCGTCGTTCGCGTCGGGGATCTCGGTGCGCACCTTGTAGCTCGGTGCGGCTTCGGCCGGGAGCGAGAGAATGACGCCGAGCAAGAGAGGAATCAGCCGGAGGGAAACGATGACTTCTTTCATGTCCCCACGATCGGGGACATCGCCTCGCACCGAAATAGTCGGACCGGACTAGGCGAGAAACCCGACGGGCGCGGTGCTTCCGTTCACGTCGTAAAACTCCCCGATGTTCGGCAGGATCACAGGCAGATCCGACGGCGCGACCCCGAGCCAGAGCGCCATCTCGGCGAAAAACGCGTCACAACTTGTCGTCGGGATGAAACGTCCACGCCCTGTGTCGAGCGGATTGACCTCGGGGCCGCTGTCGGGATTGACCGCGAGGTCGGGGAACTGTCCGTAGATGCGCTGACCCAGCACCGACCCACCCACGACGATCTGATTCCCGCCCCAGGCGTGGTCCGAACCCTGTCCGTTGCTGGTGAGAGTGCGCCCGAAGTCGGAGGCGGTGAAGGTGGTTACCTGGTTCTCCACTCCCATCAGGGTGAGGGCATTGTAGAAGGCTCCGATCGCCGCGCTGACCTGCGGCAGCATCGCGGCCTGCCCGTCGAGGACACCGCTGTGATGGTCCCAACCGCCGAGTTGGACGAAGAAGGTCTGGCGCACCGCCCCGATCCCCGCGCGTCCCTGGATCGCCTGGGCGACGGTGCGGAGGCGGTAGCCGAGCGGCGTATTGGGGAAGACCGCGCCGCCGGGGAGGGGGGCGCTGGTGGCGTTGTGAAAGAGATTGTAGGCGTCGAGGGCCTGCTTTTTCCGATTCTGGAAGGTGCGGGCGAGCAGGTTCGTGTAGGTGAGGGCGAGCTGGCTGTCGACCGCCGTGCTCGCGGCGTTGATCGCCTCGTTGAACTGCGCCGCCCCGCGCTGGTATCCTGCCAAACCCACCGCGCCGCCGAGTTCGAGATTGTTGCCCGGCACGATCGAATATTCCGCGACCTGATGGCCGGTCTGCCAGACATTGCTGCCATCGAGCGAGATGTTCATCGGCACGACCGGCTCGCTGTTGAGGTCGGAGAGCAGATCCGCCATCCGTCCGGCCCAGCCGATCCCGGAGCGCGAGTGGGGGATGCTCGTCTGCCACTGCTCGATCTGGTCGGAATGCGAATAGAGCCCGAGCGGCAGCCGCTTCGCGTTCGTCGCGACTTGACTGCGGTTTTGGACCGGTTCGATGAGCGTGCCGACGTTGGCGACGAAGGCCGCCTTTCCAGTGGAGAAGAGATTCGCGATCTCCGGCATGCCGCCGTGGATCGCGAAGTTTGGAAGTCCGATCGGCGAAATGTCGATCAATTGGGCGGGTGTCAGGGCGAGATTCGACCGCGAACCCTGGTAGGTCGCGTAGGCCGAGGCCTCGCGCGGCACGAGCATGTTGAAGGAGTCGTTGCCACCCGCGAGGAAGACGCAGACGAGGGCGCGGTATTCGCCGTTCGCCGGAGCCGTCGCCGCGGCGAGACGTCCCGCCGCGCCGAGATTGACGAGGGTGTTCAGGACCGGGATCGAGGTGAGCGATCCGTAACCGGCCTGGCGGAGGAACTGTCGTCGGGAGAGGCTCATGGCGGGTCAGCGGAGCACGTTGAATTCGGCCGAGGTGACGATGAGGTAGATCGCGAGATTGAGCCGCTCCTGATGCCATTTCCAGCTCCCGGGCGGGATGCGCAGCATCGCCTCGCGGATGATCTGGAATTGCTCCGGCTCGAGGGTGCCTCCGGTGAGGACGAGATCGAGGCGGCGCAGGAGCGGATCGGGATCGATCGCGGGGCCGGCGGGCACGTCGTCGGCGATCTGCCCCGCGGGCACGATCATGGCGAGTTCGGCATCGAGGTTCAGGCGCACGGCGTGTTCGGCGGCGGAGCCGTAGCGGTGGAGGTTGTTTCCGGAGAGGGCGTTGCGGAAGTAGTTCGGTCCGGTGATCGCGGTGCTGGCGTTGAGGATCTGGAATTCCGGCGCGACGTAACCCTGCTGGGTCAGTTCTCCCGGCGGGGAATGGCCGGGGAGGAAGTAATTGAAAACGCTCGGCGCGCTCATCGGATCCTGGAGATGGTCGAGGGTGAACTGGTCGAGGGCGTAATGTCCGGACTGCGAGGCGGCGTTGAAGGCCCGGGCGAGATTGACGACGCGGAGGAAGGGCTCGCGCATTTTTCCCCAGGCGGGATTCGCGAGCGAAGACGCGTCGCGCGCCTCGGTATCGAGGAGGATGGCCTTCACCACCGCGCCGAGGTCGCCCCTGACATTCGCCCCATTGTTCGCAAACTTCGCGGCGACGCGGCCGACGTATTCCGGACTCGGATTCGAGGTGACGAGCCGCTGGATGAGCTGGCGCGAGAGGAAAGGCCCGACATTGGGATGATTGAAGAGATTCTCCACCGCCGCCTCGACGTCGAGCAATCCCGCCGTGCCCGTGTTGCCGGAGGAAGGCGTGCGTGCGGGCAGTTGCAGGCCTCCGAGGAGCGTCTTCGGCTCGCAGTCGTGGAAGGCGTCCCACATCTTCATCGGCTGGGTGTAGTCGCCGTTGGACCCGGGGAAATTCTTGTCGGCGAAAGTCATGCCGGTGAAAACGCGGGCGAGTTCGGTGATGTCGTCGTTGTCGTAGGTGGGGATGGGCTGGCCCGCCTGGGCATGGCCGACGGGATAGGTCTTGCGCGTGCCATCCTCGTTCAACTCCCACAGGCCGATGCTGAAGAGCTGCATGATCTCGCGGGCGAAATTCTCGTCGGGATAGAGTTTCAGCGCGGGATTCGCCTTCTGGTTGTTGAGGTGGCTCAGGTACATGCCCATCGCCGGATGGGTCGCGACGTCGTAGAGGAGATCCTCGTAATTGCCGAAGGCGTGGGTGACCATGAGGTCGTAATAATTCGCCATTCCGTTTTGCTCGACGGCGAGTGCTTCGGGCCGGTCGGAGACGACGAGAATTTCGCTGAGGGCAAAGGCGACGCGCTGGCGCAGGGGATCGGGGAGTTGGTTGTTGGCCGCGTCGGGGCGCAGTTTCGGCGAGCCCATCGCCCGTCCCCACCAGGAGAACTGTTTCCAGTTTCCGTGAAGGTTGAATCCCGGCTGCGACGACTCATCCGAAACCCAGTCGACCCAGGGCTGGAGAAGACCTTCCGGGCGCGCGATCTGGTCGTCGATCCAGGCCTCGAATCCCGTTGCCATCACTTCCTCGACATTTTCGGGGATCATGTCAGGATCGGCGGCGCTGTCCTGGTCGGGACCAAAGGCCGTCTGGATCAGAAACCGGGCCGCCTCCTCCGGACCGGGGAGGGCCGAGGCATCCGTGATCGTCGCGGTCGCCGTGGTCGTTGATCCAAGGCTGTAGCCGGATCCGGAGGTGAGGGTGAGGACGACGTCCTCGGCGCCCTCGGTGATGGCGTCCTCGACCGCCGTCAGTTCGATCCGGACCTTGCGAGCGCCGAGGGGGACCTGGATCTGGTTTCCGGATACGGTGGTGTAGTCCGTTCCCCGTGTCGCGCTGCCGGTGAGAGTGAAGTTCACCGTCAGAGCCTGCAGTCCCCCCGATCGCCGGATCACGAGCACCGCGGGATCGGGCCAGTCCTCGCGGGCTTCGCCATCGACGAGACCGGCGGTGATCGTGCTCGGATCGTCCCACAAGGCCGCGACCTGTTCGTCGTCGGTTGTGCTCCAGAGGCGGAAGGACTGGTCGTTGTCCGGATTGAAGCCGAGGAGGCGTTCCTCCCAGTCCGTCAGCGTGTCGCCGTCGCTGTCGGGATCGGAGGTGCCGAGACGGAAAAAGGAGTGATCGAGCGCGGCGACCGGAATGGTCCAGGAGATGGGCTCGTTGTTTCCCGTGGGATCGGTCGCGAGGAGCCAGTTCCCCGCATCGAGATCCTGACGGACCCACAATTCATAGCGTTTCCCGGCGAAGCCCTCCCAGGTCACCGAAACGAGGTTTCCGGGTAGCGGGGCCAGGACCAGAGAGGGTCTGGAGGCGGACTGAAGAGGGTTCGTTCCCGCTTCGGCTTCCGCGGCATTCGTGTATCCGTCACCGTCGTTGTCATTGCCCGCGACGAGGCCGGAGGCGTTGTAAAAGGTCTCCCAGATGTCGGAGAGTTGGTTGCCGTTCTGGTCGGGGCCCGCGAAAGCGGTCGCGGAAACAATCCCGCAAAGGATCCAAAGCGGCAGGCGGCGTTCCATGTGGGGGCGGGGCGAGGGTAGGGTAATCCTGTGAAGCGGGACCCGCAAGGATCGTCCCGAAAGTTGGCGCCAGTCGGCGAGCCTGGAAATAGTCGGACCCGACTATCCTGCGCCGGGAGGGGGGCCACCCGACCTTGACGAGCCCGCGCGGCCTCTCTAGAAGAGGGGAAAGGCTAGTCCGATACGACTATTCATCCGGGCGCGAGATCCGGAGTAAGTTCGGAGATTCCATTGAGCATCCACACGATCATGCCGTTTCTTTTCAGCCGTTCAGGCATCCGGCACCGGGTGTTGCCAGTGGTGGCGGCTTCCGTGTCGTTGGTCGCGGTGGCAGAATCGCAGGAGTTCTCGCCGACACCGATCGCCGAGGTGCCAGGGCGCGTCGCGCGCGGCGAAAAGCCCCTGATCCGTGGAGTGGTGACTGGTGACATGATCCGCGGCTACCTTTTCGTCGAGGATGCTTCGGGAGCCATTTGCCTGCGTTCAAAAGACAGCCAGGCCTTTACGCCCGGCGACCGGATCGAAGCCTTGGTCACCGGCTACAACGGCCGGGATTACTGGCATCTCGCCGAGAAAGCGGAGAAGGTGGGATCCGGCGAGGCCCTGCCCGTCGCGGAGGTACGCGGGCAGGAGCTCAGCGTGGAACGTCATCATGCTCGGCGGATCAGCGCGGTGGCGAAGGTGACGGGTCATTCGCAGACGACGCGTCCCTATGTCGTCGATCAAAAGTCGGTTCCCCTGACCTATGACGTGATCCTCGCCGATTGCGATGGTCTGCCGGTGAGGTTGTGTTTTGATGTCGGAACCGATCTGACGGAGCGGATCCCGGAGGGAGCGGTGGTGCGGTTCACGGGCTCAGGAAGGATCCATGAGATCCCCAACTGGCCGGTGAATCCGTATGTGGCCGTCTGGGTGGACGACCCACGATGGATCGAGGTGATGGAGATGCCCACCTTCTTCGAGCGCCGGGAGGTCCGGCGGGCTTTGCAGATCGCCGGTCTCGCCGCCGTTTTGTTGATGCTGCTCGCGGGTGCGGGTGTGGTGTGGCAGCGCCGGCATCTCAGGCGGCTGCGGAAGCGGAACGAGGAACTCGAACGGCACGTCGCGGCGCGCACCGTCGAGTTGCAGGAGGCGCTCGAGCGTGAACGCAAGCTCGGGCTGGTGAAGAGTGATTTCGTTTCCCTGGTGTCGCACGAATTCCGGACTCCGCTCGGGGTCATCATGTCGGCAACGGAGGTGCTGATGCGATATTTCGACCGGCTCGATCCAGCCAAGCGTGGGCGACATCTCGAAATGATCAGGAGCTCCACCGGCAATCTCGCCTCGATGATCGAAGAGGTGTTGTTGCTGGGACGAATGGAAGACGGAAAGCTGACCTGTTCGGCGGAGTTGCTCGACCTCGCTTCGCTGTGCCGGATCATCATCGACGAGCTCGCTTCGGCAACGCGCAACCCGGTGCCGGTCCATTTCGCGATGGATGGATCCCTGGCGGGGGCAAAGGGGGACGAGGCGCTCATCCGGCACATCATCGGGAATCTCCTCTCGAATGCCTGCAAGTACTCACTGCCGGGAGGAGAGGTGCGGTTTGAGGTGACTCGCGAGGGTGAGGATGCCCGGTTCGAGATCGAGGACCAGGGGATTGGCATCCCGGAGGAGGACCGCGACCGTCTTTTCACAAGTTTCACCCGTGGCAGCAATGTCGGGCTGCTCCCGGGTACGGGTCTCGGGCTCGTCATCGTGAACCGCTGCATCGAAATGCTCGGCGGACGTTTTGAGCTGGAGAGTCGTCCCGGCGACGGAACCACTGCGAAGGTATGGCTGCCCTTGTTCGTCGCCACATCCGAACCGTTACCCACCGAAACCTTCGTTCTTGCCGAATGAAAACCGTCCTAGTGATCGAAGACCAACCCGACATGAGGGAAAATCTGGCCACCATCTTATTGATGGAAGGCTTTGCCGTGCTCGAGGCGCCGGACGGCCGGTGTGGGCTGGAGATCGCGTGCGAGGAGAAGCCCGATCTCATTCTCTGCGATGTGATGATGCCGGGAATGGACGGGCACGAGGTCCTCACTGCCCTGCGCGCTTCCCCGTCGATGGGTGGGACGCCCTTCATTTTTCTTACCGCCCGCGGTGAGAAGCAGGATCTGCGCGAGGGCATGAATCTGGGCGCCGATGATTACATCACCAAGCCGGTGGCGGCCGATGACCTGCTCGGTGCCATCCGGGCGCGTCTGGATCGTGAGGTCAAAAGGTCCCCCGGGTTCACCCCGGATTTTTCTTCCGCGGTGCCCCTGCAGGCCCTCGGCCTGACGCCGCGCGAAGCCGAGGTGCTCCTCTGGGTGGCGCAGGGAAAATCGAATCCCGAGATCGCCCTGATCCTCGGAGCGGCGGAAAATACGGTGCGGGTGCACTTGAGCCATGTTTTCGAGAAGCTGGGTGCGGATAATCGTCACGCCGCCGCCATGATCGCACTGGAACGACTCGCCGCCCCGGCGTAGGGTTGCGATCCCTCCGCCTTGACACCCCCGTGCGGAGGGACGTAATCCTCCCAAGATGACCACGGCGACCCTGCCCCAAACCCTGCCCGATGCGAGCGGCCACTTTGGCACTTTCGGCGGACGATTTGTGCCCGAAACGCTTGTTGCCGCCCTCGATGATCTGACCGCGGAATATGCGCGCGCCAAGGAGGATCCGACGTTCCAGAGCGAGCTCGATCGTTTGCTCCAGGAGTTCTGCGGTCGCGAGACCCCCCTCTATTTCGCGGAGCGCTGGACGGGTCAGTTGGGCGGTGCCCGTATTTTCCTGAAGCGCGAGGACTTGCTCCACACCGGCGCGCACAAGATCAACAACGCGCTCGGGCAGATCCTGCTGGCCAAACGGCTCGGCAAAAAACGCATCATCGCCGAGACGGGAGCCGGTCAGCACGGGGTCGCGACCGCGACGGTGGCGGCGCGTTTCGGGATGGAATGCGTGGTCTACATGGGCGCGACTGACATGGAGCGCCAGCGGCTCAACGTGATCCGGATGCGCTTGCTCGGAGCCGAAGTCCGCGGGGTCGAGGCTGGGCAAAAAACCTTGAAAGAAGCTGTCAACGAGGCCCTGCGCGACTGGGTCACGAACGTGCGCACGACCCACTACATTCTTGGCAGCGCGCTCGGGCCACATCCTTATCCAATGATGGTTCGCGATTTTCACCGTGTCATCGGCACTGAGGCGCGCCGTCAGATTTTGGAGAGGGAAGGTCGTCTCCCCGACCTGCTCGTGGCCTGTGTCGGTGGTGGCAGCAATGCGATCGGCCTGTTCCACCCTTTCCTCCAGGATGAGTCCGTGCAGATGACCGGCGTTGAGGCCGGGGGACACGGCATCAAGCAGGGCGAACATGCGGCCCGCTTCCAAGGCGGGAAGCTCGGAGTGCTGCAAGGCACCAAAACCTGGCTGCTCGCCGACGAGGACGGACAGATCGAATTGACCCACTCCGTCTCGGCCGGACTGGACTATGCCGCGGTCGGACCCGAGCACGCCTTTCTCCAGAGTGAAGGCCGGGTTTCCTACACCTACGCGACGGATGACGAGGCGCTCGCCGCCTTTTCCGAGTTGGCCCGCACCGAGGGGATCATCCCGGCGCTGGAGACCTCCCACGCGCTTGCCCATGTGAGAAACGTGGCGCCGACGATGGGGCGCGACCAGATCATCGTAGTGTCTTTGTCAGGGCGCGGCGACAAGGACGTCGAGCAGGCCTCGCGTTTCCTCCTGCCGGAGACGTGAGGCATCACTGCGGCACCTCTCCGGAGATCACCCCGCCGGTAGCGGCCGGCTTGACCGGCTGGGTTGAGGTCGTGTTCCCCCCGTCGGTCCGTGTGGTCTTGAGGAGACGCTCTCCGCCGGAGATCTGCGTGACGAGGCCCTCGACGATCCCGTGGATGTTGCGGACTTCTTCCTCGGAAAGGATCTCGCCCTCGGGCAGTTCCATCATCTTCTGGATCTCGAGGATGCGGTTGCGGATCGTGGAGACGATCTCGACCTTGCGGATGCGCGGCTCGAGCGTTTCGAGGTTGCCGACGAAATACTCCACGACATCCGGCTTCGCGAGCGTGGCGGCTTTGGCGGGATCGTAGGGATTGAGCGAGGCGGCGCAGCCGATCTCGACGGCCCGGAGCCATCCGCCTAGACTGATCAGGTTGGCGGCATCGACGTCGCGGATGAGGACCATTTCTTTCTGGACGTCTTTCTGCGTGCCGACAAGCTCTTCCTTCAGAGCCTCCCACTCACCGGTCGCTCCCTTCTCGAGCATGCTCTTCATATGGCTCGAGATCCGGTTGCCCGAGCCGAGGATCTTGCCGTGATTCAAGAGCGCACGACCGATCGGCTCGAGATCGAAAAATTGCTCGGCCTCGACCGCGAAAAAGCCATCCGCCAGCAGCACGCCCATGCTGAGGGCAAGTTTGCTGCGATCCTGAGGAGGTTGTTCGGCGAGTGGTCGCTTGAGCTCATCGTAGGGGAGGGGGCGGAGACGCTTGAGCTCGTCAAAGATCTTCCGGATCGATGGTGTGGTGAACTCGTTGACGCCCATCTCCTCGCGCAGGTGTTCGTCTTCCAGCAATTCCTCGGGGATTTCCTGGCCATGGAGGACCGGGAAACTTGAGGCCGCCAGAAGCAGCAGGGAAAAGAAGCGGAAGGGGAGGGGCATCGCGAGCGTGTTACGAAGGACGCTTCGTGAGGGAAAACGTTAGGCCTTGCAAAAAAGTTTGCCAGAAGATTTGCACTTTAGTTAAGAAGTCCATATATTACATCTGAGAGCAATCTCATTCCGGCCACTCACTCACTGGAATCTTCTGACATCGGGAATTGTAGCGGGGTCTCTAAGAGAACATCCCACCCAGCGTTGTAGCTACAATCCATGAAATCCCCCCGAGCCTCCCTTCAGGTTTCGATCCTCCAACTCCCCGTGTTGGCCCTGGCCGGCACCATGATGTGCAGCTGCGCCGTGCAGACGGCCGCCCGCAAAGACAGCCTCAATGTGATGGAAGTCTCCGTCCCGTTGCAGAAGATGGCCCTTTACCGTCAAGGGGAACTGGTCAAGACCTATCCGGTCTCCACGTCCAAGTTCGGCCTTGGTGACGAGAAGGGCAGCTATCGGACGCCGGCCGGAAAGCTGGAAGTGGCGGAGAAGATCGGAGCGGGCAAGCCGGCTGGCGCGGTTTTCAAGAGCCGTCAATGGACCGGCGAAGTGATCAAGCCGAACGCCCCTGGTCGTGACCCCATCGTTTCCCGGATCCTCTGGCTGAACGGCTTGGAACCGAAGAACGAGAATGCCTTTTCCCGCTGCATCTACATCCACGGCACCGCCGCGGAGCGCGATATCGGCAAGCCGGCCAGCTACGGATGTGTCCGGATGAAGTCGCGCGACGTGATCGACCTGCATGACCGGATCGGCGAGGGCTCGAAGGTCTTCATCGTCCAGAAAGGTCTCTGGCGCGATTTGGAGAAGGCTCAGGAAATGGGCGCGGCGATCGAGATGGTGCCGGTCAATCCACCGATCGCCACCGCGGTCCCGGTCATTCCCGCGGATCCCCCGGCTTCCAAACCGGTCTGGAACAGTGGCGGCATTTTCAAAACCGGTGCCGATGTGCTCGAAGAGAACGGATTTGAGACCAGCTACCTCCAGGCCGAGCCGGTCGAGGTGGTTGAGCTTCCTCTTGACGAGCGCTGATTCGGGCGTATGCTCCGCGCCCTTTCTTTATTTCCAACACCGATTCTCGATGGCCAACACGAAATCCGCCCTCAAACGCGTGCGTCAGACCAAGGTCCGCACCGCCCAAAACCGTGCGATCAAGAGCAACGTGAAAAATGCCCGCAAGAGCGCTCTCGCCGCCATCGAGTCCGGTGACAAGGCCGCGGCACAGGCCGCCTACAACAAGTTCGCCTCGGCGGCTGACAAGGCCGCGAAGCGTGGTACGCTTCACAAGCGCACCGCCGACCGCATCAAGGGCCGCATGGCCGCTCGTCTCAATACCGCCGCCGCGGGTGCCTGATCTGCGGGTTCGCGGGCCGGCGACTTGACCCTGTCGAGTCCCGTAGTCAACCCAGTCAGGTCAAAAAAGAAAACCCTGTCGCCTTGCAGCAACAGGGTTTTTTTGCGTCCGAAAACAACGGGAGTCGCTTCCTTAGAAGGAAACGGTCAGGTTGACTCCACCGTGAAGGATATCGCTTTGCGGTTCACCGATCGCATTGATCCCATCGGCGATCCAGCTATCGGGAGCCCCGTTGTAGCCGATGTAGGGCGTCAGGGTGGTGCGGCAATTGAGCGAGATGGGCAGCGAGGCCTTGGCGTAGTAGTGGTTCCATCCGCTGTCGGAGGCTCCACCCAGAAGGACGGTATAATATCCATCGCTGTAGCCGACTCCGGCACCGAGCACCAGCGAGATCTTGTCGGTCAATTCGAAGGTCTTTTCGAGGCCGAACTCATGGAACCATCCTGAGGCAGTTCCTCCGCCCCCGAAGGCTTGGATGGCGCTGTAGGAAAGGTCGACCCAGCCAAGGCTGCGGGCGATGTCGAGGTAGGCTTCGCCGTAACCGCCCGAGGGGGTCACATTGCTCCTGAACTCGGGGAAGGTGTAGTGGTAATAACCAAGGTTGAAGTCGAATCCAGCGAAGGTGCCGAGGGTGAAATCGACATAGAGGTCGAGTTCGTCGTAACCGGCGCCGCCACCATTGATCCCATTGAGGTACCAGACGCCGACATTGATCGGGACGGCCAGGCCCTCGAAGGTGTAGTTCACGTCGGTCCAGACACTGTCGCGGGCGAAACGAACGCCATAGAAGACGTAATCGGTTTCATAACCGACGCTGATTTCGCCGCCCAGGTCGACGCATTCCTCGATGGGCGATTTTCCGACAGGGGCTTTTCCCCAATCACCAGCGGTGAGTGCGGAACCTGAGAGGATCAGGAGGGAGGCAAGCGTTGTGATCGTTTGGTGGTTCATGATTTCGGTGGAGCAAGCTTTTCAATGGCGTGGAAGGCGAGGTTTTAGCAAGATTTTCTTTCCCCGTGAAACAGCGACTTCTAAATTTAGCAGATATTTCAATAATTTCAATAATTAACTTTCAATCAGCGCGGCTGCCATCGCCGAGCTTCCGAGGATCCCGGCGGTGTTTCCGAATTTGGCCGGCACGATTTTGAGATGGTTGAAGCATTCGCTGGTCAGCGATCCACGCAGCACCTCGCGGAGGGGTTCGAAGAGCAAGTCTCCCGCTTCGGAGACCCCGCCCCCGATAACCACGGCTTCCGGGTTGAGGAGGTAGATGACGCTCATCAGGCAGAATCCGAGGGCGCGGGCCACCTCGTCCCAGACGTCCAGAGCCACGCGATCTCCGGAGCGAGCAAGGGTGGCAAGGCGTTCGGGGCTGAGGTCGGCGGGCACTTCCATCCCCGCCTCCTGGTAGCGCCGTTCGGCCAACTCGGCGATTTGGCGGTTGCCGATGTAGCGTTCCAAAGCGCCGGTGTTCCCGTAGGGGCCGGGGACGCCGTTGAGGTCGATGCTCATTTGGCCGATTTCGCCGGCGGCAAAGCAGGCGCCGCGGAAAAGATCGCCGTTGAGGATGAGGCCTCCACCGACCCCTGTGCCTAAGGTGACGCAGACCGCGTGCGTGCAGCCGCGGGCGGCGCCGAAGGACCATTCGGCGTAGGCCATGCAGTTCGCGTCGTTTTCAATGACGCAGGGCAATCCGGTCTTTTCGGAAAGAATGTCGCGCAGGGGGACGGCCGACCATCCGGTGACGTTGGTCAGGTTGTAAGTCATGCCCGTGGCGAAATTCACCGCTCCGGGGACTCCGACGCCGACGGCGCCGACGGCCGGATGATTCCGCCGCACTTCGGCGATGACTTCGGCGATGCGGTCGATCAGATCGTCGGGGTTGCTGAACTCCTGGGTTGGAATTCGTAGAATTTCAGTCAGGATCGTTTCTCCGGAGACCACGGCGAGCTTGACCGAGGTTCCGCCGAAATCGATGCCGATCACCGGGGGATTTGTCATGTGGGGAAGTTGAGTAGGGCGATGCGCAGCAATCCGCGCAGGGTGAGGGTGGAGTCGACGGCGTCGATCTGGGGTAGGCCGTCGGCTATCAAATCCGCATATCCCCCGGTGGCAATCACTTTCGCCGGTGGCCCCGTCTCTTCCGCGATCCGGGCGAGGATCTCGATGACGAGGCCGCGATACCCGTGGTAGGCGCCGGCCTGCATCGCGTGCACGGTGGACTTGCCGATGGCCGACGGGGGGCGGGCGATTTCGATTTCGGGAAGTAGTGCGGTGCGCTCGTGGAGGTAGTGGCGCATCGCGTCGAGGCCGGGTGCGATGACCCCGCCGATGTAGGCGGGGCGGTCATCGATGATGTCAAAGGTGACCGCGGTCCCGAAGTCGACGACCACGACCGGCCCGTTGGGAGAGGTCTCGGCGACGGCAACGGCGTTGGCGATTCGGTCCGCGCCGATCTTGGAGGGATCGGGGAAGTCGAGCATCACCCCGAGTTCGATCCGTGGAGTGACTTGGAGCAAGGGGCGGCCGTTCTGGGCAGCGACAATTTCCGGGACGTTGGCGGGAACGACGGATGCAAGCACGGCGCGGTCGTAGTGCCAGTCCGCGAGGCAATCGCGGATGCCCGTCTCGGAGAGCCCGCGCGAGAGCAGGGCCCGCTGTTCAATCAGCCCATCACGGCTCGCCAACGCGAACTTGGTGCGGGTGTTGTTGTTGTTGATCAGCAGGAACTCGGCGGCGGGCATCGGCGGGAGAGGATCAATTCGGGGTACCGGTGACTCCGGCGCGGAGACGCAGGCCGGATATCTCGAGCCAAATTTCCTCCGCCGGGGCCGTGAGCCACCAGCGCAGCGTGGCTTCAGTCTCGGTGGTGCCGGCGAGCAAGGTGGGCGTTTGGAAAGGCTCGAAAAAGCGCGGCACCGTCTCACCCGTGGCGGTCGTCGCCCGGACCGAGGCTTCATCGAGCAGGAGTTCTGAACCCGTCGGGGAACGTCCCGCCAGAATGGTTTCTATGATCGTGCCACCCCCGGATTCGATCATGCGCACTTCGCGGACGACGAGAATGGGAGCTTCTTCTTGGGGTGCTTTGTCAGGAAGAGGGTTGGGCTCTCCGGGAGCGGCGACAGGAATGGGTTTCTGAGCCGGCTCCCCGCTTTCGGGCATCAATGCGATCCAAAGGACACCGGAAACGACTGCCAAAAGCATCCAGACTTCGATCCTTTTGAAGACGACCAGAAAGCTCATGCGGGTCAGGGTTGGCGTCGGATGCCGGGCAGGAGGGGGCCTTTCTTCTCTTCCTCGGACTTCTCGGGACCGCCTTCACGAGGATAGAAGAGGATGCCGTAACGGTTCAGTTTGTCGAGGACTTCACCGAGGTCCTTCTGGATCTCCGGGTCGTTCATCAAAGCACCGAGAGTGCCTTGTCCACCTTCGACTTTGGTCAAGATCGTGTCGAGCCGGGTGAGTGACTTGTGGAGTTCCTTCACCGTGGTATCGACCGCTCCGATGACGGGATTGGCATTCTCAGCCGTTTTGAGCAAGGCCTGGGCTGTAGCGTCGACCGACTTCATGGTTTGATCCGCGGTCGCCGAGGTCTTGGTGAGACTGGCGAGGGTGGCATCGGTCGTATCGAGCATGGGATTGATTCGCTCCGAGGCACGATGGAGATTCTCGGCGGTGGCGCGGAGATCGGAGAGGAGCGACCGCAGATCAGCGATGCTCTCAGCGGTGAACACCTCGGCGTCGAGTTTCGCGGCAAGGCTGCCGATGCGGTTGGCAGCGGTCCGCATCTCCATGGAGGCGTCCGTGACTCCTTCCAGCGCCTGACCGGCCTCACCGGCCAGATCCGTGAGAGATCCCGCGGCTTCCGCCCGGATGCGGTGTCCCTCGGGGAGGAAGCTGCCGTCGGCTCGCTCGGGAGGCAGGATGCGGACATAACTGTCGCCCATCAAACCGCTGGTGCCGACCTTCACCGTCGATCCAGTGGGGATGCGATTCCCTGAGAAAATCTCCAGCGGAATGGAAAGAAGCACGAAGTCCTCATTCAACACGGGATCTTCGGCTACCCGGCCAATGTCGACTCCGCCCAGCCGCACGGGAACGCCAGCTCGGATTCCCGTCGCGTCCTTGACCTCTACGATGAGCGGATAGCCGCCTCGTGCGTTCAACTGCGGACGGCTGAAACGCAGGATCAATCCGCCAGCGAGCAGCCCGCCAATGAGCAGGAAGAGCCCGACAAGGTATTCGTTGCGATGGGAGGTCGGGGACATCAAACCTTGTCCATTATGGAGCTTTGATGGGTGACTGACAATGGATTCCAATCGCCCGGCCTGCTCCTTCACGACAGTCCGATCCGGTCGGCGGCGAGAAAGGCACGGATCTCGTGATCGTCGGAGGTCTCAAGTTCGCTCACCTTGCCGGCAAAGCGAACTTGTCCCTCCTTGAGGAAAATCACCTGGTCGGCGACCGCGCGCATCGATTCGAGGTGGTGGGTGACCATCACACAGGTCAGATGGAGTTGGCAGGACAACCTCCGGATCAGCAGGGTGATGTGTTTGGCGAGGATGGGATCAAGGCCCGCGGTGGGTTCATCGACCAGGAGGCTGTCAGGCCCGGTTGCCAGCGCCCGCGCGAGGGCGGCGCGCTTTTTCATGCCTCCCGAGATGGTGCCGGGGAGTTTGTCCACCTCGCCTGACAGACCGACGAGTGCGAGCAACTCCTCGATCCGCCGAGCGATGAGGGCTTCATCGCGCTCGCCGCTCTCGCGCAGCGCGAAGGCGATGTTTCCGCCCACGGTCATTGAATCAAAGAGGGCGCCGTCCTGGAAAAGCATTCCGATCTTTCGGCGGATCGGGCGCAAGCCTCGCTCAGGCAGCGAACCGAGGGCGACGCCGTTGACACGGACTTCCCCCGTGACGGGGCGCATCAGGCCATTCAGGTGTTTCAGCAGGACGCTTTTTCCGGTGCCGCTGCCTCCGAGAATCACCGTAGTTTGGCCGCGCGGAATGGACAAAGAGACGCCGCGCAACACCTCGCGTCCCGCAAAGGATTGGCGGACTCCTTCGAGCTCGAAGTAAGGGGTAGAGAGTGCCGGATCCATCACAGGTCGATCCGGCTCCCCGGAAGCCAAACATTCAAAAGGAGCGACAGGAAGAAATTCACCACCAGCACCGCAAGCGAAGTGTCCACGACCGCCCGGGTGGTGGATTGACCGACGCCGACGGCGCCGCCCTCCGCGGTCAAGCCGCGGTGGCACGAGATCAAGACCATGACGAACCCAAACACCGTGCCCTTGATCAGCCCGGTGAAGACATCGCTCGCTCCGGTGTGGAGGATGACCTGTTCGTTGAACCAAGGGCCGGGAATCCCAAAAACGTGGACCGCCAGGAATTCCGAAGCAGCGACTCCGAACCAGATCGCCTCACCCACGAGGATGGGCATGGAAAGCAGGACGGCAAGCAGGCGTGGCACCACAAGATATCCAACCGGATCCACGCCCAGCGAGCGGAGCGCGTCGATTTGTTCATTCACCTTCATGGTCCCGATCTCCGCGGCCATCGCGGCGCCGACGCGACCGGTCACCATGAGGGCGGCGAGGACGGGCCCGAGCTCCCGGCACATCGCCACCGAGACCACCGGTCCCGTGGCCGATGCGAGGCCGAGCTCCTGAAACTTGTAAAACGCCTGGGCGGCAAACACCGCTCCCGTGAAGGCGCCGGTCACGATCACCACGAGCTGCGAGGCGATCCCGATGGTCACGACCTGCGCGAAAAAGAGCCGAAGCCGCAGACCCTCTCCTGCCAAAGACCGGATCGAGTCCGCCACGAGCAGCCCCAGCTGTCCGAAATGGACAATCCGACCTCGTATCGCTTCCTGCATCGTGAAGAGCAAACACGAAACCCGGCCGCGAAGCAAGGGGCACCGCCGGAACTCCGCCGCCCGATTGAAATTGCTTTTGGCGACGGGCTGGAGTGAATTCCGTCATGGAAACCAAGATTGAAAAGGTCGGAGTGATCGGACTTGGCATCATCGGCAGCCGCGTCTCCGAGTGCCTGCGCCGTCGAGGACACGAAGTCTATGTTTGGAGCCGCAGCCCGAAACCCATTCCGCACTTCCTGGGTTCGGCCGCGGAGGTCGCTGCCTTGGCTGACACCGTCCAGATCTTCGTGAGCGACAGCAAGGCTCTCGCCGAGGTCATCGATCGGATCCGCGATCGACTTGAGTCCCGCCACACTGTTATCGCGAACGGCACCTTTGATCCCGAAGCGGTTGCGGAAACGTTCAAAAAGGTCCAGGCCACCGGAGCCGCCTTTCTCGATGCTCCGTTCACGGGAAGCCGCAATGCCGCCGAAGCCGGGCAACTGGTTTATTATATAGGAGGGGATGCGAGGGTGCTGGAGCGGGTTCGGCCGATTCTCGAAGCGAGCGCGAAATCCATCCTCCATCTGGGACGCGTAGGCGAGGCCTCCCTCCTCAAGATCGCCACCAACATGATCTCGGCCACCACCGTCGGCATCCTCGCGGAATCCTACGCGCTTGTCGCCAAGGCCGGCATTGATCCCGCCCGACTGCTCGAAGCGCTCGAGCAGAACGCCTGTTACTCAACCCTGGTGGGCATGAAACTGCCCGGCATCATCGCCCGCGATTACGAGCCCCATTTTTCGCTAAAGCACATGTTCAAGGACACCCAGTATGCCATTGGCTTGGCGAAACAGCTCGAATTGGAGATGCCGGTCCTCACCACCACGGCGAGCGTGCTCTACCGGTCCATTCAAAAGAGGCGGGGAGACGCCGACTATTCGGTGGTGGCGTCCCCCTATCAAGACCACAACGAATGAAGCCCGAGATCGACCGGCTTGCGGGGCGCGCGGTGCGCCTGGCGCGCTCCGTTTTCCGGATCACCGGTCCGGATCGCGTCCGCTACCTCAACGGACAGGTTAGCAACGACGTGACCGGTCCCCTTGAGGAAGAATCCGTCGCTGCGTGCCTTTGCAATGCCAAGGGCAAGGTCGAGGCGCTTGTCTGGGTTCAGGCTCGGGGAGACACTCTCATCGTCGATGGCGAACTTGCCCAGAGAGAGACGCTTCACGCCCGCCTGGAAAAGTATCTGATCGCCGATGAATGCGAGGTCGAGGACCTCACGGGCGAAGTGGCACTCGTTCATGAGTTCATGGAACGAGAGGGCACGGTGCGCTCAAAACGGTTGGGGCCCGACTTCCCGGCTGGTTGGGACCGATGGGAAGCAGCCCGCGAAAACCTCGGAACGTTGAGGGGAGAAATCTCCGACGAGGAGTGGTCACTCCTCCAGATCGTGGCCAAGATTCCACGTTCTCCTGAAGAGATCGACGGGGAGTCCTTTCCTGCCGAACTCGGCTTGGACGATTGGGCGGTGAATTTCCACAAGGGATGTTACCTCGGCCAAGAAATTGTTTCGAGGATGCGTAGCTCGGGCAAACTGCGCCACTCCTTGACCCTGATTTGGGCGGAAAACCCTCTCTCCGGGGGTGTCCAGGTGTCCGTGGACGGAAAAAGAGGTGGAAAAACCACCCGGCCTTCTCAATCCCTCGCCCAAAAAAAACAGATCACCTTGGCGAAGATGGTCTCTCGCCGGGAAGAGGATGCTGCCGTTGAAAATCAACAGGTTGTCTACGAATTAACCGATGCTGGGAACTTCAAATAACGATTCGCAGAGGGGTTTCTTAGGTCAAAAACGATTTTTTTTGGTTGCGAAGGGCAGGGACCTAAACCACTATCCCCACGTCGTTCGACCTTCCGCAATTGATTGCTATTCTGGCATGTCTGTTGCTCAGGGGGAAGAAAGATGGGTGAAAGCCCTGATCAAATCCGGTTATTACGACCACATCTCAAACCAAGGGAAACAAACGAATTATGAAAAAGACCATTCTGGTTGCAACTATTGGCGCGCTCACGCTCGGTGTGAACGCGGGTGACTGGGGCAAGGCCCCCGTTGGCAAGGCTCCGATCGAGGAGTGTGTCGACCTCGGCGGCGAAATCTCCGCCGGCTACATGACGGACTACATCTTCTACGGTGTCCGTTTTGCCGGTGACAGCGCCTGGACCGATGTGAACTACACCTTCGACGGTCTTGCCGTTCCGATCACGGTCGGTGCCTGGTACCTCAACGGTATCAACGAAGACGGCATCGGTGGTGCCTACGATGAGCTCGATCTCTATGTCAGCGCCGCCCTCGGCACCTTCGCTGGCTTCGACGTGGCTCTTGGTTACACCCACTTCATCTTCCCCGAAACCCGCTCCAATATCGTCAACACTGGCGGTTACGGCGAAATCGGTCTCGACATCAGCCGCAGCCTTGGCTTCGTTGATTTCACTTGGGAATCCAACTACGCCATGGGCGGTGCCTCCAACGGATGGTATCACCAAGCGGGTCTTTCCAAGACCTTTGAAGTCACCGACAGCATCGGTCTCGTGATCAGCGCTGGCGTCGGCTACTCGGATGGCTACTTCAACCCTCTCGTCCCCAATGGTTCCACCCCCCGCGACAGCGGCTGGAATCACTACTACGCGAAGGCTGAGCTCCCCATCACGCTCAACTGCCGCACGACCCTTACCCCCTACATCGGCTACGTTGGTGCTCCTGATTCCTGGATCGCCGACGGCATCAACCCGACTGGTGATCCCCAGAGCGACATCCTCCACGGCGGTGTCACTCTCTCGGTCTCCTTCTGAGGTCAGCCCCATCTAGGACTAAGTTTTACTTATACCTTGGTGCAAACCGCCTCTCCTTACGGGGAGGCGGTTTCTTTTTTGTAGCGTAGAGTCCCGCATGTCTGAAATCCGCGTGGCCAACGTGTTGATCGACGGGGCCTCAAGCGACCTCAGTTTCAGTTACGCCCTCCCCGAGGGGGTCGATGTGGCACCGGGCCACCGGGTGAGAGTCCCCTTACGGAACCGGAGCGCCGTCGGCACGGTCTGCGCGGTCGAGACGATCGACGCCACCACGGCTGGCTTTGCCATCAAACCCATCCTCGGCAAAGTCGGGGATGATCCCTTTCTGACGCCCGGTTTGATGGCCCTCGCCAAATGGATCGCGGACTTTTACCTGGCGCCCATTGAGACCGTGATCCGCACGATGCTTCCCAAACCCTCCCGGGGAGAAGAGGAGAAGCGCAAGACCGAAGCTTGGGTTGAGGCGATCGTGCCGGTCGGTCCTGATCTTTCCGGGCAACTGAATCGCCGGCAGGCCAAACAAAAGGAGTTGTTGGGAATTTTGGAAACCGGCTCGCGCAGTTTGCGGGAACTGACCGGAGATCTTGGGATCCCCCGCACCGCAATCAAGGCTCTTGAGGAGCGGGCTTGGGTGCGGGTGGTCGAGCGGATCGTCACGCGCGACCCGCTCGAAAACGTGGACTATGTTCCATCCGCTCCGTTGGTCTTGAATGAGGAACAAGCCTTGGTGCTTGCTTCCGTGATCTCGGCGAAGGATACAATCGCCGGGGGAGGATCCGCCAAGCCGATCCTGCTCCATGGAGTCACCGGTAGCGGAAAGACCGAAGTTTACCTCCAAGCGATCCAAAACACGATCGAGCGGGGAGAGGGTGCAATCGTCCTCGTGCCCGAAATCGCCCTGACTCCTCAGACCGCGGACCGCTTCAAGCAACGCTTCGCTGCCATCAAAGACCAGGTCGCGATCTTGCACAGCAACCTCTCCGAGGGCGAGCGGCACGATGAATGGCGGAAGGTGCTGGACCAGAAGGCGCGCATTGTGATCGGGGCTCGCAGTGCGATCTTTTCACCGGTGCGGAACCTCGGAATCATCATCGTCGACGAGGAGCACGAAAACTCTTACAAGCAAGACACCGTGCCCCGATACCAGGCCCGCGATATCGCGGTGGTCCGCGCCGCCCTTGAGAAATGCCCGGTCCTGCTGGGCAGCGCGACGCCATCGCTCGAAACCTGGAACAATGTCAGGGTCGGGAAGTATGACCTCGCGGTGATGCGTCAACGCGTCGACGACCGCAAAATGCCGGTGATCCGGATCATCGACATGCGCAATGAGGGGCGCAAGAGCGAGTCAGGTCCGACGATCCTCTCCACCCGACTCCGTCTCGCCATGGAAGAGAGGCTCAAGAAGGGCGAGCAGACCATCCTTTTTCTCAATCGCCGCGGATTCGCGCGCAACATCCTCTGTCCGGAATGCGGATACGTGGCGACTTGCCGACACTGCAGCACGACCCTGACCCTGCACCGCAAGGAAGAGCGGCTGATCTGCCACATTTGCGGATTCGCCCAATTGCCGCCGCGGCAGTGCCCGGAATGTTCGGGCCGCTCCATCGTCAACGCCGGATATGGAACCGAGCGGGTCGAGGAGATTTTCCGTCAGGTGTTCCCGGACGCGAAGCTGGCCCGGGTCGACACTGATACGATGAAGCGGAAGAACCAGCTCCGCGACACGCTCAACGCCTTCCGGAGCCGCAAGATCGACATCCTTCTCGGCACCCAGATGATCGCCAAGGGACTCGATTTTCCAAATGTCACCCTCGTCGGGGTGCTTAATGCCGACGTCGGACTGCACATCCCGGATATCCGAGCGGGGGAACGCACCTTCCAGCTCCTGACCCAGGTCGCAGGTAGGGCAGGACGCGGTGAGTTGGAGGGAGAGGTGGTGGTGCAAACCCACACGCCGCACCATCCGGCAATCCAGTTCGCGCGCCACCACGACTTCGAGGGTTTCGCCGACTACGAACTGGCGATGCGCGAGCGCTTTTCGCACCCGCCTTTCGCCCACCTCGCCCTGATCACATCGCGTTCCGTTCATCAAGAGCGCGCCGATTTTTCCCTCAAGACGCTTCACACCCGATTGAAACGCAACCTTCCGGAAGGAATCACCGTGACCGAGCCGCTGCCATCTCCCTTGGTGAAATCGCACGACCAGTGGCGCTTCCAGATCGTCCTGAAGTCGAAAGGTGCCCGCGTCCTCGCCCGCCACATCCGCGAAGTGATGAAGCCTTTGACCTTTCCCGACGACGTTTTCGTGACCGTCGACATCGATCCTTATTCGATGTCATGAGATTTTGAACAGCATTTTTGGTTGCAAAGACCGGCCGGTCTTGGAACAATCCCGTTCATGTCACTGGCATGCGTTTATTCCGCGGCCGTCCACGGGGTCGATGCCGTGGGAGTGGAAGTCGAAGTCAACGCTTCGGATGCCGGCAAGATCGATTTCAAGCTGGTCGGCCTGCCCGATGCCGCGGTGCGCGAAAGCATCGACCGTGTCATCACCGCGACCCGCAACAGCGCGCTGCGCTGGCCGGCCAAAGCCATCACCATCAACCTTGCCCCCGCGGACTTGCGCAAGGAGGGGCCCAGCTTCGACCTGCCCATCGCCATTGGGATGGCTTCGCTCGCGCAGGACCAGAACGGCGCACTCGGCGAAGGCGCCTTGAAAAAGTGCGCCATGGTCGGGGAACTCGCCCTCGACGGACGGGTCCGGCCGATCAAGGGCATCCTGCCGATCACGCTCCAGGCGAAGGCGCAGGGGCTGCGGGCCATCTTCGTGCCGCGGGAGAACGCGGTCGAGGCCAGCATTGTCGAGGGGATCTTCGTTTACGGCATCGAGACACTGCGAGATGCCTATGGGTTGTTGGCCGGCGAAAGCCATATCAAACCCGAAAAGCTCGACCGGGCGGCCTTTTTCCGGGCAAAACAGCACTACGGGATTGATTTCAACGAGGTCAAGGGGCAGGGCCATGCCAAGCGAGCTCTCGAGGTTGCGATGGCGGGAGGTCATAATCTGCTGATGTTGGGCAGTCCGGGCACCGGAAAATCAATGCTGGCCAAGCGGCTCGTCACGATTCTGCCGCCCATGACGGAGGCGGAAGCCATCGAGACGACCAAGATCCACAGCGTCGCCGGTCTCGTGGACGGCAAAAACAGCTTCCTGGCGACAAGGCCCTTCCGCTCCCCCCACCACACCATCTCCGATGTTGGTTTGTTAGGGGGCAGCAGCCTCCCGACACCGGGGGAGGTGAGTCTGGCGCACAATGGCATCCTGTTTCTGGACGAACTGCCCGAGTTCCGTCGCTCCACCCTTGAGGTGCTGCGCCAACCGCTCGAGGATGGGCAGGTCACGATCTCTCGGGCAGCCGGAAAATTCACCTTTCCGAGCCGTTTCAGCCTCGTCGCGGCGATGAATCCCTGCCCCTGCGGTTATCTCGGTGACCCGAGCCGCGAATGCCGTTGTTCTCCGACCCAGATCGAGAAGTACCGGCAACGAATCAGCGGCCCGCTGCTCGATCGAATCGACCTGCATGTGGATGTTCCGGCGGTCGATTACCGGGAGCTGCGCTCGGAGAGCAGTGGCGAATCCTCCGCCCAGATCCGCGACCGGGTCGAGGAGGCCCGGCAGGTTCAGCTCGAGCGTTTCGTCAGTCATCCCGGTGTGCTCTGCAATGCGGACATGGGCAATCGTCTCGTCGCTGAGTTCTGCGCGCTCGACCGCCAGAGCGAGCGCACCCTCGAGGAGGCGATGAACACGCTGAACTTCAGTGCCCGGGCCTACGATCGTATCCTCAAAGTGGCGCGCACTCTCGCGGACCTCGAGGGCAGCCGCGACCTGCGCGAATACCACGTCCTCGAGGCCATCCAATACCGCTCCCTCGACCGGAATCTCTGGGTCTGAACATGGTTCGGGCCTTTTTCGACCTTCCGTCAGCAAAGAAACGCTTGCGGAGGGGGCATTTCGAAATTATCAATCAACCCCTTCGCGCCGGACCCCGTGCCGGCCTGGGAAGTCGCTCGGGTGGCGGAATTGGTAGACGCGCAAGACTAAGGATCTTGTGGGGAGACCTGTGGGGGTTCGAGTCCCCCCTCGAGCACTTTCCGTGCTGAGACCAGATGGTCCAGAAAATCTGGTTTCACCCTCGCCCGTGAGCACGCCTCCATCATCCTTCCCTACGGCGATCCTGCTGATATCCTGCCCGGATCGCGCTGGCATCGTCGCCGCCCTTTCGACCTTTCTCTTCGAAAATCGCGGAAACATCGTCGACATCGACCAGCACGTCGACCAGGAGGTAGGCGCGTTCTTCATGCGGGTCGAATGGGAGTTGGAGGGCTTCGGAATTCCGCGGGACGAGATCCCTTCGGCGCTCGCTGCATTGATCGAGCGTTTCGAAATGCGGGTCGAACTGCATTACTCCGACGTCGCCCCCCGGGCGGCGCTCTTTGTAACAAAAGAGAACCACTGTTTCTACGACCTGCTCTCGCGCCACGAGAGCGGGGAACTGCGGATGGAGATTCCCCTGATCGTGAGCAATCGTGACGATCTGCGGGCCGCTGCCGAGCGCTTTGGGATTCCTTTCCGCAGCTTTCCGATTACAGCAGCCAACAAGGATGCTCAGGAAGCCGCCGAGATCGATCTGCTGCGGGATGCGGGCGTGGACCTTGTCATCCTGGCGCGCTACATGCAGATCCTGAGTCCGCGGATGACGGAGGCCTTCCCGAACCGCATCATCAACATCCACCACTCCTTCCTCCCGGCGTTCCCGGGGGCGCGGCCCTATCATTCCGCGCATCGCCGCGGCGTGAAGCTCGTCGGGGCGACCAGCCACTATGTCACGGAGGACCTCGACGAGGGACCGATCATCGCCCAGGGCGTGACTCCGGTATCGCATCGCGACAGTGTGCACGATTTCATACGCAAGGGTCGGGCTCTCGAGCAGACCGTGCTCAGCCGCGCCGTATGGCTTCACCTGAATCGGCGCACCCTCGTCCACGCGAACCGGACCGTGGTCTTTGGCTGAAAAGGGGCGACCCTGATCCCGCATGGCGACCCGTTTCCAGACCCTGCCCGGCTTCCGTGATTTCTATCCGGCTGAATGTGCCGCCCGGAACTACATCTTCGAGGTCTGGCGCCGCGTTGCGCGCCGTTATGGCTTCGTCGAGTACGAGGGTCCCATCCTTGAGCCGACGGAGCTTTATCAGCGCAAAAGCGGGGCGGAAATCGTGAAGCAACTTTTCTGCTTTACCGACAAGGGCGAGCGCGAGGTTTCGATGCGCCCGGAACTGACGCCGACGCTTGCCCGTATGGCTGCGGCGCGGCATCGCGATTTCCGCAAGCCGCTTCGTTGGTTCTCGATCGGCCAGTTTTTCCGCTACGAGAAACAGCAAAAGGGGCGCGGGCGCGAGTTTTACCAGTTCAACTGCGACCTGCTCGGCGAAGACTCCGTGCTCGCGGATGCCGAACTGATCGCCCTGGCCATCGACCTGATGCGCGAGCTCGGGTTCACCTCGCTCGATTTCCGCGTCCGGGTGAGCGATCGCGAGGCCTGGGTGCGATTCGGCCAAGGCAAGGGCCTAGACGAGATTCAACTCGCCACTTTCCTCCAGGTCATCGACCGGATGGAGCGGACGCCGGACGAGAAGGTGCTGGCACAGCTCGCTGAATTGGGCATCGATCTGGCGGAGGTGAGGACCTTCCTGGCCTCCGGCGAGGCTGCTTCACCCGCGCTCGCGCGGATCCGTGAAAATCTGGCCATGCGGGGTCTCTCCGAGTACTTCGAGATCGACCTCGGCATCGTCCGCGGGCTCGCCTACTACACCGGGCCCGTCTTCGAGATCTTCGACATCGGCAAGGGCATGCGCGCCGTCGCCGGCGGCGGTCGATATGATCAGCTTGTCGGTCTGATCGGAGGAGTGGATCTGCCCGCTTGTGGGTTCGCCATGGGCGACATGGTCATCACCGATCTGATTCGCGAGGTGCCTGGACCGGCCGCGCTGCTGGACGCGGCGGTGGCGCGGGAACAGGCAGTCGAACTCTTTGTCGTTCTCGCTGATCCCGGAAAGGCCGCCGAGGCGACCCGTCTCATCCAGAGCCTGCGCAACACGGGCTGGCGGGTCATCGCGCCTCTCGCAGAGCAAAAAGTGGCCAAGCAGTTCCAAGCGGCGGAGCAATCCGGTGCCCGGGCCGCCGTGGTGGTCGGCTCCGAATTTCCCGAGGTCGTTTTGCGCGATCTCGCAAGCCGGACCGAGGCGCGCTACAGCGTGGAAACCTTGCTTTCCCACCTCAGGGAAGCCTGGTAGCCCGAAGGAACTAAGCCGATCGGGGACTTTTCGGTTTCGGCAGGGTGACCATCTGCTAAATTACGAGGTCCGGGTGGCGGATCCCTTTGCGCGTATGAATAAAACGACGGCTGTGATTTTCTTCGGTATCCTCCTCGTCGGTCTGGCGATCTCACTCTTGACCCTCAAAGAGTGCCGGAAACAGGAGGTCGCCGCGGGGCCGGAATCCACCGAAGTCCAGCCACTCGCCTCGATCCCCCGGGGAACCGCTCCCCAACCTCAAGACAACGCGCCGGCTCCGGAGCCGGTAAAAACCGCCGCGCCGGCTCCTGAAGCACCCGCCCAGCCTGCTCCCGCTCCGGAGGAATCCGTCGCCCCAGCCCGTGCTGCTGGCACTTTCTCCAGCCCCGACGCGGCTCTCAAGGCAATGCGCGAAGCGCTTGGGAAAAAGAACTATGAGGCCTTTGCCGGTGTGGTGGGCGAGAAGGCGGTGGCCCCGGAAATCAAGGGAGAGGTCAAGGCCTTGGTCGAGGACCCAGGACTCGCGCTTGATGCCAGCAAGCCGCACCTCGAAATCTCGAAATCGGCCGGGGGGTCGCGCTGGGCGCTCAATTTCAAACCAATCGCCGAAACCGGGAATCCGCGTCAGCTTTACGTGGACCTGACGGAAGTTCCCTCGGTTGGACTGGAAGTTGCCAAGGTCGGTCTGCCCTTGCAACCCGGAGAGACGGTCGAAGTGAGGGGTTCTGCCGCGGCACCGGGAACCGGAGCTCCGATCGTCAGCGGTGAACGCGATGCTCTGACGGTCGCCCATGCGTTTTCAAAAGCCGTCGTGCAGCGCGATTTCCGTATGGCCCGCAGTCTCGCCGATCCCAGCACCGTGACCGACGAGCGCGTTGCCGCGCTGATGATCGCGGTCGAGGAGGGGAAGTTCGCTCTCCGTGAAGAGCGGCCACTCGTCGTCACGCTTTCCCGCGAGGACATCACCTGGGTGCTGGCCCGGATCGAGGGCGGAGGCATGGCCTCGGAGTTCGCCGTCGAACTCGGCCAAATAGACGGACTCTGGAAGGTCAACGGGCTCACCTTCTCCAAAGTCCTCTCCGCGCTCTCGGAAGCAGCTGGAGGTGGCGATGTCGCCTACAGTCCCATCGTCGAGGATCCGTCGGGCGGGGATTCCTTGGTGCTCTATTTTGAATTCGACGATGCGGGCTTGACCAGCCGCACCGAGCGACAACTCTCCATCGTTGCGGAAATCCTTGGCCAAAGTGCCGAACGGGTCATCCGCATCAACGGTCACGCCGACGCCAAGGGCAGCGACGACTACAACGTGAGCCTCAGCGACCGCCGCGCGGAGTCGATCCGACAGGCGCTTATCCGCATGGGTGTCAGGCCCGAGCAGGTGGTGACCGAGGCTTTCGGAGCGGCCAAGCCCCGCAAGCCCAATTTCCTCCCGGACGGCTCCGACAATCCGAGCGGACGTTCCCAAAACCGCCGCGCCGAAGTCCTGCTCGACTTCTGACCGAGGCGGGTCTCTGAGGCCTTGCTCCCAGATTCGAGCCACGAAGTTGGCGCGATTGATGCGTTTGTGTGAGGAGTTCCACCTTGACCCGTGGAAGCCCCTCCGTAAGTTGCCGCGCCCGGTGCCGGGCAGCCGCGTTTTTACATGAATATCCACGAGTATCAGGCCAAAGAACTGTTCGAAAAATTCGGAGTTCCCTCCCCCAAAGGTCGGGTCGCTGACACGGCCGAGCAGGCCGCCGCCGCCGCCGCCGAGATCGGTTCGAACATTGTCGTGAAGGCCCAGGTGCATGCCGGTGGACGCGGCAAGGGAACTTTCAAGAACGGCTTCAAGGGTGGGGTCCACGTCGTCCAGACCGCCGACGAAGCCGCCGGCATCGCCGCGCAGATGCTCGGCCAGGTGCTCGTCACCCACCAGACCGGTGAGGAGGGCAAACTCGTCAGCAAGGTGATGGTCGCCGACGCCGTCGACATCGAGAAGGAGTATTACCTCGCCATCCTCATGGACCGCGAGAGCAAGTCCCCCGTCATCGTCGCCAGCACCGAGGGTGGCGTGAACATCGAAGACGTCGCCGAGCACACTCCGGAGAAGATCTTCCACCAAGTCATCCACCCGCTCCTCGGCCTACAACCCTACGAAGTTCGCAAGCTCTCCGCCAAGCTCGGTTTCGCCGGCGACCAGGCCAAGCAGTTTGGCAAGCTCCTCGCGGCGCTCTACCGCCTCTTCATCGAGTGTGACTGCTCCATGGTCGAGATCAACCCGCTCGTGGTGACTCCCGACGGCCGTGTCCTCGCGCTCGACGCCAAATTCGACTTCGACGACAACGCCCTTTACCGCCATCCCGAGATCGCCGCTCTGCACGATCCGACCGAGGAGGATCCCCGTGAGGTCGAGGCGGCAAAATACCACCTCAACTACATCGGTCTCGACGGTAACATCGCTTGCCTGGTCAATGGAGCCGGACTCGCCATGGCGACCATGGACATCATCAAGCACTGCGGCGGCGAACCCGCCAACTTCCTTGATGTCGGTGGCGGTGCCACGCAGGAGCAGGTCACCAACGCATTCAAGATCATCCTTGGCGATCCCAAGGTGAAAGCCATCCTCGTGAACATCTTCGGCGGCATCATGGACTGTGACGTCATTGCCAAGGGCATCGTCGCGGCCTGCAAGGAAGTTTCGCTGAACATCCCCCTCGTCGTCCGCCTTGAGGGCAACAACGTCGAGGCTGGCAAGCGTACCCTCGCCGAGTCCGACGTCTCCCTGATCTCCGCTGACACCCTGGCCGATGCCGCCGAGAAGGCGGTTGCCGCAATCGCCGCTTAATCCCCTACGTTTCCACTTTTCATGGCTATCCTCGTTGACGAAAACACAAAGATCCTGGTTCAGGGGATCACGGGCTCCTTCGGTGGTCGGCATGCCCAACTCAGTCTCGACTACGGAACGCAGCTCGTGGCCGGGGTGACCCCGGGCAAGGGCGGTCAGAAGTTCGCGGACAAGGTTCCGATTTTCGATACCGTCGCCGAAGCGGTGGAGGTGACCGGGGCGACCGTCTCCGCCATTTTCGTGCCGCCGCCGTTCGCCGGCGATGCCATTCTCGAGGCGGTCGATGCGGGTTGCGAACTCGTCGTCGCGATCACCGAGGGCATCCCGGTGATGGACATGATGCGGGTCCGCGCCGCCATGCAGGGAAAAAATTCGCGTCTGATCGGGCCGAACTGCCCAGGCATCGTCACTCCCGGTCTCGGGAAGGATTCCCACGGCGGCTGCCGCATCGGCATCGCCCCGGGTTACATCCACCGACGGGGCAAGGTAGGGGTGGTTTCCCGAAGCGGCACGCTCACCTATGAAGCGGTCTGGCAGCTCACCAACCTCGGCCTTGGTCAGAGCACCTGCGTCGGCATCGGTGGCGATCCGATCAATGGCACCACTCACCTCGATGTACTGAAAATGTTCAACGACGACCCCGAGACCGAAGCCATCATCATGATCGGCGAGATCGGCGGATCGAACGAAGAAATCGCGGCAGCCTGGGCCAAGGAAAACTGCAAGAAGCCGATGGCCGCTTTCATCGCGGGAGCGACCGCGCCTCCCGGACGTCGCATGGGCCACGCCGGGGCGATCGTCTCCGGCGGCAAGGGTACCGCGGCCGCGAAAATCGAAGCCTTGCGCGACGCCGGCATCGAAGTGGCGCGCAATCCGTCGGACATGGGTGCCGCCCTCGTCCGTGCGATGGGCTGAGCCGGAATTTTGGCTTCCGGAGTTGAACCGGAAGCGGAGAAGTTTTAGAAAGTGAATGTTATGTCGGACCAACCGGAATACTCGAAAGGACTCGAAGGGGTCATCGCAAACGAATCCTGCCTCAGCGACGTCCAGGGGCAGGCCGGGGTGCTCCGGTACCTGGGATACAACATCCAGGATCTCGTCGAAAAGTGCACCTTCGAGGAGGTGATGTTTCTCCTTCACCGGCGCAAGCTCCCCACCCAGGCCGAGCTCGACGCTTTCACCCGCGACCTGCGTTCGCACCGCCATTTGCCCGAGGGCGTGGTCCAGTTCCTCAAGCACGCACCAAAGGATGCAGCCCCCATGGACGTGCTCCGCACCGGCGTGAGCATGCTGGGGCTCTACGATCGCCGCGGCGGCGACCAGGACCGCTCCATCAACGAGGACCGCGCCATGGCCATCTGTGCGACGATGCCGCTGATGGTGGCGCATTTCCACCGCGCCCGCCAGGGTCTCGATCTGATGCCGGTTCGTTCCGACCTTTCCGAGGCCGCGCATTTTCTCTACCTCATCAATGGCAAGGAGCCTGGCGAGGACGCGACCCGCACCCTTGATGCCGCCTACACTCTCCATGCCGACCACGGCATGAACGCCTCGACCTTCAGCGCCCGCGTCACCGTGGCGACGCTCTCTGATCTTTACTCCGCGATCACCTCGGCGATCGGCACGCTCAAGGGGCCGCTCCACGGCGGTGCCAACGAGGGCGTGATCCACATGCTGCAAGAGATCGGCAGCCTCGATCGGGTCGACGAGTACGTTGAGAACTGCCTCGCCCAAAAGAAGAAGATCATGGGCATCGGCCACCGCGTCTACAAGGTGCTCGATCCCCGCGCCCCCTTCCTCCGCAAGATGGCGGTGAAGCTGACCAAGGAACTCGGCGAATCGAAGTGGATCGACATGTCCGAGCGCATCGCGCAGCTGATGAAGGAGCGGAAGGATCTCAATGCCAACGTCGATTTCTACTCGGCGACGGTTTATTACTCACTCGGAATCCCGACCGACCTTTTTACCCCGATTTTCGCGATTTCCCGCGCGGCCGGCTGGACCGCCCAAGTGCTGGAGCAGCTCGACGACAACCGGCTTTATCGCCCGTTGACACTCTACACCGGCCCGACCACCGACCAGCCCATCACGCCCATCTCCGAGCGCGGCTGAATGGATCAGGTGCCGCAGAAAGTGGCGGAGACGACTTCTTCCGGGCGCGGTGGCGTTTCGTAATCCGCATGGGATTCATTCTCCTCGAAGGGTTCTCGCAGGGCTTCGTGGAGGCGGTGGAATGGAGCGAAATCCTCTGTGCGCGCCGCGGCGATCACTTCCTCGATGCGGTGGTTGCGGGCGATGAACACGGGATTCGCGGCTTCCATGGTTTTCCGGGCCTCCGCCGTTGAGATTTTGCTCTGGGCGAGTTCGGCGCGCCAGAGCCTCAACCAATCACGGGCGGGTTCGGGTTTGGCGAAGAGCCCGAGCAGCGGTCCCTCGCCCGACTCCCAACCCGCCTTACGGAGGTGGCGGAACGCCAGGGTGAAATCGATCTCTTGCTCCTGCAACAGGTTCAGCCAGATGGCGGCGAGGCCGGCGGCACCGCCGTGGGGGAACCCGAGCTTGGCGGAAAAGGCGCGGTCCCAGGCATTGCGGAAGAGATCGGGGAAACGCTCCAGCACTTCGCTCACTTTCCGGATTGCTTGTTGCTCCTCGGGATCGACCAGAGGCAGGAGCGCCTCGGCGAGCCGGGCAAGGTTCCAGTGCGCGATGTCTGGCTGCTTGCCGTAGGCGTAGCGTCCATGGCGGTCGATGAAGCTGAACCGCTTCGCCGGATCGTAGGTGTCGAGGAAGGCGCAGGGCCCGTAATCGATCGTCTCGCCGGAAAGGCTCATGTTGTCGGTGTTCATCACGCCGTGGATGAAGCCGAGCCCCATCCACCGGGCCACCAGGGCGGCCTGTCGCTCCATCACCCCGGTAAGCAAGGCAAGTGCGGGATTGTCCGACCCGATTCGCTCGGGATCGTGCCGATTCAGGGCGTAATCCACCAGGAGCGCGAGGCCCTCGAAATCCCCGCGCGAGGCAAAGTACTCGCAGGTGCCGATCCGCAGGTGGGAACGGGCCACGCGGGTGAAAACTCCGCCGGGCTCCACCTCATCGCGGTAGACTTTGGCCCCGCTCCAGACCGCGGCGAGGGCGCGTGTCGTGGGCAGGCCGAGCGCGTGCATGGCCTCCGAGACCAAGTATTCGCGCAGCACCGGACCGAGGGCCGAGCGACCATCACCCCGCCTCGAAAACGGTGTCGGTCCCGAGCCTTTCAACTGGATGTCCCGGTGCGCTCCATCGCGGTGCACGACTTCGCCGAGGAGCAGGGCCCTGCCGTCGCCAAGCACGGGGGAAAAGCCGCCGAACTGATGCCCCGAGTAAGCCGCCGCGAGTGGTTCCGCTCCTTCGGGCACGAGGTTTCCTGACAAAATCGCCAAACCTTCCGTCGATTCGAGACGGTCCGGATCCACGCCGAGTTCCTCAGCGAGACTGCGGTTCACGGCGATCCAGCGGGGTGCCGGCACCGGCGAGGGCTCAACCCGGGCGTAGAAGCGCTCGGGCAGGCGGGCGTAGGTGTTGTGGAAAGGAAAAAGCATCGCGAAAGGGAGAGGGGTTACGGGTGTGGACGGCGGAAAGTAGCACGTTCCGGCTGATCACGTGGCTCCGGACTTCCCCTCTGTCGCTTTCGCCGCTACATACGAGGCAGATGATCGTGAAACTCCGCCACCTCGTCGATCCCGATCTCGAATTCGCCCATGGTCTCAGCCGCTTGGCAGGCTGGAACCAGACCCGGCATGACTGGTCACGTTTCCTGTCGCTCGCGCCCGGGGGCTGTTTTCTCGCGGAAACCGGATCCACTCCTGCCGGCACGGCCAGCACCACGTCCTACGGGTCAGATCTGGCTTGGATCGGCATGGTGCTGGTGCATCCCGACAGTCGTCGCTGCGGCGTGGGCACCCGCTTGCTGGAAGCCGCGATCCGGCATCTCCGCGAGGAGCGCGGCACCACCTGCGTGCGTCTCGATGCCACACCCGAGGGCCGGCCGCTCTACGAGGGTCTAGGCTTCCGGGCCGAATGGGGTCTGCAGCGATGGGTCCTTGACCATGGCGATGGAGACGACGCGGGACCCGCCGGCGTCCTGACAAAACCCCATTTCAAGTTGGATCGCGAGGTCTTCGGCGCGGACAGGTCGGAGTTGCTTCGCTCACTCGCCGCGGGATCGCTGACCACAAGAGTCGCGGACGACGGCAGCTTCGGGTGCTGCCGTGAGGGCGAACGCGCCACCTACCTCGGCCCCGTCACCGCAGCCACACCGGAAGCTGGGGAAAAGCTCGTGCGGGAATTGGTCGCGGCTTGCCCTGCGGACCGTCCCGTCTTCTGGGACCTGCCTGATCCCAACCGTGCCGGCACCCGACTCGCCCAGCGCCTCGGCTTCCGGCCGGTGCGGGTACTGACGCGCATGTGGCTGGGCGAATCGGCCCTGTCGGCAGATCCCATGCGGATGTTCGGCATCGCGGAGCCGGCCCTCGGTTGAGTCGGAAGGGGTGGCCTCTTACTTCCAATCCCAGACATCGCCCGCGATCAACTTCGCATCGGTTCGTGGGGCCTCGGATTGCAGCCAGGACTTCGCTGCGGCGTCGCCCTTGAGATAGGCATCCCAGAACTTCGTTGAGATCTTCTGGATCGCCGGATGATGATGCGCGAAGCGTTTTTCGTTGAAGAGAGCAGTCTCTGAAAAGGCCGAGTGGGTGCCACCGGAGAAGACCAGCTGAAACTTGTCACCCGCAGGCAGGCTTTGATAAACGCTGAGCCGCGACGCCGCTGTCACTTCCGGGGTGATGATGCTGGTGTCCTCGGTTCCGGTCATGCAGAGGACGGGAGACTTGATCCCGCCGAAAGGCTTCGCGGCGGGGAGCTCCCGCGCGCCCGAGGGGCTCATCGGCAGAAAGGCGTCGAGTCGCGGGTCGGCGAAGGTTTTCCCGAGCGGGTAGCTCTGCCCCATCATCGCTTGGGTCGTCACCGCGCCGAAGCTGTGCCCGGTCATGCCAATGTGTTCGAGGTCGAGGGCGCCATGCAGGGCGTGGTTGGATGCCGCATTCCAAAGCTGGAGTTGGTCGAGCACGAAAGGGATGTCTCCGACCCGCTCGAGAAACGACTTGCCGCTCGCAGCCAGCTTCATCGCCGCGAAGCGTTCTCCACGTTCCGTGTCTTTCCAGACCGACTCGTCGCTGCCCGGATGTTGCACGAACACGGCGACATAGCCGCTCCGCGCCCAATGTTCCCCGAGGTAGGGACTGTTCTCCCGTGAGCCGCCGAGACCGTGGGAGAAAAGGATGACAGGCTGCGGCTGAGGGCTTTTGATCCGATAAACCTTCACTGGCACGGTCCGGTCGCGGGTGCTGTCGACGGGCTCGGCACGCCAAACTTCGACGGTGGACGGGGTTTCTGCCACGGTGGATCGGGCAACACAAAAGAGGACGAACAGGAGGAGCGGGCGCATGGAAGTGAAGACCCGGGGAGCGGCGAGACGGTTACAGATTTGCTCCCGCGCTTGACGAAAATGCTTTGGCGGATCGCGCCGCCTCCGGCAGAATCATGGCCATGGATCTGATGAAAAGCGCCCTCTTTCCGATCATTCTGGGTTGGTTCGTTGCTTCCGCCGCTCCGCCGGCGGGTTGCGATGATCTGGATCGGTTCCGGAGTGATGACCACTTCGTCGTCCTCGAAGGCACCATCGGCGATAAGGCCGTGAAGATGCAATTGCTCCTCTCGTCGGGCGGAGAGGGGAGGGCGGGTATGAGTGGCTCCTATCATTATGTCGCGGTGGGGGATGCCATCGAGGTCAGTGGCAGCGCGACTGAAGGTGAGGGTTTTGATATGGAGGAGTACCTCGGACATGGCGAGTGGGAGACGACCGGAACCTTCCGCGGGACCTGGAACCGCGAGTTCGGTGACGAGCCCGCGCTCCTGCACCTGTCCGGCAATTGGGCCTCGGCGGATGGAAAGCGGACACTTCCTTTTGTGCTCGACGAAGTGCAGGGAGACGGCATCGCCCCGGTGGAGTTCCACAACTTCTCCGAGAAGTACGAACGGAATGGGATGCAGCGCTCCCAGGCGCTTCGTCTGCTGCAACTGACAGGCAAGGGTGCGGCCATCGAGGTGGTCAACCGCCGGTTGCGGATGATGGCCATGGAATGGCAGGCGCCGATGAGCAATCAGGAGTCTCCCGCTGCCGCGCGCGCTGAAGATCCCGGGTTGAAAGGGATCGCTCTCGCCGTGCGGGCGGAACTGCCGACCGATGAGGAGAGATCCGATCTGGATCTTTCCTACAGTGATTCACTCACCTTCGACGATGTCATGGAGCCCTGCCTGAATCGACGCGATCTTCTCTCGGTGACCGGCCGACGCTACTCCTACACGGGAGGCGCCCACGGCAATTCGGTCGCCGAGCACCTCACCTTCGATCTGCGAGCGGGAAGAGTGATGGAATTGGACGAACTCCTCAAACCCGGTTGGAAGGAGGCGGTCACCGCGCTCGCCGAAGCCTCCCTGCGCCGGGCCTACGGATTGAAACCGGTGGATCCGCTCGATGGAGAGGGTCCCCTCCAGGTGGAGCGTCTCGAGTTGAACGAAAACTGGTACCTCACCCCAGAGGGTCTCGGTTTCTGCTACGATCCCTACGAGATCTCCTCCTACGCCGCCGGGTTCATCAATCCGGTGATTCGCTACCGCGATCTGAAGGACTGGATCCGTCCGGGGTCCCCCTTGGAGCGGATGCTGGAGCCCTGACCGAACCACAGACCGAACAATCCGGCCGCTTCTGCATCGCGACGCGGCGGAAACGCATCGTGGCGAGGTCCATCGTCAACATCGTGTCGGCGAGCGGTTCGCCCAAGCCCGTCGCGAGTTTGATCACCTCCATCGCGCCGAGGCAGCCGACCGTGCCACTGACCGCGCCGAAGACAGGGAACTGGCGCTTCCAATCCGCCGGCACTTCCGGCACCTGGCATTCGAGGCAGCCGGTGCGGCTCGGGAGGAAGGTCGTGATCTGCGCGGTCATCGCATACATCGCGCACTCCACGAGCGGCTTGCCGAGGGCGAAGGCGGCGCGGTTGAGGGCGAGGCGTTCCTGAAACATTGGCGCGGCGTCGACAAGGATGTCGGCTCCGGCGACGAGACGCATGACATTGTCCTCCCTGACATTCTCACCAAAGCCGGTGATCTCGCTGCGCGGGTTGAGCTCGCGGAGGCGGCGCACGATGCTCTCGATGCGGGGTTTCCCGAGATGGCCGTGCGTCTGGAGGAGCTGGCGGTTCAGGTCGGAAGGTTTCAGGTTCCCGGCGTGGGCAAGGATGAGCCGCCCCACGCCGGCCGCGGCGAGTTCGAGGGCGACGACCCCGCCGAGCCCGCCGACCCGGGAAATGAACACGGTCAGGTCCTTGAGCCGACCCTGTCCGGTCTCGCCCATGCCGGGCACCCACATCTGCCATTCGTAGATGGCGCGTTCCTCTTCGGTCAATTCGCTCATGCCGGTCGAGGTGGGCCGGCGACGCGGCCGTGTTCCAGACGCAGGTGGATTTCCCCCAGTCCCTCGGCCTCGCGACGGGAATGGGTCACGTGGAGAACGGTGATGCCATGCTCGCGCTGGGTCTGCCGGAGCAGATCGATGAGCCCTGACTGCGTCTCCTCGTCGACGGAGGCGAGTGGCTCGTCGAGGAGAAGAATCGAGGGCTGCACGGCGAGGGCACGGGCGAGGGCGACGCGCTGGCGTTCGCCTCCGGAAAGACCGACGGGGAGGCGATCGAGGAGGTGATCGACCCCGACTTCGCGGGCCACGGTCTCGACGCGGGATGACGCGTCCGCCGAAGGAACGCGCCGCATCCGGAGTCCGAAACCGATCTGCTGGCGAACCGTCATCGTCGGGAACATGGCCCCGTCCTGCGGCACGTAGCCGATCCCACGATCGCCGGGAGCGGCGAAGGTGGCATCCTTTCCGTCGAGGTTGATCCGGCCGGAGGTAGGAGCCCGCAGACCACAGAGGATTTCAAGCAAGGTTGTTTTGCCTGAACCGGTGCGGCCCATGAGGACGGCATAAGCTCCGGCCGGCACCTCGAAGGAAACGCCCTCGAGAATCGGCACCGCGCCTTTCGTCGGAGGGGTCCAAAAGATGTCGGCGACCTGGATCAAGAATTCCTCCTTTCTCCATTCGCGAACCTTCGCGGATATTCGCGCTCATACGCGTTGAAAAAGAGGAATGCAAATGGGCGCGACTGAAGCGCAAATGGCCGCAAATGCCTGACAGAATCACTCGTTCTTCCCGGACTCATATGCGCTCTCCCGTCGCCTTGACCGCCCCGAGCACGATCATCGAGATCGCGATCATGAGCAGACTGACGGCGACGCCCTGCTCGAGTTCCCCGACACTCCACGCGAGCCACACGCTCGTGGGGAGGACCTCGGTCTTCATCCTCGTGGCACCGGCGAAGACAAGGACGGGACCGAATTCGCCGAGACTGCGCGCCCAGGCCACGCTGGCGGCGGCAAAGACGCCTCCCTTGGCCGCGGGCAGGGTGATGTGCCAGAAGGCCCGGCCGGGCGAGGCACCGAGGGTGAGGGCGACCTGCTCGGGACGCGGCGAGAGGTGATCAAAGACATTGCGCATCGTGCGGATCGCAAAGGCCGCGGCGATGACGAACTGCGCGACGATGACGCCTCCCACGGTGTAGGTCAGCGGAATGACCTTCTCGATGAGACCACCCGCCCGGGTCTGAAAAAAGATGAGCAGGCAGATTCCCACAACCATGGGCGGGAGGACGATGGGAATGTCGAGCGCCGCGTCAACGAGCGCATGACCGGGAAAGCGTCGCCGCGACATGAGGTAACCGACCGGCACGGCGACGATCACTGACAGCCCCGCCGCGACGGTGCAGGTGACGAGACTCAAGGCCGTCGCGTAGAGAATCTCGCGGGAAAGGAGGACGGCACCGACCTCTTCGGGCGTGGTGTAGGTCGCGGTGGCGGCCAGCATCGCGAACCAGAGTCCCAGATAAACCGCGGCGACGAGACCGAGGACGATCCAGAAGGGAGAAAAACGGCGCGCCGGAATCATTGCTTCAGCCACGGCGGAACCTCGAGTTGGTCGCTCGGAATCGGCGCTCCGTCCCCGCGCCAACGGAACCCGGCGGATGCAAAGGCTTCGGACCGGCTCCGGAGGAATCCTAACAAACGCCCCGCGAGCCGTGCGTTGGGCGAATCCTTCCGCACCGCGAAGGGTTGCACCGCCTTCGAGAACTCCTCCGGCAACGGGATCAGATCGAAGTGTTCGGGATGCGGGGCCACGTTGACCTCGTAGACGACGATGGCATCAAGACTGCCGGCCCGCATCTGGTTGACGAGGAAATCGGCGGTGGGGACCTCGACGACGACGTTTTTCCGCACGCTTTCGAGCAGTCCGGTCTGGCGCAGCATCGCCGTGGTCATGAAGCCGAGAGTGCTCTGCTCGGCATTGCACAGTCCGACACGAAGCCCGCCGCGGGCGAGATCGGAAAGCGTCTTGAGGCCCGCCGGGTTGCCCTCGGGGACGGCGATGACAATGGCGGTCTCGGTGAGCAACACGGCTTCGGGAAACTGCTCGGCCACCGGCGGAACGAAGCAGACGTCGCACGCATAGTAGACATCGGGAAACTTCGGATTGGAGGTGTCTCCCATCGCCTTCATTGAGGCACAGAGGATGCCGCAGCCGTTGTAGACGGTGGTGAGATCGACGCCCTCGCGGTCGGCGAATTCCTTCAGGACCGGTTCGATCGCGAGACGGTTGACTCCGCCGCTGTAGAGCACGAGCGAGGGTTTCTCGGTCCAGGGATCGCCTCCGGCGGGGGTGAAGCCCTGTTCTCCGAAAAATTTCCCCCCGCGATCGGGTGCGGCGAGGTAGCGGGCGAAGCGCAACGCCGCGGTGGGATCCTGACAAACCGACAGGACGGCGGCCGAGGCGTTCTCGCGGTGCGACGAGATCTCCGGCAGCTCGACGGCCTCAAGTCCGTCGAACTGCTTTACGACCGCGTCCCAGACGATCGCGGCATCGGTTGCTCCGAGTTGCAGGTCCGCGGCGAGTTCGGTGACGGTCGGTTTCATGACCACGGCCTTGGCGGCGAGGCGGTCCCATTCCCCGCCGAGGAGCCGCTTCGAAACCTTGGAAATGCTCGCGGCCTCGGGATTGGCGAGGGCGAGGCGCACGTCCCCGCGGGCGAGGTCGGCGAGGGCGCGGATCGACTTGGGATTGCCGGCCTTCACCGCGACGACGGGACGCTGAATGGCGAGCGGCAGGGCTTCGGCGACGAGTTTCCTCTTTCCCGCATCGGCCAGGGAACCGTCGTCCGCCGCGATGAAGAGGTCGCCGCGTTTCGCGACCTCGATCTGGCTGAGAAGCGTGCCGGTGCCGCCGTATTGAAGGTTCACCTCGACGCCGAATTCCTTCCCGTAGGCCGCGGCGATGGCCTCGACCGGTTTTTTCAACCCGGCGGCGCAATAGACGGTGAGCGACGCGGTCCCGTCCGCCTCGGGACGCCGCATCACCACGAGCGCGAGGACCGCGGCAGCGAGGGCAAAGAGGGCGAGGGCGGCAATGCGTCGGGACATGGGTGGTTCGTCGAGGGTTAACGAACCCGCCAGAGGCGCCGTCCTGCAAGCACGAAGATCAAGGCGAGGCCGATCCCGCCGATGGTGACCCAGGAGATGCCGGCATTCCCGGGCGGCGCGGCCACGGCGGCTGGAGCGATCACGACGGTCTCGACGGGTCCGGGTTTCGCTTCGGCCGATGGAGGCGGGGTTTCCTCCGCCGCCGCATGCGGTTCCTCTCCGGCGCGGGCGAGGGCGTTTTCCCAATCGACCTTCAGCAAGAGGTCCCAACCGGGATTTTCGTTTTTCACGCGGCACGAGCAGCGCCCCGTGAGGAAGAGCGAGGTGTCCTCGATCGTCGGGTCATCGAGTTCATCGAGCGACCAGGCCCCAAGAACCCTGCCACGACCAAAAACCGGAGCGGCAAACGCGATGCCCTCTTCCACGAAGGCCGCGTGATCGGGTCCGGCGAGCATCAGGGCGAAAAGACGCTCGGCGGGATCGTCGAGCGAAAGCGAGAGCACGGAGAACTTCAGTTTCAGGTCCGGTCCCGGTCCGAGCTGGCTGTCGGGATCGTCCGGATTCTGCACGGGCAAATCCGCGACCTGCTCGAGGAACCGCAGCCGCCCGCGGACGCGCTCCACCTCCGCGGAATCGGATCCTTTCGTTGCCACCACCCAGATGACGGAATCGCCGTCTAGGATCCTTTGGAGCAATTCCTGACGCGCAGGCGAGTCGAGCACGGTGGCGATGGAAGCGGAATCCACGGGGCCCTCCCACAAGACGGAATCATGGTGCGGAAAAAGCCATCGCGCCCGATCGAGCGCGGGATCCTCGCTCTCCTCGACGAGGACATTCGCGAGGGCGTTGCCGCGCAACGGAACGAGCAACTTCACCTTCTCCCGATCCGTCGCCCAGGACTTCGGCACGACGAGACGGAAGGGATCGGCCTCCCACCGGTCGAGGGCGTAGCGGAAGACCGGGATGGTGCAGGCCGAGGCAACACCCGTCGAGAGAATGACGAAGAGGGTCACGCCAAAACTGGACCGGAAACGACGCCTCATTTTCCAAACCGCTTCACCCGCCCGTCGACGGTCACCACGTAGAGATCACCACGGGCGACGACCATGCCATCCCAGACCGGAGGACTGTCGAGCTCGAGCCGTTGCCCGGGTTGACCGGTCTTCACATCCATCCGCATGAGGACGGCACCCCGCTGGCCCTCGAGCGCGGCATCCTGCTCCGCGAGCTGATCCTGGATCGCGGGATCCTTCTGTGAGAGCGCCTCGAAGGCGTACTCCTCGTCGAGCACGTCCGGAGGTCCGGCGACAAACAGATCCTTCCCGGCGAGGGCCATGGCCCGAGTCACCACGGGCACGTAGGTTTCCCACTGGTGTTGCACATAGCTGTCGGGAGTCTTCGGAGCCTCGCCACCCTTGCCTCTCCCTTTCTCGCCGGCTTTGCCCTTTTCACCGCCCTTGCCTTTGCCCTTGCCCTTTCCTTTCGCTCCCGCCTCGGCCACCGGAGCGATCGCGCGGAACCAGAGCGCGGCCCCGGCGCGGCCTTTTCCGCTCTCCACCGCGGTGCTGATCCCGTGGGTGCCGTGGCCGGATTCGTCGCGTGCGTCGCCGCGATCAAAGGTGCAGAGCAGCACCGTCTCACCGGAGGGAAGCACCTCGGGCCGGGCGAAACGCTCCAGCACTTCCTGCTCGCCGAGCGGACGATGGTGGATCACGACCTGGTCGAGCATGCCCTTGTAAAGGGTGGGTTTGTCAGGACCGACCCATTGGTCCCCTCCCCCTCCGAAACTGAGCGCGGTCTTGGGTCGACCGGGAAATCCCTTTGCCGTGCCCTTCGCGACCGCTTCGCCATCGACGTAGAGCGTCATGGCCAAATCCGTGCCGAGGACGGCGGCGAGGTGGTGCCATCCTTCCGTGAGGGCTGCGGGGGCGGTCACGGTCACGAGACTCTTTTTCGCCGCATCGCGGACATGGAAGACGGGCTTGCCTTCTTTCAAGCTCAGCGCGTATCCCATCAGCCCGGCACCGTGGTTGACGAGGACGCCGTCCTTCCCATCGGGCAGGATCCAGCATTCCACGGTGAGCGCCTTGTCGGCGGGATTGAGGGCATCGGCATCGGGGAAAGTCACTCCCGGCGGTTTGGAACCTGCCGCTTTGCCTTCGGCGGCACTGGGATTGACCTTCACATCGGGCGGAGACTTGCTGGAGGCCTGGAGGGTGTGCTCCATCGTCGTGGTCCACTTCAGATACTTCGCCTCGCGGCCGTAGCTGTAGACGTTGTCCTCATCAAAAACGAGGATGCGACCGGTGGGCGTGTATTTGCCGGGCTGATAATAGCCGTTGTGACCACCGGAGGAATTCTCGCCGTAGATCCAGAGGGCGCGGTGGAACCACTCGGCATCGAGGTATCCGAAGGCGGCGAAGAGGTGCGGGTGTTCGCCCTTTTGCGCGGCACCCTGCTCGATCGCATTGCCGCTGACCGGCGCGATATCGACGCGTTTGCCCTCGTGGTCGATCTTCTGCGAGCGCAGGTAGATCGTGCCTTTGCCGTCGCTGCTGAGGATGTCGCTGAGCGCCGTCGGCATCTGCAGGGTCTTGTGCAGTTCGTCGAGCGGTTTGCCAGTCTCGGGATCGCGGTCAGTGAAGGCGACCTCGACGAGTTTCTTCCCGGTCTTCGCGTCGAGACGGAAGAACTTCATGCCACGGTCGAGGAAGCAGGAACGTCCGCAGACAAAACTCGCGACCCCGTCCTCGACGAGGACGCTGCCATGGACCGGCCAGACGCTCTCGAGTTGCTCGAAGGCCATGTGGCGGAGATCGGTCGGGGCGGCGCGGAACCGCCAGCAGAGCTCGCCGTCGCTTGCGCGGAGCGCGTAGACGCTGCCGTCCATGCAGCCGAAGAGGACGCGTCCCGCATACCAGGTCGGCGGCGAATCGATGCGCGACCCGGCGATGAAATGCCAGGCTTCCTTTCCGGTGGTCGCGTCGATTGCATGCAGGGTATGGGTCTCGACCGAGGAGACGAAAACCTTGCCTCCCGCGACGACGGGAGCGCTGAGGCGACCGCCCAGTTTCGTCTCCCACACCGTCGGCAGATCGGCATCGAGATCCTGATTGCTGTAGCCACTCCGTTGCGCATCGTGACGGTAGGTGGGCCAGTCGAGCGCATCATTGTCCTCGTCGGTCATGTCGAAGGCAGGTCCCTTTTCCAGCCGCGCCTCCTCCGGCAGGTCCGGCGGCAGCGGATGTTTCGCCTTCGGCGCGAGCGCGTTCATTCCGAAGAGTTTCGCTTCGGGATAACACGCGCAGTTGTGCGGTCCCGCATAAGTGAGGCCGTTGCAGGGGAGCACCCCGTAGAGACACGCTCCGCGGACCCAATGATTCAGATCCCAGTGCTCGTGCTCGTGGTCGACGTACTCGATCCCGGTGCGCGAGGGGATGAGGAACTTGTCGGTCGCCTTCGCGATGTAGCAGCGGTGGTGGAACCAGTAGGTGTCCGGCGGCACATCGGGGAGGAATTGCTTCTTCACCTCGCCCGTGCGGAGATCGCGCCCGATGAATTCGCCGGTCTGATTTCCCTGCAACGTTCCCGCGTTCCAGACCAACCCGCCGCTGACGATGAGATCCTCCGGCGAGCGATAGCCCGACTTTTCGTGGGGCGCCTCCCAAAGCACTTTTCCGCTCGGCGCGTCGAGTCCGCGCATCGACCCGTCCCCGCCCGCGAAGAGGACCGTCTCGCCCGAGAAAAGCAGGCGCGGCCCGAAGTTGTACTCGTAGAGCTCGCGTCGAGGTGCTTCCTGACTGACCCACAATTCCTTGCCGCTCTTCGCGTCGAGACAGTGGATCAGTTCCCCGTCGTAGTAGACGAGCCGCTTCCCGTCGACCGAAGGGGTGAGCGGGGCGACGAGTCCCTCGAGTTTCCAAAGCGTCTCACCCGAGTCCGGATTCAGCGCCATGAGGATGCGAGGCTTCTGATCCCACGCGTACTCGTCGGCGACGCGCTTCTGGTCGCTCTGCTGTTCCGGCGCGAAATCCTTCAAGACCCACTCGGCCGAGGGATTCACGAGCGCGTAGAGCACCCCGTCGGCATAGATCAATTCCTCGGCTCCCTTCGTTTCCGGAAACACCTTCAATTCCTTCCCCGTGGCCGCCTCGAGGACAGATACCGGGGCGGTCACACCCATCGTCACGAAGATCCGCTCGCCGTCGGCGACGAGCCGTCGTGTCAGCGAGGTCGGTCCCGTCTTCAGCGGCCAGAGGTTCGTGCTCCATTGCTCGATCGGCTTTTTCCACAGGACCGTTCCATTGAACGCATCGCGGGCGATGAGGTGGAACTTCGACGGCAGGAGAATGCTGATACGCGATCCCTCGTCCATGATGTAGAAGAGGCGGCCCTTCGCGGAGACCTTCGCACTCATCGAGGCCATGCGGTCGTGGTGGCGCGACCAGCGCGGGCTGCCGAGCCATTGGAGTCGCTCCGGCGGACCCACCTCGCTGTCCTTCGAGGCCGCGTTGCCCTTCGCGTCATAATAGTAATGCGTCCACTCGTCCATCGAGGCGGGCCATGGCTTCTGATGGCGTTTCCATCCGTCCGCCGTCTTCGTCATCGCGACCCCGAGCGGAGTGAGAACGCGTTCGATCTCCGCGTCCGAAACGGATTCGCCTTTTTCAATCACCAGCAGATTCACCGTGCCCTCGACATAGGGAAGGGTCGTGCCGTTCCAGGCGTCGATGCTGACAAGGCCATAACTCCCGTTCTCGTGGACCGACTCGCGGGCCGCCTTCACCCGACCGGCGTCGCGGACGAGGCCGTGGACGAGATAACTCTCCGATGCGCGGAGAGCGGCGGTGAAGCTGCTGTCATCGGCCCCGACATGAACGACGAAGCCCCCCTTCACGCCCGACTGCTCGAGCACCGGTCGGGCATCAGCGCTGCCATCTTGGGAGTGCAAGAGGAATGCCGGAGTCAGAGTGACAATCAGGGCGAGAAAGCACGGAGGGGTTTTCATGTTCAAAAGACGGGCGCGTGGGCAAGTCCGACGCGGCAGGAAAACACCGGACCGCACCGGTGGTTCCCCGGATGCAGGTCACGGGATCGCGGGGCTGCGAGCTTACACGGGCGGAGGATCGGGGATCAAAGGCAAAATATCCCCGCTGGCATTTCGGCGTGGACTGGATAGGGTCGGGCCTCCCACCCAACCCTGTTCAGTCCATGGCCAAAGCTCCCCAGAACGCGATTTCACCGACCCGTGAGGAAAACTTCCCCGAGTGGTACCAGCAAGTCGTCCGTGCCGCCGATCTCGCCGAGAATTCGGAGGTGCGCGGCTGCATGGTGATCAAGCCGTGGGGTTACGGCCTCTGGGAACAGATCCAGCGCCAGCTCGATGCGTGGTTCAAGGCGACCGGACACAAGAACGCTTATTTCCCGCTGCTCATCCCGGTGAGTTACCTCGAGAAGGAGGCCACCCACGTCGAGGGTTTCGCGACGGAATGCGCCGTCGTCACCCACCACCGACTCGAACTGAAGGACGGCAAGATGGTGCCCTCGGGCGAATTGACCGAGCCCTACGTGATCAGACCGACTTCCGAGACGATCATCGGCGCGGCCTTCGCCCGCTGGGTGCACAGCTATCGGGATTTGCCGCTGCTGATCAACCAATGGGCCAACGTGATGCGCTGGGAGATGCGTCCGCGCCTGTTCCTTCGCACCGCGGAGTTTCTCTGGCAGGAGGGCCACACCGCCCATGAAACCGCGGAGGAGGCGATGGAAGAAACGAAGAAGATGCACGAGGTCTACGAACGTTTCCTCACCGACCACCTCGCCGTGCCGGTGATCGCCGGAGAAAAGACCGAGGCCGAGCGTTTCCCCGGTGCCCTCAACACCTTCACGGTCGAAGCGATGGTGCAGGACCGCAAGGCGATCCAGGCGGGCACCTCGCACTTCCTCGGACAGAATTTCTCGAAAGCCGCCGGCATTGAATTCGAAGGCCGCGAGAGCAAGCGTGAGTTCGCGTGGACGACGAGTTGGGGCGTGAGCACGCGCCTCATCGGTACACTCCTGATGGCGCACTCGGATGACGACGGGCTCATCCTGCCGCCGCGGGTCGCGCCGACCCACGTCGTGATCCTGCCGGTGATGCCGAAACCGGAGCACGAGGGGCCCATCCTCGAAGCCTGCCAGAAGCTCGCGGCCGAGCTTTCCGCGCAGACTTTCCATGGCGACGCGGTCCGCGTCGAAGTCGACAAACGCGACCTCGGTGGCGGCGTGAAGAACTGGGAGTGGATCAAGAAGGGCGTGCCGGTGCGCATCGAGATCGGACCTCGCGACCTCGAGGGCGGCTCCGTTGCCCTGACCCGCCGCGACCGCACGCCCAAGGACAAGCAGTTCCTCCCCTTGGCCGAAGCCGTGTCCGGAATCACCGCGATCCTCCACGACATTCAGGATTCCCTCTTGGCCCGCGCCATCGGCTTCCGCGACGAGAACCTCGTCGAGATCACCTCGATGGACGAGTTCCGGAAGTTTTTCACTCCCGCCAACAAGGAACAGCCCGAGATCCACGGAGGTTTCGCCCTCGTGCATTGGGCCGGGACTTCGGAGGACGAGGAGGCGCTGAAGCAGGAGATGCGAATCACGGTCCGCTGCATTCCAAAGGATGTCGCCCTCCGCGGAGGATCTGGCACCTGCATCCTTACCGGCAAGCCGGCGGCAGGGCGCGTAATCTTCGCGAAGAGCTATTGAGCTTTGCTCCGATGAAACGCATCGCCACTGCGATCCTGCTGATGGCCGCTGGTTGGTGTCTGTGTGCGCCTGCTGCTGACGATGCGGTCGCGATCATCGTCGATCGTGCCGATGCCTCGATCTTTCCGGAAAGCTGGAGGCAGGAGTCGATCTCGGCGAAAGCGGAACCCTTGCCCGAAGCGGAGCGGGGACCCTGTGGCGACTTGGTCGCGGCAGAACTTCAGAAATATCCCGCGGGTATGCTCAAGAAGAATCTCCAACGCGTCCACGTCCTCGCCCGGCTCGAATATCGCGGAGTGGCGACGGGCGGCACGCGTTCCGCAAACGTCGTTTATCTGGTGCGGAACGAGAAAATTTCGTCCGCTTTGTTGGCCAACAACCTGCACGCGGAGTTTTCAAGCATCCTCGTGCGCAATCATCGCGCGGCGCTCGAGGAAGGACTCTGGCATGAGTGCAATCCTCCCGGATTCGAATACCGGGGAAGCGGCGTGCAGGCTGTCAAAGCGGGCCAGGCATCGACGAAGCTGAGTGACGACCTTCACGTCGAGGGATTTTTGAACGAATACGCCAAGGCCAGTCTGGAGGAAGATTTCAACTCTTTTGCCGGACGGCTCTTCACCGGGGACCCCGGGCTTTGGAGGGCGGTGGAGCGCTTTCCAGCAATCGCCGAGAAGACGGAGCTGGCGATTGCTTTTTACACGTCGCTTCACCCGACCCTGGATCGCGCCTTCTTCGAAGGGCTGAGGCAGGAAAGGTAATTCACCTCAGCTCCCGAGAAACAATCGCGACTCGGCCATGCGGTTGAGAGCCCGACGGGTCTCGTGGAAGCAATCGGCGAGCCGTTCGTAGACCTCGCGCACCGCGAACTCCGCGGCGAGCGGGTGGCGTCCCGCCACGCGGAAGGACTGGCGGGCGACCCCCTCGTAGTAGTCCAAACCCGGTGCCCCGCGTCGCTCGGCCCGTCGCTCCAGAAAGCGGGGAAAGAGTCCTGTCAGCACCAGGAAGCGGTTCCCGCACTGCACCTCCAGAAAAAAGCGTTCGCTGGAGCTGGCCCCGGCCATGCGCTCGACGATGTCGACGTGATAGGTGAAATCGGCGTCCGGCATCCGCCCGCCACCCGAGCGCGAGATCGTCCCGCCAGCCTGCTCGGAGAGGGTCGCCGCGACATAGTCGGCGAGGTCGAGGTCGTGGATCCCCGCATCCTTCAAGCTGCGTCGGACCAGCACGAAGAAATAGAGTTCGGGCGAAATCGCGAGCGGGGCGGCCAGTTCGAGGACCGCGCGAAAAAGGCGGTCGTTTTCAAGGATGGCGAGGAGGGCGTTGGGTTCGTCAAAAAGCGAAGTGAGGAAGCCTCGCTCTTCCTGGCAGCCCGCGAGGGTCGCGGAGATGAATTCAAAATCACGCGGCTGAAGCCTCGATCGGCACAGTGTCGGGACGGGATTCATGCGGGTTGGACGGACGGAAGAAAGAATTCATGAAGGAGGGGAGCATATCCCGGGCCAAGGAGGGGCGGTTCATGCGAGGCGCTGGTAGAGAAGAACCATGGATGCGATCGCCAGTGCGACTCCGAGCCATTCCGGTCCGCTGAGAGACTCGCCAAAGAATGCTGCTCCTACCAGGCTCAGCGCAAGTACGATGGTGATGCTGTAAACCACGCCGATGTAGGCCAGTTTGAGATGTGGCATCACCCACACCCAACCGAATGTGACGGCGATCGTAATGACGAGGCCTACGAGAAAGTGGCGATTCAGGAAGGGGGAATGCTCGCTACTGGCCTTTTTCAGAAAGTAATCGCTAAGAGCGACGGCAAGTGCGAGCACGATGGTAAGCAGCAGCGAGAAGGTCGATGACTTCATCAGGAGTCGGAACAACCGGGGAGGGTAGCGGTTTCCCTGCCGGTTGGCCAAGAGAAAACACCTGGCGGATCAAGCCACGTTCGCGGCAAGCAAGCGGACCGATTCGATTTCTTCGACGATGAAGTTCTGAACGATTCCGAGCCGCAGGTAATGGGTTTGAAGAGCGATCGGGAGGAGGTCGAAATCCTGGATCCGGCCGCGGCAGCGCGGGGATTGGCACGCACAGTCCAGTTCCCAGCAGCGCTCAAGCATGGTCGTCGAGTAATCAAAGCGAATTTCTTCGCCTGGTTCGATTGGCCCAAGTGCAATGAGACGAATCTCGTCGACGAATCCGGCGTTCGGAGTGCACGAGTGATTCAGATAACGTGCCGGAGACCAAGGATCGACGTATCGATCAATCCCAATCTGGACCGAATACTCCCCCTGAGGGATTGAGACGGCCTCGTCGAAGGAGATCAAGCGGCCAGTGAGGTAAAAGAGGGTCTCCCTCGGCTGGATGTGTGTCTTGGCGAAGACACCTCGGCCAGTTGCTGATTCTCCAATGTAGACTTTCTCCGCCATTTCCTACCTCTTAACTCTACAAACCGTTGTTTCAAATAGACTTATTAAAAATTCTCAGCATTGCAATGAAAAATTTGGAAATATTTCATTAATGAGAAGATCGGAAGCAGACCATCCGCAATAAATTATAAAATCTTTTTGAGTTTATGGTTTTTATATGGAAAGTTTGCGAAATGTCATCCCTTCTGAAAGATTCACTCGTGCAGTGCCGGGGGCTTTTCGCGCTTTTCGGAGTTCTTCTTTTTGGAGTCGTCTCCTGCCGCGATGCGGACATTCGAGCACAACTCGGCGATTCATTGCAACCTGCTGGCGAGGAGGATCAGGCCATCGAGCCTGTTGTGATCCTGACTTGGGACGAGTACTTCGCCCCTGAGGTGATTGAGGCATTTGAGAAGGAGTCGGGCATTCCCGTCGAGTTCGTGACCTTCGAAAATCTCGATGAAATGGACGCCCTTTTGCGCTCGAGGCCAGCCGATTTCGACCTCCTGGTGGCGAGTGGAGGCGTCGTGGCCGACCTGATTGAGCTGCGGATGCTCCAACCGATCCGGGAAGAGGAGATCGTCGGAATGGAGAACCTTGACAGCCGGTTCCTGGGATTGGCATTCGACCCCGAGAACACCTACTCCGTCCCCTACATGTGGGGGACCACGCTGATTGCTTATCGATCCGACAAAATCGAGGAGCCGGAGAAAAGCTGGACTTCCCTTTGGGATCTCAGATACCGGGAACACGTTCTGATGGTGGATGACGGATTCGACGTGTACGCCGCAGCGCTTCTTGCGGATGGGAAGGACCTGAACTCGTCTGTCCCGGAGGAACTTGAGAATGCCACCAACCGCCTCCTGAATCAGGCGGATCGACTTCAGGCCCAGTTCGTCGATATCTTTGCGATCCGTGAGAAGCTCTTGTCGGGGGATTGCTGGATCAGCATGACCTACAGCAGTGATGCTGCGGTGCTTTCCGAAGAGAACGAGAACATCGCCTACTTCATTCCGGAAGAGGGAGCCCCCATGTGGCTCGATAGTTTCGTGATTCCGAGGGAGTCCAACAACAGCGCGAACGCTCACCTATTCCTCTCGTATCTCCTTCGGGCGGAGGTTGCGGCCGCGAATTCGAACGCTCTCTGGAGCGCTTCGGCCAACGAGTCCGCCCGGGATCATCTGAGCAAAGAGATCCTGGAAGATCCAACGCTTTATCTCAGCGACGAGGTCCTGTCACGTTGCCAGTTTGATCACCAGGCCAGTTCGGAGCGCCAGCAGAGGGTCAACCAGGGGCTCAAGAAAGTTTTTGACCGTGTGCGCGAAAACGCATCAGCGCCGACCTTGTCGGTGTTGACTTGGCCAAACTACGTCGACCGAGACGTTCTGTCGCGATTTGAGTCAGTATCTCAATCGAAGGTCAAGATCACTGAAGTCGAAAACTCAGAGCAACTCCGTCAGGAAATGGCATCGCACACCACGGCCTATGATGTCGTGATCGCCGATGAGATGACTCTTGAGCGACTTTTGGATTTGAGGGTTCTCGCGGAACTGCGTCCGGAAAGAATCCCCAAGATGGTTGAAGCTGACAACGTTCCGGCCGCGCCATTTGACCCCGAGAGCCGGTACTCCATTCCCTACCTATGGGGCTTGACTGTGCTCGCGGGAAAAAAAGACCGCTTGGAAGGAGTCGACCCGAGTTGGAATCTTCTCTGGCGTAAGGATCTCCGTGTCGCCATCATCGACGAGCCCGAAGACGTTGTGTGGATATCCTTGCTCGCCGCAGGTATCAAGCCCGGAGAGGCGACCGCGGAAGAGGTGGACATCGCCGCGAATCAGGTCATCTCGCGATTCCCTGAGATCAAAAAACACATGATGGGAGGGATCTCCGCCCTCGACGCCCTCGATGCTGGCGAGAAGGACCTCGTGATCGCCTACAATGGCGACGCGCTTTCCCGCGCTCTGAAAAATCCCGACATCCGCATCATCGTGCCGAAGGAGGGTGCCCCGATCTGGATCGACAGCCTCGCTATTTCGCGCGATGCACCCCAGGAGGACCTTGCTTACCAGTTCATCCATTTCATGTCCCGTCCCGAGAATTCGGCTGCCTCGGCCAACGGCTTGTCCTATGCCTCGCCGATCGCCGGTGCGAGGGAGCTGATGGATCCGGAGCTGCTCGCCGAGCCGGTGCTTTATCCGGAGACGGAGATCCTGGATCGCTGCGCCTTTGTTCGTTTCCCTCCGGAGTTGCAGAAGCTCGTCAATCAGAGTGTGATCAAGATCCTGCGCGGGGATCCCGGCCGATCCGCCGGGGTCGTTGCCGTGGGCGGAGAAATGGAGTCGGAGGATCCGGAGGATTGATTCCAAGGCGGATTCCGCCAGAATGAAAACCATTCGCAGCCGCTTACTCTCGTCAATGGTGCTCACGGGGCTCGTCCCCGTGCTTGTCGTCTTGATGCCTCTGGGGACGGTGCTCAAACAGCAGCTTACCCGCCAGGAGGAGCGGAAACTCGGCCAGACCGCACGCCAGTTGGGTCGCCTCATCGCCGAGGTGAACGACCGCTCGGCGCGCGAACTGAGTTCGCTGCAAACCAATCCGCTGCTCTGCGACCCCGAGGGTAGCATCGAGTTGAAGCTCGAGGAAATGCGGCGCCTCGTGGACATCTACGAGGTCTATTCGGATATCAGCCTCTACGATGGCGACGGTTTCTTGATCGCCTCGACTTCGGACGATCATCCTTCCTTCCGGGAATACAGCGACTGGTTCCGGGCGGCGCTCGCCGGTGAGATTGTGCTATCTCATCCCCAGCGGAAGCTGGGGAAAGAGGGGCTCTACACGACCGTCTATCTGCCCATCGCACCGCATCAGAACCGGCTGGAGAAAGACCGCATCGTGGCCAAGGCAAGTCTCTCCTTCTCCCGCGTGGTTTCGATCGTGGACGACAACCTGCTTGCCGGTGACAATCCTGTCTTCCTGCTCGACGACCGTGGGAACATCCTTGCCGGCGGAGATTCTTCGAGATTCCTTTCGAAGTTTGACTCGAAAACCAAAACCGAGAAATGGCTGCAGAGTGATTCCGGAGTCTATCAACACGGGAACTCATCCTACCTCTTCGCCCGATCGGTTCTGGATAGCGAAGTCACCCGGGTCGGATCGCCGTGGATCCTGATCGCGCTCCAGCCAATGAGCAAGGTGACCGCATTGATCCGTCAGGCTTTCGGATACCTCCTCGTCGCTCTTGCGATCATGACGGCGGTAGCAGTAAGCCTGGGGATGTTGCTCTCTCGTCTGATTTCACGACCGCTCGAGGCCATCGGATCGGTCGCGGACCAGGTCGCCTCCGGTGACCTGGCCGTGCGGGCCTGCGAGACGGTGGGATCTTCGGAAACCAAGACTTTGGCGCGGCTTTTCAACCGCATGGTCGGTGAGGTGGCCGAGCACCGGGAAAGTCTTGAAAAGCTGGTCGCCTCGCGCACGGAAAGCCTGCACCTCAGCCAGATGGAGCTGGAGAAAGCCAGCGCCCTGCTTCAGGCCGCCCTTCAAAGCACCAACAACGGCTTCCTTGTGGAGGACCTCGATGGCGAGGTGCTGCTTGCCAATGACCTGTTCCTCGTCCTGTTGGGACTCGATCCTGCGCTCGAATCATCCCGCCGGATGGAGACGGTGCTCCATGCCATGGTGGATCAGGCGGATCTGCCCGAATCCGAATTGGCGGAATGGATGGAGGCACGTCACGGCGGCGGTCGCATCGATGCCGAGATCTCTTTCGGACAGGAGCGTCCGCGTGTGCTTCATGTCTTCTCCTCCCCGATCCGGGATTCCCGCGACCGCGTCGTCGGCCGGGTCTGGTGTACGCAGGACCTCACCGAAAACCGTCAGCTTGAGGAAGGTCTGCGTCAGTCCCAGAAGATGGAGGCCGTTGGCCAACTCGCCGGAGGCGTCGCACACGACTTCAACAATCTCCTCGCCGGGATCCTCGGCAACCTTGCCCTGGTGAAAATGGAGGTCGGAGACCAGGCCAGCGACGAAGCCCGCGAGAGCCTCGCCTTTGCCATCAAGGCCGGCGAGCGAGCCGCCGAACTGGTCCGCCAGCTGCTTGGTTTCTCCCGCCGGAGCCGTCTCAACCTGAAGGCCTGTGACCCGAACCTCGTGGTCACCGAGGTGCGCGATCTGCTCACCGCCACGATCGATCCTCGCATCGAGATCGAACTCGATCTGGAGCCGGCGCCTTGGCGTGTCATGGCGGACGTCGGCATGCTCGGTCAGGTGATCATGAACATGGCGGTCAATGCGAAAGACGCGATGCCGAAGGGTGGGCGTCTGACGCTTTCCACCCGCAACCGCGCGTTGAGCGAGTCCGACCTGCGATCCCATCCCGAGACCGCGGCGGGCGAATTCGTGAGCCTGACGGTCGAGGACGAGGGCGACGGCATCCCCTACGAGATCCAGAAGAAGATTTTCGAACCCTTCTTCACGACGAAAGAACCAGGCAAGGGCACTGGCCTCGGCCTGGCAACGTCCTTCGGAATCGTGAAGCAACTCGGCGGATGGATCGACTTCCAATCCGTGCCCGGGGAAGGCACCCGTTTTGAGATTTTCCTGCCGCGCAACGCGGAGGCCGAGGCCGAAGACACCTCCGCCCTGCTGCCTGGTCCCGGGGGGCAAGGTTTGACCGAATCGAGCCGGCACGAAAAGATTCTGCTGGTCGACGACGAGGCGCTCGTCCGCCGGATCGGCCGCACCCTGCTCTCGAAGCTCGGGTATGAAATCATCGAAGCCTGTGACGGTATCGAAGCGGTCGAGATCTGCCGCTCGCGTGCCGACGAGATCAGCTTGGTGCTGCTCGACCTGACGATGCCCCGGATGACCGGCAAGGAGACCTTCGCACGGGTTCGCGAGATGTGTCCCGACCTGCCCGTCTTGATTTGCAGCGGTTATCTCGTCGATCTCAACGAGTTCACGCGGGAATGCGGCAGCTGTCCCGACGGCTTCGTGCAGAAGCCCTACAGCTTTGAGGAGATGGCCGACATCGTCCGCCAGATCCTCGACAGCCGCCAGGTCCACGCGGCTTGACGTTGGTTTTGTCAGGGTTGGGTGTCCCACCTGACCCTCTTCAGTCCTTCTCGGATTCCCGCGCGATGGTCTCGCATCCCTTGATGTCGAGCTTGCCGGTGGCGAGAATGGGAATCTCGGCGACGTCGACGATCTTTTTCGGAATCCAGAGGGCGGGCAGGCCTGCTTCGAGGAGCTTGGCGCGGAGCGCGGCGAGATCGATCTCGGGGTTGGAACTTAGCAATACGAGCGCCTCGCCCTTGGCCTCGTCGGGCACGCCGACAATGGCGATACGGCGCTCCTCGTCCGAGTGCCCGATTGCCTTGTTGATCTGATCCTCGACGGTCTCGTGGGGCACCATTTCGCCGCCGATCTTGGAGAAGCGCGAGAGCCGGCCCTCGATGTAGAGAAAGCCATCCTCGTCGACGCGGCCGAGATCGCCGGTGACGAACCAGCCGTTGCGCATCACCGAAGCGGTTTTTTCGGGCTGGTCGAGGTAACCCTCGAAAACGTTGGCGCCGCGCAGCCAGATCATGCCCTGCTGGTGGATGGGCAGGGGCTCGCGGGTGTCGGGATCAGCGATCCGCACCGCGACACCGGGGATGAACAAGCCCACGGAGCCAAGCCGGCGGTTCGGCAGGATCGGTCCGCGCGCGCCCTCGGGGCACTCAGCGTCGGGAAGGTTCACGTTGGTGACGGGTGAGGTTTCGGTGAGACCGTAACCCTCGAGGACGGGTTTGCCGAAACGCTCCTCGAAAGCTTCGGCGACTTTCCTGGGCAGCTTTTCCGCGCCGGTGATGACGAGTTTGAGCGAGGCGAACTGCTCGCGGGTCGCCTTGCGGAGGTAACCGCGGAGGAAGGTGGGCGTGGCCAGCAGCAGGTTGACGGAATGTTGCTCGATCAATTCGGAGAGCTTCGCGACCTCGAGAGGATTCGGATAGGTGACGACGCTGACGCCTTCGATCATCGGATACCAGAGCGTCACGGTGCAGCCGAAGCTGTGGAAGAGAGGCAGGCAGCCGAGGACCTTGTCGTGGGTGTTCAGGTCGATGCGGGCTCCGAACTGGTTCACGTTCGCGAGGACATTGCGATGGGAGAGGACGACGCCTTTCGGATCGCCGGAACTGCCGCTGGTGAAAAGCAGCACCGCCTCCTCGTTCCCGCCCTTTTTGGGAATGCCAAGGCACGACGCCAGCAGGCCTGGAGAGAGAATCTTCGAGAGGACCAGCCAGAGGCCGATCCGGGCTTTGAGCGTGGGGAGGACGCGATCGAGCAGGATGAGCTGCCGCGTCGGCGGCCAGGCGAAGGAACTCATCTTGCGCACGAAGGGATCGGCGGTGATGAAACGGTCGAGTCCGGCCTGGGCGATGCAGGAGGCGATCGCCTTCTCCCCGGCGGTGAAATTGAGGTTCACCGGCACTTTGCCGGCGAGGAGCACCGCGAGGTTGGCGAGCGCACCGCCCTTCCCCGGAGGCAGGAGGATCCCGACCCGTTTCTGGCGGGTCTCTTGTCGGATCACTTTCGAGAGGACGATGGCGGCGGCGAGGAGCTTCTCGAAGCGCAGGGTACCGCCGTCGTTGCCGTCGATGAACTCGGCGGAGCGTCCGTGTTTCTTCAGACCGCGCAGAATTTCCCAAGCCAGGTGACTTTTCAACAGCGGGCGGGCGGAAAAGGCCGCTTCCGAGGCGATGAGGAGATTCTCGGTGAAGTTCGCGAGGTTCGCGGCTTCGCGCTGGAGGGCCTGGCCGAAGGAAAGGACGATGCGCTCGATGTCACCCCGCTTTTCAACACCGAGGGCGGTGTCTTCCGGATGATCGACATAGAGGGGCAGGAGGGGAGCGCCGGAAGTGGTGAGGAATTTCAGGATCTCCGACGGGATCGTGAGCAATTGGCCGGGCCGGACGTGGGCCAGGCCCGGAATGAAAATGACCACGCTGCCCTCCTCGAGGTATTGGTGCAGCTCCTTCTTGAAAACCGCTTTCGAGTTTTCATCCGAAGAAAACTCCACGGCATGGGTGTCCTCTTTCTCAAGGTGGGCCTGGAGCAAGGGATCGTAGTCAAGGCGGCTGTCGATCAGGTAGACGAGCTTGCGGCCGGCGAGCCTCTTTTCCACATGGAGAAGATCCTGAAAGGCGAGCCGGTTCGGGATGACGAGAATGCCACCTGCCGGGATGTTGGAATCGCCGTGGACTTCAAGCGGATTGCGCTGCCTCATGGTGCGGAATTTGGCGTGCTTTCGGTGAATATCGACCAATTTCGACATCGCGTGCCGCGTGGAAAGGCCGGAATTCCCGCTTGCCTGTGGGACGGGCAGGGCGTTGCATGCTGGCCATGGCGCTGAACCTCGTCGAGCACCCGATCATTCGTGAGCGGCTGACCCGGATCCGCTCCATCGGAACAGGTACTGCGGATTTTCGCGCCGCCCTGCACGATGTGGCGCGGCTTCTCTGCTTTGAGGTGACGCGAGATTTCCAAACCAGGGAGCGGCCGGTGGTGACGCCACTCTGCGGGACCACGGGCCACGAGTTGGTCAGCCCGGTCGTCCTGTGCCCTATCCTCAGGGCCGGGTTGGGCCTCCTGCCGGGGTTCACCGAGATCCTGACCGAGGCCTCGGTGGCGACGATCGGACTCTGCCGTGACGAGCAGACCCACCTGGCTTCGTGTTATCATCTGCGAGTGCCCGCGGGGCTTGATGGCGCGGAAGTGATCGTGCTGGACCCGATGCTCGCGACCGGAGGCAGTGCCGGCGACGCCATCGATGCCCTGAAGGAGGCGGGCGCCACTCGGATCCGCCTCGCTTGTCTCATTGCCGCCCCGGAGGGTGTGGCCGCTCTGCAGAAACGGCATCCCGAAGTAGCGGTCTACGCCGCGGCTCTCGACGAGTGCCTGGATCACCGCGCTTACATCGTACCCGGGCTCGGAGACGCCGGGGATCGGTATTTCGGCACGTGACAGGTTCGAAACACGCAAACCATTAGGAATGGATTGAGGTTGCATACGACCGAAAAACCTGATTTGAATGAAGCGCAAATGAATCGCCAGACCTCTGTCACAAGATGCGAAGCGAGATGGAGTGTTCTTGCTTCGATGGCAATATTTCTTTGCGGCTGCGGTGAAGGCCTTGAGCCGAGCTCCAGGGCTGTGAAGACCACTGTGCCGGAGCGGACGGTGCTCCCGGTGAATTGGTCCCTTACCGACGTGAAGGGTCGGACCATCGAGGCAACGATTCTAGGGAGGGACGAGAAGTCGCTTCGGTTCAAGCGGCTGTCTGATGGGAAGGATTTCGAGATCCCGCTTTCCACCCTTTCGGAAGCCGATCGAAACCGGGCGATGAAAATCTCCCCATCTCCTCGGCCCGCGGAAGAGCTGGAGGAGACTTGGGAAATCCAGCGGAAACAGGACGAACTTGACCGACTGTCTGAGGACATCGTACGCCTTCAGCAAGTTTTCAGCGCCTCTAATTCGGCCATCGAAAAGCGTAGCCTGACGAGTCAGTTGGAAAGGCTCGGGGAAAAGGAGTCCAAGATCCGGGCTGAGTTGGATGAGTTGAGGCAGCAGGAAAACCGAGGTGGTCAGGGTTCGCGCTTGCCGCGTTGACGCTCCCGTGTGCTGGGTTACAATCAGCGCTCCATGCTCGACATCCGCCAACTTCGCGAAGCCCCCCAAGCCATCCAAGACCGCCTCCGGAACCGGGGTGGAGAGGCCTGGAAGCTGGTCGACTCCGTGCTGGAGTGGGATGAAAAGCGCCGCGCCGGGGAGACCGAAAAGCAGCAGCTTCAGGGCGACCGGAACCGGCTCTCGAAGGACATCGGAGCCCTGAAAAAGGAGGGCAAGGACAGCGCCGAACTCGAGTCGACGGTGCGCGGCATCGGGGAGCGGATCAAGGCCATCGGCGAGGAAGCCGATGCTGCCGAGGCCGCCCAGACCAACCTGCTGCTCCAGATTCCCAACCTGCCGCACCCGGGATGTCCCGTCGGCAGCGATGAGACCGCCAACCCGGTGGTGCGAGAGTGGGGCGCGAAGCCCGGTTTCGATTTTGAACCGAGAGACCACGTCGAGATCGGCACCCGTCTCGGCCTTTTCGATTTCGAATCGGGCACGAAGATCAGCACGGGCGGATTTGTCGTTTTCACCGGAGCGGGAGCGCGGCTGGAGCGGGCCCTGATCCAGTTCCTGTTGGACCTCCACACCGAGTTCCATGGCTACACCGAGGTCGCGCCGCCGCACATCATCAACCGCGACTGCATGTATGGCACGGGCCAGCTCCCGAAGTTCGAAGAGGACATGTATGGCCTCGAGGAAGGCGCTTTCTTCCTCGCCCCGACCGCCGAGGTGCCGGTGACCAATCTCTACCGCGAAATGATTTTGAAGGAGGCGGACCTGCCGCTCAAGGTCACCGCTTACACCCCCTGTTTCCGCCGCGAGGCCGGTTCGGCGGGGCGCGAGAGCCGCGGGCTCATCCGCATGCACCAGTTCGACAAAGTGGAGCTGGTCAACATCGTTCATCCCGAGCAGTCTTTCGCCCAGCTCGAGATCCTCACCGCGGAGGCTGAGGCCGTGCTGCAGCGTCTCGGGTTGCACTACCGCACCATCGAACTCTGCACCGGTGATCTTGGATTCAGCTCGGCCCGCACCTACGACATCGAGGTTTGGGCACCGGGCCATGGTGGGTATCTGGAAGTGTCGAGCTGCTCGAACTTTGTCGATTACCAGGCCCGCCGGATGCGCCTGCGCTTCAAGGATGCCGACGGCAACAACCGCTTCTGCCACACGCTCAACGGATCCGGCACGGCTCTGCCCCGACTCTACGTGGCGCTGCTGGAGACCTACCAGCAGGCCGACGGCAGTGTGAGAATCCCGGCAGCGCTCGTTCCTTACTTCAAGAAGGACGTGATCGCTTGATCAATCGGAGATTCCCGTCCCCCGCGCGTAGGAGCCGGGATTGAGCATCTTTTTCACGTCGTCCAAGGAAAGGGCCACATTGTCCTGATACCCCGCAGTGCGCGGCGTTCCCGTCGCGCGGGGGGCCTCAACCACGGCCGCGGCGGCGGTGTCTGCCTGGGTCTCGAAGACGTTTCCTTGCGCGGAGTTGGTCGAGGTCTCGAAGCGAGCCCAGTCGGTGCTGCTGCGCGCCTTCTTGTCGAAAAGTTTGCCCGCGGCCTTGTCAGGCGATTGTTGGGAATTTCCCTCCTTCGCGGTCATGCCGTTCTCGCGAGCGCTGGCGACCCCGGCGAACTCTTGGCGTTTGAGATACTCGGGTGTCTTGAAGGCCTTGGTCTCGGCCTCCATCTTTTCAAAACGGGCCTTTTTGGTCTGGAAATCGCCATCGAGCCCGCGGGGTTTCGCGCCTTTGTAGAGATCCGGCTTGTCGGCGATGATGGTGCCGTCCTCCGAGATCTTGTAGCCGCGTTCGGCGAATTTGGAACGCATCTCGGCGCTGTCGTCCTTGGCTTGGCCGCCCCACTGGGCCTCGTTGAAGGAGATCGAGGAACGGGTCGACTTCACGGTGCGCACGGTCTCGCACTGCGTGAGAAGGAGGGCACCGGCCACCGTCAGGGATGTCAGCGCGAAACGATGGGGTGCGTTTACCATGGATCGCGAATCTCGCGCATGTCGCGGCCTTCGGCAAGGGCGGCGGCCCAGTGGCGCAGCAGCACTTCCCGCCCTCGGGTGAGTTGCAGCGGCCGGGTCCGTGCCTCCCATTGATCGAGCCGACCCCAGGCTTGGTAGAGCTTCGGCACGAGTCTCAAGTCGAGGCGGATCGATTTGCGCAGCACCCGATGGAGGAGCGATTCTGCCTCGGCGAAGTTCTCGTTCTCGATCAGGAACTCCGCGTAGTCATTCAGGAAGGCGACGTGAGGCCACTGGTAGTTGGCGATGGAGGCATCGTAGGCACGGTAAAGGCTGGCGGCGAGGTCCGGCTCTCCCGCCGCGGCAAAAATTGACGGCAGGTGGCGCCGGGTCGCGAGGGTGGGTTGCCAATCCTCAAGACCGAGTTGGTGAAAGAGGTCCGACCTTGCCTCTCGCATCAGTTGGGAATGGACTTCGCAGAGCCTGAGCCTGTCGCCGATTCGATGGAAAAAGGCGATCTGGGTTTCCGGTTGTCCCGCAAAGTGGCTTGTGCCCGGCATCGCCCCGGACTCGACGAGGACTCGTGCGGTCTCGATCCCGGCCTCGCCGAAGGCCGGCAGGATTTCGAGGAGGGCGTCATCACTCTCGCGGCCGGGAGCGCGATCCGACCACGCTGCCCGCGCCACTGCCTCCAGTCGTCCTCCGAAATGGGCCAGCAACAGATCGCGGAGCCAGAGGCTTTCCTCCGGACACGAGATCACCGAGAGTGCTTCGCTCCGCCCTTCGGACGGGGTGGCGAGGAACCATTCCACGAAGCGATAGCTCGTCGATCGTGGCAACTCCGTCGGCGCGGGGGTGGCGTCGCCCTCGGCCCCACCACTTTTCGGGGCGGGCTCTTCGGCGATTCCGAGGTCGAGGAAGACATTCTCGAGGTCGTCCCGCAGCCCCTCCCACGGGGTGCCGGAGGCTTGCTGCAACTCCAGCAGGGCTGTCGAGACAAGCAGACGACGCGGGCGATTCGAGGTGCCGCGACGGAGGAGACGCAACACGCCGGCGGCTTCGTCGCCGGCTCCCGAGCCATGGAGCGCCTTGGCCAACTCCAACGTGACTGGCACCGGTTGTCGCTCGAGACTGGCGAGCGCGAGTTCCCTCAAAAGTTCGGGATTTTTTTGAGGATCGCCACCTTCGATTTTCAGGGCGAGTTGGAGGGCACGGCGTTGCAGGACCGCCTCGGTCGGATCGAGGGCGACCGGCTTCAGCCATTCCAGGGCCTCGCCCGGACGGGAATGCCCGGAAAGGACCTCCGCCCCGAGCAGCATCTGCTGGTAGGTGATCTCTCCCCGTTCTTTCAGGCCACCGAGCAAAGCGAGCAATTTCTCATCTTCATTGAAGCGGCGGTAGCCTTCTACCAGAGCGTCCTGGAAGGGAAGGTAAGAGCGGTTCGAGATCGGCGGTGCGTTGGGGGCGCCCGTGGGTGCCTGACTGAGCCGCTCGAGCAGCCCGAAGTTCGCATCGGTCAGCAGGAAGCGGGAGTGTTTGTCGTTGAGGTAATCCACCGTCAGCCCCGGTGGTGCGGGGAAGTCACCCGCTTGGATCCTCGCGATGAGATCGAGTGCGGGGGCCGGGTCAAAGGCGTCGGCGGCGGCATCGAAAAGGCCCTGCATCGGAGCATAGTCACGGCCTCGCAGCTCCGCGTCCTCGAGGTAGACAGGGACCGCCTCGCGATGGTAACCCAGCGACTCGAGAGTTTTCGCCAGTTCCATGCGGCTGTCGGGTTCGCGAATGCTGGCGCGAAGATCCCGGATGACCGCATCGCGTTCGGCGGGATTCCGGTGCTCGAGCCGCACCATTTGGCGGTCGATTTCGAACTGCTCGTAAACCGCCGCGGTGCTGCCCTGCAAGGCTTGCATCGGCGGAGCCAGCGCGAAAGCATCGGCGAAGACCTCGCCCTCGGCGGGGCCGAGGCGCAGCCGGTCGCGGTAGTCGTGCAAGAGGCGGCTCAAGTCCTGCCAGTTCTGGACGAGGGCGCTTTCCCAGTCCGCGGGGTCGGATACCCTCGTCGCCCAAGGGCCCGAGGTGAGGGCGACGAGATCCTCGATCCGCTCGAGAACGCCGCTCGTGTCTTTGCTGGCGAGTCTCAGGTAGAGCTCGCGCTCCAAGGTCTCGCGTGGTCCGGGCGAGATCCCGTTCGTGGCGCTGGCGAAGCGGCGCAGGCAGTCGGAGCGTTCCGTATCCGAATCATAGAGGGCGAGGAGTTCGGTGAGCGCCGCGAAGGTGTGGCGTCCCATTCGCCCGCGCCGTTCCTGCAGGCCCGAGAAAAGCGAGCGCTCCAGCCATTGTTTCCGCTCCTCGAGCAGACCAGCGAGGCCCGCGGACCGTGACAGCTCGAAGTGAAAGGTCGGAACCTCGGCGAGGACCGATCCAGCGAAGGTTTCACCGATCCGGTAGGCATCGAGATGGCGGCCGCTCTTGCGGAGCTCGTCGAAGACATGGTTCGCCACCGTTTCCGTGACTTCGAGCGCGGCGAAGGTCCGACGTATCCTCTCGATGTCACAGAGGGGATCGGTAGGACGGTCCTTGAAAAGCAGCAGCGTGGCCATCGTTGCATAGGTCGATCGTGATCCTTCGGCGCCGTCTCCCTCCGACCTGCTCCAGGCGAGGAATCCCTCGAGATCGCCCGTGAGCAACCAGGCGTAGGCTTGGAAGAGGTGATCGACCGGCGATTGCGGCAGGGACAGTTCCTTCAACAGCGCGGCGAAGGCTTTCCTCGCAGAGCCATCGTCGCCGGCATGCCGGGTCGCCCAGAGTCGCTCATGGAGCGGGCGATCGGGCCGTTTCCATTCCCCGAGCCAAGCCGGGACTCGGCCCAGTCGTGCGGCGAGGGCCGCCGCCTCTTCGATCGAGCGTAGCCGGATCAGGTGAGGCTCCTTCGGCACCGGGGCGAACTCGGGACGCTCGGCCTGCAGGGCATCGGCGAGTTCTTCGCGGAGGTTGCCTCCGCTGTAGGGAAAGGCCTCGATCGTGAAAACCAGCGCTTCGATGTCATCTCCCACGGCGCCGCGCGGGCTGCCGGGCTCGGCTCCCACCCGGATCAACGGAAGAAGTCCCTTTCCGAATCCATCGGGAACGGTGCGGTCCGCGGTGTCTGCGAGGATCTTGGTGAAGGTCGCGTAGGCCGCCTCCACCTCTTGGCGTTGCGCCTGGAGCAAGCCGAGGCGGAAGCGCGCCTCAAGATCCCAGGTCCGCAGCGATACCAATTGGGAAAGGGTGCGCTCGGCATCCCGTGGCTGCCCTGACTTGAGGTAATGGTCGGTGAGTTCGGCGAGGAAGTCCGGATCGCTGCCAAACTTCGTCTCGAGCCGGCGGCGCAGGGCGTCCGCTTCGGAGACGCGCAGGTCCTTCTCCAGCATCCTCACGAGCTCTTTCCAATTTTCCAGCGAATCACCCTGACCGATTGCCAAAAGCTGGCGGCGGAAGTAGATCGCCGCGTCGAGGTCGCCGAGTTGGTCCGACAACTCGCCGAGGTCCCCGAGGAGCTCCTCGTTCCGACCGGAGAGGTAGTAGGCCTTTTTCATCGCCGTGTAGGCTTCCTCATCGTGGTTGCCGGCACGCAGCACGCGGGCGAGGGCCTCAGGATAAAAGCGGTCGAAGGGATGCTTCGACGCGAGCTCCGAGTATCGGTCGCGCATCCAGTCAAGCAGGTAATGCGACTGCGCCACCGAGATCTGGATGTCGAGCTGTTTGCGCCGTTGCACCGGATCCGACTCGCTCTCGAGCAACTCGATCTGCGATCGCAGGGCCTCCTCCGGCTTGCCGGATTCAATGTAGGCGCTCGAGAGTTGTTTGATGATGTTGCGCTTCTCAAACAGGTCCGCGTCGCGGAAGGCCCGCTCCCACACGTCGACCTGCTTGCCGGGGCTGCCCTGGCGTTGATACAGTTTGGCGAGGGCGTTGAGCGTCGCCATCGGCGCGTCGGGTTTGGCGGCAAGTTCGCGCAGTTCGCGGACCGCCTCATCCTCGAAACCCAGCTCGAAACGGACCAAGGCACGGCGCTGGCGGTAATCGTCGGCGTTCTCCGGATCGATCTCGATCAGAGTGGCGAGGTGACGTACCATCAGCGTGGTCCGTTCGTTCTGTTCGGCGAGTTGCAGCAACATCTTCTCGATCTCGACGACGGGCTTGCCCGCCTCTTCGTTCGCCAGGTTCAATTGCTGGAAGCACTCCTGGTTATCCTGCAACTTCATCGCCCACCAGGCGGCCCGGTAGCGGCTGTCGGTCGAGGGAGATTCGTTCGCTGCTTTCTTGATCGATTCGTAGTAGTTCACCAGCTCCTGCGGCGGCGGTTCGTCCACCGCACTCGAGGCAGCCTGATTTGCCGCGGCCGCGATGCGACGGTATTGGGCGAGCGATTGGATCGCGCCACCGGCCAGCACTCCCTCCTCGGCGGGCGGCGTTTCCGCCTCCGAGGAGAAGTGACCGCGGAGCAGACTAAAGAGGCGTTGGTCGACCTCGGCGCGATCCTTCAACCCGCTGCGCCCCGTGCGGATCCGCTCGAGTTCCGCGATCGCCCCGTCGATCTTTTTGGAGGCCACCAGCACATCGGCGAGCGTCGAGCGATAGTCGAGGTTCTCGGGAGCCAGTTTCAGGGCGGACTCGATCGCCTGCCTCGCGTTTTCGTTCAGCCCCAGCTCTTTGTAAACGAGTCCGACCTGGTGTCGGCGCGCGGCCTGATCGAGCGTGCCTCCCTCGGCCGAGGCGGCGTAGGTCTCCAAGGTGGCGACGGCCTGATCGACTCGCCCCCGTTCGTGGAGGAACCGGGCCAACTCAACCGGGCCGGGCGCTTCCTCTTCGGTCGAACCCGTCCAATCTGCACTCGCCAGCAGCGACTCAACCAGTTCATCGAGGAAATGGCTGCGCGCGAAGTCCAGGATTTCACGCCGGCCGTTGCCGTCGACAGCGCCGCTCGCGATTGCATCCTGGAGGCGTTTGGTTGCTGTTTCTCGGCCCTTGGATTGCAGGTCCACCAGCGCCCGTCGCAGGATCCACGGCAAGGTCGGGGTTTCGCCCGTGGCGACCAAGCCATCGAGGGTCGCGGCAGCCTCCTCATAGCGATCATTCTGCATCTGCAATTCCGCGAGACGGAGCCTGGGTTCGATGCTGCCGGGCAAAAGGGCGGCGAGTCTCGCCACAGCGGTTTCCTCCTTGGCCGGATCGGCGGTGAGCCGGTAAAAGGCGACGAGATCAGCGAGGGCTTGTTCGCTCGGACTCCCCCCGCCCGCCGCGGTCGCGAGGGATTGCTCCAGCTCGTCGAGCCGGTCGAAGCGCTCGTGGAATCGCACCAGACTCTCAAAAAGCTGCCCGTATTCGAGGCTGCGGAAATGAAGCAGGGCCATCGCCTCGCGCGTCGAGGCCACGCCCGCGTCGAAATCGCCGGAGAACTCGTGCAGGCGCGTCAGCTCCAGCAGCGCATTGAGGCGGGTCCGGTTGTCCGCGTTTCCGGCCAGACCTTTCAGCAAATCCGCGGCCGTTCCGGTTTCCCCCGCTTCGAGCAGCAGGGCGGTGATCTCGCTCCGCAAATCGGCGCGGTCGGGATAGTCGGCCAGCAAGGCCTTCCATTCGGCAATCGCCTCCTGCGGCTGGCCTTGCAGTCGCATCAGGTCGGCTCTCCGCTTGCGGATCGAGAGCGACGCCTCGTCGCTTGCCGGTGTCAGGTCGGCGAGCCGATTGTAAAGCGAAAGGGCCTTGGCCCATCGTTTCTGCTCATCGGCGATCTGCGCCAGCGCGGTCAGGGCAGGGAGGTTCTCGGGTTCCGCCTCGATTACCGCGTCGTAACCCGCCCGCGCCGCTTCGATGTCGCCACTCTTGCGCAGCAGATGGGCGTGGATGACACGGGCCACGGCCGGGCCTGAAGCAGCGGCTTTACCAAAGTAGTCGAGCAACAGCGGAGTTTGTTCCTTCTTCTCGTAGAGTCGCCAGAGCAGATCGAGGACCTTTCCGTAAGCGGGATCCCGCTCCAGCAACTGGATGTAATGGTTGGCCAGCTTTGAATCGGCCTGGGTCCACGGGACCGGCGGCGCGGCGTCCTCGCCCCGAGGGGCGGGTCCGGGGCCCATCAGCAGCATGCCAATCGCGAAGAGGCAGAGGGCTCGTCTGGGCGAATGGATCTTCAAAGGCCGGGAGGGGTTGCGGACGCCTGCATACCCTAGGCCTGCCCCGCGGGGGCGTCAACGCCGCGACCGGAGAGGGTCAGGTCGCCGACCCAACCCTGTCGGGTCCATCAGTGACACGCTCAGCGTTGCGGAACGAAGGTGTTCGACTCGACCCGCTGTCGGGTGCCGTTGGCGAAAATCACCTCGTAGACCGTGATTTCGTTGAAGCCGCGGCCCTGGCCGGGGACCTGGATGGGGCCCTTGCGCTCGCTGCGGACGACGTTGATCGCGCGGATTTGCGGCGCCGCCGGACCACCCTTGCCGGCCTGCTGCTGCACCGCGTCGAAGCGCATCAACCGGTCGATCTCGATACGGATGCGCTCCGAGGTCAGGTTGAGGCGATTGATCTGGACGTTGGCGATGCGGTTCTGGTTGTTGTTCGCCTCGATGCGCTGGTTCAGCTTGTCGCGGTCGGGGCCCTGGACGCGGTTGCGCTCGACGGTGAGCTTGTTGATCTCGTCGTTGCGCTGGTCGATTGCGTTGAAGAGGCCTTCCTTCTGGTCGACGATGGCGAGCAGTTCGGCCTCGAGGGCGCTGAGACTGCGATGGATGCTGCCTCCTCCCTGGGCGAGGGCATTTCCGGAGGGGAGGAGAACGAGGGAAAGGAGCAGGATTGAGAGCGATTTCATGAGCTCCCGGATCATGACGGACCGATGCGTTTCTGGCAAGCGTCGATGAGCGGCCGCCTCACACCTCCGCCACCGTCGCGGGAGCATCGATCCAGCGGCCGTGCTCCTTGATCAGGTCGACGAGACGCTCGACGGCCTCGCCTTCGGGGATGTTGAACTTCACCGCCTCTTTCCCAACGTAGAGATTGATCTTGCCGGGCGCTCCGCCGACGTAGCCGAAATCGGCGTCGGCCATCTCGCCTGGACCATTGACGATGCAGCCCATCACCGCGATGCGCACGCCCTTGAGGTGGCCGGTCGCCTCGCGGATTTTCTGGGAGGTCGACTGCAGGTTGAAGAGCGTCCTCCCGCAGCTCGGGCAGGCAACGTAGTCGGTTTTGAAAATCCGGGTGCCCGCAGCCTGGAGAATGTTGTAACTCATCCGCAGCGATTGGCCGGGGGCTGCCTCGCCCTGCACGATGACCGCGTCGCCGATGCCGTCGCAGAGCAGCGATCCGAGATTCATCGCCGCATTCAAGAGGGTCGGGAGGAAGTCCGCACCCTCTTCGGTCGCGGGGGAAAGCGTGTCTTTCAGCAGGATGGGATGCCGTGGATCGGCCTTCGCGGCGAGAAGGCGGAAGGCGGGAATGACGGGCAGGTCGAGGCCGTCGGCCACGGTAATGAGGCACGGACTCTCCGAGGCATTGAGCGCGGCCATCGCTGACTCATCGCGGGGATCGACGGCGAGAACACTGGAGCTCTCGATCACGATCTCCGGCTGGTAGTCGCCGAGCTTGTCGAGTTTGTGGGCGAGGGCATCCCATTTCTTCCGGCTCGTGAAAACGCGCACGGTCTCGTCGCCCCCGAGTTTCACGCCCTGGATTTCGATCTTCGCGGAAGCGCGGCGGCGGTATTCGAAGGGATGCCAGGGCACCTCGTCCCAGGAAAGAGCGGCGATCGGATCGGGGTATCTCTCGCGCAGCGAGGACACGAGATCGACGAGGGCCCGGGCCACGGGGATCTCGTAAACGGCGTCTTCGGTGAGGCTGACGCGGATGGTGTCGCCGATGCCGTCGGAAAGAAGCGAGCCGATCCCGATGGCACTCTTGATGCGGCCGTCCTCGCCGTCGCCGGCTTCGGTGACACCGAGGTGGATGGGATAGTTCCAATCCTCTCCGAGTTCGGAAAGGCGTGCGACGAGGAGGCGGTAGGCCTCGATCATCACCTTCGGATTGCTCGCCTTCATCGAGAAGACGAAGTCGTGGTAACCGTGGTCCCGGGCGATGCGGGCGAACTCGAGCGCGCTCTCGACCATGCCGAGGGGCGTGTCGCCGAAGCGGTTCATGATGCGGTCGCTGAGGGAGCCGTGGTTCGTCCCGATGCGCATCGCGACACCACGGTCCTTCGCCTGCTCGACGAGCGGTCCGAACTCCGCCTCGATGCGGGCGAGTTCCTCGGCGTACTCGGCGTCGGTGTACTCGCGGACCTGGAACTTTTTCTTGTCAGCGTAGTTGCCGGGATTGACGCGGACCTTCTCGACCCACTTCACTGCCTCCATCGCGGCATCGGGCTTGAAGTGGATGTCGGCGACGAGAGGGACGTCGCTGCCTTGGGCACGCACGCCGGCCGCGATGTGCTCGAGGTTCGCCGCGATCTGGCGGGTCTGGGCGGTGACCCTGACAATCTCACAACCGGCGGCGACGAGGTCCATCGTCTCGCGCACGCAGTCGTCGGTCTCGCGGGTATCGCTCGTCAGCATCGACTGGACACGCACGGGATGCAGACCACCGAGCGGCACGGGACCAATCGCGACGGCGCGCGCGGTGCGGCGCGTCAGGCTGAGGGGCGAGGGCGAATAGCGCCGGCTCATGAAGGCGTTTTCTCGAGAGGCAGGAACTCGGGCAGGGGCTTGCTCTCGGCACCACCTTTGGGAATGCGGTCGCCGACGTCCTTCAACGTGACGAATCCCATGAAACCGAGGAGCAGGAGCACGAAGGCGGTCTGGACGACTTCGAGGAAACGGATCGGAATGGCGCGCCGGGTGATCCACTCGTAGCTGGCCATGACGATGTGTCCGCCATCAAGCACGGGGAAAGGCAGCATGTTGAGAATGGCGAGGTTCACGTTGAGCAGCACACTGAACCAGAGGGCCATGCGCCAGCCGTCGGGATCCTTGAAAAGGTCGTAGTAGGTGCCCATGATCCCAACCGGACCGCTGAGGTGTCCGGCTTTGACATCGGACTTGGGAGTGAAGACGGCCTTCAAAGTCCGCACGATGGAGTTGAAGCTGTCGATCACCTGCACCACGGGATTTTCGCGGACGAGGGTGCGCTTGCCTTCGTCGCTGAGCACGATGCCGATGAGGGGCTTTTCACCATTCTTCTCGGGAACGCGTGGAGTCACGGTCAGGGTCAAGGGGGACTCGTTGCGAATCACGCCGACCTGATGGGCGCGGCCGGCCTCCCAGGGAAAGGTCGGGACCTCCTCCATGCTCTTGATGGCTTTCCCGTCGATGCTGACGATGAGGTCGCCCTTGTGGAAGCCGGCGTCGAGCGCGGGGCTGTTGGCGCGGAAGTCGGCAACGACCGGCGAAATCAACGGGGCCACGCCGATGGTTCTGAGGGCGGGTCGGCGCGACACATAGTTCCAAACCTGGCTCAGCCAGCCACCTTCGATCTTGGCTTGGGTCGCCTCTTCGGGCCGCACTACGGTGAGCTTGACCGGTCCCGTGCCGGGACGCTCCAACTCGACCTCGATGTCGCGGTTCTCGCTGGCGATGATGGTCCACATGATGGATTTCTTCATGCCGAGGAATCGTTCGACTTCCTGTCCATCGACCTTGCGGATGATATCGCCGACCTTGATGCCGGCCTTTTCAGCCGGCGATCCGACCTCGACCCGGCCGATCGTGGTGGTGCCGACCGCTTCGCTGACCGGCTTCTTCACCGCCCAGACGATGAAGGCGAAGACGACGGCGAGGAGGAAACTGAAAAGAGGGCCGGCGACGGCGACGATGATCTTGTCGAGCGGGCTGATGGGCGGCAGCTTTTTCTTCGGCGCGTCGCCCTCGACCTTGCCCTCGATGCTTTCCATCGGAGCCATCTGGGGCAGGGAAACGAAGCCCCCCGCGGGGATGGAGCCGAGTCCATACTGGACGCCGTTGTAAGTCTTTTTCCAAATCGGCTTGCCGAACCAGATTTGGAAACGGTCGATGTAAAGCCCGCGCCAGCGCCCGGCGAGGAAGTGTCCCCATTCGTGGACGACGATCATGATGTTGAACATCATCACGACAAGCAGGAGGACACCGATGAAGCGGAGGACGGAGACGAGGACTTCCATGGAAAAAGGGCGGGGATGAGGAGCCGGTAGAATGACGGTCCGAAAAACCGGCGAACATACCACCGGGGCGGAGCGAGGGCAAAGTCTAGAAATTACGATTTTATCGCCAAGATCACTTGCCACCCTCGTTTTCCGGAGCAGCAGTGAAGCCATGCGGGTCTTGTTGCAGCGAGTCGGAGAGGCGCGGGTCACGGTCGAAGGCGGCCGGGTGACTGGCGCGATCGGTGCCGGTTTTCTAATCCTGCTCGGCATCGGGCAGGAGGACGACACCACCGATATCGACTGGCTGGTCGGTAAAATCCTCGCCCTGAGGGTCTTCGAAGATGAGGAGGGAAAGATGAACCTCTCCATCCTCGAAACCGGCGGAGAGGCCCTCGTGGTGAGCCAGTTCACCCTGCACGCGCGGGTGAAGAAGGGGACGCGTCCGAGCTTTGAGCGGGCCGCGCGCCCCGAGTTGGCGATCCCGCTTTACGAACGATTTGTCGCCGAACTCGCGGCCGGACTCGGCAAGCCCGTGCCGACCGGCGAGTTCGGGGCGATGATGCAGGTGGCGCTGGTCAACGATGGACCGGTCACGATCTGGCTCGATTCGCGCAACCGCGAGTAGCGATCAATCCCGGATTTCTTTCTGCGTCTTCGCGTCGGCGATGACGACCTGTTCGCGATAATAGGTGGCGTCGCTACGGAAGGTGAGGCGCGCGTTGTGGCGGCGCTCCAGTTCGACGAAAAGTTCGCCGTCGTGGGTGCGGAGGCGCTCCATCACGTCCGGGTGGACGATGGCGAGCAATTCGCGGCCGGGGGTGTCGCCTCGCCCAAGGATGGAGTTGATGCGGCGCTGCAACTCGACGCTCATCGATTCGGCGCTCTTCACCATGCCGCGGCCCTGGCAGAAATGGCAGGGTTCGTTGACGGTGATGTTGAGGCTCTCGTGGAGGCGTTGGCGGGTCATCTCCATGAGTCCCAGCGGTGAGATCTGGAGGATCTGGGTCTTCGCCTTGTCGTTCTTGAGGCGTTCGCGCATCACCTTGTAGACCGCCATCTGGTCGCGGCGCGATTTCATGTCGATGAAGTCGATCACTAGGAGACCCCCAATGTTGCGGAGGCGGACTTGGCGGGCGACTTCCTCGGCCGCCTCGATGTTGGTCTGCAGGATCATCTTGTCCTGCGTCTTGGCCCGGCCCGTGTTGACGTCGATGGCGATGAGGGCCTCGGTTTCGTCGATGACGAGGTAACCGCCGCTCGGCAGCCAGACCTGTCGGTAGAAGGCGTCGTCGATCTGCCGCTGGATTCCGAGCTTCTCGAAGATCGGCGTGGTCGTCTGGAAGTACTGGATGCGCTTGCGCGAGCGGCGCGAGATGACGCTGATCAGGTCCTTCATCCGCTCGACCGCGGCCTGGTCGTCGCAGAGGACCTCGTCGATCTCCTCGGTGAGGAAGTCGCGGACGGTCCGCTCGATCAGCTCGGGCTCGCGGAAGACCCGCAGGGGGGCCTTTTTCGTGGCGGCGAGCTCCTCGATCTCCCGCCATTGGTCGACGAGGATGGCGAGGTCGCGGACGAAATAGCGCACCTTCTGCCCGGCGGAGACGGTGCGCAGAATCACGCCCATCTTTTCGGGAATGGTCAGCTTTTCGCCCATGATCTTTCGGAGGCGGGCCCGCTCCTTGGGGTCCTCGATCTTCCGCGAGATCCCGAGTTGGTCGTTGCGTGGCATCAGCACCATGTAGCGTCCCGGCAGCGAGATGTTGGTGGTGACGCGCGGTCCCTTCGTGCCGATGGGGCCCTTGGTGACCTGCACGAGCACCTCGGATCCGACGGGGTAGAGCTCGGGGATGTCCTTCGATTGGATCCGCTTCTTCTTCGACTTGCCGTCGTCGCCCTTTTTGCCACTCCGCTGGATTTCCTCCATGCTGGCGTCGAGGGCCTCGGGGATGGCGTCCCAGAAATGGAGGAAGGCGTTTTTCTCCAACCCGATGTCGACGAACATCGCGCTGAGCCCGTTCTCGATGTTGCGGACGACGCCCTTGTAGATCGAGCCTACGATGCTCTCATCGCCCTTGCGCTCGACCGTATACTCCTCGAGCGACCCGTTTTCGAGCAGGGCCACCCGGGTTTCGAGCTTCTCGCAGTTGATGATGATCTTGTTTCCTTCATTGAGCTTCTTCGAGCCGAATAATTTGCGCAGTTTCGCGAACATGATTTTTCAAATGGGGGTGAAATTCGATGGGGCCGGCCTGACGGGTGCAGGACCGAAAATGGGTTCGGGCGGGGCGGGAAGGGACTTTCATCGCTTCTTTTTGAGCCATTGGAAAGGGCGGAATTTGGGGGCGGGGCGGGCGTTCATCTGACCAACCTGGCCGCGGCTGTCCGTATTGCTCTTGAAGGTGGGCTGGGGGACCTCGCCGGTGACCGGCCGGAAGTTCCGCTGCTGGAGGGTGGCGGGCACGAAAGCGGCGACGTCGACGGCGGACTCGTCCTCGCCCTCGGCCTGGGCGAAGGTGGCGACGTCGCTGCCGCCGAATTCCACGCTCATGATCCGGTCGGTGCGGCCGACGGCCTCGGGCAGGGCGGTGATGGAGATTTCAGCACCCTTGTTCATCGCCATGACGTTGTCGATGATGTTCTTGGCGATGGGCGAGGCCGCTCCCCCGCCGGAGTTGCCATTCTCCACGAAGACACAGACCGCCAGTTCGGGATTTTCGTAGGGAGCGAAGGAAATGAACCAGGCGTTGGTCGGTTGCAAAGGGTTGGCGGTTTGGGCGGTGCCGGTCTTTCCCGAGATCACGGTCAACTCGGACTTGGCCCGGCCGGCGGTGCCACCCCCTTCGTTGACGACCCGCCACATCCCGCGCTTCACGAGCTCGACGTGCTCAGGTTTGAGGCCCTCCTGGGTCAGGTCGTGGCGGAGGACGGGGGTGTCGTCCTTCACGAGGGTGCCGTCCTTGTCGACGACCTTCCGGATCAGGCGCGGTTGATAAACCTTTCCTCCGCTGGCGACGGTGGCGGTGACCGAGGCCATCTGGACGGGCGAAGCCTCGGTGGCGCCCTGTCCGATCGACACCAGCGCGGTGAAGGCGTCGCTCCAGAGCAGGCCCTGCATGCGAAGCCACTCGGGATTCGGGATGTTGCCCCCGTTTTCACCCGTGACCTCGATGCCGGTAGGGCGTCCCAGTCCGAGTAGGTTCGTCATCGTCTGGATGTTGCGGATGCCGGTGGCGTTGGCGTAGCGGTAGAAGAATCCGTTGCAACTCACCTTGATCGCCGAGCTGAGGTCGAGGGTGCCGTGTCCGGAGGACCAGCACTTCATGAACTTGTTGCCGTACTGGGCGCCTCCGCCGCAGGAAAAGTGTTTGTCGCAGGTCCCGGAAAGGCAGCCGGCCAAGGCCACCGGAATCTTCCCGGTGGAGCCAGGTGAGTAGGGGTTGATCGCCCGGCTGAACATGGGGCTGGTGGGATCCTTCGTGTAGCGTTCCCAATCGTCCACTCGGACCTCGGGAATGAAGACATTGGGATTGAAGGAGGGCACCGAGGCGATCGCGAGGACGTCGCCGTTGCGGGGATCGATCACCACGGCGGCTCCCCGGGGGACCTTGCGCAAGCTCTGCTCGACGACCATTTGGATGCGTGCATCGATGGTCAGGTAGACGTCGGACCCCGGCTCGGGCTCGGTCCGGCTGACCTCGCCGACGAACTTGCCTTTCTCATCTTTCTCGATGATCAGCTTGCCCGGCTTGCCCTGGAGGTAGTGGTCCATCGTTTTCTCCACGCCCATCACACCGTAGTCGTCCCCGACGTAGTAGTTGAAGTCGCGCTTCTTCTCGGCCGGGACGTGGTCGAGGTCGGCCAGGTTCATGTAGCCGAGGATGTGGCACGCGAGAGAGTCGTAAAGGTAGCGGCGGCGCCCGGTCCGGGTCACCGTTACGCCGGGGATGCCGACGTTGTGTTCGGCGAAGCGGGCGAATTCCTTGAAGCTGAGATCGCGCCGGAAGGTGAATGGCACGATGCCCTGGGTGGAGCGGTAATGGACCCGCATCGCGTTGGTGCTGTAGTCGGCGAGCAGGCCCAGCTCCTGCAAGCCGGGGAAAACCGTGGCCTCGACGATGGCGACGATGTCGATCTCGCTTTTCTTCTCCCTTTGTCCGTGACTGTCGAAGCGCTCCCAGGTGTAGGGTTCGGGGAGCTTCTTGTAGATTTTCAGGTAGGCCGAGGTGATCTCGCGCAGATCGAGCTGGAGCTCGTAGGTCGGCGTGCTGTCGACCAGGGTGAGGCCGTTGCGATCGCGGATCTCCCCGCGGATTCCGGGGATGCGGACCGACTCAAATTTGCTGCCCGGGACGCGGGCTGCCCAACTGGCATGCTCGGTCACCTGGATCCGGTAGAGCCGGTAGACCAGCAGGGCGAACCCCGCCATCACGAGAACGGCGAGGAGGTAGAGCCGGATCCTAAAGTGCGTCACCATCGTAGGTATGGCGCCGCTTGAGACCGTCCGTCCGGATGCGATATCGCAGGCGCTCGGCGACGCGGCTCAAGAGTAACAGCAAAAAGGGTGAAACGAGAGAAGAAAACAGGGACGTCATCAGCAATTTCCACCAGAACTCTGGCGGTGCCTCGAGTTGGCCGCGGTGGAAACTGATCACGAGGTATTCGATCAACAGCATTAGCCCGGTGCAGAGCCCGATCATGAAAACGGGCAACTCCCACCGACCGCGGCGGAAAAGAGGCCGCACCCCCTGGATCAGCGAACCGGTCAGACCGAAAAGAAAGATGGTGAATCCGAAGGGGATCTCGGACTGCGTGATGGCAGCGAAGGTGTCTCCGTCGCCGTAAACCGGAACGTGGTAGCGGGCGTCCCAGAGAAACCCGGCCACGAAGGCTGTCGTCAGCATGGCGGGGAAGGGCACCGCCGCGGCGATGGCGAGGAAGACGGCCTGGACGAGGAGCAGGCGCGACCCGTAGAACCAGTCGAACACCGGCAGGAACTCCTGCACGATGAAGGATCCGAGCAGCAGGAGGAAAACGAGCAGGAAAAATCTCATGGTTTCTCCGCTTCCTTTTCGGGTGCCGCTTCGGGCGCCCGTTCCGGTGGTAGGGCCGTTTGCTCCGGAGCGCTCGGAAGGATCACGAAGACGTCACTGAGGTCGTCGAAATCCACCGCCGGTTTGACGATGGCCTCCGCATCGATCACGCCGAGATTGAGTGAGACAACGGTGCCGAGGAAGAGATTGGCGGGGAAAAGCTCGCCCGTGCCGGAGCTGAAGACCTTGGAGCCGGGTCCGGCCTCCGCCTCCTTCGAAAGGTAGCGCAGGCGCAGGTTCGGGAGGGTCCGGAGTGCGCCCCGTTGGCCGCTCAGGATGCCCTGCTCCTGCGAGTGATCGAGTTTGGCCGAGACCTGGCACATCTCGTCGGTCAGCAGCAGGACCACGGCCGACTGCGGTCCGAGCACCTCGGACACCTTGCCGACGAGTCCGGCGTCTTCGCCCAGGGGCACGATTACCGGGCTGTCGACCGCGATGCCCTGTTGACTGCCCTTGTCGATCACCACGGTGCTGTACCACTGTGAAGGCTTGCGGTTGATGATGCGGGCGGCCACGAGCGAGAGCGGCGACTTTTCCTGATATTGAAGGGCGCGGCGGAGCTGGTTGTTTTCCTCGAGCAGTTCGTCGAGCTGGATCACCTCCAGCTTGAGCCGGTCGCGTTCCTGCTCGGCGGCGGCGAGTCGGTCGCGCACCTGTGCCCCGGTGAGCGGCTCGCCTCCGATGTTTTCGAGCGACTCATCGAGCCGGTTCGATGCCCCCATGAACGGTCGGGTGACCACGAGAGCTCCCCGCTGGATCGTCGCGACGGTATCCGGCCGAAACAGCGTGATCCAGATCAGGAGACCGACAAAAGCGATCAGGAGAATGAGATTGAGTCGGCTCATGGCGAGTGCCGGGGCGTCGAGCACGGGTGTCCGTCAACTGCGGCCCGGTTGAGTCACCTTCTTCAGGAAATCGAGTTCGTCGAGCAGCTTTCCAGTTCCCTCAGCGACAGCGCTTAAGGGGTCTTCGGCGATGTGCACCGGCAAGCCAGTTTCATCGGAAATGAGTTGGTCGATGCCCTTCAGCAGGGCTCCGCCGCCGGTCACCACGATGCCGCGGTCGACGAGGTCGGCGGAGAGTTCGGGGGGACAACGCTCCAGCGTCACCCGGATCGAGTCGATGATGACCGCGAGCGGCTCCATGAGGGCTTCGCGGATCTCCGCCGAGGTAACCTTGATCGTCTTCGGCAGACCGGCGATCAGGTCGCGGCCTTTCACCTCCACGGCGGTTTCTTTCGGCTGGGGAAAGGCCGAGCCCATCCGGATCTTGATCTCTTCGGCGGTGCGTTCGCCGATCAGCAGGTTGTAGGCGCGGCGCAGGTAGTTGATGATCGCCTCGTCGAGCTCGTCACCGGCGACGCGGACGCTGCGGCTGTAGACGAGACCGTAAAGCGAGATGATGGCGACCTCCGTCGTGCCCCCGCCGATGTCGACGATCATGTTGGCGGCGGCTTCCTGAACCGGCAGGCCAGCCCCGATCGCGGCGGCCATGGGTTCCTCGATCAGGTGGACTTCCCGGGCACCCGCGGCGGCGGCGGATTCATTCACGGCACGCTTTTCCACCTCGGTGATCCCCGAGGGCACCGCGATGACGATGCGGGGGCGGATCCAGCGTCGCCGGTTGTGAACCTTGCGCACGAAGTGCCGCAGCATCGCCTCAGTCACCTCGTAATCGGCGATCACTCCGTCGCGCAGCGGGCGCACCGCCACGATGTTGCCCGGGGTGCGGCCGAGCATGCGTTTGGCGTCGTCACCGACCGCCAGCACGAGGTTGGTGCCCGACTTCACCGCCACCACGGAGGGTTCCCGCAGCACGATTCCATGATCGCGAACATAGACGAGCGTGTTTGCCGTTCCGAGATCGATGCCGATGTCGCTCGAAAAGGCGCCGATGAGTTTTCCGATCATGAAGTCAAAAAAACAGCGGGCGTTTCAGGGTTAGGCCTCGACCCTGGTAACGCCATGCTAAAGGTTAAGAAAACCGTAAATATAACACAAGTCATCATCTTTGCCAGTTTTTCCTCCCGCACTTTCGAGGATGCCCGGAGGCGGATCCGGTGCATTTTTCCCGCCAATGAGCCTCCACGACATGGAAGAGGGCATGTTTTACCAATGCCAGCGATGCGGAAACTGCTGCCGTTGGCCGGGGGAGGTGCCCGTGTCCGAAGATGAGATCGCCCGGATCGCGGCGTATCTTGGCCTCGCCGAGGAGGAGTTCATCGAGCGCTACACCGATGTGCGGCGCAACCGGACGGGGCTGACCATCCTCTCCCGGCCCGACCACAGCTGCCTCTTCCTCGAGGGCATCGAATGCCGTATCCACGCCGTCAAGCCGGCGCTCTGTGCGGGCTTCCCCAACCAGTGGAACTTCCCCGGTTGGCGCCGGCAGTGCGAGGCGGTTCCAGTGCCGGTGCCGCCTGGCAACGACTCTTGAAAAGAAAAAAGCGCGGCAGGTGACTGCCACGCTTTTTCAAAGGTTTGGGGTTTTACCGAAAGGTTCTGGATCAGAGCATGCCCTTGAGAGCCGAGGAAGGCTTGAAGCCCACGGTCTTGGAGGCGGCGATCTTGATGTTTTCTCCGGTCTTGGGGTTGCGGCCGGTACGGGCAGCGCGCTTGCGGACTTCGAACGTGCCGAAACCGATAAGCTGGACGCTGCCGGTCTTCTTGATGCCCTTGGCGATGCTGTCGAGGACCGCCTTCACTGCTTCTTCAGCCGCTCTTTTGGAGGTTTCTCCGCCGAGGGTCTTCTGGACTGCTTCAATAAGTTCTCCCTTGTTCATCACGAGTGTTGTAGTTTGACTTGATGGGCGAGATCACCCGCAGTGCTGCGGCGGAATCACCTCGAAACCGCCGTAGATCAACGGATTTCGCCCCTGTAGTCCCATCAAATACGGAGACAACTTTTGTTTGGCAAGCTTAAATTTTGCAGTTTTTCGGAGCTGTACCCCTGATTCTGGCTGATCAAACCGCCCTTTCATGACCCCGGAACCCGTCTGCACCCACCTCGGAAAACACCCTGACATTCACCCAAAAGCATGGGTCGCGCCGGGGGCCGTGATCATTGGCGACGTCACCCTCGCGGAGGATGTGAGCGTGTGGTATCAGAGTGTCTTAAGGGCTGATATTCAATCGATTGTGATTGGCCCAGGGACCAATTTGCAGGATGGCACCATCATCCACCTCGCCAGTGATCTCGGAACCGTGGTCGGCAGTCATGTCACCGTCGGACATCGAGCCCTGCTACACGCCTGCGAGATCGGAGACGAGGTCCTCGTGGGCATGGGCGCGATCGTGATGGACGGGACGAAAATCGGCGCCCGCAGCATCGTCGCGGCGGGTTCGGTCGTGCCGAAGGGCCGGGAAATCCCCCCGGGATCGCTGGTGATGGGTTCTCCGGCGAAGGTCGTCCGCACCCTTGATGTGGATGAGCAGCGCGGCCTGCGGGGCTGGGCCGAGAAATACATCCGCGTCACCGCCGAGCATCGCGCCCACCTCGGAATGCGGTGAGTGGGCGAAGTTGCCGCGCTTGTTTTTGTGCGGTGCCAGTGCCAAGTTGGTCGCTCGCGAGCCGCCGGGATGGTGGAATTGGTAGACACGCTTGACTTAGGATCAAGTGCCGAAAGGTGTGCAGGTTCGAGTCCTGTTCCCGGTATCGCGCCGCCTCTCTCGACGATGGACGACAATCTCGAAGACCTTTATCAGGAAATCATCCTGAGCCACAACAAGCGCCCGCGGAACGAAGGCGTTCTCGAGCCTTCCACCCATCATGCGGAGGGCTACAATCCTCTCTGCGGCGACCGGCTCACCGTTTACACGCGGGAAAACGGTCCCCTGCTCGAAGCAGTGCAATTCACCGGAGAAGGCTGCGCCATTTCGCGCGCCTCCGCCTCGATCATGACCGACGCGGTCAAGGGGCTCTCCGGCGAGGCCTTGCAGTCGAAAATCGAGGAAGTGCTCGCCATGCTCTCGGCCAAAGAGGAACCCCAGGTCGATCCCTTCGAGCTCGGCGAACTCTCCGCCTTGCTCGGAGTGCGCAAGTTCCCCGCCCGGGTCAAATGCGCCACCCTCGCCTGGCACACCCTCGCCGCCGCCCTGCGCGAGGGAGCCGGTAGCGCGGCGGCGGTCTCGACCGAGTGAGCGGCGCGTCTCCGGGGCGTGGACTCCGCTTGCCGGACCGGCTTTCGCCGCTATCTTGCGCGCCCCATGCATTCCTTCCACTACGCCAAGGGCACGCTGCACTGCGAGAACGTCGACCTCGAGGCGCTCGCCGCCGAACACGGAACCCCGCTCTACGTCTACAGCTCGGCCACGATCCTCGATCACTATCGTCGCCTTGCCGCGGCGATGAGCCCGCTCGATTGCCGGATTTGCTACGCGACCAAGGCGAACTCGAATCTCGCCGTGCTCAGCCTCTTGGCGAAGGAAGGGGCCGGCTTCGACATCGTCTCGGGCGGTGAACTGTTCCGCGTCGAAAAGGCCGGCGGTGATCCGGGATCCTGCACCTTCGCCGGGGTCGGCAAGACCCGCGCCGAGATCGAACTCGGCTTGCGCAAGGGCATCTACAGCTTCAACGCCGAGAGCGAGGCCGAAGTCGCCTTCATCAGCCAGGTCGCGGGCGAGTTCGGACTCGTCGCGCCCATCGCCCTGCGGGTGAACCCGAACGTCGACGCCAAGACCCACAAGTACATCTCGACCGGCAAGAGCGAGAACAAGTTCGGCATCGACTTCTCCGCGATCCGCGAGGCCTATGCCCGCGCCGCCGCGCTGCCCCACGTGAAGATCCGTGGCCTCCAGATGCACATCGGCTCGCAGCTCACCTCCGTCAATCCCTTCGTCGAGGCGGTCGAGAAGGTGCTGCCCCTCGTGGAAGAACTGAAGTCGCTCTACGGCATCGAATTCTTCTCCATCGGCGGCGGCATCGGCATCGTTTACAAGGACAGCCTCGAGAGCGGCGGATCGGGCTGGTGGATCGACAAGGACGAGAAGCCCCTCACCATCGAGGAGTATGCTGGCTCTCTTGTGCCACTGCTCCAACCGCTCGGACTGCGGATCATCCTCGAGCCCGGCCGCTTCATGGTCGGCAACGCCGGTGTCCTCCTCACCGAGGTGCTGTATGAAAAGCGCGGCACCGCGAAGACCTTCAAGATCGTCGACGCGGCCATGAACGATCTCATCCGTCCCGCCCTTTACGAAGGTCACCATGAAATCGCGCCGCTCAAGGAACCGGTCCCCGGCAAGACTGAACTCGTCGACATCGTCGGACCCGTCTGTGAGAGCGGCGACTTCTTTGCCCAGAACCGCGAGATCCCCGTGATCGAGACCGGCGACCGCATCGCCCTGCTCAGCGCCGGGGCCTACGGCTTCGTGATGGCTTCCAACTACAACTCGCGTCCGCTCCCCGCCGAGATCCTCGTCGAGGGCGACCAAGCCCGGGTCGTAAGGAAACGCCAGACCCTCGACGACCTCATTGCCGGCGAGACCTGCTGAGTTTTCACCCGGACCGACATGCCACTCCGCCGCGCGTTCCTTCCCCTTCTCGCGTTGGCGGTAATGCCGCTACGCTCCGCCGATCCAGCTGCCGCCGTCGAGCAGGCACATGATGAGCTATGGCGCCGTTTCATCGACCGGCACGGCGTCATGCTCGACTTCACCGAACTCGATGGCGCGGTCAGTTTGCCGACTCCGGAGGAATGCCGCGAGGGCAAACCCAATGCTCTCGGCTGGTGGGCGCCCATTGAAAACGGGGCCATGTTCAACGGGATGTACCTCGACGGACTCGTCAGCCGTTGGGAACGGACCCGGTCTGAAGACGACGCCGCGAAAGCCCGCCGGATCGCGGAAGGCCTGCTCTTCCTCAACACCCTCAGCGAGGTGCCCGGCTTTGTTGCCCGTGGCGTCAGCACCGATGGGAAATCGCACTATCCGATGGGCTCGAACGACCAGACCGCGCCTTGGTTTTTCGGATTGTGGCGTTATTGGAGCTCCCCTATCGCCACGGCAGAGGAAAAGGAGCGCATCGTCCGTCAGGTTCTCGCCACCGGAAGCGCCATCGAGGCCCTCGGATGGAAAATGCCGGCCGAGCCGCCCTTCGGCACGCGCGGCAGCTTCGAGGGTTTCCACTTCGAGGAAGTCTCACGAAAGCTCTTTGTGCTGAAGCTGCTTCACGCCGTCAGCGGGGACGCGTCGTGGCACTCCAAATACCTCGCCGAACTCGCCCGCCACGGCGGCGACGAAAACCTCGACAAACTCGCCATCGCCCGCGGAGGGATGAAGTTCTTCTACGCCCGCACCCACAACTGGACTTCGTGTGCCGGCGTCGCCTGCTTGCGCGGACTTTGGGAAATGGAGAGCGATCCCGCGTTCAGGACCGCCTATGCCGAGGGCCTCGCCGCCAGCGCCCGGCTTGCCGCCGAGAGTCTGACGATGCACCAGGAATTCACCACGAAGGATGGCAGCACCTTCAACACCGATTGGCGCGCCTCCATGCTGCCGCTCTGGAAGCCGCAGCAGACCGAGCAGGAAGCCGTCGACCTCGCGCAAGCCCAGCTCAAAGCCTTCCTGAAGGTCTCTCCCCGCCGCCAGAACGAAACCGCCTTCATCCGTGAGCCGACCTCCGCCGCCTGGATCGTCAGCCTTTGTCCCGATCCCGCCGTGGTGTCGCCGCATCGCGAGGCGATCGAGTGGGTTATTGCGGCCTACGACTATCGCGAGCTTTACTACAGCACCTTTTTCTGGGTGGAATGCGCTTGGTGGCGCCTGCCATCCGCCGAATAACCCACCACCGAAAATGATGAAAGCTCTTTGGATTTGTCTCTCCGCCCTTGCCCTCTTCACTCACCTCGCCGCCGAAGATCGCGGCACCCTCATTTTCGAGGACGACTTTGAGCGGACCGAGTCTCAGGAGTCCAAGGACGAACCCGGGAAAGGCTGGGGCACCAACAGCAAATCCCGCGCCCAGGGCAACAAGCAGGTCGACCTGAAGGACGGGGCCATGCACATCGCCTTCCATCCCGTCGCCGATCATGCCGTCTCGGTCACACATCCGGCCGAGTTTCTCGATGGATTCGTCGAGATGCGTTTCCAGCTCACCCAGGAGAAAGACGTCCTCGGTCTCGACTTCGCCGATCTTCAATACAAGGAGGTCCATGCAGGCCACTTGTTCAAAGTCGACTTCGCCGCCGCTTACGTCTCGATCATGGACATGAAAACCGGCGGCATGAACATGAAATACTACGACGCCAAAAAGGCCGGAACCCTGACCCCGGACCAAAAGAAGGAGATCGCCGCAAAAACGAAGCGTTTCCCCCGCAAGACCAGCATCGGAGAATGGCACACCCTGCTCGTCACCATCACCGGCGACACCGTTACCGCCAGTGTAGACGGCGAAGTCGTCGGCAGTTTCTCCTCCGAAGGATTTGCCCACCCCAGCAAGCGGATGCTTCGCCTTTCCGTGCCTCACAAGGCCGTCGTCGATGACATGAAGATCTGGGCGAAAACCCCGATCGGCGGGTGAGGTGTTTCAAATTGCAGGTCCAACGCTCGGCAGTTTGCACGGCTTGGAGCCGAATTGCGATCTCTGGGGACCTTGGGTTGTTTCATAACTCCCTGATGAACAGGGTTTTGCTATCGATGGCACTTTTCGTGCGGGGGAGCGGGTATCCCCAGTGGATCACCCTAAAACCAACCCCAAATCATGAAGAACACCCATCGCCACGGAATCGCGCTGCTCGCAGCGATTCTCGGAACAACATCCCTCGCCGCTGAAGACGTGACCGCGTTCGTCAACTTCCGCGGCGCCGTCGTCAATGCCCCCAATCGGCAATTCATCCAAGGCTCTTACAAGGGCAAAGGTGAGTTCGATACCTTCAACGAAGAAGCGGACGTCGACGGCAACCTGAAAACCCGCGTCCCCGAGCGGACTCCGCGACCGAACATCCTCGGTACCTATCCGGTCCAAATCTATGCGCGGGCCAGCAAGGGCGACGCGCGCGTCTCGGACACCTTCAACGCCACCGCGGAGCTGCGTCGCCGTGTGCTCGTGGTGCGGGGCTATGGCAAGATTCGCTTGACCCGCAACGTCTCCATCAAGCGCCCCGGACGCCAGCCGATCCGCGGCAGCGGCACCTTCACCTACGACTTCTGAAAGTAGGTCGCCGAGTCGAGAGGGTTGGGTCCGAGACCTAACCCTCTTGACTCTCACTCCTTCAAGGCGCGCACGTGGCTTTCGACCGCGGCAGCGAGGCCGGAGGGGTTGTAGCCACCCTCCAGTGCGGAGACGATTTTACCCCCGCAATGTTTCGCGGCGAGCTCCCGCAGGTGGCGGGTAAGCTCCGCGAAATGTGGGTCGGTTAGGGTAAACTGGCCGAGAGGATCACCAACACGGCTGTCGAAGCCCGCCGAGATCAAGATGAGCTCGGGCTTAAAGTCCTCCATCGCCCGGGTAAAAGAATCTTTCAGCGCGGGACCGATCTCGGTGATTCCCGAACCGGCGGGCAGGGGGAGGTTCATCGTGGTGCCCCGTCCGGCACCGCTGCCGGTTTCGTTTTTCGCTCCGGTGCCCGGATACCAGGGTGACTGGTGCGACGAGAAAAAGAACACGCTGCCGTCGTCGTAGAAGCAGTCCTGGGTGCCGTTGCCGTGATGGACGTCCCAGTCCACGATGGCGACGCGCTTGAGCCCGTGCTTTTGCTGCGCGTAGCGGGCCGCGATGGCGATGTTGTTGAAAAGGCAGAACCCCATGCCGCGATCCGGGGTGGCGTGGTGTCCGGGCGGACGAAGCGCACAGAACGCGTTGTCCCAAGCCCCGGAGACGACTCCATCCACGGCATTGAGCAGACCGCCGACAGCGGCACGGGCGACGGCGAGCGATTGCGGACCGTAGCTGGTGTCTCCGGTGCTGAGCTGGCCGCTGTTTTGGCCGTCGACTTCGCGGAAGACGAGCTTCACGTAGTCGGCGGTGTGGATGAGGCGCAGCTCTTCCTCGGTCGCCTCGCGCGGTGCAATGGCGGGAGCGTCCACAGCGAGTCCCGCGACTTCGAGCCGGTCGAGGATGCTGGTGATGCGGATGGCTGCCTCGGGATGATGATCTCCGGGGTCGTGAGCGGTGAAGCCGCGATCGAGCAGGAGAGCGGTGCTCATGGTCGTCTGCGAAAGAGTGCGGTGAAGATCATGCCGGCGCCACCGACGATGAAGAGGCAGGGAAACCAGATCGAGTAGAGGCCGGCCTTGCTGTCTTTTTTCAACACGGCCATGGAAGGGTTCGCGGGATCAACGTGGCAGGTGGCCTCCGCACCGGCGGGGTAGGGTTTGATCCTGTCCTTGGCCTTGCGCAAGTCGCTCGATTCGCTGGGCAGGCGGGTGAGCCGGTCTCCGGTGTAGGGTTTTCCCTCGAACTGATATTCGTAGCGCATCTGGACGAGGTATTTGGGCATGCCACGTTGATTCAGCTGCGAGTCGTCGATCTCCGTGGAGATGATGCGACACGGTGTCTCGACCCAGTCGTCCATCACCGCGGCACGCTGGTAGGAGTTCCAAAGATAAACGACGAAGATCCAGCCGACCCCGATGAGAAAGGCCCCCATGCAGGCTTTCCAGATGCGACCCCCGATCTGGGAGGGGCGGGGGGCGGGGGCGGAGTCGGACTGATTTTTCACGTCGCGGAAAGGTGGAACGTGGTTAGCTTAGCGCCATGAGCGACTTATCCAATCAGATTACGGAAGACATGAAAACGGCGATGCGCGAGAAAAACACGCTCGCGCTCAATACGATCCGGATGCTGAAGTCGTCCATCAAGAATGCGGCGATCGAGAAAGGTGGCGCCAGTGCCGAGCTGGACGACGTCGAAATCATCGCCGTGATCCGCCGTGAGGTGAAGAAAAGGCAGGACTCGGTCGAGCAATACACCACGGGCGGCCGTCCCGAGCTGGCCGAGCAGGAGGAGGCGGAAATCGCGGTACTGAACGGCTACCTGCCAGCCCCGCTCTCCGCGGAGGAACTCGACGCCATCATCGTCGCGGCCATCGCCGAGACCGGCGCGACCTCGCGCAAGGAGATGGGCGCGGTGATGAAGCTCGTGCAGGAGCGCACCGGCGGACGCGCCGACGGCAAGACGCTCTCGCAGGCGGTCGTGGCGAAGCTGGGCTGAGCACGGCATGAGGGTCTCGGCCATCCTCGTCGCGGCCGGGAGCAGCCGACGCATGGGTTTCGACAAGCTCGAGGCGGACCTCCTCGGCGAATCCGTGTTGCTGCGTTCGCTGCAGGCCTTCGAGACTTGTCCGGAAATCGCGGAGGTCCGTGTCGTGACGGTGCCGGAGAAGATAGACTCCCTCGGCGAGGCGGCGCGGCGATTGTCGCTTTCCAAGTTCGTCGAGGCCCTGCCGGGCGGAGCGGAGCGCCATCTCTCGGTCGACGCGGGCTTGTCGCGCATCGGCACGGACTGCGAACTCGTTGCCGTGCACGATGCGGCGCGTCCTCTGGTGTCTCCGGCCGCGATCGGGCGCTGCATCGCGGCCGCTTCGAAAGACGGAGCCGCGACGCTGGCGCACCGGGTGGCGGACACGTTGAAGCGCGGGGACGACGCGGGGTTCGTGACCGCCGCAGTCTCGCGCGATCATCTTTGGGCGATGGAGACGCCGCAGATTTTCCGCCTTTCGCTGCTGCGGGAGGCCTACGCCGCGATCCTCGCGAAGGGTGAGTTGGTCACCGACGAGGTTTCCGCGGTGACCGCCATCGGTCATCCGGTGCGGCTCGTGGAAAACACGGAGCCGAACCTGAAGATCACCGTGCCCGGCGACCTCGATGTGGCCGCGGCGATCCTGCGCGGTCGCGGGCTGTGACGCTCAGAGCTTGCCCTCGACGAGCTTTTCCATCTTCACGATATCGGCCGCGAAGAGGCGGATGCCCTCGGCGGTTTTTTCGGTGGCCATGGCGTCCTCGTTGAGGAGGAAACGGAAGCTCTTTTCGTCGAGTGCGAGCCGCTCCTGCGGATAGGCGGCGACGAGATCCGGCCCGAGCTTCCGCTCGACCGGACCTTCGCCCTTCTGGAGTTCCTCGAGCAGATTGGGCCCGATCGTGAGCAGGTCGCAGCCGGCCAGTTCGAGGATCTGGTCGACCTTGCGGAAGCTCGCGCCCATCACCTCGGTCTTGTAGCCATACTGGCGGTAGTAGGCGTAGATCCGCCGGACCGACTCGACCCCGGGATCGCCGGCCCCGAAGTATTCCTGCCCCGTGCTCTTCTTGAACCAGTCGTAGATGCGCCCGACGAAGGGCGAAATCAGGGTGATGCCGCCCTCGGCGCAGGCGACCGCCTGGACCAGCGAAAACATCAGGGTCAGGTTGCAGTGGATGCCTTCTTTCTCCAGCACCGCAGCCGCGCGGATGCCTTCCCAGGTCGAGGCGATCTTGATCAGGACCCGCTCGCGTGCGATGCCGGCGGCGTCATAGAGGCGGATGATTTCGTGGGCCTTCGCCACGGTGCCCTCGGTGTCGAAGGAGAGGCGCGCATCGACCTCGGTGGAGACCCGTCCGGGCACGATGCCAAGGATCTCCTTGCCGAAATTGACGAGGGTCTGATCGATCACCGCGTCAACGCGCTGCTCGCGGGTGAGCGGTGCGTCTTTCAAGTCGGCGATGGCGCGGTCGAGCAGGGGAGCGTAGGCCTCCTGCTGGGCGGCCTTGAGGATGAGCGAGGGATTCGTCGTCGCATCCTTGGGGCGGTATTCGCGCATTGCCTCGAAGTCGCCGGTGTCGGCGACGACGGTGGTGTATTGCTTGAGTTGATCGAGGAGATTGGCCATGGCGGAGGTGTGGAGGTTGAAGAGGGTTCCATATGGAAACGGAACCGGGGACAGTTTCGCAAGCGTAATCCTCGTGTCCCTTTTGTCACGCACGGCTTGCCCCCTCCTCACATGGCCCGCTCGATCTGGAAAGGTTCGATCAACTTCGGACTCGTCAACATCCCCGTCTCTCTGACGAGTGCGGAGGTCCGTCCCGATATCCAGCTCCATCTCGTCGACAGCGTCAATCATGCCCGGGTCCGCTACGAGCGCGTCAACGCCGACACCGGCGAGGAGGTGCCCTGGGACCGGATGGTGCGCGGTTACGAATACGAGGACGGAAAATTCATCCTGATCAGCGAAGAGGAGCTCGAGGCGGTGCGGCCGACGCTGACGAAAACGATCGAGATCACCGAGTTCGTCGCGCTCGACGAGATCGATCCGATTCTTTTCGACAAACCCTACTACCTCGAGCCCGAACGCACCGGACGGAAGGCCTACGCGCTGCTGCGCGAGGCGCTGACGAAGTCGGGCAAGGCGGGCATTTCCCGCGTCGTGATCCGCACGCGGGAATACCTCGCGGCGATGTTCCCACGCGGCGAGGTGATCATCCTGATGCTGCTGCGTTTTCCGCAGGAGGTGCGTTCCACCGCGGAGCTAAAGCTGCCGGCCGCCGACGAAAAGACCACCCAGCCGAGCAAACGCGAGATTGACCTGGCTCTCAAGCTGATCGGCGAGATGGAGGAAAAATGGAACCCCAAAGATCAACACGATGAATACCGCGAAGCACTCATGGACTTCATTGAAAAGAAGGTCGCCGGCGGTGACATCGTCGAGGACGTGACGGAGGGCGAGGACAGCGAAGACGATGATACGGGCGGCAAAGTGTTGAACCTCGCCGATTACCTCGAGCGCAGTTTCAAGGAGGCTCCCGCAAAGAAAGCCAAGTCCGCCCCGGCGAAGCAGGCGGCGAAGAAACATGCCGGCAAAAAAACCAGCAGCCAAAAAGCCCCCGCGAAAAAAGCCGCGACCAAGCGGAAGCGGAAGTCGGCTTGAAAAATACGCGACGAAACGCGACTTCGGCCGGACGCCCGAGCCCGCCGGTCGCACCGCCTCTCGCGAAGGATTTTCCTTTGTCGTGCAGGAGCACCACGCCCGCTCGCATCACTTCGACTTCCGTCTCGAGATGGATGGCGTGCTGGTGAGCTGGGCCGTGCCCAAGGGCATCCCGGAAACCAAGGCGGCGAAGCGGCTCGCCGTGCATGTCGAAGATCATCCGCTGGAATACGGAGCCTTCGAGGGCGAGATCCCGGCGGGCAACTACGGGGCCGGCACCGTCGCGATCTGGGACCGCGGGACCTGGGCTCCGCTGGACCAAAACTGGGAAAAGTCTTTCAAGAAGGGGAAGCTGAAGTTCACCCTCTCCGGCGGGCGGCTCCGCGGCGCCTTTCTGCTCGCCCGCATGGGCGAGGAGCCGAACTGGCTGCTGCGTCGCATCGGCGAAGCGGGTGAGGCGGATCCACATCCGGTCGAGGCCCTCGAGGAGGCGCGCTTTGTGTCACCGCAATTGGCCCGCGTCGTCACCTCCGTACCGACTTCGCACGAGTGGGTGCACGAGATCAAGCTCGACGGCTACCGGCTCATTGCGGTGAAACGCGGGGACGACGTCCGCCTTTTCACCCGCAACCAGCACGACTGGACGGATCGTTTCGGGGCCTTGGCGAAAGCGCTGAAAAAAGTCAGCCGAGAGGATTTTGTGCTCGATGGCGAGGCCGTGGTTTTCGACGAGCAGGGCCGTTCCAACTTCGGAGCCCTCCAGGAAGCGCTCAGCGATGGCGGCGAAAAAGGGATCGTCTTTGTGGCCTTCGATCTCCTTCATCTCGGAGGACGCGACCTTCGCGAACTGCCCTTGAACGAGCGCGTCGAGCGGCTCGCGGAATTGATTCCTGAGGAAGGCGGCACGGTGCGCCGATCGCGGGTCTGGCCCTCGGAAACCGGACCAGAACTTTACCAGCAGTCCTGCAAACTCGGCCTTGAGGGCATCCTCAGCAAGAACCGCAAGGGGCGCTACCAGGAGGGTCAGCGCAAGGATTGGGTGAAATCGAAATGCCGCCCGCGCCAGGAGTTCGCGGTCTGCGGCTACACCCCGCCAAAAGGATCGCTGCCCGGCTTTGGCGCGCTGGTGTTGGCATCGCGCGAGGCCGGGCGCTGGGTGCCGAGGGGCAAGGTCGGAACCGGCTTCAGCGACGCGCAGCGACGTCGTCTTCTTGAGCGATTTCAAAAACTTGCCACGAAGCAGGCGCTCTTTCCGATGAAGGAGATGGTCCAATGGCTGCGCCCCGAACTCGTCGCCGAGATCGAGTTCACCGAAATCACCCGCGAGGGGTCGATCCGCCAGGGCAGCTTCGTGGCCCTGCGCGAGGACAAGGACGCCGTCGAGGTCGTGCTCGAAGCCTCCAAGCCTGTCACAACCAGAAATGGCGAGGTCATCGTGGCCGGGGTGAAGATTTCCCATCCGGATCGCCTGGTTTATCCCGCCGACGGCATCTCCAAGGCCGAGGTCGCGGCCTATTACGAATCGGTCGCCGCATGGATCCTGCCCGAGCTGGCCGATCGTCCGTTCGCCGTGATCCGAGCGCCGGAGGGCATACCCGGAGATCTCTTTTTCCAGAAGTCCTTCCCCAAGCACGTGCCAGACGGAGTCCATGCCCGCGCCCTCGGCGATGGGACGAAGATCTTCTCGATCCGCGACGTCGAGGGCCTCGTCGGCCTTGCCCAGTTCGGCGTGATCGAGTTCCATCCCTGGGGCTCGACCTTGCCGAAAGAGGACCAACCCGACCGGCTCATCTGGGACCTCGATCCCGACCCCGCCGTACCGCTCGAGGAAGTGCTCGGCGCGGCTCTGCTGCTGCGCGACTACCTGCGCGATCGGGACCTGCCGCCGTTGTTGAAGACCTCGGGCGGCAAGGGCTACCACCTCGTCCTGCCGATCCGTCGAAAGCACGGATGGGAGGTGATGAAACCCTTTACCAAAGCCGTCGCCGACGCCGTCGCGGCGATGAATCCCAAGCGTTTCGTCACCACCTCGACCAAGGCGAAACGGAAGGGTCGCATCTTCATTGATTGGATGCGCAACGGACGCGGAGCCACCTGCATCTCGGCGTTGAGCCTGCGCGCCCGGCCCGGTGCGGCGATCTCGGCTCCCATCGCCTGGGGCGAGCTGCGCGAGACCCCGCCCGACCGTTACACTCTGCGTTCCCCGCTGCGGATGCCGCGGGAATGGGAGGAGATCAAGCCGCTCCCTATTCCCGTCGCCCTCCTCCGCGACCTCGGAGTGAAGCCATGACGCTTCCCCGTTGCAGGGAGCCGCGCTTCGTCGCACACTCACGCCATGCTCGAGTTCAGCGACGCGCCCTACCGCTTCTTCCCCGCCGAACCTTCGCCCTTCTTGATCCGGGTGGGCCGCGCCCTCAACCGTTCCTTCATTCTCCCGGGAAAAAATCACCGCATCGCCGAACTCCGGCTCGATGGCGCGATCGACGCGGTCAGCGATGCGCGCGCCGCGGGCGATCGCATCGTATTCGTGATCAACCACCCCAGCCACAGCGATCCGCAGGTGATGACCGAGGTCTTCCGTCGGCTTGCCCTGCCCTCGTCCTTCATGGCTGCCTACGACGTCTTCCTGCGGGGGCGTTTCAACGCATGGAGCATGCAAAAGCTCGGCAACTTCTCGATCGACCGCGAGGCCGCCGACCGCAAGGCCATGTCCGCCGCCATCGAGATGGTGCAGAAAGGCGGGGTTTGCCTCGCGATCTTTCCCGAGGGCAACGTCTACCTGACTAATGACCGCGTCACCCCTTTCCTCGACGGCACCGCATTCATCGCGCTGAAGGCGCAGCAGGCCTGTGAGAACGCGCGGGTGAAAATCGTGCCCGTAAGCCTGAAGTTCACCCACCTTACCATACCGCACGAGCCGGTGCGGCGACGTCTCGTCGAGCTCGGCGCACACAGCGGCCACGCCTACGGGCCGGGTGCGACCGAGGATCCGCTCGGCGCGATCCTTGGATTGGGGCGCCACCTTCTCGGGCTCAATCTCCAGTGCCACGGGCTGCTCCGGGAAAACGAACTCGCCGACGCCTCCCTTTCCGGGACGCTCCGGCATTTCGCATCCGGTCTCGTGGATGAGGTGGAGTCCGTCCTCTCCCTGACAAAGCCAGAAGATGCCAGCCTCGTCGATCGCATCCGCAAGGCCCGATCCACCATCCACCAGCTCCGCACCGATCCCGCGGCAGGCCGGCATCCCGAGATCGACGGGCTCGCCGCCAAGGCCATCCTCGCCTTCCGCGTCCACGGCTACCTGACGCCTTATCTCACCGAGAACCCCACGATCGACCGCTACGACGAGACCGCCGAGCGCCTCGCCGAGGACCATTTTTCCAAAGCGATGCCGCGCACCGGCCCGCGCCGCGCCATCGTCCGGATCCACGAGCCCATCGATGTGGCGGCGATGCTGGAAACCGAGGGCAGCCTCCGCAAGGCCGTCTCGCCATTGACCCGCGGAATGGAGCGGACCGTGCAGGAGGGGATCGACGCGATCAATGCCAGCAATGACGCACCGGGAGCGGCGCGGGTGCCGGGGACGTAGGGTGACCGTCACGAGTAGACCCGGGCATCAAACTCGGAATTCAGCGACGCTCTCAGTCATCCCGACACCACCAGATAAATCTGCCCCAGCAACACTCCCGAAGCGATGGCGCTTCCGCCCACAGGCGAAATCGAACACATGGCTGAAAAATCCAAGGCTGGTCTGCGGGACCGCAAGCTGGAGAAGGCGTCGGAGAGGAGATATCCCACCGTCATGATCAAGGCGAGGCACGCGGCTTCGTGATGAAAGGGCAGACTGGCGAACGTCCATGCGAACAGGGCCAGGGTCTCCATCACGAAACCTCCAGCCACGAAGAGCAATGCTCTGCCAGTGGTTGGCATCAATGGTTCGGCGAGTCGGATGTATCGTTCGATCTCGACCGGGCTGATCCACACGTCACCATCACGCAAGGCAACGTGTTGGGGAAATGTGAAGAGACAAATCCGCATGAGACGGCTGGGCACGCCAATCACCAGTCCGGCGGTATAGTGCCCGAACTCGTGCGTTGTGACGATGGCGAAATAGGCGGCGAACCATGCCCCGACCATCGCGACGAACCCGATGAAGTCTTGCATTGCCGGGATCCACTATCGCCACGTCACCCCGTTGATCTCCGAATCCGCTTCGAGGATCTCACGGACGGCATCGAGCAGTCGCGGCAGTTCCGGACTCGTGTCGATCGTGCGGAAGGGGAACTTCTTCACCGTGGGCGTGCTGGGTTCCGTGTAGACGAGAAACTCGTCGTCGTCGCCATCCTGGTGTCCGCAGCAGACCGCGAGCGGGAAACGTTCATTTGGGACGGGCACCAGGTAGCCCCAGTCTTCCGCAAAGGGTTCACCGGTCGTGATCCCCTTCTCCGCGAGTTTCGTGGCGAGGTATTCGGCGAGCCGACGTCCCCAGATGCCGGGGTTGATTTCCTCTTCTTCGCCTTCGCAGGCGGGGAATTGGGTGGAGCGGAAGGTGACCTGGGTTTGCATGGTGATCCGGATTTCCGATTCACATTGTTCCTCGCGCACCGGGAAGCTCAACCGCTTTCTCCAGTAGCTCACGGTTCCGCGGTGGCGGAAAGTTTCACGCTCCGCACCTTGACCGCCGAGCCCGCCTCTCCCGGAGGATCGATGCGAAGACGGACCATGGCACCACGGTAGTCCGGATGGTCGGAAAGTCGGACCACATGCTTCCGGAATTCCCCGTCACCCGTGATCGGAAAGGTCGCGAGATGCCCTCCGGAGAATCCCTTTTCGCTGAAAGCCTGCCACATCACCACGCCTTGCCGGTGGGGTGTGGCAAACGCGGCCTCGATGATCAGATACGGAGTCTGCTCTGCCTGCCAGAAAACGAAGGGGCTGATGAACTGCGGATCATTGCCGGTGATGCTCACCTCAAGCTGACCCTCGATCGGCCAGCCCCGGTCGCTGGCATTCTGGTAATGCCAGGATTGCCGGTCGTTCGCGAAGGTCCACGCGGGGAGCGTCTCCGGACGATGCCGCGCGGCACGTTCGCGGATCTCGTCGACCGAGCCGAGCACGAGTTCGTAGCGGAACTCGTAGACGATGTCGTGGTCGAGGATCTCCTGCCCCTGACCGGCGAGGTAGCCGGTGCTGTTGCCCAGGGTGTCGTTCGGCCCTGGCTGGCCGGCGAAGCCGCCGGTGAAATGGATGCGGCCGGGTGTGATCAGCCCGAGACCATGATCCTGCTCGTCCAGCAGCGCCGCCCAGCCCTCCGTGCCCATCCAGAACGACCAGGGATGTTTGCCGTCCGGCACCGGCACCGGCCCGAAGGCGTCGCCACTAAATGGGCGCGTGCCCTGGTAGCTGACGACGCGGTGGAAAGGCGCGTTCGCATAGACCGCGGGCAGCTCCTGCAGGCGGGCCGGGTAGGGGGTGCGGTCTTCACGCGAGTTGGTGAGACGGGCATGGACTTTTACCACGGGTCCTTCGAGCTCGAGCCATGAATCGAAGCGGCAGTCGCCGGGCACGTTGTTCAGAGGCCACTGCATCGGAACGCAGGCGACGTGGATCCGTTTGCCGTCGTTCGTGTGTTCGAGGATGCGGCTGGTGTTGTCGAAATCATCACCCGACTGGATCGGATTCCATCCGATGTGGTGCCAATGCTCGGCCGGCTGCTGACCCGTCGCCGAAAAGGGAACCGGTCCGGAAAAGAAGGAGAGCTGCACCTGGCGGCCGAGATCGTGGTTGTTGATCACGTTTTCCCCGTCCATCTCCGCGAGGAAGGTGATCGCCCCGCCGCGGGCGAGGTCGATGCCGAGGCGGATGCGGTCATTTTCCAGCCAGCTCATCTTCTCGTCCGCAACGAGGGTGGACGTCATCATGGCAAGGCCGAGGGAGAAAAGCCGCATCGCGGAATTTCCGTGGATGCGCATCGCCGGCAAGCGGTTTCGTCCGCGCCTCCCGCGATGCGGGACCGGCTTTGGTTTGCTTGCAATGGCTCCGCCATGCTACCCAAGCGCATGGAACGAAGACATTTTCTCAAGGGCGCGGCCACCCCGCTCGCCGCTGCCGGGCTCGCCCCTCTCACCCTTGCGGCCAGCCCTGGGGAAAGGGGTGATCCGCTCAAGGATCTCACCGAGAACGAACCCCTGGATCTAGAGGGCTCGCGACGCGGGGCTCGCGGTGCTGAATCCCTCGGCGAAGGATCTCCAGCACGGCCTGGAACTGCACGCCGATTCGATCGTCTTCGACTCCTACGGATTCTCGCCGCGATCCGCCATTGATGGCGAGGCGCTCAAGGCCGCGGTGAAGGCCGGTGCCGCCGATGTCGAGATGGCCAAGACCGCGGGGAAACGCTGCCTTTACATGACCGGCAACGGCGTGCCCCTGACCGAGGCCTGGATCTCGGTGCCGGACGAGTTGCGTTATCTGCGCCTCTTCTACCAACTCGGCATCCGCATGATGCACCTGACCTACCAGCGGCGGAACATGATCGGCGATGGCTGCGGCGAGACCTCCAACGCCGGGCTCAGCGACTTCGGCCGCGCCGTCATCGCCGAGATGAACCGCGTCGGCGTGATCCCCGACTGCGCCCACTCAGGATGGCAGACCAGTCTCGAGGCGGCGCAGATTTCCGGCAAACCGGTCGTCGCGAGCCACTCGACCGCGGGCGTGCTCTACGCCCACATCCGCAGCAAGCCGGACGAGGTGATCAAAGCCATCGCCGATACCGGCGGCTACATCGGGATCTGCTGCATCCCGCGTTTTCTCCGCGGAAAAGGCGACCTCAACGCACTGCTCGATCACATCGACCACGTCGTGAAAACCTTTGGTATCGATCACGTCGCCATCGGCACGGACATTTCCCATACCTCTCGCCACTACGAAGCCGAATCGAAAAAGGCCGCCGTGGGCGGGCTGCGGAAGCGGCGCGAGGATTTCCGTTCGCTCTGGCCGAAGGACGATTTCATTCCCACCGAGGAGGCCGACCTCAGCCTCTCGTGGACGAACTGGCCGCTCTACACCGTCGGTCTCGTCCAGCGCGGCTACTCCGACGACGACATCCGCAAAATCGTCGGCGGCAACGTGATGCGCGTCGCCCGGGCCAGCCTCGTCGACCAGGTCGCGGCGGCGGGGTAGCCGGAACCGGGCGTTGCATTGCGGGAAAGGCGGTTTAGAAAGCGAAACTCAAATCCCACTCTGACATGACCCCCATCTTCCGGTCGATCTGCCTCCTGCTCCCCGTGCTTTCCACTTCGCTCCTGGCCCAGGCGCCGGCTCCGAAAGGCCAGCCGAAATCGGAACCCGCCACGCCACCCGCCGTGGATCACCTCGGCATCAAGCTGATCCCCCAGCCCGGCATCGAAATCCCGGCGGCCGATCGCGCCGAACTCGAAAAGGGCGTCGCCGAACTCGGAGCGGAAATCAAAGCGCTCGGCTCGAACGAACTGCTCCCCGACGTCGAGGTCTTTCACAAGGCCGTCGACTGGGCGCTGCGCTACAACGAGTTTTTTGAGAAGAAGCAGATCGACATCGCCCGCAAGCAGCTCGCGATCGGCCGGCAGCGCGCCGCCGAGCTCAAGGCGGGGAATCCCGGCTGGCTCGATGATACCGGGCTCGTCGTGCGCGGATACCGCTCGCAGATCGATGGCTCCGTGCAGCCCTACGGCATGGTGATCCCGGAGGATTGGAGAACCGGCGAGACCGCGGGACGCCGCCTCGATTTCTGGTGCCACGGCCGTGGCGAGAAGCTGAGCGAACTCGACTTCATCAACCAGCGCCTCAACAATGTCGGCGAATACAACCCGCCCGGTGCCTTCACGCTGCACCTCTACGGCCGCTACTGCAACGCCAACAAGTTCGCCGGCGAGGTCGATCTCTTCGAAGCCCTCGGCCACGCCCGGCAGCACTACAACATCGACGAACAAGAGCTCGTCATCCGCGGTTTCTCCATGGGCGGCGCCGCGGTGTGGCAGTTCGGCACGCACTTCGCCGGCATGTGGGCCGCCGTGCAGCCGGGAGCCGGATTCGCCGAGACCCGCGAGTTCAACAAGGTCTACGCCGAGGGCAAGGTGCCGCCCACCGCGTGGGAGGAGACCCTCTACCGCTGGTACGACGCCACCGACATCGTCGCCAACCTCGAGAACACAACCACCGTCGCCTACTCCGGCGAGATCGACGGGCAGAAGCAGGCTGCCGACATCATGATCCGCTACGCCCGCAAGGAGGCCGGCAACGCCAATCCGCCCGTCGCCGAACTCAACAAGGTCAACCCCGGCGACGGCTCGCCGAAAGCCGCCGAGGCCAAGGTCGCCGGCACCGCGCCCGAGCTCGCTTTCTACCACGTCATCGCCCCGCAGACTCCGCACAAGGTCCACGCCGACGCCAAACCCATCGTCGAATCGCTCGTCAGCGAGGCCCTGGCCAAACATCAGGCCGCCCCGAAGCGCGTCCGGTTCGTCACCTACACCCTCATTTATCCCGAGATGGAATGGGTCCGCGTCGAGGGGATGAAGCAGCAATGGGAGCGGAGCGAGGTTCTCGCCGAACTGGACGGAGATATCATCACCGCCACCACCAAAAACATCACCGCCCTGCGTCTCTCCCCCGCTTCGCCGGTAAAGAGCGTCGTCATCGACGGACAAACCCTGCCCGGCGGCAAGGACTTCCACCTCGCCGACGGCAAATGGGCGGCCGGACCCGCGACCCGAGAGGGTTCGGTCAAGGACCCGACCCGGTGTGGTCCTGTCGATCACGCCTTCATGTCTTCCTTCCTCTTCGTGCGGCCCACCGGCGCGCCCTTGCACGAAAAGACCGGCGCCTGGGCCCGTGGCGAACTCGACCATGCCATCGGTTTCTGGCGGAAGGTCTTCCGCGGCGAAGCCCCCGTGAAGGACGACAGCGCCGTCACCGATGCCGACATCGCCGCCTCGAACCTCGTCCTCTGGGGCGATCCTTCCTCGAACGCCGTCCTGAAGAAGATCCTGGCAAAACTACCCCTGGCCTGGGATGCGGCGAAGCTGTCTTTGGCCGGGAAGGAATATCCCGCCGCCGACACGATGCCCGTGCTCATCTTTCCGAATCCGCTCAATCCGGAAAAGTATGTCGTCCTCAACAGCGGCCCGACCTTCCGCGAGGATGCCCTACTCAACAACTCGCAGCAGATCCCCAAACTCCCCGATTGGAGCATCGTCGACATCCAAACGGCTCCCGACGGGAAGTGGCCCGGGAAGGTGATGGAAACCGGCTTCTTCGACGAGCAGTGGCGGGTGAAGTAAGCCTCCGCAGCCTTGCCCCTCTTCCCATGAGACCGCTCCTCGCGCTCTGCGCCACCCTGCTCATCCCGTCCCTGTTTGCCGACGAATACTTCCCACCTTCCGACGCCGATGGTGGTTGGCGCGAAGCGAAGACAGAACAGGCCTGCCGCGACCTCGCCGGCATGGATCTCTCCCAGCTTGAGCCCGCCTACACCCTGACCGAACGCTCCACCGCCCATGGTGGCCTGCTGGTGGTGCGGCGTGGTTACCTCTGCTACGAGGGTTATTTCGGCAGGGCCAGCCGCAATTCCAATCCCGACATGGCTTCGACCGGCAAGGCCTTCTGTAGCATCGCCTGCGGGATCATGTTGGAGGAGTTCAAAGACAAGATCCCTGGCGGTCTCGACACGAAGGTCTTCACCGAGGCTTACCTACCTCAGGCCTTTCCGCTCGACGATCCGCGCAAGGCGGAGATCACCCTCGGCCAGCTTCTCTGCATGACCGCGGGCTACTGGGGCGAAGGTCAGGCTCCCACCGGCTACGTGAAAGGCAATCCCTTGCCTCAGCCGCTCAAGCCGGTCAAAGGCCAGGACATCCGCAATCTCGACGAGTCATCCCTCCGGGTGCCGCTCTGGTGCGATCCTGGTGCCGGTTATTCCTATTCCTCGCCTTCGCCGCACATCGCCAGCATCGTGCTGCGCAATGTGGCCGGGATGGACTTGAAAGACTACATCGACACGCGGATCGCCAAACCGCAGGGCTGGGGCGCGTGGGACTACTGCCTGCATCGCGGCGACTTCGTGATGCCCCATGCGAACGGAGCCGGCAGCACCGCCCTGCATGCCACCGACGTGATGCGTTTCGGTTATTGCATCGTCCGCGATGGCAAATGGAAGGACCGGCAACTCGTCCCGCCGGCCTACATCGAAAAATGCCGGACTTGGAGCCCTTTCAATCCCCACACGCCCTTCAGCCTGCAATGGGAACACAACGCCGATGGCCATGTCGCCGGGGCTCCGCGAGACGCGTTCTGGAAAAGTGGTGCCGGCGGCTTCTGTCTATACGTTGTGCCATCGCTCGACCTCGTCATCTACAAACTGGGAGGCAAGACCGGCCAATACGATCCCACCTTGACCCGCATCCCCCAGCCCGAGCCGGACACCTCGCGAGACGGTTGGGAACCCTTCCCCGGCAGCGGCTTCCAGGAAGGGGCGGGCGCGGCCTCACTGAACCGGGTCCTCGAAGTCGTCTGTGCGGCCGTACGAGTGGACTGACCCTGCCGGAAACCGCGCGTCCAATTATGATAATTTGCGGCAGGGGGCTGAAAGTAACGGAAACGTGACGTTGCAAGACTTGACGTTTCCGCTAAGACTCGTGGCGTGTTCTCACTCGCCAAACTTTTCGGTAAATCGGATCGCTTCTTTGAACTGCTCTCGGCCAGCGCGCATCACGCGCACCAGAGCATTGAGGCGCTCTCACGCCTGCTCAAGGAATCGGACGGCAATGTCTCCCTCGCCGAACTCGCCGTGGCGCGCCGGACGGAAAAAAAGATCGCCGAGACGATCAGCGAGGAACTCGTCAAGGTCTTCGTTACCGCTCTGGAGCGGGAGGACATCGAGGAACTCTCCCGGGCTCTCTACCGCATCCCCAAGACGGTTGAGAAGTTCGGCGAGCGCTTCACGATCGTGCAGCATCTTGTGAAGCCCGGCGATTTCGGTCCGCAAATGGCCATCGCGTTGGAGGCATCCTCGGTGGTGGTGCGCATGGTCGACATGCTCCCCAACAGCCCGAAGCTTGAGGCGATCAAGAGCGAGAACGACAAGATGCAGGAACTCGAGGGCCGGGCCGACAACCTGATCTTGGGCTATCTCCGCGAAATCTATTCGGGCGACATTGATCCGATCCAGGCGATGGCCCTGCGCGATCTCCATGATCTCCTCGAAAAGATCATCGACCGCTGTCGCGACGCCTGCAATGTCGTCTCCTACATCGTGCTCAAGAACTCCTGAGTCCGCACCAGCATGACGCTCGGGATCATCTTTCTGGTCATCTTCATCGCGTTGACCTTCGAGTACATCAACGGCTTCCACGATACCGCGAATTCGATCGCCACGGTCGTGGGAACGAAGGTGCTCACCCCTCGCCAGGCCATCATCCTCGCCGGTCTGACCAATCTCGTCGGAGCGCTCGCAGGCCACGCTGTAGCGAAGACGGTCTCGTCAGGCCTCGTGGATTCGCAGTTCGTCTCGCCGCTTGTCATCGTCTGCGCCCTGCTTGGCGGCATCGTGTGGAACCTCATCACCTGGTGGTTCGGGTTACCCTCCAGTTCGACCCATGCTCTCGTCGGGGGCATCTGCGGGGCTACTCTCGCCGCATCCAACAACCATTGGAAGGCGATCATTTGGTCGGTCGAGAAGGTGAAGGACGGAAAGGTCGTGATGGAGGGCGTCCTCCACAAGGTGATCGTCCCCATGGTCACCTCGCCGCTGATCGGCTTCTTCGGAGGTTTCCTCATCATGGGGTTTTTCTATTTCATCCTGCGCTCGGCGAAGCCGCGTTTCGTGAACCGCTTCTTCGGGAAGGCGCAGATCCTCAGCGCGGGATACATGGGCTTCGCCCACGGGCTCGCCGATGCCCAAAAGACGATGGGGGTCATCACTCTCGCCCTGGTCAGTGCCACCGCCGCCGGCAGTTTCACTCACCTCCCCGATTCATTTTCGTTCCTGAAAATGGAGAAGTCGATGGCCTCGGACCAAAGCCTCCGCGTCATCCTGGATCCCGCATCCGGGCCTGAACGTCTGCGCGAAGCTGCCAACACCCTCGAAGCGGAGGCTGGAAAACTCCCGGCCGGTGAATTCCGCGAAGCCTTTTTCACCCTTTCAGCGAAGACCTTTGACTCCCTCGGGGATCAAGCCGGAACCGGACGCACCGCAGCCCTCGCCGCTGCCACGCATGCGGAATTGATCGCCCGCGAAGAGGCCCGCATCCTGCCGAAGGTGCCCCTGATCGGCCCAATGGTGGCGGCGAAACACAACGACTGGAACAAGAACCTGGCGAAGGAAATCGACGCGGCCGCCAAGGCGGGGAAACCCGGATTGCCCGCCGCCGCTGCCAAGGTCCGCGACCTCTCGCCCGATGTCCCCATTTGGATCAAGCTGATCTGTTCGTTGACGATGGCCGCCGGCACCATGGCGGGCGGCTGGCGTATCATCAAAACGCTCGGCCACAAGATGGTTCGGCTCCAGCCCGTCCACGGCTTCGCCGCCGAGACGACGGCCGCGACCCTGCTTGCCGTGACCGGCAGCCTCGGGATGACCGTTTCGACCACCCATAGCGTCACCACGGCGATCATGGGGGTCGGCTGTGCCAAGCGTTTCAACGCTCTCAAATTCTCTCTCGTCGAACGCATCCTCTGGGCCTGGGTGCTCACCCTGCCCGCCGCAGGCCTCGCCGCTTACCTGTTTGTCGATTTGTTCAAGTTGTGCGGCTGGATTCCTTAAGCCACCCGTGCGCGCGGGTTGACAGGGTTTCGGCGAAACGGCAGCATCCCGGCATGTCCCCGAATCCTTCCCTGCTCGTCCGCTGGCGTGCCTTTGCCATCGCCGGCCTCCTTTCGACCCTGCCGATTTCCGCCGATGACTCCTGGCCCGACTACCGCGGTCCTAACCAGGATGGACATGCCGGGAATCCCGGGTTGCCGCTCGAATGGAGCGAGTCGAAAAACGTGAAGTGGAAAACGGAGCTCCCGTTTCTGGGCCTTTCGTCTCCGGTCGTGATGGACAACCAGGTCTGGCTGACCACGGCCACGGAGGACGGACACGACTTTTACGCGATCTGCGTCGACGCGACCACGGGAGAGATCATCGCCAACGAAAAGATCTTTCACAGCGACGATCCTCAGTCGATGGGCAACGGCGCTGCGGACAACAGCTATGCGACGCCGTCGGTGGTCCTCGAATCCGGCCGTGCTTATGTGCACTACGGTCATTTCGGGACCGCCTGCCTCGACACCGCGACCCGCAAGGTCCTCTGGAAGCGTGACGACCTGAAGTGCTGGCACTATCGGGGGGCTTCGTCCTCGCCGCTGCTGTTTGAAAACCTGCTCATCCTGACCTTCGACGGGGCGGATCTGCAATATGTGGTGGCGCTCGACAAGAGCTCTGGAGAGACGGTGTGGAAGACGGACCGCTCCGCCGTGTGGAACGACGAACACATCGACAAGCCGATGGTCAAGGAAGGCGACTGGCGCAAAGCCCATGCCACGCCTCTGATCACGATGGTCGACGGAAAGCCGGTCATGTGCAGTGTCGGGGCCAAGGCCGCCTATGGCTACGATCCCCGCACTGGCAAGGAACTCTGGCGTGTCGATCATCCCGCCTACTCCGCTGCGGCGCGGCCCGTGTTCCATGATGGGCATTTCCTCATCGTCACCGGCTTCAGCCAGGGCGCCGAGATGATGTCGGTGCGCGACGGCGGCAGCGGTGTGGTCAACGACACCCACATCGAATGGAGGATCGACAAGCCCTTCCCGAAATACTCCTCCCCCATCGTGGTGGATGATCTCGTCTACTTCGCCATGGATGACAGCTTCGTGGTTTGTCTCGAGGCCAAGACTGGCCAGGAAGTCTGGCGGGGCCGGCTCAATGGCAAGTTCCGTGCTTGTCCCATCTACGCGGATGGAAAACTCTTCTTCTTCAGCCTCGAGGGGGAGACCAACGTGATTGAGCCCGGCCGCGAGTTCAAGGTCGTCGCCACCAACCGGCTCGCCGACAACGCCCCGCTTGATGATCCCCGCCGCGGGCCGGGTTTCATGGCATCACCAGCGGTGGTGGGCAAAGCCCTGATTCTCCGCACCCGCCACTACCTTTATCGCATCGAGGCGGAATAAATCCTCACGGCCCCTCGGGCAGATCCTTCAACCAGGCGAGGTTGAAGACGTAGTGGTTCCTGCTGCTGATGAGGTGGATCCGCCCGTCGCGAGCCTGGATCGCAGCAAGGTAGCCGTTCATCTCGGCGCGGGTTTCCCCGAGCGTGAAGATATTGCGATCGATGCCGTTGACCTTCTGTTCGGGTCCACCCGGAGTGACGAGGCGGCGATGCGGCCAGGTTTTGCCATCATCGAAGGATACCGCCGCGAAGAGCCCGGCCCCGTTGAACTCACCTTGCTTCGAGGAGAAACTCATCCCCTTCGGATTCTTCGCATTCGCCGAGAGATCGGTGAAGGAGCAGAACAGGAGCGCGCCTTCGCGGAGACGGATCAGGGCCTGGCGTTGCACGCTGCTGATTGCGGGGAATCCGGTCGGTTCGTGGATCCAGGTGCGGCCTGCGTCGCTGGAAAAGCTCGCGGGAGTCTTGAAGCCGAAGACCTTTTGTTCCTCCTCCGAATTGAGACGCCCGAAGGTCATGAGCCGGCCATCCTTTAGTTCCACGATGGGGGCATGAATCCCCGCGTGCCGCGCGCTGCTGCCGCGACGATGGGCGAGGTTTTTGTCGGTGATCCAATCCGAGGTCCAGGTGGTTCCGCCATCGGTGCTCCGGGTGAGACTCGTCGAGGTGACGTCCTGCGTCATCAGCAGCACGCCCTCGCGGGTGCGGATGACCTGGTTGCCGATCTCGCTCCAAGGCTCGAACAACTTGGCCTTGCTCCAGGTGGCTCCGTTGTCGGTGCTGCGGCGCACGATGTTTTCCCTAAGGCCGCGGGCGAAATGATAGAGCGTCTTTTCGCCATCCCACCAGAGCTTGGGGGCGTGGTCGTTGATGTCGGCGCCATCCCAGAAAAGTGAGGCCGGCTCCCACGCGGTCTCACCAAGTCGCAGTCGGCTCGCGAGATTGTTCAATTCGGTTCCGGCCTCATCGACACAGGAATACCAGACCGCGAGCAGGTCACCATTCGGACATTCGGTGATGGCCGGGCTGTGATTGTGCCAGGAAAAGGCGGGGCCTGAAGCATCGGGCGCGACGATCACAAAAGGCTTCGGACCTTCGAACCAGGGCTGCGATTCCTCCCTCGGCTCGATCACGGCCGGGGTTTGGGAGACTTCCCGCGCATACCGAGCCGGCTCAGCGATAGGCAAGAAGGCACCTTGCGGCCAGTCTCCCAGCACCACGCGAAATCCGATTCGGTCGTTCACCGCCTCCGGCACCCACGAGCTGCGGTTGGCCGAGCGAAGCAGGCGTGTCTGCATGGAATGGCTGCCGCCCCGGAGAACCCGCAGATCACCCTCGACCCGCCCCATCGGGTCCTCTTGATCGCCCGACTCATACGGGCCGTACCAGTCCGCAGACCACTCGGCGACATTGCCGTGCATCTCGTGCAGCCCCCAGGCGTTCGCCGGGGTGCGCGCCACTTTCAGGTCGAGCTTGGCGGTTTTGGGCAGGTATTCGGAAGGCAGCGATTTCTCCGGAAAAAAGCGGTCGCGCACGCCCGTGTCCTCGGGCCAGGAGTGAAACCCATCCGGCAGCGAGTCGCCGGTGTGGAAGAGCGTGGTCGATCCCGCCCGGCAGGCATACTCCCACTCCGCCTCGGTGGGGAGACGATAGATGCGGCCCTCCTCTTTCGAAAGCCATTCGCAGAAGGCTACCGCCTCGTGCCAACTCACCCGCGTCACCGCATCATCGGGGTTCTTGCCCGGGTGTTCCGGACGGAAGGCCCGATACTGCGCCAAGGTCACCTCCGTCGCGCCGAGGTGGAATCGCTTCGAGATCGTCACCCGGTGGGCGGGGCGTTCGTCCCAGTCTGCGTCGTCGAACTTCTCCGCATGCTTTTTCACGTGGTAGTCCGCCGCCGGACCGTCCTGTCCCATCAGAAAGGCACCCGCCTCAATGGGCATCAATCTCATCCCGAGGGAGTTGATGAGCGGTTCGCCGGATGCCTGCGACAGGACCGCGGCGCTCGCGAGGGAAAGAAAGACGGAACGATGCCTCATCCACGACCGCTCGGCCCGGAAAGCCCGGAGAGCAAACAACTCCGGGGCCTTCCCGCATCGGGAACACGCCATCGCCACCCCCTGCTTTCGGGTGATTCATCAAGGAGCGCCACTCTTCGAATTTGCTTCTCAGCCACCTGCCCCGGTGCCATAGTCGTGCTCCGATCCAACCCTTAGCCTAGGTATCCCATCCATGATCGCATCCCGCGCCATCCTGCTGCTGTCCGTCGCGCTCGCCACCAACTGCCTCGCGGACAAATCAAAGGAGGAACTCGAAGCCCGCATCCGGGCCAACCTCAACCGGCTCGCCCAGCATCAGCAGGACGCTGCGCGGGCGATTCCGCCGGAAGTGTTGGCGAAAGCGAAGGGGATTGTGATCCTCAACAGCGTCAAGGCGGGTTTCATCCTCGGCGCCGAGGTCGGCAACGGAGTTGCCCTCGTCCGCAACGCGCAGGGTGCCTGGGGCGCACCCGCCTTCATCGCCGAGGTGAACCGCTCTTTCGGATTGCAGGCGGGAGCCGACGAGGCGGTCACGATCCTCTGCCTGATGACCGTCGACAGCCTCAAGATCATGCATCACGGCGCCACTGTGGAAGTCGGGGTCGACATCGAAGCCGCCGCCGGACCTTTCGGTGTGGGTGGCGAGATCACCACACTTACCCTGCAGAAGCCCGTGCTCGTTTACACCACAGAGAAGGGTGCCTTCGCCGGTGCCTCGGTCGAGGCGGGCGCCCTGATCGGAGACAAGAAAAAGAACGAGACGGTCTACGGTGAAAAGATGGAAGCGATCCTCTTTTCCGGCGATGCCCAGCCCACGGAAGCGGGGCGCGAGCTGATCGCGGCACTCGATGCCTTCAGTGGCAAAAAGCAGGCGAACTGAACTTGGCGGCTCCGCGTGGAAACAAAGCCAAGATCGCGGAAGCGGGCATTCCGGCAGAGATCCTGCTCTCCATTTCGATCGTAGCCATCGCGCCTGTCTCCCTCGCATGCCTGAAAATCTCCCGCCCGCTCCGGGCACCCGCGAACTCGTCCACGCCGGTCTCGAGTCCCTCGATCGCGAGGTGACCGAGATCATGGAGTGCCTCCGCACCGTTCTGCGTTCGGCGGAATCGCCGCAGCTCGCCGAGGCCCTGCCCTGGCTCCAGTCCGGCACCGGCCCGACGCCCGTGCCCGATGATCCCGGCGAGACCGCCCAGGTCTATTCCATCGCCTTCCAACTCCTCGACATGATCGAGGAACAGGTCGCCCACGACACACGTCGCGAGCGCGAAAAGGCCCTCGGTCCCGAGGCCGAGCGCGGGCTGTGGCCCCAGGCCCTCGCCGCGATGAAAGCCGAAGGACGCAGCGAGGCCGAAATCGCCGCCACCTTCCGCGAAGTGAGGGTCGAGCCCGTCTTCACCGCCCACCCCACCGAGGCGAAGCGACCCAGCGTGCGCGAGCGCCATCGCGAACTCCACGCCGCTCTCGTCCGCCTCGAGGATCCCGCCCTGACCGATCGTGAACGCGAGCGCGCCGGCGACCTCCTCCTTTGCGCGCTCGAGGCGCTCTGGAACACCGGAGAAATCCACGTCGAAAAGCCCACCGTCGAGCGCGAACTGCGCAACGCCCTCTACTACCTACGCGAGGTCTTTCCCCGCACCCTCGAGGAGACCGACCGCAACCTCGCCTGGGCTTGGGAAAAGGCCGGCTTCGATCCCGCCGCACTCACCGCCGCGGGCGGAGGACCGCGGCTGCGTTTCGCCCTTTGGATCGGCGGCGATCGCGACGGGCATCCCTTCGTCACCGCCGACGTCACCAAAGCCACCCTCGCCGAGCTGCGCGCCCAGGCCCTGAAGCTCTATCGACGCGAGCTCGCCGACTGCGCCTTTCACCTCAGCATCGCCACGCCCGAGCACGCGGTGCCTGCGTTCCTCGCCTCGCGCCTGGAATCGCTCGCCGCCACGCTCGGAGCCGAGGGCCGCGCCATCCTGGCCCGCAATCCCGAGGAACCGTGGCGCGCCTTCGCCTACCTGCTGCGCGCGTCGCTCGTGAAAGAGGGTCAACTCGCCGACCCGACCCTCTTTGGTGATCAGTTAGGGGTCCTGCATGACAGTCTCCTTGAGATCGGAGCCAACCGCGCCGCGGCGGAAGTCGTCTTTCCCCTGCGCCGGAAGCTCGAGGTATTCGGCTTCCACCTTGCCGAACTCGACGTGCGGCAGAACAGCGCCTTCCACGACAAGGCGGCGGCCCAGCTCCTTACCGCCGCAGGCATCGCAGAAGGCGCGTCTTTCGCCGAATGGCCCGAGGAGAAACGTCTCGCCTTCCTCGATGCCGAGCTGCGTTCGGCGCGTCCCTTCCTCCATCCGCGGATCTCCGCCGGACCCGAGGCCGATGCGGTGCGCGATTGTTACCGTGTCCTCCGCGAGCATTGGCAGAGCCATGGTGCCGGGATCGGCTCGCTCATCGTCAGCATGACGCGTCAGCTCTCCGATCTCCTCCTCGTCCATCTTTTCGCCCGCGAGGCAGGACTCACCGTCGCCACGACCAGCGGAGGCTCCGTTTGTCCGCTCCAGGTCGTGCCGCTTTTTGAAACACTCGACGACCTCGCCGGAGCCGCCGCCATCGTCGATGCCTACCTTTCGCATCCCATCGCCCGCGCCAGTCTCGCGGTCTCTGGACACGATCCGATCACGCCCGATCGACCGACGCAGCAGATCATGCTCGGCTACAGCGACAGCAACAAGGACGGTGGCATCCTCGCGAGCCAGTGGGCGCTGCATGCCGCCCAGCAGGCCCTCACCGCGGTGGGGGAAAAACACGGGGTGAAACTGCGCTATTTCCACGGTCGCGGCGGCACCGTCAGCCGCGGCGCCGGACCGACGGATTGGTTTGTCCGGGCGCTGCCCCACGGATCGCTCAGTGGCGATTTCCGTATGACCGAGCAGGGCGAGACGATCGCGCAGAAATACGCCCAGCCCGAAAACGCCTCCTACCATCTCGAGAGTCTCCAGGCCTGCGTCACCCACACCACCTCGGCGCATTTGTTTGGCAAGGCCGCCGCAGATCCCGGCATCGATCTGATGCCGCGCCTCGCTGAGTGGAGCCGCGAAGCCTACCGCGAGCTGCTCGAGACCGAGGGATTCATCGAGTTCTATCGTCAGGCCACGCCCATCGACGCGCTCGAGCAGAATCAGATGGGCTCGCGGCCCTCTCGCCGCACCGGCACCGCCAGCCTCGCCGATCTGCGGGCGATCCCCTGGGTCTTCAGCTGGACCCAGGCCCGCTTTTACCTGCCTGGCTGGTATGGCGTCGGCTCCGCCCTCGACCGGCTCCAGCGCGAGTCACCCGACGACTTCGAGCGGCTCGCCTCGACCATCCTGCGCTCCACCTTGGCGCGCTACGTTTTCACCGGAGTCGAGACGAATCTCGTCAGCGCCGACCGTGATCTGATGGAGCTTTACGCCTCGCTCGTGAAGGACGAAGCCGTGCGCGACCGTTTCCTCGGACGCATCCACGGCGAATACGATCGTGCGCGCACCCTGCTCGGCCGCCTCTTCACCCGTCCCGTTGCGGTGCGGCGCCCGCGCTTCGCGAAGACCTTGACCTTGCGCGAGGCTCCGCTCCGCGTCCTCCATCGCCAACAGGTCGATTTGCTGCGCGAGTGGCGGGAAAGCGGCGGAGACCTCCCTCGCGACCTCGTCTTTTCGATCAGCGCGATTGCGAGCGGGCTGCGGAATACGGGGTGATCAATCCTGCTTGAAGGAAGAGGCGGTGATGGAATCTGCCTCAACCGATCACGATCCCCGAGACCTCGCCCTCGAAAACCATCTTCCCGTCCACGAAGCCTTGAGCGTCGAAGATGGCCATCCGGGACTTCAGCGCCTTGGCGCGGACGACCATCACGAGATCATCGCCCGGTGCCACGGTCCCGCGGAATTTCACGTCGCTCACACCGCCGAAGCCAAAGAATTTGCTCCCGCCTGTCTCGAACTTGAGGTGGTAGATCACCGAACTGATCTGGGCCGCCATTTCGATCATGAGCACACCCGGCATCAGGGGACGGCCTGGGATGTGACCACGCGTCCAGAATTCATCGGGCCGCTGGGTTTTGATGCCCACGGCCAAACCCGCCTCCACATCGAGACTGATGAGCCGATCGACCTGCTCGAACTCATCCCGCTGCGGATTGACTGCGAGGATTTCCTGCTTTGTTACGGCGGTTTGGGAGAGATCAATGCCAGCGGGGTCGAGAATCGGTGCGGATGCCATGGTTTTTTGGGAGAACGGGGTGCGGACCGTCCGGCTCACGACCGCCAATGTCAAAGGACTTGAATCGGTTCGACCTTGCGAAAGCATTCGGCCCACAAAAAAAGGCGGTTCTCCGCTGGGGAAGAACCGCCTTGCTGGATGGGAGTTGAGTCCGCCTCTCCGGATGGGGATCAATAACGGCGATCGCGACCACGGTCGTTTCCGCCGCGTCCGCCGCCACCGTAGCCGCCTTGGTTGCGGCCACCGTAGCCACCGCCGCGCTCTTCGCGGGGCGCGGCCTCGTTGACCTTGATGTCCCGGCCGTCGATGTTCTTACCGTCAAGTTCCTTGATCGCCGACTCCATCGCTGCGCGCGAGTCCATCGTCACGAAGGCGAAACCACGGGGGCGTCCCGTGTCGCGGTCTTCCGGAAGGTGGATGTCCGTCACCGCTCCGTGGGTTCCGAAGATTTTTTCAAGCGTCTGCTTCGTGGTGCTGAACGCGAGGTTTCCTACATACATTTTCATAGTTTCTTAGCGTGGGTCCGGGCCGGGCGCCGTCTCCATAGACTGCTCCCAATTGCGGGTTTCAGATCACCACCGGACGCAAAGGACTCACCTGGCAACACTTCAGACCTTGATTTTGCCAAGCCGCTGAACCGACTCTGGGAGTGAACACCCGATTTTCCAGAAAACGAGCAATCTTTTTGCAATCTTTTGGGCCAAGGAGCCGATCATTGCCCTGCTTTTTTGCGGAGTGCCTCCATCTCGACGATCTCTCCCTCGGTCATCGAGCCGTCGGCGATGACCTGTCGGTTTTTCCCGATAATGAGAATCGGCTCGAGGGCTGGCTTCAGCCCCGGTTCCTTGGCGGGATGGACCTCGCTCGCCTGCCGCTCGACCGTCGCGCCCGGCTCGAGGCCTTCGCGGAAAAAGAACGTCACCCGGTCGTCGGTGCGCGCCTTGCCGGATACGTCGCGTTCGAAAAAACGGCACTGTATCGCCGTTACCGTCGCGCCGACCTCGTTCTTGAACGAGGCAATGAGCCGGGTCTCGTAGTCGACTTTTTCCAGCCGGACCTGATCGATTCCGATCTTCGGCAGCAGGGGCTTGGCGGCCTCAAGGGCGGCGAATTTCTTCTCGAGCTCGGTGAGGCGAGCGCGGTCGATATTGGTCCGGACGACCGGAGGCAGCCCCACCGGCCGGTCTTCGACGACTGGGGGGCTGGGGTTTTCGCCGCAGGCGGAAAGCAGGAATGATAGTGCCAGTACGATCGGGAACCGCTTCATCGCCGCTGATCTAGCACGGATCCCGGGTGGCTGGCAATCCCGAAGGCCGGGACGGTATCACTCCTACTCAGGGGAGCGTGTTCAGTCGGAAGGTCGCGGTATCGGTATTGTTGACGTCGGTCGATGCCGTGACAGTCATGGTCCCGATGAAGGATTCGCTTCCGTAAACGATGACGCTGCGCCCGCTCACCACGCGGCGATCACGGATCCGGCTGTCCTTTTTGTTGGGCGAGATCCTCACGCGAACCAAGACAGGAGTGTCGGTGGCGGTAAGTCGGGGTGTGCTCGCAACACCGACAATCGCCGCGGCAGTCTGGTTGAGTCCGCCGACCCAGTAGCTCACCTTGAAGAGGTCGTCCGAAGGCGATGCGGCGATCCGCATCGAGTCAGGCAAAGTCCCGTCGTTGTCGACGCGGAAATAGATGTCCCTGGGCGCTGCCTTGGTGGTGGTGGTCACCGCGTACTGGGCGAGCGGCGGGGTGTTGTAGATATCGATGCCTGAGGTCGCATTGGCATCAGTGCCCACCGAGATATCTACCCGGGGATCAGCGAGGGTGGAGATGTTCAGATCGAGGGAAAAGGTTTCCGATGACGTGGTGGGATTCGAAACGGCGATCCGGTAGTCGCCCCACGCGAGGGGGCCGCTGAAGTTGACGTTGCCCGTTCCACTGACGACCACCGAACCGAGCACGTCGATGAGTTGCCAGTTCAATGTGGTGGGTGCACCCGTTCCCGTGAAGGCAACCGAGCTGGAATCCGGAATGTGCAGGTCGAACATCTGGTTTTCGCCGCCACCGATGGAGCGCCCGGTGACCACCCCGATTCCGGAGGTGAACTCGATGGTCGTATCCGTCGTGAAAAAGACCACACTGGAGTAGCCGGTGGCCAGATCCGTCCGGGAGAACGACTTGACGGCGTAGGTGGTGGCCGGAGAGAGGCCGGTCAAGGCGGAGCTGACGATCCCGATCCCACCCGACTTGGAAACTTTGGAGACACCCGGTCCGCCAATGACAGGATCCGCGTTCGTCGCCGCCACCGCATAGACGAAACCGCGTTCCAGGCCCCTGCCGCCATCGAGAAGAGTCACCGAGGCCGTGGCAACGGCTTCAGTGCTCTCGATTGACGAGATGGCCGGACTTGAAACCGCCGGCGCTGCCGATCCGGTGGAGGTCAATGAAGAGAGCAAAACCGCCAGAAAACCGCCGGAGAGGGCGATATTGAGGGATCCGCGAAGCGGAGAGGCGAGACTCGAAGCATTCATGGGACAAGCTTGACCCGGGTTGATGGGGTGGCCAAGTGATGTGGGATTACAGCGCTTTGGGGGGATAAAGCGATCCAAAACCATTACGCGATCGCGCCATCCGGCTCTGAATGCAACTTTTTTCAGGCCTGTGGATTCCTTTACGGCTCAGGGGCTTGTCCGCCTTTCGCATTTTTTGCTCCCGACTGATTTGGTCAACATCCTGCTCGTTTCCGAGTCAGGAAGAATCGTCGCTTGAATGCTGAATGAACCGAACCCGAGGACGGAGAACTCGCAAATCTGAGAAATGGTCCGGTGACAGTTTCGTTTGAAACCGTTCGCATCAGGGGGATTCGATGCAACGATTCCGGCTGTCGCGCCACCCCGGGTGCGGCCCCCCGATGAGGATGCCGATTGAGAAGCTCCCCCCATGGCGCTGGCTGGCCGCGCTCTTGCCGGCTACAGCCGTTTTTTTTTACGCTCCCCTCGCTTTTGGTGGCACCACCTTCTCGAGCCGGATCGTGATCGATTCGCTCCTTCTCCTCTCTTTTCTTCTCTGGGGAAGGGTCCTGTTCCTCGGGCGGCGCTATCCCATCTTCCGGCGCGTGCTCTCTGCGGCCGTGGGGATTCTGGTGGTCCTAGGGGCGTGTCAGTTCTTCAACCCGAAGTCGGTCATCGATGATTTCACCTTCGACGCCGAACCTTGCGCGAGTCACCTTGCCTGGCTGCCGGGATCAATCGACGCGAAGACAAGCGGATGGGTCTTGCTACACCTCCTCGCCTTGCTTCTCGGTGGCCTGTTTATCCTCGACGGTCTCTCGCGATCGCGCGTGCGCCGGTTCCTCTTCCGGATCGTGGCGCTCGCCGGACTCCTCATCGCCTTGGTGGGGATTTACCAGAAAACGGTAGGAACCGACACGATGCTCTGGGGGGTGAGGCTCCCCCATGAGGGGAACTTTTTCGCCGCCTTTCGCTACCACGGCAACGCCGCCTCCTTTCTCAACTTGAGTTGGCCAGCTGCTCTCGCTGTATGGATTCGCAGCCGGACCCGTCAGCCAGGCAGCCTCATCGCATCCATCGACCTGTGCGTCTTCCTGATCATCTTCGGAGCTCTCTTTGTGAACTCTTCGAAGGCCGGCATTCTCATTGGCCCCGCCGGCTTGATCCTCGCGGGGTGGCTCTTCCGGCGGCAACTCACCGTGGCGACCACGTCCGGAGCCGGTAAGTTGGTCATGGCTGGTTTTCTGCTGCTCTTAGGCTCGATCGTCGTCCTCCCGGGGCTTGGATTCAAACTCTCCAAGTGGCACGAACTTCTCACCGACGGGCAGACGCTCCACGGGCGGCTGGATGCCTATCGCGCCTGCCTGCTCGCGATCAAGGACACCGGTCTCTATGGCACTGGAGCGGGCACGTTCCACTACGCCTTCCCACCGTACAAAGACCAAATTGAAGGGCTGCAGGGCTACTGGTATCACGCCCACCAGGATTGGCTCCAAACCATCATCGAGTGGGGCTGGCTCGGCTTCGCGGCTTGGGCGGTCATCTTCGGAGGGGCCATGGTCCGTCTGTGGGTCCGCATTGCCAGAGGGCAACGCCGGGGCCGCACGGATCTGAGCGCTGGTGCCGCCTTCATCGCTCTACTGCTGGTGATCGTCCACTCACTAGCGGACTTTCCCCTTCAGATCCCGGCGATCCAATGGCTTGTGGTTTTTTATCTGGCAGTCGCGTGGTGCGACATCAGGTCGCGCCGTCGCAAGAGAAAGAGGAGACGACGTCGCGTCACCACTGCAACGACCGCAACTCCGCCGGTGATGGCGAATTGAGATTCCCTATGGCCCCGACGGATCAGGGAGTGAAGGGCGTCGTCGGGCCATCAGGTCCCTTCGTGAGTCGCTCCGGTGTCGTCGTCGCCGTGTAGGCGGCCGCATACAATCCATTGGAAAGGATCGTCGCACTGGTAACGAGCGGCACATTGCGGCGAATCGTGGGGACGCCGACGCTGAAATTCGCGGTGCGGATCGAGGTGCCGCCTCCTGTGAGAAAACGTACCGAGAGGAAGTAGGTCCCGTAATTCACGCGGGGGATGGAATAACCGCCGGAAGCATTGGTATAAACCTGGCGCACGCGCTGCACGGCACCGTTGGGGAGAACCCGGTAGAGCCAGACGATCGAGGTCGCGGTGCCTCGTTCGGCAGCGTCGCGGCTATTGTTGCCGTTGGTGTCCCGATAGACGATTCCACTGATCGTACCGAACTTGGCGGCAAAGGCTTGAAGCGGAGCAAGCAGGCAAAAAGCCAGCGAGAGCAGGATGGGTAACGCGTTATTTTTCATGGATGACTGGGGGTAGGCGCTCAAACGGAACGGAGATTTCCAAAAAGTGGCAAATAAATCAACATCAATCGTTGGCGACCTTTCAAGGTTATAGAAGCTGTGGAAATTTGATAAAGATTTGAATTCCGGTGTCTAAACGGCGAGGAAGCGGCCTTCAACCGCCGGACTCGCATCGGCAGGAGTTCACTGCGTTCGCACCTCGATCTGCACCCGGTCAGTCTGTGTGGTGGGCGGATCGCCTGTTGCATCGATCAAAAACGTCGATTTTATCTTCTGGATCGACAACTTGCCGCGCTTCTTTTTCGCGAGTTTCTTCGACGGGGAAAAGGTGGCGGTGAGGCTGGTGCCTGCATCGCTGCTGGTGACGGAGCCCGTCTTGTAGTAGCCGCCCGTCACTGCGGCGGTCTGGTTGCCCATAAAATCGGTGTATTGAACAGCGATGTTGGAGGAGCCTTTCGTGCCACGGACCCGCAGTGATGACGCCGTCCCGCTCGCGTTGCGGACGGAAAAATAGCCGCGCACAGGCTTCAGGCCCTTGGAGATCAGGAGAAGCGATTGCCCCGAAGAAGGTGGAAAAACCTCGGCACCCTGCAGCGCTGTCGGGGTTGTCCCCACCGCGAGGTCGGGGCGCGCCGTCAACGGATCCGCCGAAAAGGCGAACATCTTGCCGCTATCCGCGGCATTGAAGATCTCGAGGGAATAAACTCCCGGTTCGAGGATTCCCTCGATCATCATTGGTTCGGACGCTGAGAAGGATGCGATCACTCCACCATCGGCGGAGCGGAGGAGCCCGGACAGACCGGTGGTGCCGCTCAGTTCAAAGACGGCCTCCAGACTGGTGGCGGTTTCGATTTGGAATCCGACGGTCTCAGCGGCGCCGACGTTCCGGCCCGCGAGGGACCACGGAGCCCCCGGCTCGAGATGGATCACGGTGCTGGTGACGAAGGTCGCGGCTTCTGAATAGGCGGTCTCGGTGACCGTTTTGCAATAGCCCCTGAATCGGTAGCGCACGCCCTGGGCCAAGCCTGCCAGCGGAACGGTGAAGGAGCCAACCGCCCCATCGGTGGAAACCTTCTGAACCGAATTGCCGCCGATGACGGGATTCGGGTTGGTGAGGGCGGGGGCGTAGACGATTCCACGCTCGGTGATGATCCCTCCGCCATCGCTGATCACCGTTGCACCCAGTTTCGCGCCGGTCGCTGAGAGGCCCTCGATCACGGGAGATGCGATCACCGGGGGCACGGGCCTGACGATGGCGAGGTGGTAAGTCGTGGTGGTGACCCCGTCTTCCGCGGTCACCATCACGTCGACGGTGTTGGGCCCGATCAAAAGATCCACCGTTTTCCCGGGAGCACCGGAGACGAGGGTTTCCCACGGGCCGCCATTGGTTCGCAACTGCAGGGATGCCCCGGCATGGGCGCGCTGCGCTTGCACGATGAAAGCATCTCCTCCATTGGACGCGATGATGGAGTAGGAGACCACGGAAGAATCAAACCCGGGGGTCAGGGAGCCGTGGCTGAAGGTCAGGCCGGAGAGGAGGGCATTGTCGCTCTTGGTGGTGAAGTTGACCGCTGCGGTGTAGGTGGTGCCGGCCAAATTCGTGGCAAAGGCACGGAATGAATAGATGGTACCCGGGGAAAGTCCGGTGAGCGTGGTGGTGAAAGATCCGGTCGTCCCTGAGACGGGGACGGCGGTCACTCCGGAATCCCCGATTTTGAAATCCGTTGACCCCGTGCCTGTCCTGTAGATCACCCCGCGCTGCGAAATCGCGCTGCTGCCGGCGTGGGAGACATTTCCACCGAGCACGGCCTGCGTGGTGGTGATGCCGGTTGCGGTCGGGCTCACCACGATGGGGTCGCCCGGACGGTTCAAGCTCACCGTGTAAGTCTTTTGCAGCGAGGTGAGTGGCGAGATCACGCGAACATCAATGATGTTCAGTCCATAGTTGAAGGAAAGGGAACTGCTCAAGCTGCCTGTTGGCAAGGTCTGGTATCCTCCCGAATTGATGCGGACTTCGATCTGCGCATTCGACACGAAGGGGGTCGGTCGCACGATCGCCGATGCGACCGATCCAGCCACGGTCGTGGTGTATCCCGAGACGTCTGGATTGAAGGTCTGATCGAAGGTGGTTCCGTCGATCGTGAGGGTTTTCAAATTGGGCGTGTCACGGGTCACGGTCACGGAGTAGGTCTTCTCTCCGGTCCGCAGCGGGTAGGTTAAAAGGATCTCGATCAGGTTTGAGCCAAAGCCGAGGGCCAGTGAACCGCTCGGAGTTCCCGATCCGACGGATTGATAGGGGCTTCCGTTGACCCTGACCTTGATGGTGGTGCCGGCAGGGTGGGCGGTCGGTTGCACGGTGATCGATGAGGTCGTCCCCGGCACCCAGGTGGAATAGGTGGTGGTCGAGGGGCTGAAAACCGGGGACAAGGTGGCACCCGGCAGCGAGAGGGCACTGAGGCTGGCAGTGTCGCGGGTCACCGTGATCGAATAAAGCTTTTGCAGGAGCGCGGAATCGGGCGAGGTGATCAGCACTTCGATCAGATTGGGGCCTTCGACGAGGGGCAAGGCGCTGCTTGTGGCCCCCGAGGCGATGGCTTGGTAGCTTCCACTGTTGACCCGGATCTGGAGGGTCGCGCCCGGCAAGGAGGCGGTGGGACGCACCATGATGGAGTTGACGGTGGAGCCCACATCAGCGGTGTAGCCGACCACCGCGGGGTCAAAGCCCGGTGCCAGCGTGGCGCCGAACAGGGTCAGATCACTCAAGTTGGCGCTTTGGTCCGCCCGGATCAGCTCGGTGATCGCCGCTTGCATGTCGGGCAGGGGACCAATCGGCGTACTCAGGTTCCCGGTCTGGGGCTGTCCTGTGGTCTTCAGCACGTCGCGCATTTCTTCCGGGGTCAGCACCCGTTGGAAATTCTCGAGGGCGAAACTTTGCAAAGCGGCCACGGCCGAGGTGACGATCGGTGAGGCGGAGGAGGTGCCACTGAAAAAGGCCGTGTATTCCTGGTTCAGGTCTCCCGCGTAAGAGCGGAGATCTCCATAGGCCAGTGTGGCGACGCCTTGCCCCCATCCCTGTACATCGATCCTCGATCCGTAGGTGCTGAAGTCCAGCTTTGCCCGGGCACTCGATCCGGCACCCACGATGATCGACCCGCTGTCGCCACGGTTCCGATAGGTGGTGTATTCAACCGCGTCGAGATTCTCGCTGCCGTTTCCGGCTGCCGCGACCACCAGGATCCCGGCGTCGGTCCCGGTCTTCACCGCGTTCCAAACGGAGAGGCTGTATTCCGCCGGACCGTAATCCCCTTGGGCACCTCTCGTTTGCATTTCCAGCAGCACGACATCGCCCGGGTCCGAGTCGGCAATGGCGGCGACGATTGCAGCCAGCCGGCTTTGGCTCGCCCCATTGACCGTTGAAGCCTCCGGATAGAACCAGTGCGAAGCTTCGGGAACCATCCCCGTCATCCCATAACCATTCTCCCCGGAGGTCAGGATGCCCAGCACTGCTGTGCCATGATCGTTCCCAAACCCGGTGTAGTAGGAGTTCACGTTCGGCTGCGGACTTACCAAAGTGGAGAGATCTTCGTGATTCGCGTTGTAGGCGTACTCGCAATCCGTCACGCGAACACCGGCGCCCTTGGTCTGGTGGTTGGTCCACGCCCAATCCATCAGGATGCCGCCGTTGCCCCGATACGTCTGGTTTGCGATCAACAATTCCGAGGGCGGGGCGATATCGACCAGAGCGGGCGGCGGAGGCGGCGCATCCACGGAAGTGAGAGTCACAAACTCCACGGACTGCAAGGCAAGCAGATCCTCAGCGGCAGCCCGTACCGCGGCCGGATCCTTTTCCCTCGGAGAGGCCGAAACAATGCCGAGGAGGTCGGCCGGGCTCTTGCCGGTCCGGGCCATGGCCCTCGCTTCGAGCAGGGCGAGACGATCATCCGCCGCGGTTTGTTCCCGGAAAAATCTCAAGCCGTGCTCCCGGATCACCTCGGCGAGCGCTTCGTCGGCCTCCGCGGAAATCGTCAGGAATCCCCCTTGGGAGACCCGCGCCAGATAATTGTCCACGAACTTCACCGTGATCGCATGAACCTTGCCCGGAGGGGTTTCCAAACCTTCCTTTGCCGGCACGTCACGGGGGAGAATGCGAGCCTCCGGAGGAATGCCGAGCTTCTCAAGGTGGAGGCGATGCCGGCTCCGCAAAGTTTCGGATTCCGCAGCGGTCCGGTAGCGGATGGGGGCATCGGTGGGCTCTGTTCCCGGTTTCCGCGGGAGCAGGGTCACTGCAGGGGACCCGTCCTGGGCTGGCGTCGTGTTCTGGGTGACGCCCGTTGCCTTCGACGACGACCCTTCGGAAGGAAGTTCCGATCCATCGGGACGTGCCCCCTGCCACCATCCGAGCGTCGCCAAGAGCGCCACGAGCAGAGCGGACCAGCCAAGAAAACGTTTGGTTTGGGGATTCATCGGGAGGTCCGGCCTCGGCAGGCGGGTAGATTTGTTGCACGATGAAACCTTGAACTGGCCCTAAGGTCAATCCTTGATCGATCCCGCGCCGACCTTACAAGCGCAAATCAGGATGCTGCCGGGGGAAGGGAATTCCCGTAGTCTCGCGTCAAAGCTCTCAATCAAACGCTTCATGAGGCCGTTTTTCCTCTGCAATCATATCACCCTCGTCGCAGCACTTTCGATACTTACCGGATGTGACAGGCGCGAGGCGTCAGGGCCGCCCCAAACCCTCACTTCGGTCGCGGTGACCACCGAGGCCGTCGAAAAGCGGCAGATTCCCGTCTTCGAGGAGGTCGTCGGCACCGTTCGTCCTCGAAAGGAGGCCCAGGTCACTGCGAAGGTGACAGGCCGCCTTCTCGAGATGAAGGCCATCCCCGGGATGAAGGTGAAAGCCGGAGAACCGCTCGCCAAACTCGACGTCGGTGAACTCGATGCCGCGCTCGTGCGTGCCGAGGCCGCGCTCGAGCAGGCCGGTCGCGATGTGACGCGCTTTCGCTCGTTGCGCGACTCCGGCGCGGTTGCCGTCGCCGATCTCGAACAGGCCGAGGCCCGTCAGCGGATGGCCGCCGCCACGGTGTCGGAAACGAAGACGATGGTCCAGAACGCGAGCGTCACCGCGCCCTTCGACGGCACCGTCACCCGCAAATACCTAGAGCCCGGCGACCTCGCCTCGCCCGAGCGCGCCATTTTTGCGATGGAGGACTCTTCGCTCCTGCGGTTGGAGATCCACGTCGCCGAGGCGATGGCCGGCACGCTTGCGATCGGATCGAAATTCCGTGTCGAGGTGGGTGGAGCCGGAGCCGAGATCGAAGGTGTCGTCAGCGAACTCTCGCCCTCGGCCGACGTGGGGAGCCGTACCTTTCTCGTGAAGCTCGACCTGCCCGCGCACGAATCGCTCCGGGCGGGACAATTCGGCCGGGCCTTTCTGCCGCGCGGCGAACGTTCCGCGATCCTCGTGCCGTCCGAAGCCCTGATCTCGCGGGGGCAGATGGATTACGTCTTTGTCGTCGCCGAAAACACCGCCCGGCTCCGCATCGTCAGCACCGGGGCGAAACGCGAGGGCCGGACCGAGATCCTTGCCGGCCTCGATGGCGGGGAAACGATCGTGCTTTCCCCGGCCGCGACGCTGCGGGACGGCCAGCCTGTCACCGCCCCCTGATGCAACAGGGTTGCCTGCCCGACCTCACCCTCTTTGCACCGCGATCCTGACATGAGCCAAACTTCCAACGACGGCGAACCCGGGGCCCACGGCATCGCCGGGCGTTTGGCCGCCGCCTTCATCGATTCGAAGCTGACGCCGCTCGTCATCGTCGCCTCGGTGCTGCTCGGTCTCTTCGCCCTTCTTCTCCTCCCCCGCGAGGAGGAGCCGCAGATCCAGGTGCCGATGATCGACGTGATGGTCGCGATGCCCGGCGCCTCGGCGAAGGAGGTCGAGGAGCGCGTCACCTCGCCGATGGAGAAGTTGCTCTGGGAGATCTCGGGCGTGGAATACGTCTACTCGATCTCGCGACCGGGCGAGAGCCTCGTCATCGTGCGCTTCGACGTCGGATCGGATGTCGAGGAAGCGTTCGTGCGGCTGAATCACAAGCTCCAGTCGAATTTCGATCGCATCCCGGCCGGGGTCACCGCGCCGCTCATCAAGGCGAAGTCCATCGACGACGTGCCCATCCTCGCATTGACCCTGCACAGCGATCATCACGATCCCGTGACCCTGCGCCGCCTCGCCGCCGAGCTCGAAGACGCGGTGAAGCAGGTGCCTGATGTCGCCGAGACGACTTTGATCGGCGGACAACGCCGCGTCATTCTCGCCGAGATCGATCCGGCGCGTCTCGCGGCGCGGAATCTCAGCCTCGGAGGCATCGTGCCCGTGCTGCAGCAGGCAAATCGCCAGCATCGCGCCGGCGAGGTCGGATCGGGCAATGCACGCGTCCTCATCGAGAGCGGGGCCTTTCTTCATTCGGCCGAAGAGGCGGGCGAGGTGGTGCTCGGGGCCTTCGGGGGGCGGCCGGTTTATCTACGTGACGTCGCCGAGATCCGCGATGGATCGGACGACCCGACGAACTACGTGCTCCATGGTCATGGTGCCGCGTCGGGAAGGATCGGGGAAGAGGAAAACGCCGTCACCCTGACCGTCGCCAAACGTCCGGGGACCAATGCCATTTCCCTTGCCGAGGAGGTCCTCGCCAAGGTCGAGGCCCTGAAAGGCCGCGTCATTCCCTCGGACATCGGCGTTTCCATCACCCGCCACTACGGCGAGACCGCGGCGGAGAAATCGAACGAGTTGCTCTACCACATGGGCATCGCCGTGGTCAGCGTGTCGCTCCTGATTCTGTTCATGTTAGGATGGCGCGAGTCCCTCGTCGTCGCCGTTGCCATCCCCGCGACCCTCGCCCTGACGCTGCTGGTCTTTTACCTCTACGGCTTCACCCTGAACCGCATCACGCTCTTTGCATTGATCTTCTCCATCGGTATCCTCGTCGACGACGCCATCGTCGTGGTCGAGAACATCGTGCGGCATTACCGGCTACCGGAGAATCGCGGCAAGCCGGCCCATGCCGTCGCCGTCGGGGCGGTCAGCGAGGTCGGCAATCCCACCGTTCTCGCGACCTGGGCGGTGATTGCGGCGATCCTGCCGCTTGCCTTCGTCGGCGGCCTCATGGGACCCTACATGCGTCCCATTCCGATCGGGGCGGGCGCGGCGATGATCTTTTCGCTGCTGATCGCCTTCATCGTCACGCCTTGGGCGGCGGTGCGGATTTTGAGAAAACGCGATGACGGGGCAGGGGAGTCGGAGGGATCCGAAGACGGTCACGGACACGGCAGCGAAGGATGGATGACGCGGGTTTACCGGCGCTACATGGCCTACCTCCTCCACGACCGGCTTCACCGCTGGGGATTCCTCGTGATCATCGCGCTGCTGTTGCTCGGCAGCATGGCGCTCGTTGGAATCGGCTTCGTGAAGGTGAAGATGCTGCCCTTCGACAACAAGAGCGAATTCCAGGTGATCGTCGACCTGCCCGAAGGCGCGACGCTCGAGCAGACCCTGCGTGCCACCCGCGAGATGGCCGCGGCGATCGCACGGGAGCCCGAAGTGACCGATTACCAGGTCTACGCCGGCACCGCTTCTCCCTACAATTTCAACGGGCTCGTCCGCCATTATTTCAATCGCCGCGGGGCCAATGTCGCCGACATCCAGGTGAACCTGCTCCCAAAGCACGACCGCCAGGCCGACAGCCACACCATCGCGAAACGCGTCCGTGAAACGATCCTGCCCATCGCGAAGCAATACGGAGCCGCCCTCGCCGTCGCCGAGGTGCCTCCCGGTCCGCCAGTGCTGCAAACCCTTGTCGCCGAAGTCTACGGGCAGGACCGCGCCTCGCGTGAGGCTCTCGCCCGCGAGGTGAAACGCATCTTCGAGGAAACGCCCGGCGTCGTTGATGTCGACTGGTATGGCGAGGACGACCAACCGCGCTTCCTCTTCCACATCGACAAGGAAAAGGCCGCGCTCAACGGCATCACCGCCGAGACCATTTCGCAGACGCTGAAGATGGGCGTCGAGGGCATCGATGTCGACCTCGCTCATTTCCCCCGCGAGCGCGAGCCCGTCACCGTACGCGTCCGCCTGCCGCGCGAACTGCGCGCCGATCCGCGCCAACTCCTCGGGCTCAGGGTGCGCTCCGGCGATGCCAACGCCCTGCCCGAACCCGGCGCGGCGACGACGGCTCCCGCGTTGGTTCCGCTCGGCGAACTTGTCACGATCGAGGAGGATGTGATCGACAAGAGCCTTTACCACAAGAATCTCCAGCCTGTCACCTACGTCACCGGTGATGTCGCCGGGGTGAAGGAAAGTCCCGTCTACGCGATCCTCGAGATGAACAAAAAACTCGCCGCGCTCGATGCGACGAAGTTCGGCGCGAGCGATCCGAAGCTGAAAATCCTCAACGCGAGCCAGCCCTTCCTCGACGCCGAGCCTTCGATGAAGTGGGACGGCGAATGGCACATCACGATCGAGGTCTTCCGCGATCTCGGCATCGCTTTCGGGGTCGTGCTCGTGTTGATCTACATCCTCATGGTGGGTTGGTTCAAATCCTTCGTGACCCCGCTGATCGTGATGGTCGCGATTCCCTTCTCGCTGATCGGGGTGCTGCCCGCGCACGGGCTGATGGGGGCCTTCTTCTCCGCGACCTCGATGATCGGCTTCATGGCCGGAGGTGGCATCGTGGTGCGCAATTCCATCATCCTCGTCGACTTCATCCAATTGCGGTTGAAGCAGGGCATGCCCCTGCGTGAGGCCGTGATCGATGCGGGTGCGGTGCGTTTCCGTCCCATGCTCCTCACCGCCCTCGCCGTCGTTGTGGGGGCCGGCGTCATTCTGATGGATCCGATTTTCCAAGGTCTCGCCATCGCCCTGATGGCCGGCGAGATCGCCTCGCTCCTCGTCAGCCGCATCGCCGTGCCGGTGATTTATTTCATGGTGAACGCGAAGGCCCATCCCGAATCATGAATTGGACTCCCTATCTCATTTTCGCCGTCGCGATCGCGGTTGTGGTCGTCGGCTGGTATCTCTTCGAGGGAGGTTGGGATCGCCGTCTCTTCGCGGTCGAACCGGGCAAGGTTTGCGTGAACTACGGGGCCGCCGAAGCCGCGACCTGGTTGCGCGATCATCCCGAGACCCAGGTTCTCGATGTGCGTTCGGAGAGCGAGTTCGCCAACGGCGCCCTTCCCGGAGCGGTCAACGTTTCCCTCGGCGATCCCGCCTTCGATGAGAAAGCCGGAGCTCTCGATCGTTCCCGCCCCGTCCTCGTCTATTGCGCCGGAGGTTTCCGTAGCCGCAAGGCGGTCGAGCGGCTCAAGGCGATGGGATTTCTGGACATCCGCCACCTCCACCGCGGCTACCTGTCGTGGAAACCCGAATCTAAATCCTGAACGCAAACCCCATGAAACAGCCGCTTCATCGATTCCTTCTTCCGATTTTCCTGGTTCCCGTACTCTTCGCCGACGAGGCGAGCGTCAAACCGGGGATCAACGATAAGTTCCTCGATCCGAACCTGAAGGTCGAGGAATGGACCCAGAAGTTCGAAACGGAGAGCCGCGAGATTTTCCATCTTCGTGACAAGATCGTCGCGGCGGTCGGCATCAAGCCGGGCATGTCCGTGGCGGACATCGGGGCCGGAACCGGACTTTTCACCCTGCCCTTCTCCGAAGCGGTCGGACCTGATGGAACCGTCTACGCGGTCGAGATCGCGAAGAATTTCCTCGAGCACATCCGGGCCCGCGCCGCGAAGGCGAATGCCGCGAACGTTCGGACGACCCTTTGCAACGAACGCAGCGTGGAACTTCCGGAAGCGAGCGTGGATCTCGCCTTCATCTGCGACGTTTACCACCACTTCGAATATCCGAAGTCGACCCTCGAGACCCTGCACCGGGCGATCAAGCCTGGCGGAGAACTGGTCCTGATCGACTTCAAACGCATCCCCGGCGAGAGCAGTGACTTCATCATGAACCACGTCCGTGCCGGTCAGGAGGTGTTTGAATCGGAGATCACCGCGGCCGGATTCGAGAGAACCTCGGAAGTCTCCGACCTGCTCAAGGAAAACTACTTCGTCCGCTTCAAGCGGAAGTGAAAACGCGGCTGCCCGATTGGTGGACGGAAGATGCGGGTAGAGCTCACTCCCCCAGCTCGCGGAACACGATGATCGAGGGATTCCCGACCGGAGCATAGTGCCCGGTGAAATCGAGGGCTCCGGTTTCCCGGTTGCCGCGGAAGACCGCGATGTGATCGGCGCGTTGGTTGCAGGAATAGAGGAAGGTTCCGCTCGGTTCGAAGGCGAAGCTGCGGGGATAGTCGCCGCGGGTCCAGGCTTCGGACACATAGGTCAGGGTGCCATCCTGACCGATTACAAAAATGGCGATGCTGTCGTGCAGCCGGTTTCCGGCGTAGACAAAGCGGCCATCCCCGGAGACGATGATCTCCGAGCAAAAGTTGCTGCCCGCGTAACCTGGCGGCAGACTGGAGAGCGTCTGGCGCTCGGTGAGCTTGCCAGCTTCGCCATCCCAGTCATAGACGAGAATGGTCGAACCCTCCTCTTGCAGGGAGTAAAGCCGTTTTCCATCCGGGTGGAAGGCGAAATGCCTGGGGCCGTCGCCGGGAGGCACGGAGACGAAAGGCGGATTGGCGGGGGCGAGAGTGCCTTCGGTCACGTCGAAGCGCCAAACGTAGATGCGATCCAGCCCGAGGTCGGTGTGCAGCACAAATCTTCCGCCGGGCGCCGCCTCGATCATGTGAGCGTGCGCTTGGTCGTGGCCGCTGATCGCGAAACTTCCCGGGGGCGCACTGGTGGCATGGGTCGGACCGACGGGACCAGTATCTTTCTTCACATCCGTTGCTTCGCCGAGGCTGCCATCGTCCAGGATCGGCAGAACCGCGACGGAACCCCCGAAGTAGTTGGCCACGAGAACGTGTTTCCCATCGGGATGCACACTGAGGTGGGCAGGCCCTTTTCCGCCTGAACTCACCGTGTTGAGCAATTTCAACGCGCCCGTCGCGGGGTCGACGGCAAAGGCGCTGACCGAGCCGGACTCCTCCGCCCCGATGAACTCGGTCTCGTTGGCGGAGTAGAGACGGGTCTGGTCGCGGTTGAAGGCGAGGGCGCTGGGGCTCGTGCCCATCTCGACGACTCCCGCGGCGGCCAAGGCTCCCGTGGTGCGGTCGACCTTGAAAAGATGAATGCCTTTCCCGTTCCCCGGAGGCAGGTCGACCTGGGTCGGCCGCATGTTCTGGAGCGGCGAGGTGTAGGTGCCGACGTAGGCCATCAGAGGCTTTTCCTGCGCGGGGAGTGCGGCCGTCGCGGCGAGCAGCAGCAGGGTCGGGAGAAGGCCTTTCATGGTTGTGTCAGGGAGCGACCTTTTTGACGAAGCATGCCTTCAAGCCGATGGCGATACCATCCATCTTGCACGAGATCTCGTGATCGCCATCGACGAGCCGGATCGGCTTCGATTTCGTGCCGGACTTGAGCACCTGCGAGCTCCCCTGGAGCTTCAGATCCTTGATCATCGCGACCACGTCGCCATCGGCGAGGACGTTGCCATAGGCATCCTTGACGATGCGCGCGCCCTCCGGAGCCTCTTCCTGCGGCCATTCATGGCCGCAGGTGGCGCATTCGAAGTGATCGGAAAATTCCATCACATCCTCCATTTCACACATCGGACAGGCGGTCTTGCTCATGCGCCCAAGGGAACGCCGCTCCCGGGCTGGTGCAAGGCCAGGGGCCAGCGCCATCGCGCCCTTTCGTGTCCGGGATCACCGGGGCAGCACGACATCGCCGGGCTCGGCATGCGGGCGGGCGAGGTTCACCGCCTCGCGGCCGAGGAGGCGGTTTTTGATGTCTTTCAGGCCGTAGACCGTGGTGTAGGCCAACACCCGAGGCAGGCTGCCGAGCCGTCGCGGTATCAGCACGACCCGCGAGATCGTGTAGGAAGTTTCGGCCCAGCGGGCCTTGTAGTTTTCCTCCCCGCCCAGCATGTCGAAATGGAGCGTGTCGCCAATGAGGAGCTTCGACCAGTGGGAGAGGGAATCTGTCAGGAGCCAGCGTCCCGGGGAGCAATCGGCATGTTCGCCGGCATAAGCAGTGAGGTAGTAATAAAAGGTATCGTTGGCGAAGTAGCCGACGTTGAAAGCCAGCAGCGGCCCGCCGGGATGTTTCCTCAACAGGGAAACGCAGATCGGAACTCCGGCCGCACTTTGCTCCTTGAGGAATCCGAGGTAGCCGGGCGTCGTGAAGACCGATTCGCCCTCTTTGCGGTGTTGATTGCGGCGATGGAGATCGGCGGCGGCCTCGAAGGCTTCATCGGGAATCCCGGCAGGACCATGGTGCTCGGCGACGAAACCGGGTACGGCCCGCGACAGCCGGTTTTGCGAATTGCGATAGTCGCGACGTTGCCGCATCACCAGCGAGGCGATGAAGTCTTGACCCGGACGCAGCGGATAGGACGTGGTCGGGCAGATGGTGAGGAAACGGCATTGCAAGTGCGAGGCGGCACCGACCCTGGGATCGCCGAGCGCGCGCTCCAAGCGAGAATCGGCTTCCACTTTCGGAAACACCGCCATCGTGGGTCGGATCCCATCGGGCCCGATCACTGCCAGCAGCAAGGAGACCGCGGACTCGTGGTCTTCCGCCAAGAGATCCTGGTAGTCGAGGTGGGGCCCGCAGGCCATCTCCAGACGCTCACCGGTCCGATACATTGGCAGCACCGCCACGGGACGGTCGTCGCAGCGCAGTTCGAAGATGGCTGGGGTATGTTGTCGAAAGCTCTTCAACCAGGCCACCCAGACCCGTGGGGCGCAAAACGGGTTAAAAGAACCGGAACGCTCCGCCAAGCGCTCCCACTCCGGGAGACGGAGATCGAGATCGGCAAGACGGTCGATGATGGTAAGCCCCGGAGGCATTCGAACTGGTTAGTAATTATAATTTCCATAATATATTCATCAAGCTTTCATTTGGGGTTTTGTAGAAAAATGGTTTCCCTGTTCCCAAATGAGAAGCGTGCGCCTTCGATTTCATCGGATGATCCCGGGCCTGATGTTGACCCAAATGATTTTCTCCCGATGGGTCGCGAGTGAAGAGACCGATTGGGTCCGCGAGACCTCGGCGGCGCAGTGGCAGGCCCGCGATTCGCAGGGCGAGTTGGTATTCGGTGACCGGCTCTGGATCTTCGGGGGCTGGTTCCAGAGCTTTGAGGCTCCGCCCCGTGATGTGTGGAACTCGAGGGACGGGAAGGAATGGACCTTGGTGACGCGGGAGGCCCCTTGGATCCATAGCGACCTGCCGATGACCCTCGTATTCCGCGACCGCATGTGGCTCATGGGCGGATGGTACAATGGACGGCTCCCGGGGCACTCCGCCGGCAACCGCGTTTGGTCCTCGCGGGATGGAGTCGAGTGGCAGGGATCGGAGGCACCCTGGACTCCCCGGCTGGCCGCGGCCCTCGTCGAGTTCGAGGGTCGGATGTGGCTGCTCGGCGGGACGGAAAACTACTACTTTGGCGATCAATCCAGCCTGAAAAACGACGTGTGGTCTTCCGCCGATGGACGGGAATGGAAACTCGAAACGGAACACGCCGCCTGGGCGCCTCGCGCCTATCATCAAGCTGCGGTGAGGGACGGTCGGATTTACCTCTTTGGCGGCGGGAACTACACGCCGGACTATCGGGCGAGGAACGATGTGTGGTCATCTGCCGACGGGGTCAATTGGCGCGAGGAAACGGCCTCCGCACCCTGGTCGCCGCGGCTCTGGTTTTCGTCCGCGGTTTATCGCGACCGCATCTGGGTGATCGGAGGCTGGTCGAATGACCCTTCGAGAAACTGGAACGACGTCTGGCACAGCGCGGATGGGAAGGATTGGAGGAAGCTGGAGACGGCATCGGTGTGGAAGGAGCGCCACGAGCATTCGGCTTTTGTTTTCAAAGACAAGCTCTGGATCGCCGGCGGGCATGCCCAGCCGCTCTCGAACGAAGTGTGGTCGCTGGCGCTGCCGGAGGGGTGGGTCCCCTGAGCCAACTTTTGGCGGGGATTGACAAACGACCGCTGACTTTAAATACTCCGGAAGATGAATCGCTGCATTTTCCACGTTCTCGTTGTCACCGGAGCGTTCCTGTCGCAAAGCATGGCACAAACTTTGCCCCCGGAGTTCCCGAAAGGCATCAAACGCACCTGGCATTCCTTCGGCGGCAAGCAGCAGGAATTTGTGATCATCGATGTTCTTCGGGACCAGAGCGTCACGGTCGCTCCTGATCTTGCCAGCAGCCAGCGAGGGTCCTCGAGTTGGAATTCACTGCATCCAGTTGACCGTGCCTGGCTCCAGAACGCATTTCTCTGGCGGGACCAGCAGAACGCGGGTGCGGGAAACGCCTCGGCGAACATCGTCCCCTTTCCGGCGAATCCGGATCGAACCCTCATCGGCGGTCCGGCCATCTCGGAATTCTACGGAAGTGCCGCGGCAAGCCCGAAGTACCTTGTCGCCCTCTACCTATGGTGGTGGCACGAACTGGGATATCTCCAAATCGATCGGCGGAAGGGTGAGGAGGACCAGTTGGAATTTCTGATGGAAAAAGTCGACGACGCGTTCAAACGCGAAGACAGCTTGAATTTCAACCAATCGGCCGGCTTCGAGAAGGCGCTTCGGGATTTTTTCGCGGAGGTGTATCCCGATACCGGCGGATTTTCGTTCTATGAGAGCGTCAATCTGAGCCCGGAGTCGCTCCATCATCACACCAGGAGCGGCGACCTGACGCTCATGGGTGTGCGGGAGTTCACCCGCGGCCAGAAGTATGCCGACTTTATCGCCGTGATCGATGTCTCGGAGAACGGACGCATCGAATTTATTCACGACGGAAACCGCATCATCGGGCAGATGAATCCGGTGACTCCGGCGCATCCGTCTTACCGCGATTTTTCACGTTCAGGATGGGGTTGGAGCAATGACCCCGCCACTTGGGAAATCAAGATTCTAAACGAACCCATGCTGCCTCTCGACTACCAGAAAGGGGAAACGCAGTTCTTCGTCGATGCCATGAACCGCCTTTCGCTCTGGATCGTCCGCCCCTGTAAATACACCGCGAAGCAGTTCGTCGGCACCCCGGCCCCGCCCGTTCCGGCGATGCCCGTCGCGCTCCCGGATCCGCGGGAAACTCCCAAATCGGAAATCAAACAGCCTGTGGCCCGCGATCCGCAGTTTTTCATCACCCGGAGAAGAACATTTTATCGGGAGGTCTCTTCGCCACCACTCGCGCCCGCATCCAGGACGTGGACCGACCTAAGCGGGCGCACCATCGACGCGAGATTCGCGGCGTTCGACAGGGCGGTCGATGGCAGCTTGATCGCGAAGGTCGCCACGACGGGCGGTCCGGCAAGTTTGACCGTTTCTCAACTCAGCTCCGTCGATGTTGCCTACCTGACCTTCCTTTCCTTCGATCGGAAACTCAATCAAGCGCCGCCCTTGCGATCCGGCACTCTCAGCTACCGGATCGAGTCTGCAAAAGCCGGAAGTTTCGAGATCAAAATTCACTACGGCAACCTGCAGTGCCAGGTTGTGGTGCGTCCTATCAAGGATTCCAACACGAAGGACGAGGGTCTGCTCGACAAAGCTCGCAATCTGGTCCTCGGGGATGACGAATACCGTCTCGAGATCGACTACCCGCTGTTCACCTACCGGACGACGTCAACTGCCGCTCCAACTCCGATGAAACCCGAGGATCTTGTCGTCAACCTGCCCGGAAACTTGTTTGGCAAACCGGCACCGGACGACATTGTGACTTGGGTTTTCCGTGCCAACCCCGCCGAGCATGGCGGACTCCCCTGCCGACTGATGCTCGATCTGGAAAAACGGGGTCTCGCGGGTCCGGGATTCACCGGGGCGGGAAAGATGGCGGTATTCTCCACCGAGGAATCCATGTATGTCTGGAAAATCCTCTGCAACGATCCGGGGGTGCCGGCGTCCGCGCTTCTGCAATCGATGAAACCCTTCGCTGACAAATGGTACGAAGCAGGGGTGATTCCCATGGACGTCAGGATGACTCACTTGCTGGATCCGCAGGCTTCGGTGCGATTGCAGTTGACCGGGTACGACTTCAGTGTTGCCCCCCCGGAGCTGTCGCTGAAGTAGTTGGCGGGGGGCTCGCAGAGTTGCCTTCGCCATCGTCGCGGACGGAACGCGATGCGGCAGGTTCGAAACGATTCCCGACCACGACGTTGTCATTCGCGAAGTCCCGGTCGTCGATGCTGCTGCCGAAAGGGTAACCGTCGTCGAGGTGGCAATAAGAGCGGCGACCGTTTCTGGATCCCAGCCAAATGGCGAAGTCGCGAAAACCGAGCGTGGCGAGGTTGAAGAAGTTATCCTTGATGACGTTTTCCCGCGGAGTCTGATGCCGCACCGTGCCGCCTTCACCGCAGTTCCGGTACAAATAGATCCCGCCGTGTTCGATCCGTTCGAAGCGATTGCCCTCGATGTGGTTTTTTGCGGAACCGTCGACACAGATAACCTCCCGGTAACATTTCACGGCAAAGCGGTTGTTCCGGATCGTGTTGCTCCCGCTCTCGGCATCGAGGTAGATCGCGCCGACGACGCTCCAGCCGGTGAAGGAGCAGTCCTCGATCCTGGCACCGGTCGTTCCCGGTGCCAGATAAACAGGCATGGCGCGGTCCGCCTCGATCGCAAGGCCGGAGATCACCACGTTGCGCGGGGCCGACTCCTGGGCGCGCTCCGTGTGCCCGAGGCGGATTGACGATTCCCGCACGCCCTTTGCTTCTCCGTTCCGACCGAGGCCGACGACGCGGATGGAGCCGCGCAGTTTTCCGTTGCGGATGATGATACCGTCGGGACGTTCCCAGCGTCCGTCCTTCCATTCCGACTGGATCACGATTTCGGTGAAGCGCCCTTCATTGATCCAGCCGCCGTTACCGTCCAGGATGCGCCCGCGGTCGGCGCTGCCGGAGAAGACGATGAGGTCTCCTTTGGGACGGGGCGTGATCCTCTTCATGAAGGAAGACGGAGAAATCGCGTAGGAAATTCCCGCAGCGATGGCCAGGCCCGCCACGGAGATGACGAGGAGCCTAAGGAAAGGTCGGAGGCGTTTCATCCTCCTAACAAACGTCGAAAATTCCCGCCGAGGATCTTCCGCTTGGCCTCCTCGGAGATCTCCGCCGTGGTCACCTTGGTCAGCTCGGTTCCCAACGAGCGCGAGGGGAGGTGGCTCCCGAAGAGGATGCGGTCCTCGCCGACTTCGCGGATCGCCATTTCGAGGAATCCGGCGGTCGCGTCGAAGCCGGAGGTCTCGATCCAAACGTTCGGCGTGTCTCGGACGGCCCGCAGCCCTTGTTCCCACTCTCCGCCGGCGTGGGCGCAGATGAAGACCTGTTCGGGATACCTCGTGGCGAGTTCCGCGAGTTCGGCGGGGGTCGATTCGCCCGGCCCCTGCTTGCCGCCGGTTTTGTTCCAGGTGTGCTGCATGATGAGGCCCTTCAGCTCGATCACCTTTTCGACGAGCGGCCTCAAGGCAGGATCGGAGCAGGCGCGCGCGCCGGCGCCACCGCCGGGGAAATAGACGCCACGCATCGGGCCGTCGCGGAGCCAGCGGTCGAGCCCCGCGAGGGAGGCCTTCACATCGTTCGAGTTGAGTTGGATCATCCCCAGGAGTTTCCCGGGCCAGGCTTCGAAGGGTTTCAAGACGAGGTCCGGTTTCGCCCGCAGCAATTCCTCGACGGCAGTGTCACCGGTGGTGCCGATGCCGACATGGGAGAAAAGACAAAGCTTCTCGAAATGCCCGAGAGCGATGGCGCGTTCGGCACGAGCCATGTCGGTGATCGTTGCGGAAAATCCATCCGGGCCCGGATGGCCATGGGCCGGGGTGAAGTAGGAATCCCAGATGCGGTAGCCCCGCAGGGTCTCCGATGGAGGCAGGCCCCAAGTGAGATGGGAAAAATTCATCCGAGCCAACGATCGGCATTGCCGCGGATCACCGCGGTGAGGGGAGTCACTTCCAAACCAGCCTCATGCACCCGCACCAGCGCCGCCTCGGGAATGAGGAAAGGGGCATGGGTCCCGAAAAGAACCCGCTCCGGTCCGAAGGTTTTCACAAGCGTCGCGACCGCGTCGGTGCCGTCGGCGAAGGTGGTGTCGAAGGAAAGGTTCGGGACCTCCTTCAGCGTGTTTGTCAGGGAACCCCGCCCTTTCCAGTTGAGCAACTGCACCTTGGCTGACGGCACCTTCGCCATGACTCCGGAGAGCGGCCCGAGATCAACCTCGGGCACGCGCATCCGTTCCGGCTGGGTGCGCGGATCCTCGAAGGCGACGGCGAGTTGGACAAACAGCCGGCGTTCCGAGGCGGCGAGGAGAAGTTCGGCGAAGCCGGGATGATCGAGCCCGTAGCCGTGATACCCGGGATGCAACCGGATCGCGGAGGACGCGGCGGCCAGATCGCGTTCCCAGCCGTGCTTTGACGGGTCGACCGAGGCGACCGGGACGAGTTCCGGAAAGCGCGCGCATTCCTCGGCGAGACGCGTGTTCGCCGACGTGAGATCGCGGTGGAAAATGCCTTCAAAGGAGCCGGCGAGGGCCTTGGTGATCCCGAGGGAGCGGAGCTTCGTTACCAGTTTTTCGGTCCCGTCGAGAGGCAGGCGCCGGAAGGGCCACTGAAAGAGGCTGACATTGCAATCGAGGATGCCGGGGAAGTCGTCCTCTCCTCGCGCCGCCACCGCTAGAGCCGCACCGGCCGCGAGGCCGCCTTTGAGGAGACCTCGGCGGTTCATGCGAGGAGATCGGTGACGACCCGGGGTGGGACGATTCCGGTGAGACGCTCCTCGAGTCCGCTGCGCGGGAAGAAGAGCTTCCGGTGATCGAGGCCCAACAAATGCAGAACGGTGGCGTGGAAATCGTGCACGCTCACGGGATTCTCGACGACGGCGTGGCCGAAGTCGTCGGTCTGGCCATATCGGAAGCCGCCTTTCACGCCGCCACCGGCCATCCACATGGAGAAGGCCTGCATGTTGTGGTCGCGTCCGGTGAAGAGGTCGCCCGTCTTCTGAGAGGTCGGGGTGCGACCAAATTCCCCGCCCCAGATCACGAGGGTGTTTTCGAGGAGACCACGTTGTTTCAAGTCGCGGAGCAGTCCGGCGACGGGTTTGTCGGTGCGCTCGCAGACGGCGCGGTGGTTGTCCTGCAGGTCGACGTGGGCGTCCCAGGGCTGTTCCTCGAGGAAGAGCTGCACGAAACGCACCCCGCGCTCGACGAGACGTCTGGCGAGGAGGCAGCGTCGGCCGTAGGAGTCGGTCGCCTTTTCCCCGATGCCATACATTTCGAGGGTGTGCGGCTTCTCGTTGGAGAGATCGAGGGCCTCGCTTGCGGAGAGCTGCATGCGCGCGGCCAGACCGTAGGATTCGATGCGGGCGTCGAGATCGGCCTGGTGGGGACGGCCGTCGCGATGGATCGTGTCGAGTCGGCCGAGGAGATCCCGGGCGGCCGCGGTCACCGCGGAGGGCTGTTCGTATTGCGGCTTCAGGTTGAGGATGGGCGAGCCCGAGGGGCGCAGGGTCGTGCCCGAGAAGGTCGCGGGGAGGAATCCCGACGTCCAGTTGCGCGTGCCGTTGTGGGGCAGGCCGAGGGGATCGTTGAGCACGACGTAGGCGGGCAGGTTGCGGTTCTCCGTGCCGAGCCCATAGACGGTCCAGGCGCCGAGGGTGGGGTATCCCATGAAGAGGCGGCCGCTGTGGATCTTGTAGAGGGCGTTGTCGTGGTTCGGGTGATCGGTCCACATCGAGTGGACGAAGCAAAGCTCGTCGATCATCTTCGCGGTGTGCGGAAGCACGTCCGCCATCCACTGACCGGACTGACCGTGACGGGCCATGGGATACTGGCCGCCCATCATCACGCCGATGCTGGTGGTATCCTGGTTGCCGATCTCCTCGATGTTCCCGGGAAAGGGCTTGCCATCCATGCGGTTCAGGACCGGCTTGGGATCGAAGAGATCCATCTGGCTCGGGCCTCCGTTCATGAAGAGCTGGATCACCGAAGTGGCTTTGGCAGGGTGGTGGCCCTGGCGCCAGGAAAGGTTGTTCGGCAGGGCCTCGGCGGCATTGGCACCGGTGCCAAAGTCGCGTCCAAGGAGCTGGGCGAGGGCGATCCCGAGCAAGCCGTCGCCGGTGCGCGCGAAGAAATCGCGGCGGGCGAGAGGGTTGTTTGTCAGGATCGGGTCCTTCATCACATCAATCGAGGTAAACGAAGGCGGCGGAATTGAGGAGGGTATGGCAGTAAGTCTCGAGGGCGCGGGTCTCGTCGCCGGACCACTCGCGCTCGAGGGCACGGAGGGCCTCGAGCCCGGCGGTCCGTTCCTCCGCGGAGGGCAGGCGACCGAAGACGATGGGGTAAGCCGCCTCGACCCGGGCGCGGACGAGGTCGGTTTCTCCATCGCACTGCTGTTCAACCCGCGCGGCGAGCGCGGCGGCGAGTTCACGGACGCGGGCGTTGTTGAGGAGATAAAGCGCCTGCGGCGAGACGGTGGAGACGGAGCGTTCGACGCAGTTCGGTCCCATCTCGGGATAGTCGAAGGTCTCGAGCATCGTCGGCATCTCGGTGCGCCGGTGCAGGGCGTAGAGCGAGCGGCGCCATTTCCCGTTCTCCTGCGGCTTCACGAGGACGAGGCCGTCGCGATCGATCGAAACGGGGTCGGGAGCGCCGCCGGTGCGGTCATCGAGTTTCCCGGACACGGCGAGAAGCGCGTCGTGCAACCTCTCGGCATCGAGGCGGCGGAGATTCATGCGCGAGAATAGTCGGTTCTCCGGATCCTTCGCGAGGCGATCCTCGTCGACGACGCCCGACTGCCGGTAGGCGCGCGAGTTCATGATGAGCCGGTGCATCTCCTTCACGCTCCAGCCGCTTTCGACGAATTCGACCGCGAGCCAGTCGAGCAGTTCGGGATGGGTCGGGCGCGCGCCCTGGTTGCCGAAATTCTCGAGGCTGCGCACGATCCCCGCGCCGAAGTGGTGGTGCCAGATCCGGTTCACCATGACGCGGGCGGTGAGGGGATGGGCGGGGTCGGTGAGCCATTTCGCGAAGGCGAGACGGCGTCCCGTCTTGGGCGTTCCGCCGGGGAAGGGTGGCGTCGCGACGAAGGGGGTTCGTCCGTCGGTGAGCACCGAGAGCACTCCCGGGCCGACGAGGCGGGAAGGTTTGTCGTGTTCGCCGCGCCGGAGCAGGTAGGTGGGCGAGGGATCGCCGCGGTCCCAGAGGGCGCGGATCGACGGAGTCGGAGCGAGTTGCGCGCGGAGCCGTTCGAGCCGTGTCTGCATCTCCTCGATGCGTTGGCGCGAGGCGAGCACCGCGGCCGGTTGCTCCGCATCGGGAACGAGATCGGCGAGCCGGTATTTCTCGACGAGCTGCGCCTGGTGAAGGCTGCGCACGTTCGCCGCCTTCCGCAGGGCGACGAGGGTTTCCTTTTCGTCCGCCTCGGAGATCCCCGGATAATGCAGGCGCATCAGCTCGCGTTTGGCGGAGGCTTCGGTGGCGGTGAGCTTCTTTTCGAGCGCCTGGATTTCGCCCTCGAGTGGTGGGTTTGTCAGGGAGGCCCGCTCGAGTTGCGCGGGAGTGGCGGCCTCGAGGTTGCGGTGCTTGAAGCTGAGCCAGTCGTGTTCGTCCATCGCGCCCTGGAAGACGGCCTTGAGACGGAAGTAGTCACGCTGCGGGATGGGATCATACTTGTGAGTGTGGCAGCGCGCGCATTCGAGGGTGAGGCCCATCACTCCGGAGCCGAGCACCTTGACCGCGTCGTAGATCACGCCGAGACGGTCCTCGGTGAAGTTCATCGTTCGCGAGCCGGTCTGGTCGACGCCCATGCGGAGGAAACCGGTCGCGACGAGGTTTTCGACCATCTCGTCCGTGACCTCGGAGGCCTTCGTGTGATCGATCAGCTCATCGCCCGCGATCTGTTCGAGGAGGAATCGGTCGTAGGGTTTGTCCTCGTTGAAGGACTGCACGACGTAGTCACGGTACTTCCAAGCGGTTTCGCGAACGGGATCGTTCTCCAGGCCGCCTTCGGAATCCGAGTAGCCGGCCACGTCGAGCCAGATCCGTCCCCAGCGTTCGCCGTAGCGGGGCGACTCGAGGAGCCGGTCGACCATCCCGGCGAACCAGTCCTCGTCCGGGTGATCTCTCCAGTATTGCCAGTCTTCGGGCGAGGGTGGCAGGCCGGTGAGGTCGAAAAAGGCGCGTCGGATCAGGGTGTCGCGATCGGCTGCGGGCGCGAAGTCGAGTCCGGCTCCGGCGAGTTTCGCGCCGATGAAATCATCAACGAAGTTTCCGGTCGCGGGGCGCTTCGGAGGTTGGAAGGCCCAGTGTTTGCGGTCCTCGTCCGAGACGAGCGGATCGGGCGCGGTCGTGGCGACGTCCGGCTGGATCTCCTGCTCGGGGGCACCCGCGGCGATCCACTCGCGCAGGAGGGCGACCTCGTTCGAAGGCGGTCGTTTCACGAAGAACTTCAGGAGCAGTTCCTGAGGCGGACAGGCCTCGCTCTCGATCCGCTGGATCATCCGGCTGGCGTCGGGATCGCCCGCGACGAAGGCGGGGCCGCTGGTTCCTCCCTTTCGCATCGAGGCGGGCGTGCGCAGGTCGAGTCCGCCGTCCTGGTGCTGCGCTCCGTGGCAGGCGGCGCAGCGGAGCAACATCACGGGAATGACGTCGTGCTGGTGCGGTGGTGTTTTTGTGAGGGTCGGGGCCGGTTCGCGGAACTCCGCCCCGGCGGCGATCCAGGCACGGATGACGTCGACCTCTTCGTGCGAAAGGTCGCCGCCCTTCTTCGGCATTTCCCCGCGATGGACGAGCTCGTAGACGAGGCTCTTCTCCGCTTCACCAGCGATGAAGACGGGACCGGATTCGCTGCCCTGCCGGATTCCCGCAGGAGAGGAAAGGTCGAGCTCGCCCCGGCGGGTCGATGAGTTGTGGCATTCGACGCAGCGCGCCTTGAAGAGTGGGGCGACGGTGTCCTCGAAAAGCGGAGCAGCCTGCGCCGGTTCGAGCAGAAAACCGGCGAGGCAGAAGAAGAGGTGATGGAGGCAAGGACGAGCCATCGAAACCCACAGTGTAGCGGATTCGGTGCCGCGCGGGACAGGCCGGAATCCGCGCAATGGCGTTACCCGTGAATCCTCACTCAGCCAATCCGGCTGCGGTGCGGGCGCGGTCGAGTCGCTGGAATCGGTCCATCGCACGGTGGATCTCGACCGCACGAGCTGATCCCTCGCCCCCGCTGGTGGCTTGTGCTCCCCAGGAATACCACGCGTTGATCGACCGGTCGCGGAGCCAATCATAAACCCCCGCCGTCGGATCGAGGACGTGCTTCAGCGCGAGTTCGGAGAGAGCGGATCCGATGAGGTCGCCAGCAGCCGGGGCCATCAAGCGCAACTGCTCGTAAGCCTCCGCGAAGCGCCCCCGGCCAGCCAAGGCGTGCACCCGCTGGATCGCCGCGTCTGGATGATCCGAGCCACTCACGGATTCGTTGTTGAGCGAGGGCAGATCCGGCGGCTGCGTCCGGACGAGACCGATGCCCTCAATGAATCGGCGCTCAGGATCGCCGGGGATCTCGAGATCACCCGCTTCGAAATAGGCCTTCATCCTCCCGTTGCCCGGTCCGCTTTGAGACTTGAGATCGAAAACCATGGTTTCTTCCGTGCCGGCCCGGTCCCAGCGGATCGAGATCTCCTGCGCGGCCCAGTCGAGATCGATGCCGGAAATCACTCCCGTCTCACCAGCGGTGTGGGGCGTGCCGCGAGCATCGTCGAAGGCGCGGATCACGGTGATCCGCCGGTGCAGCGAGAGATGGTCGATGGTGGTGGCCACGGTGGAAAGAGCATCCGGACCCGAGCGTTTGCAAGTGCCCGGAAACAGGGGTTACGATGCGAAAAGATGAGAATCCTGATCCTGTTGCTTTCTTTGCACACTTTCTCCCATGCGCTCCGAGCCGGCGAGGTGCTGCTCAAAGAACGCTTCGAGAGCCTGTCGGAGGACTGGTTCTGGGGTCTCGGCACCTGGACGGTGAAGGGTGGAGTGCTGCGCGGATTTGAATCGGGAGAGCGGCGCCACGGCCCGGTGAAAATGCGCAAGCTCCCGCTGCATGACGCGGTGATGGAATGCGACTTCCGGCTTGAGCGGGGGGCCACTTTCGCCGGGATCATCTTCAACGGGTCGCAGGAGCGAGGGCACCTCGTCCACCTGGTGATGGCACGGGACCACGTCCGCGTGCTGGCTCATCCGGAGAAAGGGAAGACCCTGGAACTGGTCCGCAAAGAGGGGACCCTGGAACCCGATGCTTGGCATCACGTCAGGATTGTTTTTTCGGGTGCGACACTCGCCGCGAGCATTGATGGCCGGCCCCTCGAGGCGAGCCACCCTTGTATCGCCGAAGAAAAGCTGACCTTCGGGCTCGGAGGCGATTCGGGTGGCCCCGCAGGTGAAGCCGCTGGAGCATTGGAGTTCCGGGCCCTCACCATCACGAAGCCGTGAAATCCAAACGCGATCTGCCGATCAAAATTTGCCCGGTCTGCGGTCGGCCCTTCACCTGGCGGAAGAAGTGGGAGCGTTGCTGGGACGAGGTGCGTTATTGCTCGGAAAAATGTCGTCGTCATCGTGGGGCGGCGACGTAAAGCTGAGGTGTCCGATCTCTTCCCAGCGACCCGCGCCGAAGCCCTCGCCCGCCTCGATCAGTTCATGCCGCGCGTGCCGGATTACGCGGCGACCCGCAACCACGTCCTGCCGGGGCATGAAAACGTTTCGCGGCTTTCTTGTGCAACCCGCACCCGGGTGATCCTCGAGCGAGAGATCCTCGCAAGCGTTCGCAAGCATCATGCGCCGGCGGCGATCGAAAAGTTCGAGCAGGAAGTCTGGTGGAGGCTCTACTGGAAAGGCTGGCTCGAGCAGCGTCCCACCGTCTGGATGGACTATCGGGAGTCGCTCGCTGCGCTCGCTTGGACCGAGCGCGCCGAGGCGGTCGCGACCGGTGCGAGCGGGATTGCCATCCTCGATCACTTCGCCCGCGAGCTGGTCGAAACCGGTTATCTGCACAATCATGCGCGAATGTGGTGGGCCTCCTGGTGGATCCACGGCGAGGGCCTGCCCTGGCAGCTCGGCGCTGACTTTTTCCTGCGTCATCTTCGCGACGGAGACGTGGCCTCGAACACCCTCTCGTGGCGCTGGGTTGCGGGACTGCACACCCGGGGCAAGGCCTACCTGGTGCGCCGCGCCAATCTGGAGCGCTACGTCGATGCCCGGCTGCTCGCGGAACATTCTGCCGGACTCGCCCGACTCGAAGGCATCCGCGAGCGGACCCTTCCATGGGAAGACCCACCTGCGCCGCGGCCCATCGCCGCGGAAATCTGCTTGCCCGGAGCACGGATGGGCCTGTGGATTCATGACGAGGATCTCCTGGTGGAAGATTCACCTCTCACTTCCTGGCGCCCGGTGGCCTTGATCGCCACGGTAAGCGGAGGGAATGAGAGAACTGAAATCCCTGACAAACACACCTTTCGTCGCCGCGCCGTCGAGGACGGGGCGGCTCGCGCCTCCGCCTGGTTCGGGATCGGTGCCCGGGTGGATGACAGCGGTGACCTCGTCGGAGCGCTCGTCGCTTGGGCGCGTCAGGAGCGGCTCGACACGATCGTGACGTTACGACCGTTCGTTGGTCCGCTTGCGGATCTGCTGCCGGCGATCGGTCGTGCGCTGGGTGATGATGGAGTCACCCTTCAAAGCGTGCGCCGACAGGAGGACGTCGAGGTGATGAACCGGGCGGCAGCCGGTTTTTTCAGTTTTTGGGAAAAGGTGCGGAAGACTTGACCCTCTTCGTTCGCCGACCTAACCCTCTTGGATCGCCAGCAAACCGAGGAGGTGGACGTCTGCGGTGACGGGGGTGAAGGGCATCCCGAAATGCCTCAGACCGGCGGCGGTGGCCCGGGCGGCGGGGGAGTCGCCGACGAGGTAAAGAGGATGGGATCCCGCGAATTCACGCGCTGCGCGGATTTCATGGCCGACCAGCACGCCGGAAATCAGGCCGCGGAGATCTTCGGGCGCGACGCGTCCGGTGAGCATTTCGGTGCGGCCGAGGAAGAGGTGGTGGAGCAGCCCGCTGTCGCCACCGGAGAGCTCCAGACCGCGGGCGAAGGCGGTGCTTTCCACATCGACGGTGCCGCCGCTCCCGGCGATCAGGCTGCCGCGCGTGAGCAGTTCGAAGGCTTCACCGGTGAGCCAGGTGCGGAAGCGTTCGATCCGCCTTTCGCGGCAGTGGACCCATTTCGAGTGAGTGCCCGGCAGACAGAGCGTCGCGCCGGCGGCGGGGAGGGTGGCGAGCAGACCTGCGATCTGGGTTTCCTCGCCCCGCATCACATCGGTCGTGCCAGTCTCGTCGTATCGCAAGCCGGGCACGATGCCGATGGGACCGAAGATGGTGCTGTCCACCATGACGATGCCCGCGGCGAGGTCGCGGATGGAGGCCGCGGTGGCGACGTAGGGCACCTCGACCCAGCCCTCGCGACTGCCGATCATGCCGCTCATGAGGACCCGGGCCTCGGGATGAATCTTCTTCCACGCGGCACAATGGCTCGCGAGGATGGTTTCAAAATCGCGTCCCTCGCGGTTACGGATCCCGTCGTTGGTTTCCACTGAGGCGAGGACCTCGTCTCCGGAGACGAGCCGGGCCCGGAAGTTGGTCGAGCCCCAGTCGATGGCGATGAGAGGGGGACTCATGGCTCGGCTTTCCAGAGCAGATCCAATTCCTGCGCCAGAGGAACAAAGGCGGCAAGGTCGTTGACGAGGGGAAAGTCGACTCCGCTAGCGAGGAGCTTGCGCGCGATCTCCGGCATGGCGCACTCGTAGTAGTTGATCCGCACGCCCGCCTCGTGCAAGCGGGCGGTGTGGGCCGGATCGATCTCGCCCTTGCCGCGGAGCTGGATGAAGTCGGCGTCCATGGCGATGGTCTGCGCGACGTAATCGGCGGTCTCGGCCTGGCGCTCCATGTTGCAGATGAGGATGCCCGGCACGACCTCGCGCGCTCCCGCGGCGGCCTCTTTTTCCGCCGCCAAAAAGGTCTGGTGGAGCCGGTCGAGGCGCTCGATCTTTTTGGCGACCGCCTTGCCGAGATCGGCTCCGCCTTTCAGATGGCAGTTCAGCCAGACATTCCGCGGCATCGCGGCGAGTGCTTCCTCTAGGGTGGGTACGCGGGTGGTGGCAAAACGTGGGTCTTTCCTGATGCCGGCATCGAGCCCGCGGATCTCGGCGAGAATTAGATCGGCGACCTTGCCCTTGCCGTCGGTGGTGCGGTCGACGGTGGCATCGTGCATCAACACGAGAGCGCCGTCGCGGGTGAGTTGCACGTCGAACTCGATCATGGCCGCCCCAAGTCGAGCGGCTTCCTCGAAAGCGGGAATGGTGTTTTCCGGATGCGTGGCCATGGCCCCACGATGGGCGCAAAACCCGCGGGACGGTAGCTGCGGCACTGGTGCCACTTTCGAGACAATCACCTCGCGCCGTGATCGCGAGATGGAATAGAGCGTGCCGGGCACCGCAGCATCCCATGCGAAGGCTTGGCCCTCGGCGCTGACGGGAATCGTGGCTTCCCACAAGACTTCTCCGCCGGAGTTGGCGGGCAGACGCACGAGATAGAGTTCCTTCGCATCGTGCCCGCTGATGAAAAGACTGCCGTCCGGACCGATCGCGCCGCCGGAACTGCTCGATCCCGCAAAGCGCTCGACCAAGGCGGGCGGGAAGGACCACTCCGAGACCGGCTGCCATTCCGTGCTGAAGCGGATGATACGGCTCTTTGCCGGATCGCTCGTCTTGCGGTAGTGCGCGAAACACGCGAGCCAGCCATCACCCTCGGGTACGATCCAGGTCAGGGAACCGGGGGGATCAGCAAAGACATGGCGACCGGTCGGCTGCATGGTCTTCACGTCCCAGATTTCGACCGAGCTTTCCTCCGGCACCTTTGGAAAATTCGAGTGGGCGACATGGAGCCGGTCGCCGATGACAACTCCGGAGTTGAGATGCTGGATGGGTCCGTCTTTCGGCCCCTCCCATCCGGAGACGCGGACGCCGTCGCTCTTGCGGTACTTGCCGATGGCTTGGTTGGTGATCGCGTAGAAATGCTCCGCGTCGACGGCGACTCCCTGGTTGGCCTCGGCGGCGGGGAAGCGGCGCAGCTCTTGGTGCTGCCACGAGCCGGCCCCGACCGGAATCGAAGTGGCGATGGAGAGAAGGATCAAGAGTCGGGTCATCAGCGGAGGCAAGCCTTTCCCTTTCCCGCGCCGGTGTAAAGCATGTGATCCGGCGGAAGTCCGTCCTTCTCATCGCCCCGGCAGTCCGTAAAGCACGAAGGGTGCCCACATCACCGGCTCGGGGTATTGCTCCTTGGTCCGTAACATCGCGTCACGGAGGGCCGTGGCCTTGGATGAACCTGATTTCATCGCTCGGTAGTAGTGCCCCATCAGCGCCGCGGTGGCGGCATCGCTGACCGGCCAGAGAGAAACGACGAGGGTCGGCACCCCGGCGGAGATGAATCCACGCGACAATCCCACGACTCCGTCACCGGTGATGGCGCCGCGTCCGGTGTCGCAAGCGCTGAGCACCGCGAGTTCGGCATGCAGCTCAAGCCGCGAGACTTCTTTCGCGGTGAGGAAACCATCCTCCTCCGGCGAGGGGGCGAAGGCGAGGGCCGAAAGCAGCGATTGGGTGTAGGAGCTCTCCGCCTCGAGCAGTCCGTGGGTCGCGAAGTGGAGAAAGCGGGCTCCGGCCATGCGCTCGACCACCGCGGTCTCGGTGGCTGCGTCACCGATGAGAGGCTCGGCCCCGAGAATGCCGGCGATCTGTTTGGCTTCGGCTTCCGCGCCGGGCAAAGGCGAGAGCGATTCGGTGGATCGGTCGGGACGTGGCTGGTAGCCGGGCATGGTGGGATTGCCCACGAGTAAGATGCCGGTGTTCCCGGATGCGGCGACCGCCTTGTCCTGTTCCCGGGCAAGGCGCAGCATCTCGATCGAGGGAGTCACGGTGATGGTATGCCGGTCGAGCAGGGTTTGCCCGTTCCCGACGGAAAGGGCGGCGAAGGGCACGAGAAACAGCTCGCCCTGCGGCACGAAAGTGAGGAGCGAGCCGGGCTCCTGTGGGAGGAATTCGCGGATGGGATCGATCAGCAGGGTCGAGAGCGCGGCGAGCGCGCCGGTGGGTTTGTCAGGATCGGGATTTCGTAATTCGGTCAGGGCGGCGGTGACGGATTCGTGAAGAGGACCGGCCAGGGGAAGGGATTTGAATTGCACGTTGCCACCTGGATGGATCACCCAGACGCAGAGTTGGGGCGCAGGGCCGGAGGGATCGCCGTGGCGGAAATGCCTCCCTGTGTCACTGGTGAAGGGGTGGATCGTGGAGTAGACGACGAAGGTACCGGCATGTTCCGCGACGATCGCGCTAATTTCCTCGATGGTCAGTGTCTTCACGATGCGTTGCTCATCGCCGAGACCGAGCTTGCCGCGGAGGAGGGCGGCCTGGGCGGTGCCACGACCGTTTTCCGCGGCGACGAGGGCGGTGAGCGGATCACCGCGCAGGATGGCGATCTGCTGCTCCCGTTCGTAGATGCCTGCGCGGATGGCGGCCATGTTGAGATTGACCTGATCGGCCGAGAAGACCGCTTGGTTCTGGGCTTGGCGGGCGTTGGTCTCCCAGGCGTCTGCCCCGGCCGATGCTTCCGCAAGGCTGGCGGCCGCGGCATCGAGCAGTCCCGCCTGGGTCTGGAAAGCTGCGAGCGAGATGAAGTCGTGGGTGGCTCCCAGCTTGGCGAAGTCCGCACCCGCCGCGAGGTTTTTGAGCTTCGCGGCGACGGCAGACTCCTGCATCGCGATGACCGCGGGATAATCGGCCGCTCCCTGGGACAGAGAGCGCTTCAAAGCAAGATTGGCGGCAAAACCATCGTGCATCCCCCGGTCGAAGTCGGTCTTGGCAAAGGTGCGCGCTTCCTGCAAGGAGTGTTCGGCTTCGTCGAAATGGTTGAGTTGCAATTGGAGCTCCGCGAGGAAAAGCAGGTCATGTCCAAGGAAGATCGCGTCCTTGGCGGCGCGGCGGAGCGCCACGGTCTCCTCACCATGTTTGAGAGCCTCCTCCGCTTCACCCGAGGACAAAAGCGCTAAAGCGAGGGCCCGCGAGCAGTTGGCGGCAAGGTCGGGTTTCCCAAGCTTCGTCGCGATGGCCCGGGCATCGGCCAGCGCGGTGCCGGCGCTGTCGTAAAGCCGGTTCGAGAGGCAGTGGTTGCCATACTGGAACAGCGCCCAGAACTCCGCCTCGGATCCCGGAGCCTCGCTCTTCTGGATTTGCCAGAGTTCGTAGCCCGCGAGCACGGCCAGTTTCGGATCGCCACGGAGACCGAGGTGCATCTCGAGCGCCTTGAGCAGGCCCTTCTTGTAAGCCGGTGCCGTGCCGGGAGCCTGCAGTTCGCCGATCATGAATCCCGTGGCTTCTTCATCGTCGACCTGGCTCAGGATCTTCGACGCGGTGAAGAAGGAGCTCATCGAATCGAAGCCATGCTCTCGACAAAGTGCGAGGGAGCTGCGGACCCGCGCGAGGGCGGTAGCGAAGTCGCCACGCAGGATGTAACCCTCGGCGCAGGAGTTGTACATCATCGCCAGCGATTCCGGGTCGGCGTTTCCCGAACCCTTGAGTAGCGCGATCGTTTTTTCCATCTGCGCCGCCAGGTCCGGCTCTTGCGACCGAAGACCCGCGGGCAGGAGGAGGACAAGAGCGAAAAAGAAAGAAACGTGGATTCGCATTCCTCCTAGTGCCTACCCTGTTTCAGAGCTTTTCCAAAGCCAAAAACGAGCCCGGTGCGGGCGCGGGAGGTTGAAAAATCACGAGCGTCTCTCCCGGTAGAGCGAGGGATCGATGCAGGCGCGCATGGCATCGACCCGGTCAGGCGCGCCGAGGAAAGCCGCCAGTTTCGGGAGCATCTCATCCGGAGAAGTAACAAGCGCGGAGTAGGATACCGGCAACACCCGCACCTTTTCGTCGCGGCACCAGTCGCGGGCATTGCGGAGTTGTTGCCGGTAGGCTTTGGCCACATCACCGCCCTGCTCTGCCGGCGCGTCCTGCCCGAGCCGCCGGATGAAAGAACTCTGACTGGCGAGGACTTCATCCATGTCGCGTTCCATGAAAAGAACGCGGTAGGGCACCGGCACCGCATTCTCGCTCCCGGCGACCAAGAGCTGTCGGGGCAAGGAGGACAAGAGTGGAGCAACGACTTTGACAGCCCGCCCGCGCGCCTCGGCGAACCAGGAAAGGTCATGCGAGTGAAGGAGCGACGCGATGCGTCGATGTTCGTAGTAGCCGCGTTGATTGGAATCGTCGGCCTCGCGCTCACCATCGGTGAAGATGGACAGCCCGGCGGCTTCCAACAACTGCATCATCAGCGAAGTGCCGGACCGGGGCATCCCGGTGACCACCGTGATGATGTCCGCGGCTTTCCAATCGACGGGAACATTGGTTTCAGCCGCCCACGTTTCCTCCATCGTAGTCGTCTCGGCTTCGAGTCCGCTGGATTCGCGATGAGAGATGTTCTGGCCGGCCCGGATCGTGCGGCGCTGTTCCATGACCTGCTTGAACCGCGCGCGCAGGGAAGCGGAGAGGGCGGGATCGCGACGGTGACGCCTCGCGATCTCGGCAATCATGCGATGGGCGGCAGCAAAGAGCGGTGCCTGGGTGATGCAAATCGTGAAAGCGTACTCGGCTTCTTCCCAATTCCCGAGGCGATGGAGCGCGAGGCCGTGCAGGTAATGCGCGCGGGGTTGGAAGAAGAGGAGCCCCACGGAGCGCCGGGCGTGCTCGGCTGCATCGGCGAACTTGTGCTCGGCGAGGTCGGTGCGGGCGAGGCCGATGAGGGCCGCGGGCGTCTCGGGATCGATCGCGAGCGCCTCCTCGAAAGCCGCGCGCGATTCAGGCCAGCGGCGCATCTGTTGCAGCACCTCGCCACGGAGGATGTGGATCTTTTGACGGGCCCCGTAGTCCTGGTCGAGATCCTCGAGCCGGGAAAGTGCCTCCTCGTAGCGCTTCTCGGAAAATTCGGCGCAGGCCTCGAGGTAGCGGAGCGAGGATAGATTCGGTCGCGACTTCGCGAGCAGGTTGCGGACATGCCGGTCGCGACGACGGGCTTGTGGTTCGGTCAGGGATTCCGCCGGAGTGGGCAGATTCTGCAGCTCCTCCTCGGCCGATTTGGCTTCCTCAAGCCGACGCTCGACGATGATGCTCACGATCCGCCTGAGATCGACGGTGCGCCCGGTGCGCTGGTAGCCGACCGCAAGGTGGAAACCGAAGCGATGCTGCATCGGCCATGCCTCATAGAGTCGCTCCAGGTCCTGAATCGCCTCGCGGTAGAGCCCCCCATCGAGCCGGGCCAGGGCGAGGTTGTAATCGAGCTCGCGGACGGTGTGCTCGATGGCCCGGCCGGCATCTTCGTCGGGTTTTTCGATGTAGCCGAGGGCGACGAGCTGATCCAGCGCCGCCTTCGAGTCCGCGGCCGAGATCTGGCGATCAGGCGGATGCATGCCGTGGTCTCCGGGCACTGCGTCCCAGCTCGCGACGCGAACAAGGGGAGCGGGTTCGGCTTCGTAGATGTCGAGCAGCACCTTGCCATCCATGTCCTCACCCACCGGCAAGCCGAAGAGGTGCAGAATGGTGGGGCAGATGTCGAGGATGTTGGCACCGTAGACACGCTCGTCGCGTCGCAGCCCCGGCCCGCTGGCGGCGAAGATGCCGAATTGGCGGTGCTCCACCGCGGGGCCGGCCGGCTCGCGCGGGATGGAGCGGGGGCGGAGATGGTCCGGGTGGAACCCGTGGTCGGACATCACGATGACCGTCGTCTCGGGACCGGCGAGGGCGAGCAGTTCGCCGAGCATCCGGTCGTGCAGCAGATAACCGGCCTCGAGGCAGTAACTGAAAAGGCGGAACTCCCACTCATCGACGTGCTCGCGGCGCGGTGGGTGGAATTTCATGAAGGCGTGCCCGAAGTGGTCGATGGCATCGTAGTAAACGCCCATGAAATCCCAGGGCGCGTTCATGAGCAGGCTTGCGGCCGAATGGATCGAGGTGCAGTCCGCGATGATCTTCAACAGCGACTGGAGGCGCGGCTCCTTGGCGGCGCGATCCAGTTCTTCGCGGGTCATGCCGTCGAGGGCGGGGAGGAAGGCGCGGATTTCCGGTTCGGTCAGGGTGGCGGGGTGGACGCGCCGCGCCGCGAGCATCTCTTCGAGCTTCCGCGGGTGGATTGTGCCCGGCTTGAGGGGCCAGTCCGCGGGATCGTTGGAAGGAGCACGCTGGTAGTCGTTCGAGACCATGATCCCGCGCGAGAGCTCCTCGGCGGGATGCGAGGGCCACCACCCGATCGTGGCAGTGCGGAGGTCGTTTTGGTTGAGGATGTTCCAGATCGCCTTGGTTTTGCGCGAAAGGTTCGTCACCGGGCGGATGCCGCCGGTGACCGGGTCGGGTTCGGTGAACCCGCAGATCCCGTGCTTGTAGGCGCGTTTGCCGGTCGCGATCGAGGTCCAGAGCATGGGGCTCAGGACGGGCTGAAGGGTCGCGAGATTGCCGCAGACCCCGCCCTCGACCAAGCCCGCGAGGTTGGGCATTTTCCCCGCATCGAGGAGCGGAGTGATGGTCTTCCAGTCCGCGGCATCCCAGCCGATCAGCAGGACACGGCGGCGCGTTTCAGTTTCCATCCTCCGGTAGGCTTAGGAGGAAAGTCCCCTGTCGCGGTGAGCGGCGTTCAGAGATTGCTCAAAGCGAGCTTGAGGGAGGCGAGCTTGCGCTCCAACAAAGCTAACTGACGCTGGAGATTGCGATTCGCGTAGAAGGGAAGACGGGGATTCGTGCGGCCGGTGGCCTTCAGGCGACGGATCTTCGCTTCGAGCGCGGCGATCTTGCGCTTCAGCTTGGACTTTGCGGCTGCATTGTTTCCACCGGTGGAGGTCAAGGACGGATCGACCCAATCCGGGAAGGCCTCGTCCTGGGGGAACTCGATACGCGGAAATTCGGGCGACTCATCATCAAAGATCAAGCGCAGGAGCTGGATTTCGTGGACCGTATCACTCACGTTACGAGCGCGGACTTGGACAAGAGCGCGAGTCTGCGCTCCCCCGTTGATCCGGGAATCCGTGAACGAGATGAAAACGAAGCCCGTCACATCCCGCGGGGAATCCGCGGAGGCACCCCGGTAACCGACCGTCGCATAGAAGGCCTCCGTCGCGTTGTTGTAGAGAGCAGCGAGATCCACCCCCGCCAATTGACCGGTGATCCCGATCGCGCCTTTCGCCTCGGTGAAAGTCATGGCCTGGGTGCCGGTGAGATCATCGATCCCATCGCCGGTCAAGTCCGCGTCGGTGTTGTCAACGATGCCGTTGCCGTTGAAGGTTGCCTTGTTGCCCACCAGATCGATCTCCACGAGAGCGGCTTGTGCGGTGGCTGCCGCACCAGCGGCGGTTCCCATCAACCAAGCGAGAGCCCGATTGCGATCTGGGGAGAGGGGGGAGGGCTGCTCGACGGTCTTCATTTGAAAAATCTGGTGATATGGAATGTCCGGTAGGTTGCCACACCGCCGCTCACAGTCAAGGAGCCCGCGGGACCCGCGGCAATCTCACTTGCGCAATTGCTTCTTGAGCGCCCGGATCTTCTTCCGCAGCCCCTCGAGTTTCCGGGAAACCGCCGCGGCTTCTCCGGTCAGGACCCGGCGGGAATGAAGCCGCGACGTGGAAACTTTGGACTTGCCCTGACCACGAAGCAGGCGTGCGAGACGTTTCTCCAGCGAAGACGACTCCTGCTCCAGCACCGCGATCTGGTTGCGGATCTTCTTTTTCTGAATCGGGCTGATCATCGGCACCGGATAAGGCCGGGGGCCCCCCTTGGTGAAAAAGGCATGAACCGGCACCGGTCCGAACTCCCCGTCGATGTAGACCCATCCATCTCCGTCGCCGAGGTAACCATCGTCCCACAGGTTCGGTGCCTCGGTGGACTCGTCGTCGTAGATCAGCTTCACGAGGTCGATGCTGTGATCATCGGTGCCGGTGCTGGCGACCCGCACCTGGATCCATCCGTTGCTTTCGCTGCCGCCATTGATTCCGGCGTCGGTGAACTTTACCGGAATGTAGCCGGTCAGCTCCTGGGGTTCATAGGAGACGAAGGAGGAATAGCCGACCTTGAGCGAAAATCCGGTGAAAGTGCTTTTGTAATTTTCAATTTTCCCAAAGGTCGTCGAGTAGGACCAGGAATAGGAGCGTTTTCCATAAAAGGCCTTGGCTTCGTTCTCGCCCGCCTGGAGGGAAATTCCTTTTCCATCTGCGTTATCGATCGCCGCGCCAACGAAACTCGCGTTCGTGAAATCGTCGTTGCCGTCGCCGGTCAGATCGAGGTCGAGCGAAGAGCCGAAGACGCCGTCGATCATTGAGATCCCGTTGCCGGTCAGGTCGATCTCGACCGTGGCACCGTGGGCGGCGGCCCCCGCCCCGAGGACGGCGGAGCCACCCAGAGCCCAACGCCGAAGCGAGGGGGCTGCGGGAGATTTCAGATCAGATTGGCCGGTGGAGAGGGCGCGGTTCATGGAAACAAGCGGGGTTTGGGTTAGGGGAAAAAAAATCGCGGGAATCGGCAAGTTTGTCGAGACCGGACCGGGTGTGACACAAATTTTTTTTCAGGCGATCACGTCCCGGATTACCTGCCCGAAATCGACCTCGAGTCGCTTGTGACCGGGCACCTCGAGATGATGCGCGTGCAGCCCCATCTGGTGGAGCAGGGTGGCGTGCAGATCCGTGACGTAATGCGGGCTCTCGACCGCGTGGAATCCGAGTTCGTCGGTAGCGCCGTGGACGATGCCGCCCTTGATCCCGCCTCCCGCCATCCAGACACTGAATCCGTAGGGATGGTGGTCGCGCCCGTCGGCGCCCTGCGATCCCGGAGTGCGTCCGAATTCCGTGCCGAAGACGACCAGAGTTTCCTCTAGCAGACCGCGCTGTTTCAGGTCTTTCAACAGTCCAGCGATGGGGCGATCGACCTGCATCGCAAGACGGGAATGTTCCGCTTTCAGCCTCGAATGCTGGTCCCACGCGCCCGCGGCGCCATCGCCGTGCATGATCTGGATGAAACGGACGCCGCGCTCGACAAAGCGCCGCGCTGCGAGGAGCTGTTCGCCGAAGGGCCGGGTTTCCTTCTGGTCGAATCCGTAGAGATTTTTGGTCGCCTCGCTCTCCCTTGAGAAATCGATCGTCTCGGGCACCGCCATCTGCATGCGGTAGGCGAGTTCATAACTCTTGATGCGCGCTTCGAGGGCGGCGTCGCCGGGATAGCGCGACTGGTTGAGGCGGTTCAGGCGGCTCACCAGGTCGAAGCCGAGCTTTTGTTCGGCAGGATCGAAATTCCCTTCGGGCTTCGCGTAATCCAGCGGATTCTTCGGATCGACCTTTAGTTTCACCGCATCGTAGGCCGGGCCGAGGTAGTGGCCGTCGCGCGGATCGAAAAAGCGGGGCCCCATGTTGATGAACTGGGGCAGGTTTTCGTTCAACGTGCCAAGTCCGTAGTTCACCCAAGCCCCGATCGTGGGGACGCGCGGGTCGAGCATGTGTCGTCCGGAATGAAATTGCACCTGCGCCCCGTGGTTGTCGTCGGTGGTCCACATCGAGCGGATCACGGCGATGTCGTCGATGCACGAGCCGATGTGGGGGAACCAGTCGCTCACCTCGATGCCGCTCTTGCAGTATTTTTTGAAGCCGGTCTGGAGCGGATAGATCTTGTTGCGCTGCTGGCCGTTCGCGTCGTTCACCACGACCACGCGCACCTTCTTCCGTCGTTCCGGATCGAGCACGGAGGCGAAGGGAGTGTCGGGAATCGATTGTCCCGCATACTGGTTCAGGGCGGGTTTCGGGTCGAAACTCTCCATATGGCTGACCCCGCCGCGCATGAAGAGCCAGATCACGCTTTTCGCTTTTGGAGCGAACTCGGGGCGACCGCTCGGAGGCATGTATCCGGAGGCGAATCCGTCGCGGGCGAGCATCGCATTCAGCGCGAGCCCGCCGAAGCCGAGGCCGCTGCGAAGGAGAAAGTCGCGGCGGCGCAGCGGATCGGCAAAGGGGATGGGATCAGTCCGTCTCAAGACCCTCCAACTTTGCCAGAGCGCGTGCCTTTCCGTCAAAGGTCCAGAAGGCCTCGCAGCGGAGCGCGATCGCGGAGGCCACATGGAGCAGATCGTAGGTCCGGAATCCGTGACGGGCGGTGTGGCGCAGCGAGAGCGATTCGAAATGGTGACGGAGGGGACTCAGCCCAACCGCGGCGACTTCGTAAATCTCGCCCGATTCGAGATCCTCCCGGAGACTTGCCTGCGCCGAGGCCGCCAATTCGCGCGTTACGCGCATCGGCGCCCCGTTGGCAGATTCGAACACATATCTTTCAAAGGCATTGATCGCCTCGACCTCGGTGAGCCAGGTCAGCACCGGTCTTTCGCTGAGAGCCTGCATCCTCGCGTCGGCTGCACCCGACTCCGGAAAGGTGAGGTAAAGCCTCACCAGAAAGCAGGTGTCGAGATAAGCCCTCATAGATCCCCGGTGATGATGGCATTCGCCCACTCTCCCGCGTCAGGGGGAGGGGCCACGTATCCTTTTAACTCGAGCAATTGCCGCCGGGCTGCAAAGTCGGGAAGCCGGGGGATCACCCCGGGATAGTCCCCCTCCGCCTTCAACAAAAACCTCTCACCGCTTCGCGCCCGGATCGTCACCGAACCAAATTTTGCCGCGGCCGCGAGCACCTCGGCGGTGCGGCGGTTCAGGTCGCGCACGGTGTAGCTGATGGGATCCTCGTTCACCTTCATGTCAGACATGATGTCAGACATTGGGAGTTTTGGCAAACCTTTCTCAGCGGATCGTCACGAAGTCATTGTGGTTCAGCAGGGCGTGGACGAAGCGGGCGCGGATCGCGGACTCCGGGTCGGCGCCTTTCTGAATCGAATCGAGCGCCTCCATTCCCTTCCAGTATTCCCGGCAGACGGCCTGCTCGTCACTGTCGGGGCCGCGCCCTAACAAAAGGACAAATGTCTTTTCCACGAACTCGTCAGGTCCCGCTCCCTCCAGATGCCGCGCGATCTCTCCGGCACTCGAGAGCGAGACCGCGCTGTTGGCGAGAGCGAGCGCCTGCTGCGGCACGATGCTCTCGGTGCGGCGGTAGCACTGGAGGATGTCGGCGTTGTCGAATTGGGTCAGGAACTTGTCCTCCTCGTCGCGAGAGTGGATGAAATACAGGCTGCGCCGGTTCGACTTCCCGTCCGCGGGCAGCGGGGGGCCGCCCATCGTCAGGTCGAGATTGCCCGCGAGGCTGAGCAGGCTGTCGCGCAGCACCTGCGACTCCATCCTCCGGGGATGGGCCCGCCAGTAGAAGCGGTTCGCCGGATCGGTCGCGAGCGTCGCCGGATCCGCCCCGGCGTTTGAAGAACTGCGTCGATAGGCGTCCGAGGTCACGATGAGCCGGTGGAGATGGCGGAAACTCCATCCCGACTCGATGAACTCCGCGGAGAGAAAATCGAGCAGCTCGAGATGCTCCGGCCGCGGTGCCTGTCGTCCGAAGTCGAAGACCGTCTCGACGAGCGGTTCCCCGAAATGCCGCATCCAGACCTGGTTCACCGCGACGCGGGCGGTAAGGGGATTCTCGCGCGAAGTGATCCAGCGGGCCAGCATGAGCCTCCGCCCGCTGCTGGTGCGCGGATAGATCGTGGCGTAGCTGCGGTCGTTGTGCTCCGGTGTTTCCAGCGCCTTTTTGGCACCAAAAACCGGGGTGTATTCCGTGTCCTGCGCCGCGAGCTTTTTCTCGGCCTTTGAAAGCGACTCCCGGGCCGCCTTGATTTTCGCTGCATCCCCCTTTTCGCCGAGCTTCTTCAGGTCCCGTTCGGCGCGCGCCTTCATCGCCTTCGCTTCCGCCTGCGAAGCGGCCCGTGCGAGGGTTTCGTCCAGCGGTCCCGACCAGGTCGAGCGATCCGCGGCAAAGGCCGCCTCGAGCTGCGCCAGTTCGGCCTCGGCCACGGCGGGGTCGCTGCCCGCCCGCTCTTTGATCGCGGCCCGCCGGTCGCGCATCACGTGCTCGCGCGAAGCCGGTGCCCAGGTCTCGATCGGCAGAGGCACCGCTTCGATCGGCGGGGCGAACCCGGCGAAAATCGCGGGCACCGCCGGAGTGATTTTGATGCTCTTGTCAGGATGGGCCGGATCGCCCCGGACGTGGAGAAAGGTCTCCGCATCAAGGTGATTGTCGAAGACCCGGGGCAAGCCGTCCTTCTCGAAATCGCCGATGCCCGGCACCGGATCGAGACGCACCTGATGCGGCTCGAAGAGGGCCCGCAGGTTGTAATAATCGACCATCGAGACCGGGTCGTACTTGTGGTCGTGGCACTTCGCGCAGTTGAGGGTCAGACCGAGGAAGGCCTTGCCGGTGTGCTCGAGGGTGTCGTCGAGCCAGGTGGTGCGGTTGAAAAGGTAGTAGTTCCTCGCGAGGAATCCGGTGGCGCGGACCACCGTGGGATCGGACGGAGCGATCTCATCGCCCGCCAGCATCTCATGGATCATGCCGTTGTAACCCTTGTCGGCGTTCAACGACTCGACGATCCAGTCGCGCCAATGCCAGAGGTGTTTCTGGCTGTTGCGGAGCTGGTCGCCGAGCCCGTACCAGTCCGAATAGCGCCAGACGTCCATCCAGTGCCGCGCCCAGCGTTCGCCGTGTTGGGGACTGGCCAGCAGCTCGTCGACGATCGTTTCGTAGGGTCTCACATCCTCCAACTGCGCTTCGCTCGGAGGCAAGCCGACGAGATCGAGATAGAGGCGCCGCAGCAGCAAACCACGATCCGCTTCGGGCTGTGGTTTCAGGGAATGCTCACGGTGTTTTGCTTCGAGCAGCGCATCGATGCCGGTGGCACCGGTCGGTCTTTCGATGCGTTGGAACGCCCAGTGCTCGCGCGGATCCGCCTCGCCTCTTTCGCTATCCGGCAAAGGGGCGCCGGCGGCGATCCACTCGCGGATCGCGGCGATTTCCTCAGGCTTTAGCGCGGCGGCTTCCAGCGGCATCCGTTCGTGTTCGTCGGTGGTGGTGAGACGGGCGAGCAGCGAACCTTGTTCCGGAGCTCCCGGGACGAGCACGGCCCCCTCGGACGAACCGAGCCGCAAGGCCGCGGCGGTATCCACGCGCAGGCCGGCTTTTTGTTTCAAGGCCCCGTGGCAGGCATAGCAGCGCGCTTGCAGCACCGGCTTGATGTCGCGCAGGTAATCGACCGCCTGACCCGGGCACGAAAGCGAGGCGAGCACCGCGAGCGCGGTACGGATCAGACCCTGTGGTTTCGACGAGTGCACCCTGTTGAGTTGTGATGAGAACCGGATCAGTTTCGCCGGAACGCTGGCTGCGAGGCAATTGCAATGGCTTCGCGATCGCGCCACGGGAGAGCGCGTGCTTTTCCCCCTTGAAAAGGGCGGAGGTTTTCCCATCGTCTCCGGATGAAGCGATCTCTCTGCATCGGCTCCTGCGCCCTTCTGAGCTGCGGAATGTTGCTGCCACTTGGTCGGGCCGGTTGGACCGATGGCAAGGCCGCCATCAGTGTCCTGGGCCAGCCTGATTTCACCTCGGGCGACGAGAACCAGGGGCTCGCCAGTCCGACCGCGGCGACGATCAGCGGGTGCGAAGGGGTCGCACTCGATCCGACGAGCGGGAAGCTTTTTGTCGTTGATACCGACAATCACCGGGTGCTGCGATATTCCTCTTCGGCGGCGTTCGCGACCGGTGCCGAGGCGGAGGCCGCTTTTGGAAATACCAGCCTGACCGCGCCGGGGCCGGCGGGCAGCGGGAGGGCACAACTCCTGTTCCCCGCGGGGCTGACGGTGGATGCCGAAGGCAGGCTCTGGGTGGCGGATAATCTCAACAACCGCGTGGTGATGTATGAAAGTTCGGCGAGCAGGCCGAGCGGTGTCGATGCCGATGGTCTGATCGGGGCGACGACCTTCGGCACGAACCCGAGCGGGAACGGCAGCGGTCAGTTGGACCAGCCGCAGGATGTCGCGCTCGACGCCGCAGGACGCCTCTGGGTGGCCGATTGGCAGAATCATCGCGTGGTCCGCTTCGACAATGCCGTCGCCGACGCGATCGCCAACGCCGCGGATTCCGGACAGAATCTCGCGCTGGCCGATGGCGTGCTGGGCCAATCCGGATTCGATCTCTCGGAAGTGAACCGGAACAACGCGAACCCGGTGCGCAATGGGATGCGCGAGCCCTTCAAACTCGAGATCGACGGCTCGGGCAATCTTTGGGTGACCGATTCGAGGAACGGCCGGGTGCTTTATTTTGTCGATCCGGCGTCGAAGACGAATGGGGCGGATGCCGACGGCCTCCTCGGACAAGTGAACTTCACCGTGTCGGTGCTGGGCGCCCAGCGGTCGCGTTTCTGGGGGCCTCGGGGACTGGCGGTGGATGTCGCCGGAGCACTCTGGGTGACCGAGGAATTCAACCACCGCGTGGTCCGTTTTGACAACGCCGCGGCGGCGGCTCTCGCGAATGCGGCGGACCTCGCTTCGAATGTCTCGCTCCCCGACGGAGTCATCGGGCAGGCTGATTTCGAGAGCAATGTCCAGGTTTCCTCGGACTCGGGCTTGATCTCACCCTATGACGTCGAAACCTCGGTTTATGGCGATGTCTGGGTCGCCGAGCGCGGGAACATCAACGGTGGCAACCGCGTGGTCCGCCACGTGCCGGATGCGGATTCCTATCGCGTCGATGGCACGGTGGGTCGCTCGGTCGCGGCACAGCGCGGCAACCAGGTCTACAACGCCAGCGGCGCCGGGCAGACCCAGGCCTTCACCTCCAAAAACCGGAAGCTGGTATCCATCCACGCCGCGGCCGGAAACGACGGTGGGTATGGCGACGACCTGCGAGTCACGAGTGCGGGAGGAACGAAGTTTTTCCGGGTCACGATTTTCTCGACCACTACCGGCAAACGCAACATCACGGGCGCGGCGCGGACCGGTGCTCTCGAGACGGCGGTCTTTCCCGGCCAGACGCGCCGCATTCTCACCGAGGTGAAGCCGAAGGGATCCACCAAGGGAAAGGTAAAAAAATACAGTCAGACAGTCACGCTGACCTCGCTCCGCAACGGCAGCCTCGACCGGGTGAAAGCCTCGGTGAAGACGAAAAAGTGATCGGTGGGATGACCTTCAGAACGGCGCCACTAGGGTGACCTTGCCATTGAGGAATCCGCCCACTTGACGGGCGGTGCCCTCGATCCGCTCCTTTCCGTTCCCGTTGGGGATCAGCTTGCGAACCTTGAGACCACCGACCGCATTGGTCCGTTTGGAGGTCCGGAGAACGATCCGGCCTTCACTGCGCAGCACGATGATCCAGTTTTCTCCCGGAGGGGCGTCTTCAAGTTCGTATTCGACCTCGATCCGTCGGTTTTCGTCGGATGCGGTCAGTTTGGCCTTGATGCCGCCTCCGAAAGTACGGAGACGGCTGACCTTGGCGTGTTCCTCTCCATTGTGCGCCGAGAGCGGAGAGGGGGCGGAGAGGGCGAGAAACAGGACGGAGAGGTAGGCGGGGGATTTCATCGATAAGGGGTTCTGTCAGGGAAGGACGATGTTGTAGTAAACACGGTCGGCGGCTCCGGGAATGCCATCGGAGCTGCCTTGGAGCCAGCCCGTCCCTTTGCCGCGACCGCGGCCTTTGCGCCGGACTTCGATCTCGAAACGTTCGCTCGCATTGTGGCCGACCTCTCCGAGGCTGGCTCCGGGGCCGGTCACGGAGGCGGTGACGTTGCGGCGCGGGTTCAGGGAGAAAACGCGCGTCTTCACCTTGCGGGATCCCCGCGAGGCACGGGCACTGATGGTGTCGTCGTCGCCATCGTTTTCAATCTCGCCCCGGAGGCGCTCGGCCCGATCGTCCGACAGCCGGGTTTTTACGGTCTGGCTGGTTCCGTTGAGGTTGAAGAAATTCTGTCCGCGCAGCCCTCCCTTGTCGTCGCCGATCAGCAGGTCGACGGTCTGGGTGTTCAGGTCGAGCCGGAATTGGCCGCGCTTCTCTTTCACGAGGTTGCCGTCGCGGACGCGCCCCAGCAGATAGGTGCCGGTGGTCTCGGTCTCGAAGGTGAGGGCGAGATCGTCATAACGCCCGGTCCCATAGGTGGCCACGATCAAGGCGGTCACCGGATCGAGCAGACTGTAGGTGTAGGTGAAGGGATCGATGTCGCCCGGCTCGAACTCGCGACCTTCGGTGTCGGTGAGGAACTCGAAGCGCTCGTCTTCGCCCTCGATCGCCTCCTCGAGCCGGACTCCCACGAGATCGACAGGGGGGATGCTGCTGCCGCTGGACTCGACGAATCCGCCGGTATCGGTGTCTTCGAGATTGCTGTCGCGGAATTCCTCGCGCACGAAGGTCCCCGTTCCCGGTCCGGTCCAGGTGATCGTCCACTCATCGTAGCGGTCGACATCGCGGGTCACGACGATCTCCGCGGTTTGCGGGCCGGTGATTGAGTAAGTGTAAGTCATGGGGTCGACATCCCCGTTGATGTCGCGCTCCTCTCCCGTGCTTTCGTCTAAGAAGACGAGGTAATCTTCCAAGCCCTCTTCAAAATAGAGGAAGCGACCCACCACATCGTCGGGAGCGTCGGCACCCTGGAGCGGGAGGAAGCCGGCAAGGGAACAACAGACGATGAATGGTCTCAGCATTCCGGGATTTTAACCGGTCGGGGCCTCGGATGAAAACAACTTTTTGTCCTTTTGAAACTTATCCGTGAAGCCAATACGCTCACTCGAAGACCCCCAACTCCACATTGGCCTTTCTGAGTTTGCGACTGAGTCCGCGGGCGAGATTTTCAAGCAGACGGATCTTCACGGCGGGGTGCTCCGCGCCGAGTTGCTCGAAATCCCCGCTGGAAAGCAGCAGGCATCGCACCTCGGTGTCGGCAACGATGGTGGCGGAGCGTGGCGAGCGGTCGATCAGTGCCATCTCGCCGAAGACCATCCCCGGCGAGAAGTTCGCCAGGCGTCGGCGATTGGGTCCCGAGCCGACCAGCACGCTGACCCGGCCGGACTCAAGCAGGAACAGGTCCGCTGCGTCGGCCCCGACCTCGATGATGGTTTCCCCCGGGGCCCAGTCGCGCTTCTGCAGCTTTGACTTCAGCACGGCGAGGCCCTCGCTGGGGATGCCTTCGAGGAATTCGAAATCGGCGAGTCCGGCGGTCTGGTCTCCGGTGGAGACATATCCGAGTTTCTCGAGCAGCCGATCTTCGCAGTATTCGAGCGCGGGATCGTTGTCCGCGAAGGCGCGGAAGTAGTTTCCGGCATCGGCCCCCAGTTTTGCGCGGAAGACGCGGCCGAGCAGGGGCACGCGGTCGGTGTGGGTGAAGACCACGACCTTTCCTTCCTTCATGAACTTGAGCGTCAGCTCGTAGAGCATGCGTGCGGCGGGATCGTTGATGCTCAGCACGTGTCCGAAGTCGAGCAGGAGGAAGTCGGTGTTCGCGCTTTTTTCCACCGCCTGGTGCACCGCGCTGGACGTCATCGTGAAGGTGAGGTTGCCCTGCAACTGGATCGCGGCGATGCGGCGGCCGTATTCCTGGAGCAGGGCGGCCTCGCCCGCGGTGCGGACGCGATGGCTGTTCACTTTCGTGCCGTCGAAGACCAGCCGCACCGCCCCGTCGCGGGTGCCGCGACGGTTGAAGAGGTGCAGGTCGAGCTGGCGCGAGATCGCCTCGCAGGCTTTGATGCCCCGCACGCTGTTCCCATGGCTGTCGAGCGGCGGGGAAAAGACGCCGATGCCGAGCAGGCCGGGCAGCACCGCGATGATCCCACCGGCGACGCCGCTCTTCGCGGGCATCCCGATCTTGTAGATCCATTCCCCGGCCCAATCGTACATGCCGCAGCTGCTCATCACGCTCAGCATGTTCGCGACGTACTCGCCGCGCACCGCCTGCTTGCCGGTCACGGGATTGACGCCGCGGTTGGCGAGGGTCGCCGCCATGATGCCGAGGTCGCGACAGTTCACCGAGATCGAACATTGCTGGAAATAGAGCTCCACCGTCGGATCGGGATGCGAGGTGAGGATGTCGAAATTCCGCAGCATATGGCCGATCGCCCGGTTGCGGTGCCCGGTTTCGCTTTCGCTGCGGTAGACGGTCTCGTCGATGGCGAGCTCGCGGCCGGCGAAGGCGGAGAAACCCTGGAGGATGCGCCGCACCCGCGAAGCGGGGATCGTGCCGGGGATCAGGCCCGCGGTGGCGATGGCACCCGCGTTGATCATCGGGTTCAGTGGCCGGCCCGTGCCGGGCTCCAGGCTGATCGAGTTGAAAGCGTCGCCCGAGGGTTCCACGCCCACTTTATCCAGCACCTCGGTCTGGCCGTTGTCCTCGAGGGCGAGCCCGTAGACGAAGGGTTTGGAAATCGACTGGATCGTAAAGGGGATGTCCGTGTCGCCGACGGTGTAGACCTGCCCGCTGGCCGTGGCGATGCAGATGCCGAACCAGTCGGGATCCGCCTTGGCCAACTCCGGAATGTAGGTGGCGACTTCGCCCTCGCGGACGCCTTTCAGCTCCGCGTGGAGCTCCTGCAGAAAATCGATGATCGGGGATTGCATCAAATGGGTAAAATCTTGACGCTGAAAGCAATGTGCATGCCAACGTCGCACTTCTCCGCAAATCGGTCGCAGCGCTGGCCCGAACGCGTGTTCTCAGGCGGTTGCCGGATTTTGACCGATTTGGGTAAAATGTCCGGCTGAAGAATCTCCGCATGTTTCCAATCCCACGATGGACCTCTCTGGCCGTGGTCGCCGCCCTGGGCGTGCCGGGTCACATGCGGGCCGACGACAAGGAAAAGGAGAAAGCCGCCCTCGCCTTCTTCGAATCGAAGATCCGCCCCGCCCTCGTGAAGCATTGCCACGAATGCCATTCCGAGGATTCGAAAAAGCTCGGAGGCAAACTGCGGCTCGATACAAAGGAGATGACGCTGAAAGGCGGTGAGTCGGGACCGGCCCTCGTCGCGGGCAAGCCGGAGGAGTCGCTCCTCATCCACGCGCTGAAATGGGAGGACAATCTCGAGATGCCGCCGGACGAGCCGCTCTCTCCCGCCGTCGTCGCCGATTTTGAGAAATGGATCGCGACGGGCGCGGCCGATCCCCGCACCGGTCCGCCCGTGCCGGTCGCGCCGCCCGTCGAGACGAAGACAACGCACTGGTCTTTCCAACCGGTGCAAAATCCACCCGTGCCCGCGGTGAAAAACGCGGAGTGGCCGAAGTCGGAGGTCGATCGTTTTCTCCTCGCCGAAATTGAAAAGGCCGGACTCAAACCCACCGGCGACGCTCTGGCGGAGACTTTGGTGCGTCGCCTCAGCTTCGACCTGACAGGGTTGGCTCCGTCGTACGACAGGGTTCAATCCTTTGTCGCCGATTTCAAAACGCGCGGAGACGACGCCGTCGCCGCGCTCGTGGATGAACTGCTCGCCTCGCCGCACTTCGGCGAACGCTGGGGTCGCCACTGGCTCGACGTCGCCCGCTACGGAGAGTCGAACGGCAACGACGGGCTCAGCCGCAACGCGACCTTTCCTCATGCGTGGAGGTATCGCGATTATGTGATCGACGCCTACAACGAGGACCGGCCCTTTGATGTCTTTGTCAGGGAGCAGATCGCCGGTGATCTCATGACCGCGGCGAACGACGCCGAACGCGACCGCCAGCTCGTCGCGACCGGATTCCTCGCCCTCGGTGCGAAACCGGCCAAGGCGATGAACGAGAACTTCGACATGGACGTCGTCGACGACCAGATCGCCGTGGTCGGATCGGGCCTGATGGGCATCAGCGTGGCCTGCGCGCGCTGCCACGATCACAAGCACGATCCCATTCCGACGCGCGATTACTACGCCCTCGCTGGCATTTTCAAAAGCACCGAAACGATGTGGGGCATGGCCGCTTACGAGGGGCTCACCGCGCCTTCGACCGACCTGCATGTGCTCAAGACCGCGCCGAAGTGGTCGCCGCCGGCGGGATTTGTCGAGACCGTCGTGCCGATTGAGTCCGACACGGGCAAGCCAAAGCCCATTCCGAAATCGAAATGGCCGACTGGCACGCCGCTCGCGATGGGCGTGCGCGATCGCCCGGCTCCGGAAGATGCCCGCATCAATCAGAAGGGCGAATCGACCAAGCTCGGTGACCGCGTCCCGCGTGGTTTCCTCAGCGCCTGCGTCATGCCCGGGGAAAAGGTCGTCGAAAAGAAGAGCGACAGCGGACGGCTCGAACTCGCGGAGTGGATCACGCGGCCCGATCATCCGCTCACCGCACGGGTCTACGTGAACCGCGTTTGGCAGCATCTTTTCGGAGAGGGACTCGTCGCCACGCCGGACGATTTCGGGATCTACGGGGCGAAGCCGAGCCATCCCGAACTGCTCGATTTTCTCGCGACAAGATTCGTGAAGGAACACCATCGGTCGACGAAGGCCCTCATCCGCGAACTCGTCCTGACGAGGGCCTACCAGCTCGACAGCGCGGCCGGTCCGGAGCTGACCGAGGCCGATCCTGACAATCGCCTCCTCACCCGCCACCTCCGCCGCCGTCTCGATGCCGAGGCGATCCGCGACCGGCTCCTCACCGCTACGGGAGAGCTCGAGCTGACGCCGCCGGACGGGTCCGTGATCCGCCATCGCGACATCATGGTGCAGCTCGCCAAGAACCTGCACGAACCCAGCAAGCACCGCAGCCTCTACCTCTGTTACCTGCGCAATTCGCCGCCGGCCGAACTTGCGCCCTTCGATCTGCCCGACTCTCTCGCCGTGATGGGCAAACGCGAGACGAGCGCCTCGCCCGCACAGTCGCTCTTTTTCCTGAACAGCCCCTTCGTCGTCGAGCAATCGCGGATCCTCGCCCGCAAGTTGATCGCGCCCGGCCGCAGCGACGAGGCCATCGCCGCGGATGCGATCCGCCGCGTCTTTGCCCGCGATGCCCTCGACGGCGAGATCGCCCGCGCCATCAGCCTCGTCCGGGACGCGGACGCGCAATTGTCTGATCGCCAGCCGGATGCGACCCTGCGACATGAATGGGCCTGGGCCACCGCCTGCCAAGCTCTGCTGGCTGCGAACGAGTTTCGTTATGTTGATTGAACCGCCATGAACCCGAACCTCTCCCGTCGCTCGCTCCTCCGCTCCGCCTCTTGCGGATTCGGATACCTCGCGTTTTCGGCGCTTTGTCAGGAACGGGCCATTGCGAATTCGGCCGATCTTTCCGCCAAGCTCGCCCGCTTCCCGGCCCGGGCGAAACGGGTCATCTTCCTCTGCATGAGCGGCGGCCCCGCGCAGCTCGACACCTTCGATTACAAACCGCAGACCGGGAACAAGAAGCATCCCGGTTCCGTCTTCTACTTCTCCCAACACGGCGAGAGCGGACTCTGGATCTCCGAGCTGATGCCCGAGACCGCGAAGCACGCCGACAAGCTCTGCCTCCTCAACGGCATGCACGCCGACACCGGCAACCATGCCCAGAGCTTCCACCAACTCCACACCGGCGATCGGCTCCGCAAGCGCCCCAGCCTCGGCGCGTGGATCAGCTACGGGCTCGGCACCGAGAACCAGAACCTGCCCGGCTTCGTCAGCCTCAACACCGCGAAACCGCAGGTCTATTCCAGTGCTTTCCTCCCCACCGTCTACTCGGGCACGCCGCTCGGGATCAATGGCGAGGACATGAGCAAAGCGACGATTCCGAACATCGCCGGCGATCATCTGCCCGCTTCGCTGAAGCGCCGCCAGCTCGACCTCGTCCAGTCGATGAACCGCGAGCATGCCTCGCTCCGCGCCGAGGACGAAGCGCTCGAGTCGGTCATCGCCTCGATGGAGCTCGGCTTCCGCATGCAGACCGAGGCCCCCGGATTGCTCGACACCAGCACCGAATCGCCGGAAGTGCTCGCGCGTTACCGCGTTGGACACAGCGTCTCCGAAGGCACCTGCAAACCCTCCGACTTCGGACGGCAATGTCTCCTCGCGCGACGTTTCATCGAGGCGGGGGTCCGTTTCGTCGAGGTCAACCACGGCAGTTGGGACCAGCACCAGAATCACCGCCGCGATCTCAAGGCCAACTGCGACGCCACCGACGCGCCCATCGCCGCATTGCTCGAGGATCTCGACCAGCGCGGTCTCCTCGAAGACACCCTCGTCGTCTGGGGCGGAGAATTCGGACGTCCCGGGCTCACCCCCGATGATGGCAAGAACGAGACCGGCCACAATGCGAACGGCTTCACCTTCTGGCTCGCCGGCGGCGGGGTGAAGGGCGGCCACGTCCACGGCAAGACCGACGAGACCGGTGCCCGCGCCGTCGAGGGCAAGGTCCATTTCCGCGATCTTCACGCGACAATTCTTCACTTGATGGGACTTGAGCCCAACGAGCTCACCTATCGCTACGAGGGCCGCGCGCACCGCCTGACCGGACCTGAGGGCGGGCAGGTGGTGCGGGAAATTTTGGCGTGAGGGAGAGGTGTTGGAATTCCAAACCAAATGATCCCCTTTCGCTTTCTTTACCTGGTCTTGTTTTTCACCAGCTGCCTCTCCGCCGCGGAACCTTTCCGACCGAATCTCGGGCCTGACCTCGAACGCTTCGCCGTGACCTGTGGCAAAGTGACACTGCTGATGCGGCAGGCTTCACAGTGGACGCCGGGGCGGATCGATTACGATGGTATTCCGATGACCACGGAGAAGAGTGCCTACGGCACGGTGCTTTCGTTCCAGGACGTCGGTTTCATTGGAACGGCGCATCTCGAGAACGAGCCCGAGACCCTGACCAAACTCCAATTTTTCCTCGACGATCGCCTCATCGAAACGCCGCAGGCGGTGATGAAGGGCGGAAGGTTCCGCATCCTCCGGGAATCCGTCATCCGCGGGGTGCGCCTGAAATGCGAGATCGAGCTGAAGGACGACCGGCTTTATGAAACGACGACCCTGAACGTTGAACAGGATGCGCCGCTGAAATTGCTCTACCACTTCATGCACGCCTGGACCCCGACGGTGTCCGCCTGGCTCGCCGGGAACGATGGAGAAAGCGAAGGCGGCGAGCTGCTCGATACGGAAGAGGTGGTGCGCAAGTTTTACATCCAGAAGCGGGTTGACTGGATGGCGGTATTCGACCCGCAGAGCGGACAATTCGGCGTCTCGCGTCTGCTTGAGGCTCCGGAGGATGCCGGGAATGTCTCGATGCTCTGGAATGTTCCGGGCACCTACCGGAAGTATTACCTGCGCTGTTTCGACAAGACGACCGTGGTGGCGGGAACCACGGGAAAGTGGCGCATGGTCACCGCCTTCGGTAAGGCGGATGCGGCGGGGTGGAAGTCCGTCGCGCGCGAGTTGGCGGGAAAGCTTGCCGATTAGACTGTCTGCCAAAAGTCCGTTCGCAAATCGGATTCGTTTTTTGGGCTTGGACTCTTGCTCGCTTCGCTCGGATCTCTTTCCCAACCGGCCGGAATTCACGCTTCCGGCGTTGCTCCTCGGTCATGGAGCCCGCTCCA